>SVEE01000004.1 GCA_015057525.1 Lachnospiraceae bacterium | reverse complement strand
ATATCCCATCTTCGGAGTAAGACCCCTTGAAGACTACAAGGTTGATAGGCTAGGAGTGTAAGTGTGGTAACACATTCAGCTGACTAGTACTAATAGGTCGAGGGCTTATCCTTAGAGGTTTCTTAAGGAAAGACGGGAGAATATTTGAGAAGATGATTCTCATCTGTATGAAGTTCTGAAGGTACATTATTTTATTTAATGAAACTTTATTCCTCGATAGCTCAATGGTAGAGCACTCGGCTGTTAACCGAGTTGTTGTAGGTTCGAGCCCTACTCGGGGAGCTAAGACGTAATCGTCTTCTAGACTCATACAATAACGAGGCCCCATGGTCAAGCGGTTAAGACATCGCCCTTTCACGGCGGTAACACGGGTTCGATTCCCGTTGGGGTCACTATATAAGCCGATGTGGCTCAATTGGCAGAGCAGCTGACTTGTAATCAGCAGGTTATCGGTTCGATTCCGATCGTCGGCTCTTACTTATGGACGTTTAGCTCAGTTGGTTAGAGCATCCGGCTCATAACCGGACGGTCCCGGGTTCGAGTCCCCGAACGTCCACTTAAACTAAAATAAAAACTCGTAACTTGTCGTCTACTAAACTCAAGCAACATAAGTGTGCTTTCGTTAAGGACGACGACATGCATCGCACGTAAGACGCTAACGGCGTAAACTTGTTACCGTCTAAGTGCTCATAGCGAGGCCCGGTGGCTCAGCTGGTTAGAGCGCCGCCCTGTCACGGCGGAGGTCGAGGGTTCGAACCCCTTCCGGGTCGTTAGCAATTAAATAGTTGCAAAAATTTGCCGGCGTGGCGGAACTGGCAGACGCACAGGACTTAAAATCCTGCGGGACTAATCTCCCGTACCGGTTCGATTCCGGTCGCCGGCATGAAAGAATCAGAGAAATTTCTCTGATTCTTTTTTTGTTTGATTTATATATTTGTATATACTATAATGGTGTAAGTATTTATATATAATTCTCGAAAGGTTTAGGATAAAAGAGAATATGAAAGATTTTTTCGTAAACAAAATTCGTAGTTTATTTTGTATAAACGGCTTACTGTACATAGTAGCGTCAGTAGCGATTTTGTTTTTATTTATTGTACATGTAAATAATGCGTTTAACTACAAAACAAGTAATGGGGATTCTAATACAGCATTAGGATTGGAAAGTGGAGTAGAATATTCTCAAAAGATAGAATGTAATCAAGATGTTTTGAAGAAATTTTATTTAGTGTTTGGAACTTGTGACAGAAAAAATACAGGTAAAATAATTGTTTCAATAAAGGATGATTCAGAAAAAGTATTTCAATCATGGGAATTAGATACGTCTACATTGATAGATAATAATGCTGTAGAATTTGAACTTGAAGAACCTGTTCTTTTGTCATCCATTGGGGATTTTTATATTTCCATAAAAAATATCTATGAAGATGATAATCAAGTTGCTGTATACTCTGCTACCGGAGGAGGTCATATATATGTCGACTCATATGAAGTTGAAGGTATGACGATAAATTATGGCTTAACATTAGAAAAGACAGCAGAAAAAGAAACTTGGATGCCAGTATATATCGGTGTAATAATTATTCTTGTTCTTGTGGGAATATTATTTTTTGATATTAGTAAGTTGCAACCAAAGTATATATTAGTTACTTTTATAATAATTTTTTTGAGTATTAAAGTATTAAATTACTCGATTTTTCAGGAGTTTAATACTAAATTTAATATAATTCAATATTCTTCAAGTGAAGGATGCGATGTTGTTAATATTGGTGAAGGTAAGGAATATAAGATAAGTGTAAAGCAGTCATCATTTGACGAAGTTTCATTTTTGATTAATGAACCATTATATAGTAATCTTGGTGTTATTGTGAAAGGAACAGATACTGATATTGTATATTATGAAGCTTTGATCCAAGAAAGCAGTATTACATATAGAAGTAAAAGTGAAAAATATGCTGTTTCCATTAAATTTAACACTAGTCTACCAAAAGGTGATTATCAGATTTTTATAACTAATCATGGTGAATATCCAATAAGCATTGATAAAAATAGTAAAGGATTAAATGTTAGCGTAAATAAAAGTTCTTTTTTAGCACATAAAATTACTATATTTGTTATTGTGTTGATTTCTCTTATGATGATATTTGTATTAGGTTATGCGATTCATAATTATGATATAGAAAAAATATATTTAGCGTTGGTTATTCCGCTGGGATTAATCTATTTTACAATATTTTTACCATGGACAACGCCAGATGCATCACCTCATTTTTTAGCAACATACAGACATTCTAATATTCTTTTGGGGTTTGATGAAAGTATGGAATGGTATGGCAGACAGGAGGATGTAGATTATCGTCGTAATGTTTGGGGAGCAGATATAAATCCAAGCTTAGAAGGCTATGCAAATGTATATCATGATTTAAATCTTAAATGCGAAGCATCAGAGATGGTACAATTTCCTGTTATATATGAGAATATGGAATGTTATTCAGTGTTTAATTATTTACCACAGGTTGTTGGTTTTACGTTAGCTAGAATAATGAACCTAAGTACTGATATAATGCTACTACTTGCAAGGTTTTTACTTTTAATAGTATATATTTTAACGACATACTATGCTATAAAAACAACTCCTATAGGAAAAGGTGTCTTTGCGTTAGTCTCGTTGTTGCCTATGAGCCTGAGTGTGAGTAGTTCTCTATCATATGATGGAATGGTTCTAATATCGACAATGTGCTTCACTGCAAATGTGTTTAATTTGTTTAAGAATTACGACTCAAAAAAGGCGATTATACATACTGCAGTATGGGCTTTTATTTTAGGGTCGGTAAAAGGTGGGGGCTATCTGATATTATTACCATTAGCTTTTGTTTTATTTAGAAAAGAAGACAAGAAAAAAAGTATAATGACCATAATGTATGTGGTGTGTGCAGGTTTAGGAGCTGTGTTGCTGTTTAATGTAATAATTCCTGCAGGGGCAGGAATGTTTCAGCTAGGAGTAGAAGGAAATGGTAAGTTGACAGCGTCATATGCTTTGGAACATCCTTTGAAATTTATTGATATGGCGATGGCTGCATATATCGAGTACTTTGACTTTTTGGCTATAGGTTCATCAGGTACGCATCTTTCTTGGGGAGAGTTTACAATACCTGTATCAATTGTAATGCTATTGATGGTTCTAATATGTTTGTATTCTGCATGTGAAGAAGATAGTGTGGAATTACCTAAGAAAGGTAAGAATGTCTTTTTAGCGATAATATTAGTTGGCTTAGTTGCAACACCTGCTATGTTATTGAGTTGGAATAATATAGGTGCAAAAGTTATTGAAGGATTGCAGGGGAGATATTACTTACCATTATTACCTGTTTTTGTGTTTGTGATGACAAAGTTTTATAAGAGAGAATTGTGGGAAAAATCTCAAAACATAATGTTAAAAAATAAATTTTTGATTTGGTATGTTATAATATCTTCTGTAGCTGTATTCTATGTTTTGCGATTATATATTACGAGGTGATAGTTTATGTGTATTATACCAATTATTATACCGGCATATGAGCCGGATGAAAGATTGATAGATTTGTTATATGATCTGAAAAATGCAAATATTAGTCCGATTATTATAATTGATGATGGAAGTGGAGACAGTTACAATAATATCTTTAAAAAAGCGAAACAAATTATAGAACCTATGGGGGGAAGTGTTTTAACGCATGAGGTTAACAAAGGTAAAGGACGTGCTTTGAAGACCGCTTTTTCCTATGTGTTAGATAGCTATCAAGATGCAATAGGTGTTGTCACTGCTGATTCTGATGGTCAGCATACAGTAGAATGCATAACAAAAGTTTCTAAAGCATTAAAACAACGCCCTAATGAGTTGATTTTAGGTGTGAGAGATTTTGACGAAGAAGGAATTCCGTGGAAGAGTGAGTTTGGCAACAAATTGACAATGAAAGTTTTAAGTTATGTTTCTGGGCTTAAAGTAAGCGACACGCAGACAGGCTTACGAGGTATACCCAAAGCTTTTTTAGAAGAGTTGCTGAATGTTAAAGGTGAACGATTTGAGTATGAGATGAGAATGCTTTTAGAGACTGTAGATAAAATTCCTATTCATGAGGTGAAGATAAAGACAATTTATGATTCAGTGGAATGTCATCAAACTCATTTTAATCCAGTTGTAGACTCAATAAAGATATACAAAGTATTAGGATATAAATTTTTGTTATATATTTTTTCTTCTCTATCATCCAGTGTGTTAGATATAGGTTTGTTTGCACTATTTTGTTATATAATGAAGGGAAGAGGAATAGGTATATACATTGCGTTAGCGACTATATTTGCAAGAATCGTCTCGGCAACGTATAATTTTGCTATTAATTATAAAAAGGTTTTTGTAAGCCAGAGCAACATTGGAAAAGCAGCTTTAAAATATGCAGGCTTAGCGCTGGTTCAAATGTTTTGCAGTGCATTGTTTGTTACTTTTTTTGTGAAAGTTTTTTCATTTTTCTCAGAGGTTGTTATTAAGATGATAGTCGATACTACTTTATTTTTCTTGAGTTATTTTGTGCAGAGAAAATGGGTTTTTAAGTAAATTTAAGGATAAAATTCTAGCTTATTACAGAAGGAAAATGTAATGAATAATTCTGGTGGCTGGCATGAAAAACATCGTACTTTGTACGATGTTTTTTCTTTTTATTGGATGATATAAACCTCACATTCACATACCACCTAGCATATTTTATAGTAATATTATTCAAGGAGCTTTTATGGATAAAGTATTTATTAGTCCGGGGCATGGTGGCAGTGATGCTGGGGCTGTAGGGATTTTAGTTGAGAAAGATGTAAATCTTGTTATGGCTAAAGCCTGTGCTGAGTATCTTAGAAAAAGAAATGTGGAGGTTTTGTTGTCTAGAAGCGAAGATGGAGATGAATCTCTTGCTCAAAAAATATCAAAGTGTAACGCTTTCAACCCTGATGTTGCTGTTGAGTGCCACAACAATGCAGGTGGTGGAAAAGGTTTTGAAGTATTTCATAGTATTGTTGGAGGAGTAGGAAAAATTCTCGCGAAAAATATTGAGGAAGAGGTTATAAAAATTGGGCAAAATAGTAGGGGATTGAAAACTAGAGTTGGTAGCTCAGGCAGTGATTATTTTGCATTTATTAGGCAAACAAAATGTCCAGCGGTTATTTGTGAAGGTGCATTTGTAGATAATAAAGAAGATGCAGCGATGATAGATACAGATGAAAAATGTGTTAGATTTGGAGAAGCATACGCAAAAGGTGTCTTAAAAACTTTAGGAATAAATGACGTAATTGAAGATATCGTTGAAATTCCAGAAGATAATGGATATCTTGTTAAAGTTACTGCGGATGGATTAAACATAAGGAGTGGTCCGGGAGTAAATTATCCTGTGGTTGGTATTATCGTTGATAATGGGGTTTATACAATTGTAGATACAGTAGTTGTTTCAGGAACAACTTGGGGAAAACTAAAGAGTGGTGCAGGTTGGATAGCACTTGCTTATACAAAAAGAATTTGATATCATGTTTAACATGTGGAATTGTTTATTTATCGATTTATAACAGAGGAGAAATGTAGTGAATAATTATGTAGAAGATAAAAAAGTTTTTTCCAAATTAGGAATAATTTTATTAATTGGTTCCCTTGTTTTTTTGGGGGTTCAGTATGGCACACTTGCAGTAGTTAAAAATATACCATCTGTAGTAGAAAACTTTAATGTGTATTTTCTTATTATGATGGGCTCTACATATGTAATAGCCTATCCGATTTTTATATTGTTGTTTAAGCTGGTTCCTGTGAGATATAAAGGCGAAAAGAAAACAATGAAGCTATCCCATATATTTATAGCTTTCTGCATATGTTACTCGGCGGGATATCTTTGTAATCAAGCTACAACCAGAGTAACATCTTTTTTAGGTGAGTTGATGGATAAAGATGTAATAAGTGATGTTTCTGTAATAATGAGTTATGCAAATCCTGCAGTAACATTTTTATTTGTAGTTATTCTTGCTCCTATTATGGAAGAATTGATTTTTAGAAAAATGTTGATAGACAGAACGGCTCAATACGGAGACGTGATGGCATCTGTTATTTCCGGACTTACATTTGGACTTTTTCACGGAAATATTTCTCAGTTTTTCTATGCCTTTTTATTAGGTATTTGTTTTGGATATATTTATGCAAAGACGAGAAATATAAAGCATACAATTATTCTTCATATGCTGGTGAATTCAATAAGCTGGATTGGCACATTGGTTTTGAGATATAGTGGATATTTGGAATTAATAGAGGATTTAAATAAATTCTCAGGTGACGTAGCTGATAATACAATTATTACTTTTTTGTGGGAACATGCAGGTGGTATTTTATTGTTTTTTGGTTATGCGTTACTTATATTGATTGTGGTAATTGCAGGATTGATATTGTTCTTTACGAAAAAAGACAAAATGACTTTCTTCCAGGGTTTGGTAGTTGTACCTAAGGGTGAAAGAATGAAAGTTATGTTGCTTAATTTGGGTATGATTTTATATCTGGGTTTTTGGATTGTAATGATTGTATTAGATTTAGTAGGTATATAAATTTACATGTAGACAGCCGCATTGTTATAATGCGGCTGTCTTTTATTTGCTGATAGATGGCAAATTTCCTAAATTGTTTGATTCTGTGGAATCGGGTAAAGATTTTAAATATTCTGAATCTTTACGATGGGCAATTCCTACACCTTGGATTTCGCCTGCCTTTGCCATGGCTACACCCTTTTCTTTGGATATGTTGGAACCATCTGAAAGCTGATATCCTGTTACACGTCCACTTGATTTAACTAAGCCCACAATCTCTTTGGCATTTTTCTTTGGGGTTGGGATTTCATCAAGAGCGGCATAAGCAAGTTTGGTACCAAAATCATTTTTATTTGAATTCATATATCTCTCCATATTTTCAATAATATTTTATAGAAATAGTATTTGAACAATTTAGAATATTATACGATGTTGAAAGTAGTAAGTTTAATTAATAATGTAATTATGTTATAATTTATAAAAACATGAGAAAATCACGGCTTTTAGCCGTTTTGCAACTAGTTGCAACTCGAGGTTGACAAATTGTAAGGTCTATTTTATTGTTTGCAACGACGTAAAATGTTAGGTTTTAGTTAGTCGACAGGCAAAAGAAACTGTCGAAAATTAAAATGATAGGAGAGAAAGAATATGATTTTAGCGGACAAAATTATTGCTGAAAGAAAAAAGAATGGCTGGTCTCAGGAAGAGTTAGCTGAGAAGGTTGGGGTATCAAGACAGGCAGTTTCAAAGTGGGAAGGAGCACAGACGACTCCGGATTTGCAGAAACTTCTTACACTTAGTGAAGTATTTGGTGTAACATCAGATTACCTTTTAAAGGATGATATGGAAGATCCTGACTACATACAGTCGGTTGTAGATGATGAAAGTATATATAGAAAGGTTACCATGGAAGAAGCTAATGAGTTTCTTCAATTAAAAAAAGAAAACGCACCTAAGATTGCTCTTGCAACAATGCTATGCATAATGAGTCCTATATGCTTGATTATGTTGGCTGGATTATCGGAGTTATCAAACTTTCCAATATCGGAAGATGCAGCAGGTGGAATCGGAATGATAGTTCTTCTTTTGTTTGTTGCTATTGCATGTGCAATTTTTATCTTATGTGGTGCAAAGACAAAGAACTATGAGTTCCTAGAGAAGGAACGTATTGACACAGAATATGGTGTTACTGGAATGGTGCAGGATAGAAAGAAGAAATATGATGCACAGTATACAAGATATAATGTATTAGGAACTGTTACTTGTATATGCGGTGTGTTACCTCTTTTTGCAATAGCTATATTTCCTGACAAGGATATATATGGTGTCGTTGCAGTATGTATACTTTTGATGCTCGAGGCTATTGGTGTTAGATTTTTTGTTGTATCAGGAACAATACAGGGAAGCTATGATATGCTTCTTCAGGAAGGCGAATATAGCATAGATGAGAAGAAAAAATCTCCATTAGTTTCTGCGGTTACAACTGTATATTGGTTACTTGCAACTGCAATATTCTTTGTTTCAGGCTTCATATCAAAGGAATGGAACTATGCTGGGCTTATTTGGCCAGTGGCAGGTATCCTTTTTCCTGCAGTATTGGCAATTGTAAAGGCTTTTGATAAAAAGAAGGATTAAGATAAATGTAATCTGTAAAATTATATAAATTTAATATAATAAAAGAAAGCAAAGAAAGGGTGTTCTTTGCTTTCTTTTTATTGCAGAAAAATTTACAAACACATATAATATAATTAGTTTGTAAATAAGACTTTGACGAGGAGGTGTCACCATGTTTTGTACAAGTTGTGGAAAGCAGTTGCAAGATGGTGAAACATATTGTTCTATATGTGGTGCAGTAAACGAATGTGCTCAACCAGAGATGCAGTATCAACAGGTGCAAGAATATCATCAGATAAATAATCCAACCATTTCTGAAAGTAAACCTAAGAAGGAAAAGGTTAAGAAGGTAAAGAATAAGAAGGAAAAAAGTGAAAAGTCAAAAACTAAAAAAGCTCTATTCATAATAATTCCAGTAGCGGTTATTGTAATTGTTGCAGTTCTATTATTAGTGTCATATTTGAGACCTGTAGAATTTAAGGATGAAATAGTTGACTTAGCGGTTCACGATGCGTTAGGGAAGGAACCTAATGAGAAGATATATAGGTGGGAATTAAATGATGTTGAGGAGCTTTATATAGATGATAGCTATACTGTAGGTAGATACATATTTGATGCGGGTGGTATAAATTCTTTTATTACATATATGGATATTGATATGTCAGAGATAGCCAGATTAAAGAATCTTGTGGATTACTTAAATTAAAAAGCTTTTTAGAGAAAAATTACTATAAATAACATTATATAGACACTAGGAGGAAAGGTTTTATGAAACAATGTACAACATGTGGAATGATGTATTACGATGATGCCATGGTATGTGACAATTGTGGCAATCAGCTTGTAAGTGTACAGATGCCTAATCAGAATGTGGGAATGCAGACATTTAATCAAAACATGGGAATACCAAATCAGAATATGACAACACAGGGCATGCCTGAGATGTATTTAGCATCGCAACCTGTGATGAATTCTGCAAGTGTTGCACCTAAGAAAAAGTCTTCTAAAAAGATAGTTATAGGTGTTGTTGCAGCGTTGTTTGTTTTAGCAATAGCAGGTGTGGTAATATTCTTAGTTCTCAAGGGTAGCATGCCTAAGGAAGAGTTCTATACAGAAAATTTGCCATATAGATTATTGGAGTACATGATTGGCGATGAAGACTATGTCTCTGAACTGGTAGAAGTAAAGGTTGTTAAGGAAGAAAAGGAATATGGTGTAGTAGAGGCGGAGTGTGAGATTATAGTAGACGATGATTTGATGACTAGAACCTTATATTACACCTTCACTTGCGAAAAAGAAGATGGCGAGTGGGAGATAACTGAGTATTCTGAAAATGAGGATGCTTTTATTACTGCTAAGGAAGGCTTTGCAGAGTTAGTTGTGGAGGATTTTGACGTAGATAATATTGATGATTTTGAGATGATATCTCAAAACGATGGTTCCGAATTTGAGTTTTCCTATTCTGTAGATGATTCTTATGATGCATTAGATTTAACAGGAACAATATCCTTTGAAGTTGATGTGGAATGTGAAGATTCAAAAAATATAGTATATAGCTATATAGCTACGGTAGATGAGTCAGAGCTTGTTGCTAAGTGGGATATTGGAGGTTCGTATTACGATGATACAAATAGTCAGAATGTAGTAATTGGTACGAGAATAGATCAAGAAGATAATTATGCGGAATTTGAATTTTTCACTGACAATTATGGAGAAGATGAGGGTTCGGCATGTATCGATCTTTATAGTTTGTTTACAGCAGATGGAAATTTACAATGTATAGCCGAATGTGGTGGTGATAAGGCATTTTACTATTTATATTTTGATGAGTATGGAATTGTGAGTACTCGTGTCGAAGGTTATGATGGCACAATTCTTGAAGAAAATATGGTAGAAGGAGAATATATTACAGAGTATGATGTAGAAGAAACAGTTGATTCGGAACAACCTATGTCTCAGCCTGATGAGAATGGGATAGTTGAGAATATACCTGAAATTCCTTATCCTGAAGCAGGAGCAACAGGCCAACAGATTTATATATATTCATGGAACGACGAATTAGGAACAAGAATAGATACTTACTTTAGAACTCGTTATCCTGAGCTTTCTGATTTGGTTGTTTACGAAAATCTTGATGTGTCAGGTGTCTCTGATACATATATGGAAAAAATTCAGTCTGCCATAGATGCAGGAGGGGAAAGCGTTCCTTCTATTTTTGCCGCAGACATTGATATTGCAAGAAACTTTATGATACAAGATTATGTGGTACCTGTTTCAGAGGTAGGAATTACCAAAGATATGTATGCAAACGCATATGATTATACTGTAGAATATGCAACAGTTGATGGGGAACTTATGGCACTTACATGGCAGGCTATGCCAGGTGCGGTTGCTTATAGAACTGATATAGCCGAGGAGGTTTTAGGTTTTTCGGACCCAGAGTCAGTTCAGTCTGCTTTGAATGATTGGGATAGTTTCTTTGCAGTTGCAGAAATGATGAAGAGTGCCGGATACTACATGGTTTCTGGACCAGACGATATCAAGTATGCTATGCGTACGGAAAGAACGTCGCCTTGGGTCATAGATGGTGCTCTCAATATTGATCCGGCAATTAATACTTACTTAGAGTATTCTAAAAAGTTATATGATGAAAATTATACAAAAAAGACAATGATGTGGTCTTCTGACTGGATGGCTAACATGGCCGACGACGTGTTCTGTTATTTTGGATGCACATGGTTTATTCCATGGACACTCTCAATTGAAGACACTGATGTAATGGGTAAGTATAATGTCATAACTGGACCAAGTGCATATTGCTGGGGCGGTAGTTTCCTTATGGTGACAGAGGCGTGTCCTAATAAAGAGTTAGCAGCTCTTGTACTTTACACATTATGCTGCGATGCGGAAGCTATGTATGATATGTACGATATTGACATGGATTTCTGTAACAATAAGTTAGCAGTCCGTAATCTTATCGCAGACGGCAAAGGTTCTTTAGAAAAATTAGGTGGACAGAGTCCTCTTGCCATTTATGATGCAAGTGCTAGGGGAGTACATCTTGATATTGCTACCCAGTATGATTATTCCTTCAATGGATATGCTGATTCGGCATCAGATAGCTATAATTCCGGTGATTTACCTACTATTGATGATGCAATTGCATATATCAAACAAGCCGTTGCAAGTAATTATAGTGAAATTGTAGTAGAATAATAATCTAGCTTAATGACGTAAAAATCATATTGTTTATCTATAAATTTAAATGTATACTAGTAAGGTAAAGGTTTTTACTCGGGGGTTATACATGTATAGAATTATGGATAAAGAAGAAATAGCTATTAATCAGATTGATAATCTGAAGATGGTTCATATATATGACTTATCTACGGCTGGTGGAGCTGTTGATAAATATTCAAGCAAAGCAGGTGCAGGTGAAAACCATGTGCCTGCTTTGGCTGTTTATTATGGAGATAATAAGCAGATTAATCTTTGTGTAATGGATAAGCATTACAATCTTTTAATGGAGAGAGTTCTCACATTATATTCTCAAACTGAAAATAAGAATCTAATTATTATGGATGAACCAACGAAAGAATTGCTGGAGCTTGCCAGTAAGGATGTTACCTGTGGTGTAAATTCTGTGGCAAGAGCTGGTAGAAAATATATGTCTATGGAGTCAGATGGTATTCCTAGATTTAATACTGAAGGATGCATCAGAAAAACATTAATACCTATGGTTAGATATTATTTAAAAGAACTTTATTCTCTTTGGGATATGGAACTTACATTTAAGGCTGGTGAATCTGGATGGCATGGTAATGTGGTTATCTTTGGAAATACAAAAAGCCGAGAGATAGCATTTCCAGTATCCATAAGTAAAGCTGGCGAAGGAATATATAGTGTTGCCATAGGCAATTTCATAGAAGATATGAATACAGTTAAATTAGAAATCAAGTACACAAGTCAGTCTGTAAAGATAGAATTTCTCAGTGAGGATTATCAGCTTGTGGGGGACAGCAGATATGATTTTTCTATTGCTGAACCAGCATGTATTACTAATATAAATCTATCCGGTAATTTAGTGTATTGTCAGAATGAACCTGTGGAAAAACTTTCAAAGGATGAGTATGATATTGTAAGTAAATTGTTTGATTTTGATATGGATAACGCTCATTTGTTCCAGTTGCCGTGGAACTCATATTTTGTGCATAATGCAACTGTAAGGGAGGCATCAGGTATAAGGCATTGGGATTATGATACAGGTTTTCTTGAAGTAAACGAAAAAACCTTATTTGCGAGACAATATTCTTGGAGTTTTGTTGAAAATACTGTAACAGGAGTTAGCATTAAAACAGGTGGAGGCTTAATTGAGAGACTTATACCTAATGTAGACCAAGGGATTTGTCAGACATTGTTTTTACCTGTAGGATATTATTCAGGATGGGATTACAAAGAAAAACTTGAAAATAGATATTTTTATGAAGAGATAAAGGAGAACGGCGATGGGGTTATTTGATAAAAAAAGTGAAGATAATAATCAAATGGATAGATTTGAGGATATTGTAACTGATGTTCAAAATATGTATTCTGTTGAAAAAGACAAGAAGTTTTTGGAGTATCTTACATATTTAAAATATAATCCGGGAAATTCTATAATCAGACCTATAGATTTGCTTTGTGATACATTGGAAGCAATTCTTCAGAATAAAGCTAATTTTGGTTTAAATAACCATATGAATATTATGCGCAAAGCAGAAGAAGTATACAAAAATATGTTTTTGTATGAAGAAAAAACACCTGGTTATGATTTGATTAGAATAATATATTTAGAAATGTTTTCTGAGAATGGAGTTCTTGCAAGAAATTTATTTAATTCTGAGCTTTATAATACATTTAAGTATAAAATGAATTATCTTGAGCTTATGAAATCCCTTTTACAGGATGTTAAAGCTCAGATGATTATTTATGACCTGGTTCAGTATGGATTAAAGGTACGTTCCTACTATATTGAGGAGGATATGTACACTGCCAATATGAAGTATGTAGCTAGTAGGATGCTTATTGCAGGAGACAGACAGGCCGTTGCAGCGGAGGAGAGCTTAAAGGTTGAGCGAATGGCAGGTGTTTATAATATTGATGAGACTGCTATAGCTACAACAGAAAAGCAACTTACTGAGGCAAATATATTGTTAAAGCAGAGCTTGGAAATTCTTGAGCAGGCTGATAGAAAAACTGAACAAATTTCAAGAATAATGCAGGATACAACCAAAACTATTACAGATATCAGTAAGAGAGAAACAGATGTGATATCTGCTAAGGCTTTATCTGCTAAATCTGATATTAATGCGGCATACAACAGTTTTCTTGAGGAGCAAAAGCAGGAAGTAATATTGCAGAAGGATGTTCTTGTGGACCAGATATTTAAGGAGTCAGAAACTAAGCTTAATGAACTTCGTCATATGGCAAGGGCTATTACTGCAACAGCTACGTCGGAGTTATCGCGTATTAACTCGGAGACATCCAGTGCAATAGATAAAATAAACAACTATGTTAATAACGATGATATAGAAAAAATCATATCTAAGGCAGAGGAAAATGAAGAATTACTCAACAAAATTCGTCGCCTTGAACTTCTTAATGACAAAAATATTACAGTGTTAGAGAAAAATCTTGGCGGGGAACCTCAGGATGAAGGTGGCAATACCCAGGGGGTATCTACTGCGGCTGTTAGTATGCAGCCTATGAACGTTTCGTATGGGTATACATCAACAGCTACTGTTATGGAGCAGGAGCCAGCAGTTATTCCAGAGATAAATCCTCTTCTTGACACATCTGTTCCTTTTGAACAAAGATACAAGCTTGTTATGGATGAAAAGAAAAGAAGGGAAGAGGCTGGAGAACATTTCCATAAAATGTTTGATGATGTGGTTATAGCACTTATGGAGGATGCAAATCCATATATGATTGGACCATCAGGCTGTGGTAAGACCTTTATGGTTAAACAGATTGCATCTATTCTCAATATGGATTTTATTGATATAGGATATATTAATGAGGAGTATGATATTCTTGGATTCCAGACTGCTACAGGTGGTTACAGTACACCTAATTTCTATCGCTGTTACAAGTACGGAAGAATCGCATTCTGCGACGAACTGGATAATGGTAATAGCAGAGCTACGGTTAAGCTTAATTCATTCCTTTCTAATAATAGGGATGCAAGCTATAACTTCCCTAATGGTGAAAATGTAAAAAGACATAATAATTTCCGTATTATTGCCGCAGGTAATACAGCAGGTAATGGAGCAGACGCAAACTACAATACTCGAGAGAAGATTGAGGAATCTGTTCAGCAAAGATTTACTCCTATATATGTAGGTTATGATAATTATGTGGAAGAGAAGATTCTGGGAGATTACAAGGATTGGTACAACTTTATTGTCTTGTTCCGAAATGCAACAGATGCATGGGGGGCATCTAACGACTGCTCGGCAGCAGGAATTCTTACAACAAGAGATGCTTGCAAGATAAAGAGATATTTGGATAATAAGAGCTTTGATGCAGGCAAAATTCTTGACTACGAATTTATACAGACAAAGGATATGGAATATTTAGCATTTTTGGTAAGCCATATGAAGGGTGAGGTTCAGTCCCATCCTGAGGTAGCAGGAATATTTTCAATGTTTGAGGAGAAGGTAAATGAGCTTAGAGAAAGAGGCGGTAGAAGATAGTCTTCAGGTTACATATGGTGTGGATGAAGAAACTTGTCCATATTTCAAAACCGAAAAACGAGGTAATCTGTCTATTTACAAAATGAATTTTAAATCACTTAGTGGTTTACACTTGTTTTTGAGTAGTAATCCAACGGTTAATACCAATATATTCTACACTCAAAAGAGCAAGGAAGCATCAGTGAAATTTGCAGGTGAACCCCTTGAACAGGCAATACAGTATCTTATTGGTGGCTACCAAAAGGACTTCGATATGTTTGTTAAGCTTAGAAGAGAAATTGATAAGGTTAACATAAAATATGAAAGAGGCAGAAAGGTAAAACCATCAGTTGTTGGTTCAAGACCTAATGTTCCAGCTTTTATTGCAGGTGCACCTAAGACTATGTATAGAGTTGACAGGGCAAAGGAAAAGAAGTTCATAGATATATATGTAAATCTTGCTTATACAAATAATACGACAGAATCCCAGATTAGAAATCGTGGAATCATGATTCTTAATTTGGTTAAGCTTCTAGAAAGTCATGAGTATGGTGTTAATCTTAAGGTTTTTGAAGCATGTATGGTAGGAAGTGAAGCGTTTTGTGCCAGTGTAGGCCTAAAACAGCCCGGTGAGCTTCTTAATGATAAGAAATGCTATTATCCTATGTGCGGTAAGGAGTTCTTAAGACGAATTCTCACTAGATTGAAGGAGTCGGTTCCCTTTAAAGAGAATTGGCATATGAGCTATGGTCAGGTGCTTAGTGAGAAACAGACAAGAATAATTATGGATATACCAGATGATTCTATATTAATTAATTCACCGGATGAGATGGGCATTAAAGGTGAAGATATATATGCGGATGCAGATGCATTTTTAGCAAAAATTAATTTGTCGAAAGAGATTTCTGTACCAGATTACGTTAGAGAATCAGAGGAAGAAATATAATATATACAGGTATAATTGAAAGGTGGAATTACGTTGAGTGATACATTGATGAGTTATGACATGCTGCAAACAATTGCAGACAATCCGGAAATAAATTTAACTGAGGAAGAGGTTGCATTAGTTGAAGCGAAGTGTCAGGAAATTGATCTTACTAACGCATCAGCTATGATTTCCTATGGTGCTGATATACAGAGAAAATTATCGGAGCTTTCTGGAAGTATGTTGGGAAGCTTGAATTCTCAGGATATTAGTGATGTGGGAGAAACCTTGGAGGAGACAATCGGTTATTTAAAATGTATAGAGGAAGAAGAGGATAAGTTTACTTTCTTCAAAAAGAAGAAAGAGTTGTCCATGAGAGAGCGATATAGAGAAGCGGAAAAAAACATCGACAAGGTAAGCAATACACTTCAAGAGCATCAGGTAAGATTGATGAAGGATTGTGCTATGCTCGACCAGATGTATCACATGAATACAGTGTATTTTCGTGACCTTAACATATGTATTGCAGCAGGAAAGAGAAAATTAGAAAAATGCAAGCTTGAAGAATTGCCTGCCCTTGAACAAAAAGCAATACAGACAGGACTTCCTCAAGATGCACAGGTATGTAATGATTTTAAAAATCAGATGGATAGACTGGAGAAGAAAATATATGAGCTTGAGCTTACGAGAAGTATATCTCTTCAGGCGGCACCTCAGATAAGACTTATTCAGTCAAATGAAGCTGTTATGGCAGAGAAAATACAGTCCACTCTTCTAAATACTATACCTTTATGGAAAAATCAGGTTGTTCTTGCTTTGGGTATGGAGCATACAAAGCAGGCGGCGAAGGCAGATAAAGAAATAAGTGCAATGACCAATAAGCTTTTACTTAAGAATGCAGAAACCTTGAAAATGGCATCGGCACAAACTATGCAGGCTGCAAACCGAGGATTTGTAGATGTATCCACATTGGAAACTACAAATCGCCTTCTTATAGAAAGTCTTGATGAGGTTGCCAGAATACAGCAGGAGGGTAGAGCTAGCAGAAGTGTGGCAGAGTTAGAGTTGGTTCGTATTGACGAGGAGATGAAAAATAGATTACAAAGGTAGAGTGTGTATTTTCTGTGAAAAATAAGTTTATTTTAAATTGATGGTATGATATAATACCAAAATGATATTGATATACAAATAGATAGGAGTTTATTATGAGTACAGAAAAAAAGAGAAACTCGTTTACGGGTTCTATAGGTTTTGTTCTTGCTGCTGCTGGTAGTGCAGTAGGATTAGGAAATATATGGAGATTTCCTTATTTGGCGGCTAAAGATGGGGGAGGATTATTTCTTGTAGTTTATATTGTTTTAGCCCTCACATTTGGATTCACATTACTTACAACAGAGATTGCCATAGGAAGAAAGACTAAGCAAAGTCCTCTTACAGCCTACACAAAGTTGAAAAAAGGTTGGGGATTTTTAGGTATTATCTCGTGCCTTGTTCCTATGATAATTATGCCTTACTACTGTGTAATTGGTGGATGGGTTGTAAAATACTTTATTGCTTTCCTCACAGGTGATGGGGTTAATGCGGCAGCAGATGGTTATTTTACAGGACACATTACAAGCGAAGTTCAACCCTTGGTGTTCTTTATAATATTCCTTGGTTTATGTGCATTTATTGTATTTAGAGGAGTAAACAAAGGTATTGAATCATCATCTAAGGTAATTATGCCTATATTACTTGTATTGATTCTTGGTATTTCAGTGTTTTCATTAACAATTAACCATACAGATGCTGAAGGAGTTACCAGAACAGGCTTAGAAGGTTTTAAAGTTTATGTCATTCCGAATCTTGATGGTATGACGGTAAGTAAATTTCTTGGTGTTGTAACTGATGCCATGGGACAACTTTTCTTCAGTTTAAGCGTTGCCATGGGTATTATGATTACTTACGGTTCTTATGTTAAGGATGAAGATAATCTTGTTCGTTCTATTAACCAGATTGAAATATTTGATACTGTTGTAGCCTTTCTTGCTGGTGTCATGATTATCCCTGCGGTGTATACATTTATGGGTACAGAGGGAATGACAGCAGGACCTGGTCTCATGTTTGTTTCCCTGCCTAAAGTTTTTGAGGCTATGGGAGCAGTGGGGAATGTAATAGGATGCCTCTTCTTTGCGATGGTTCTTTTTGCAGCACTTACAAGTGCGGTATCTGTTATGGAGGCAGTTGTATCTTGTCTAATGGATAAATTTCATCTTTCGAGAATAAAGGCTGCGATAATTGAAACAATAATTGCAGTTGTTGGTGGGGTTGCTGTTTGTCTTGGTTACAACAAATGGTATATGGAAGTTGATCTTCCTAATGGTGCCGAAAATCAGCAGATACTCGATATTATGGATTATATCAGCAACAGCTTAATGATGCCTATCGTTGCAATTGGAACATGTATCTTAATTGGATGGATAGTTAAGCCAAAGACAGTTATTGATGAGGTAGAAAAGACAGGACATAAGTTTGGTAGAAAGACTCTTTATATTGTTATGATAAAGATAATAGCACCTATTTTTCTTGCTATATTACTTCTTCAGTCGTTAGGTGTATTATAAAGGCGGGCGTGACACGTAATGGAAAAAAGAGAATTAGTATACTATAAATTAGATAGCATTGATGAGCAAATTTTAACAATACTTCAGGATAATGCAAGGGCATCCCTCAAGGAAATTGCAGAGCAGGTATTCATGTCTCCTACAGCAGTGGGTGCCAGAATAGACAGAATGCTTGAAGAAAATGTTTTGGAAGGTTTTACTACCCGACTTAATCCGGAGGCCATGGGACATTATATAAAAGCATTTATTAATCTTGAGGTTGAACCTGAAAGAAAAGCGGAATTTTATCCTTATATAGACAGTGTGTTAAATGTTGTGGAATGTAATTGTGTTACAGGAGATTATTCCATGTTAATTGAAGTAAGATTTCCCACAACAGCTGAGCTTGATATGTTTATAGGCGATTTACAACAGTTTGGTAAGACTAAAACTCAAATAGTATTTTCTACATGTGTAAAACATAGATGTAAGTATTGGCGAGAAGATTATAGGGCGAGAGTTCACCCATAACAATAAAATTGAAAAATCATGTTAAAAGATAGAATACTTTAAAAAATCCAGTAAAAACAGAGATTCGGTTTAAAAAATAGTCCGAATCTCTATTTTTTTCTTTACAACAGAATATGACTGTAATATAATGAGTCACAGGTCGTTTATCGGCACAAGAATTATAGGGAGGACTATAAAAATGTCATATGTTGATGAGATTTATGAGAGAGTAGTTGCACAGAATCCTGGCGAGCCAGAGTTCCATCAGGCAGTTAAGGAAGTTTTAGATTCCTTAAAGTTAGTTATTGATGCTAATGAGGCAGAATATCGTAAGATTTCTCTTCTTGAGCGTCTTGTTGAACCAGAGAGAATTATTTCATTCAAGGTACCTTGGGTAGATGACAATGGAGTTATTCAGGTTAACAAGGCATATAGAGTACAGTTTAACTCAGCTATCGGACCTTACAAGGGAGGTATGCGTTTCCATCCATCAGTTAACCAGTCTATATTAAAGTTCCTTGGCTTTGAGCAGATTTTCAAGAACAGTCTTACTGGTCTTCCAATTGGTGGTGGTAAGGGTGGTTCTAACTTCGACCCTAAGGGCAAGTCAGACAGAGAGGTTATGGCATTCTGCCAGAGTCTTATGACTGAGCTTTCTAAATATATTGGAGCAGATACAGATGTACCAGCTGGTGATATCGGTGTTGGTGCTCGTGAGATTGGCTATATGTATGGACAGTATAAGAGAATCAGAGACCTTTATGAGGGTGTTCTCACAGGTAAGGGACTTACTTGGGGTGGTTCTTTAGTACGTACACAGGCTACAGGATACGGACTTGTATATATTGTAGATGAGATGTTAAAGGATCTTGGTAAGACTATGGCTGGTCAGACAGTTGTTGTGTCAGGTTCTGGTAACGTTGCTATATATGCTACTGAGAAGGCTCAGCAGTTAGGCGCTAAGGTTGTTGCCCTTTCAGATTCAAACGGATATGTATATGATCCAGACGGAATTAAGCTTGATGTTGTTAAGGAGATTAAGGAAGTTCGTCGTGGAAGAATTAAGGAGTACGTTGATGCAGTTCCAACTGCTAAGTACACTGAGGGTAAGGGTATCTGGACTATTCCATGTGATATCGCTCTTCCATGTGCTACTCAGAACGAACTTAACCTTGATGATGCTAAGGCTCTTAAGGCTAACGGATGTTTCCTTGTAGCAGAGGGTGCTAACATGCCTTCAACTAGAGAGGCTACTGATTTCTATCTTGAGAGTGGTATTTGCTTTATGCCAGGTAAGGCTGCTAACGCAGGTGGTGTTGCAACATCAGCACTTGAGATGACTCAGAACTCTATGAGACTTTCTTGGTCATTTGAGGAGGTAGATGAGAAGCTTCAGGGTATCATGAAAGGTATCTATGCTAAGGTTTCAGATGCTGCTAAGCGTTATGGCGTAGAGGGCAACTTCGTGGCTGGTGCTAACATTGCTGGTTTTGAGAAGGTTGCTGAGGCTATGAAGGCTCAGGGAGCTGTATTATAATTAAGTTTATAATATAAGATTGATGTGTAAAGTCCTGTAAACTTTGTGTTTGCAGGACTTTTGTTTGTTTTTGGAAAATGAATTAAAGGAATTAAATTTGGTTTTATAAAAGAGGCTGTAAAATTTTACGTTGAATTTTACAGCTTCTTTTCGTATAATATATATGTGAAGAGACTATATCAAAGAAGGGAAGCTGATTTTATGCCAAATATATTACCTGTATCGGATTTAAGAAATTACAATGAAGTATTGAAAAATTGTTCGATAGGAGAACCAGTATTTTTAACCAAGAATGGAAGAGGTAAGTTTGTGGTTATGGATATTGAAGATTACGAGCGTGAAAAGGCAGAGAAGAAGCTGCTCGTGAAGTTACAGGAAGCAGAAGAAGCTGTTAAAGACCAAAGTGCTTGGATGAGTCTGGATGAGCTGAAAGCATCTGTTGGGGTGTAGCCTATGATGAAATTACGGATTAATCCTTTAGTTGCAGAAGACTTAAAGAATATTAAAGAGTATATTGCTGAAGATAATGAAGAAATGGCAGTAAAAACTATTCAAGAGATATACACTCGAATCGAGAATATACAACAGTTTCCGTATATGGGTGCTGACCTTTCTAAAAGAGTCAGCTTCTGGACGGATTATAAGTATGCGATTTCTGGAAATTATGTGGTGTTGTATAAAATTGGGGACGTGTATGTGGAGATTTACCGGGTGGTGAATCGATATCAGGATATTACGCAGATATTTTGATAATAAATACTGATAGGTGAGGATAAAATGGATATAAAGAATACAAATTTGTATAATGAACTTGTAAAGCGTGAGAGTGGATATATAGATAATATTAATAAAGTATATGCATTGGCTGAAGAATTTTTGCCAAAGATAAACAGAGTTTTTGTCAATTATACAGGGCATGGGATTGAACACTCTCTTAATGTAATTCAATATATGTTTGATTTAATTAATGATATCAACATGTTAAGTGATTTGGAAATAACGTGTTTAATATATAGTGCCTTATTGCATGATGTTGGAATGGTTGTAAGTGAAAAAGAAATTAAGGAAATTAGAGTGGATAAATTATTATGTAATGGGATGAAATATTCGGCAATACATGAAAAAGTTCAAGATGATTTAGAATGTATTCAAGAGTGTGTACGACCTATACATGGTATACGTTCATATGATTTTGTTATGAAGAATATGAAGGTAGAATTATTCTTGGTTCCGGGATATAAAGTGTGTTCATTTCAAGAGGAAGTGGCAGAGATATGTCAAGCTCATACCATGGAATTGGAATATACTGTAAAGCAGTTAAAAAATAAAGATATAAAGGGCGAAAATAGGCTGAATGCACAATATGTGGCAATGTTATTAAGAATTGCGGATTATCTAGATCTTGATGAAAGAAGAGCTCCTGTGGAGGTGTATAAATTTATTAGTCCTACTGGATATGGTGATGAAGAGTGGAAACAACATTATATTATATCTAATAAAAATAAAATTGAAAGTAGTGCTACAAATAGGAAGAAAATAGTATTATATGGTCAGTGTAAAAATCCTAAGATACATAATAAATTTTTGAAATATTTAGACGATGTTACAAGAGAAATTAGTTGGTGGGTATCATATTCAAGAAGTACATTTGAAGATATATACTGGCTTTTATTAGATGAAACAATTGAAAATAGAATTGAAACTGTAGGTTTTGAAGTTTCAGATTTAAAACTTAATGTAGATTATAGTGCCATAGTCAAGTTGCTTATGGGTGAAAATGTTTATGGAAATAAAAAGTATGGGTTAAGAGAATTGATACAGAATTCGCTTGATGCATGTAAGGTTATGAAAGAATATGCACCTCAGTTGGAATGCTATAAATATGACGAATATGTGCCCAAAATTCAAATAATTCTGGATTACGGTAATAATCAATTACGGATTAGAGATAATGGTATCGGCATGAGTGAGGAGGTTTTAAAGAAATATTTTCTTAATATTGGAAAATCCTACTATAAATCTAATGATTATATGTATCAGGGGAATAAATATAATCCAATTGGAAATTTTGGAATTGGTTTCTTGGCGTGTTTTATGCTTTCAAAAGAGGTTATCGTTGAAACCAAGAGCTTTAAGGAAGAGACGGGATATGCATTAGTATTATATGCAGATAGTGAATATATTTGTAAAAAGGTGTGTGGTAGTTTTAAAAATACTTTTGGAACAATGATTTCTTTAAATTTATGTAATGCGTTGGCGGTTTTTGATAATGATGTTAAACGAATAATTTCCTTTTTAAAAAGTACCTTTTTAGATCAAGGTATTGATATATATGTTGAAGAGATAAAACCAGGAGAAGCAAAGTTAAGTCATGCCATAGGATTATTGCGATATGAGGAAATTATTGAAGGAAAATGTATCTTGGATAAGTATTTTGATGAAATTTCATATGCGGTACAAATTGAGGGTATGCCTAAACCTAAAAAAATGTTTTCGGAATTAGAATTAAGTTGGTTTCCTGGAATGACCAAAGTGTGTAGATTTAATGAGAGTAATAAAATGCTGGAATCGATTGATATGGAATTTAAGGAATTTAAGGAGTATTTATATAATGGTTATTTGATGTTTATCAAAATTAGTGGGGTGAAAAAAGTGTATAATGACGAATTGAAGAAATTGAAAGAGTTATGTAAAAAAGATATACTTTTACATGAGGAGCCACTAGAATGGAGAGAAGAAATAGTATTTCCAATAAGTTACCGAGAAGGATTTGTTCATTTATTTGATGGAGGATGGTGCGGAAATGAAACAATAAGATGGAAAACTATTTTGGGAAAATATGAAAATTTGGATGTTGCATGGATTAGAGATAACCTTGTCGATGTTATGAAGCAATGTGATTTTATAGACGATTTATCTGAAGTTTCTGTTGAGTTAGGAGTTGTGTCATTGTTGGAAGTTGGACAAGATAGATATCTCGAATTAAAGTATTCGATGAATAATGTTGTTGATGATAATGATAGGTCGGCTACATTTTGGAAAGGAATTCAACTTGAGAAAGCTAGAATGCGAATTGATATTGGTATTCAAGGCATGTATTTGGGTGAATACTATCTGAATATAAATAATAAAAGGATACTTCCAAACATCTCAAGAGATGATTTGGCGAGAGAGGATGAAGATGAGATAAGGCGGCAAATGGAAATTGCTGTATATAGGCATATTGTAGAGAGTGTAAATGATAGAGAAGTTGCAAATGCAATAGAACAATATGCAAAGGAAATTGTCCATCAGTAACTCTATATACGTGATATACAAACGACCTCAAAATCTCAGTAACTATGTGGTTATCACTGAAGCGGCTATGAAGGCTCAGGAAACTGTATTATAATTTGATTTTGATATAAGATTGATGGTGAAAGTCCTGTAAACTTTGTGTTTGCAGGACTTTTCTTTGCTTTATAGGAAAGTTCTCCTGACGGAGAACTCTTGAAAAAAACCCA
The DNA here is from genome assembly GCA_015057525.1 of Lachnospiraceae bacterium. Lineage (GTDB taxonomy): Bacteria > Bacillota > Clostridia > Lachnospirales > Lachnospiraceae > Coprococcus_C. The sequence continues at coordinate 162,045 of SVEE01000004.1, read as the reverse complement.
CATCGGTGGAGTTATGATATAGGCAGAAATTGTTTCTATATATAAAGAAATCCAATAATGAAAATTAAAGAATATCATATTTTCTTTAATAGAGTTGTTAATAAAAAGTAAAATATTGTTGTTCAAAGTCAGTTTTTTGCAGTTTGCACCAAGTCAATTGTAGAAATAGTTATGTGATGATAGTATAAAGGTACAACATGTTGGCATAACACAAAACAAAGAGTAATTAGAGTGAATAGATTATATTATGAAGAGAAAAGGGATATCTATAAAACAACTCTCAACTCAAAAATTGTGCACTTGTTCTGAAGAGAGAGTGATTAGAGCTGTAAAAAATCTTGGTAATATGCTCTTAGCAAAAAGTAAAGATTATAATAAGTAAGTAAAGTAAAAAAATATGTAGGAAAGGACATAATTATGAAACAAATAAAAGTGAGTAAGCGTAAAATAACGAAAATGGTAATGGCAGTTGTAGTTTCTGTAATGACAGTATGTTTATTTTTTAATGAAAAGGTGGCAAGTGCAAATAATTATACAGATTCTGCATATCAATTTTATTTTAATGCAGGTCAGACAAGTACATATGTTTCGTCTAGAGGAAGACAAAAAATGGATACTTCAAAGGTGTATATAATGTGTAATTATGCATATGAGCCTTATATTGAAGGGGAGTTTAAGTTTACAGCTCAGGCGCATGGATCAAATAGCGAATCTAGTGGGTTTTATGCATGTACCTATAATGGAAGAACTACGCCTACTTATGTGATAAAAAAGGGTGTAACACAGTATATGACGAATTATGTTAAAGAAGCAGGAAAAAAATACGCAAATATATACGTAAAAAAGAATGGAGTAGCAGCCACATTTAAAGGAAATTGGAGTCCAGACAATTACAATAAATACTAGAGGTATCAATTATAATTAATATATATGGGTGTTAAAATTGCTGTAGCATCCGTATATATAATATGTATTTAGGAGGGGCATGCAAATGAAATGTTTCTGTAGACTAGCTTTATTGTCTATCGGTGTGTTTTTTTTATCCGGTTGTCAAAAATTAAATTCAAAAGATATGACAACACAGCCAAGAGATTACATAGATGAAACTATAAAACAAACAGAGGATATGGACAGTACGGTTACTGATGCATCAAATACAGATGAAAATATGAGTTATTTAAGTGCAGAAGCAATTCAGGAAAAATATCCGAATATTGATTTTAATCAGAAGGTTTTATCTTTAAATGATGAGATAGTATATCATCTTAGTTTGAATACGCGCTTTGTAGAAGAAAGTGCTATTTCTTATAAAGAAGGTGGATACTATGATTATTGTCCGTTTTATCTGAAAATAAATTCAGCAGAGGAAATAGCGGGAATGCAAAATCTTAATCAATATTTTCAAAAATGTGAAGCCCTGAATGATACTGATTATATCAATTATTTTGGTGAAGACACTATTAAAAATGGCATGTATTTAATGATGAATATAACGATTCAGAACAAATCAAAAGACAATCAGACTATTAATATGGCGAATAAGGATTTAGAGGTTGTTTACGATGAAATAGGAATCTATCGAATTGTTGAGCCAGTAGGGATGTTTATAGATACGGATTATGAAGGCAATGGCAGGGGAACAGGAAAATCAAAAAATGAGATTTCCTTTGCAAGCGACGAAGAAATTACGATGAATGTGGTTTTTTTATTGTCTGAGGAAATAGATATGGATTCTCTTTACTATAATGTAAATAATTTATGTAGAAATGGTAGTTTATATGATGACGGAACATGGCATGCAGATTCAGAAGGCGGACCGAATATGATAAAAGTGGTGGTGGATAATAAATAAAATGATACAGTGTATAAAAACAGAATTATATAAGACAATGCATAACAGATATTTTATAATATCATTGTTTTCTTTGTTGTTTTTGATTGTCGTACATATTGCTTTGGATATTGCTCCTTACTATGGAATGATATATGGCGAATATCCGGAAACCGTGTTTAATCACTGGATTGGCCTCCAGTTATCAAGTTTATCAAATATCTATTATATGGTCGTAGTTGGATGTGCTACGTTGCCAGTTGGCATGGTTTATATTGAAGAAAGACAACATGGATACATGAATCAAATGATAACCCGGTCGAATCGAACTAAAATTGCAATATCAAAATTAATTGCATATTTTGTAACCAGCTTTATTATTACAACCATTCCATTAGTCTTTGATTATATGGCTGCCTCTATATTTTTACCATCTATTCGCCCCATAGCTGCAACAACATATTATACAATAAGCGGAAATTCTTTTCTGTCTGAATTATTTTACACGAATCCCACAGCATATCTTTTTATATACATAGGAATCGATGGTGTTCTTGTATCGTTTTTTTCTTTATTAGTTGTTCTGGCGGCGAAAATAATTGAAAATATCTATGCGGCTGTTTGTTGTCCAATGGTAGTGTTTATTGTGCTGAAGGTTGTCTTGGGGTTTATAAATGCTGAAAATTATATTCCTATGCGAATATTATATCCTTCTACTTCGGAGGGGGTTGAAACCATAAATGTAGTAATGGAGATTGCCCTAGTGGGTGTTATAGGAATAATTGGTATAATATGCGAGGTGGGAAAATATGAGACATAGAAAAAAGATTTTGATAGCAGTCATATTTATATGCTTACTATCGGTGTGGTTCATATTTTTTTTGCGTATGCATATAGCCGTAAAAGAACCAATAGAAGAGGTATATCGACAGGGAGATATATTGAAATATTATGGCCTTGAGATAACAGTAGGTGATTTGGAGGTATATGATTTCAATGAATTTGTGGAATCTTATGGGAAACCAGATGATATGTATTCTGATACGGAAAAAGACAGATATATTGTAGTAAATATACATGTGAAGAATATCTCCGGGCAGGATATTAGAATTCAAAATACTATCAGTACATGGAATATGAGTATTGATAATTATACAAATGGACAAAGTATGGACCTGATGACATTCAATCAAATTCCTATCAGTCCTTATGAGAAAGATGCAGAGGTGGACTTAAAGTTATTTTTTCGGTTTACAGATGGGCAGACATATCAGGGAGATGTAGAAAAAATCAAAGCCTCTCCTATTCGGATATATCTTTCTTATTATCCGGAACTTCGCTATATACAGTATCATTAAGAGGTTAAAAAGATGGAAATAATAATAGAAAATTATTTTAAAAAATTCAAAAATGATTATGTTTTAAAAAATATTAATTATACTTTTACTGGTGGTAGAATATATGGGTTATACGGTAAAAATGGTTCTGGAAAAACAATGTTGATGAGAGCGGTGAGTGGGCTCATTTTTCCCTCAGAGGGATGTGTAAAAATCAATGGTGAGGAATTAAGAAAAGAACGGGATTTTCCGGAAAGTTTGGGTATTTTGTTAGAAAATCCTTATTTTTTGACGCAGTATACAGGATATCAGAATTTGAAGTTGCTAGCATCGATAAAAAATAAGATTGGTGATGAAGAAATTTTGCATGCATTGGAGCGTGTAGGGTTAGAGTCAACCGATAAAAGAAAGGTGCGAAAGTATTCGTTGGGAATGAAACAACGTCTGGGAATTGCTGCAGCGATAATGGAGGAGCCAGACATATTACTGTTGGACGAGCCATTTAATGCAATTGATGAAGGTGGGATGCAATTAATTCGGGATATTCTGGTGGATTTTAAGAAAGCCGGAAGGATAGTAATACTTGCATGTCATGATAAAGAAGAATTAGAATCTGTGTCCGATGAAATTATAAAAATGAAAAATGGAAAGATAGAAGTATAGTAGTATGAAGAAAATATATTTAAGAAATTGTATGTATTCATTTTTTGTATTTTTTATTTTTATATTGCTATTTGGTATGGCTTTAAAAAATAAAAATAACACATTATGCAGTTATGATCTTGTGTTATGCTGTACAACATATGCATACATAACAATCTATATTTTAATTCCATATATATTTATGAAGAGGAAGAGGAATGAATGGAATCCATATATTTTAGTACGGTATAGAAATGTAGATATGATATGGCTAAAAGGATGTAAGGATGCAATTGTCTGGGCAGTAGAAATAACGGTATGTATATTAGTATCAATATTGTTGAGCAGTTTGATTGTCACAGATTCTCTTTGTGATTGGACGAATCAAAATAGTATATTTGTGAATTACACGCAATATGAAATCACACAATTTCCAGCTATAAGTAAAATTGTGATTCCGGCGGCAAGTATTATTTATTTTAATGTTTTATGGATTGAGATTTTGACATTTTTAGGATATTGGTATACGAATATGTATTGGACTGGATATATATTTGTAGTTCTTTTGTATGTATTACCTAAATTACCCTGGTTACCGGTTCAGATATCCGGATTGGGATTATTTTATAGTGATTATTGTGGTAATCAGTCGATATTTATGATTTGTATAAAACGAATTGGCGAAATAGTTTGTTTGATTATGGTTATGGTTGTATTAGGATTGTTTCGGCGAAAGAAAGATTTTGTAAAAGCATAAGTAAAAGCGAGGGACTGTGTTGAAATATTTTGGGATTCGGTTGTTAAAAAATCGTCTTATAATTATGATATTTATTTCTGCTTTGACTATAATGTCGTGTGAGGCTGGAACATTGCTTGGGAATTGTGACTTTGTTTCGTTGTTAAAATGGCAATTTGGCGGATTCTCATATGATTTTTCATTTAAAGGAGAAGTTCCTGTGAATTATCTGATATTTGTAATGCAGCTTTTAATGACAGTGGGGGTTACGAGCTTATCAGAAATGAGAGCTTCAAAATCCAATTTGAACGCTATTATTTTTTATGGTAGAAGAAATTATTGGCTGAAACGAAGTGCTTTTTTAATAATTCAGGTTATCATTTTTATGATGACAATTATAATATCAACCGCTATATACACAGCCTTTCGTAATATGAGTTTTTATTCAGATGAGTTTGATTCGGTCATGCTTGGAATTGGATTAAATATATTTCCAATGTGTATAATCAGTCTGCAGGCAATATTGACATTGCAGCTAGTATGTATGAATCCGGTAATTGTGGTGTTTCTTTATGAGGCAGTAATGATAGTGCCTCTTTCTATGGCGAATAAACATTGGATTATGGATACTATGTTTTTATATAGGGCAGGAATAATAGAAAACAAATACAATATGTTTTTGAGTTTGGTATATATTCTTGTTTGGAGTTTTCTGTTCTTTGTTGGTATAGTAATCATTGATAAAAAAGAAATATAAACCACACGCTATGCGGGTGTGCTACAATTGTTATAAGAAAAATCAAAATTTCTATTACATAGTTAAATAGATTTATATTTTCGTATAAGAAATTCAATTATGTACAATACACATGCGGAAATCGTTCCAATATATAAAGAAGCCCAATAATGAAGATTAAGAAAAAATAAAAGTAAAATACTTGCAATATAAATCACAAATGTCCCAATAGCTTTTTGACGTAATGATTGTTGCATATATTTATATGATTCGTCTTGTATCATAGGACCAATCACAAGGAATACAATGAATAACAATACAATAATTATTATTTTAAAAATAAAAAGCTCAGTTGACATGTGCGAAATTAGAATAATTGATAGTATGCCTACAATTGAACTTAAAACGATACAGCGGATATGTGATGATGCATGATATCCGCCGATGAAATTTCTTAATAGTAAAAATGAAAATAGCCATATAAACATTTCGATAGTACTATGAGAGAAGAAAGCATATATAAAAATAATTATTAAAGGAATTAATATATTTATAATGCATTCTATTCCATATTGTAAAATGTCTATTTCTTCACATGAAGCTCTCTCATTATTATTATAGTCATATAGCAATTTTGCAAGTAATCTAGAAATATATTCAATCATATAAACTCCTATATAAATGTTCGAATTAATCAAATTTTGAATAGTCTAAAAGTGCATTTCTAACTGGCGTCAAGTGGTTTCTACCTACAGTTATTTTGGTGCCATTAGTTAATAGAATTTCAGATCCGGACAAAGAGTTTACATGTGAAAGATTTACTATATAGGATTTGTGACATTGAATAAATGTATGTGTAAGTTTATCCATTATTTTGGATAGACTAGTGCGTTCATAATAAGTTTCGTTTTGTGTATGAATTAGAGTATTATTTCCTTCCTTTGTTATGTACAGTATGTCATTATATTTTATTTGGATTAGTAGGCTGCGATCCTGTAATTTATAATAATTCTTCGTATGAAATTCTAAAAAACGTTTCATACTTGCTGATAGCTTTTCTGTTGTAATAGGTTTTACCAGATAGTTTAACGCTCGAACATTATATCCATCAAATACATATTCTTTGAATGTAGTAAGAAAAAGAATTTCATTATTAAAACCATTTGCACGTAATTTTTCGCAGATACTTATTCCGGTCTCTGGACCTGCTCCTTTAAGCTCAATATCTGCGAATAATAAATCATAATTGTTTATTGTAAAATCACGAATGATATTCGTGTTTTGAAATCTAGTAATTGTAATAGTATTATCAGTACGATGGCTCCAAGCTGTTAATAATGAAGAAAGATATGAAAAATCTTGATCATTATCTTCAAGTATAGCAATGTCGATTTTCATGGTATTAATTCCTTTCATTGATTCTCTAATGGTATCATAATTTCTAATGTGAAAGAGTCTGATTCTGGCGAAAAACGAATAAAACCATCATTTTCTTTTACGATTCTACAAATTTGTTTCATACCAATTCCGTGGTATGAACTATCTGTGTTATTTTGTTTTGTTGTTAAGAAATTCCCGGATTTACTAAGCTTATAATCACCGATGGAGCTGTTTGCAATGTTAATTAATAGCATATTGTTAAAAGGTCTTATGGTAAGTGAAATATATCTTTTCTTTGAAGAAGAGATTTTTTCACAGCTTTCGATAGCATTGTCAATAATATTGCCTAGTAGAGAACAAATGGCGACATCATCAAGAGGCAGTTTTTTGGGCAAATGGATAGTGTAATCAAAGGTTATACCACTATTATTTGCAAGAGCATATTTGTTGCTAATAATACAGTCTACAGGGACATTTCCGGTTGATACCATATGATTTAAGGATAGCTCTGAGAAAATCCTGTTTAAGTATTCTGTGGCTTTTTCGTATTCTTTTGACTTAATTAATAACGATAGAGTTTCTAAATGGTTGGAGATATCGTGTTTAATGCCTCTTAATGCTTCTGTTGATGAAATGATTTGTTCGTATTGAATACGATTCATTTTTGAAATAAAACTCTCTGTCATTAATTGTTCGTTCTTTTCTTTTTCCATTCCGAGATTATAAATATAAAACATTAAACAGAAATAAAGGAAAAATACAAGAAAGAATATGGATATATTTATACTGATTGATAGTCCTGTGTTTGTGGCTAGATTAATAATAGCAATTAAGTTCATTTGTTCAATCATAATACAAATGAGAGATATTGTTACAATAATAATTTTTTGAAGTCCTGACAAGCAAATGTTTTTTATTTCAATAGATATCAAAGTAAAGACGAATGCTGATAACATTAGTATATATAATAAAGTAAAAATTACTCGAACAATACCTGGCAGGCTTAGTACTTCTTCTTTTGGATAATGAAGAATATAAATTGGAATGAACAATGATGTGGAATCTGCGATTATTGCCAATATTGAATAAACTACAGGCCAGGTAAATTTTGAAAAAATGTTATCTTCAAAGAATATAAGGGAGTAAATAATATGCGAGAACAAAATGCCTATAACTAAATAAAATGTGCCGATGTTATTATGATTAGCAACTAATTCAATAATAGATATTAGTAGCAAAAAAATACATTGACATAGATATATAGATTTTGTAGCATAGTCTTTCTTTGTGAGTTTGTTGTTCAGCAATATGAAGAATAAAATTGATTCTAAAATGATTATAAAATATTCCCAAAATATATGTAGCATAAAAATCCTCATTTCTTTATAAAAGCATCCGATGTGGGATAACATGTAATTAAGTATATCACTAGCAACATAAATAATAACATGTTTTTTCTTTAAAGTAAAATATTGTCGTTTGCAGCCGTTTTTTTGCAGTTCATACCAAAACTATAGCTAAAAGAGTTTTGCAATGATAATGTACTAATAAATATGTTGGCCACATAGAAAATAAAGAGTAATTAAGGCTTTTACAGACGAGTAAAGTCAATAACTCTAAGCTCGAAAAACGAATATTAGCTCTGTGAGGGGAGGAAGAAAATGATTAGAAATGCAAAAAAAAATATTGGTAATATGATCAAGAACGTTGCAATATGTAAAGCTAATTCGAATTGTATGGGTTTTATGTATGAACCTAAGAAACCAAAAAAAATAGTGAAAGTAGACATTAATAAAAAAGACTAAATAATGGGAGTGGCTGCATATTTGGCAACTGTAGCACAAAAATAAATAAAAGAAAAACGGTTCACTATAGGACACTTTCTAGAAAGATAATGCTTTTTATAAGGTGTCCTTTTGTTGCGTTACAGGATAATTTTAAGAAGGTTTTTATTGTTGAAACTAGGAAAGTTCTCCTGACGGAGAACTCTTGAAAAAAGAAATTCCCACATCGGTTGGGTTATGATATAGGAAGAAATTGTTTCTATATTTAGTTCTGGCACGCTTTTTTTTTGATTCACACCATAAAAAAAGCATTTCACACCATATATATTTTTTTGTAAGAAAAACAGTCGATATAATAAATAGCATAATTGATAAAATAAGACAGCGAAAGGAAGTTGGGGATATGAAGATAGCAGTTTGTGATGATGATAAAGTAACTAGAGAGCAAATAGTTACTTTGATTGGAAAGCAAGCTTGCGGATTTGAAATTACTATGTTTGATGCCGGGAAGAATATGTTGGCATCTAATGAGTATTTTGATATTTATTTTCTTGATGTTGAGATGAACGATGTGTCTGGAATAGATGTTGCAAAAGATATAAGAAGAAAACAGGAGAATAATGGCGTTGAAAAAAGTATTATAATTTTTGTGACAGGACATAGAGAATATATGGAAGCAGCTTTTGATGTAAATGCGTTTCATTATTTGGTAAAACCTATTGATGAAAAAAAGTTTTCAGGTGTGTTCAAACGTGCAATAAAGGAAACGGCAATGAGGGAAAAAGTAGGAAAGCTTTCAGTAATTGTAAAATGCAATGGAATGCAGAGAAAAATATTTTTAAAGGACATTTTTTATATTGAGAGCAATAACAAAAAGGTTGTATTTCATACAAAAGAAGGAAAACTTGAAGCATACGGTAAAATGGATGACTGGGAAAGTGAGCTTGGAGATACATTTTATCGAAGTCACAGAGGTTTTTTGGTTAATATGGAAAAAATAACAGCGTATAGTACAGATACTATTGATATTGTTAATGGAGATTCGGTAATTCTTGCAAAAAAGAAGCATACAGATTTTGTGAAAACGTATATGAACTATGCAAAAAGTGGAGGAGTTGTAAATGTATGATTAATTTTTCTGCTTTTTTGTACATTATAAATAGTATCTTGGGAAGTGTGTATGTAGGAAAGTTTCTTAAGAATAAGTATGATAAAAGAATAACGATTATAGTATGGTGTTTGCTGCATTTTATAACACAATTTGTTTTGTTTGAAGTGGTTCAGGAAATATATGTTTTTAATGATTTAACCCAAATTTCTATCAATATTTTTTTATTGTTAATTATTCAGAAAATTTTTTATCACAAAGATAGAACTAGACATGTATTTGTATGCTTTAGTTTTATGGCAGGAAAAGAACTCGTAAAATATATTGCCAGTGTTTTGAATAATATGATTGGAATTTCTTTGGGAAATGTTGTGTATAAACTTGTTATGGAAGGGAAAATAGCGACTGAAACTGATGTAGAGGTTGCTACAAATATTATGTTTCTCATAGCTATGGTTATTAGTTGTTGTGCATATGCTTTGGTATTGTGGGTGTATTTGATGCTTGTTAATAAAAACTATGTTAGAAAAGAGTATGTGCTACAGACTCATGAGAGCGGTTTTTTGATACTTCCTAGCATTACAGCGATTTGTATTTCAATAACAATGAAAATGCTAGTTGTATCGGTTGAAGATGGAATAACCACTATAGTATATAATGTTGTACCTTACACCATGTTTTGGATTCCTATTATATGTGTATTGCTGTTAGGTGCTATTATAGCAAATGTAAAATTATTTCAAAATGTAGTGCAGTATCATGATGAGAATGTAAAAAACTCTTTGTTGGAAAATCAAATTATACAGATGCAAAAAGAGGTTGAGGAAATTCAGGACATATATTCAGATATGCATGGCTTAAAACATGATTTGAGAGGTCATATCAGTAATATTATGCATTATGTGAAAAAGTTTGATGATAAAGAAAATAAGGAATTACATAATTACATAAATAATATGGTAGAAACGGTAGAACGACTTGATTTTGGTTATCAAAGTGGAAATCCGATTACTGACATTATTATTCATCAGAAAAAACAGGAGGCACAAAAGGTTGGTGTAAGATTTGATGTCGATTTTAATTATCCCAAGAAGCTTCAGATAAATGCTTATGATATTGGTATTATTTTGAACAATGCATTAGAAAATGCAATTGAAGCTTGTTCGCCATTGAAAGAAAACAAATATGTTTCTTTATATTCTTACATGAAAGGAAATATGTTTTTTGTAGAAATTGAAAATACTTTTCAAAAAGAAATTATATTTAATATGGAAAATGGGTTGCCAGATACTAGTAAAGAGAATAAAAAGCTTCATGGAATGGGAATTCAAAATATTAGAAGATGTGCCAAGAAGTATAACGGTGACATAGACATTGTTATTAATACATCAGAATCTAACCACAAAGTGTTTAGTCTTACTATAATGTTAAATGGAAAAAATATTAGGGTATAAGCTGAAAGGATTTTCGATATCAAGGAGGTGTTGTGTATGATTAAGATAGGAAATAATATTGATATGTCGAATTACTACAAACCACAGCTTCAAAATAAGAAAATAGAAGATGTTGGATGCAATGAAAAGACACCAGAAGCAGATGGTGTGACTGTATGTATTTCGATAGAGGGTAGAAACAATCAAGAAGCTATGACAGAAGAAGTAGAAGAACTGGAAAAAATCGAAGAAGAGAAAATTTCCGAAAAAGAGACTGAGTCGGTAAGTAGAAGTATAGGAGTAAATGCAGGCAAGCTTGCAAGAAAAATTGCGGCGGCTAAAACAACAAGTCAGCTTCGCATGGTTATTGCAGAAATAAAGAGTGATATGCAGGAAGTTAAAGCTGGCTTGGAGAGTGGTATGTGTGATGAGACAGAACTAAAGAAGGTCGAAAATCTTATGGCAATGGCACAAAATAAAATGGGACAGGTTGAAGATAGGGAACCTACAGCGGAAGAAGAAAATGCTTTTGCTTTAGCATCATTAATGTAGGTAAAGATGAAAAAAGGAGGTAACGCTATGAGAATAACAGCACAAATGTTAAATGCACAAGCTATGAAGGCAGGCATGCCTATAAAACATTCTACACTTTTGGATTATGTGAAAAAAGATAAAATGAACAGTCCGCTATATGAGGCTTTAAATAATAATAAGCTCGCTACTGTAAATTCGGTAAAAAAGGGAAGCTATGAAAAACTTGATAAGGTTGCGGATAAGCTTAATAAATCAGCAAAGGTATTACAGGGGAATGATGAAAAAGATATTTTTGAACAGGCGAAAATAAGTGGTGATGGTTCAAAAGTATATGAAAGCATAGAAATGTTTGTTGATGACTATAACGACATGATAACTGCATTAAAAACATCTCCTAATACTATTAATGAATTTTACAGACAAATGCTGTCAGAAACCTCCGATGAAATAAAGGGAAGCTTGAAAAATATCGGAGTGACATTTAATGATGATGGTACTGCAGATGTCGATATTGCAAAAATTAAGAAAACAGATTTAGAAACCTTAGAGGGATTGTTTGGTAAAGAAAGCGATTTTGTAAGTAAGGTAGATTTTATTTCAGGGAGAATTTCGGATAATGCGGAAGCTAATATAAAAAGCTTAAGCAGTACGTATAATTCTGGCGGAAATACATATGAAGCTTCTGGAAAGAATAGATATGATTTTTTTGGATAATTAAATAGAAAAGTTAAAATTAATGGTGATAGCTTGGTAAAAAGAATATTGCCATTAATTTTTTTTATCTATGTTTTGTGTATTTATCGGTAAAATAACCAATTGAATTATATTAACTCACCCTTTATAATGTATAGGATATTATAGAATCAGCGTTATTTATATATGGCGACCTACGGGGAAAGGAGAATACATGTCATACGTTGAGTACGAAAAGGCACAAAAGATGGGCCTTAAAGCTTTCAAAACTGCAGTATCTAAAGGGGAAAACGAATACCTGCCGGTTTTGGATGAAATATTAGAAAATGTAGATATTCAGAGTGAAGTTAATTTGGGGCTTGTACAGATTCCTCTGGATAGAGTTGTTGGAACAAGTAATGTGGGAAGAACCTATGCCTTTGCCAATAATTTTATGCCGTTGCTTGACTATAAAACAGAGTTTGGCTCTAAGTGGTCAAGTCTTTGTGACAGTCATATAGAAGAAGGAATAAGAGAACCTCTTAAGGTATACGAATATTTAAATAAATTTTATGTCGTTGAGGGCAATAAGCGAGTGTCTGTCCTCAAATATTTTGATGCAGTTACGGTACCTGCGTACGTAACGAGAAAAATTCCTAAGCTTACAGATGACCCAGAAATCAAGATATATTATGAATTTATGGAGTTTTATAAGCTAACAGAGATAAATTACTTATGGTTTTCTCAGGAAGGCTGTTTTAAGAAATTACTTGAACTCACATCAGATAATCCGGAGGCTGAGTGGACAGGTGACCAAAAAAAGGATTTTGGCTCTGCAAATCATAATTTTTCTGTGGCATTTAAATCCAGAAGTGGAGATAAGTTACCATTTACAACAGCGGATGCATTTCTTATATTTATAGATATTTTTGGTTATGATGACATCAAGAATCTCACTCCAAGAGAGATGAAAGAAAAGGTAGATTTATTGTGGGAGGAGTTCGAAGCCGAGTCAAAGGGAAGAGAAATTCAACTTAGAATGGAGCCATCTAAAACCGGAAGAAAAAAGCTCATGGATTATTTCCGTAGTTCTTCAAAACAGATTATGGTTGCCTTTGTATTTGACAAGGACCCAAGTGAATCTGATTGGTTGTATAGTCATGAGCTTGGTCGTCTTTATTTGGATGAACATTATTCTGATAAAATAAAGACCTTAAAGGTGCACAATATTAATTCTGAAGAGGATATAGTTACTGCCATGGAAGATTTGATTCTAATGGGCACTAAGATTATATTTACCACATCCTCTACTCAGGTTAATGCCAGTATTAAGGTTGCAGTGGAGCACCCAGATGTTACTATACTTAATTGCTCTTTAAGTACATCATATAAGTCCATACGTACTTATTATGCGAGACTTTACGAGGTTAAATTCCTTACTGGAATGATAGCTGGTGCATTGTCTAAGGATGGACAGATTGGATATCTTGCGGATTATCCAATTGTTGGAGTAACAGCGGACATAAATGCATTTGCTTTAGGAGCTCAGATGGTTAATCCTGCTGCTAAGGTATATTTGGAATGGACTACTGTAAAGGGTGTTTCAAGAGAGAAAGCCATACAGGATTTCAAGTCAAAAGGAATCAGCTATATTTCAGACCAGATTATGATTCAGCCAAAGGATGCTAATAAGCAGTTTGGTCTATATCATATCGATGGTGATGATACTGTAAATATTGCTATGCCGATTTACCAGTGGGGAGTATTTTATTACAAACTCATTGAAAGTATTGTGTCAGGAAGTTTCAAACAGGAGGAGGCCAACGGAGACAAGGCAATTAATTACTGGTGGGGACTTTCGGCAGATGTTGTTGATTTGATTTACTCAAGAAAAATTCCTGACAGTACAATGAAATTGGTCAACATCATTAAAAAACTTATACACGATAAACAGTTGTCGCCATTTGAGGGAAATATAGTTGCACAGGACGGAACTGTGAAGAATGAAGATAATGAGAAAATGACGCCTGAAGATATTGTTAAAATGGATTGGCTGGTGGCTAATGTGGTAGGTGAGATTCCGGAGATTGAAGAATTAGATGATTCAGCCAAAACAATAGTTGAGTTAAAGGGTGTTACAGAGAAGAACATTGAGGTGAAAAATGCGAATATTACTGATTGCTGATGAAGAGTCCAAGTATTATTGGGATTTTTTTGAAAAACAAAAGTTAGAAGGGATAGACCTTATTATTTCCTGCGGGGATTTAGCTCCGCAGTATTTGTCGTTCCTTGCTACTTTTGCAAAAGTACCCGTACTTTATATTCATGGCAATCATGATTACTGCTATGAGGAAACTCCACCAGATGGATGCATATGCATAGATGATGATATTTTTGTATATGAAGGTATGCGAATAATGGGTCTTGGTGGCTGCATGAGTTATAATTACGGTCCAAATCAGTATACTCAAGCTGAAATGAAAAAGCGTGCCAAGAAAATGCGTCGCAAGATTAAGAAAAATGGCGGAATAGATATTTTGGTTACACATGCTCCTGCCTATAGATTGAATGATAGTGAGGATTTGCCACATACAGGATTTGAAGCATTTTTAGAACTGATGGATACATACAAGCCTAAATTATTTGCCCATGGACATGTGCATATTAACTATGGTAGAGACTTTAAAAGAGAGTCTATGTATAATGAAACAAAAGTAATAAATGCATATGAGAAGTTTATAGTTGAAATTTAAACGTATATTACGTATAAAGTTGTTGTTAAAACTGGCTGAATTTGATATAATGATTGGATAGATTATGGGTTACTATGTGTTTTGTTATGTAGTAGCGGGGAATATATTTTAATTAAGCAGAATACTTGGGAGGTACGTGATGCAGATAAAATATGATAGATGTCCAAATTGCATGAATAGTTTACAAAGTAGCGACGCTGTATGTCCGTCGTGTAATTTTGATGTAGCTGGATATGAAGAAAAAAGCTCATGCCTAAGACCGTTTACTGTTCTTCAGGGCAAATACATGATTGGTAGAGTAATTGGTATCGGCGGATTTGGTATTACCTATATTGGATGGGATTTGAACCTTCAAACATATATTGCCATTAAGGAGTATTACCCAGAGAGCATAGCTACTCGTGATACAAGCAGGGAAGATGGTTTGACTCAGGTTGTATCCAATGAAAGCAAAAAGGACATATATGATAAGGGCTTGAAGAGATACGTTGAGGAAGCTCAGAATCTTTCCAAGTTTTATAGATTACAGGGTATTGTTTCTGTTAAGGATTTCTTCTATGAAAATGGAACAGGATACATTGTAATGGAATATATTAACGGCATCAATCTTAAGGAATACCTTAATAGTGCTGGTGGTAAATTAGATGAGAATACCGTACTTTCCCTTATGAAACCTGTACTTGAATCTATGTATCAGATTCATAACGCAGGATTAGTACATAGAGATATCAGCCCTGACAATATCATGGTTGATAATGAAGGCAAAATTAAGTTAATAGATTTTGGTTCTGCAAGAGGTCAGTCTGCAGAGACAGATAAAACATATACTGTTATTCTTAAGCATGGATATGCACCATCAGAACAGTATTATGCTAAGGGTAATCAAGGTCCTTGGACTGATATATATAGCATTTGTGCTACAATGTACAAGATGCTCACAGGTCAGATACCTCCAAATAGTATTGAGCGTATGGAGAACGATGAGTATGTTAATCCTTCTAACTGGGGAGTAACTGTTTCTCCTAGAACTGAGGCAGTCCTGAGAAAAGGTCTTGCCGTTAAGGTTAATGATAGATATCAAAATATTGGTGAACTTCTTAATGATTTATATGGCACAAGCCCTGTTGAGTCCATTGGAGCGGGAATTCCCCTTGCTTCAGCTGGTGCGTTTAATAATCATCATACAGTATCACCACAGTCTATGCACCTTAGTGTTCAACCTCAGATGGAGTCAACAACTCAGCAAAAGTCAGAGAAAAAGACATTGTTTATTGTGCTTGGTATAGTTGCGGCAATAATACTTGTTGCCATAGTTATTCTGATTGTATCAGGTGGAAAAGATAAGGATAAAGATAAGGATAAGGATAAAACCACAGAGGAAACTACTACGGAAGCAGATACAGAGGAACCAGGTGATACAGAGGATCCGGATGATACAACTGAGTCCACAGAGGATCCGGATGAACCAGAACTTCCTGGTTATACATATGAGTGGCCATCAGAGTTATCAGATGATTGGCATGATTACCAGATTAGTATAGATGGTACAATTTATCAGTTCCCGTTACCTTACTCAGAATGGGAGAGCAAGGGCTGGAGAGCAGATTATCTTCCAACCTATATTGCTGCTAATACCTTTGATTATACAACATTCTACAATGATAATATGGAACTTACAGTATACATTGCCAACTTTGCTTTGAATGAGGCAAGTGTTGATGAGTGTTTTGTAATTGGTATAGATATTGATGGGGATTATGACGAGATTTCTGAGAACGCCGAGATTATTCTTCCTGGTAATTTAATATATGGTGAATCTACAGGTACTGATGTTAAGACAGTATGCGGAGCTCCTGATTACTTCTATGAAGATGATGAAGGTACATACAAATCATACGACTATGTAGGAGATACATATGAAGATGGTTTAGAGATTGAGACAGACGAGAACGATGTAATTAAGGATATTAGATTCATAAACAGTAAGGCTCCTGAAGGAGTAGAAGTAAGTGCAAGTGATATTTCTACTGAGCCCCCAGCTATTAATGCGTTATATGTAGCACCTACAGGTCCAAGTACAGACAGATTTGATGATATTATTACTTTAGATGGATTTAGTGTTAAGCTTCCTGTTCCTATGAGCGAGCTTATTAATGCAGGATGGACTTTAGATACAGCTACAGATGATTATCTTGCAGGTAATTCATATACTTGGACTAGTATGGAGAAAAATGGTGAGAAGATAGATATAACTCTTGTCAACTATACACCTAATGCTATCTTACCTATAAACGCATATGTTACTGAGATTACAGTTGATATATCTTACTGTAGCTTAGAAGTTTTATTCCCAGGTGGAATCAAGGTAGGAGATCCAGGAACAACATTTGAATCTTTGTATGGAGATTTAGGTGATGACTATATTGCTGATGAAGAAGGCGATTACTATAGTGTTTATTCATCAGGTGATCCTTACAGACATATTTATGCATATATGGATTATGATGATTCAGGTCTTATAGATTCATACACATATGAATGTAAGCCGGATGAGATAAAATAATTTTTTCGTGTTAATTAGACATAATAATGTAGTGAATGATTTGCTACAAATAAAGGAGATGATAAGATGTCAGAAGTGAAATTCGACCAGATTTTGGAAGAATACGTTCGTTTCTGTAACGATTCGGGTAAGATAGATTTAAATCTTTACGAAGAATACAATGTAAAAAGAGGACTTAGAGATTCCAATGGTCGAGGCGTACTTACGGGCTTGACAGAAGTTTCTGATGTTGTTGCATTCAAGGTTGAAGAAGGAGAAAGAATTCCGATTCCGGGTGAATTATATTTCCAAGGATACGAAGTTCAGGATTTAGTTAAAGGTTTCCGTAACAGTCTGTATGGATTTGAAGAAACTACATATCTGTTGCTTTTTGGTGAGTTGCCAACCCAGGCGCAGCTACAGAGCTTTATTGAAGTTTTGGAAAATTTGAGACAGCTTCCTGAATCCTTCAATAGAGATGTAATTATGAAGGCGCCAAGTAAGGATATGATGAATGTACTTCAAAAATGCGTACTTACACTTTATTCTTATGATGCAGACCCTAACGATTTAAGCATTAAGAATGTTCTTATGCAGTGCCTTAAGCTTATCTCACAGTTCCCTGTAATGGCAGCTTATGGATATCAGGCTTATAGACATTATTACATGGATAAGAGTCTTGTTATACATAGACCAAAGAAGGGGCTTTCAACAGCTGAGAATATATTGAGATTGCTTAGAACAGATGGTAAATACACGGAGCTTGAGGCAAAAGTACTTGATGTATGTTTAGTAATACATGCTGAACATGGTGGTGGTAATAACTCTACATTTACTACTCACGTTCTTTCCTCGACAGGCACAGATACATATTCAGCTGTTGCAGCATCTCTTGGTTCCCTCAAAGGTCCAAGACATGGTGGTGCAAACCTTAAGGTTCAGCAAATGTTTAATGACTTAAAAGAGAACGTTAAGGATTGGGAAAATGAAGATGAAATAAGCGAATATCTTCAGGGTCTTCTTGATAGAAAAGGATTTGACAAGTCAGGACTTATTTATGGTATGGGACATGCTGTTTACAGCGAGTCTGACCCTAGAGCTGTTATACTTAAGAAATATGCAAAGAAACTTTCTGAGGAAAAGGGATTGGAAGACGAATTTGCATTATACGATAGAGTTGAGAGAATAGCAGCAGAGCTTATTGGAAAACAGAGAAAAACATTTAAAACTGTTAGTGCTAACGTGGATTTCTATAGTGGATTTGTATATACTATGCTTAAGCTTCCTATAGAAATTTTTACTCCTATATTTGCAATATCAAGAATATCAGGTTGGTCAGCGCACAGAATTGAAGAACTTGTTAACAACGGTAAGATTATTCGTCCTGCGTACAAGTTCGTTGGTATTCACAAGGATTACGTTCCTATAGAACAGAGAAATTGGTGATTCAAAGGGCTGTCAATATATGACAGTCCTTTTGTAAAATAAACAGGAAGGATTATAAGAAAAACGTATGTGGATTGCTGAGAATTGGAAAGATTATGAAATAATAGATTGTTCAGGTGGCGAAAAGCTTGAACGTTGGGGACAATATATCTTGCTTAGACCTGACCCACAAATTTTATGGAATACTCCAAAAAAATGTAAAGAGTGGAAAAAACTCAATGGACACTATCACAGAAGCAAAAATGGTGGTGGTGAATGGGAATTTATGAATCTTCCAGAGCAATGGAGTATAAACTATAAAGAACTAACATTTAATTTAAAACCATTTGCATTCAAACATACAGGGCTTTTTCCTGAGCAGGCGGTGAACTGGGACTGGTTTAGCAATATAATTAAAAAAGCAGACAGAGAGGTCAAGGTGCTCAATCTTTTTGCATACACAGGTGGAGCGACTCTTGCGGCTGCCAAGGCAGGAGCTAAAGTAACTCATGTTGATGCTTCAAAGGGTATGGTTACATGGGCAAAAGAAAATGCTGTGTCGTCAGGCCTTGCGGATGCGCCAATCAGATGGTTAGTTGATGATTGTGTTAAGTTTGTTGAAAGAGAAATAAGACGTGGGAATAAATATGATGGAATTATTATGGATCCTCCATCCTACGGTAGAGGACCAAAGGGTGAAATATGGAAGTTGGAAGAAAAGATACATCCTTTTATAGAATTAACATCACAGCTTCTTAGCGATGACCCGTTGTTTTTCTTGGTAAATTCTTATACCACAGGACTTGCGCCAGCAGTACTTACTTATATGATTTCTACAGAGGTGAAGAGCAAATTTGGTGGAAACGTTATATCTGATGAAATAGGATTACCTGTTAAAGAATCAGGATTAGTGCTTCCTTGTGGAGCATCGGGAAGATGGAGTAAGTAAAACTTCCGGAGGTGTGAAATGAGCAAAGAACATAAAAAACCACATGGAAAATCAAATATTGGTTCAGTTGATATGTCTAAGCACACATCTGCGTCAAAGGTTGCCATTGTTCTTACGCTTATGGTTCTTCAAGTGCTGTTTTTATTCCTGGTATATGGCTTGATGGAGGAATATGTTCTATACTGGAGAACTGGAGCGTTGTTGCTCAGTGCCTTTGTTGTACTTTATATAATTAATAAACCAGAGAATCCGGCATATAAATTGATTTGGGTTATACTTGTTTTGTCGGTGCCTCTGGTTGGTGGAGCATTATATGTAATTCTGTCTGGAAATAGAACCAGAGTGGCATTTATTAATGATGTGCTGGAACATCATTTAGATACTTTTAAATACATGCCTGATGATAGTGAAATCCAAAAGGAAATAAAACAGTTAAGCAAAAGTGCAAGTGTACAGTCTACGTACATTTCTAAATCAGCAGGTTATCCTGTATACCGAAACACATCTGTTAAGTATTTTCCTTTGGGTGAAGATAATTTCAAATGTTTGTTGGAAGAATTACAAAAAGCTAAACATTACATTTTTATGGAATATTTCATTATCAAGCAAGGTGAAATGTGGGATAGTGTAAAACAACTCCTTGCGGATAAAGCCAAGGAGGGAGTGGATGTTAGACTTATTTATGATGATGTAGGATGTGCCATGTGGCTACCGTCCAGATTTATTAATGAGATGGAGGAACTTGGAATAAAGGTTGCACCTTTCAATCCTATTGTTCCCCTGCTTAATCTTAGACAGAACAATAGAGACCACAGAAAAATTACAATAATAGATGGTCACACCGGATTTACTGGCGGAATTAATTTGGCAGATGAATATATTAATAAGGTTAGTCCTTTTGGGCACTGGAAGGATACGGGAATAATGCTTAAGGGTGATGCAGTGTGGAATTTAACCCTTATGTTTTTGCAGACGTGGAGAATGCTAAAAAAAGAAGAGGACAATTATTCCCTGTATACACCTATGAAACATAAAAATACTCCTTTTTTATCAGATGGATATATACAGCCATATGGGGATACTCCTGTGGATGATGAGATAACAGGGGAAAATATATATCTTAATATGATTAACAAAGCGAAGCATTATGTTTATATAACCACACCTTATCTTATAATAGATAATGAAATGGTGACAGCATTGACTCTTGCTGCGAAAAGTGGAATTGATGTAAGAATCATCACCCCTGGTGTACCAGATAAAAAACTGGTTTATATGGTTACTCAGTCTTATTATTACCAATTGATAAAGGCGGGGGTAAGACTATATCAGTACACACCAGGTTTCATTCATGCAAAGACTGTTGTTGTGGATGATACAGTTGCAACGGTTGGCACTATTAATTTTGATTACAGAAGTCTTTATCTTCATTTTGAATGTGGTGTATGGATGTTTAATTGCGGAACTATATATGAGATAAAAGATGATTTTATCAGAACTCTTACGCTATGTGATGAAGTAACACTTGAGGAAATTGAACAAACCAGCACTCTAAAACGATTTGGACAAAGTATATTAAGATTGGTGGCACCATTACTATAAAACTAGAAAGAATACGAGGAACTAAAAATGAAATTTGCAGACAGACTTAAATTATTTGAAACTGGAATTTTTGCGGATTTAAAGGATAAGCAAAATGAGGTAATAGCAAAGGGAGGAACAGTAATAAATGTATCTGTTGGAACTCCTGATTTCGAACCTTTTCCACATGTAAAAAAAGCATTTCTTGAAGCTGCGGAAAAGCCAGGGAATTTTGGATATTCTCTAAGAGATTTGCCAGAAATGACTAAGGCGGTTGTTTCTTATTATAAGAGAAGATTTAATGTTGATATAACAGAGGATATGGTTACATCTGTAAATGGTTCTCAGGAAGGTATAGGTCATATAGGAATGGCATTGTGTAATCCAGGAGATGTGGTTTTGGTTCCAAACCCTGGATATCCTATATTTGAGGCAGGTTCACTTCTTGCTGGAGCCCAGATATATTACTATCCTCTTCTTGAGAAGAATGGCTTCTTGCCAGATTTTGAATTAATACCAGAAGATGTAGCAAAAAAAGCAAAGTATATTATTATGTCATATCCGATGAATCCGGTTTGTGTTACAGCACCACCGGAAATATATGATAAGCTTATAGCATTTGCAAAAAAATATGACATTATTGTTATTCACGATAATGCATATTCAGATATAATTTACGACGGACAGTATGGTGGCTCCTTCTTAGAGCATGAAGGTGCAGCTGAAGTAGGTGTGGAATTCTTTTCTCTTTCTAAGACCTTCAATCTTACTGGCGCAAGAGTGTCATTTTGTGTGGGTAATAAGGAAATTGTGGATGCGCTCAAAATGCTTCGCTCACAAATTGATTTTGGTATTTTTATACCAACACAGTATGCGGCAATAGCTGCTTTGACAGGCCCACTTGAGCCAGTTAAGGAACAGTGTTTAGTATATCAAGATAGAAGAGATACCCTATGTCAGGGACTTCGTAACATAGGCTGGGATGTACCTGATTGTGCAGGAACTATGTTTATGTGGGCTCCTATTCCTCCTAAGTTCAAGACAAGCCAGGAGTTTTGTATGGCGCTTATTGAAAAGACGGGAATATTTGTAACACCAGGAACTGCATTTGGAACCTTGGGAGAAGGATATGTGAGATTTGCCCTCACAAAGACAAGTGATGAGTTTAGAGAGATTATCAAGATAATAGATGAAAGTGGCGTACTTAAATAAATGGTTTGAGGTAGATTATGGAGAACACTCAGAGTTTAGAAAAAAATGGATTGGATGAAATAAAAGATGCTGTATCAATTGCTTTAAAGAAAGATGTTCCTCGTATAGTGATAAGCAATCGAGGAGATGTTTCCTATATATACAAGAAGATAGATATTCGTCTTGTTACTATAAAAGGCAAACAGCAGTATCAAATCAGTTCATATACAGACAAGCAGGTTTTCCAGAGCAATATAGATAAAGCTCTGCTTCTTGGTAAGCTTATGGAAATATTTCCAAATAAGATGAAGCAAATGAATATATTTACCACCGAGGGTGAATATAGCTTCAAGTTGTCTAAGAAGGGTAAGCTTTTAAAGTCTGAGAATAAAAATAACAAAACTAAGCTGGCCATGTATGAGGGACAAAATCGAGTTAAAAACTACATATTAAAAGAGGGTATTCAATGTCCGCCTTTAGTGGATATGGGAATATTCACTAAGGATGGCAAGGTTGTTAAGTCCATGTACGATAAGTACAAACAGATAAATCGTTTTATAGAAATGGTAGATGATGTGCTAAAGGATGACCATAGCGAAGTTCTTAATATTATAGATTTTGGTTGCGGAAAATCCTATTTAACTTTCGTTTTGTATTATTATCTTGTAGAAATAAAAAATAAAAGAACAAATATAATAGGATTAGATTTGAAAGCAGATGTTATCGACAAATGTAATAAGGCGGCTGAAAAGTATGGCTATGACAGATTGCGTTTTGAACTGGGAGATATAAATGGTTATTCTTCTGATATGCCTGTTGACATGGTGGTGACATTGCATGCCTGTGACACAGCAACAGATTATGCATTATATAATGCGGTTGAGTGGAACGCTAAATATATTTTATCTGTTCCATGCTGCCAGCATGAGGTTAATAAACAGATAAAAAGTGATTCTCTCGCGCCTATAATGAAATATGGAATAATAAAAGAAAGGATGTCGGCACTTGTTACAGATGCTTTACGTGGGAATATGCTTGAGTATAAAGGGTATAAAACCCAACTCTTAGAATTTGTTGATATGGCCCACTCACCTAAAAATATTTTGATTCGTGCTGTAAAGGGGAATGTAAGTACAGATAAAAAACAAAAGGCGTTGAATGAAGCTTGCACAATGTGTGAAGAACTTGGCATAGAACCCACAATATATAAATTGCTTAAATAAAACATTATTGTAATAAGAAGAAACTGTTAGTTACCTGACTTTCTGATAGTTTCTTCTTGTTTGTTTACATGAAATATGTTAGTATGTGTCTGTCGATTAAAGACGAAAAAGGGAGGAGAAAAGTATGAAGAAAAACAATGAAGGCGGAAGCGTAATATTATTAGGCTTCTTTACAGTATTATTTGCTGTAATAACAATATTTATATTTGCGTCTAGTGCGGGCTATCTGTTTGGCTCAGCTAAGGATTTAAAGAGTATGATTAATAATGAGGGAGAACCAGTTAAGGATGAGTTTGTATCCCTGGATGTTGATTTAGTATTTGACTGGTATGCTGAGACTGAGTACAAGATTAATGGATTCATTCCAGCAGGTACTGAGAAACACTGCCTCGTATATATGGATGATATAGGGGAACAGGGCGCTTTTATTTCTCTTACAGTTAAGGGTAAGGATGACTTCAAAGCAATTGACAAACTTATTTCGGAGTCAGAGGATTATATGAATTACTTATCTGATTCTAAGCCAGACGCTGTAACGTTTGAAGGTAAGATTTCTACAATTGATCCAGAAGTAAGTCAGTACTATACAGAATTTAGAACTTTATTTACTTCTTACTATTCAAGCTATGGTTGGTTCCCAGAGTTTTATCAGGTTACAATTGACTCAACAGAGAACAAGGGTGCAATCTGGTTACGCTTTGGTATTTGTCTTGCAATCACAATTTTCTTTGCAGCAGCTATGGTAGCGGCAATAAAGAAGAAAAAAGAAGGCAAGCTTCAGGCGGCAGCTACAGCAAATGCAATGGTTGGTGATGGAAATGACCTTGTGTTTGGTAACTTAAATAGCTCAGAAGATAATTCAAATAATACAGAAGTATAGCAAAAGATTATTTATGAGTTTCTACTATATATAATATAAAGAAGAAACTCACACACAAGATGTATAAATTACATATTTACTAATAGAAGCAACCATGATTTGGGACTAAAAAAGTTTTAAAAAACTTTTAAAAAATGTCTTGCATTATGGTTGCTTCTGTTATATAATAGCTCTTGCTGTGACATTGATAGCGTGGAAGCGGAGGTTGCTGCTTAACAAATAGCAGGTTTTTCGTGGAGCGAATGTCAATTAAAAATAACTGGCGACAAGTCACTGTACCATATACCATCCGTCAGAGGACGGAGATGACGTGTGTAAGTTACGAATGTAGAAATTTATGACACACACGGGAAAGTTGTACAGTCACCACTTGTCGTACTACAATAAGTGCGAAAAGGAGGCGGCTTTTTTTATGGCAAGTCAAATTATGAGAATCACATTGAAGGCGTACGATCACAAGTTAATCGATCAGGCTGCAAAGCAGATTATCGAGACTATTAAGAGTACTGGAGCAAAGGTTAGTGGACCAGTTCCAATGCCTACAAAGGTTGAGAAGATTACAATCCTCAGAGCTGTTCATAAGTATAAGGATTCTAGAGAGCAGTTCGAGCAGAGAACTCACAAGAGACTCATTGACGTGTTAACACCAACACAGAAGACTATTGATGCTCTTCAGAAGATTGATATGTCAGCTGGTGTTTACGTAGACGTTAAGATGAAGTAATTCATCAAACAAATTTATTTCATTATTAAAAAGTTAATATGCAGTACCTAATTACATTTCCTTATAATAAGGAATGAATTTAGTATGATTGCCAAGGCAATCCGCTGTGAATTAAAATTAGGAGGAAAAATTTAAATGAAGAAAGCGATTTTAGCAACTAAAGTCGGAATGACTCAAATCTTCAATGAAGATGGTGTTTTAACACCTGTAACAGTATTAGAGGCTGGACCATGTGTTGTAACTCAGGTAAAAACAGTTGAAAACGACGGTTACGATGCAATTCAGGTTGGTTTCGGCGAAAAGAAGGAAAGAATTACTACTAAAGACGTTTCAGGAAAGAAAGTTATCAGAAACCCACATGGTGCTGGTAAGGCTGAGGTAGGACACTTTAAGAAGGCAGGAACTACACCTAAGAAGTTCGTAAGAGAGTTCAGATTAGAGAACGTTGCAGATTACAATGCAGGCGACGAGATCAAGGCTGACATCTTCGCTGAGGGTGACAAGATTGATGTTACTGCTAAGTCAAAGGGTAAGGGATATGCTTCAGGTATCAAGAGATTTGGTATGAGAACAGGTCCTAAGACTCACGGTTCTAAGTACCATCGTCATGCAGGTTCAAATGGTTCTGCTACTACTCCAGGTAGAGTATTCAAGGGTAAGAAGATGCCTGGACATATGGGTAACGTAAGAGTTACAGTACAGAATCTTGAGATTGTTAAGATAGATGTTGAAAACAATGTAATTTTGGTAAAGGGTGCCGTTCCTGGACCAAAGAAATCATTAGTAATGATTAAGGAAACAGTAAAGGTTGGCAAATAAGCCGGCTTTTCAGGAAGGAGGAACATTAGATGGCAACAGTAGCAGTTTATAACATCGAAGGTAAAGAAGTTGATAAGCTTGAGCTTAATGACAACGTGTTCGGTGTAGAAATAAATGAACATTTAGTACACTTGGCTGTAGTAAGCCAGTTAGCAAATAGTCGTCAGGGAACTCAGAGTGCAAAGACTCGTGCAGAAGTTTCTGGTGGCGGAAGAAAGCCTTGGAGACAGAAGGGAACAGGTCATGCAAGACAGGGTTCTACAAGATCACCACAGTGGACAGGTGGTGGAGTGGTATTCGCTCCAAAGCCAAGAGATTATTCAATGAAGATGAACAAGAGAGAGAAGCAGATTGCAATTAAGTCTGCACTTACTTCAAAGGTTCAGGCTTCTAAGCTTATCGTAGTAGATGAGTTTAAGTTAGATGAGATTAAGACTTCAAAGTTCGTTGAAATCCTTAACAACCTTAAGGCTCCTAAGGCATTAGTTGTAACTAAGGATAAGGATGAGAAGGTAGTTCTTTCAGCTAGAAATATTCCAACTGTTAAGACTACAATGACTAACTCAATCAACGTATATGACATCCTTAAGTATGAGTCACTTGTTATGACTAAGGATGCAGTAGCAGCAATCGAGGAGGTGTATGCATAATGGCAGATATCAAATATTATGACGTAATCCTTAAGCCTGTACTCACAGAGAAGAGTATGAATGTAATGGCAGAGAAGAAGTACACTTTCCTTGTACATCCTGAAGCAACTAAGGCTCAGGTTAAGGAAGCTGTAGAGAAGATGTTCGAAGGAACTAAGGTAGCTAAGGTTAATACTATGAACTACGATGGTAAGACTAAGAGACGTGGTATGACTTACGGTAAGACTGCTAAGACAAAGAAGGCAGTTGTACAGCTCACAGCAGAGAGTGCTGATATCGAGTTGTTCGAGGGCTTATAGGCATTGAGTACTTAACGAACACGAAGTGAGAGTTTAGTACGAAAGCCCATCCCGATACTTAGTGAAAGCGAGTCGAAGACGACGCTCGAGCTTAGTAGAGTGGATGATACCTTATAAATATATGCAAAACAAGCATGAAAATAAATTGAGTTTTGAAAGGAGAAACAAAATGGGAATTAAGACTTATAACCCATATACACCTTCTAGAAGACATATGACTGGTCTTGATTTCGCTGAGATTACAAAGAGTACTCCAGAGAAGTCACTCCTTGCTAAGAAGGATAAGACAGCAGGTCGTAATAATCAAGGTAAAATCACTGTTAGACACCATGGCGGTGGAAACAAGCAGAAATATAGAATTATTGATTTCAAGAGAACTAAGGATGATGTACCTGCAAAGGTAGCAGCTATTGAGTATGATCCAAATAGAACTGCAAACATCGCACTTCTCTTCTACGCAGATGGCGCTAAGGCATACATCATCGCTCCAGCTGGACTTAAGGTTGGCGATGAGCTTATGAGCGGTCCAAACGCAGAAGTAAAGGTTGGTAACTGTTTACCACTTTCAGATATTCCAGTTGGTACTGAGATTCACAACATCGAGTTATACCCAGGTAAGGGAGCTCAGTTAGTTCGTTCAGCTGGTAACTCAGCTCAGCTTATGGCTAAGGAAGGCAAGTATGCTACTCTTAGACTTCCATCAGGCGAGATGAGAATGGTTCCTATCGTTTGTCGTGCAACAATTGGCCAGGTTGGTAACATTGAGCACGGACTTGTTAATGTTGGTAAGGCAGGACGTAAGCGTCACATGGGTATCAGACCTACAGTTAGAGGTTCTGTTATGAACCCTAATGACCATCCACACGGTGGTGGTGAAGGTAGAACTAGTATCGGTAGACCAGGACCTTCAACTCCATGGGGTAAACCAGCATTAGGTTACAAGACAAGAAAGAAGAACAAGCAGTCTAACAAGTTAATCATTAGAACAAGAGACGGTAAGAACGTTAAGTAAGGAGGTAACATATGGCTCGTTCATTAAAAAAAGGACCATTTGCAGATGATTATTTATTAAAGAAAATAGATGCATTAAATGCAGCAAATGACAAGCAGGTTGTTAAGACTTGGTCACGTCGTTCAACTATTTTCCCTTCATTTGTAGGTCATACAATAGCAGTTTATGATGGAAGAAAGCATGTGCCTGTATATGTAACTGAGGATATGGTAGGACACAAGCTCGGTGAGTTCGTAGCAACTAGAACATACAGAGGACACGGCAAAGATGAGAAAAAGGGTAAGAAGAGATAAGTCGAAAGGAGGACACATTCATGGCAAAAGGACATAGATCCCAGATAAAGAGACTCAGAAATGAGAATAAGGATACAAGACCAAAGGCTACTGTTTCATTCGCTAGAGTATCAGTTACTAAGGCTTGTTTCGTATTAGACGCTATCAGAGGCAAGGATGTAACTTCAGCACTTGGTATTCTTGCTTACAATAATAGATATGCATCAAAGGTTATTGAGAAATTACTCAAGTCTGCAATCGCAAATGCAGAGAACAACAATGGTATGAAGGTAGAAGACCTTTACATTGCTGAGTGTTATGCAAATAAAGGACCAACAATGAAGAGAATTCAGCCAAGAGCACAGGGTAGAGCTTATAGAATCGAGAAGAGAACAAGCCACATCACTATTGTGCTTGATGAAAGATAGGAGGTAAGCAATGGGACAGAAGGTTAATCCACATGGTTTAAGAGTCGGTGTCATCAAGGATTGGGATTCAAGATGGTATGCAGATACTAAGAACGGCGAATTCGCAGACAACCTTGTTGAAGACTATAAGATCAGAGAGTTTTTAAAGAAAGAGCTTTTCTCTGCTAACGTTTCTAAGATTGAAATCGAAAGAACAGCTGACAGAGTTAAGGTTAATGTATATACAGCTAAGCCTGGTGTTGTAATCGGAAAGGGCGGAGCTGGAATCGAGAAGATTAAGGCTAAGGTTCAGAAGCTTACTTCTAAGAAGCTTATCATCGACATCAAAGAGATTAAGAAGCCTGATCTTGATGCTCAGTTAGTAGCTGAGAATATTGCAGCACAGTTAGAGAACCGTATTTCATTCAGAAGAGCAATGAAGTCATGCATGGGTAGAACTATGAAGGCAGGAGCTCTTGGTATCAAGGCTGCATGTTCAGGAAGACTTGGTGGTGCAGATATGGCTAGAACAGAGTTCTACAGCGAGGGAACAATTCCTCTTCAGACTCTTCGTGCAGATATCGACTACGGTTTTGCTGAGGCTGATACAACATACGGTAAAGTTGGTGTTAAGACATGGATTTACCATGGTGAAGTACTTCCTACTAAGGGAAATAAGGAAGGGAGCGATAAATAATGTTAATGCCTAAGAGAGTAAAGCGTCGTAAGCAGTTCAGAGGAACTATGACAGGTAAGGCGCTTAGAGGAAATAAAATAACAAATGGTGAATACGGTATCGTGGCTATGGAGCCAGCTTGGATTAAGTCAAATCAGATCGAGGCTGCCCGTATCGCAATGACACGTTACGTAAAGCGTAATGGTAAAGTTTGGATTAAGATTTTCCCAGATAAGCCTGTAACAGCTAAGCCAGCTGAAACTCGTATGGGTTCCGGAAAGGGAACACTTGAGTACTGGGTAGCAGTTGTTAAGCCAGGTAGAGTATTATTTGAGATCGCAGGTGTACCAGAGGAGACAGCTAGAGAAGCTCTTCGTCTTGCAGTACACAAATTACCTTTGAAGTGTAAGATCGTTTCAAAGGCTGACTTAGATAAGGAGGTTAATGGCAGTGAAGCTTAAGGATTATAAAAAAGAGTTAAACGCAAAATCACTTGAAGAGTTACAGGGCGATTTAGTTGCTGCTAAGAAGGAATTATTCAACTTAAGATTCCAGAATGCCACTAATCAGCTTGAGAATACAAGTAGAATCAAGGATGTTAGAAAGAACATCGCTAGAATACAGACAGTTATAGCCGAGAAGGCTAAGGCATAATTATCGTAATAGGAGGAAATTGTCGTGGAAAGAAATTTAAGAAAAACACGTGTAGGTATTGTTACAAGTGATAAGATGGACAAGACAATCGTTGTATCAATCGTCGATAATGTAAAGCATCCTCTTTACGGTAAGATTGTAAAGAGAACTTACAAACTCAAGGCTCATGACGAGAAGAACGAGTGTAAGATCGGTGATAGAGTAAAAGTTATGGAGACAAGACCTTTATCAAAGGATAAGAGATGGAGACTTGTTGAGATAATTGAGAAAGCTAAATAAGGAGGCGTAAACAATGGTTCAGCAGGAAAGTAGACTTAGAGTTGCTGATAACACTGGAGCAAAGGAAATCCTTTGTATCAGAGTTTTAGGCGGTTCAACTAGAAGATATGCAAATATCGGTGATATCATCGTTGCCTCAGTTAAAGATGCAACACCAGGCGGAGTTGTAAAGAAAGGTGACGTTGTTAAGGCTGTAGTAGTACGTTCTAAGAAGGGTGCTCGTCGTAAAGACGGTTCTTACATCAAGTTTGATGAGAACGCAGCAGTTATTATAAAGGATGATGGTAATCCAAGAGGAACTCGTATTTTTGGACCTGTAGCTAGAGAGCTCAGAGATAAGAAGTTCATGAAGATAGTTTCACTTGCACCAGAAGTATTATAGGAGGTAAAGACTGTGGCAACAATGAAAATCAAAAAAGACGATCTTGTTAAAGTAATTGCCGGAAAAGACAAAGGCAAAGAAGGTAAAGTATTAGCAGTTGATACTAAGAATAATACTGTATTAGTTGAAGGTGTTAATATTGTTCATAAGCACAGTAAGCCAAGCATGCAGAATCAGGCTGGCGGAATCATAGAGAAGGAAGCTCCTATCGATTTATCTAACGTTATGTACCTTTACAAGGGTAAGCCAGTTAGAGTTGGTTTCCAGGGTGCAAAGAAGGATAAGGTTAGAGTAGCCAAAGTAAACGGTAAGACAGAAGTTATCGATTAGTGAGTGATGAAAGGAGGCACAGATCTTGAGCAGACTTAAAGAAATGTATAGCAACGAAATTATGGGTGCTATGAAAGAAAAGTTCGGATATAAAAACGTAATGCAGATACCAAAGCTTGAGAAAATCGTTATCAACATGGGCGTTGGTGAAGCTAGAGAAAATGCTAAAGTATTAGACGCAGCAGTTAAGGATCTTGAGACAATCACAGGTCAGAAGGCTGTTATCACACGTGCTAAGAAGTCAGTTGCAAACTTCAAGTTAAGAGAGGGTATGCCTATCGGATGTAAGGTTACTCTTAGAGGCGAGAAGATGTACGAGTTTACAGATAGACTTGTAAACCTTGCATTACCACGTGTACGTGATTTTAGAGGTGTTAATCCAGACGCATTTGATGGCAGAGGAAATTATGCTTTAGGTATTAAAGAGCAGCTTATTTTCCCAGAGATCGAGTACGATAAGGTTGATAAGGTAAGAGGTATGGATATCATATTTGTTACTACTGCACAGACAGACGAGGAAGCTCGTGAATTATTAACTCTTTTCGGTATGCCATTTAAGAAATAAGGAGGAATTAACATGGCTAAAACATCTATGAAGGTAAAGCAGCAGCGTCCTCAGAAGTTCTCTACTAGAGAGTACACTCGTTGCAAAATTTGTGGTCGTCCACATTCAGTTTTAAGAAAATACGGAATCTGTAGAGTATGTTTCCGTGAGTTAGCATATAAGGGACAGATACCAGGCGTTAAGAAGGCAAGCTGGTAAGATTTATTAAGGAGGCAAAAGAATTATGTCAATGAGCGATCCAATTGCAGATATGCTTACAAGAATTCGTAATGCAAATACTGCAAAACATGATACAGTAGATATACCAGCTTCTAAGATGAAGTTGGCGATTGCAGACATTCTCCTCAAAGAAGGATATGTTAAGGCAGTTGACGTTGTTGAAGAAGGTAACTTCAAGACAATTAAGATTACACTTAAGTATGGTGCAAACAAGAATGAGAAGATCCTTACAGGCCTTAAGAGAATCTCTAAGCCAGGTCTTCGTGTTTACGCATCTAAGGATGAGCTTCCAAAGGTTCTTGGTGGACTTGGAACAGCTATCATCTCTACAAACAAAGGTGTATTAACTGATAAAGAAGCAAGAAAAGAAAACGTAGGTGGAGAAGTACTTGCGTTTATTTGGTAAAATAATTTAAGGAGGACAGGCGAAATGTCACGTATTGGAAGAATGCCTATCGCTATTCCTGCAGGAGTTACTGTTGAAATAGCAGAAAATAATAAGGTGACTGTTAAGGGACCTAAGGGAACACTTGAGAGAGTTCTCCCAGCTGAGATGGAAATCACTCAGGAAGGTTCAGAGATTATTGTTAAGAGACCAAATGACTTAAAGAAGATGAAGTCACTTCACGGTCTTACAAGAACACTCATTAATAACATGGTAGTTGGTGTTACTGAAGGCTACACTAAGGTTCTTGAGGTTAACGGTGTTGGTTACAGAGCTGCAAAGCAGGGTAACAAGTTAAATCTTTCACTTGGATACTCACATCCAGTAGAGATGGTTGACCCAGAAGGTGTTACAACAGCTGTAGATGGTAACAAGATTACTGTAAGTGGTATAGATAAAGAAAAAGTTGGCCAATATGCTGCCGAAATCAGAGAAAAGAGAGCTCCAGAACCATATAAGGGTAAGGGTATCAAGTATGCTGATGAGGTTATCAGACGTAAAGTTGGTAAGACTGGTAAGAAATAATTAAGGAGTGAATAAGATGATTAAGAAGGAATCAAGAAGTGCTATACGTACTAAAAAACATTTAAAGATTCGTAACCGTTTTAGCGGCACTGCTGCTAGACCACGTTTAGCTGTATTCAGAAGTAATAATCATATGTACGCTCAGATTATTGATGATACAGTTGGAAAGACTTTAGTTTCAGCTTCAACAGTACAGAAGGATGTTAAGGCAGAGCTTGAGAAGACTAACGATGTTGCAGCAGCAGCTTACTTAGGACAGGTTATCGCTAAGAAGGCTCTTGAGGCTGGTATTACAACAGTTGTTTTCGATAGAGGCGGTTTTATATATCAGGGTAAGGTTAAAGCGTTAGCAGATGCAGCAAGAGAAGCTGGATTAGAATTCTAAGAAGGAGGAATACGACACATGAAGCGTGAAATAATCGATGCTAGTAATTTAGAATTAGAAGAAAATGTAGTAGCCATCAAGCGTGTAACAAAGGTTGTTAAAGGTGGTCGTAACTTCAGATTTGCTGCACTTGTAGTTGTTGGTGATAAGAACGGACACATTGGTGCTGGTCTTGGAAAGGCAACTGAAATCCCTGAGGCAATCCGTAAGGGTAAAGAGGACGCAATCAAGAAGTTAGTTAAGGTTAATATAAATGAAAACGGAAGTATCCCATATGACTGGACTGGTGAGTTTGGTAGTGCAAGAGTATTACTTAAGTCATCTCCAGAAGGTACTGGTATCATCGCTGGTGGTCCAGCACGTAAGGTACTTGAGCTTGCAGGATACAAGAACATCCGTACAAAGTCCTTAGGTTCAAATAATAAGCAGAACGTTGTTCTTGCTACAATCGAAGGTCTTTCTAAGATTAAGTCGCCTGAAGAAGTAGCTAGACTCCGTGGTAAGTCTTTAGACGAGATTCTTAACTAAGGAGGTATTGTGAAATGGCAGATAAGGTAAAAGTTACATTAGTTAAGTCGCCAATCGGAGCTATTCCAAAGCACAGAGCTACTGTTAAAGCACTTGGTCTTACAAAGATGCATAAGACAGTTGAGCTTCCTAACAATGATGCTACAAAGGGTATGGTTCAGCAGGTTCGTCACTTAGTAAAAGTAGAAGAAGTTTAATTATTATTTGAATTAGAAGGAGGTACAGTCATGGATTTATCAAGTTTAAAGCCAGCTGAGGGCGCAGTACAGAGCGATAACTTCAGAAGAGGCCGTGGACATGGTTCAGGAAATGGCAAGACCGCAGGTAAGGGTCACAAGGGTCAGAAGGCTCGTTCAGGTGCACCAAGACCTGGTTTCGAAGGTGGTCAGATGCCACTTTATAGAAGAATCCCTAAGAGAGGATTCAAGTGCAGAAATCATAAGGAAATCGTTGCTATCAACGTATCTGCATTAGAGAGATTTGAGAATGGCGCTGAAGTTACAGTTGCTTCTCTTATCGAGGCTGGAATCGTTAAGAATCCAAGAGATGGTGTTAAGATTTTAGGAAATGGAGAGTTGACTAAAAAGCTTACTGTTAAGGTAAACGCTTGCAGTAAGGCAGCTGCTGAGAAGATTGAAGCTCTTGGCGGAAAAGTAGAGGTGATCTAGTATGTTTAAAACCTTAATGAATGCATTCAAGGTTAAGGATATACGTAAGGGACTTCTCTTCACATTCTTCATCTTGATTGTAATTAGACTTGGTTCACAGATTCCTGTGCCAGGGTTAAACACTGCAGCAGTACAGGCTTACCTTGAAAGTGCATTAGGTGAGGCAAACAGCTTCCTTAGTTCATTTACAGGTGGTTCGTTTACGCAGATGTCAATATTTGCATTAGGTGTTACACCATATATCACATCATCTATCATTATGCAGCTTCTCACTATTGCAATCCCTGCGTTAGAGGAGATGCAAAAGGATGGAGAAGATGGAAGAAAGAAGATGACTGCTATTACAAGATATGTAACAATTCTTCTTGCAGTTGTCGAGAGTATCGGTCTTACGATCGGATTTAACAGAGGTGACTATCTTACAATTAACAACACTGCGTTAGCGTTTTTAGTAGTTATAATTACACTTACTGCAGGTAGTGCATTTGTAATGTGGTTAGGAGAAAAGATTACTGAGTATGGTATTGGTAATGGTATTTCAATAATACTTCTTATTAATATCGTTTCAGGAATGCCTGGCGATTTTTATTCGCTTTACGAAATGTTTATGAAGGGCGAGGATATAGTTAAGCAGGTTATTGCTGGTGCTATTATCGCTGCAATAGTTATCGTTACTGTAGTATTAGTAGTTTTACTTCAGGATGGTATAAGAAAGATACCTGTACAGTATGCTCAGAAGGTTCAGGGCAGACGTATGGTAGGTGGTCAGGGAAGTCATATTCCACTTAAGGTTAATACTTCCGGAGTTATCCCAGTTATCTTTGCTTCTTCTATCCTTTCTGTACCAGCAGTAGTTGTCAACTTATTTAATGTTGAAACATCAGGTACATGGGCTAAGATATTACAGGGCATGAACTCAAATTATTGGTTCAATCCTTCATATCCATGGGCTAGTATAGGAGTTATAGTATATATTCTGCTTGTATTCTTCTTTGCATATTTCTATACTTCGGTTACATTCAATCCGATGGAAATTGCAAACAACATGAAGAAGAGTGGTGGTTTTATTCCAGGTATCAGACCAGGAAAGCCTACACAGGATTATTTAAATAAGATATTAAACTACATCGTATTCATCGGTGCAGTTGCTCTTATCATAGTTGCGTTAATTCCAATATTCTTCAACGGAATGTTTGGAGCAGCAGTATCATTTGGTGGTACATCACTTATAATCGTTGTAGGTGTTATCATTGAAACTATCAAGCAGATTGAATCCAAGATGATAGTAAGAAATTATTCAGGATTCCTTACAGATTAGGATTATAGAGGGACAGGAGTGTATCCGCTTTGGGTACATTCCTATTCCTACTTATAAGGAAATATAAAGGTAGACAATAATCGTTTAAAGAATTTGAGTGTAAATTTATAATTTTTTGGACTTTATATATAAAAAATAATTTATAAAACGGAGGGTAAACTATGAAGATTATTATGTTAGGTGCACCTGGTGCAGGAAAAGGAACTCAGGCAAAGATGATCGCAGAGAAGTATGGAATTCCACACATCTCAACTGGTGATATTTTTAGAGCAAACATTAAGAATGGTACAGAGCTTGGCGCAAAGGCTAAGGAGTACATGGACAAGGGACTTTTAGTTCCAGATGAATTAGTAGTAGATTTAATCATGGATAGATTTAAAGCTGATGACTGTAAGAATGGTTACATCCTTGATGGCTTCCCAAGAACTATTCCACAGGCAGAGGCACTTGAGGCAGCTCTTGCAGCAGCAGGTGACAACGTAGATTACGCAATCAATGTTGAAGTACCAGACGAGAACATTGTTAACAGAATGTCAGGTAGAAGAGCATGTGTAGGCTGTGGAGCAACATATCATATTAAGTATAGTCCTACTAAGGTAGAGGGCAAATGTGATGCATGTAATGCTGACCTTATTATTAGAGATGATGATAAGCCAGAAACAGTATTAAACAGACTTCAGGTATATCATGATCAGACTCAGCCACTTATTGACTTCTATTCTAAGAAGGGTATTCTCAAAGAGGTTGATGGTACAGTTGATATGCAGGATGTATTTAATGCAATCGTATCAATCTTAGGAGAATAATAATGGCCATAGTAATTAAATCTCAAAGAGAAATCGAGCTTATGAGAGAGGCGGGCAGAATACTTGCTCTTACTCATGAGGAGTTAAGAAAAGCAGTAAAGCCTGGGATTTCAACATACGAGATTGACAAAATCGGCGAAGAGGTAATTAGAAGTTATGGTTGCATACCATCATTTCTTAATTATAATGGCTATCCCGCATCTGTATGTGTATCGGTGAATGAGGAGGTAGTACATGGTATCCCTTCAAAAAAGAGAATACTTCAGGATGGAGACATTGTTAGTCTTGATTGTGGAGTAATCTACAAAGGATATCATTCAGACTCAGCTAGAACATACGGAGTTGGGGAGATAAGCGAAAAGGCTTCAGACCTTATTAAGGTTACAAAGGAAAGCTTCTTTGAAGCCTTAAAGGTTTGCAAAGCAGGTAATCATATCAATGATATTTCCAAGGCAGTATTTGATTATATTACAGCTAGAGGATATTCGGCGGTAAGAGACCTGGTGGGACATGGAGTAGGAGCTAATCTTCACGAGGCACCGGAGGTTCCGAACTTTACAAGATTAAAGAAGGGACCAAAGCTTAAACCGGGCATGACACTTGCTATAGAACCTATGATTAATATAGGAACTTATGAAGTATTGTGGCTGGATGATGATTGGACAGTAGTAACTGCTGACGGGGAACTTTCCGCACACTATGAAAATACAGTATTGATTACTGAGGGTGAGCCGGAGATATTATCCAGAGCACAGGGAATAGAATTATAACGGAGGACAGATATATGCCAAAAGCTGATGAAATAGAAATGGAAGGCGTTGTGTTAGAGAAACTTCCTAATGCAATGTTTCAGGTAGAATTAGAGAATGGTCTTAAGGTATTAGCTCATATAAGTGGAAAGCTTAGAATGAACTATATCAAGATACTTCCAGGTGACAAGGTAACTGTTGTGTTATCACCATATGACCTTACAAAGGGAAGAATCACTTGGAGAGCTAAATAAGAGGAATTTGTGTTTAACACAATTTCATATATTGTATGACAAAGGTTGTACAAAAAGTGCTTGCATAATATTCTAATTAGTGTTAGAATATCAATTTGTAGCGGACTTTTTTGAAAGGAGTGCATTTTAATGAAGGTTAGAGCATCAGTAAAACCGATTTGCGATAAGTGCAAAGTCATTAAAAGAAAAGGCAGTATTCGTATAATCTGCGAAAATCCAAAGCACAAACAGCGTCAGGGTTAATCTATTTTTTAAAATAGGTCATCGTTACACATTAGGTGTTTCGATCTGACAGGACATGTTAGAACAAGGTATTTAAGATGATAGCCCATCTATAACTATGCCTTGTATTTGTGCGCGTAATATTATTCCATATTACGTTGCTAACACATAAGCGGCTGTGGCACTAAGTGCCAAACAATTTTATGCAGATTTTCTGATATAGATGGTATGCATTTCACTTTTACTTAAGGCATTTTGTAAAAGATACCAATCAAACAGAGAATAAAAACAGTACTATTTTTACGGAGGTATATTAGAATGGCTCGTATTTCAGGTGTTGATTTACCAAGAGAGAAGCGTGTCGAGATTGGACTTACTTATATTTATGGTATAGGTAAGACTTCAGCAGCAAGAATTCTTAAAGAAGCAAATGTAGATCCTGATACTAGAGTTCGTGATTTAACTGACGACGAGGTTAAGAGACTCAGTGAAATCATTAACGAGACTCAGGTAGTAGAGGGTGATTTACGTAGAGAAGTAGCACTTAACATTAAGCGTTTACAGGAAATCGGATGTTACCGTGGAATCCGTCACAGAAAGGGATTACCAGTTCGTGGACAGAAGACTAAGACTAACGCTAGAACTCGTAAGGGTCCTAAGAAGACAGTTGCTAACAAGAAGAAGTAAGTAGATAACCAGGGAGGTTTAGGTTAATGGCTAAGAAAGT
This sequence comes from Lachnospiraceae bacterium, assembly GCA_015057525.1. Lineage (GTDB taxonomy): Bacteria > Bacillota > Clostridia > Lachnospirales > Lachnospiraceae > Coprococcus_C. The sequence goes on along the minus strand of SVEE01000004.1, from coordinate 123,393 downwards.
TACTAGCACTAAAAAAGTGGCAAAGAAGCGTGTCAGAAAGAACGTTGAGCGTGGTCAGGCACACATTCAGTCATCTTTTAACAATACAATTGTTACATTAACAGATGCCGAAGGTAATGCATTATCTTGGGCAAGTGCAGGTGGATTAGGCTTCAGAGGTTCTAGAAAGTCTACTCCTTATGCAGCACAGATGGCAGCTGAGACAGCTGCAAAGGCAGCTTTACCATACGGATTAAAGACAATCGACGTTATGGTTAAGGGACCAGGTTCAGGTAGAGAGGCAGCTATTCGTGCCCTTTCAGCTTGTGGTCTTGAAGTTGTAAGTATCAAGGACGTTACTCCAGTTCCACATAACGGATGTCGTCCACCAAAGAGAAGAAGAGTCTAATAAGGAGGTACAAAGTAATGGCAGTAGATAGAACCCCAGTTCTTAAGAGATGCAGATCTTTGGGTATGGAGCCAATGTATCTCGGCGTAAACAAGAAATCAAATAGAAAGTTAAACAGAGCAAATAGAAAGGTGAGCGAGTACGGCTTACAGCTTCGTGAGAAGCAGAAGGCTAAGTTCATCTATGGTATGCTTGAGAAGCCTTTCCGTAACTTATATGAGAAGGCTGAGAGAATGCCAGGTCTTACAGGTCCTAACCTTATGACATTATTAGAGTTAAGACTTGACAACATCATTTTCCGTATGGGATTTGCTAGAACTAGAAGAGAGGCTAGACAGATTGTAGATCATAAGCACGTTTTAGTTAATGGCAAGTGTGTAAATATCCCTTCATACAGAGTAAATGCAGGTGATAAGATTGAAATCAGAGAGAAGAGCAAGTCTCTTCAGAGATATAAGGATATCGTTGAATCAAATGCAGGATATACTGCACCATCATGGCTTGAGTCAAGCTTAGAGACTTTAAGTGGTACAGTTGTTGAGAAGCCACTTAGAGAGCAGATTGACGTACCTGTAAATGAAACCCTTATTGTCGAGTTATATTCAAAGTAAAATACTATATATACATGGTTTATCAAAAGGCTTTGCTTTATTGCAAAGCCTTATGGAAAACTATGGAATTAGAAGTAACTTAGTACACCGGTTATCCAAAAGGAGGGTTAATAGTGTTTGAATTTGAAAAACCTAAGATTGAAATTGCAGAGATTTCAGAGGACAACAAGTACGGCAAATTTGTAGTAGAGCCTTTAGAGAGAGGTTATGGAACAACTCTCGGTAATTCTCTTAGAAGAATTATGTTATCGTCTTTACCTGGTACAGCTGTAAGCATGATAAAGATTAAGGGCGTTTTACATGAGTTCAGTTCAATTCCTGGTGTTAAGGAAGATGTAACTGAGATTGTTATGAACATAAAAGAATTATGTATCAAGAATAACAGTACTTCTAACGAAATTAAGCAGGCATACATTGATGCTTCTGGTGATTGTGTAGTAACAGCTGGAGATATCCAGATTGATGGAGATCTTGAGATTCTTAATCCAGATCTCGTTATTGCTAACTTAAGCGGAGCAGATGCTAAGCTTGAGATGGAACTCACAATTACAAACGGAAGAGGATATGTAGGTTCTGATAAGAATAAGGATCTTGATGCATCTATCGATGCAATCGCTGTAGATTCTATTTATACACCTGTTGAGAGAGTAAATCTCACAGTTGAGAACACACGTGTAGGTCAGATTACTGATTATGATAAGCTTACACTTGATGTATTCACTAACGGAACATTAGCTCCAGATGAGGCTGTAAGCCTTGCTGCTAAGGTTTTAAGTGAGCACTTAAATCTTTTCATCGACTTATCTGAGAATGCTAAGACTGTTGATGTCATGGTAGATAAGAACGAGGATGAGAATGAAAAAGTTCTTGAGATGAACATTGATGAATTAGAGCTTTCAGTTCGTTCGTACAACTGTCTCAAGAGAGCTGGTATTAACACAGTTGAAGAATTAACAAACAGAACTTCTGAAGACATGATGAAGGTTCGTAACCTCGGACGTAAGTCATTAGAAGAAGTTTTAGGAAAACTTAAAGAATTAGGCTTATCGCTCAAGTCAGGAGACGAGTAAGCAATTACCACTCACGCTGAATAATAGTAAGCACAGTGAAGACCCGTTAGGGTAAGGAGGAAATTATATCATGGCTATGTATAGAAAGCTTGGAAAAAAATCAGATGCTAGAAAGGCATTACTTCGTAATCAGGTAACACAGTTACTTTACCACGGTAAAATCGAGACTACTGAGGCTAGAGCTAAGGAAGTTCGTAAGATCGCTGAGCATCTTATCACTTTAGCAGTTAAGGAAAAGGATAACTTCGATGAAGTTACTGTAACTGCAAAGGTTGCTAAGAAAGACAAAGATGGCAAGAGAATCAAGGAAGTTGTAGATGGTAAGAAAGTTACTCAGTACGACGAAGTTGAGAAGAAAGTTAAGAAGGATCAGCCTTCAAGACTTCATGCTAGAAGACAGATGCTTAAGGTTTTATATCCTGTAGTTGAGGTTCCAACTGAGGCTGCTGGTAAGAAGGCTGGCACTAAGAAAGTTGATTTAACTGCAAAGTTATTCGATGAGTACGGTGTTAAGTATGCTGGACGTAAGGGTGGATACACTAGAATCGTTAAGATTGGCGAGCGTCGTGGTGACGGTGCTATGAAGGTTATCCTTGAGTTAGTTTAAGAGTATAGTTTGAATAGATAAAGGTTTTTTTAGAGCGGAAAGTGATTTCCGCTCTTTTTTGTTGTTCTCTATATGTCCCATTAATGAATTTTGCGTCAAGTTGTTATTTTTTATTATGTGTGTTATAAATAGTAGAGTAATAAAATAGGTAATTGAAGCATTGGAGGATAAAAATGAAAATAAAGAAAAAACTAATATATTGTTTTGTATTTACAGGAATATTGATTGGGTTATGTGGTTGTGATAGTAAAAATAACTCAGATGATGTTGCTCCAACTATTGATATGGTTTTGGATACAAATTATGAAGGCATATGGAACCGTACAAATGTACATAGCGGATATTATGGGACAGTTGAGATTACAAATCAGGATGAAGATGGTTTTGATTTCATGGGGAATTTCTCATATTATTCTCACGTAGGTAGCCTAGAGGGGAGAGCTTATTTTCAGGAAGATGGCACTGCGGTGTATGAATATGTCTCTGATATGGAAGGTCAGGAGAATCAGTATGTTTATTTTACTATGACAGAAACTGGATTAATTATTTCGGCTACAGGTAGTAGTGGTGACCTTGGTTTTGGAATGAATGTATCAGCTGACGGCGATTATACAACGGAGGAGCCTGAATATACAAATGCTACAGTTCTTGAGGATAATTTTACTGATGAGGAATTAGAGAGTATAAAATCAGTTCTTACAGAGGAATATTATGATGACTATTTTAAGAACGTAATTGAATTGGGTGTGTTAGAGGTGTCTGAGTGTACGTTAGAGGATGGAAGTAAGGCTGTATATTATAATGGCTTTATTCCTACTATGGGATATTATAATTTTGAATTATTAAAATGTGATAATGGCGATATATACTATTACAACTATGAGATAGGCTGGAAAACCAATGTAAGCGGTGCTATTGATTTTCCTATATTTACCGTAGATGAGTAAAGAAAGCATGTTATCTCAAGAAGCGAAGAAAATACTTCAAACAAAAAGACAAATCAGAGGATTAACTATGGAAATGCAATTTTCAAATCATTTTACATTTGGCAAGTTGATTAGATTTACAATGCCATCAATTGTAATGATGATTTTTACATCTATATATGGTGTGGTAGATGGGATTTTTGTTTCGAATTATGTGGGCAAGACACCATTTGCTGCAATAAATATAATATGGCCTGTTTTTATGATTTTAGGTGCTGTGGGCTTTATGATTGGAACAGGTCGTTGCTGTGCTAGTGCTACCAATCATCTTTGAACTTGATGGAATTTGGTATGCTGTTATTGTTGCTGAGCTTCTTGCAGTTGTGGTAACAGGAATATTTTTGGTTGCAAAAAGAGAAAAATATAAATACATGTGATAAAGGAAAATGGTATGTTCAGTTTGAGTGAACATACCATTTTATTTGAAAGGTATTTTAACTAAGACGAAATTAATATTCCTCTGCAATGTCTATATCTTCCTGTTCAGCTTCAGTAGTTATGTGGCTGAATGGTGATTTGTGAAGATATGCCAGCCAGTAACCTACTCCTACTATCAGTCCCCCCAGGATATTACCAAGTGTTACAGGAATCAGGTTGTGGGTGATAAAGTTACTAAATGTAAGGCTACCAGCTTCTATTCCATATTCGGCTGCTGTAAAGATTCCACATAGACAGAAATACATATCAGCAATACAATGCTCAAAGCCGCATAAAACAAAAATCATAACTGGCCAAAAGCTTATGAGAAGTTTACCAGAAACTTGTTTAGCCGCAAATGCCATCCAAACAGCTAAGCAAACTAATATATTACAAAGAATGCCCTTGAAAAAGCTGTCAGAGAAAGCTAAATCTGTGCGTGAAGCACCTGAATTTACAACTCCATAAGCAAGGTCACCACCAAATAAATCTGGAACGTGACCATATGTAACTAATACTGCAACGAAGAGAGAACCGAGGAAGTTCCCTGAATATACAAAGAACCAATTCTTTAACATTTTTAATACGGAAACTTTCTTCTCTAAAACAGAAATTATAATTAAAATATTACCAGTAAAAAGCTCGCTACCAGCTATGAGAACCATTGCCATTCCTGCGGGGAATACAATTGCGGCTATGAGTCTTCCGGGAGACGTGGAGCCAAGGGTTGTTGAAGCAGTTGTAGCTGCAACGCCGGCAAATGAAATAAACATACCTGCAAAAAAACCAAGCAAAATCATTTTGAATGCTGAAAGCATGGTTTTGTGTATACCGATTTCAACATAATTTTTTGCGATTTCTAAAGGTGAGTGCATGAACATAATGTGGATGTACCTCCTTGTTTTTTATTCTTAAAAATTATATCATAAGTTAAAGCAGTGTGGAATAAAAAATATAAGTGTATGTATATTATATATTTTTATGTTATATTATTTTTGCATAGTATATAAAAAGTGAGGATGGAATATGCCTGTAGAAAAAACAACTTTAGATGAAGAAAAAAGCGATAAAAAGAAAAATAAAGTAAAGAAGCGATTAGTCGTATTTGGCGTAATACTTATTATTTTGTTGGTTTCTTGTGATGTACGTTTAAAAAGGGTTACATATACAATAGAAAGCGATAAGGTAGATACACCTGTGACTATAGTGTATATGTCAGATTTACACTCTGATTGGTATGGCAAGAACCAAAAATCACTCATTAAAGCAGTAGAAAAGGCTAGTCCTGATGTGGTTTTGTTGGGGGGAGATATTTTTGATGACAAGAAAGATTACCATAATGCAGAAATTACATTGAGAGAGTTATCTGAACGCTATCCATGTTATTATGTTACAGGTAACCACGAATTTTGGGGTAAGGATATTGAAAATATTTTGTCAATAGTAAGGTCATACGGTGTTACAGTACTAGATGGAAAATGTGAAACCATAGAGATAAATGGTCAGAAGATTAATATTTGTGGAGTGGATGACCCGGATGCAGATATTTATCTTAAAGACTACAAAACTATAGATGAGCAGCTAGAGTATGTTGATAAGATATCTAATAAGAAGTATTTCACTATTCTTATGTCTCACAGACCGGAACTCTACGATAAATATGCAACCTACGATTTTGATTTAGTTCTTTCAGGACATGCACACGGTGGGCAGTGGAGTATACCATTTTTGCTAGATGGAGTATATGCACCTCATCAAGGTATTTTTCCAGAATATGTTGGTGGACAGTATGATTATGATGGTGGAACTATGATTGTAAGTAGAGGTCTTTCAAGGATGAGTCCGCCCGTTCCAAGAATATTTAACAGACCAGAGCTTCTTATTATTGAAGTTAAATAAAGAATGAAGATGTAACTTTTGTGAATATGTATATAGATTTGCTAATCCAAGGAGATACAGATAAATGTTAGGTAGCAGAAGAGGAAAGAATTTAAGAGATTATGTGCCAAGTTACATAGTGTTTGACCTTGAGACAACAGGTACCAGTCCAAATAATGATTCCATTATTGAAATATCTGCTGTTAAGGTTGTGGATGGAATGGTTGTAGATACATTTTCCACTCTGGTTAATCCCGAGAGACCTATACCTTATTATGCAACTGCAGTAAACGGAATAACAGATGAAATGGTGGTCAATGAGCCTGTTTTAGAAGATGTTCTTCCTTTGTTTGACCAATTTATTGGGGATAGTATTTTAGTAGGTCATAACATCCATTGCTTTGATATGAAGTTTATGTGGAAGGCTGCAGAAGAAATATTAGGGGAAACATTTACCAATGATTATCTTGATACATTGCCTATGGCAAGACGTGTTTTGCCTGAACTAGCTCATCATAAGTTGGTGGATATTGCAGCTCACTATAATATTAGTACTATAGGTGCCCATAGAGCATTAAATGATTGCATGATGAATCAGCAATGTTTTGAACTTATGCAGGAGGAAAAAAAGAAAAATCCTCCAAAGCGTTGCCCTAAATGTGGTGGTGATATGAAGAAGAGAAATGGAAGATATGGGGAGTTTTGGGGATGTATGGAATTCCCTAATTGTCGCCATACGGAGAATGTTTAAGTTCAATTTCTCTAATATGCATGGTTTGGTATTTTTTTGGAGTTACACCCACATATTTTCTGAATACATCTGTGAAGTAACTTTGGTCAGGAAACGCCAGTATAGTTGCAATTTGTGAAGGTGTAAAATCAGAATATAAAAGCATATTTTTTGCAGCATCTATCTTAAGGTCACGAATATAATCGCTTATGGAAACACCAGCCTCTTTCTTGAAGAGTCTTGATAAATATGATGGATTTAGCTCGACTAGATTAGCCAAATCTTCTACAGTTATGCGATTGTGAAGATTGTCATGAATGTAATCAATGCATTTTACCACATGAATAGAACATATCTTGTTTTTTCTAAGCTTTTGCATTCTTGTGGCATAGTCCATGGTGGCTTTGCTGTGTAGTTCATCTATTTCCTTTGTAGATTTGCAGGTGTCGGCCTTTTGAATATAGAAATCACTTAGTGAATAGGCTGTGGATACGTCCATTCCTCCATCAATGCAGTATCTGGCTACCAGTGCAATTGTTATAGCAAAATGGTACTTGATGTTTTGGAGTTGATTTTTGGATAATACTCCAAGCCCCTGCTTTTCTGAAAATGCTTCTGTACAAGCTTCTTTTACTTTTTTTACATCCCCTGATTTTATAGTTGAATAAAATTCCAGCTCCGGATTATAGGGGGCTCTCAATATATTTTCTTCTTTTCTCAAGAATTCCTTATAAACAAATTCTTTTTTTGTCATAATATCACCTCTTTTTTTATCATAATACAAATGTGTCATAATAACAATAAAAATGTAATTAAAATTACATATAATAAATAATCTCCGTGATATTTTGTATATATAGTAAATTTTAAAGGAATTCGGGAAATATTTGAAAGGAGATTGTTATGAGAAAGACTCTAAAAAAATTTAGTGTTATTTTGGGAGGTTTGGTTCTCGCTATGTCAATGACAGCATGTAGTGAGGAGAAGAAACAGGAATCAACAAGTATTGCTACTGACAGTGATACTGTTGTAGAAATGGCAAATCAGGTGGCTGATGAAGATGTGCCGCAGTTAGAGGGCTATACTTTATTATGGCACGATGAATTTAATGGGGACACATTAAATGAAGAAATTTGGAATAAGGAGCTTCGTGAACCAGGATGGACTAACTCAGAGCTTCAGGAATACACTGATTCTTCAGAAAACATTTTTATTCGTGATGGAAGATTAGTACTTAAAGCCAAGAAGACTACAGATGAAAATGGTGCGGATTATTATACTTCTGGTAAAGTACAAACACAAAATAAGCAGGACTTTATGTATGGTAAGGTTGTTGTAAGTGCAAAGGTTCCTGAGGGACAGGGACTTTGGCCAGCAGCATGGATGATGCCAACTAATGAAGCGTTTTATGGACAATGGCCAAAATGTGGAGAAATAGACATTATGGAGGTTTTGGGAAATCAGACAAATATTGCCTATGGAACAATTCATTATGGAGAGCCACATGCAGAACAGCAGGGAATTTACACTCTTGAAAATGGTACATTTGCGGATGATTTTCATGAGTTTTCAGTAGAGTGGGAACCAGGAGAAATGAGATTTTACATAGATGGAAACCTTTATCATACAGTAAACGATTGGTTTTCTGCATATTCTGGACAGCCAGAGAAGGAGTATCCAGCACCATTTAATCAGACATTTTTTGTTCAGCTTAATCTTGCAGTAGGTGGAACGTGGCCAGGTAATCCAGATGAGACAACTGATTTTGAAAAGGCTGAGTACGAGATAGATTATGTTCGTGTGTATCAAAAACCTGAATATGACACAAATGTAACAAAGCCTGAGAAGGTATTTAGAGAGCCTCTTGAGGATGGTAACCTTGTTTACAATGGAGATTTTTCTGAGGCAGAGGCCTTGGATGATGAAGATAATTGGTTCTTCCTTCTTTTTGAAGGAGGCGAAGGTTCAGCTTCTATAGAAGACGGAACAATGATTATCAAATCTCAAAACGCAGGTACAGTTGATTACTCTGTACAGCTTGTACAGCCAACTTTGCCTATGTATCAGGGAAGCAAATATAAGCTTACATTTGATGCGTGTGCATCAGAGGAAAGAGATATGATAGTGTGTGTATCAGCACCTACAGCTGGTTGGATTCGTTATCTTGCTGATACAGAACTTACACTTTCAACAGAGTGGCAGACCTATACCTATGAATTTGAGATGACAGAGAAGGATGACAATAACGGTCGTCTTGAGTTCAACATGGGTAACAATGGTTCTATTGCTGATATATATATTAAAAATGTAAGAATAGAGGAAATAACAGAATAAAACCCTTAATATAAAAATATTTTGATGACAAAACCCCGCCCTTGCAGTATTATTCTAATATGATAGAAAATACTGCGAGGGTTTTATTTTGATTAAAATCAGAGACCTTACATTTGAATATTTTGATAGAGATGAAGAAGGTTATCTCACAGATATGATTAATGCTATCCGTGGGATTAATTTTGATGCAAAAAAAGGAGACTTTATTGCTGTTGCAGGCAAGAATGGTTCGGGCAAAAGTACATTTGCAAAGATATTAAACAGGCTTCTTGTACCAATTGAAGGTACAGTTGTAATCGGTGGTAAAGATGCTTTAGAAGAGGAAAATACTATAGATATTCGCAAGATGGTGGGAATGGTGTTTCAGAATCCGGATGACCAGATTATAGGTAGCGTGGTGTCGGAGGATGTTGCCTTTGGAGCTGAGAACATAAGCGTACCTCAGAGTGAGCTGTGGGATAGAGTTTTCACTGCTGTTGAACAGGCGGGCCTTTGCGTTTCATCAAAGAAAAAGGGTGTCTTGAAGGAAACTGCTTCGAAACGTATAAATGAGCTTTCTGGTGGAGAAAAGCAAAAGGTAGCTATAGCAGGTGTTCTTGCTATGAAACCAGAATGTATAGTTCTTGATGAGTCTACCAGTATGCTTGATCCTAAATCTCGACTTGAAATTCTTAGACTAATGAAGGAGCTTAACGAGGAACAGGGAATTACTATTATTATGATTACCCATATGATGGAGGAGCTTCTTTGGGCAGATAATATTTATATTATGCACCAAGGTAAGCTTGCTATGAAGGGAAGAAAGGAAAGTATTTTCTCTAATGAGGATAAGCTTATAGAACTAGGATTAGAATTGCCAGAGGTTATTAAGATAAGAAATAAGTTGCTACAGCTTGGACTGATAAAGGACCAATACATTTACGATGTAGATGGCCTTGTTAGAAGACTTAAAAAGGAGCATCCCACATCATTTTACCTTGATACAGGATTAGAAGAAATTAATAATGAACAACCAAAGATAAATCCGGTTAATGCGGTTTTATTTAATGAACTTTCTTTTTCTTATGGAAGAAAAACTATACTTAAAGATATATCCTTGAGTATAGGAAAGGGTGAGTATGTTGCAATTGTTGGCAAGACTGGCTCGGGAAAATCCACATTGCTGCAGCATATACCAGCCTTGCTTCGCAATGAACCGGGAAGTGTTTATGTAGATGGAATGGATGTTATGGACAAGACAACGGATATACAGAAGCTGCGCTGTAAAACAGGTTATGTGTTTCAATATCCGGAGCAACAGCTTTTTGCTAAAAATGTTTATGAGGATGTAGTGTTTGGTCCGAGAAATGTAGGTATATCCGAAGTTGAAGCGGAGAAGAGAGCATACGAATCAATTAAACTAGTGGGTTTGTCCGATGAAATTTACGATACACCAATTAGTAAATTGTCAGGTGGTCAAAAAAGACGAGTTGCTCTTGCAGGAGTACTTGCTATGCAACCAGAATATTTGATACTTGATGAGCCGGTTGCAGGTCTTGACCCTGAAGGCAAGGAAAATATGCTACAAATAATAAATAGTCTCCACAAGGATGCAGGCATTACTATCATAATGGTAAGCCATGACATAGAAAGTGTTGCCAGGTTTGCGGATAGAGTTGTTGTGTTAGACGAGGGACAGATTAAATATAACGGAATTCCAGAACAGGTATTTTATCAAAAAGCCTTGGAAGAAGATTCTTCAAAGGATGTATGGGAGATACCTGTTATGATGCAGCTTTTGGTTAAGCTTAGAAAGGAAGGAATGCCTGTAGATTGTAAAACAGTGGATGTTAATCAGGGTATTTCAAATATAAAGGCAGCAGTTATGCCGTATTAATAATAGTAGGTGAGAAATGCTTAAGGACGTAACTCTTGGTCAATATTACAGTGTGGATTCAGTTGTACACAGGCTTGACCCAAGATTTAAAATTAGGTTTACAATTGCATATATTTTACTCCTTTTGCTGGACAGAAATCTTCCATTGTTCAGTATTCTTTCAGTGGTGTTTTTGGTTAGTGCATATTTGTCAAAGGTTCCTTTTAGTCATATGCTAAAGGGTCTAAAATCAATTTTTATTTTTATACTCATATGCTCCGCCTTAAATATATTTACTACACCGGGACATGCAATAGTTAATCTTGGTGGCATAGAGATAACAGAGGAAGGTTTAATTAAGTTTGGCTTTATATTTTGGCGAATGGTTCTTATGATTCTTATGTCTTCCATAATAATGTACACTACCACACCTACGGAGCTTACAGACGGACTTGAGAAATGTTTTCATCTGAGTGGAAGCGTTGCTATGGGAATTACCATTGCTCTTAGATTTGTGTCTGTATTATTTGAGGAGTTACATCGTATAATGAGAGCTCAGGAGGCAAGAGGTGCAAACTTTCATAAAGGTGGACCTATAAGGCGTTTAAAGGCCTTAAGCACGGTTATAATACCTCTCTTTAGGAATTCCATAGATAGAGCATCTAATTTAGCGGACGCAATGGATGCAAGATGCTATGAGGGTGGTAAAGATAGAACTAAGCTGAATCCTCTTACCTATGAGTTTAGAGATTTTATTGGATATGTTTTGCTTCTTGGTGTGATTGCATTATCAGTTTGGATGATAATTAAATTTTAATTTAAGGGAAAAGGAAAAATTGAAACTATGAAAAAAATAATAAATAAAATTGAGTATAAGAAATTTATTGCAATGCCATTACTTGGTGTATTGTTTGTTTTGTCTTGCCTGTTAGGTGGTTGCTATGATAGCTATGAGCTTACAAGTGAGACAGTTCAGACGACCCAGGAAACATCATATGAAGATGAATATTATGAAGAAGCAACTGATGATGTTGATGCAGAAACAACCGCAGTTCAAACAACAGAACAGTTATCAGAATACCTTACATTTAGATATGATGATTATTTATATGAGCATTATGAAAAACATGGAATAGATATGGGATTTGAATCAGCCCAAGATTATCTTGATGCAGCTAATGCAGTTGTTTATAATCCATCATCCTTACATAAGATAGAAGAAGAGGATGGGGATGACGTGTACTATTTAGAAATAACCAATGAATTTGTAGTTGTATCTACAGATGGATACATTCGTACATATTTTAATCCAAGTGATGGAATAGATTATTTTAATAGACAGTAGCTCGTAAAAAAGTAATTAAAGCTTATAGAATAAGGTTGAGATAAATATGGTTAGAGTAAAATTAATTGTTGCTTATGACGGTACAAATTACTGTGGTTGGCAGATACAGGACAATGGAATTACAATTGAAGAGATACTTAACAGAGAGCTTTCAAATCTTCTCAAGGAGGATATAAAGGTTATAGGTGCAAGCAGAACAGATTCAGGTGTTCATGCACTGGGAAATGTAGCGGTCTTTGATACTGAGACTAAAATACCGCCGGAGAAAATTTCATTTGCACTTAATCAAAGACTTCCTGAGGATATAAGAATACAGGAATCATGTCAGGTGGCTGACGATTTTCATCCACGTTTTTGTGACACAATTAAGACATATGAATATAAGATTTGGAATGCAAGATTTCCAAATCCTATAGTAAGGCTGTATTCTAAATTTGTTTACTACAAGATAGATATGGAGAAAATGCAGAAGGCAGCAGAGTACTTGGTTGGAGAACATGATTTTAAATCATTTTGCTCTACAAGAACTCAGGTTGAAAATACAGTTAGAACTGTCACTGAAATATCCTTCCGCCGAGAGGGAGATATGATTATCATGAAGATATGTGGCACAGGATTTTTATACAACATGGTAAGAATAATCATGGGAACATTACTCAAGTGTGGTATGGGTATGTATGAGCCTGAGTATGTGAAGGAAATATTAGAAGCTTGTGACCGCCAGAAGGCAGGGCCTAAGGCGGAGGCTTGTGGGTTGACTTTAGTAGGCATTGAATATTTATAAATTTGCATATTGCAAAATGTAGGAGTTAAGTGAAAAATATAGAAGCATACGATAATACTATAATAATGGTAGATATAAACACAAACACACTGCAACGCGCTGCCGAACTACCCGTTAACTTCGACTAAGACGCTCAGGAATGCCTTCGCGCCTAAGTCTTAGTAAACGGTGGATTTCGTCAGTCGCTAAATACGCAGTTCAAATGTTTGCTTATTATATCTACAATTATTCATAGCATTATCGTATGCTTCTATATTTTTATCATGACTCCTACATTTTACAAGTATACAAGATTTAGTAATAAAAATAATAAAACCACAGAATCTTGGAAAGCTAAAAAAGCTAGTAAAAAACTTTGAAAAAACTGTAAAAAATTCGTTGACACAGCCGGCTCCGTATAATATAATATCAAATGTTGACGTGCAAATCCACGCTATTTTTGCGTGCTTTTGTAAAACAAAGTTGAATAATATATTCTAACCAATGCCCCGGATAGGATATATTAACATACAATGTACATTTTAGTTTTAATTAAGGAGGAACCACAATGAAGAGCTTTATGGCAAGCCCATCAAACATTGAAAGAAAGTGGTATGTAGTTGATGCTACAGGACATACATTAGGTCGTTTATCATCAGAGATAGCTAGTATTTTAAGAGGTAAGAACAAGCCAACTTATACACCACACATTGATACTGGTGATTATATAGTAGTAGTTAACGCTGAGAAGATCAACGTAACAGGTAAGAAGTTAGATCAGAAGATTTATTACCATCACTCAGATTACGTTGGAGGAATGAAGGAGCAGACTCTTAAGGAGAAGCTCGCTAAGAAGCCAGAAGACGTTATCTACCTTGCAGTTAAGGGAATGCTTCCAAAGGGACCACTTGGAAGACAGATGATCAAGAAGCTTCACGTATATGCAGGCCCAGAGCACAAGCAGCAGGCACAGAAGCCAGAAGCTTTAGAGATTAAGTATTAGTAAGGGAGGAAATTTTCGTGGCTAAGAGTACAAGATTTTACGGAACAGGTAGAAGAAAAAGCAGTATCGCAAGAGTTTATCTCGTACCAGGTACTGGTAAAATAACTATAAACAAGAAGGACATGGAAGAGTACTTCGGACTTGAGACACTTAAGGTTATCGTTAGACAGCCATTAGTTGCTACAGGTACAATTACTAAGTATGATGTACTTGTTAACGTACACGGTGGTGGATTCACTGGTCAGGCTGGTGCAATCAGACACGGTATCTCAAGAGCTTTATTACAGGCAGACGCTGAGAACAGACCAGTTCTTAAGAAGGCAGGATACTTAACAAGAGATCCTCGTATGAAGGAAAGAAAGAAATACGGTCTCAAAGCAGCAAGAAGAGCTCCACAGTTCAGCAAGAGATAGGATTATCTGCGGAACGCGGATATGGAAAAAGAGTCAAAGCAAGTTTACTTGCATTTGGCTCTTTTTTTGTATTCGTGATTCTATAGGTTCCGCAGATAATCCGTTGGAGAGACTGAGATGACCGAGATGAAGAATGCCTGCGACATACGAAGTATGTTGATAAAGTACGAAGTGCTACAGGCATCGTAATCGAGGTGTCTCTTGTATTCGCAGTAATCCGTATAAGAGACTGAGATGGCCGACCCGAAGCGTAGCGAAGGGGAGGTTATTCTATAGGTTCCGCAGATAATCCTCTACTCCTTGTTATCTTTCAACCCATCCACCACATACCTGTACTTGCCAAAATTATATTGCTCTTTCTCCTGTGTTATATCCCCATACTCAATTGCCCTAGTGGGGCAGTTACCTATACATGCCATACAATGGGAACAACTGTCACCCCAGACAGGTCTTTTATCTTTTAATTCAATATTGTTCAGAGGACATAATTTTGCACATTTATTACAACCAACACATTTGTCTGTATAATAAAAATCCTTGGCTGTAAGCTTAAATTTAGTCCAGACAGGATTAAAAGGGACAGTGATAATAGTTTCGAATAAGAAAATATGTCTGGCTTTTAATTTGTCGCCATTTTTAATAGCATCAACTACAGGGGATATCTGATTGTGGGAATTTATAATTCTATTTTCAACTTCTTCTTTTTCCAGCATAGGATACGCATCGTTGGCTATGTAATTGCGAGGCATTTTAAATTCTGCGCGTCCCATATATCGCATTTTCTTCTTTCTAAACATCCATTTGGCAAGCTGGCCTGATACACCGCAATATCCACCGCTTGTAAATATAAAATAGACATCTTTGTTCCCGGTAAATGTCTGTTTCTTGAGATATTTGCTTAAAAATCTTGGCATCTCGCATACATAAACGGGAGCACATATAATAAAAGGTTTATGGGAATGTAAATTTTCAAAATTATTATTTTTTATTCTATCCAATAGGTCGATACAAGTGTCATTAAGCCTTTTGGCGATTTCTTTTGCAATATATTTTGTATTTCCTGTTGCTGAATAGTAGAGAACCATTTGTGCACCTCCATAACATAATATTGACATTATATTTCTATGAGATATATATGTCAATGAATATAGAAATATCAATATGTCACACTTTAATTCTATATAAAACGGTTAAAATGGCCGTTTCTTCATGCTATATTATGTATAAGCAATGTATCTATCGTTTTGATTTATTCAGAGGAGGCACTCTTATGACCATCGAAGAAATGAAAACTAAAAAGAGAGAAAAAGGCTACACCTACAACATGATGTCCCAGTTGTCTGGTGTGCCTCTTGGTACAATACAGAAGATTTTCAATGGTGAGACTAAATCACCACGTTATGATACCTTAATGGCACTTGAAAGGATTTTTCAGGATGAAGGTAGAGGGTATATATATGCGGATAGAGTTATGGAGACAGGTGCAGCTTACTCGGCTAAGGTGCAAGGAGAGTACACTATAGATGATTATAGAGCACTTCCAGAGGAACGAAGAGTAGAACTTATTGATGGGTGCATATATGATTTGGCGGCGCCAACCACATTTCATCAGCTTATTGCAGGAGAGGCACATAGACAGATTTCTAATTTTATTTTAGAAAGAGATGGGAAGTGTATACCATTTATATCGCCTATTGATGTTCAGCTTGATTGTGATAACAGAACCATGGTTCAGCCGGATGTGGTAATACTTTGTGATGAGAATAAATTCAAGGACTTTGGAATATTTGGAGCACCAGATTTTGTACTTGAGGTCACTTCTAAGTCCACAAAAACAAGAGATTATGGCAAGAAACTCGCCAAGTATATGGAAGCTGGAGTAAGGGAATATTGGATTGTCAATCCATACCAGAAGAATGTTTTGGTGTATCATTTTCCCAGCGAGGTGTATCCTGTAATATATAGTATGGATGTGGATATTCCTGTTGGGATATATGAGGGAGAGCTTGTGATTAACTTATCTAACTTGATTGGCGTTATTGATAAATTTCTTAAAAAGTAAACATGATAAAAAATAAAGGCTAGTGTATTTTATATTTAACATAAAGTACACTAGCCTTTTGTTTTAAATAATGAAAATTAGCGACTAAGGTCTCATACCAAGTCCACCCTCTAATGTGAGAGTCTCACCTGTCATATACTTAAAGTCTGGTGATGCAAGCTGAACACAAACACGACCGATTTCTGATTCAGCATCGCCAAAATGTCCAACTGGTGGAGTGTGAACATTTTTGTCAAATGCATCTGGATAAGCATTCTTGAACTGCTCAAGCTGTGCTGTCCAAGCAAGAGGACAAACAACATTTACGTTGATGTTATCTCTAGCCCACTCAGTAGCAGCAACACGGCTAAGCCCACGAATACCTTCTTTAGCGGCTGCATATGCACACTGTCCGAAGTTTCCAAAAAGTCCTGCGCCTGATGCAAAGTTGATAACGCTACCCTGTGCTTCTTTCAAGTATGGATAGCATGCCTTCATGTAATAAAAGGCTGCATAAAGACCAGAATACATTGCAAGATTAAATTGCTCTGTAGTGTGGTCGGCAAGAGTAACACCTGAAGCTGAAGCCTGTGCATTATTGATTAAAACATCAATTCTGCCAAATGTATCGATTGTCTGTTTTACTACTTCGGCAACTACTGCTTCATTGTCAGAATTTTCGTTGACATCAGCCTGAACAATGAGAACCTTGATGCCGTATAACTTCTCAAGCTCTTCTTTTGCATCCTCGAGTTTTTTTACATTACGTCCAGTAATAACAATGTTTGCACCCTCTTTAGCGTAAGCAGTTGCAATACCGTAACCGATGGAACCACATTTGCCATCGCTTAATACTGCACGACCTGCACCCGTAATTATAACTGTTTTACCTGTTAAAAATCCCATAACTACCTCCTGTTAATATTATTCGTTACACGTAAGTATATTATAGCACATTTTATATAGAAAAAAATGATATTAAAAAAATAGTTAAAAAAGAAATTTTCAAACTGTAAAGTTGTAAAAACTAAGTTTATATATGGTATAATGAGAGTGATGCAGATAAAAAACTGGAGTTCTAGCCTTGAGGAGAAGTCATATTGGTGGGAAATGGGCTGGTTTGATAGACAAGACCAAGATATAAATAAAGGAAGGGGATTTTAATGTTTGAGTTATTGGGAGGTTTGCTTATTATAGCAATTATTGTAGCACCTGTTGCGGCACCGATTCATTTTGGACGTTCGTTTTTTAAATATTTGCTTGATTATAGGTCGGCTAAACTGGAAGGTGGAGAAAAACTAGGTGGAAAGTTGATTAATTTAATTGCCGCAGGAATATTATTCTTTGGAACAGCAGCGTTTTTAATCTATATTTTGATATATATTATTTTGATATTTACCGGTGTAATAAGTTTTATGTAGGAGGTCGCAAATGGATGATAAAAAATATAATATAATTTTGTTAGTGATATTCTTTTTTGGGGTGCTATCCACATTAGCATTACTAGGTTACACAGCATACCTTCATGACCATTGCTCGATTATATCATATATTGCTAATGAACCATTTTAGTGGAGGTGAGTTATGAAGAAAATACATAGACAAATGATTTCTATTGTAATGTTGATAATGTTTTTCCTTTGTCTGGATTTAATTATATATAATTTCTTTACAAAGAGATGTATAAGTGATTACAGTGAAGGAATGCAGGCGAAATCAATTGAGCTTGACGCATACTTACCTTTTGTTGATGAAACAGATATAGTGAAGGTGGAAACAGATTTGAAAATAACAGGTGAATTGCCGGTTATAGATGGAGCAGCTGCTTTATATCCTATATGTTCTGCAGTGGTGCATGCTTTATATCCTGCTGACAGTGTGAATTTTGATGGTACAAGCTTTGGATCTGACAGTGCATTACAGATGAATAATACCAGAGGTGCATATAAAGCAATAGTTGACGGAACTGTGGATATAGCTATATGTGCAAAACCATCAGAGGAACAGCTTGCTTATGCAGAGGAGCAGGGGGTAGAACTGGAATTTGTTCCTATAGGTAAGGAAGCGTTTGTGTTTATTGTTAATGCTGAAAATCCAGTTGATGATTTATCTGTTCAGGAAATTAAGGATATATATACCGGAAAATATACCAATTGGTCTCAGTTGGGTGGAGAGAATAAGCTTATTAGTCCTCTTCAGAGAAATGAGGGTAGTGGTAGTCAGACCGCTATGCTGTCTTTCATGGATGGTGAGAAAATAGCAAGGGATTATAATAGTGCATTTGGAAGCGCAATAGGTTTCTCCTTTAGATTTTATGTTGAAGGTATAGTTGCAGACGGCGGTGTGAAAATGCTTTCTGTAAATGGTGTATATCCTAATGAGGAAAATGTACGAAATGATTCTTACCCAATAGTAAGTAACTTTTATGCAGTTTATAGAAAAGATAATATTAATGAAAACATACCTATTATAATTGATTGGATCCTATCGGATGAAGGACAGCAGATGATTGAGGATACAGGGTATGTAGGTGTTAAGTAGTGAGTTTAAAGGGGAGAAATAGTGTTATGTTTTGGGATATGCTGTTTGTTATAATAGTATTTTGTATTACACTTATGCCAATCGTTGTTCCATTTTTGTCAGGATTTTCTTATTTTAAGAAACTGAGTGAATATAGACGTGCTAAACGAGAGGATGATAAATTTCTATATAGAAAAAGAAATAGCCTCATTTGGACGGCAATAGTATTTTATTCTTCCATTATCATTTTGATTGTTGGTTTCTTTTCTGTTGTTGTTTTTGATGGCACATTGAGCTTTATGTAGATGTTAGTGACAAAAATAAACCCTATGTTACATTGATATGTGACATAGGGTTTATTTTATGAATGTTAAAATATCATTTGGAGTACATTCTAAAATATTGCAAAGACTTTCTATGGTTGCAGTGGTGACATTTTTTCCGTGTTTTAAGTTATATATGGTTTTTGATTGAATCTTGTATTGCTGAATTAAGGTATAAGTTGTAATGCCTTTTTCTTTCATAGTTTGCCATAGTGGTTCGTAGGATACCATAGCCACACCGCCTTTCTTAAAGCTATTTACTCATATAAAAAAGCATTTGACTATACCGATTATAATCGGTATACTGAATACGTAGATTTTAAATAAATATAATATGAGTATTAACATGATTCGGAGAGGTTATGAAGCAAGTTTGTAATAAAGATAAACGATGGGCTAAGCAGTTTGGCGATTTTTCAGAAAGTCTAACCATGTATGTATTAGGTCAATTGAAAAATATGAAAGTAGCATTGATAGATCACGTTGGAGCAGATTTAATTGCTACAAAACTTGAAGATACTTCGGTGAGATATGCAATTTCCGTAAAGGGACGTAATATACCTGAAAGCGAGAGTAAAAGCTTCAACTTTTCACAAGATAATATAAGTAAGCTTGAACAGACTGCAAAAGAATTTGGCATGGTTCCTGCAGTATCTTTTGTATTTGTAGATGATATGGAGGGAGTAAAGAAAATTCGTATGTTTGTGGCTGTGTTGTCTGATTTAAAATGTTTGTCGGATGATGGTGAGGTGGGCTTTATTAATTGGTCATCAGATGGTTTTTCGCTACGATATACAGAGGGAAAAAATGCACATCGACTGACAGAAATAAAGGACTGTAATAAAATTGCTTATTTTGAAATGCAGTTTAATTTTTTAACAGATGTGGATGTGTTTTAGACAAAGGAGAAAAATATGACAAAATCAAGAAAAATAGATATCTTGTATAAAAAAGCAAAAGGTCAAAGATACGAGGCTACCCCTGCTGAACTAAGAGAATTATATCCATATAAGGTAGATGTAAGAGAAGGAGATTTTTATACAACAAGAGCTAATATTACTAATTATGTTACTGCTGTTGATAATGGATGTAGACTTTCTTTCTATGATTGGTGTATGAACAATAAACGAGCGGATATGAGACGTAAAGGTTCAAGTGAAGTTGCTATGACAGCTCGTAATAACGAAAAATTTGGAAGTGCTATTTTTGTTGGATGGCTTACATGGGGAATGGCGATATATTGGATATTTGAGGCACAGATGTCGGTGGGAGCATGTGCAGTTATAGGGGCAGTAATTTCTTATTTTTTTATAAGAACAGCAAGAAAAAATGCAGGATTTTTGATTATTGTATTACCTCTTGCGTTATTGTGCATATTTGGAAGTAAGTAAAAAATATATAATACATAGGAGGATTAAAGATGTTTTGTATTGAATGTGGAGCAAAAATTATAGAAGGAGCAAAGTTTTGTGTTGAGTGTGGTAAAGCGGTTCCATATATGAATGAGACTGAGAAAAATAATGTTGTGCACAGTGAAAATAAAAATGCATACCAAGGTAGTGAAGTAAATCAAAACGGAAAATATGCCAGTTACTTTAATTTTAATCAAAATCAAAAAAGTGATTGGAATTTGGCGATTAATTCACAATGGTTTTTTAGAGAATACAAAGAATACGTTTATTTCTTATTACCTGAGTATGTAGTAACGGGGAGTGGAAATCGTAGAGATGATATAGAAGAAACTTGCTGTGTTGGTCGAATTCACAAAGAATCCGGTAAAAAAGAAATAATAACAAAACTCAAAGAACATGAGTGTACAGCGTTTAGTATATTTGATGATAATATTTTTGTATGGAAATATAATTATGGAGTTAATACCATTTATTCCATTGACACAAATAATTTTATGGTGCAAAAAGTAACTGAGTTTGATGATTATAGAGTTCAATTTGTTTTGAAAAACAAAATGGGGCAAATAATCTATTTATTACATAGCAAGAGTGAGTGCTACATAGCTGATGAAAAACTAGGTAGTATGCAGAGGATAGATGGCATAGACTCTTGGGATGGTGCATTAATTGGTTATAATGAGAATTATGTATATTACAATACATGGGACACTAGTGTAGAATATGCATGTGTTGATTTGAATTCATTTCAAGTTGTTAATTTATCCGTAGAAATGCAACAAATCATAGCGGATAGAAAAATATATTTGATAGATAGTAAGAAAGATATTATTTATTTGGAAAATCCAGGTAAAGATTTAACTGCATTTGATTGGATAAACAAAGAGGTATGGAATGTGGCGTATCCTAATTTGTCCAATGTAGCTGGTATAAATGTTAATAAATCAATTTGGTTTAACGGAGAATATTGGGTTTGTATTCTTACACCGAATTATGAAACTCCTATAGGAACTAGTATTGGATTTGTTTGTTACAATCAATATGGCAATGTGAATGGTGGATGCACAAGAAAATATGATGGATATGTAGCAAACTACCATACAATATTTTCTTACGAAAACATTATTTGTGGAACCATAGAGGTGTTGAATACGGAATCAAATAATTTTATTACTAATGAAGCAAGAGGAAATTATGACTGGATATATAGAGTGTTCAATTTGCAAGAAGGCAAGTTGAAGGCTGGAAATAAAGTGTTTAGAATTTTCTATTCGTAATAAGTTTGCTCGCACAATGTAAAGGAGAAAAAATGAAAACAAGAATATTAAAAAAACAGTTGGCATTAGGAATTGTGTTAGGATTATTGTTAAATTTAAGTGTTTTTTCAAATGACTTAGATATAAGAGCCGCAACTTATAGTATATCCGGAGTGTATGTTATGAGTGCTGACCATAATGGGATTTTAGCTGGTCTTGTAGTGGAGGGAACTGACAGTGCATCGCTTGAATATGCGTGGTATGCATGTGGAGATAATGAGAATTGGATATTAGTTCAGGATTGGACTTTAGGAAATGAATGGCTTTGCTGGACTCCAGAGGTAGGTGGAGACTATGTGCTAGTAGGTAAAGCAAGAGTTCCAGGAGATGATTCAACTATTCAGGAAGCAGTTGCTACTGTAGCTTGTCATCCGTACATAAAAGGAAAATGTCAGATGCCTTATACTGGTGGCGGTGGCGGATTTTTAATTGGGGTTGAATCCTACACAAATCCAAATCAAGAGTATAGATATGAAATGTTGATTTTGGATTGTACTTTACTTGCAGAAGGTAAGGATGCGTGGATATATACAACAGGTCAAATGACTGTATCGGAGGGATGCGCTTTATGGACAATTTGGCAGCCTGTTTATGGGTATTATTGGACATTGTTCAGAGTGTATGATAAGAATGGTAAAATGATTGACCAAGAGTGCTACGGATTTGAAAATACTAACTTGGAATACATACAGCCAAGTGACCCGACGGTTCCAACGGTTCCAACAGAACCAACAGATCCAAGTGTGCCAGAAAATCCAACAGAAGAATTAACGTATGAGGATTACACATATGAATTAATACCATTGCTAGAGCCGTTTAATGAGATGTTCTATCTCAAAACAGATAATCCTAATATCAGTAGACTTAGATTTGTGGATGAAGAGAGCAAATATTATACAGAGAGTACTGAAGAGTATGATTATTTGTCACAGGATGGAACAGCTATTTATAGCGATGTAAAATATGAGGTGGATTATGAAACAAGGGAATTTAATGGTGAAAAATATGATGCTTATGTGGGAAGAGTAAATGGAGGCTATATCCTTAAGTGTCAGAATAAGGGGAATGATGGTGGTGAATTTATTCTTTATGTAGACCAAGGACAAAGATGGAATGGAACCGAGTATGAGGACTATATTGAGAAGACAGATATTAAAGTTTCTTGTCCGGACTTAATCGATTACTGTGATTATTTGATCCAAAATTACACAAGCGAAGGCAAAAGCTTATTTGATAATTTATCAGATGTTCATGATATGTTGTGGGACAACGCTATATATCCCAGAAATGTTGCTCTTGATGGAACAGAGATGAGTGATACAGAAAAATACCCATACTTATATGCATACTCATATCCAGAAATGAGCTTAGGTGCAGAAACTTGTATTTATCCAGAAAAGAGTTATTTAGTTAATGAATTGTATCCGTTTACGCTTAATTCATATAGTTTTCCAGGAACTATGAGGGTAATTGCAAAAAGGCTTGAACCTGATTGTGTAGTTTCAGCAGGCCCAATACATTCATATATAGAGGTTGAATATAACGGAGAGTCACATGATTATGGTGGAGCAGGACAAGGTGGTACAGCACCGCTATATGAATCAGATATTACAAATTTCTTTAAATTTGATGGTTCTAAAACAGATTTTGCTAAGGAACTTACATTGGAGAAATTATCTGCAGTCGCATGGGAATATGTATCGCTTGCAGGTCAGAAGGCAGCGCCGATAGGGTCTACTTTAAATGGTGCAGGATTTTATGAGGCAATAGGAACTGGTAGCTGGCTTAGAATTCATGGAGAGATTACAAATACTGAAACTGGAGATAAATATCCTGTATATTCTTATGCATATACATGGGAAGAATGGAATTATCACTATGAAAATGATCCGTTTTATCCTGAGGATGTGTGGATAGATGGTAGATATGTAAATAAGTATAATTATTTTGAACCAGGAGCGACCTTTGATGAGCATCCAACTGCCTATATACTTATTAGAGCGTTTACATATACAGATGCTTATAACGATGTGTATACAGAAGATATAAAATTTAAATACGATGAGACAAAGGATGCTTGGTATGCTATAAATTTAACAGGTGATATATTGATAAATGTTAATCAAACGAAGTATGATTACCCTGAAGAATTTATTCTCACAAGAGAAGAAGTCGAGGCCATGGACGTAGACAGAAACACAAACATCATGCCGGAAAACGGACTCATATATGATGGAACTGTTGAGCCAGGAACTCCATTTAATAATTAAGTTAAAAAAGAAATTCGGTTTAAAACAAATTAAACCGAATTTCTTTTTGCTTATTCCGAATAAGAAAACTGAAATAAAATAAGAAAAGGAATGCGTTTTAAAAAATATGATGTTATAATGAAAATAGCTCGTAGATTTTTGGCACAAATGGAGATGAACACCCTATGAAAATTTGGAATTTTTTTGAGAATCTAAATGAAATGGTATATGTATCAGATATGGATACCTATGAGATGGTCTATATGAACAAGAAGACACTTGCTATGTTTGGCTATAAGAGTGTGGATGAGGTTATAGGCAAGAAGTGTCATGAGGTAATTCAAAATAATCGTATGCCTTGCTTTATGTGCAACAATTGTGATTTGAAACCAGGGTATTTCAAGGAGTGGAAATGCTTCAATCCTAGATTAAAGAAACATATGTTGTTGAAAGATACAATGATAGAGGAAGATGGTCGTCGCTATCGCTTGGAGATTGCTTTTGATGTTACCTTGCAGGAGAAACAAGAAAATCTTATTCATAATTATAAGGATATGGAGGCTTTTGCTAACGAGGGAATAAAGCTTGCGTTGAAATCTGACAATCCAGACAAATCTATAGATATAATATTGGAATATTTGGGACGTGTACTTGATGGCGGAAGAACGTATATATTTGAAAAACGTGAGAATGGTCATGACGATAATACATATGAATGGGTTGCCACAGGAGTTACGCCAGAGAAGGATAACCTTCAAAATGTACCACCTGAAGCCTGTGAGAATTGGTATAAAAGTTTTGCTCAGGGTGAGACAATTATAATACCTGATATTGAGGATATAAAAGATGAGAATCCGTTACAGTATGATATTTTAAAACAGCAGGATATTTCTTCTATTGTTGTAGTGCCTCTTTATATTGATGATAGAATTATTGGTTTTTACGGAGTAGATAATCCACCGTCTAACATATTAGAATATGCGTCTGATATGTTGCAAATTATGGGTCATTTTATTACCTCATCTATTAGAAGAAGAAATCTTTTGAATGAGTTAAAGTTTATGAGTCATCACGATCAGTTGACTGGTCTTGGAAACAGACATGCCATGGATAAATTTCTTGCCGAACTTCCAAAGGATAAGGAACTTGGTGTTGTGTACTGCGATATCACAGGCTTAAAACTGGTTAACGATACAGAAGGGCACAAGAAAGGTGATGAGCTTATTCTTGCTGCATGCAGAGCTTTAAAGAATTCCCTTGGGCGACATAGATTGTTTAGAATTGGTGGAGATGAATTTTTGTGTTTGTGCTCTAATGTTGAAAGGGATGAGCTGGATAAGGATATTATAAAGCTTAAAGCAAATATGATTGAAAATTCAGTCAACATGTCTGTTGGATTAGCTTGGAGTGAGGCCGGAAGTGGCGATATTGATAAGATTATTTCAGAGGCAGAGAAGAATATGTACGAAGATAAGATTGCTTACTATGAAGCCACAGGTATTGAGAAAAGAATTATATAAAGAATAATGTAATATGAAAAACCACTGCAAAGAAGCAGTGGTTTTTGTTTGTTATTTAAAGTTGCCAGGTATTTCCATCATATCTGTGCTATACAAAAATATAACATCATAATCGGAACTTATATCAATAAAGTTTTGAAGAAGAGAGGCATCTATATATCTTAAATCAACTAAATATATGGTGTCATAGTATTCTAGAAGCAACGGAGCTAGTGAGCTTCCGAAGCTGTCTCTAAATAATATTAAGGTTTTGCCTGTGCTTTCTGGGGCAGATACCTTTAGTAAAGGATTTGCACCAGAAAGGAAGATGTCGTATTTATCTAGGCTTTTTTCATCCTGAAGCTTTGCTAAATCATAAACGTTTGTTGTGGTGTTTGTCTCGTAATTAAATACCTGAGCAGAGTTAATTCTTTCGTTGGTTAAATATATAATGTCATCTTCAATATATGACAATGCAGATTTTACAGCGTAGGAACCAAAGTATCCCTCTATTTTGTTGGAGGAATAGTTTTCACTTTCATTATAACCAATATAATTTAATATGGTATTTTTTGTATCCGTCAGTTTATCCTGCGACCAATGTAAATCTGTTTTGTAGTAGGAGTCTAGCGATAAAGTATGGTATATAGGTATATACGATATTCTTGGATGCAGAAATTTAGTAAGCTCCTTCTCTATATCCAAATAGCTGTGGTTATTTGAATTAATATAACAACTTTTGTCTGGAATTAATACGAAGTAACAATCATTTTCATAAAACATAGAATTTGCCACTGTGTTTATGGAGGCGATGGAATTCGTCAGTTTGTTGTAATCATAGGAATCTTTGATTTCGTACATTGTGTTTTGTGTCACTGCGATTCCTTGATTTTCTTCCTTCATGAAAATATTATAATTTGCAAATGCTTTTAATGCTCTTAACTCTTCTCTGAGTGGAAACTGGTCCAGAGCATATTTTTCTATTTTAGTGACGATTTCACCTTCTTTAATATCTTCAAGTTTAATGTCATCTACCTGCATCAAATATCTTCTCTCGGCGTAGCTTAACAGTTCATCTTCCTTAACGATGAAGATAATTCCAAGTGAAAATATTATGCCTAGGAAGATGGCAATATTTATTTTTTTGCTCATTGAATTACCTCCTAAAATCTAAAATATAAGAATGGGTTAAATGCTCCGTCTATCAAGTATGCTGTAGAAAGTATTAATACTATGGCTATAAATACAGGCTCCAAAATAGCTGACATTTTTCTTCCTTTTATGTGCTTATCATAAAGATAACTTATCAATTTGGTTGAACCTATAATAGAAATTAATAGTAAAAATGCAAAGTTGTTAAAAATAAACACAGTGTTTTGGTCTGATAAACCGCCTAAAATCAAGTGCTTTAGCTTAAATAGCATATCACTGAAATTATTTGAACTGAAAATTAAAAATGAAAACATAATTGCAAATAATGTTCCTACTCGAGACAATAATTTAGGTAATCTATTCTTAATGATAAATTTTTCGATGCATAGGCATATAAAGAAAAATAGTCCCCAGCAAATAAACTGCCAGTCAGCACCGTGCCAAAAACCTGTTAAAAACCACACTATAAAAAGATTAAAAATATTACGACGTACACTGCATCTGCTTCCGCCTAAAGGAATGTAAACGTAATTTTTGAAGAAAGAAGAAAGGGTAATATGCCATCTTTTCCAAAATTCTTTAATTGTGCTACTCATAAATGGATAATTAAAGTTTTGGGGCAAATTAAAGCCAAACATTTTACCGAGACCTATAGCCATAGATGAATATCCACTG
The DNA here is from genome assembly GCA_015057525.1 of Lachnospiraceae bacterium. Classification (GTDB taxonomy): domain Bacteria; phylum Bacillota; class Clostridia; order Lachnospirales; family Lachnospiraceae; genus Coprococcus_C. Next base: position 95,809 of record SVEE01000004.1, on the reverse strand, counting down.
AAGTCAAAATAAATTTGTAGGGAGAACGCAATGGCATACATCCACGTAAAAAGAACAGTGGCATTTTCATGGTTATAAAGATTACATAGTTCACCCAGCTGGTTAGCAATCAGAACCTTTTTGCCAAGCCCGGTGACGAAGTGTAATATACCATCGCTAAATTGCTCTGTTGTAGTTTTTCTCATTTCTATTTGAGATTTCATATCGGCATAAGTCACTATAGGACCAGCAACCAGTTGAGGGAAAAAACAAATATATAATGCTAGATTAAGAATGTTTTTTTCGGGCTTTATTTCTTTTCTTCGCACATCTACGAGGTAAGAAATCATTTGGAATGTATAAAAAGATATTCCTAGAGGTAGTAAAATACTCAACAGATTAAGATTTAGATTAAACCATCTGTTTATATTTTCAATGAAAAAATTAGTGTATTTGAAATAGATAAGTGGAGCAAGACATATGGTAATTAGACTTCCAAATAGAAGTTTATTGTCATATTTTTCTAGAAGCCTTGCGCCTATATAAACAACTAAAATGCATGCTAAAATGACGAGCAAAAATCTTGGCTCGCCTAAAGAGTAAAACAATAAAGAAAATAAAAGCAAGATTATGTTTTTTGCCTTAAAAGGTGCTACATAATATATAAGTAAGCAAATAGGCAAAAACAAATATATAAATGTAATGCTTGAAAATACCATAGAAAAAATTCCTTTATACAAAACAGGCTGTCTGGATATCCAGGCAGCCTTAATTATTTATTTTAATGCATCAATAGACGCTTGTGGTCCCATAAGAACAATTAAATAAGTGTCATCTACAACCTTTGTGAAAACCCCTTCTGGCAATACACATACCCACTTGTCTTGTGGTGCAGAGTCATATAATGTTGTAGCTGCGGCTGTTGCATTGTCTGAAGAGTCGAATTTAACGACAGCAAGAGAAAATGCGATTGAACTCATCATTGGCTCCATAATAGCAGCCTTTTCCATTCCTGTTACACTTTCAACTCCGAGAGTGTAAAGCATATCATCTGTGCTAGCCATGTCGATTGGTCTAACCATATAAGGATCAGGATAGTTACCTGTACCCATAGCATCAATGGAGTCTTGTATAATTGTATTTAAATCTTCGTCAATGCCAAATGTTTCAGTGCCATCTTCAAATTGGAAAAATTCAAAGCTGTTAAATGTAGTTGACATATTTAAGTCCTTATCAACATCAAAGCTAATAGGATAGATGACACGATTTTCAGCACCTTCTCCAATTATATCTATGGCTGCATAGCCTTCTGTTTTTGGTGAGATAGTGAAGGTATATATACCTACATCTTCGGTGATTGTAAGTTCAACCACTTCAGTTTCGTAAGTGTCAGCATACCATATTGAAGAAGTATCCTTTGTAGTGATAACCACCTTGTTTCCTTCATCAACAATTGAAAGTCTTTCGTCATCACAGATTACATTGCTTTCAGTTTCCTGTGTGGTTGTTGTTTCAGTTTCTTTTTTGTCTTTACCACAGCCACCTAAGGAAATAGCCAAAGTAAAAGCAAGGGCTATGGATGCACATTTTTTTGTATAAGATATTAATGAATTTTTCATTTAATTATATTCCTTTCGGTATAAGTATTTTATTTATGAATTCGACTTAGTCTATTATACAATCCCTTGGTATTATATTTCAACGTAAATTATATTTTATTCAGTAATTATGCCATTTTAAAGTAATTTAATATGTAAACAATATGTGGATAATTGCCATAAATGATGGAAGTAGTGATAATACATCAGAGGTAGTTAATGGACTTCTTGATAAATATGAAAAACTACGATTTATAGACTTAAAGGAAAATAATGGAAAGGCAAATGCTTTATATTTAGGTCTCATTGCATCCAAAGGAGAAATACTTATGGGTGTTGATTCTGATGCCTATATTATGCCGGATGCTTTGAATTATATAGTGCCTCATTTTACTAATCCCTATAATGGTGAGCGTGTAGGTGCTGTAACAGGAAATCCTAGAGTGGATAGTCACAATAATTGCCTGGGCTTTTTTGCTTACATATGTCATATACTTGGTTTATGGAATTCTTGCAGTGAGAAATGGATGGTATCTTCCGGAATTTACAATATATAACAGGGAAATGATAGAAAAAATGCAAAATGAAAGAGTTGTTGTATTAGAGCAAAATATAATACCAAAAGATTTAGGCATGGGGAATTCGAAGGACGATGAGGAAGAGTATGAGGCACAAGATAAAGGAAAAGGGAAATAAAAATACTTTGTGTCATCATTGTTATAAAAAAGAAATGAAAACTATAGAATATAAGATGCATATATTATAAAGTCTAATTACAAAATATTTTACGGTAAATTCAAACAAATATATTTTCAAGGGGGTACACCATGAAACTAGAAAGAGGAATAAATTTAGGCGGTTATTTATCACAGTGCTGCCACGAAGAAGAACACTACGATACATTTATAGTGGAATCAGATATCAAACAAATTTCAGAATGGGGTTTTGACCATGTTCGGCTTGCTATAGATTATGAGGTTTTCGAAGAAGAAGACGGAACCAGGAAGATTGAGGGCTTTGAAAGAGTTAAAAGAGTAATTGAGTGGAGCAAAAAATACAATTTAAATATTGTGTTAGATTTACACAAGGCATATGGATATGATTTCAATGATGCAGGAGATGCTGATAAAAACAATTTATTCGCATCGGAGGATTTACAAAATCGTTTCATAAAATTATGGATTGAGATTGTTCAGAATTATTCATCATATGACAATGTTGCCTTTGAACTTCTCAACGAAGTTGTTGAAGAAGAAAATGCAGATGCATGGAACAAGCTTATAGATAAATCAGTTACGGCTATTAGAGAATATGCCCCTACTGCACCAATTATCTACGGTGGTATACAGTGGAACAGTGTTAATACATTAAAGCTTCTTGAACTACCAAAGGATGAAAATATTATATTTACCTTCCATTTTTATGAGCCTTTGGTATTTACTCATCAGAAGGCATATTGGGTCAAGAACATGGACATGGAAAGAAGTGTAAATTATCCTGGAACCATGGAATACTATAAGGAAATCTCTAATCAGTTAGGTTATCAGGGTCAGGCTGCAGCTTTAGCAAAAACAAAAACTATGGGTATAGAATTTATTACCGAAATGATAGAAGAAGCTATTAGGGTTTCTAAGGAACGCAAAGTAAAACTTTACTGCGGAGAGTTCGGTGTAATTGATCAGGCGCCTATTGAGGATACCCTCAAATGGTTTAAGGACGTTAACGAGGTATTCCTCAAATACAACATCGGTGGAGCAATTTGGTCATACAAACTTATGGACTTCGGTCTTATCGACGACCACTATGCACCAATAAAAGACGAATTAATCAAACTCTGGTGCCAAATCTAAAACTCAAGCATTGGAGATACCATACCCCCTCTTGTTTCCTCCCTGCATAGCATGGGGTTTTCTTGCAAAACTACGGCTGCGTAAGAATATCTAAGACAGCAAAATTACGACTTTTGATTATGCGCTGCTTCCGAAAACTCGCGGTGCTTCTTAGAATAATATGTAGTTTTTGCGCTGACAAGTAGTGAGTTACAAATACCTTAATTTTCAGACTTGTGATGACGGCCCTGCGTAAGTAGTGTTTGAGCGGCGCGGCAGAAAATAAAAAAGATGACGAAGAAACTTTGATTTTCAAAAGAATTCTTCGTCATCTTTTTTATTTTCTCCGGGCTGCGAGTTTGCGATAGCAGGGCCTAATAAGACCATCACAAGTCGAAAATTATAGTTATTTGCAACGAGCGTAGATTGCAAGCAAAAATTACATATTATTCTAAGAAACACCACTCAGACACTTCTCCCGCAGCGCAATTTGTCGTAATTTTGCTGTCTAAGATATTCTAAGCACCCTATTTGTCTGCGAAAACCCCATGCTATGCAGGGAGGAAACAAGAGGGGGCAAGGTTATGCCTAGGTGGATTTTTTAGATTTGGCACCAGAGGATACATTGAGGATATATTGGGGTGGTAAATTGTGGGAAGAAATTAAGAAAGTGGGGAGTGAGATTGTGGAAAAACAACTTGAAAAAAAGGTTGTTATTGATGTGGAAGATTTATTTAAGACTTACCGGGTAGGTGATGAAATAGTTAGGGCTTTAGATGGAGTAAGCTTTAAGGTTTATGAAGGAGAGTTCGTAGCTATTGTTGGAACTTCTGGTTCGGGAAAATCCACATTGCTTAATATGATGGCAGGTCTTGAACCACCTACCAAGGGAAAGGTAGTAGTGGCAGGTAAGAGAATTGATAAGATGAAGGAGGACCAACTTGTAAAGCTAAGGAGAAATAAGGTTGGTTTTATATTTCAGTCCTTTAATCTTATTGGGACAATGAATGCAGTGGAAAATGTTGCATTGCCACTTATGTTTAGGGGCGTAGCTAAGGATGTAAGACTGAAGAAGGCTAAGGAAATGCTTAAGCTGGTAGGGCTTTCAAAGCATATGAATCATATACCTACACAGATGTCTGGAGGGCAGCAACAAAGGGTGGGTGTAGCCAGAGCATTGGTGGTGAATCCTAGCATAATATTTGCTGATGAACCTACAGGAAATCTTGACTCAGCAACAACTGAAGAAATACTAGAGCTTATGAGAAAGATGGTCAATGAACAAGGGAAAACACTTGTGATGGTGACCCATGATAAGGACCTTGCGTCTGTGGCAGATAAGGTAATTCACATAAGAGATGGAAAAATAAAAAAAGTAGAGGTAAACAACGGGAAGGAGAAAATAGAAAATGAAACTAATTAAGAAACTTGCAATAATTATGATGTGTATGGCCATGGTGCTCGTGGCTGGAAATGTAGCGAAGGCGGAGGCAGTTCCAAGATTAATAATTACTGGTTATAGCTCCACACCTGAGGAAATTAAGGCGGGCGAAACATTTACCCTTACGTTACATATGGAAAATATGTCTAAGAAGACAGCTGTATCAAACATAAAACTCACACTTTCTACTGCTGATAATGAATTTGTTCCTGTGTCGGGTTCAAATACATTGTACATAGAAAAAATAGGTTCTGGGGAGACTGCTGATATAAGCGTGGAAATGCAGGCTAAGACAAATCTTGACTCAAAGACATATATTTTAACGGTTGCATCGGAGTATGAAGATAGATATAACGCTGTTTATACAGATACAGCAAACGTGTCTATTTCTGTGGTTCAGGAGGCAAGAATTTCTGTTACAGAGGTTGAGGTTTCTCCTGAGACTATAGAAGTAGGCGATGAATCAAACGTAATGTTTTCTATTAACAATCAGGGACGTACCGAGCTTTATAATGTAAATGTTACAGTTTCAGGTGCAGGAATAAAAGAAAATGTAGACTTTGTAGGCAATATACCTTCAGGGGGCACTGGATATGTAGATGTTTATGTTATGGGAGAGAATGTAACAACAGAGGAAAATGGATTTATTACAGTTACTATTGCTTATGAGGATGCTGAAGGAAATGTGGGAGAGTATACTGAAGAATACACTCTTAGTGTTGAAGAAGTGCAGGTGGAAGAAATTGAAGACATAATACCTGAGGACTTTGTTGAAAAGAAACAAGCACCGATTGTACCAATTATTTGTGTTGTAGTAGTAGTGGTTGTGATAATTGCACTTGTTGCTAAGAACAAGAAGAAAAAGAAAGAAGAGGACGAGGATGAAATTTAGTGATGTTTTAGGTCTTGCCCTTGGTAATCTAAAGCGAAGAAAATGGCGAACTGTTCTGACAGTGTTGGGTGTTTTTATTGGAACCATATCTGTTGTGATTATGCTGTCCTTAGGATTTGGACTAAAAAGTTCAATGGAAAAACAATTAAATGCCTATGGAACCATGACAGAGCTTGAATTAAATTATATGGGCTCGGACAAAGACCTGTATATAACAGATGAAAAAGTAGAAGAGTTTAAAGAGCTGGATTATGTAGAAAGTGTATCCCCACAGCTCATGGCCTATGCAATACTTGAACAAGGAAGATGGTGTATAGATACATATGTCATAGGTCTTACAGATGAAGAATTAGCTAAGATTGATATAGGAGAGGGAACTCTTCCTGATGGTAATTCAAAAAATCTTAGTATTGTTGTGGGCAATCAGATGTTGTATGAGGCATATGATAAAAATACTTATGAGTATGTATATTGGTCGCATGGTGAAATTCCTGATATAGATTTTATGAATAAACCTATGACTGTAAGAATGTATTCAGATTCTGACGTAGGAATAGATTCAGAGGGAAATATCTATGACAACAGCAGAAAGAAAACGGTAAATGTTTCTGGAATGGTTGCAGGTGATATAAAAGATTCCAATAAATATTCATATTTTGTTTACACAGACATAGATTCCCTTAAGAAATATTTGGAGTCAAATTACAGAGGGAAAACTATACCGGACCAGCCTACAGATAAGAATGGTGCTCCGCTTAATTACTGGGTTTATAGAATGGCTACAATACGTGTTGACTCTGCAGATAATGTGGACTTGGCAGTAGAGTATTTTAGAAGCCTTGGTTATAGTGTTAATAGTAACAGAGAATGGATGGAACAGACAAACGGAATACTTGTTATAGTACAGCTGGTGCTTGGTGGAATTGGTGCAGTAGCACTTCTTGTAGCTGCTATAGGTATTACAAACACCATTACAATGTCTATTTATGAGAGAAGAAAAGAAATCGGAATCATGAAGGTTTTGGGATGTGACCTAAAAAATATTGGCGGAATGTTTCTTAGTGAAGCAGCGTTTATAGGATTTTTAGGTGGGGCTTTTGGAGTGATAGTGAGTTATGGTATCTCAGCATTGCTTAACATCATAGCATCTCCTATGCTTTCAGAGATGATTGAAATGAACTTGGAAATTTCACGTATTCCGTTTTGGCTTGCACCAGTTGCAATAATATTTGCCATTATGGTAGGAATGCTTGCGGGATATGTTCCATCAAGAAATGCAACAAGGCTGAGTCCTCTTGTGGCAATTAGAAATGAGTAGTTGACATATAAGATGATATTTAGGTACGATACAGATATATAAATTATGAAATTAGGGGAATGCAAATGGCATATAATATTTTAATTGTCGAAGATGACAATCAAATTAGAGAAGTAATTTCAGATTTCTTTGCAGATAAAAGTGAAGGAGAAATAAATGTAGAAACAGCCTGTGATGGTGATGAAGGCCTTGAGTGCGTCTATGAGAATGAATATGATCTGATAATGCTAGATGTAATGATGCCTGGAGCAGATGGTTTTACAATCTGTAAGGAAGTTAGAAAAAACAGTATCGTACCTATTATATTTATAACAGCAAGAGGTAGAGAAGAGGATGTGTTATACGGATATGATTTGGGGTGCGATGACTATATCGTAAAGCCTTTTTCTATTGCGGAACTTTATGCTAAAACTAATGCTTTGCTGAAAAGGTCAAAGGGACTGGTTGGCAGTAGCGAAATAGTGTGTGGAAACATAACTATAAATCCCGCAAAGCTTATTGTTACGGTTGGAGGAAGAGAGGTTGATTTGCCACCAAAGCAATATGCATTACTGAAATATTTAATGGAAAATAAAAATCTGGTTATAGACCGAGAATTATTACTTACACGAATATGGGGATATGATTTTGAAGGAACAGACAGAGTTGTTGATAATCATATCAAGAAACTGAGAAATGCTCTAGGGGCAGCGGGCGGTCAAATAAAAACAGTTATAACAAAGGGCTATAAGATAGTGGAGTGATTTTATGAAGAGAAAAACATTTAAAGGAATATTAATAAAGCGACTTCTTATAGGTATACCTTTTTTTGCTTTATTGTTATATATTTTTTCAGGTGTTGCATTTGGCTATTATTTTATGGCTATGGAATCTAACTTTATGTATCTGGAGAGTTTGTGTGTAAATAAGATATATTCTATATCTGGAGAGTTTGAAGAGCAGGGTAAAGATGTTACTGATCCTGAAAACCTTGAATATTTATGCAATAATATGAAGATTTATATGGGAAATGACATGTTCTTTTCTACTGCGGGTGCATTGTACTATGAAGATACACAGGAAAAAATATGTGATTCTGAAGAAATAGCGATTATAGCATTTATGAAGGCCGGTGAGACAAACACTAGTGTTTATTTCTGTGATACTAGTTATTTTGGTGAGTATGTTGATTTATATAAGAAATTACACGAAGAATACAATTATGAAGGATATTTAAATTATACGACCCGAATGGAGGATTGTTATTTAAAAGGAAATAAATTTCTCCCTGGAACAATAGAAGTGGAATATATATCCAAGAAAACTGGCGAGACGATTATTGAAGTGTTTGATTTACATCCTAGTTCTGATATTACAGATGACTATGAATATTATGTTGTTGATGGAACTGAAAGTGTTATGGTGGGGCCTAACATATACGGTAGCGCAAAAGGAAATGGAGCATCTAAAATTTTAGATTGGTATACGAAATCCTTTTATGAAAATGATAACGCTGAAAATTATGAGTATATTAATTCATATTCAATTTTTGATTCTTTTGTTGCTAGTACATCCCTAATAACTTTAGCAGACGGTACCAAGATAAGAATTTTTAATGCACAGGAATCGAATTTAATGGATAGATACATGGGACCAATTATAACATTTTATGTAGTGGTAACACTTGTGGCAATTTTGATAATTGTTATAACTGCAAGATTAAAATATGTTAAGCTTCGTGCAGGCTATGACATGGAAGATTATAGAAGAACTATGACAAATGCTATGGCTCATGATTTAAAAAGCCCTCTCATGGCAATTTCCGGATATGCAGAAAATTTGAAAAATAATGTACATACCGACAAGAAGGATTACTATGCTGAGTCAATCATTAATAATGTAGATTACATGAATAACTTAATTGCAAATATTTTGGATTTGTCTAAGGTGGAGGGAAAGAAGATAAAGTTTAACAAAGAACAAATTGATGTCAGGTCTATTTTTGAGGAGACTACAAAAAAATATGATTCTTGGATTGAAGAAAAAAGCTTGTCTATTAATATAGATGGAGAACTTTCTATAAAGGGTGAGAAACAGCTTATATTACAAGCTTTCGATAATATTATAGGTAATGCAGTAAAGTATTGCGATGATAATTCTACCATAGAGGTAATCTTGGATAAGAAAAAAATTATTGTGAAGAACATGTGCAAGAAGATGCCTTCAGATAATGTTTCGGATTTATGGAAGCCTTTTGTAAAAGGTGATAATAGTAGAAGTAATAAATCAGGAAGTGGAATTGGACTTACTATTGTTAAGAATATTCTTGAGAGCCATGGATATAAGATGAAGATAGCTTATGAAGAAAATGTTTTTAAAATAGTTGTTTTATTGTAGAATAAAACTCATCACTTAGATGTGGTGAGTTTTTTCATTTTATATTTATTGTATTTGGAATATAATGTGATAAAATATTTTTTATTATTTAATATAGAACTGTAGGAGATAAATGATGGATAGAATAAAAGAGATAACTGATTCAAAAATTTTAGAAAGCATATATAATGACGCTGTGGCTGCAACCACTGAGTTAATAGAAAAATCAGGTTTGGGAGATGGTGACATTCTTGTGGTGGGTTGTTCTACAAGTGAGGTGACAGGCGATACTATTGGTTCGGCTTCAAGTGTTGATGTAGCGAAAACTTTGTTTAAAGGTATTTATGAGGTTACATCACCAAAGGGGATTTATATTGCAGCTCAATGCTGTGAACATTTGAACAGGGCAATTATAATTGAAAAAGAGGTTGCAAAAAGAGAACGTTTACAGATTGTGAATGTTGTGCCACAGCCTAAGGCAGGAGGTTCATTTGCAACTACTGCATATAATAATTTTAAATCACCTGTAGCTGTAGAGCATATAAAAGCACAGGCAGGTATGGATATAGGAGATACACTTATAGGTATGCATCTTGAAGAGGTGGCTGTTCCTCTGCGTTTGAATAAAAAAAAGATAGGTGAAGCACGTATTGTATGTGCGAGAACAAGAGCAAAATTTATTGGTGGCGAAAGAGCTGTGTATGATGAAACATTGCTGTAAATGTACTTCACGTAATTGACACATTTTGGAAGTAAGATACAAAAAATGATAGGAGATTAGTTATGTACAAATTTATAATATGTTTTATCGCAGGTATTGGCGCAGGTCTTGGAACTGGTTTGGCAGGTCTTTCAGCAGCTGCGGTTATTAGTCCTATGCTTATTGCGTTTTTGGGGATGCCGGCATATCAGGCAATAGGAACAGCATTGGCAAGTGACGTTTTGGCAAGTGCAATAAGTGCATACACATATAAAAAGAATAAAAATATAGATGTAAAAAATGGAATGGTAATGATGCTTACCGTTCTTTTGTTTACTTTTATATCAAGTTACTTAGCCAGCTTTATGCCGGATTCGGCTATGGGTGGTTTTTCTATGTTTATGACCCTTATGGTGGGAATTAAATTCATAATAAGACCTGTTATGACGACAAAAGAAAGCATGGAAAAGGTTGATTCTAAAAAAAGATTTATGCAGTCTGTAGTAAGTGGAATTGTTGTAGGTATGATATGTGGATTTGTTGGTGCTGGTGGAGGTATGATGATTTTGCTTATTCTTACAAGTGTTTTAGGATATGAACTAAAAACAGCAGTTGGAACAAGCGTATTTATAATGACGTTTACAGCACTCACCGGTGCGGTAAGTCATTTTGCCTTAGGGGGTATGCCTGATTTAACATGCCTTATATACTGCGTATTATCAACTTTATTATGGGCAAGGATTGGGGCTGTTTTTGCAAATAAAGCAAGTGCAAAAACGCTAAACAGAGCAACAGGTGTTGTGCTCACTATTATGGGTGTAGCTATAATTATCGTGAATTATATTTAGTCGTAAGATTTTGCTCCATATAATATTTTTAAAAATGCTATTGACAAGTTGATTGCTTGGTTGTATTATGATGATATCAAAATGATATCAAGTTGATTATGAAACGCAAACGAAAAATACTAACCAGTTAAAGTGGATATTATGTGAGGGAGGAATTATTATGAGTGAAAAAGTGGAAACAAAAGATTTAGTTGTAAGTGATGTAGTAGAAAAAGAGATTACTAAGGCTAATGGTGCGGCAGCATTGTTCGGTATTATTCTTGGACTTATTGCTACTGTTGCAGGAGTAATATGTGGTGGTTTATTATGTGATAAGGGTAAAGTGCCATTTGGCGGAATACTTATTGCAGCGTCATTGGTTTTGTTCGTTGTATTTTGCATAATGTTTGCAGGACTTAAGGTTATTCATCCTAATGAGGCAGCAGTTTATACATTCTTTGGTAAGTATTATGGTACTATTAAGAATGCAGGATTTTATTATATTAATCCATTTGCAGCATGCTATAATCCAACAGCATCATCTGCATTTGATGAGCTTGCGACAGCATTTACAAAGCCAGGTACAACTGATAAGACAGAGACAGGCGTTACTGCTACGTCAAGCCTAAATAAAAAAATATCTACAAAGACAATTACATTAAATAACAGAAAACAGAAGGTTAATGATGCACTTGGTAATCCTGTTATCATTGGTGCAGCAGTTATCTGGAAGGTTGCAAACCCTACTAAGGCAGTATTTAATGTTGAGAATTATAACAAGTATCTTTCAACACAGTGTGATGCTATTATTAGAAACAATGCAAGACTTTACCCATATGATGTTATGGATGAAGATTCTGATGAGAAAACACTTCGTGGAAGTGCAGTTGAGATTGCAGAGAGTATGAAAGCTGAACTTCAGGAAAAAGTGGTAGAGGCAGGTATTGAGATTAAGGATGTAAAGATTACTGATCTTGCTTACTCAGATGAGATTGCAGCAGCTATGCTTCAGAAACAGCAGGCTAGAGCAATTGTAGCAGCTAGACAGGATATCGTAGAGGGAGCTGTTGGTATGGTTAAGATGGCTATCGACCAGTTAAATGAGGAAGAGGTTGTTATTCTTGACGAGGAGAGAAAGGCAGCTATGGTTAGCAACTTGCTTGTAGTTCTTTGTGGCAGCAAGGAAGCTCAGCCTGTTGTCAACAGCAGCTCAATTTATTAATATGATAGTTATTGTTTTTAGCATAGTTACAATTCTTCTTGTTGTTATGTGCGCATTATAAAGATTTCTTTATAACTGACAACATGATAAATTCAAGAAAAACATAAAGGAGGTGACTGACTGCATGGGAAATACAGATGAAAAAGACCTAGACGCCAAAGAGAAGGCTTTACAGGAACGCATAAAAAAGCTGGAACAGATGGAATCTGATTTAAAGAATAAAGAAAGGCAAATGAAAGAAAAAGAAAAGGCTAAAAAACAGGTTTTGCTTAGACTTGCACCTGGTCTTTGGGAGGATCTTGCCAAGTGGGCAGATGAGGACTACCGTTCCATCAACAGTCAGATTGAATACCTTCTTGCTGAGTGCGTAAGAAGACGAAAGGAATAGCGCGACTATGACAAAGATTCTTATAGTTGAAGATGACAATGATATAAACAGCATGATTAAAACCGCCCTTTCAAAAGAAGGCTATGATTGTGTAAGCGCTTTTTCTGGGACAGAAGGCTTGCTCAGATTAGAGGTTGATAAATTTGATTTGGTTATTCTTGACCTTATGCTTCCAGGAGTAGAAGGTCAAGAAGTTCTTAAACAGACAAGAGAGAAAAATAATATTCCGTTCATTGTTCTTTCTGCTAAGGATGAGCTTGATACTAAGGTGGATTTGTTGACGCTTGGCGCTAATGATTATATGACTAAACCCTTTGAGTTGAAAGAACTATTAGCGAGGGTTCAGGTTCAACTTAGAATGAGTAGTGCTAATTCTTTTAATGCGAGTGCAACAGGGATAGAAGATTCAAAAGTATCTGATAATAAAGGTAAGAACACTCTTGATTATAGGGAACTTAGTCTGGATTTAAACAGCAAAGCACTTGTTGTGAATGGTAACAGTATAACTCTTACTGCCCAGGAATATAGGATTATGGAGCTATTCTTAAAAAATCCTGGTAAGGTATTTTCTAAGAATGAGATATACGAATATGCATGGGATGATTACTACATGGGTGAAGATAAAACCATATATGTTCACATAAGTAATATAAGACAAAAAATTAAGAAATATACTGAGCAGGAATACATAGAAACTGTTTGGGGACTTGGATTTAAGTTGTAAAAAGAGAGCATATTAGACTGTAATTTTTGACAGTCTGATATGCTTTTTTTATAATCTTTAAACTTTCTTTAAAATTTCTTGACCTTATTTTTAAAATAATAGTGTATTATAGCCTTATCAACAGGAATTAATATAAAGAAGGAGAAACGATATGGACTATGTAGTTAGTACAAAAGGACTTACCAAGGTATATGGTAAGCATACGGCAGTAGATAATGTAAGTATTCACATAAAACGCGGTGAGATATATGGTTTTATTGGTAGAAACGGTGCAGGTAAGACAACATTTATGAAAATGATTACGGGGCTTTCCGCGCCTACCAATGGAGAGCTTAGTCTCTTTGGGAGTACTGGTGAAGCAGTGAAGAAGCAGACTGAAAGAGTTGGAAACCTTATAGAAGAACCGGGGTTATATCCACAGCTTACAGGTTATCAAAATCTCAAATGTAAATGTCTTGCTCTTGGAATTCACAAACAGGGTTACATAGAAGAACTGCTTGCTAAGGTGGGACTTGAAACTGCTGGAAAAAAGAAAGTTAAAAAATATTCCTTAGGTATGAGACAGAGACTTGGAATAGCGATGGCTTTAGTTGGGGGACCAGACCTTCTTGTTTTGGATGAGCCTATAAATGGTCTTGACCCACAGGGAATAGCAGAGGTAAGAGATATACTTCTTAAGCTTCGTGATGAACAGAATATGACGATTATGATATCCAGTCATATCTTAGAGGAGCTTTATAAGATAGCAGATACATTTGGAATAATCAACAAAGGTAAGCTTATTCAGGAACTCAGCAAAGAAGAACTTGCGGAAAAATGTAGTGATTTTATTGAACTTAAATGTGATGATGTATCTAAAGCATGCCCTGTAATTGAAGGAATGGGAATTAAGAATTACAAGGTTATTGGCAATGATACTGTATATATTTACGAGAAGATAGACAATATGGGCTCGTTGAACAAAGAGCTTGCTAAAGCAGATGTATCAGTTAGTTTGTTGAATGTTGTACAAGAAAAATTAGAAAATTATTTCTTGGAGTTAGTTGGAGGTGAGGAGAATGCTTAATCTTATTAGAATGAATAGTTATAGAACAGTGCATATGGCTTGTATGTATGTGCTACTTGTTATAGTTTGTATTTTTTCTGTGTTCTCCATAGCCACAATAAGTATGACTGAGGAGGAAATAGAGTCTGGGGAATATGTAGATTATGAATCTGTGTCTGACGCTATGGAAGCAGGCTGGAATGATGCTGCAATGGAAAATGGAGATGTTGATTCTCTTATTGGAGAAGTGGAAAATGAAGACGAAGAAGTAATGATAAACCTTGGTATTGTTTCAGAACAACCAATTCGTGCAGATGGAACAGTAACATCATACCTTGATTATTTATATCAGGATATGACTAGTGGTATATTGCTTATATTTATGACAATTGCAGTAGTACTTTTCTTTAACAGAGAGCAAAATAGTGGCTTTATAAAAAATATTGCGTCAAAGTCCACATCAAGAATAAATATATATTTTTCAAAATTTATAGTTATGATTGCTTATATGCTTGTTGCATTTTTAGTTATGGCTTTGGCAGAGTATATTTGCCTTATGATTCACTATGGCGGAGACTTGACTTTTGGTAAGGATGTTTTGGGAGACTTTATACCAAAGATAGGAGTGGTATTTTTGCTACATATTGCATTTATTAGTGGAGTGGCAATGATTACAACTCTTACAAAAAGTAGTACTATGGGTATCACAATTGGAATGCTTGCAAATACTGGATTTTCAGCTTTTCTTACAATGCCAATTAAGGCATTGCTTGATTTCGACATAGCTAAATACTTAGTAACATCAAATATTGGTAATGTTAATTTAGATTCTGGAACAGATGTAGTTACCCATGCACTTTTAGTTGGAATTATAACAATAATTGTTTATAATGTGATTGGATGCACATGGTTTGCTAAGAAGGATATAGCATAAATGACTGTGAGAGTAGCGAATTATTTGAAGTGATAGGAGTTTGGATGATATGGAGTTGGTTCTTATAATAGTGCTATTAATGGCACTTCTTATCATCACAATTAAACACATTTTATATAGGCGACAGGTTAAATTAATCTGTCGCCAGATTCAGTTTGTCAGTAATGATACTACGAATCACAGGATAAGAACAGATCTTACAGATAAAGAGATAGTGAGACTTGCAGAGTTGATTAATGAGATGTGCGAAACTCACAATAAGAAGGAAGTGGCTATTTTAAATAAGGACAAACGCTTGAAGGAAACTCTTACATCTGTGTCCCATGATATTAGAACACCGCTTACATCACTTAAAGGATATTTTGAGCTTCTTATGTCGGAGGAGGATGCGGATAAAAAACTTCAATATGCTGGTGTTATGAAAGAAAGAATGGAAAATTTATCTGACCTTCTGGATGAGCTTTTTACATATACCAAATTACAGAATCAGGATTATAAGCTTGATATGGAAAAACAGGATATGACTAAGCTTGTTTTGGATACAATTTTTTCTTTTTATGAGATATTTAAGGAAAAGGGGTTCGAGCCAGAGCTTAGCATAGATGAAAAAACGTACAAGGTGCTATGTAACGATATTGCAGTTAAGAGAGTTATTTCAAATGTAATAAAGAATGCATTAGTTCATGGCATGGGTGATATTAAGTTGTCCTATGGTCTGGTTGCTGGTTCGGTTGATGTTAATCTGAAAGAAAGTAAAGATAAGGCAAATGCCGGTATTCAACCAAAGCAAATTGTATTTACTTGTGTAAACTCTATTTCGCACCCTGAGGATGTGGATATTTCCCAGGTGTTTGAGCGCTTCTATAAGGCTGATAAATCCAGAAAGGAAAAGTCTACAGGACTTGGACTTGCCATAGCTAAAGAGATGGTGGAGCGAATGGGAGGAAGTATAGTGGCTAAGCTTGTAGGAAGTAAATTTATAATTGAAGTTTATTTTGATGTGGCAGTATAGGGGGTAGGAATGAAAGTATTGATGTCCCAAATCCCCAGAATGCATTAAGTGCCTTGATGGTGGTGCTTACTATTGATGCATAAAAGTGTTCGAGAAGCTAGAGGTTATATAGCTATAATGCATGTGGCGTATTGAAATAGTGTGAAATATTGCGAGGGTCTATAGAAAATAAGTTGTTGAAAAAAACCAAAATTGATGAAATATAAGAAAAAATAATACAAAAATATTCCTAGAGGGGTCTATGCAGAAATTTTTCCTGTATAGACCCTGTTTTTATCGTAATGTAGGGTCTTGATATGTATTTTTTTCTATAGACCCTTAAGAGGCAAAAAAATTTGAAATATTGTGGTGATTTAGATTTTTTGTGGTCTGGAGAGAGAACTTATTTCTATAGACCCAAAATGGGGGCTATATGTAAGGACAATGTGTACATTAAAAAATGAATTTTAAAATGCACATAACGGTGATTGTATAAAATGGAAGAAATTGAAAGAAATTGAAAGAAAATGATTGACAAAATAAAAAAATATGTTATTATTATGTTATAACCAGTCAAAAACTTTCAAAAATAATCAGAGGGCAGGAGATGTTTTATGCTAACAGAGGATAGACATTCAATAATCTTAGAAACAGTTAATAATAATGGAAGTGCTACTCTTGCAGAATTGTGCACGCTGCTTGACACTTCTGAGTCTACCATAAGACGTGATTTGGCATATCTCGATGAAAAGGGAATGCTAGTGAAGGTTAGAGGTGGAGCTATGTCAGCCCAGACTACTGATAGCTTTACAGCCTTAGAACGAAATGTAGCTGAAAAGGCGTTGCTGTTTAATGATGAGAAGATGGCTATAGCAAAATATGCTGCTTCGCTGATTGAAGATGGGGATTTCGTGTTCTTGGATGCAGGAACAACCACAGAGAAGATGATTGAGTTTATTCCAGACAAGAATGTAACATTCGTAACTAATGCTTTTGTGCATGCCATGAAACTTGCCAGTAGAGGTTTTAAAGTGTTTGTGCCAGCAGGAGAGATAAAAGTTACTACAGAGGCTATTGTTGGAGCAGATTGTATTAAGTCTATATCAGAATATAACTTTACTAAAAGCTTTATAGGAGTAAAT
Organism: Lachnospiraceae bacterium; assembly: GCA_015057525.1. Taxonomy (GTDB): domain Bacteria; phylum Bacillota; class Clostridia; order Lachnospirales; family Lachnospiraceae; genus Coprococcus_C. The sequence goes on along the minus strand of SVEE01000004.1, from coordinate 78,424 downwards.
GGAATATCGTTGTCAGTAGGACTAACTACTCCTGAAAAAGCCGAGGCGGAAGTGAAGAGAGCGGTAATAGTTAATACTAGAAAATCATACTTCTTAGCGGACCATTCCAAATTCGACAAGATAACAGCAGTGAATATTGCACCCCTTTCAGAAGGTAAAATAATAACTGACAGAGTAGAAAACAAAAAGTATATAACCGAGGCATCGGTTAAGGAGGTTATGATATGATATACACAGTTACATTTAACCCGGCAGTGGACTATGTTGTTCATTCAGGGGCGATGGAATTAGGTAGTGTCAATCGTAGTAACGGAGAAGAAATCTATTTTGGCGGAAAAGGAATTAATGTTTCTTTTGTACTCAAAGAACTTGGATTAACATCAAAGGCATTAGGTTTCATTGCAGGATTTACTGGTGATGCAATAAAGAAGGGTGTTGAAGAAAAAGGTATAGATTCTGATTTTGTTCAGCTTGAAAGCGGTTTCTCTCGAATAAATATTAAGATTAAATCCACTGAAGAGACAGAACTTAATGGTCAGGGGCCAAATATTAGCGAGGAAGCTATTGCAGAGCTTTTCGCTAAACTTGAAAAGCTTCAGGATGGAGACACTATAGTATTAGCAGGAAGCATTCCTAATACACTTCCATCAGATATATATGAACAGATTTTACAGCATATTTCAAATAAAAATATCAAGGCAGTTGTAGATGCCACAGGACAACTTCTTATGAAGGTACTTCCATACAAACCATTCTTGATAAAACCTAATAATCATGAGCTTGGTGAGATGTTTGGTGTAAAACTTACAACTATAGAAGAAATCGAGGAATATGCAAGAAAACTTCAGGTTATGGGAGCGCGAAATGTACTTATATCTATGGCAGGAGACGGTGCTCTTCTTATAGATGAAACTGGAAAGGCTCATAGATGTGGAGTATGTAAGGGTACGGTTAAAAATTCTGTAGGCGCTGGAGATTCTATGGTAGCAGGCTTCATCGCAGGAATAGAGGATGGAGATTACGAGTATGCTTTAAAGCTTGGAACTGCTACAGGTGGAGCAACAGCATTTTCAGATGGTTTAGCAACAAAACCGGAAATAGATAGGCTGTTAAGTGAATTACTATAAAACATATGATTGTCTGGTGAAGGACAACACAAACATAAAATAAGAAAGAGGAGGATGTTAAGTATGCGTATTGTTGACTTACTTAAGAAAGAAAGTATAGCACTTGGTCAAGCACCAGGTAACAAGCAGGAAGCAATCGACATGTTGGTTGAGCTTCAGGTAAAGAGCGGAAATATTGCCGATGTTGAGACTTATAAGAAGGGAATCTTAGCACGTGAGGAGCAGGGTTCTACAGCGGTTGGAGAGGGAATAGCAATCCCTCATGCTAAAAGTGAGGCAGTTAAGGCACCATCACTTGCAGCAATTACAGTACCAGGTGGTGTTGATTATGAGGCACTTGATGGTGAGCCATCTAACCTTTTATTTATGATTGCAGCACCAAATGATGGAGATGTACATTTAGAAGTATTATCTAGACTTATGACAATTCTTATGGATGAGGAATTTAGAGGGGAACTTCTTAAAGCAAAGGATGTAACAGAGTTTTTGGCAATTATTGACAAGACTGAGACAGCAAAGTTCCCAGAGGAGGTAACAATGGCAAAATCAGAGTCGAGTGTAGAATACAGAGTTCTTGGTGTTACAGCTTGTCCAACAGGTATTGCACATACTTATATGGCGGCAGAAGCACTTGAGAAGGCAGGAAAGAAGCTTGGAATTACTGTAAAGGTTGAGACTAATGGCTCAGGCGGTGTTAAGAACAAGCTTACTGCAAAGGAAATCGAAGAGTGTGATGGAATTATCGTAGCAGCTGATAAGTCAGTTGAAATGTCACGTTTCGATGGCAAGAAGGTTATTACAACAAAGGTATCTGATGGAATTAAGATTCCTGAGGAATTAATTAACAAGGTGGTTTCAGGAGATGCTCCAGTATATAAGCACCAGGGTGCTAAGGCTGAGACTTCAGATGCACAGGGTGAGTCATTTGGTAGAAAGATTTACAAGCACTTAATGAATGGTGTATCTAATATGTTACCATTTGTAGTTGCAGGTGGTATTTTCATAGCATTAGCTTTCCTTATTGATACAATAGCTGGTGCACCACAGGATGGTTCATTCGGTACTTATACTGAGGCAGCAGCATTCTTTAAGACAGTTGGTGGATTTGCATTTAACTTTATGGTTCCTATCCTTGCAGCATTTATCGGTATGAGTATTGCTGATAGACCTGGTTTCTTGGTTGGTCTTGTAGGTGGATATATGGCAACATTAGGTTCAACATTTGCAAGCATTGGTGGAGACGTTCCATCAGGTTTCCTTGGCGCATTGTTCGCAGGTTTTGCAGGCGGTTACCTTATGCTTGGTGTTGAAAAACTTTGTGACAAGATGCCAGATGCTTTAAATGGTATTAAGCCAGTTCTTATTTATCCATTAGTTGGACTTGGTATGATTGCTGTAGTTATGTGTGCAATTAATCCATTTATGGGTATGATTAACACAGGCCTTTCAAACTTCCTTAGCAATATGGGTGGACAGAGCAAGATAATTCTTGGATGTATCCTTGGAGCTATGATGTCAATAGATATGGGTGGTCCTTTCAACAAGGCAGCTTATGTATTTGGTACAGCAGCAATCGCTTCTGGAAACTATGACGTAATGGCAGCAGTTATGATTGGTGGTATGGTACCTCCAATAGCAATCGCTTTAGCAACTACATTCTTCAAGAATAAGTTTACTGAGGAAGAGAGAAAGAGTGGTCCTGTTAACTACATTATGGGACTCAGCTTTATAACAGAGGGTGCGATTCCTTACGCAGCAGCAGATCCAATCAGAGTAATTCCATCATGTATGATTGGTGCAGCTGTAGCAGGTGGTCTTTCAATGGCATTTAACTGTACACTTATGGCTCCACACGGTGGTATCTTCGTGTTCGCAGTTGTTGGAAATTGGCCTATGTACCTTCTCTCACTTGTAATCGGTTCAGTAGTAGGTATGGTATTAATGGGTGTTCTTAAGAAGAAGGTTCAGGCTTAAGATATAACCTAGAGTAAAACAGTCGAATTAAAATAAACTAAATGATATAATAAATAAAGCTTCGAAAGTCCACATATGTTTAAATAGGTGGACTTTCGGATAATATAGAATAAGATTTTGTATATTTGGAGGGACTAAAAAATGGTATCAAAAACTGTAGAAGTAATTAATGCACAGGGAATGCATATGCGTCCTGCAGGAATCCTTGCAAAGGCAGCAGCTGCTTACAAGGAGTGTAATATAACAATGAATGTAAATGACAAGAAGGTAAATGCAAAGGCACTTATGCAGATTATGTCAGCTTGTATCAAGTGTGGTAATACTGTTGAAATTGTGTGCGAGGGTACAGATGAGCAGGCTGCATTAGATGAGATTGCAGGCTTATTTGAAAGTGGTTTTGGTGAGTAATTATAATTGCTTGCTTGAGACATTGGGAGGCATATTATGGAAAAATACATAGGAAAGGGAGTCTATGGCGCTATAGCTATAGGCAAGATTTCGGTATTTAAAAGAAAAGAAGTTTCTGTAAAGCGTACTAGAATTGAGGATACTGAGCAGGAGAAGCAGAGAGTAGAGGCAGCGAAGGCTCTCGCAACTGAGCAACTTCAAGAAATCTATGATAAGGCATTGAAAGAGGTTGGTGAAGCCAATGCTCAGATATTTGAGATTCATATGATGATGCTTGAAGATATGGATTACAATGATTCTATTCAAAATATAATTGATACACAGTCAGTTAATGCGGAATATGCTGTGGCTGTAACATCAGACAATTTTGCAGAGATGTTTTCTGCTATGGAAGATGCTTATATGAAGGAAAGAGCAGCAGATATCAAAGACATATCTAATCGCCTTATTCGTAATCTTCAGTCTGAGGGGGAAGATAATTCCTCAAGTGATGACAAGGTAATAATTTGTTCTGATGACCTTGCACCAAGTGAGACCGTTCTTCTTGATAAGGACAAAGTACTTGCTTTTGTAACATCTCACGGCTCATCTAATTCCCATACAGCGATTTTGGCAAGAAACATGAATATACCTGCTATTATTGGAGCAGGGGATGAGTTCCTCAAGGCAATAAAGGATGGAGACGATGCCATAGTTGATGGATTTACTGGAGAAATTTTCATTAATCCAGATGAAGAGACAAGAGCTAGACTAATTGCCAAGCAACAGCAGGACGATGAAAAGAAAAAGCTTCTCCAAAATCTTAAAGGCAAGGAAAATGTTACCTTAGATGGTAAGAACATAAATATATATGCAAATATAGGAAGTGTAGATAATATTGGAGCAGTTTTGCTTAATGACGCAGGTGGTATAGGCTTATTCCGTAGTGAGTTCCTTTATCTAGAGAGTGAGGATTATCCAACTGAGGAGCAGCAGTTCGTAGCATATAAAAAGGTTCTTGAAAGCATGGCTGGCAAGAAGGTTATTATAAGAACTCTTGATATAGGAGCTGATAAGCAGGTAGACTACTTTGGACTTAAGAAAGAGGAGAATCCTGCTCTTGGCTACAGAGCTATTCGTATATGCCTTACACGTCCAGAGGTGTTTAAAACTCAGCTTAGAGCTCTTTACAGAGCATCAGCTTATGGTAATTTAGGTATTATGTTTCCTATGATTACCAGTGTTAGTGAACTTGAGAAAATTTTAGCTATATGTGAAGAGGTTAAGAGTGAACTTGTTTCTGAGGGAGTAGAAATATCTGACAAGATTGAGCTTGGTATTATGATTGAAACTCCTGCGGCGGCAGTGATCAGTGATTTGCTTGCTCCTATGGTGGATTTCTTCAGTGTAGGTACCAACGATTTGACACAATACACTCTTGCTTGTGACAGACAGAATCCAGAGCTTGAAGACTTCATTGACACTCATCATGAGGCTATCCTTCGCCTTATAAAAATGGCTGCAGACAATGCACATAATCATGGAGCTTGGATTGGAATATGTGGAGAGCTTGCGGCAGATACAACTCTTACAGAAACCTTTATGCGAATGGGCATAGATGAATTATCAGTTTCACCGGGGTTTGTATTAAAGGTTAGAGATACTGTGCGTAGCCTGGATTTATCAAAATAAAATACTATATATAATAAAAGCTTTTGCAAGTATAGGGAATCTATATCGCAGAAGCTTTATTTTTTTGAAAAAAATTTCTGTAAAGTGTTGACAATAAGTGTAATTAGGTGTATATATACACTATACACACTCGAGAGTTTAAAATTAAGAAAGGTATACCTATGAACATTATAATTAGCAATACAAGTAGTGTTCCAATTTATGAACAGATTGAACAGCAGATTAAGGATATGATTGTTTCCGGCAAATTAGAGGAGGGAGAGATGCTTCCTTCCATGCGTTTTCTGGCCAAGGAGCTTCGTATTAGCCTTATAACCACAAAGCGTGCCTACGAGGAGTTAGAGCGAGATGGTTTTATAGAAACTCGCGTTGGCATCGGTTGTTTTGTTAAGGCTAAGAATCAGGGACTTATCCGTGAGAAGGTTATGCAAGAGCTTGAGGACCATTTTGAAAATGCAGTGACTAGGGCAAAGGTTTGCGATATTCCTTTACAGGAGCTGATTGAAATTCTGACCATCATATATGAGGACCACTCTAAGTAGCGGAGGGATTAACTATGTCATTAGACTATAGCGTAGAAAATGCAATAGAAATTAAAAATCTTAACAAAAGCTACAAGGGCTTTAGCCTAAAGGATGTAAGCTTTAATGTTCCTAGCGGACAGGTTACAGGCTTTATCGGACAAAATGGTGCAGGTAAAAGTACTACCATAAAGTCTATCCTGAATATGCTTAAGACCGACAGTGGGGACATAAAGGTTTTTGGAGCAGATAACTTAAAAAATGAATTTGATATTAAGGAGAATGTGGGAGTTGTCTTTGACGATATAGGTTTTCATCCAAATCTTAAGGCAAAACATATTGATAAGATATTAAAGGGAATGTATAAGAACTGGGATTCAAAGCTATTCTATGAGTATCTTGAAAAGCTTGGTCTTCCCACTAAAAAGAAAGTGGGAGATTACTCCCGTGGTATGCAGATGAAGCTTCAGATCGCCACAGCGCTTTCCCACCACGCAAAGCTTCTTATTATGGACGAGCCAACAGGTGGTCTTGACCCTATCGTTCGTAATGAGATTCTTGATATATTTATGGAGTTTATACAGGATAGCGAGCATACAGTATTCTTGTCATCCCACATAATAACTGACCTTGAAAGAATTGCAGATAATATCGTATTTATACATAAGGGCAAGATTCTTCTTGCTGAGGATAAGGACACTATGGCTGAGCGTCACGGTATATTGAAATGCTCCAAGGAACAGTTTGCCACAGTGGATGATGAGGATGTTATCGGATATAGAAAGTCCTCCTTTGGTATCGAAGCTTTGGTTGGTGACCAGGAGAAATGTAAAGCCAAGTACAAGGGTATGCTTTGTGAGAAGACATCCTTAGAAGAAATAATGTTGTTCTATGTAAATAATACTAACAACACCGAGAATTAGGAGGTGCTACTTATGTTAGGATTAATTTATAAGGACTTGGTTCTTGTTAGGAAAAATATAATTATGGGCTTTTTGACCATCGCAGGTGTGGCGCTGTTTGCCTTGATATTTATACTTGGTATGAATGTAGGAAACTTTCAAGAAATGAAGGAACTTGATTTAATATACGATCTGTTCTTTAAAGGAGCGATTTTTTATGTGTGTGGCGCGGGAATTACTGTGTCGCTAACCAGCTCCTCTGCTATAGATCAGGACCATAAAGCTGAATGGTACAAGGTGCTTTACGCATCCCCTATAAATGTTTGGCAGGAGATATTCTCTAGATACATAGTGGCATTTTTGGTTAATACCATAATGAACATCTGGTCAGCTATTTTACTTCCTATAGTATATATGTCAGGAAATGAAACTTTTGGCTTTAAGGAGTTTAAGACAGTAATATACTGCTGGCTGGCAGGACTTCTTATAATACTTATTAGACTGCCTATAGACATCATATTTTCTGCAAAAACCAGCGTGGTTATATGCTGTTCATTGTCATTCGTATTTCTTGTCGCTATTATGGCTTGGCTTATGCATGAGGAAAACATAGAGGTTATATTTGAAACTGTAAAGGGTTGGTTTGACTGGATTTATAACCATGGAGCTCTTGTTGTTATAGCAGTGGTTATAGCATCATTTTCTGCTTCGTATTTTGGTAAGAAAAATAGGAGGTGGGCATAATATGAAAGGATTATTATATAAGGATTTTATTAATGGCAGGGGATATATAGCCCTTGTGGTATTTTATCTGTGCTATGCCTTTATGATGGTAGGTGTGATAGGCTGGGATTTTAATGCTGCTGAAGGGCTTGAGGCAAAGCTTGAGGTTCTGGCTGAATGTTACCTGATGCTTGGGGGCTGTGTGTTTGCGGCCAGTCTTTTGCCTATGGCAATGTCTACAGTATTATGTACTTTGGATAATAAAACCAAGTGGACCAGCTACGCCACAGCTCTTCCTGGAGGATACAAGAATGTGGTGGCAGAAAAATACATAATAGTATTAGTAGGTCATGTGATTGCTGTATTAGCAGCTCTTATCACTATATTTGCAATTAAGCACACCTTTGAGGTTGAGGTAGATGGTGTAATGATAGATGATGTTGGTGCAAATGTATTCGTTATACTTATGCTGCTTATGTTGGGAATTTCCCTTATAGGCAATTCTATTCTTATTCCTTTTGTTACCAGAAACAAGCCGGGAGTGGTTAATATAGTCTTGACAGTATGTGCGGTAATTGCAATGTATGGATTGTTTGCTTATATAGCATTGGGAGATGTATCATTCTTTCAGCAGGAGAATCTTATACAAAGAATTATTATGTGGATAGCTAATCATAAAAAAGAAGTTTGGGGTACATGCTATGGACTTGTAGGTGTAGGAATTGTTAGTCAGATAGTGTCTTATTTGGTGAGTGTGAAGAACTATCTTAAGTATGTGTAATTAAAAGTAAAAACCACAAAATGACACAATTTGTGTCATTTTGTGGTTTTTATTGATATGGAGAAGAACGATTGTTAAAATAAATATGGGTGCTACCATAACGGTAGGCGGTTAGTCCTTTTACCAGAGGACTGTGACCTCTGTTTACATATAAAGTCACTTATGTGAAAATTTATACTACGGAGGGATTGCTTATGTTGACTATCGAAGGCCTTATAGCTGTTATCAGTTTATGTATAACTTGTTTCAGTCTTGGCTATTCGGCTGGAAAGAATAGCAAGGCACAAAAATAACCGCCCGATCCCTGACAAAGATTAGCGGTTGTTTTTGCTTATATTTTGAATGGGACTAACCGTCTATCGGTAGTACCTTTTCTATTCATATAATAACATTATATATTATTCGTGTAAAGTGTTAATATGTGAATTCTCATTAATGATAGCCCACTCTACTTACTTAACGCATGATAAAACGTAATCGTAAAACAAGTATATTTTCCAGGTTCGCTTTCAACCATAATGTCTCCACCTTGTCCCTCAACAATACTTTTAGAAAGAGAAAGTCCTATACCGATACTGTTAGCATTCACATCTGATTTAGCTCTGTAAAATCTTTTGAAAATCTTAGATTGCGATTCTTTGTCAATTCCCTTTCCGTAATCTTTTATATGTATCATCGTAGTAAGTGGAGATTGATCTGTCCATACCTCTATATTAGAACCTTCTGGTGCATATTCTGTAGCATTTTTTAGTATGTTGGTGAGACATTCAGCAAGCCAGTCTTGGTCGTGACTTAGTAACATTTCGGTGTCGCATTTTACATTTATGTTCTGTGATTTTGCACTACTAAGCATACTGACATTTTGAGTAGCCAACTGTAAGGTAGGAAGTAGTGGTTGTTTTTTTACGTTGAATTCAATAGCACCTGATTCCAATCTAGCAAGCTTTAACAGCGATAAAATAAGCCACTCCATACGAGAGAGCTGGTCTCCCATCATAGATAAAATTTCCTTTCGCTTGCTGTCAGAAATATCAGGATTGGATAATAAATCCTGATATATTGTAAGGGTGGCAAGAGGGGTTTTCAACTGATGAGAAATATCAGCAATTAAGTCCTGTAAAAAAATTCTTTCGTTTTGCTCTTTCTCCCGGCCTACTTTGATGGCAGTAACCATTTTTGTGTACATAGAATAAAACTGGCTAATATCACTTTCGTCAATATCCTTAAGGTCAAGATTATTGTAATTACCTTCTAGAACATCTGCTGCATTAGTTTGAACCTTGTGAATAGCCTTAAGTGGAAATTTGTATAAATGAACGCTTAAAATAAAACCACTTATACAGATAAGCATATAAATTATGTAAACCACTATATAAAGCCTTACTATAGATACTTTTATACTTTCGCTATACTCGGAAGGCATAAAAGATAACTTGCCAGTTTCTTCAAGCATATCAATATCGTTAGTTGAACTAATTAATTCTTCATAATAATTATCCTCAAGTTTATCTATAGATGATTTTAAACCTAAAAATAAAATGATACCTAAAATAAAGCACATTATTAAATATGAAATTGTAAAAAACTTGAATTCCTTATTCTTAAGCATAGTACACCTTTTATTTATCCTGTAGCATATATCCTACACCTCGTATGGTCTGGATATAATCTTTATCTTCACCTAATTTTTCTCTAAGTCTTTTTACATAAACGGATAGCGTATTGTCATCTATAAAATCACCATCAATATCCCAAAGTTGCTCTAATATTTGTCCTCTTGTAAGAACATTGTTTTTGTTTTGAACCAAGGTTAAGAATAAACGGTACTCGCTAGGCGTTAAGTTTAATATCGTACCGTTGTGAGATACAATATGTTTTTTCTCATCTATCTTAAATGGTCCAAGTATAATTTCGGAAGAAGCATCTGCGGTTGCGTCGAAACGTCTTATATTAGCTTTGATTCTGGAAATAAGTTCTCTTACTCTGAAGGGTTTGGATACATAATCGTCTCCTCCAACTTCAAGTCCCTGTACAACATTTACTTCCTCGTCTAGCGCAGTAAGGAATATGATAGGAAGTTTGTGTCCTTGACGGCGGACTTCCTGACAAAAGGTGTAACCTATCCCGTCTGGAAGATTGACATCCAAAAGCATAAGTGAAAATGAGTCATTTTCAAGAGCTTTTTTTGCATCTGCAAGGCAGGAACAATGTGTTACGTTAAAATTTTCAGTTTCAAGAGCAAATGAAGTTGCCATAGCAAGTGCCTGGTCATCTTCAACTAATAATATTTTTTTCATATGTGTCTCCCAAATTAAAAACTATATTAATATAATAATTCAAAAAAATGTAAAGTTCAACTTATCTTACAAAACTGTAAGATAACTTTCATCTAATCGTAAGATTGGTTTGTTAAGATGCTAACATGGAAATAAAATGTTGATTAAAATAAATAATAACATTTAAGAAGAAAAGGAGAAAATCTATGGAAATATTAAAAACAGTTAATCTTAGTAAAATATATGGAGAAGGAGAGAATCAGGTTAAGGCATCTGATGAGATAAATCTTTCTATCGATAAAGGAGAATTTGTTGCTATAGTGGGTAGTTCTGGTTCGGGTAAATCCACACTTTTACATATGCTTGGATGTCTTGACAAGCCAACAAGTGGCGAAATCTATATAGAAGGGGAAAATGTGGCATCGTATGGGGATGATGCACTTTCTGTTGTGAGAAGAAGAAAAATAGGTTTTGTATTTCAAGCCTACAATCTTATTCCAGTAATGACCGTAAAGGAGAATATTGAAATGCCAGTGCTTCTTGACGGAAAGAAACCTAATAAGGAATATATCAATGACTTGATAGAAATGCTTGGACTTACTGATAGAGTTGAGCATCTTCCTAATCAGCTTTCCGGTGGTCAGCAACAGAGAGTTTCTATTGCGAGAGCCTTGGCTAATAAGCCTTCAATCATTCTTGCAGACGAGCCTACAGGTAACCTGGACAAGAAAAACAGTATTGAGGTCATGGAGATATTAAAAGCATCTGCAAAAAAATACGAACAGACTCTCATTCTCATAACACATGAAGCAAGTGTTGCTAACCTTGCAGACCGAGTAATTGAGTTGTCCGATGGTAAAATAATAAGTGATTCAAAAGAAAATGCGTAATTCGGAGGGAATGGTATGAAAGGATATAAAGAACTTGGTAATAGATACCTAAAACATAAAAAGAAACATGCTGCCCTCGTTGTTACAAGCATGGTGCTTTCTACGATGATTATTTATATAGTAATTACATTTTACTTTGGCTTGATGTCTTCGTCCAAGAAAATAATGGAGGAGATGGGTAATTATTATGCGGCCATCTATAAAATAGATGATGAGCATAAGGATAAATTAAAGAATCATGTGGGAGTAGATAATGTTGACTTTGCTAATATAAGCTACGAATGGTACTTTGAGGACTATTATGGTTATGGATTAGAACTTATTTCGTTAGAAGATGTAAATCAGGATACGTTCGGATACGAGCTTGTTGAGGGAGAACTTCCTAAGAATTCTTCGCAGATAATGATTTCTAATGATGATTTACATCTTTTTAAGGAAGATGTAAAGGTTGGCAGTAAAATAATTTTAGCAAGTCAGTCAGAGGATTCATTAGAGGACTCAGATGTTTTTAAAGAATATACTGTGAGTGGTATATATGAAAGAAAATATGAAAATGATTTACTGATGTCTACGACAGCATTTACAGTTGCGGATGATGAGATGGTGCTTGACGCATATATAAGATTTGATGAGTTTAAAAGTTGGGATGAACAATTGGAAAATATTGTGTCTGATATAGGTATAGACACAGCTAAAACGGAGTATGAGTTAAATTTTGGTCTTACCTCTTTTTACGGACAGGATGATGATGCAAAAGCAATGTTTGCAATGTTTCTTATGGTTATGGTGTTTGTGACATATATCTGTATGGTTATGGTTAGAAGTTTGTTTACATCTAACCTTATGGAGAAAATAAGAGACTTTAGTATCATCAGGGCTATCGGTGGAACAGATAAGCAGATTAAGAAAATATTTAAGCGTGAGATATACATAGAGGCTTTGTTTGCTTTCGTAATCGGCGTAGCATTAAGCCATATAATAATGCCAGTGCTAGGCAACAGTTTAAACTTCTTTACATTTAAATTTGAGGTATCGCCAGTTACATTATTAGGTGCTGCATTGTTCCTTTTTGCAACTATTTCATTAGCTGTAATTGAGCCGTTTGCAATACTTAAAAAGGTAAGTGCTGTAGAAGGTATAGGACTAAACTTTACATTGGGTAAAAAGAAAATTAAAAAACGTAAGGGTAAATTCTTTAGAATATTTGGTATAGAGGGTGAGTACGCTTACAAGAACATGAGAAGAAACAATAAGGCGTTTTGGAATGCGGTAGCTTCCTTTGCAATTAGTGCACTTCTTATGACGTTTATCGCTACATTTTATGCAAATATTAATAAGGATGTAGATTTAGAGGTCAGTGCCGGTAATGTTTATCCATATGATATAGGCGTTGTAATGTATAACAATGACAAATCATGGAGTGAACTAAAGAATATAAAAGAAAGCTTTAATAAAGAAAAGTACATAATAGAGGCTCATGAAAATTATAATTATTTTTATACTGAGCCCGATGTGGATAATACATCCTTTAAATTTACTGAAGAGGCGGCTCAGCTTGCGTCGCAAGTAATGAGTGATTTTTATATGTCAACAGAGTTTGTAAGCGTATATGTTTATACAGATGCACAGCTTGAAAAATTAAATGATTATATGATAGAAGATGTTGACGCAAAAGAAATCCTAAAAGACGGTGGAGTTATCTTAGTAAATAGATGTGAATATTTTGATTCTAATGAAGGGAAAAATGTAACTATTACACCACTTGAAAATAAGGTTGGGGAAAGAGCAAAAATAGCCAATCCTGCATTTGTAATTGAAGCCATGGCAAGTGATACAGGTATTCAGATTAATAAAGCTTTAGAAAAATATCCTGAGCTTATGACAGATTTAGAAATAAAGGGTACATGTACACAAGCACTTTATAATGTTGAATATAATGTTCAGATTATCATGTCATATGAATACTTAAATCAGTATTTTACTAAAGATGAGATTGCAGTACTTTGTGAAGGTTTCTTTATAAATGTAGATGAAAATAATTATGACAAGGAAGAATTTGATACTCTTGTATATGATAAGCTTAAGCTTACAGAGTGGATGTACACTGATGAAAGCAGATTGCTTATGGAAGAGTTAGAGATAGTAAAGGTAGTTATAATATTTGTTATTGTGTTCATCCTGGTGATGGGTGTAATAAATGTACTTCATAACATGGTAAGTGAACAGCAGGAGAGAAGCAGGGAAATAGCAATTCTTCGTTCCATAGGTATGAGCAAAAAGAAGGTAAACAAAATGCTTATATTAGAGAAGGTAATAATAGGTCTTGTAGCATGGCTTGTTGGTACAATTCTTGGTCTGATTTTATCAAGAGTAATGATTGAACCTGTTATATATTTCTTTGAGACAAGCTTTATAATCCCTTGGATTTCGTATTTGCTTATTGGATTAGGTCTTATTGCTTTGATGGTACTGCTTTCTCTGGGTATGATACTTAGTATGGGAAAACTTAATATTATCAGCAATATAAGAAATAATGATTAAAAAAAACGAATAAAAAAATATATATTTATTCATTTCTACGGTAGAAATATGATATGTAATCTGTTAAAATACATGATGTTTAATAATATCACTCTGATGAATATATTTAATAAATAATTTGTCTGATTTAGTCTTAGGAGGTAACGAGATGAGTATTAAAATCGGTATTTTAGGTTATGGAAATTTAGGCCGAGGTGTTGAGTGCGCAATTAAGCAGAATCCTGATATGGAGCTTGTTGCGGTATTTACGAGAAGAGATCCTTCTAATGTAAGCATCCTTACTGAGAGTGCTACAGTTTGTAATATATCAGATGTTGCTAATTGGAAAGATAAAATAGATGTTATGATTCTTTGTGGAGGTAGTGCTACAGACCTTCCAGTACAGACTCCAGAGATGGCAAAAATGTTTAATGTAATTGATAGCTTTGATACACATGCTAAAATTCCAGAGCATTATGCTAATGTTGATGCAGCTGCCAAGGAATCAGGCAAGGTTGGTATTATTTCAGTGGGTTGGGACCCGGGAATGTTCTCTTTAAATAGAATGTATGCTAACGCGATTTTACCACAGGGTAAGGATTATACTTTCTGGGGCAAGGGTGTTAGCCAGGGACATTCAGATGCTATTCGTCGTATAGATGGAGTTAAGGATGCGAAGCAGTATACTATTCCTGTAGATGAAGCTCTTGCAAGTGTTAGAGCAGGAGAAAATCCTGAGCTTACTACAAGACAAAAACATACTCGTGAGTGCTTTGTTGTATTAGAGGAAGGTGCAGATGCTGCTAAAGTGGAAGAGGCAATAAAGACTATGCCGAACTATTTCGCAGATTATGATACTACAGTTCATTTTATAAGTGAGGAAGAACTTAAGGCAAACCATAGTGGAATTCCTCATGGTGGATTTGTTATTCGTTCAGGTAAGACTGGATGGAATGAGGAAAACACTCATATTATAGAATACAGCTTAAAGCTTGATTCTAATCCTGAATTTACATCATCAGTTATAGTTGCTTATGCAAGAGCCGCATACAAGTTAGCTGCTGAGGGTGCTAAGGGATGCAAGACAGTATTTGATATAGCTCCTGCTTATCTTTCTGCTGTAAGTGGAGATGAGCTTAGAGCACATTTGTTGTAATTATAATGACACGCTGGTGTATACACATCTTAGGATGCTTGTATATGCCGGCGTGTTGATTTGTGTAAGCAGATAAAATTAGAAAAAAAGTGAGGGTCAAGAGCATGAAGAAAATTTTAATCGTAGTTGATATGCAAAAGGATTTTGTTGATGGAGCACTTGGAACAAAAGAAGCAGTTGCTATAGTTGACAATGTTGTAAAAAAAATAGAAACATTTGATGGTGAAATATTTGTTACTTATGACACTCACTTTGACAATTATATGGAAACAGCAGAAGGGAAAAAACTTCCTGTTCCACATTGTATAAAAGGAACAGATGGATGGAAACTTGATACTAAGATTCAAAATGCCCTTTTGGGAAAAGAATATAAAGAGGTGGAGAAAATTACCTTTGGCTCTGTGGACTTACCAATGTTAGTAAAGGAAGCAGCAGGTGAAGAAGAGTTTACCATAGAACTTGTTGGATTGTGCACAGATATCTGTGTAGTGTCAAATGCACTTCTTCTCAAAGCAAACTTCCCAGAAGTAGAGATAAGTGTAGATTCTACTTGCTGTGCAGCTGTAACACCTGATACACACGAGGCAGCTCTGTCAACTATGGGTTGTTGTCAGATAAATATAATTTAGTTTTAGGTTGTGAAATATATGAATCACATTTGACAGTATGAAGATGTAGATTAGGAGGAAAATATGTTTGATGCAGTAAAAATAAAGGATGAATGTGTTGCATGGATAAGAAAATTTTTTGAGGAAAATGGCCCGGGATGCAATGCAGTTTTAGGAATATCAGGAGGAAAAGACAGTTCTGTTGCAGCTGCAATATGTGTGGAAGCTTTAGGCAAGGACAGAGTTATAGGAGTTCTTATGCCTAACGGAGAACAGAGTGATATAGATGCCGCTTATAAATTAGTTAATCATTTGGGAATAGAATATTATGTTATAAACATAAAGGAAGCTTTTGATGGCATAATAAAAAGTATATCGGAAGAAATAGAACTCTCAAATCAGACAATGGTGAATCTCGCACCTAGAATACGAATGAGTACACTTTATGCAGTATCTCAGAGTAAAAACGGAAGAGTTGTAAATACATGTAATTTGTCAGAGGACTGGGTTGGATATTCAACACGCTATGGAGATGCAGCAGGAGATTTTAGTCCATTTTGTAATCTTACTGTTGCAGAGGTAAAAGCCATTGGTAAGGTACTCGGTGTTCCGGAAGATTTGGTAGAAAAGGCTCCAAGTGATGGGCTGACAGGTAAAACAGATGAAGATAATCTGGGTTTCACCTATGCAGAGCTTGATAAATATATTCGAACAGGTGAAATTGAAGATTTAGAAAAGAAAGCACTTATTGATGATAAGCACGCAAAGAATTTATTTAAATTACAGCTTATGCCAGGATTTAAACCATCTACATTAGAGGTGGCTATTTAATATAAAATAAGACATTTTATACTGGTGAAAAAAAGAATGTAAAAAATTTAAATTTACTCTTCACAGTTTCTTAGTTTACTAGTATAATGTATAAGATTATGGATGCAGAGCATGTGCATCTAAAACATAGCAAGGGAGGACATACACATGCCAAAGAGAACAGATATAAACAAAGTGCTTATTATAGGTTCTGGTCCTATTGTAATTGGTCAGGCTTGCGAGTTTGACTATTCAGGTACACAGGCTTGTAAAGCATTAAAGAATTTAGGTTATGAAATCGTATTAGTGAATTCAAATCCTGCTACAATCATGACTGATCCAGAGACTGCAGATGTAACATACATCGAGCCTCTTAACGTAGACAGATTAGAGCAGATTATCGCTAAGGAGAGACCTGATGCATTACTTCCTAACTTAGGAGGACAGTCAGGACTTAACCTCTGTTCAGAGCTTAATCAGGCAGGCGTTTTAGATAAATATAATGTTAAGGTTATCGGTGTTCAGGTTGACGCAATTGAGCGTGGTGAGGATCGTATCGAGTTCAAGAAAACTATGGATGAGCTTGGTATAGAGATGGCTCGTAGTGAGGTCGCTTATACAGTTGAAGAAGCACTTGCTATTGCAGACAAGCTTGGATACCCAGTAGTATTAAGACCAGCCTACACTATGGGTGGTGCCGGCGGCGGTCTTGTATATAATAAAGAAGAATTAAAAATTGTATGTGCAAGAGGTCTTCAGGCTTCACTTGTTGGACAGGTTCTCGTTGAGGAGTCGATTCTCGGATGGGAAGAGCTTGAGCTTGAAATCGTTCGTGATGCAGATGGTAATATGATTACTGTATGTTTCATAGAGAATATTGATCCACTTGGAGTTCATACAGGAGATTCATTCTGTTCAGCACCTATGCTTACTATTTCAGAGGAATGTCAGAAGAGATTACAGGAGCAGGCATATAAGATTGTTGAGTCCGTACAGGTTATCGGTGGTACAAATGTACAGTTTGCACACGACCCTGTTTCAGATAGAATTATTGTTATTGAGATTAACCCAAGAACATCTCGTTCTTCAGCCCTTGCATCAAAAGCTACAGGATTCCCTATTGCCCTTGTGTCAGCTATGCTTGCATCAGGTCTTACACTTAAGGATATCCCATGTGGTAAGTATGGTACTCTTGACAAGTATGTTCCAGATGGAGATTACGTTGTAATCAAATTCGCTAGATGGGCATTTGAGAAATTCAAGGGTGTAGAGGATAAGCTTGGTACTCAGATGAGAGCCGTAGGTGAAGTTATGAGTATCGGTAAGAATTATAAGGAAGCATTCCAGAAAGCAATCAGAAGTCTTGAGACTGGACGTTACGGTTTAGGTCATGCTAAAAACTTTGATACTCTTTCTAAGGATGAGCTCCTTAAGCTTCTCATTACTCCTTCAAGTGAGCGTCACTTCGTTATGTATGAGGCACTTCGTAAGGGAGCTACTAATGAAGAAATTCATGAGCTTACAAAGGTTAAGCACTACTTTATAGATCAGATGAGAGAACTTGTTATGGAGGAGGAAGAACTTCTTAAAAGCAAGGGGTCTATGCCTGCTGATGACAAGCTCATTCAGGCTAAGAAGGATGGTTTCTCTGATAAGTATTTAAGCCAGATTCTTGAGATTTCTGAGGATGATATTAGAAACAGAAGAATTGAACTTGGAGTAGAGGAAACTTGGGAAGGTGTACACGTAAGTGGTACAGAAGACAGAGCTTATTACTACTCAACATACAATGGAGAAGATAAGAATCCAATTAGCGAAGGTAAGGACAAGATCATGATTCTTGGTGGTGGTCCTAACCGTATTGGACAGGGTATTGAGTTCGACTACTGCTGTGTACATGCAGCAAAGGCTCTTAAGGCTCTTGGCTTTGAGACAATCATTGTTAACTGTAACCCTGAGACTGTTTCAACTGACTACGATACATCTGATAAGCTCTACTTTGAGCCACTTACTCTTGAAGATGTATTAAGTATATATAAGAAAGAAAAACCTCTCGGAGTTATTGCTCAGTTTGGTGGACAGACTCCACTTAACCTTGCAGCAGACCTTGAGAAAAATGGTGTTAAGATTCTTGGTACAGCTCCTGCTGTAATTGACCTTGCTGAGGATAGAGATTTGTTCAGAGCTATGATGGATAAGCTTGAGATTCCAATGCCTGAGTCAGGAATGGCAGTAGATGTAGACGAAGCTATTGAGATAGCTAATAAGATTGGTTACCCTGTTATGGTTCGTCCTTCTTACGTTCTTGGTGGACGTGGAATGGAAGTTGTATACGATGAAGAAGCTTTAACAGAGTATATGAAGGCTGCTGTAGGTGTTACACCTGACAGACCAATCCTTATAGATAGATTCCTCAACAATGCTTTAGAGTGTGAGGCTGACGCTATTGCAGATGGTGAGCATGCATTTGTTCCTGCTGTTATGGAGCATATTGAGCTTGCCGGAGTTCACTCAGGTGACTCAGCTTGTATCATCCCATCTAAGCATATCTCAGAGGAAAATGTTAAGACTATCAAAGAATATACTAAGAAGATTGCAGAGGAAATGCATGTTAAGGGTCTCATGAATATGCAGTATGCTATTGAGAATGATAAGGTATATGTTCTCGAGGCTAACCCAAGAGCATCTCGTACAGTACCTCTTGTTTCGAAGGTATGTAACATTCGTATGGTGCCTCTTGCAACAGAGATTATCACATCAGAGATTACAGGAAAGCCATCTCCAGTACCTGCACTTAAGGAAAAGAATATTCCATACTATGGTGTTAAGGAGGCAGCATTCCCATTCAATATGTTCCAGGAGGTTGACCCTGTCCTTGGACCAGAGATGCGTTCAACAGGTGAGGTTTTAGGTATGTCTAAGTCTCATGGTGAAGCTTTCTACAAGGCTCAGGAAGCAGTATCTTCTAAACTTCCATTAGAGGGAACAGTTCTTATCTCAGTTAATAACAAGGATAAGGATGATATTATCGAAGTAGCTAAGGGCTTTGACAAGGCTGGATTTAAGATTGTAGCTACAGAGGGAACTTACAACACTATCACAGGTGCTGGCATCCCTGCTACTAAGGTTAAGAAGCTTTACGAGGGTCGTCCAAATGTTAATGACCTCATCACTAATGGTGATATTGATATCATTGTTAACTCACCTGTAGGTAAGGATAGTGTTAACGAAGATAGTTACCTTAGAAAGGCAGCTATTAAGGCTAAGGTTCCTTATTTCACTACTGTGGCAGCAGCTAAGATTACTGCACATGGAATTAATTACCTTAAGTCTCATGAAGCTGGTGAAATCAAATCACTTCAGGAGCTTCATAAGGAAATCACTGATAAATAAAGATTATTGCGTATTGTCCCACAGGTACAAGGTATCTGTGGGATTTTTGTTTGTAAGAAGAAAGGCAAAGACATAATGTATATTTATCCAACACGCTACAAGGTATAACAATTTCTAATGTTCGAATTTAAGGTTTTCTCTTAAGACGCAACACGGCGCACACCAGACATCCTGTCCAGTGCGCCTACGCTGACTTCCGTGTCAGCGAGTTGCTGGTTTGTTTATTCGAACATAAGAAATATGTAATACCTTTTCGCAATTGTTTGATAAATATATATTATGTCTTTGCCTTTTATTTAGGTTATGAACCCACAGATACAGTGTACCTATGGGTACGCAATAATATCATGCTAAAGCATGATGAGTGAGTTAATTTAATTATTGTGGTATAATAATAAAGATGATAGGATTAAGTGATATGTTGTAGTATATGCTAAAAGGAGTTTTATATGGAAAATTATCAGGATGTAGAAAATTTAATCGCTCTTTTAGATTCTAAGATGGGAGCAGATGGTATTAGCCGTATTAATTTAAAAGTATCAGAGGATATTGCTTCAGGTACGGTTCGTCAGGTATCCCATCATGGCCGTTGTGATGTGGGAAGTGTTTGGGCGACAGGAGAGGTTCGCAACGAATCTTGTGATTAGGCTTTGTATATTTTTATAAGGTGTTTTTAAATTTTTATATATTTTTAAAATAAATGCGAAAAAATGCCATCCTCATTCGTTTACATTATAGGAGGATTTGTTACGTGGATAAAAAATACTTTGCTGAACTAATTGAAAAGCATTCAGATACCTTGTATCGATGTGCCGTATCTTATTGCAATAATAAGCAGGATGCGGAGGATATTGTTCAAGAGGTTTTTGTGAAATGCATGAAGAAAAATCCTTCTTTCACGGATGATAGCCATGAAAAGGCCTGGTTGATAAGGGCAACAATTAATTTGTGTAAGGATTTACAGAAAACATATTGGAAGAGAAATGTTTCTGAATTGACAGAGGATATTGTTGATGATTCAGAGGACAATAAGAATCTGTATTATTTGATTTCTCAATTGCCACTTAAGTATAGAATTGTTATTCAACTTCATTATCAGGAAGGCTACAAAATAAAAGAGATTGCTGAGATTCTGCATAAAAAAGAATCCACAGTTGGCAATCAGTTGGCTAGAGGCAAAGCCTTATTAAAGAAAATGTATGAGGAGGGTATGTGATGAATAATATCGATGATTTTTTAAATAATGCATATTCGAAGCAGGAGATTAGCTTGTCTTCAGAAGCCAAGGATAATATATTAGACCAGTTTGAGAGCAAGGAGCATCGAACAGGTGCTGGCAAGAGAGTAATAATGTTTAATGTATGCCTTGTGGTTGCTCTTTTGATTATGACACCAGTGACAGTTTTTGCTACAGTTAAGGTATCAAATTCCTTAAAGGATTTAATAAAGGGCAAGGTTGAAGATGCGGGTTTGCCTGAGGAAGAATTAGATGAGTTGGTTGCTTCGTTTGAAGGTCAGGAAAATGCAGAAGAATATATTATGAATGTAGATGAATTACAAGTCAATTCTAACAATCAAACCTATGGACCTGATATGTGGGGTGGAGATTTGATTTCTGTTATTTCTGATCAAGGTGAGCAAGGCTATGTATATAGAGATGAACTTTATGCTGATGATGGTGTAGATACATTAGAAGAGGCAATAAATTACGAGAGTGAAGAGAGAGTTCTTGATGTATACGCCTCAGATGGAGAAACTATAATAGGAACATTTACTATCAAGTAAATAATATACCCAACCAAAAAATAAGGAAGAGCTTAAAAACTCTTCCTTATTTTAATTTATTAAATTATTATGTTTTATGCCATCGCGGCTTTAAGTGCTGCATCTAAGTCTGCTATAATGTCATCTACATTTTCGAGGCCAACAGAGAATCTAACCATACCACCATCGATACCTGCAGCAACTAACTGCTCATCTGTAAGCTGTCTGTGAGTTTCGCTAGCTGGATGAAGTACGCATGTACGGATGTCAGCAACATGAACTTCGTTGGAAGCAAGGTGAAGTGAATCCATGAACTTGGCTGCTGCTGGACGTCCGCCCTTGATGTTAAATGAAATTACGCCACTTGCGTTACCTTCTAAATATTTCTGGCAAAGCTCGTAGTCAGGACTTGAAGGAAGACCTGGATAAGAAACACTTTCTACAGCTGGAGAAGCCTCTAAATATTTAGCAACTGTCATTGCGTTTTCGCAGTATTGTTTCATACGAACTGCAAGTGTTTCAAGTCCTAAGTTAAGTAAAAATGCTGAATGAGCAGCAGGATATACTCCGAAGTCTCTCATGAGCTGCATTCTTGCTTTAATGATATAAGCCATCTTGTCGTATGACTCTGTATATGAAATTCCGTGGTATGATTCGTCTGGTTCTACAAGTTCAGGGAACTTGCCGTTAGTCCAATCAAATTTACCACTGTCGATAATTACACCACCAACCTGAACAGCGTGGCCGTCCATGTATTTGCTTGTTGAGTGAATAACTATATCGGCACCAAAATCGATAGGTTTACATAAAACAGGTGTAGCAAATGTATTGTCAACAACAAGAGGTACTCCCATTTCGTGGGCAATATTTGCAAATCTTTCTATATCAAAAACCTTAAGGGCTGGGTTAGCGATTGTTTCTCCGAATACTAACTTAGTATTTTCCTTAAAAGCTGCCTTAATCTCTTCGTCAGTTGAGCTTGCGTCAACATAGATACATTCAATACCCATTTTCTTGAATGTATATGAGAATAAGTTAATAGTTCCTCCGTAAATTTGTGGAACACTGATGAAGCTGTCGCCAGCTTTACATATATTTAAAATTGAAAGAAGTGTAGCTGCCTGACCTGAAGTAGTGCACATGGCGCCAACGCCACCCTCTAATGCGGCAATTTTTTCTTCTACAGCCATAACTGTAGGATTGCCGAATCTTGAGTAGCAAAGTCCTTTTGTTGGATCGTCGAAAATAGCTGCTATCTCTGCTGCTGAATCGTACACATAGGTTGTACTTTGTACGATTGGAAGAACTCTTGGTTCTCCGTTTTTAGGTGTGTAACCTGCATGAAGGCATTTAGTTTCGTCTTTCATGTTAATATCCTCCTTTTTGTTTAGTTAGTAAGCGATTAATGGAGTGCTTACTACTTTCGTGTAGATTATATATCCTACAGAGAAAAATAGCAAGCAAGTATAAATTATCTCATTATAATAAATTCTTGTTTAAATTTAGTGGAATATATGATATAATGCTGTTAATTTAGCAGAACGCATGAAAAAACTTAATTTAACAAGGAGGAGCATGGTTTATGAAGAAAAAAATAATGGCGATGATGCTCATACCTATATCGGTTTTAGGTATCATTATTTATGCAGTTTTAGGAACTGTAGTTAAAAATACAATGCAAGAGGATATAGAGAAAAAACTCAAAAGCGTTGTGGTTGCATTTTCAGAGACATATGAGCAGTACGAGGGTGACTACATAATGGATGATGATGGTATTGTATGGAAGGGTGAGTACAATATCTCAGAATCAGAGCATATGTTACAGAATATACAGTCGCATTCAGACATAGATGTTACATTCTGTTTCGGCAAGACTAGAAAGGTAACATCGCTTGTAGATAAAAACACAGGTGAGCCTATTATCGGTACTGATGTATCAGACGAAGTTGCTAAGGCCGTTCTTGGCAAAGGCGAGGATGTATTTGTCAAAGATATAGTTATCAATGACATGGATTTTTATGGATATTATATGCCAGTTCATCAGTCTGGAACAGATGAAGTTATAGGTATGTTCTTCGCTGGCGCTCCTATGGATCAGGAAGATAAAGCATTTGATGCAGTTATGAAGACTGTTACTATTGTAGTAGTTTTAATTGCGATATTATGTATAATTGTTGCACCTATTCTTGCTACATCTATGAGTAGTGCGATAGAGGCTGGTTCAAGAGCAGTTAAAGAGGTTGCTGCTGGTAATCTTAATACAGAGGTTGCACCTAAATACCTTAGAAGAAAAGATGTTATAGGTGATTTGTGCAGAGCGGTTAATAGCATGAAAGAAGAATTACGACTTATTATTGGTGATATTAATAGTCATGCACAGACTCTTCTTTCGTCGGCAGGAACACTTGACAACAATGCACAGGCTACTCTTACAACAGTAGATAGCGTTGATAAAGCGGTTAATGATATCGCTGAGGGCGCAACATCGCAGGCTAAAGATGCTATAAAAGCAACTGAGAATGTTTCTGTTATGGGTGATATGCTTGAGGCTACAAATGGTGAAATTTCTAAACTTACAGATAATACTCGTATCATGAAAGAATCAAGTGAACAGGCAACAAAATCTCTTGAGGAGCTCAAGAAAATTAATGAAGAGGTTATGTTTGCTATTGAACAGATATTTGAGCAAACTAACAGAACTAATACATCTTCTCAGAAAATTAAAGGTGCTACAGATATGATTAGTAGCATTGCGGAAGAGACAAATCTCTTATCTCTTAATGCATCTATCGAAGCGGCACGTGCAGGAGAGCAAGGTAGAGGATTTGCTGTTGTTGCTAATGAAATTCAGCATCTTGCTGAGCAGACAGGTGAAACAACAGAATCCATTGCGAATATGGTTGGAGAACTTATTTCAGATTCTGATACAGCTGTTGAGACAATGTACATGGTTAAGAATATTGTTGAACAGCAGAGTAGAAATGTAGAAGAAACACAGGTTATTGTACAGGCTGTTATTTCTGCAATAGAGACTTCGGTTGTAGCGATTTCATCTATTGAAGAACAGAGTGCACAGCTTAATGAAGCTAAGAATCAGATTATAGAAGTTGTTGAAAATCTTTCTGCTATTTCGGAAGAAAATGCTGCAAGTACAGAGGAAACTTCGGCAGCTACAGCAGAAGTTGCGAACAGCTTCAATGAAGTAACTATGGAGGCAGAATCATTAAAGCATATTGCTGATGGAATAGCTGAGACTGTTGCAGTGTTTAAATTGTAATAGTTTATTGTTCAAAAAGGTGCTAGATAATATATCTAGCACCTTTTTGTTGTACTGTGATTTATTTCGCAGATGCGACTCCTTTTAAGCGAAACTGTTTTGGGGTCGTACCTCTGTATTTTTTGAACTGCTTGATCATATGGCTACAATCAGAGTATCCTGTTTCCTGGCTGATGTAAGTTAAATCAAAGTCCGTGAATAGAAGATAATCCTCAACCTTACATACACGGAAGCGCTCTATATATTCTTTGCAAGAGAAACCGTATATTTTTTTGAATTTCTTTGCAAAGCAGGAATAACTGATACCACAGAGTGTTGCTATATCATTGACCTCTATAGGCTCTTGTATATGTTGGTCAATGTATTCTGTTATGTTATCTATGTTATAATCCGTATCTTTGGTAAATTTATTGTTATCAAAAACAAAATCATTTTCCTGCCATTTTCTTATTATAAGCATCAATATATTGTACAAATTAGATTCAATCATTAAATCATATCCAAAGGATTTGTTGTCGATTTCATTAACACAGCTTTCGAATAGTTTTTTGCAATTGTTTTTATCGCAAAATTTTTTGTCAAAATATATTTGCATATTGTTGTCAGCGCCACATTTTATTATGCTACTGAATTTAGGACAATATGATGGAGATACACTAAGTTTGTTTATGTCAAACTTTATAACAATATAAGTTAATGGTTTGTCGTCAGTAGAATATATTGAATGTACAGACTTGGGATGAAAGAATATGAATTCTCCTTGGGAAACAGTATATTTGTGCTCCCAGTCATACATGGTGGCTGTACCTTCTAGTACATATATCATTTCGGCAAAGTAATGCCAGTGAGGCCGAATAGGGAAATTTTCTTTTTTTGTATCAAAGATAAAACACTCGAATGGTACAGCAAGTGTGCCAACTGGTTCGAAAAGCGAATTCATATTTATCCTCCTAAAAATAGATTTGTACGATTTTTTGATAGTTCTATTATATCACATGTCGCATATAAATGGTTAAATACTTTTGAAATCATTGAAAGGGTGAATTAATATTTACCCACTATTTTGTGGAGGCGATTAATATGGCTAAGTCTGCTGTAGTAAAAGATATGACTCATGGCAATGAAACAAAATTGCTATTACAATTTATGATGCCGATGCTAGTTGGGAATATTTTTCAACAAGTTTATAATTTGGCAGATAGTATAATCGTAGGAAGAAATGTTGGTGCAGATGCACTTGGCGCTGTAGGTTGTACCGCATCAATAACATTTTTATTTTTTGCGTTGTGTCAAGGACTTGCGTCTGGTGCAGGTGTAATTGTATCCCAATACTTTGGTGCGGGTAAGGATGAAGAGGTAAAGAAGACTATTGCTAACTCATTTTATATTGTTATGCTATCGGGAGTAATACTAAGTATAATGGGTGCGGTGCTTGCCGAACCGGTGCTTACTATTTTGGATACTCCTAAGGAACAGTTAAAAGATGCTGTTGACTATATGCAAATAGTGTGTGCAGGTACCATTGCTGTTGCAGCGTATAACTATGTTGCACAGATAATGAGAGCTCTTGGAGATGCGAAAACACCATTATATTTTCTTCTTTTTGCAACTGCACTAAATATAGTTTTGGATTTGTGGTTTGTAGTTAGTTTGGATAAGGGTGTTAAAGGAGCTGCTTACGCAACTATAATAGCTCAAGCAATATCGGCAATTGGATGTTTTATAGTTGGCATATTAAAGAATCCATACTTTAAATTAAATAAAGAACATACAAGATTTAATATGGAAAAATGTAAGTTATGTCTTGAGGTGGGCATGCCTCTTGCCGTTCAGAGTATGACTATCGCTATTTCTTGTGTGGTATTGCAGAGGGTTGTAAACAGCTTCGATAAAAATGTAGTAAGTGCATTTACAGTTACCAGCCGTATAGAACAGTTTGTACAACAACCATTCAATTCGCTAGCGGTTGCAATATCAACATTTACAGGTCAAAACATGGGAGCAGGTAAAACAGACAGGGTTAGAACTGCTTTGAAAAAAGGTATGTGGATAACTGCGGTAATAAGTGGGGTTATGCTTATTGTAAGTTTTACCTTAGGTGAATTTATTGTAGGAAGCTTTGTTACAGATGCACCAGAGGTTGTAAGGATTGGAACTAATGGTCTTCATATAATAAGCACTATGTTCTTCCCACTTGGGATTATATATGTTACAAGAGGTGTGCTAAACGGTGCAAACGACACATTCTATGCTATGATTAACGGAGTTATAGAGGTGTGCTGTAGAGTAGGTTTCTCTGTATTATTTGTATATGTACTTCCTATTGGAATGTGGTCGGTATGGTTTGCTACTGGCTGTACGTGGGTAGTGACAGGACTCTCGGCACAATTAAGATATAAACAAGGTATATGGCTGAATAAAGCTATTGTAGAACCTTGTCATTAATATAAATAATAAAAAGTAAAAAAGTCTTGCAAGAATTGATTTTATATGATAATATCTGTGTTTGTGATATATTTTATATATTCCTTGCTTTCGGAGAAACCGAAGGCCACTAGACCATAAGGAGGTGCAATAACATGAACAAGTATGAATTAGCGTTGATTGTTAGTGCAAAGATCGAAGATGACGCTAGAACAGCAGCTGTTGATAAGGCTAAGGCTATTATCGAGAAGGCTGGCGGTACTGTTACTAACGTTGAAGAATGGGGTAAGAAGAGATTAGCTTACGAAATTCAGAAGATGAAAGAAGGCTATTACTACTTCATCCAGTTCGATGGCAATGCTGACAGTCCAGCTCAGATAGAGTCTAATGTTCGTATTATGGAATCTGTTATCAGATATCTTTGTGTTAGACAGGACGCAGAGTAGTAGATAGGAGGAATTCCGATGAACAAAGTAATTTTAATGGGTCGTTTGACTCGTGATCCTGAAGTAAGATATTCTCAAGGTGCAGAGCCTTTAGCTATAGCTAGATACACTTTGGCAGTTGATAGACGTGGAAGAAGAGATGCAAGTGGTAATGACCAGACTGCAGATTTTATTCCTTGTGTAGCATTCGGCAGAGCTGGAGAGTTTGCAGAGAAGTACTTAAGACAGGGTACAAAGATGGTAGTAACTGGTAGAATTCAGACTGGCAGTTACACTAATAAGGATGGTAATAAAGTATACACTACTGAAGTTATTGTTGAGGATCAGGAATTTGCTGAGAGCAAGGCTTCAAGTGATAATAGTGGATATAACACTCAGGATAGACCAGCACCTGGCAATGCTAGTGCAGATGGCTTTATGAGTATTCCAGAAGGAATTGAGAACGATTTACCATTTAAGTAGGAAATATTATGGAGGTAAATGAAATGGCTTACAATAAGACAGAGAAGAGCGATCGTGCTGACGCTCCTATGAAGAGAAGACCTATTCGTAGAAGAAAAAAAGTTTGTGTA
The DNA here is from genome assembly GCA_015057525.1 of Lachnospiraceae bacterium. Classification (GTDB taxonomy): domain Bacteria; phylum Bacillota; class Clostridia; order Lachnospirales; family Lachnospiraceae; genus Coprococcus_C. Next base: position 50,181 of record SVEE01000004.1, on the reverse strand, counting down.
TTCTGCGCAGACAAGAATTCTGTTATTGACTATAAAGACGTGAACAAGCTTAAGAGATACATCTCTGAGAGAGGTAAGATTCTTCCTAGAAGAATTACTGGAAACTGTGCTAAGCACCAGAGAGCTTTAACAGTTGCTATTAAGAGAGCAAGACACGTTGCAATTATGCCATACGTAGTTGATTAATTAGATATAATATAAGATTTAAACCACAGGCTTTTGTCTGTGGTTTTCTTTTGATGTACTCAAATATAGTTTACATAATGCAAATGTCGATGTTTATAATATATTTCAACAAACAACTGCAACGCGCTGACAAACTAACCAATAACTGTGACTAAGACGCTCAGGAATGCCTTCGCGCCTAAGTCTTCGTAACTGGTGGATTTTGTCAGACGCTAAATACGCAGTTTAAAAGTTTGTTTGTATATATTATAAATATCGACATTTGCATTATGTAAACTATTCTGGCTGCAATAAATTAAATACAAATAGATAATTGGATAGGTTTCTTTATTCTTGTATAATGTGGTTGTTTTGTATTATAATAATTTTGATTGCGAATAAATTGGAATAGTATAACAATCTTACAGTAATATCTGTTAAATATAAAAAGTTAGTTTTATTAGATAAGGATATTGACAATATGGCTAAAAACAAAAAAGAGAAAGTAAATAGCATAGAGGATGTTTCGGTAAAGCAACCAACTAAAGAGAAGAAGTCTCGTAGAAGTCAGGTGCGTAGCGGATACAATAAGAAGAAGGATTTGCGATGGGAGAAGCTTGATAATACAGCTAATCTTTTCCCTGTTATTGCAAGTCAAAATGTTAGTAATGTTTATAGAGTGTCTGTTACATTGAATGAAGAGATTGACGAAAAGATTTTGCAGAAGTCGGTAGAAAGAGTTCTGCCTTATTTTGATGTATTTAATTATAGATTAAAGAAGGGTATGTTTTGGTATTATTTTGAAACTAATAAGAGGCCAGTTCCCAAGGTTCAAAAGGAAGATACATATCCATGTATGTATATTAATCCTCAGACCAATAATGAGTATCTTTTTCGTGTAACTTACTACGGTAAACGTATTAACCTGGAGGTTTTTCATGTTCTTACAGATGGCAATGGTGCTTTTGCATTCTTGAAAGAGATTACTTATCAATATCTTAGATATATGCATCCTGAATTTAAGGAAATGAATGTTAATGGTCTTCAGGCAGATACCTCTTTGGATAAAGAGGATAGCTATGTAAAGAATTACAAGAAGAAGGCAAAGAAAAATTATAAGACAGAGAAGGCTGTTATTATACAGGGAGATAAGCTCCCTGTTAACAACATGGGAATTATACATGGTTATATGGATTTGGCTGGGGTTAAGACAATGGCTAAGAAATATAACGTTACAATTAATCAGCTTTTGGTGGCAACCTATATATGGTCAGTATATAAAGAATGTCTTAATTCTATGCCGGACGAAAGACCAATATGTGTATGCGTTCCAGTAAATTTAAGACCGTATTTTAATTCTAGTACTTTGAGGAATTTTTTTGCAGTAGTTACTGCTTCCTTTAAGGCCAAGAAGGATAGTTATACATATGAAGATGTTGTAGGAATTGTTGCGGATAGCTTGAATAAGCAGATTAATAAGGAAAATTTAGAGAACTTATTATCATATAACGTTTCTAACGAGAAGAATAAATTGATTCGTGGTGTGCCTCTTGTTCTCAAAAATTTTATTATGAAGATAGTTTATAACAAATCAGCAAGAGCAAATACAGGTACTATAACAAATCTTGGAGTAATTTCAGTTGCTGATGAGTATAAGGCTTATATAGATAAGTTTCATGCTATGATATCTATGTCTAAGGGACAAAATGTTAAGGGTGGAATATGCTCTTATCAGAATCAGCTTGTGTTTACATTTACTTCATCAATTAGAGATACTGCAGTTCAAAAAACATTTTTCCGTAAATTTACTGATGAAGGGGTAAATGTATCCATAGAAAGTAATGGGGTGTATTATGAATAAATGCAATAAATGTAATATTGAAATATTGGATAATTCTATAGTCTGTCCCCTTTGCAATAGTGTTTTGGAGACAACCTCTAAAATAGAAGAGGATGAGATGGGGAAGTATGAGTCTTGTTCTGTGATGTATCCAAATGTAAGTGAAAAACATAAAAAAATTAATTTTATTCTTAAATTAATAGTTTTTATATCGATTATAGTTGAGCTACTATTGTTGCTTATTAATTATCTCACATACAAGAAGGTTTGGTGGTCACTTATTTGTGGAGCAGCCTTAATATTTATATGTTTTACTATAGTGCATGCTGTACAGAGAAATACCGGTATTAGGATGAAACTTTTTGTACAGATGATTGCCACCATGGTACTTATAGTTATTTTAGACCACATAATAGGTTATACGGGATGGTCTTTTAATTACGGTATTCCTTCTATAATACTTGTTCTTGATGTTGTAGTGTTGGTTTTTATGATGGTGGATAATTCTAACTGGCAGAGTTATATTATGCTACAGCTTATGCTTTGTATTGCTGGATTAGCAATAGTTGTTTTGGTTTTAACAGATGTTGTAACTAGACCTCTTCTTTCTATTATTACGGCGGCTATAACGGGACTGATATTGATTGGTATAGTTTTGTTTGGTGATAAGAAAGCTACAAATGAATTGTTTAAAAGATTTAGAGTATAGGTTGGAGTTAAAGATGAGTGAAAATAACAAAGTAAGCAGAAGAGGTGCGATTGCTAAGGAGCTTATTTCTGGTTTTAATAGTAATGCCTTTTTTCGCAATAATTTTATCGAAGAGGATAGAAGCAAAAGTGATATAGATAAAAAATTTAATTATCCGGAACATTTTCAGGTGGAGAGGATAGATTTAGATGATTTTTCTATGGAACTTTTAACTTGGAAAGATTCAAAGAATGATAAGGTTGTATTACAACTTCATGGTGGTGGGTATGTTACAGCTTTAAGAAATTCATATAGAACTATGGCTGGACTTTATTCTGAGGTAGGAAAGGGTGTAAGTGTACTTACAATAGATTATAGAATCGCTCCTGAACATCCATTTCCAGCAGCTTTGGATGATGCGCTTTGCGCATATAGATGGCTGCTTGATAAAGGTTACACAGAAGATAAGATAATTCTTGGTGGAGATTCAGCTGGTGGTGGGCTTGCTATGGCTATGTGCCATTATTTTAAGGATAATTCAATGAAGATGCCTCTTGGAATTGTTGCAATGTCACCTTGGACTGACCTTACATCAAGTGGTTCTTCTTACAAAGATAATAAAGAAAAGGATCCAATATTTGGTCACAGAAACGATATATTTGAAAATGACAGTCCTTATGTGGCAGATGAGTCACCTAGTAATCCTTATATATCACCTTTGTTTGGGGATTTTGAAGGATTTCCACCTATGCTTATTCAGGTTGGAACAGAAGAAATGTTGCTTTCAGATTCTCTGTCAGTTGCAACTAAAGCAAAGGAAGCAGGGGTTAAGGTTAAATTAACTATATATGAAGGTATGTTTCATGTGTTTCAATTGACAGCTACTATTTTGCCAGAATCCAAAAAAGCATGGTCAGAAGTAGGTAAATTTTTTGAAGTTTTAAATTAGTGTAGGAGATGTTATGAAGTTAGGTCTTGCTCAGATATTTGTTCAATGGGAGAACAAGGAACTAAATAAGCTTCATGTAAAAAAGTGTGTGGAAGAGTTTAGCAAAGCTGTATCAGAGTACAATGAAACAGCTTTGCTTTTGTTTCCTGAAATGAGTCTCACTGGCTTTTCTATGAATACAGAAAATACAGCTGATTTAGATAAAGAAACAGTTGAATATTGCGAGGAACTATCTGAAGAATATGGTGTTGCTATAGGGATTGGTTGGGTAAAAAAGAAGGAGAAACTTTGTGAAAATCATTATTCTATAGTTACGCCAACTAAGGGTGAAGTGTCAGATTATATCAAAATTCATCCATTCTCCTATAGTGAAGAAAATAAATTTTTCAAAGGCGGAAATAAAATATCAATATGCGAGCTGGACAACCTAAAGATTGGTACAGCAATATGCTATGACTTAAGGTTTCCTGAGATATTTCAAGTTATGTCTAAAGACGCAGATTTGATTATTGTGCCTGCGAATTGGCCAAAGAAAAGAAGGACTCATTGGAATACACTATTGGCTGCCAGGGCAATAGAGAATCAGTGTTTTTTAGCAGGAATTAATTGTTGTGGTTTAATAGGAGGTATAGAGTACTCGGGAGATTCTGCTTTGTACTCTCCTATGGGAGATAGTGTTGAATATATTGATGTTTTAGAAGATGCAGATTTAAATAATAAAATATTCATATATAATATTTCTAATTCTGTATCAGAAATAAGAAAAAGTTTTCCTGTAAAACAGGATAGACGCGAGGATTTATACATTGAACTAATTAAGGAAAATAAAGAGTGTTTATAAAATGCCTTTTACGTAGACTGGTAAATTACTATAGTTTGGTAGAAGGTATTTTTTATTGGAAATATATTTGTATACATTTTGGAAACCCAAAGTGTGTATGATGTTTTTATAAAATATGTTAATATCTTAAACAAATCTTAAAGAATAGAATACTTTTATCTTAAAAATATATTTGTGATAATAAACCTAAGGAGGTCAGGTTGATGTACAACATATTAATATGTGATGATGAAAAGGATATTGTAGAAGCGCTTAACATTTATCTTAGTAGCGAAGGGTATAAGATTTTCAAAGCCTATAATGGTTTAGAAGCGATTAAACTTGTGCACAAAGAAAATATTCACTTGGTACTTATGGATATAATGATGCCAGAAATGGATGGAATAACTGCTATGTCTAAGTTAAGGGAAGAATCGAATATACCTGTTATTCTTCTCACAGCTAAAAGTGAAGATACAGACAAGATTCTTGGTCTTAATGTGGGAGCAGATGATTATGTTACAAAGCCATTCAATCCAGTTGAACTTATTGCAAGAGTTAAAGCTCAGCTCAGACGTTATATGACTTTGGGCGGAGGAACAAAAGAAAAAAGTATGGATAAAATTTGTATAGGAGGAATTGAATTAGAGGATGAAACTAAGAAGGTTACGGTTGATGGGGATGAAGTAAACCTTACACCTACAGAGTTTCAGTTGCTTAAGTTATTTATGCAAAATCCAGGAAAGGTATATTCTCCAAAGGAAATATACAGACTGGTATGGGATGATGCTCCTCTTGGAGCAGAGGGTACTGTGGCAGTACATATTAGACATTTGAGGGAGAAAATAGAGATAAACCCATCTGAACCGAGATACCTCAAGGTTGTCTGGGGACAGGGGTATAAGATGGAGGAATAAGAATGAACAAATTAAAGAAAAGTCTTGCGGCAAAAATTTTTGCCAGCTTAATTTTTTCGGTATCGCTTATAGTGGCTTTCGTTGCGTTTGTGTTAATAATTAATTTTTATGACGAAGATGTATATAATCCTGGGGGAAAAGAAAGAGCTAGAAAGTCTATAATTGAAGGAATAATTTGGAATTATAATTATGAAGCTATGGAGTATTATACTCAAATAGTTCAAAATATACTTACACCTGAACTCCATAAGGATTTTGATTTTTATAAAGATTATTTTGATGAAAAAAATACAAATTATTTTTTCAGTATTGAACCGATTAATGAGGCTGACAAAGAAAGATTTCCTGTGTTGACTAATTTTCAAACGGAAGATTATCAGTACAAAGACGTCTATTATCAAACAATAGAGGTATATCCGGAATCGGAAAAATTTGTTTTTTCTTTAGCAGACTATCAGGTTCTTGACGATGGAGGAACATTAGAAATAACAAGTAGTTCAACAGATGAGTTTTACTTACCTGAAAATTTTACAGATGAGGGACATGTTTCTGTTGAAATTAATAAATATGATGCCCCCCAAGAAGTTTATGATGCCGAAGTGACTGTAGCGGAATACGAAGAGGAATACGAAGAGGAATATGAAGAAGATGTTACAGAAACAACAGAGTTTTATGAAGACTATGTTTATATGGAAACAACAGAAAATGGCGATTATTCTGTATACATAAGCGGTAATGGTTACCATTATATTGTTAATGACTCTAACGGTACAACTTTATGCCTTGAAAATATAACTGACTTCCGTTATTCTCTTGCCAATTTTGAAGCAAGAATGGATGAAAAATACACATGGTATGATAGCTACGCATACTACAATCCTGATCTCATGGAATATGTTATAGAGGTATCTGGTTCTAAATACATGGAGGTAAAAATAACTTCCGGAGTTAAAAGCAACCTAACAGCCAATGATAATTTTTACTCGTCTTTTTGGCTGAATAATATAACTCTTTTAGTGGATATAACTCTACCGGCATTTGTTATTGCACTGTTCTTATTGTTGCTCACATTTGTATACATTGTTGTGTCGGCAGGTCATGGGAAAACTGACAATGGAATCGTACTTACTTGGTTTGATAAAATTCCATATGACATAAATGTAGTAATGTTTTTTATGGCATCTTGCATAGGACTTTATATATTCGGTGAGAATTTTAATACTTCATCAGTTGGAACAGTTGTTGCTATGGTTGCCATGAGTATAGTTGCAATATTGGTTCCTATAATGTTATATACTACAGCTGTTAGAATAAAAGCAAAGACCATATTTAAAAATACAGCTATTTATAAGATTGGGAAAATTATATTAGGCTGGATAAAATATTTGTGGTGTAATTTGAATATTTACTGGAAGTATTTAGGTATATTCCTGCTTATATCTGTATTTGAAGTGTTTCTCATATTTGCCGGGCTTAATAGTAGTACTTTGGTGTTCCTGATTTTTGTTGAAAAATTTTTCTATGCAATAATTATGGCTGTAGCTCTCATTAACATGAACAAGCTGAAGAAGGCTGCCAGTAAGATAGCAGAAGGAGAAATATCTTACGAAGTAGATACTGAAAAAATGCTTTGGGAATTTAAAAAGCATGGGGAAAATTTAAACAGTATTAAGGACGGCATTCAGCTTGCTGTTGAAGAGCGTATGAAGAGTGAACGCATGAAAACAGAACTTATAACCAATGTTTCTCATGACATAAAGACACCGTTAACCTCCATTATTAGTTATGTAGATTTACTATCAAAGGAAGATATAAAGGGCGAAAAATCCAAGGAATATATCGAAGTGTTAGATAGACAATCAGCTAGACTTAAAAAACTTATTCAGGACTTGATTGATGCATCCAAAGCATCTACAGGTAATATGCCTGTAGAAATAACAAGTTTAGATGGGAAGGTTCTTTTAGAACAGGCTTTGGCGGAATATTCAGAAAAACTAGACAACAAAGGATTAAAACTTGTTGTGAATTGTAATACAGAAAATACTATGGTTAAAGCTGACGGTAAACTTCTTTGGAGAACCTTTGATAACATAGTTGGAAATGTGGTTAAATATGCACAGGAAAATACAAGAGTATATATTGATGTGGAATCTGTGAAAGAGTTAGTTGATAACGGTGTTTCTACAGCTGCTGAAAATGATATGCTAAAGGTTGCATTTAAAAATATCTCTAAGGAAGAACTTAATATTTCTGGCGAAGAATTGATGGAAAGATTCGTCAGAGGTGATAGCTCGAGAAACACAGAAGGGAGTGGTCTTGGACTTTCTATAGCAAAAAGCCTTATGGAAATCCAAAATGGAAAATTGGAAATAATAGTTGACGGCGACTTATTTAAGGTTGTATTATTAATAGCGACGGCTTAAAATTCGAAGAACTCGTTTATACATAAAAATAAATGGGTAGTCTAACTATTAAACACATAAGGAGAAATTTATGGACATTTTTAATGTGCTATCTATGATAGGTGGTTTATCCCTATTCCTTTATGGAATGCATGTAATGGGAGATGCCCTTGCAAAGATGTCAGGTGGTAAACTTGAGAGTATACTTGAAAGACTTACAACTAATAAGTTTGTAGCAGTATTGTTAGGTGCAGGTGTTACAGCAGTTATACAGTCATCCTCAGCAACTACAGTTATGGTTGTTGGTTTTGTAAACTCAGGAATTATGAAGCTTAAACAAGCTGTAGGTATAATTATGGGTGCCAATATTGGTACTACTATTACCTCTTGGATTCTTAGTTTAAGTGGTTTAAGCGGAGATAATTTATTTGTTAAGCTTTTAAAACCTACATCATTTACACCGATTCTTGCACTTATAGGTGTGATTTTCTTGGTGTTCTGTAAAAGTGAGAAGAAGCATAACATAGGAACAATTTTGCTTGGTTTTGCGGTTCTTATGTTTGGTATGGATTCTATGAGTGCAGCAGTTAAGCCTCTTGCGGATGTACCGGAGTTTACTAATATTCTTACTATGTTTAATCATCCGATTCTTGGAATGATAGCAGGTCTTGTCCTTACAGCAGTTATACAGTCATCATCTGCATCAGTGGGTATTTTACAGGCGCTTTGTGTGACAGGTGCTATTACCTATGCTAATGCCGTTCCTATAATTATGGGACAGAACATAGGTACATGTATTACAGCTATTCTTTCATCAATTGGTGCAAGTAGAGATGCGAAGCGTGCTTCCGCAGTACATTTATTCTTTAATGTGCTTGGTACTACTATTTTTATGGTGTTGTTCTACCTTATCAATGTATTTGTGCCATGGCCTTTCCTTAATGATGTTGCAGGACCAGCAGGTATCGCTGTTGTTCATACTACATTTAACGTATTAGCTACAATTGTACTTCTTCCTATGTCAGGATTATTAGAATATCTTGCTGTTAAGGTTATCAAAGATAAGGATGGAGACGAAGATGCAGAACAGGATTCGATTCTTTCGCTTTTGGATTACAGATTCCTTGATAAAGCAGGTTTTGCTATTGCACAAAGTCACAAGGTTGCAGTTGAAATGGCACGTGTATCAAGAGATGCAGTTCTTGAAGCAGTTTCTCTTATAGGTAACTATGATGAGGAAAAAGCACAGCACGTTAGACATATTGAAGATAAAGTAGATAAGTATGAGGATGCCCTTAGTACATATCTCTTAAAGCTTAGCGGTAGAGATATATCTAAAGAGGATAGTCATACACTTTCTACATTGCTCCATTCAGTTGGAGATATAGAACGTATATCGGACCTCGCGGTTGATATATTATTAGGTGTAGAGCAGATGCACAAGAAGGATCAGGAATTTTCTAAGAAAGCCATGGAAGAGCTTACTATCTATGGCAAGGCTCTCAGTGATATCATGAACCTTACAGTTGAAGCTCTTGAAAGTAATGATAGAGAAAAGGCTCTTGTGGTTCAACCACTTGAGGATCTTATAGATACTCTTAACAAGGAACTCAAAAAGCGTCATGTTAAGAGACTTAAGAAGGGTAAGTGTACAATAGAGCTTGGTATCAGCTTATCGGATATAACTGATACTTATGAAAGAATTTCTGACCACTGTTCAAATATTGCAGTATGTATCATTCAGGTTGATGACGATGAGTTTGAGGCACATGGCTATCGTAAAGAACAGAAACTTGATGATGAAGCATGGTTTGCTAAGAAATACGAAGAGTTGGAAGTTAAGTACGCATTACCATCATAGTTTTATATAAAATTTGTTTCATAAATAAGTATAAGATTAAAGTCTGGAGACTGGTTCTCCAGACTTTTGTATGTATTAAGGGGATTTTATTGATACAAAACATAATAAAAACATTAATGGTTCACAAATTAAACATAATTCAGGTGTAATATGTAAAAAAATTATAAGGAAGTGTTTTGTATGAAGAAAAATAAACTTCGTAAAAAATTGATGCTTGTGGGAATGTGTTTATCTATGTTCGCTTTTTCTGCATGCAAGCAAAAGACGGATGGCGCAGATGGCACAATAGTTGAGATTAGTTTGAGTGATGCTCAGATTGATGTAGATGGAAAAGAAGTTGGTAGTAACACCTCTGATGCTGTGTATGTGGCAAATGATATTATATATTATGAAGCGGGAAAGGATTTTTCTTATGGCGAGGGAACTGAGGATGATGCTCATGAAACTGAGGAGGCCTTAAATCACACAGTAGTACATATTACTCAACCAGGTACATACAGGGTTACAGGAAAACTTTCTAAAGGTCAAATCGCCGTAGATTTGGGAGAAAATGCAAAGGATGACCCGGAGGCAGTAGTTACATTGATTTTGAATGGTGCTGATGTAACATGTCAGGTTGCACCTGCAGTGATTTTCTATAGTGTATATGAATGTGGAAGCGGTGATGTGGATAATGCCTCAAATGACATTGATACTCAAACAGCTGGTGCAAATATAATTATTGCAGATGATACGGTTAATACTATGAATGGCTCTTATGTTGCTAAAATATACGATGCTGAAAGTGTCATATTAAATGATGACGAAACAGAAGTCATAGATGCGAGTAAACTTCATAAGTACGATGGTGCAGTTTATTCAAAAATGTCTATGAATGTAGATGGTGAAGAAAAAGGTAGCGGTGTTCTTAATATTAATGCAGAAAATGAAGGCCTTGACACAGAACTTCATCTTACTATAAATGGTGGGAATATTAATATTAATTCCGGTAATGATGGCATAAATACTAATGAAGATAACGTTTCTGTAACTACTATAAATGGTGGAACATTAACTATATCAGTTAATGGTAAAACTGGTGAAGGAGATGGAATAGATTCTAATGGATGGCTGGTTATAAATGGTGGTAATGTTATTGCACAAGCATGCTCTGATAGTGCAGATGCTGGAATAGATTCTGATATGGGAATATATATAAACGGTGGAACTGTAATTGCAAGTGGACATATGTTAGATAGAATAGAGGACGGAGGACAGACGTATGCTGTGTTTAATTTTAGCCAGAAACAGGCTGGAGGAAAAACACTTTCTTTAAAGAATGAAAGTGATACTACTCTGTTGGATATATGTCCAGATAATGAATATTCTGTGTTAATATACAGCAGTCCGGAGCTTGTAAGTGGTACATACACCTTGTGGAATGATGATACAAAATTATCCAGTCAAGGTGGGATAGTGGGAAGTCCTGGTATGGAAGGCATGAATCCAGAGGGAATGGAACCGCCAGAAGGTATGGAAATACCGGAAGGAGCAGAAGGAATGGAACCACCGGAGGGTATGGAAATACCGGAAGGAGCAGAAGGAATGGAACCACCGGAGGGGATGGAAATGCCAGAGGAAATTGAAGGAATGGAACCACCAGAAGATGGAGTAAGACCGGATAAACCTGGTCAGGAAATGGAGAATTTTGAAAATCCAGATAATACACAAGAAAGAATATATGAATTTCAGATAAATCAAGGAGCTAATATGTTTAGTGGAATTGGTTAATTCAAAAAATGCCTGTAGATATTGCTACAGGCATTTTTGATTTGATGTAAAAAAGTGGTTGACAGATATGTGTATAGAGTGTATATATAAATATATACAGTTGATATACATGGAGGTGAGTTGATGTTATTGAAACTTGATGGCATCAGTAAACGTTTGGGGAAATTTCATATTAAGGATATATCTTTAGAGTTACCAGAGGGCTATATTCTAGGTTTGATAGGCTCTAACGGTTCGGGAAAAACTTCGCTTATACATATTATTCTCGGTCTATATAATGCAGATGCGGGAGAACTTTTTATAGATGGCATGGGATATGATGATAGTGAGGTTGAGATTAGAAATGTTATAGGAACTGTGCTTTTGGACGAACTTTTTGACCATAGTGCATCACTTAGAGAAAATGGTGTTAACTATGGAGCATATTATAAAAATTTTAGTATAGATACTTTGGAAATGTATATGGAACGCTTCGGCTTGGATGGTAACAGAAAATTCAAAAAGCTTTCAAAGGGAGAAAAACTTAAGTTTCAATTTGCTTTTTCTTTATCGTACGATGCCAAACTTCTTATACTTGACGAGCCAACAGGTAACTTTGACCCGCAGTTTAGAAAAGAATTTTTTGCGGTACTTAAGGAATATATTGCTGATGGAACTAAAAGTGTGATTCTTTCGACTCATCTTACAGAGGATTTGGATAAGCTTGCTGATTACATATTATATATAGAAAATGGTGGAACAATTTTTTCGGGAGATATAGAAAAACTTAGAGATAGTTATAGGCTTCTTACTGGAGAGAAATATAAGATAAACCTTCTTTCTAAAGATAGAATAATACATAAGGAAGATGGAAAATACGGTACAAGGGCATTGGTAAATCATAGACCAAGGTATACTTATGATGATAGTCTTACTGTAGCGATTCCAACACTTGAGGAGTTTATGTATTTTATCACTAAAAGAGACAAAGGAGGAAGTAAAAGATGACAGCTAGGATAATAAGAGATTATTTTGTTGCTTTTAGGTGGAGTAATTTCAAGACAAAGGTGGCTAATTCCTTATATATGATAGTTTATTTTGCTGTTATGCTTCCTGTCATTATGGGGATGTATGAGAAAGTACAGTATGCTATTATATATTATTTGATTGCGATACCTACTATACATACAGTTAACTCGGGTTGTTTGCACATTATGAAAATGCCTAAGCAGATGTATTTGGTGCCACTTAGTCAGCAGATGAAGAGAGAATATATTGTGAAGTCTGCGATATTTAGAATTTGCTTTTGTACGTTATTTGGAGCTGTCTGTACATTGCCACTTGTGATATTTGATATGTGTCATGTTATTACTTATGTTGTAATAGTGTATAATATTTTGACGTTTGCTTTGATTTTCTGTGGAATGAACGAACGTTATAATATAGAAGAAAGGGAAGCTTGGCCACAGATAAAAAGCGATACCAGAGGAATTGTGCAGGGAATAGATATAGTTATAACCATTTTTTCGTTGTTTGGAATAGCCTTTTTGCTATGTCAGGACGAGGGTATGAGAAATGTATATGTGAATCTGATATTTATAATACCTGCGATTTTGTTTCAGCTACCACTTACTATTAAGCATATGTCGTATTGGAATAAGGCAGTAGAGAAGGCTATGAACTACGAGATAAGCTATGATAAATAACTAATATTACGTTTGAAATAAAAATACAACTACAAGCACATATATAGAAAAGGTGAAATATGAAAATAGTAATACAACCACAAGGAACTTTAGCAATCTATGAACAGATTGTAAATCAATTAAAAAATGCTATCGTTACCGGTGAACTTTCGGCGGGAGAAGCACTTCCTTCTATAAGAGCATTGGCAGGCGATTTGAATGTCAGTGTAATTACAACCAAAAGAGCTTATGAGGATTTGGAAAAGGAAGGTCTTATACGTTCGGTTCCTGGCAAGGGATTTTATGTTTGTGAATATAATACGGATTATCTCATGGAAAAACAACTTGTTATGTTAGAAAAGAGACTTGCGGAGATAATAGGCGATGCAAAACAGGCAGGCTTAAGTGCAGAGGATATAAAGGAAATGGTGGAGGCGCTTTATGATGCTGGAATTTGAGAATGTAACAGGAATTAAAGGAAAATTCAAACTTAATAATATAAACTTTTCTCTTCCGTCAGGATACATAATGGGGCTTGCTGGAGCTAACGGAGCAGGTAAGACCACGCTCATAGATTATATTATGAATGAAAAAAAGAAGTATTCAGGAAATATTAAAATTGCCGGATATGATATAAGACAAAATCATGGCTATATGAAACAGTTTATAGGATTTGTGTCTGATGAGAATAGATTTTTTGAGGATAGAACTCCTGACCAAAATATGGACATGTATAGCAGATTTTACACAAATTATGATAGGGAAATATACAAGCAGGCAATGAAAGATATGGGTGTGTCGGGAGGTGTTACCCTTAGCAAGCTATCAAGAGGAGAACGAATGAAATTTCAGATGGCGTTTGCAATGGGACATAAACCAGTTTTGTATTTGTTGGATGAAGTGACAGCGGGTATGGATCCTGTGTTTAGAATAGATTTTTTTAAGCTGCTCCATAAGGTTATAGAAGATGAGAGTGCGTCTGTACTTATGACAAGCCATATAGAGTCAGAGATGGAACAGAAGATGGATTATTTGGGGATTCTTGAAAATGGAAAGCTGATAAAATTTGGAGAGAGCATGGATATAGGAGAAATAGTATATGGATGCAATAACTTATGAAATAAATAACGAATCAAATAACAGAATAAATAATGCTTTGATGATGAGTGAAAAAGACTACATAAAAAGTCAACAAACTATTATAGATAGCTTTTATAAGGAGTACTTTACCTATGACATTTCAAATGTTGGTTATTGGCTGGTGTCAGGAATATTTACATTTATACAGCTGGTGTTCAGTGCTTTTCCAATGCAACAGATGATGAAGGAAGGTTTGGATAAGGAATTTTTAGGTGTTATGGCTTTTGTGATTATGTTCCCTGTGTTCTTTTATCAGCAGGCTTTTTTAACAGGTAAGGAAAGCTTTGTTGGCGGCTATGGAAGAGTAAATTCCTTGTACAGCATAATTAAATATTTGCCAGTATCTTTGGCAGCTCTGAAACTTTACAGATTTAAAAAGATGCTTAATTTTGTGGTTAAGGTTTTTCTGGGTTGTACGATTCTACAGCTTGGAATCAGTCTTTTGGCATTCCATGGAATAACATGGGCAAATCTTGTGTTTCTTTTGGTATATGGTTTTTTGATACCTTTTTTTATAGGCTGCTGTCAGACTTTTTTTGTAAAGTAGTAGCCAGTAATAATGGCAAAGCGTAAAATAAAACAAATAAAATGTAAAATATACTTGACATATTGTAAAACAAGTAATATACTCCAAATTGTAACAAGGTAGAGCGTAGTGTGGAAGCTATAATAAATTTTTGAGAAAGTTTCCTTGTGATGATAAAGGAGTGTATTTTATGAGTGATAATTTGTCATACGGTTTAGGTTTTATATTTGGCGTGATTATATTCACAGCAATTATAATGATTCCAATGTTGATAGGAATTACAAAGGACAAAAAGCTTAAGAGAAAATACGACGAGCGTCAGGAACTAATCAGAGGTAGAGGATTCAAATATGCATTTTACACTATGGTAACCATAAGTATGCTTTATGCCATAACTTTGATAGGTCTAGGCGAACTTCCTATAGAAGAAAGCGCTGCAATTGTTATTATAGTTATAATGGGTATTGGAGTTTATGCTTGGTACACTATACTTAATGATGGCTACTTTGCTTTAAATGAAAGAGTGCCACAGACAGTTATAACATTTATAATTATTGCCATAGCAAACTTTATGATTGGAATAAACGCCTGGTTAGATGGTGGTATGGTAAAGAATGGCGTTATAACCTTCGAGTGTTTGAATCTTGTATGTGCAATTTTCTTATTGATCACAGTGCTGGTTATACTTATCAAACAACATAAAGATAAGAAAGAGGCTTAGGTGATATCATGAAGAATCTAAGAATAAAGGCCGCCAGAGCAGGACTAGATATATCGCAGGCTGAGCTGGCAGAGAAGGTAGGAGTTTCCCGCCAGACCATAAGTGCCATAGAAAAGGGAGACTACAATCCAACTATTAACCTTTGTATAGCAATATGCAAGGCGTTGGGAAAGACATTAGATGAACTATTTTGGGAGAACTAAAAAGTTAAAAACTCATTTTAAGGAGGAGAAAATATATGAAACTTGAGTTAAAGAACATCAAGAAAAGCTTTGAAGAAAAAGAAGTGCTTCACGGCGTGAGTTTTTCCGTAGAAAGCGGAAGAGCACTTGGTCTACTTGGTAGAAATGGTGCCGGTAAGACTACAACTATGCGAATCATCATGGATGTATTTCGTGCAAATGAGGGCGAAGTACTTTTAGATGGTGAAAAATTCAAACCAGATGGAAGTCAAGTGGGGTATCTTCCAGAGGAAAGAGGTCTTTATCCTAAGAAGGTAGTGAAGGAGCAGATGATATATCTTGCTATGCTTAGAGGAATGACTAAGAAGGAAGCTGCCAAGAGTACTAAGAAGTGGCTTGAAAGACTTCAGGTGTCTGAGTATACAGACAGAAAGCTGGAGACACTTTCGAAGGGTAATCAGCAGAAGGTACAGCTTGCGGCAACACTTGTAGGTGAACCTGAAATTGTAATCCTTGACGAGCCATTTAGTGGACTTGACCCTGTTAACTCTCAGATACTTAAAGATGTAATTACTGAGCTTATTTCTGAAGGAAGAATTGTTATATTCTCAAGTCATCAGATGAGCTATGTAGAAGAATTCTGTGAGGATATTGCAATTATCAATCATGGTGATGTTGTTCTTGCTGGTAATCTTGATGAGATAAAAGAACAGTATGGTAAAGGAAGAAAAATACTTTCGGCTAATAACTATGACCTTGAGGGCTTAAAGGCGCTTTGTGAGGATAAGCTTTCAGATAAGGTTAAAGTACTTTTTGTCACAAAACACTATGTTGTTCTTGATGTGAACGAGGGTGTTGACCAGTGGCAGATACTTGATTCCCTTAAGAATCTTAATGTGGATGTTAAAACATTTGGTGCATATGAGCCATCCCTTAACGATATTTTTGTCTCCAAGGTTGGAGAAGAGGAAGTAGTAGAGGAAGAGGAAACTGTAGAAGAGACTACTCCTAAGAAAAAAGGATTATTCGGAAAGGGAGGAAAGTAATATGAAAAACTTTAGAACAATATTTAAGTTTGAGCTTGATAATTATTTTAAAAGCAAGTCATATATGATAATGACAATTCTTATAGCGATTATTGCAGGAACACTTATGTTTGTTCCTAGAATCATTGATTCTGTAAAAGGAGAAAATGATTCAGATGACAAAAATATAGAGGCAGAAGTAAATGAAGAAGATTTAAGAAATATAGCTATCTACGATCCAGATGGACTTGGAGATATGGAAGTGTTGGCAACTTACTTTAGTGATGCTAAGTTTACAGAGGTAGCATCTGCAGATGAAGTGAAGACTCTTGTTGAAGAAGAAAAGGCAGAGGCAGGTTTTGTAATCAAGTCAATCACAGAGTTTGATTTCTATGTGTTTAACAAGTCTATGGACAACAGTGACATGGAAGTATTTAGAGAGTACATGGGCATGGTTGTAAAGATGGATTACTGCGAGAAAAACAATCTTAACTTAGAAGAGTATCTTGCGGTAGAGTATGCGGAAATTACTGTAAATGAAAATATATTGGGTAAGGATGGTATGCAGAACTACTGGTACTGCTACATATTAGTAATCCTTGTATTTATGATTATCATTGCTTACGGCACAACTATTGCATCAGGTATTACTAACGAGAAGAGTAATCGTTCTATAGAGATTCTTGTAACAAGTACATCTACAACAGCACTTCTCTTTGGAAAGGTGTTAGCAGGTGTTGTGGCAGCAGTATTCCAGTTTGGTTTAATTGCTCTTGCTACACTTGGTTCATATCAGTTTAACAAGGACTACTTGCCAAATGGGTTAGGCATGTTCCTTGATATTCCTGGTGAGGTTCTTCTTACATTTGCAATCTTCGGTATAGGTGGATTCTTGTTCTATGCATTTATGTACGGTGCTCTTGGTGCCCTTGTATCTAAGATTGAAGACTTAAACAAGACTGCTGGTTCGGCTCAGATGATTATCATGATAGTATACATGGTAACATTATTCGGTATTATGGATCCTGACAGCATGCTTATGAAGGTTTGCTCATACCTCCCAATCAGTTCATACTCTGCAATGTTTGCGCGAGTTGCAATGGGCTCGGTTGGAATGATTGAAATCGTCATTTCTGCTGTAGTACTTTACGCATCAGTAGTTGCTATGGGTATCATTGGAGGTAAAATCTTCCGTAACTCAACACTTCGTTACGGCAATCCAATCAAAATTAGCAATGCCTTGAAGTCCCTTAAGAAAACAGACTAACATATAGCTGTGGTCTGGAAGTATATTGTAATATTTCGGGGCAACCTTACGGTCACGTAAGTATACCTAAGATAGCAAAATTACGATTTTTGATTATGCGCTGCTTTCGAAAACTCGCGGTACTTCTAAGAATAATATATGGTTTTTGCGCAGACAAGTAGTGAGTTACAAATACCTTAATTTTCAGACTTGTGATGACGGCCCTGCGTAAGCAGTGTTTGAGTGGCGCGGCAGAAAATAAAAAAGATGACGGAAAAACTTTCGTTCTACGAAAGAAATTTCCGTCATCTTTTTTTATTTTCTGTCGGGCTGCGAGTTTGCGAGAGCAGGGCCTAATAAGACCATCACAAGTCGAAAATTATAGTTATTTGCAACGAGCGTAGATTGCAAGCAAAAACCATATATTATTCTAGAAGTACCACTCAGACACTTCTTACGCAGCGCAATTTATCGTAATTTTGCTGTCTAAGGTATGCTAAGTGACCTAGTTGTCTCCCGAAATATTACAATATACTTCCGAACCATGGCTATATGTTAGTCGGTTTGTTATATCCAGGCACCGTCGAATTTGATTACTTCGCCAGTGAGGTAGGTTGGCATGGCAAGGAGATTTTTTATGCAAAGGGCTGCTTCGGTAGGTGATGCCATACGTCCGAATGGAATTTCTTCGTTGAGGGCAGCGATGTCATCAGAGGTGAGTTCCTTGTTCATGTCTGTATCTATTGCACCGAAGGCTACGGCATTAACGGAAATATTGCTAGGTGCAAGCTCTTTTGCTAATGCCTTGGTAAAACTGTTGATGGCTCCTTTGGTAGCTGAATAAGCTACTTCACAGGAAGCACCAGTAAGCCCCCATACAGATGAGATGTTAATGATTTGGCCTTGCTTGCTTCTGACCATATAAGGTACAACCAAGTGGCAGGTATTATAAACTGATGTAAGGTTTGTGTTTATAATATGACTCCAGTTATTAGGAGTTGTGTCTGTGAATAGACCAATGGAAGCGATACCTGCGTTGTTAATAAGAGTGGTAATGGTTCCGGTGTCCTCTATAATAGAAGAAACCATATTTGAAACAAAGTCATAATTTGCAACGTCACCTGTAAAACAACGGCACTTGCATCCACGGCTTTCGATTATAGATTTAGTGTCTTCGAGCATGTCAATATTACTTTTTGAACATATAGCTATGTAATCGTAATCCTTTGCTAATTCTATTGCGGTTTGGCGACCAATACCTCTTGAAGCGCCAGTTATTAATAAAGTTTTCATGAGAACTCCTTAAAAAATATATTCTTTTAGTAGTATATCTTAGTAAACCTCGCGTGTAAATGGTTGAAAAATTTTTGCGTATTTGTTATACTACAAGATACTTGAATTTAGATTGCAATATTTTATGGATATTTTTGATTGTAAGAATATATATTAGATTATATTAGGAGGAGTAATTATGAAGAAACAGAGCGTTGCTGGATTGTTTTTTTCTATGTTCTTGCGAGCATCGGTTGTTATATTAGGAATTTGTATAGTTGTATTTGGAATAGTTCTTATAACTAAAGCTGTCAATAATGGAAAAGATGGTAAGAATACTCCGACAACTGTTAATAGTGATATACTTACTCAGGCGGAAGCTCATGATGATTTGATGTTTAACACTGCAGAGGATACAGAAGATACCGAGGAAAATACTGATGAGGAAGCTCCAACATATGAGGTGACTTCAGCAGGTAAAAATATACTTGTTTTAAATAGTACAGATGTATCTGGACTTGCTGGAAGATGGTGTGCAACTTTAAATGAAAATGGATACAACAATACATTTGCTTCAGATTATTTCACCAGTGTAGAAACTACTAAGATTATCTCTAAGCAGGAGGGCGTAGGCGAAGACCTTTTACAGTTCTTTGAGGGAGCTACCTATGAGGTAGGAGATTTAGATGGCGGTTCTTCTGAACCTACAGATAATTATGATATTATAATTATAGTAGGAACCTCACACAGTGACCACTAATTATATATTTGTGAATAATACAAGAAAAACTCTTCATAATTATAATTATGAAGAGTTTTTTTGAATTAAAGGTAAGAATAAAAACATATGCAGTATTAATAAGTGGTACAATTTTAATGGCTGTTGCTGTGACAATGTTTTTTGAAAAGACAGGTGTTGTGGCAGGAGGGGTAACAGGAATTGCAATAATATTAAAAAGATTGTTTGGTGTACCTATGTGGGTGGTGAATGCCGTTATAAATGTTCCTCTTTTTATAGTTGGTTACAAGTTGCTTGAAAGAGATACATTTATAAAAACCTTGGTATGTACAGTTAGCTTAACCTTATTTTTGGGGATTGTGCCAGGTATAAATATTAATCTCCTTACTGGTGATAAATTAGTAGATATAATTCTGGGTGCTGTCACAATGGGGACGGGCTTAGGTATGATATTTTTAAAATATGCATCGTCAGGAGGGACTGATTTATTTGCTACACTTTTAAATTTGAGAATGAAGCATTTATCCATTCCTAAATTACTGGCAATTATTGATGGTATTATCGTGGCTCTAGGTATGGGAGTTTTTGGGTTTGAAAGCGGAATTTATGCAGTCATAGCAATTTATATTGTTACGAAAGTATCAGATTCAATTCTTGAAGGACCAAACAGAGCTAAACTTCTATATATAATATCAGAGCAATTTGGAGGTATATCTGATTATATTGTAAATGATATTAAAAGGGGTGTTAGCTATATTGAAATAAAGGGAGGTTTTACAGATAAACATAGACCTATGATAATGTGTGTGGCTTCGGCTAAAGAAATGGTGAAAATCAAGGAAAAAGTATATCAAATTGATGAAAATGCTATTTGCTTTGTTGGAGATATACGTGAAGCTTTTGGTGAAGGTTTCACAAAGTTTAGGGGGTAACTACTGGTAGCTTTTTGTTAAAAATGAATAAAAAAACCACGGAAAAATAATTCATATACAAATTGTACAATATTTTTCGGGCTTATTTGTTAAATTGTTATATGGCTTTTAAAAAGGTTTTGATGTAATATTACTACAGCATTAGTCAGTGAATATTTAACTAATAGGAGGAAAAATTTAAAATGGCTAGTTTATCACTTAAGAATATTTACAAGATTTACCCAAACGGCTTCAACGCTGTTAAGGATTTCAACTTAGAGGTTGAGGACAAAGAGTTCATCATCTTCGTTGGACCTTCAGGATGTGGTAAGTCTACTACACTTCGTATGATCGCTGGACTTGAGGATATCAGTTCAGGTGAGTTATGGATCGGTGACAAGATGGTTAACGACGTAGAGCCTAAGGATAGAGATATCGCGATGGTATTCCAGAACTACGCTCTTTACCCACATATGTCAGTTTATGACAACATGGCATTCGGTCTTAAGCTCAGAAAAGTAGCTAAGGAAAAGATTGACAAGCAGGTACATGAGGCAGCTAAGATTCTTGATATTGAGCACCTTCTTGACAGAAAGCCAAAGGCTTTATCAGGTGGTCAGAGACAGCGTGTTGCTATGGGTCGTGCTATCGTTCGTGAGCCTAAGGTATTCCTTATGGACGAGCCTCTTTCAAACCTTGACGCTAAGTTAAGAGTACAGATGCGTGTTGAGATTTCTAAGCTTCACCAGAGACTTCAGACAACTATTATCTACGTTACACATGACCAGACAGAGGCGATGACTCTTGGTACAAGAATCGTAGTTATGAAGGATGGTATCATCCAGCAGGTTGATACTCCACAGAACTTATATGATAAGCCATGTAACTTATTCGTTGCTGGTTTCATGGGTATGCCACCTATGAACTTCATCGATTGTAAGGTTGTTAAGTCAGGAGCAGATGTATTACTTATGTTTGGTTCTCACTCAATCAAGGTTCCAGATGCTAAGGCTGCTAAGCTTATCGCTGGTGACTTCATCGATAAGGAAGTTGTACTTGGTATTCGTCCAGAGGATATCCATGATGAGCAGTTATTCATCGAGTCTTCTCCAGAAAGCGTAATCGATGCAAGAATCAACATCTACGAGATGTTAGGTGCTCAGGTTTACTTATACTTCACAATTGATCAGTTCGATATTACTGCATCAGTTAACCCAAGAACTACTGCTAGACCTGGCGATTCAGTTCAGTTTGCATTCGATCTCAGCAAGGTACACATCTTCGATAAGGAGACTGAGGAAGTAGTTGCTAACTAATATTTGTTAGTGCAAATCTTACAAATTGTTACAAAAGTGTGACAAAAATGTGAAATGTGATGAGGAAATACATAAAATTATGTATTTCCTCTTTTTTTTTTGACGATTTTGAGGTAAAATGTACCTTGTATGGGTATGTTTTTTATACTCAATATGTCTGAAAATGTTACAGACATATTAACAACTGGCATTAGTTTATAACCAGTTATGAATATAAGGGGTGATAAAATGATTTCAAATCAGATTCTACAAGACACAATAGATGGAATTAAGGCTATTACACGTACAGAGTTGTGCGTTATGGATACAGAGGGAAAAAGCCTTGCATCTACTATCAGAAATACAGAAGAGTATGAGGAAGCTGTAGTTGCTTTTGCTGATTCTCCAGCGGAAAGCCAGGTTATGATGGGTTTCCAGTTTTTTAAGGTTTACGACGAGAATGAATTAGAGTATGTTATACTTGCCAAGGGTGAAGCCGAGGATGTGTATATGATTGGAAAGGTTGCGTCCTTTCAGATACAGAGTCTCCTTGTAGCATACAAAGAAAGATTTGATAAAGACAACTTTATTAAGAATCTTCTCCTTGATAACCTTCTTCTCGTTGATATATATAACAGAGCTAAGAAGCTTCATATTGAAACTGATGCAAGACGTATAGTGTTTATTATTGAGACTAAAAACGATAAGGACACTAATGCGCTTGAGACTGTTAGAACATTGTTTTCTAGCAAAACAAAGGATTTCATTACAGCGGTAGATGAGAAAAACATTATCCTTGTAAAAGAAGTAAAACCAAGCGAAACTTATGAGGATATGAACAAGACTGCCAAGGTAATATTAGATATGCTCAACACAGAAGCTATGTCTTCTGTAAATGTAGCATACGGTACAATTGTTAATGAAATCAAAGAAGTTTCCCGTTCATACAAAGAAGCTAAACTTGCTCTTGACGTAGGAAAGATTTTCTACAGTGATAGAAAGATTATTGCATATAGTAATTTAGGCATAGGTAGACTTATTTATCAGCTTCCTATTCCTCTTTGTAAGATGTTCATCAAGGAAATTTTTGATGGTAAGTCTCCAGACGAGTTTGATGAGGAAACACTTACAACAATCAATAAATTTTTCGAAAACAGCCTGAATGTTTCTGAGACATCAAGACAGCTTTATATTCACAGAAACACTTTGGTTTACAGACTTGATAAGCTTGAGAAGAGCACAGGTCTTGACTTACGAGTATTTGAAGATGCCATAACATTTAAGATTGCGCTTATGGTTGTTAGATACATGAAGTATATGGAATCGTTAGATTACTAATTATAGGAGATAATTAATTATGATAGTTTTAGAAAACGTTAAGATGAAATATCCAACGAGTAAAACTTATGCATTAAAAGATATCAACATTAAAATTGATAAAGGTGAATTTGTTTTCATAGTTGGTACAAGTGGTTCTGGTAAGACTACCTTGATTAAGCTTTTATTGAAAGAACTGGATCCAACTGGTGGAAAGATTTCTGTAGCAGGTACTGATTACTCTAAGGTTAAGAGAAGACAGATACCTAAGCTTAGAAGAAAGATAGGAACAGTGTTCCAAAATTTCCGTCTTTTGAAAGATAGAACTGTTTACGAGAATGTTGCATTCGCACAGCGTGTTATTGAGGTTCCAACAAGATATATTAGAAGACAGGTTCCTGCAATGCTTACATTGGTTGGTTTGGCAGATAAATACAAATCTTATCCTAAGCAGATGTCAGGTGGTGAGCAGCAGAGAGTTGCCCTTGCAAGAGCGTTGGTTAATAAACCAGAGATTCTTCTTGCGGATGAGCCAACAGGTAATCTCGACCCTAAGAATTCATGGGAAATCATGAGACTTTTGGAGGATGTTAACAAGAAGGGTACAACTGTAGTTGTTGTTACTCATAACAAAGAAATTGTTAATATGATGCAAAAACGTGTAATCACCTTGAAGAAGGGTGAAATAATCAGTGATGAACAAAAAGGTGGGTATATAGATGAGGATTAGTTCGGTTTTATATAGTATCAGACAGGGTCTTAAAAACATCAGACGTAATCTTTTGTTCTCCCTTGCGTCAATAGGTACAATTGTATCGTGTCTGTTTATATTTAGTGTATTTTATTGTGTAATTGTTAACTTCAGAACTGCTATGACAGAGTTGGAGAATACAGTAACTATTTCAGTTTTCTTTGATGAAGGAATTTCAGAGGAGAACATTCAGCTTATAGGTAGTCAGCTTAGAACCAGAGAAGAAATTAAGACTATGGAATTCGTTTCGGCGGATCAGGCATGGGAAGAATTTGCTAAGGAAAACTATGATGATTACGAAGCAGCTATGGAAGCATTCGCAGGTGATAACCCTCTTAAGGATAGTGCTTCTTACAAGATTACTCTTAAGGATTTAAGTACACAGGCAAACTTTGTTACTTACTTAAAGAGTCTTCAGGGTGTACGTAAGGTTTTAAGCTCAGAGATAACAGCCAGTGGTATTTCAGCACTTAATAGTGTTGTAACTTATGCATCAATTGGTATTATCATTATTCTTTTACTTGTATCTGTATTCCTTATTAGTAATACAATTACTATTGGTATCACAGTACGTAAGGAAGAGATAGCCATCATGAAGCTTATCGGTGCAACTAATTTCTTTGTTAGAGCACCATTTATTGTTGAGGGTGTTGTCATTGGACTTGTTGGTTCTATGATTCCTCTTGTGCTTGTTTATTACATGTATGACAATGTAGTAAAATATATTATTGGTAGATTTAAAATTGTTGCTAACTTATTCGAGTTTGTACCAGTTGGTGATATATTTGGAATTCTTATTCCAGTATCCGCAGCAGTTGGTATAGGACTTGGTCTTGTGGGAAGTATTCTTACTACAAGAAAGCATTTAAAGGTTTAAGGAGGCGTGTTAATGCGTAAGATTTTAAAGGTATTTTCTGCATTTGTTCTTGTTGGTGCGATGTGCCTTAATGCACAGGCAAGTGACCTTACTGATTTATACCAGGATAAAGAAGAAGCAGAAAGTAAAAAAGAAGAAGCGCAGGCTGCGGTTGATCAGCTTGCTGCAGAGAAAGATAATATATTAGCTGTTATTGCTGAGTTGGATGCACAGGTGGCAAACTACAATGCTCAGATTGCGGAGCTTGAGCTCCAGAAAGAAACTCTTAATGGAGAAATTGAAGTTACAAAGGAAGAACTTGCAGCAGCTGAGATTGAAGAGCAGGAACAGTATGAGGCTATGAAGCTTCGTATTAAGTATGCATATGAGAATGGAAATGTTGAATATTTAGATACTATTTTCTCTACATCTGATTTGTCAGACATGGTAAATAAGTCAGAGTATGTAGAACAGATTTATGAGTATGATTCTGATATGTTAGAAGAACTTATTTCTATAAGAAAGAAGGTGGCTGATGCTCAGTTAAAGCTTGAGACAGATCTTGCAGCTGTAGAAGATATTGAAACTGAAGTTAATGAGAACAAAGAAGCTATCGAGATTATGATAGAAGGTAAGCAGGTTCAGGCTAACAACTACAATAATTCTATTGACGATTATGAGGCTCAGATAGCTGCAATTCAGGCTGATATCGATGCAACTAATGAGGCTATTGCAGCAGCTGAGGCGGCAGCAGCAGCGGCAGCGGCAGCAGCAGCGGCATCTGGTCAGACACCTGTAATTCATTATAATGGTGGTACATTCCAGTGGCCTGTTGCTGGTGACGGAGGCGGTGTTGTTACATCACCTTACGGTCCTAGATGGGGAAGAATGCATCAGGGTATTGATATAGGATGTGCAACAGGTACACCTATAGTTGCAGGTGAAGCTGGAACTGTAATTGGAGCTACATACAGTAGTTCTATGGGTAACTATGTTCTTATTGATCATGGTGGTGGAGTTTCAACAGTTTATATGCATAACTCATCATTGGTTGTTTCTGTTGGTCAGACAGTTTCAAGAGGTCAGCTTATTGCATATGCTGGAAGTACAGGTAACTCTACTGGACCACATTGCCACTTTGGTGTAAGAATTAATGGAACATATGTGGATCCAGCCCCATATTTATATTAATTAGGAGATGTTACAAGAAATGAAAAAAATATTATCATTTTTGCTTGTTATGTCCATGGCTTTTCTTTGCACAGGTTGTGAGTTTATTAACGCAATACTGGGTGCAAGTGCAGATACAAGTTTGTGGGATGATCCTGAGGTTAATGACAAGATAGATGAAATAAATGGTTACATTGACGAATATTTCTACTTTGAAATAGATGAAGAGAAGCAAGAAGAAGCGTTGTATGATGCAGTTCTCAGTGGCCTTGATGACCCATATTCTGTTTATTATACTGAGGAAGAATTTGCTGAACTTCAGGAAACTAATTCGGGAGAATATGTTGGTATCGGAGCTGTAGTAACACAGGATGCAGATATGGTTGTTTCCATAGTTCGTCCGGTTAAAAATAGTCCTGCTGAGGAATCCGGTCTTATGGCTGAGGATATAATTGTAGAGGTTGATGGAACAGAAATTATTGATCAGGAACTCACTGTAGTTGTGGATATGATTAGAGGTGAAGAAGGCACAACAGCTCATATCAAAATCTATCGTCCAAGCACAGGAGAGTATATGGATTTTGATGTTGAAAGACGTGTGGTTGAAAATTATTCAGTATCATATAAGATGCTTGAGGATAACATTGGATATATCCTTGTTGAACAGTTCTATGACAATACCTGTGCAGAGTTTATAGAGGCTTATACAGACCTTGAGTCACAGGGAGCAAAGGCTATGGTTGTTGACCTTCGTGATAATCCAGGTGGACTTCTTACAGCAGTTGTTGATATGTGTGATTTCCTTATGAAGGAAGGAACTATTGTTACAACCAAGGATAAAGATGGTAATATTTTACAGCACTATTCATCAACTGATGAAGAATATGCTGATATGCCAATTGCAGTGCTTATTAATGGTAATAGTGCAAGTGCATCAGAAATATTTGCAGGTGCTCTTCAGGATACAGGAGTTGCAGAGATTATAGGAACAACTTCCTATGGAAAGGGTATTGTTCAATCAGTAATACCTCTTTCAGATGGAACAGCAATTAAGATTACTATAGCAAAATATTTTACTCCTAATGGTAATGATATTCACGAAATTGGTATTGTTCCAGATTATGAGGTTGAACTTGCAGACGGAAGAACTAATGCAGTTGGAATCGAATATGCAGATGATTTACAGCTTCATAAGGCTGAAGAAGTTCTTAAGGGAATGATACAGTAAATTTTAGATTATATTTTAATTAGATAAGTAGGTATATGAATTCATATACCTACTTTTTTTCTTCTTTAAATTCGAAAGGTATTTAAGTGTGCAAAAAAAATTTATATATAATGTTGATAATAAAGTTGTAAAAAAACTATTTTTTTTTGTTTTATATGGTGTTATATTGATAGAAAAGATTTTGTTTATACATAGAAGGAGATTTACTATGAAAAAGAAATTACTTGCTGTTTCTTTAGTTATGGCTATGTGTTTATTGTCAGCATGTGGGGGAGAAAGTAACGATTCAAAGAAAAAAGATAAGGAAGAAAAGACAACTCAGGAGTCGCATGAAGAAGAAAAAACAGAGGAAATAACTGTAGAAGAGGAAATAGTAGAAGAAAATCAAGGTATTGAGGTAGGAGAAAATGGAGAAATAATTGCTGAAGATACAGGTAGCGAAGAATCTTCTCTGTCGGATGATCCTATTACACCACCAACAGAGTATGGAACAGAAGATCATTTTGCTTTTACCGTAAAAGATGTAAGATATGAGTTCACAGCTACAGATAATATTCAACTTTTTTCACATTTTGAGAGTAATATGGAAGTTGGTGGACCTATGGTTGCTGCTCCAATATCTATACGAATTAACTTAGACGGAGAATGCATGAATCTTCATGATTGTGATGTTGAGATGTATACAGATGAAATAGCAGAATCAGAAGTTGCTTTTCAGGAAGAGAATGTTACTTTATATAGGTATTATGAGGATTATGACGGGGATGAGGATATGGAACCGTTTAACAGATATTATTTACAGTGTTGTGATCTTTTGTTTGAAATATCTGGGGCAAACTATTTAATTCAAGAAGAAGGATGGACTGAACAGTTATTATGGGATACAGTTAAACCTGTTAAAGATACAATAAAAGTATCTGATGCCGGAGAGGAATTATCTTTGTATGGCTATGTTGCAAATAAAGAAATGATTCCGGGATATCGTTTAGCATTTAGACCATCGGTGACAACAGCATGGTCAGTTATGGCAAACGCATATTTAGGAAACACTGTTTTTTGCGATGAGGCAGAACTTGTTTCTTATGGCATGGTGGTTGATATAGATGGTGAATATATATCTGTGCGTATGGAACAGGAGGACCATTTTGTTGGGAATTTAGAACTAAACAAAAACTATGTAGATACTGGTCTTAGACTTGGTGACCATATTATATATGAAGATACTAATGATTATGTTGCCGATGGAACATTTGTTATCGTTGATCTTCAGTCTCAAGTTGAGTTGGTGATTTCTGCTTCTTTGTACGAATTATCGCCAGAACAAGCTTTGGAGATGTTTGAAAAGGCTCTTGTTCCTATAGAATAATCATGATTTGAGGAGAATAATAATGTACTTAGTTTTTGACGTAGGAGCCACAACCATAAAGTATGCATGGATGTCGGCAGAAGGAGACATAATAGAAAAAGGAAAGGCTACCACACCTCTTCAACCAGGAGATGGAGTAGAGGATTTTGTTGAGGCTATTGGTAAGATTTATGATACCTATAAGAAACAAGAGACTGTTGAAGGAATTGCAATGGGAATTCCAGGACAGATTGATGTGGAAAAAGGCATTGTTTACAATGGCGGTGGTATTAAATATCTAGATAAAATATTTCTTGGTGATTTAGTAAGCAAACGATGTGATGAAGTTCGTGTTTCCCTTGAAAATGATGGCAAGTGTGCAGCTTTGGCGGAGGTTTGGATGGGTAACGCCAAGGATGTTAACGATGCATGTGTTCTTGTTTTTGGTACAGGAATTGGAGGGGCAATTATCAAGGATAGAAAGGTTGTTCATGGCAAACATTTGCTGGCAGGAGAAGTTTCATTTATCTTTGAGGATATGACTCGAGAAGATTTAGCTAATCTTCCTAAGGGTGAAAGTCTTATGGAAAAGGTAGATATGTTCCAGGTTGCAGACCAGTTTCCGTATACTTGGGCAACTAAGCGCTCAGCTATTAATATGTGTTATAGAATTTCTAAGCTTAAGAATCTTCCCTTGTCTGAGGTGACAGGTGAGAGGGTTTATGAATGGGCACGACAGGGTGATGAACTTTGTATAGATGTTTTAGAGGATACATATTTCAGTATTGCTAAACAATGTCTTAATTTCTACGTTACATTTGACCCAGAAGTGATACTTATCGGTGGAGGCATAAGCGCAGAACCTGATTTTATAGAAGGAATAAAGCGTTATGTTGAAGAGTTAAAACGTTTGTCCAGTGTATATGAAAATATTAGAATAGATGTATGCAAATACAGAAATGATTCTAATTTATTTGGTGCATTATATAATTTTAAGGAATTGTATTCAGAATAATCATAAAAGGAGACTTGTATATGGCATTAAACAAAGACTTTTTATGGGGTGGTGCAGTTGCTGCCCATCAGATAGAAGGTGGCTGGCAGGAAGGTGGTAAAGGCATAAGCATAGCTGATGTTATGACTGCTGGCGACAATATAACCAAGAAACCACGTCGAATTACAGATGGAGTGTTGCCAGGCGAGAATTATCCAAATCATGAGGCGTCAGATTTTTATCATCACTACAAAGAAGATATTGCACTTCTTGCAGAAATGGGATTTAAGTGCTTTAGAACATCCATTGCTTGGACAAGAATATTCCCAAATTGTGATGAGGAACAGCCTAATGAAGAGGGACTTAAATTCTATGATAATGTATTTGACGAGTGTCTCAAATATGGTATTGAACCTATAGTCACATTGTCACATTTTGAAATGCCATATTACATGGCTAAGCATTATGGTGGATTTAGGAACAGAAAATGTATTGATTTCTTTGTGAAATTTGCAACAGTATGCTTTGATAGATATAAGGATAAAGTTAAGTACTGGATGACATTTAATGAGATAAATAATCAGGCTGACCCTACACCTCACCACTTGGTACAGGAAGGTGCAATTCTTGCTGAAGAAGGCGAGGATTTAGAATATGTAATGTATCAGTCTGCCCACTATGAGCTTGTGGCCAGTGCCCTTGCTGTTAAAGCAGGTCATGAAATAAATCCTAATTTCAAAATAGGTTGCATGATAGCCATGTGTCCAGTATACCCATACAGCTGCAAGCCTGATGATGTACTTGCCGCACAGAGATTTATGCAGGGCAAATATTGGTACACAGACGTTCATGTTAAAGGCAAGTATCCAAACTGGCTTCCTAAAAAGTTTGAACGCAAGGGCTGGAATATGGATATAACAAATGAAGATTTATCTATTCTTAAAGAGGGTACTGTGGACTATATAGCATTTTCGTATTATATGTCATTTGCAGTGGAAGCTAATGAAGCAAATCCATATTACGACTACTTAGAAAAGGATTTTGTTAAAAACCCACATGTTAAAGCAAGCGACTGGGGTTGGCAGATAGATGCAACAGGTCTTCGCTATGCTCTTAACTGGTTTTCTGACAGATTCGATGTTCCACTCATGATAGTTGAAAATGGCTTTGGTGCCTACGACAAAGTAGAAGCAGATGGTACTATTGATGACAGCTACCGTATCGAATACCTTAGCAATCACATAAAAGCCATGATAGATGCAGTAGACAATGAAGGCGTCAACCTTATAGGATATACAATGTGGGCTCCTATCGACATAGTATCAGCCTCAACAGGTGAGATGGATAAACGATATGGTTTCGTCTACGTAGACAAAAACAACGCTGGCGAAGGAACACTTAACCGCAGCAAGAAAAAATCCTTCCACTGGTACAAGCAGGTAATCGCAACCAACGGGCAAAACTTAGTATAGCACTATGCCCCTTGTATAAATTATATTTGGACTGTGTTATATCATATCCCAATAATAAATGCACTCGAAAACACGCTCTCGCTTGGACGAAACGCAGCGGTACTAAGTCTTCAGGAATCACCTGTAAGAATAAAAATGTGCACCGAAAACTGTTCTAGAAACGCCGGCACTTAGCTTGTACAATTAGGCATATGAGAATAATAAATGTGCTAGGAAACACGCTTTCGCTTGGACGGAAACGCAACAGTACGTAAGTGTGAAAAATAAGCCCCCATGATTATCAAATGACTTTGAAATCATGGGGGCTTATTTTTCGCACTAAGTGCTGGCGTTTCCTGACAGTTTCCCAGGCACATTTTTATTCTCATATGCCTTAATTGTACAAGCTTACGTACCGCTGCGTTTCGTCCAAGCGAGAGCGTGTTTTCGAGCACATTTGTTATTCTACAGGTGGTTTCTGAAGACTAAGTGCCGGCGTTTCTAGAACAGTTTTCGGTGTGCATTTATTATTGGAATATGATATACACAGTCCAAATATAATTTGCACAAAGAGGTATAGTGCTATACTATAATGTTGCTCCGAAGTCGGAAACGATTACCTGACCTGTGATAGCGCGAGATTCGTCGCTTGCGAGGAAGAGTAGGATGTTGGCTACGTCTTCTGGCATACAGATTGGTACTGAGAGGTTCATGTGTTTTCTCATCTGTCCGAACATGTCTTGATTGAGAGTGGCAGGATCTGTTTTTGCCATTGGTGTAGCGATAGAACTTGGATTAACTGAGTTACAACGGATGCCTGTGCCTGCGAAGCGAAGGGCAGTGTGCTTAGTTAAACCTATAACTGCTGCTTTACTTGTAACGTATGATGCACCACCAGTTCCGAATTGACCTGCAACAGAATCAAGGTTGATGATGGAACCTGCGTTGTTCTTCATCATTTCTTTAACTGCGGCTCTTGTGCAGTACAATGTACCCTTTGTGTTGATTCCGAGAACCCATTCAAGGTCTTCTTCTTCAAAGCAATCAACAGGCTTGAGTCCTGCTTCAAGAACTCCTGCGTTGTTGACTAAAACATCTACCTTGCCGTAGGCTTCTACAGTTTTAGCTACGAGATTTTCACAGTCCTCAACCTTGGAAACATCTGTCTGAACAACAAGAACTTCTCCACCGGCTGCTCTGATTTCCTCAGCAACTTCTTCGAGCTGTGGAAGACGACGAGCACTTATAACAACCTTTGCGCCTTCTTTTGCAAATAATTTAGCTGTGGCAGCACCTACACCTGAATTACTGCCTGTAACAATAGCAACTTTACCATCTAAACGTCCCATTAAATATACCTCCTAAATAAAATTATGCCGTATCGTTAGATGATTCAATTATAAATCTGTACATATTCTAAGTCAATGATTGGCGTTATTCCTGTTAAGATTGAAAAAGGTTAAAAATATATATAGAAGACTTAATGGCGTGTTTTTACAATAATAAAATTATATATATAAGACTTATTAGAACTAAGATTGGAAAATAAGGCTTGATTATATGTAATAAATTGTTTATATTGATGAAGTAGATAAATAAAGATTTTTTAGGAGGAGAAAATGAAAAAGAAATTATTATTTGCAATGACAGCTGTTCTTATGCTTGGTCTTACAGCATGTGGTGAAGAAAAAGAAAAGGAAGACAAGAAGGACAAGGATGAGGTAGTAGAGTCAGTGTCTGAGGATGAAGTTGAAGAGGGAGGGGAAACTACTTCTGAGGAGACAATAGAAGAAACTACAGAAGAAACATCTGAAGAAATGTATTCAGAAAGTGGTGCATACTATATAGCTAACACAATAGATTGGGGAGAGGAAAAAGATTTAACAGATGTGACAATCTTTTGTGATAAAATAACACTTCCTATAACACTTGATGAACTAGATGCAGCATGTGCACCATATGTATACTCGGCACCTCATTATGGTGAGTATGATGAAATCTATGAAAATGAAAACGCACAAAGCATATTTGATATATATGCTATGCCATATACATTTACAGACAGTAGTAACGAGGTAGATATATCTACTCAGGTGCAGTTTGACGCAAATGCTGAAAAGCCAAGAACATATTATGACGAAGAATATGACTGCAATATTGAGGATTTTATTGTTGATGATTATAATTGCACAGGAATGACTTTGACAGAGGCATTTGATCAAGGGCATTGGTATATGGGAACGTTTGCAGGTGTATATGATACATTTGTGATTGATGATTATGCTGATGATGAAGATTTACTTTATAAGATAGTTGAGAAGTACGGAAAACCATCTTACTTATATTGTTATAATCCAGATAATGTAGATGTATTAAAGAATAATGCTAATGGCTCTTTTATATATAACATTGTATATGAAAGAGAAGATTACTCATTTAATATAGGTGTGTTTGAAATGATTTATGATGGTGAATATTATCAAACAACTATACAGTCTCTTGAATATTTCCCTATAGCACAGTGGGAAGAGTATAAAATAAAAGAGGGAATCGATGAAGATAATATAATAATGATTGATTAATATTATAGCCCCGAAATGCAAGAGCGTTTCGGGGTTTATTTTTGTGGAATTGGGCATATGGAGGTGTCTTGAATTTATATGTTTTATATAAGTGTTTATGTGATGTATAATTTTTTTGAAATTTTTAAAACTTAAATCGCACATTTTGCCACTTTCAATTGTTTATATAATGAAAGGCCTTTTAAACAAAGCAAATAATAACACGAGAACTGGAGGTGAAGTTTTGGATAGTAGAGAATATGAGCATATAGTAAAAAAGCATATAGATACAGTTTACAGAATAGCCATAAGCTACACCAAAACTCCAGCAGATGCAGACGATGTGGTTCAGCAAACATTTTTGAAACTCCTTACCAAGTGTCCTGAATTCAAGGATAGGGAGCATGAAAAAAGGTGGCTCATCAGAGTATGTGTAAATGAATGTAACAGTTTGTTTTCTTCCTTTTGGAGGAGAAATGTAGATTCTATAGATGAATTGTCAAAGGAACCAGAGTTTGTGATGGAAGAAAGCAATGATTTATATTATGCCATCAAGGAGTTGCCAGCCAAATGTAGAATAGTAATATATTTGTTCTATTTCGAAGGTTACTCCACAAAGGAGATTGCTGAGATTATACACATTAACGAAGCAACTGTACGAACTAGGCTTACTCGTGGAAGAAAATTACTTAGAACATTGCTGAAGGAGGCGTGGGAAAATGAATAATAAAGAAAAAATAAAGAATGTATATGATGATATTCATGCGTCTGATGCGTTGTTCAGAAAGGTCATGAGTATGAATAAGAAGGAAACAAAATTTAGGGACGCAATGAAATTTGCTGCAACAGCAGTTGCAGGATTGGCACTTATGTTTGTAGCATCAAACGGAATCTGTTATGCTGCTACAGGAGAGACACTTACAAGTAAGGTCAAGGTTCTTATTAATGGAGAAGAAAAAGAAACTGAGTTAACATGGACAGAAGATGAGAATGGTATTTATGGAGAATACCAGATTGAGGTTGACGAAGATGACGAGGTAGTTATTGAAATGGTGGATGAACTTGATGACATCCCTGTTGTAGGAAAAGAAGGTGACAAAACTTTCTTAAGAAAAGAAGGTGTTACTGTTGATATAACAGAAGATTTTGCAGATGGTACAGCAGAGGGTGTTATAGAGTGTCCATCAGGAACATATAGTTACACTATTACTGGTACAATTGATGAATATGAGATTAATTTCTCAAACTAGTTTTTTATGCAGACGTGTATTCCACGTCTGCATTTTTTGTTGTTTTTTGGTGAAAAATATTTTTTATAATTTACAACCTTTTTTTACTATGATAATATTTTTGTTACCACCATTTATACAAAAGATAATAGTTAATGATAAGAAGAGTCAAAATACGTATTAGTAAAGGAGTGTAGATAATATGACTAATAACGATTTATTGTTAGCTATATCTGATATTATGGAAGCAAAGATGGAACCTTTGCGAAAAGAGATACAGCAAACAAAAACTGAATTACACAGTGAAATTCTTAAGATGAAGAATGAATTAAGAACAGAATTCAAGAATGATATCAATGAACTCAGAGCAGAGTTCAAGAATGATATCAATGAACTCAGAGCAGAATTCAAGAATGATATCAATGAACTCAGAGCAGAATTCAAGAATGATATCAATGAACTCAGAGCAGAATTCAAGAAACTGGAAGACAAGCTTGATAATGTGGCTGCTGCACTTCAAAAGCAAATTGCTAAAAATGAAAAGGCTATTATACAGAATACAAAAGATATATCGAATATTAATATTTTGCTTGAGAATGAAGTTATGCCTAGATTAAGAAATATTGAGTCCTGTTATGTTGCAACTTCGAACAGATACATAAGCAGTATTAACCAAATTGAGTCTATACAAAGTGATGTGGATGTGCTTAAAAATGTGGTGGCTGAGCACAGTGTAAAATTACAGAAGATATCTTAAAAAATAAGCTATGGAGTTTTCAAATTCCATAGCTTTTTTGTGTATTATAGGTATCCTTCTAAATCCTCAAGTAATTCTTCTTCGATATCTATTAATCTGTTGCAGATTTCATGTACATCATGATTTGCATCAGTATAGTCATTCATATATTTATGGAGTGATTTTAGTCCCATGTGGCACCCATCAGTAATAAGCTCTGCGATTGTTTGGTCATTTTCATTCATTGCGAGCTTAAAGTTTGTTTTCAACCAAGACATGCTTGTTGCCATTACTCCAGGGTCTTTTTCTTCGCTGTTATATTTATCGTGTAATTCTAGAATTTCTTTCTCTAATTTCTCATGGTGGTGTTTGCTTTCTGTTAAAATCATTTTCAGTTCTTCGTTTTTTACATAACCTAAAACCTCATCTATAGAATTTACAGCCATTTTTGTGCCTGAATCACATTCCTGTAATAGGCAAATAGTATCGCTATGTCCCATAATATTCTCCTTCTAAAATAATAAAATGTATTATTATTCTTGACTTACATAATATGTTTTATTCAATACATAAAAAATTTAAAATTAAGTTGTATAATATACAATTGAAGTATGGAAATTAGAAAAAAATAGGAGTATAATTATATTATATTTTTTGAACGGAAAAATTTATATGATTTAGATGCGTGCGTTACTTATATAAAGGATTATATAAGATAGGGGGAGTGACATGGAAGCGATGACTAAATGTTCAGATGATTTGAAAACGGTTTCCAATAGAACGGCCAAAACATTTGAACAAAATATGTTAGTTATTTTTGATACCGTTAGTAAAAACTTTACTTATCCGGCAAATATGGGTGATATTTTTGCCGGCTTTTTTGATGCTCGCCCACTGTGCAAAATTATGTTGGAGGATGGTTTTGCATCAGAAAATACTGCAGACACTTTTAAAAATCAGCTTGAAAGTGTAGCTAATGCTTCATCTCCTCAGGTGATTTTTTCTGAATACATATTAAAATGTACTGATGATTCGTGGAAGTGGTTTAATGTAGGCTTTGTTTTACCGGTTCCAGGCGGTCCGGTTAATATTACATTTACAAATATTAATAATATAGTTAATTCAGATTGCCACGAGGAACATGTTTCTAGCTATGATGAGCTTACAGGTTTGTTAAATAGAGATGCTTTCTGTGATACTATAGAGTGTATAATGAGGAAGAACCAATCAGCCGCAACAGCAGGAGAGTATGCTCTTATTTATTTTGATGTCCTTCGTTTTAAGGCAGTTAATGATTTGTTTGGAATGTCAGAAGGAGATAGACTTCTTAGACATATTGCGGATACTCTTAGCAGATCTGTTAAAGAAGAGGATGTTGTGTGTCGCCCTGGTTCAGATAGATTTATTGTGTTTACTCACACATGTGGCAATGAACTAGTGGAGTTTATAGAAAGATTACTTTCTGATATAACAGGATACAATATACCATTTCACATTACTTGCAATGCAGGTATATATGTTACTAATGGAAGTACGTTTAATGCAGATTCTATGATTGACCGTGCGGTTTTGGCACAGTCGTCTATTAAGGGTAGCTTCACTAAAAAGTACAATTTTTATACAGAATCACTCCGCAATGATATGTTAGGAGAGCAGGAAATAGTAGGTATGATGTCTACTGCGCTTGACGAGAAACATTTCGTTGTTTATTATCAGCCTCAGTATAATCATTCTACGGGAATGTTGTTGGGTGCGGAGGCCTTGGTTCGTTGGAAACACCCTGAAAAGGGATTGATTTCACCAGGTGTTTTTATACCTATATTTGAAAAAAATGGGTTTATAACCAAGCTTGACTTATATGTTTTTGAGGAAGTATGTGTTTTTCTCAAAAAATGTATAGACAAGGGTACACATATTGTACCTATTTCCTCGAACTTTTCACGTCATGATATTTTCCAGCCTGACTTTGTTGAAATGCTTGAAGAAATTCGTTGCAGATACGAAGTTCCTGTAAAATACTTGCGCATTGAGATTACAGAATCAGCTGTTATGGGAAACAGCGAACTCATCAACGAAGTGGTTAAAAAACTACATGATCATGGTTACATAGTTGAAATGGATGACTTTGGTAGCGGTTATTCCTCACTTAACGTACTTAAAGATATAGAACTTGATGTTATAAAGCTTGATATGCTTTTTATGAAGGAGCAGTCTAATAACAGTAGAGGGGGAACTATTTTAAGCTCTGTTGTCCGTATGGCAAAATGGCTTGATATGCCGGTTATTGCTGAGGGTGTAGAGAATGTTAATCAGGCTGATTTCCTTAGAAGTATAGGCTGTGATTACATACAGGGTTATCTGTACTCAAGACCTGTTCCAGAAGAAGAATATGAGCAATTAATCAGTGGCAGTTCAATAGGTACAACAGTTCCACAGATGAAGCTTATTGATACATTAAATGCAGGAGATTTTTGGAATCCTACGTCTCAAGAGACTCTTATATTTAATAACTATGTAGGTGGAGCTGCTGTGTTTGATTATCATGGTGGAGTAGTTGAGGTACTGCGAGTTAATTTAAAATATCTTCAGGAATTAGGTATGAATTTATCTGAGAAGGATTTAATTAATGGAGACCCATTTAGATTTTTTGATGAGGATAATAAGAAGATATACATTGATATGCTTAATCGTGCTATAGAAACAATGGATGAGCAGGAGTGTGAGACATGGAGAGATATTACCTCGTGTAGCTGTGGCTCCGAGAAAATGTGCATTCGTACCACAGTTCGTCTAATTGGTAAGAGCGATGGAAATTATCTTTTCTATGCAACAATTAGAAATATCACATCGGAAAAAGAAAGATATACTGCTCTTGTTGATAGCGAAAGACGTTTCAAGATGGCAAGTGAGCATGCTAACATATATTATTGGGAATACACCATAGCAACCAAGGAAATGAGACCTTGTTTCAGATGTATGAGAGATTTGGGCTTACCAGCACTTGTGCGAAATTATCCAGACCCATTGTTTGAAGCGGGAATCTTCCCTCCTGAGGTTTCAGATATGTACTATGATTGGATGAAGCAGATTGAGAATGGTGTGGAAGAATTAGAGGCAGTTATTCCATTAACCGTAGGAAGGGTTCCTTTTAGAGTTAAGTATACTACGGAGTTTGACACTAATGGTAATCCAGTCAAAGCATACGGTTCAGCTACATTAATCGTTGAGTAAAATTTAATATAAATAAAATAAACGCCGGTCTTTGGACCGGCGTTTTAGCGTGCTTATAATTATTAAATATTAAAATATTTCTCAAATTCTGCTGGATGTGGAATCTTAGAAAATTCAAAGCACTCTTTTCTCTTGTTAGCGATGAAATTTTTGATAAGGTGCTCTGGGAATACACCACCTGCTGTGAGATAATCGTGGTCAGCTTCAAGAGCATCAAGTGCTTCATCAAGAGAAGTTGGAAGAGACTCAAGCTTTGCCTTCTCCTCATCAGATAAAGTATAAAGATTGAAATCATATGGTCCCCAACCATTAGCGTGTGGGTCGATTTTGTTCTTAACACCATCAAGACCGGCCATAAGAATAGCTGCGTATGCAAGATATGGATTACATGTAGCGTCAGGGTTACGAATCTCAAAACGTCTCAAGTTAGGAGTCTTAGCATATGCAGGGATACGAATAACTGCACTTCTGTTTGAAGTTGCATATCCTACAGTAACAGGTGCTTCAAATCCAGGGATAAGTCTCTTGAAAGAGTTAGTACTTGGATTAGTAATTGCACAAAGTGATGAAATATGCTTAAGAAGACCACCCATGAAGTAATGTGCAGTTTCGCTTAAGTGAGAGTAACCATTATCATCTGAGAATACAGGCTCTCCATCCTTAAGTAAAAGCATATGAACATGCATACCATTACCTGCTTCGCCGTAAACTGGCTTTGGCATAAATGTTGCCACCTTGCCATATTTAAGAGCAGTGTTGTGAATAATATATTTAATCATCATAGTGGCATCTGCCATCTTAGACATCTGACCCAGCATAGGCTCAATCTCGAACTGGCCACCTGCACCAACCTCTGGATGGTGATACTTGATAGGGATACCAGCTTTCTCCATCTCGAGACACATTTCTGAACGGCATTCATAAGATGTATCAAATGGCTTGGCAATGTGATAATTCTTCTGGTGAGGAACTACACATCCCTTTCCTTCAA
This sequence comes from Lachnospiraceae bacterium, assembly GCA_015057525.1. Classification (GTDB taxonomy): domain Bacteria; phylum Bacillota; class Clostridia; order Lachnospirales; family Lachnospiraceae; genus Coprococcus_C. Next base: position 10,188 of record SVEE01000004.1, on the reverse strand, counting down.
CGTCACTGTTCCAATATGCCTGTTCAGCATCTACAGCAACACTAATATCGTTAGGTCTTACAGACCAACCAACATTATCAAATAAATGGAATTCAAACTCAGGAAGGATAAGCATGGTATCTGCGATACCTGTGTCCTTCATATACTGCTCAGCAGCTAAAACAATATTTCTAGGATACTGGTCCAAAGGTCTGTTCTCTGGATAGTCAATAATCATTGCATTTCCTGTTACTGATAAAGTAGGAACATCGCAAAATGGGTCGATAATAGCTGTATCCAAATCAGGGATAAATACCATATCACTTTTTTCTACTACTGCGTAGCCATAGTTAGATGCGTCAAAACCAATACCGTCCTTCAACGTTTCAGCAGAGAACTGCTTAGCAGGAATTGTTACATGACGATACTGACCATTGATATCAACAATCTTGAAATCAATCATCTTGATATCATTGTCTTCGATTAAACTCATAAATTCTTCTACAGTTTTTGCCACTATTTTGTTACCTCCAATAATATAATCTTTTGCAGGAAAATTGTATTTACAATACAAAAATACCACTATATATAGAATAAAGGAAAGTTCAAAAAAATACAACTGAAATAAAACGTTATTTTTATAATAAACTTAATTTTTTTAGAAAAAAATAAGCCATGGTAAACCATGGCTTATAATGTATATAATCTGAAATTAAGCTCTGTTAAGAATCAACTTAGTTAACTCAACTGGTTCAACAATCTTTCCGTCTTTGTATACTCTCATGTTACCTGATGCAATCTCATCGATGAGAATAACTTCGTCATTGTTGTAACCAAACTCGAACTTGATGTCCCAAAGGTCAAGACCGATAGACTTTAAGTCGTCAGCAACTATCTTTGTGATCTTTAATGTCTGCTCTTTCATGCTTGCAAACATCTCAGGAGTCATAACTCCTAAAGCTGCAAGACCTTCACTTGTTACAAGTGGATCACCAAGAGCGTCATTCTTGAATGTACACTCAACATAACCACCATCTAAAACAGTACCATCCTCGATGTACTCACCGTATCTACGGATAAAGCTTCCTGTAGCTACTAAACGGCAAATAACTTCAAGACCATGACCAAATACTGTTGCTGGAAGAACTTCCATAGTTGCATTGTCAACATCAGCGCCTACGTAATGAGTCTTAATGCCAGCCTGCTTTAATAACTCGAAATAGTGGATAGAAGTCTTAAGGTTCTCCTTACCAATACCTTCGATAGTTAAACCAACACTGTTCTCGCCTGGATCGAAAACTCCGTCCTTACCAGTACAGTCGTCTTTGAACTTTAACATAACGTTACCGTTCTCAAGGCTGTAAACATCTTTTGTCTTACCTTCGTAAACTTTTTTCATGTTTTTGATCTCCTTTGTTATGTGCATATAATTGGAACAATAAATACTTTATCACAAATGTTGCCATATGAAAATATTATATTTTTATAAATTTTGAAAAAATTTTAATTTTTTTTGTGCAAATTGAAACTTTTTTGGAATTTCTCCCGTCTATTAAGTAAAAGAACAAAAAAGGAGGAATTAAATGATAAAAGAGATTTCAGGTTTTGTTGAAAACAATCCACTAGTTTTGGATAACTGTTGTATGTTTGTAGTGAGAAAAGAGGATGATTTTTATCTTGTGATTTCAAGAGGCGAACAATCAGCAAAGGATAATATATTTGTGGCGAAAGGAGACAGGATACATGTTAAGGGTGGAGTGTTTGAAAATGAATGTTTGAAAGGGATTTTAATATCTCAGCAGTCAAAAATAATAAATTTAGAAAAACATATTTAGGTATAAAATTTATAATGAATTAAAAATAGTTTTATAGTAAAATATCATAAGAGAAAAGGAGATTAAATTATGGAAATGAGAATGGAATTAAAGCAGGCTGTTGCAGCGTATCAGATGGGAAATGTAGATGCATTTACCCAGTTATATGAGGAGTCTAAAAATTATATATATGTATGTGTACATAAAATAATGAATGGCAGTGATAATTTATATTATGCCATGTGTGACATTATGAATGAAACATATTTGGAGATTAGTCAGAGTATTGGTAAACTTCAGGACGAGGGAGATGCTATTGATAATATATTTGATTCAGATGAAATAATTCCGGAAACTGTCCTTCAGGATAGAGAAAAGCAGAGACTGGTTAAAGAGATAATAGATAATGAACTTACTCCTATTCAGAAAATCTGCATAGTTTCATATTACTACAATGTCTATATGTAGCTTTTCGTTTAATTCAAGCGAAGCTGTCACTGAAGAAGATTTGTGGGGTGAAGGTGGTTTAACTGATTTTGGACCTCATGCCGCTTTGCCTGACGGTCAATAATATGGTATACTAAATAAAAAAACGGAGAGAGAAAACTATATATGACATTCAACGACATTTTAACTAAGATTAACGATGTAATGTATTCCTATGTGCTTATTATTATGTTGGTGGGAGTAGGCATCTATTTCACTATTAGAACAAAGGGCGTTCAGTTTAGATTTTTGAAGGATGGAATAAAGTCAATGCTGGAGAAAACTGAGGTTGATGAAGATGGAAAGAAGAAGGTTTCTTCCTTTCAGGCACTTATGATTTCTACTGCATCAAGAGTAGGAACAGGAAATATAGCCGGAATCGCTACTGCTATAGCAGCAGGTGGCCCTGGAGCTGTTTTCTGGATGTGGGTTACAGCGTTAATTGGAGGAGCATCTGCATTTATAGAAAGTACACTTGCTCAGATTTATAAGGTTCGTCAGGATGGTCAGTTTAGAGGTGGTCCTTCTTATTACATGGAACGTGCTCTAGGCAAGCGATGGATGGGTATACTGTTTTCTATACTTTTAATTATATGCTTTGCCTATGGATTTAATGGTCTTCAGTCATTTAATATGTCTTCTGCTTTAGAGTACTATATAGATGATTATTCTGATACCATTTGGCCAATGGTTGTAGGTATTGTGCTTGCTGTAGTAGCCGCCTTCGTTATATGGGGAGGAGTACACAGAATAGGATTTATTTCGTCAGTTATTGTGCCAATTATGGCAGTTGCATATATTCTCATAGGTTTAGTTACTATGATTATAAATATAACTGACCTTCCACACATATTTGCAGTTATCTTTAAGAATGCGTTTGATGTTCAGGCTATAGCAGGTGGATTTGCGGGAAGCGCAGTTGTTATTGGTATAAAGAGAGGTCTTTTCTCCAACGAGGCTGGTATGGGTAGTGCTCCTAATGCATCAGCTTCCGCAGATGTTGACCATCCTGTTAAGCAGGGTCTTGTTCAGGTTATTTCCGTGTTTATAGACACTATCCTTATTTGTTCTAGCACAGCTATGATGTTGCTTGTATCCGATGTAGAGGGAATAAGTGGTACTTTGGACGGTATACCTTATGTTCAGGCTGCTATTAGCTCAAATGTTGGTCAGTGGGGAATACATTTTATTACATTCTCTATTTTCGCATTTGCATTTAGTAGCTTGATAGGTAATTACTACTATGCCGAGTCGAATATTATGTTTATAAAGGATAGTAAGCTTCTTCTAAATGTATTTCGTGTTACATGTATTGTAGCTATTTTCCTTGGTGCCCAGGCAGATTTTTCATTGGTATGGAATCTTGCTGATGTAACCATGGGATTTATGGCTATTGTTAATATTATAGCTATCTTCCTTCTTGGGAAGGTTGCAATAAAGGCACTTAAGAATTATGAGCAACAGAAGAAGGAGGGGAAAAATCCTGTTTTCAGACAGGAGGATATTGGAATAACAGGAACTGTTTGGACTGATTCAGAGAATAACAACTAAAGGGGGTATAGTTATGAGTCAGCAATTAATTATTTCTGTAGGAAGAGAGTTTGGAAGTATTGGTCATGAAATTGCGGAAAAATTGGCGGAACATTATAATTTGCCTTTATATGACCACAATTTACTTGATGAATTGGTGGAAGCTAACAAACTTGAAAATGTTGATGTTGATGAGCTAAAGGAACTGGAGGAAGACAAAAATAATTTTGTGTTTTATAGAACGGTTAAGGGACACACCAATTCACCGGCTCACAATATTGCCCACATGCAGTTCGATTTTATGAAGAAAAAGGCAGAGGAGGGAGAATCCTTTGTAATTGTTGGAAGATGCTCTGAACAAATGCTAAAAGAGTATGACGGGCTTATTTCAATTTTTATATTAGAAGATATGAAGGACAAGGTGAATCGCATTATGAAGTATTACGATTTGCCAGAAAAAAAGGCTGAAAAGCTTGTGAAATATAAAAATAAAAAAAGAAAGAATTATCATAATACATACTGTGAGGGCAAATGGGGTGACTCCCGTAATTATGATGTTTGTATCAATTGTAGTAGACTAGGTATGGATGAAGCTATAAGATTTCTCGTAAACTACATTGACATAAGAAGAGGAGAAATAGAGTAGAGTTTTACTTGCCTTTATTTTGGGAACGAGGTATTTATGCAGGATAAAATATTAGAGTTAGAAAGAAAAATAAATGAAGACAAGAGGCTTCTTGATAATATGTCTAAGACTGTATATGAGGGATATTCATATAACGCGGCTTTTATTAAGGCAAAGCTAAATAATATGCAGTCGGATATAGAGTATATGGAGCATCAGCTTATTATACTTAAAAGAGATGTAGAGACAAGGGAAAGCCAGTCAGTGGATGTGGCTGCTCAGGTTCAGAATAAATCAGCAGTTGAAGAACATACTCTGCCAGAGATGATGAAACAACCACACATTCCACATCAGGTTATGGGTGTACAACCCGAAATGTCAATGCAACAGCTTGGTGCGCAGTCAGGAATGCCAATGCAACAGATGGGTATACAGCCTCAGATACCACCACAGCAATATAGACCTTATCAGCCAGTTGCACCTAAGGCTAAGCCTAAGGATGTGGAGGCAGCAGTAGGTAAAACAATCATGGGTGTTGCAGCATCGGTGCTTATATTTATAAGCTTGATACTTTTTGCAACATTGCTTATACCACATCTTACAGATACAGTGAGATTGATTTTAATGTATGCTGTAAGTATAGGTTTCACAGTCTTTGGTTTGCTTAAACTAAACAAGGCTAGAGATAGTGTTTTGTTCTTAAGTATAAGTGCTTGTGGTGTAGGCTCTATATACATATCCTTGTTTGTAAGTATGCTGTATTTCAATATTATAGATGAAGTGACCTTGTATTTAGCACTTTTTGTATGGGCTGTAGGCGTGTGTGTACTGTCAAAATATCGTTCTGGTGTGTTCAGTATAATTGGTCAGAGTGGTATAGTTATTTCTGTAATATTTGGAACAGATTATTGTGTTAGTCATGATGCTATAGGCAAGCTTATGGTTATAGCAATATATTTTATTGTTGGTAGCTTGATATTCTATTTTACTCACAATAGTAAAAAGAACGACTATATTTTAAATAGTATATTTAATTTAATATCTGTTTTTGCCTTATACATTGGTATGCAGAGTTTACATTGGGAATATCAATTAGATGATATTGAAACTCCAACAGTATACTATGTTGCTTTTGGTATTCTGCTACTTTATTGCTTGTTTAAGATGATTTTGCCTTTGGTTTGGTCAGGCATCAATCAAGGGGAGAAGAAGTTTACTCTTCTTCAAAAATATGCAGATGTAACAGGAATAGTATGCACTATATATTATTTCGCATTTAGCCTTTTCTTGGATGGACTAGTAAACAATGATGATATTTTCTTTGTAGTAACCTTGTTTGTTGCTCCAATATACTTGGCGGTTGTTGAGTACATAAGGAGAAATTACAATGAGAATCCAGGTATTAACGTTATGTATGTTTTCTTAACATTAATGATGGTTGTATCTGTATTTTGCCTAAATGCTCTTAATGATACTGTCAGTGTGGCAATTATAATAATTCCATACCTGGTATATGGATATCTTAGAAATAAGAGATTATTTAAATATTTGGCAATCATCCTTATATTGCCATTTATGTGGAATGATGATTTACATATTGCAGTAACAATAATTTTGGGTAGCTTAATTATAGGTGGAGCTTTGTATTTTGCTCTTACAAAAAAGGCACAGTATAAGCAACTACTCAAGAATATATTGTTTGCAGTACTTATAATATTTGTAATCGCTGTTATGGATCGTATCAATTACGAAACTAATATAGAATTTGAAACTATTAAATGTATAGAGTTTGTTGTTCTTTCTCTTATCACAGGAATTGCTGCAAAAACAGCATTTTGCAAGAATCCTGTATATGGCATAGTGGAAGAGGGAACCAAGCGATATTTGGAGATAATAACTGCATTTCTTATGTTTTTAGGAATGACATATATTTCAGATTCAGATGAAGTATTTTGTCATGTGATATTCATCATAGTTACTCTTGGATTGTTTATGCTCAACGCTGTTGAACAGTTGAACGATGAGGAGAGAAGACTTTATGGACCGTATGTGGGATTGAAGTTTACTGTGCTCATGATAGTTATACTTTATTCTTTAGATGCGGAGAATTTCCTTGTAAGTATATTCTGCTTCTTGTTTGCTATAGGAAGTATTTGTCTTGGCTTCTTTTTAAAGCATAAAGAACTTAGAATTTATGGACTTGTGTTGTCCCTTATAAGTGTTGTAAAGCTAATAATGATTGATATCACATATGACAATACCTTAGGTCATGCTCTTAGCTTCTTCATAAGTGGTGTGCTCTGCTTTGTGATAAGTGCGATATACACAAGAGTGGAGAAGAAGATGAAGGATAGTGAGTAGCAGCAATGCATCTTACGGACTCGCAAAGCTCGTCCGTAAGCTCATGGCGCCGCGGATAAGAAAAAAGCAGCAATGCCAATCTTACGGACTCGCAAAGCTCGTCCATAAGCTTATGGCGCCGCCATATAAGAATAAAAAAAGAGAACATCTCTTGAAAGTAAACTTTCATCGATGTTCTCTTTTTTTATTCTTGCATTGCTGCTAGTCTGTAAAGTTATCAAAGTAGCCCTGAATGTGGATGATAGGTGTACCCTTATCACCAGAACCACTTGTAAGGTCACAAAGTGAACCGATAAGGTCTGTAAGCTGTCTAGGAGTAGTTCCCTGAGAAGCCATGTTACCTACAAGGTTTGAATCCTTCTCTTTGATACTCTTAGAGATTGCTTCTTTAAGCTCTGCACCACTTAAGTTCTTGAAATCATTATCAGCAAGATACTTAAGCTTAAGCTCGTTAGGTGTACCAACAAGACCGCTTGTAAATGCTGGTGAAACAACTGGGTCAGCAAGCTCCCAAATCTTACCCTGTGGGTCTTTGAAAGCACCATCACCATAAACCATAACCTCTACATGCTTACCAGTCTTCTCGAGTAAGCTTGCCTGAATGTCTTCAACAAGATCCTGACACTCTCTAGGGAATAACTTAATCTGATCTTCTGTAGATTTGTTTGAACCAAGTAAACCGTACTTAGTATTATATCCACTGCCGTTAACTGAGCTTGTAAGAATATCATCCATACCGCAAACTGCTTTAGCACCGGCAGCCTTTAAGATACGCTTAGTTCTTGCTCTAGTGTGGATATCACATGTCATAACACAGTCTGTGTACTCAAGAATAGTTCTTGGGTTGTTAGCAAAGATAACTTCAACCTCTGCACCTGTGCTAGTAATTATATCTGAATAGTACTGAACATAATCAACGCCTGTGAATTCGTGTTTGTTTTCTCCAAATAACTCACGATATTTAGCAAGTGTTAAAACGTCGCTGTATGGATTGATACCAGCTTCGTCTAACTGATCATAAGTTAAGAGTGCATTACCAACCTCGTCACTTGGATAGCTGAGCATAAGAACAACTTTCTTTGCTCCCATAGCTATACCTTTAAGGCAGATTGCAAAACGATTACGTGAAAGAATAGGGAAAATAACACCTATAGTTTCTCCACCTAATTTAGCCTTAACGTCAGCAGCGATTGCTTCAACTGAAGCGTAATTGCCCTGAGAACGAGCAACGATAGACTCTGTAAGAGCAACAACGTCTCTATCTCTAAACGAGTAGCCTTCGCTTTCAGCAGCTTCAAGTACACTTGTAACTGCGATGTCTACAAGGTTGTCACCTTCTCTGATGATAGGGCAACGAATTCCTCTTGAAATAGTTCCTACTTTTCTTTCCATGTTTTTGCACCTTCATTCTTAAAATATAGTGCATTCAGGGACTAATCTTTAGTCCAGAAAAAATGCAATCTAATTATACATGGAAGTTATTTATGTTGCAAGAAAATATTTTAAAATTATACATGTTTTGTAAAATGTGTTTTATTTTTTTTTGAATATGATGTTTTTTTTGTGCTAAAACTAAAAAATACAGAAAAATTTATAAAAAAACTTTTCTACAAGAAATTTTTATATTATAATCGAAAAGTACTGCGGTAAACGGCACATTTGCCACGCAGTAGAAACTTTAAATTATTCATAAAATGACAAAGGAGAGTCAAAATGAAACAGGATTTAATTGTTATACTCGATTTAGGAAGTACAGAGAATACTGTTGTTGCAAGACAGATTCGTGACATGGGCGTTTACAGCGAAATTCACCCACATGATATTACGGTTGCCCAGTTGAACGCATTGAATAATGTAAAAGGTATTATTCTTAACGGCGGTGAGAACCGTGTTGTAGATGGCGTTGCAGTAGATGTTGACCCAGCTATTTACGAGTGTGGTTATCCTGTTATAGCTATTGACCACCCAACAGCAAAATGCGAGCAGAAGTTTGATAAGCTTCCTGATGACGCAACTATGAAGTCATTCTTATTTGATACATGTAAGGCAGAAGCTAACTGGAACATGAAGAATTTCATCGCAGACCAGGTAGACCTTATCCGTAAGCAGGTTGGTGACAAGAAGGTGCTTCTTGCATTATCTGGTGGTGTAGATTCCTCAGTTGTTGCAGCACTTCTTATTAAAGCAATCGGAAAACAGCTCGTGTGTGTACACGTTAATCACGGACTTATGCGTAAGAACGAGTCTGAAAATGTTATTGAGGTATTTAAGAATCAGCTTGATGCAAACCTTATCTATGTTGACGCAACAGACCGTTTCTTGGATAAGCTTGCAGGAGTTGCTGACCCAGAGCAGAAGAGAAAAATCATCGGTGGAGAGTTCATCAGAGTATTTGAGGAAGAAGCTAGAAAGCTTGAGGGAATCGATTTCCTTGGTCAGGGAACAATTTACCCAGACATTATAGAGAGTGGTACAAAGACTGCAAAGGCAGTAAAATCACACCACAACGTAGGAGGACTTCCAGAGGATCTTCAGTTTGGACTTGTAGAGCCATTAGCACAGCTCTTCAAAGATGAAGTACGTGCATGTGGTGTAGAGCTTGGACTTCCTGCAGAGATGGTATATCGTCAGCCATTCCCAGGACCAGGACTTGGAGTACGTTGCCTCGGTGCAATCACTCGTGACCGTCTCAATGCACTTCGTGAAGCAGATGCAATCCTTCGTGAAGAGTTTGCAAAGGCAGGCCTCGATAAGAAGGTATGGCAGTACTTCACAGTAATTCCTGATTTCAAGGCAGTAGGTGTAAGAGATAACGCAAGAAGCATGGGATACATGGTTGTAATTAGAGCGGTAAATACTATCGATGCTATGACAGCAACAATTGAAAGATTAGATTACGATTTCTTAGAGAAGGTTGTAGACAGAATCACAACTGAGGTTCCTAGCGTAAATAGAGTGTGCTATGAATTGACTAAGAAGCCAGTAGCGACTATAGAGTTCGAATAAAAGCCGGTGGCTTTTATTCAAACGATGCTTATAGATTCGAGTATCGAATCTATAAGAGACCGCTGGTAGTATAAATTATTTAATGTAGAATAAGAGCAGTTCGAAAAATGCATTTCTGGATTTTTCGAACTGCTTTTTTATGAAACGATAACATATTGATATTTTAGGTATTGACAAATAAATACTTCGGGAGTAGAATTAAAATAATTCGAAGCACGAAGTATTTGGAGATAAAGGAGCAGGAGCTGTCATGAATTTATGTAATCAGGAAATATCGCAAGAAACATTTCGGGCTATTGCAGATTATATTGAGGAAGTGAAGGAATTATTGTCCTCTGATATATGGGAAAACATATTTCTTGATTGCTCAAAAAATGAAGTTCTGAT
>SVEE01000012.1 GCA_015057525.1 Lachnospiraceae bacterium | reverse complement strand
CTCAGCGGTTCGCTGTTTCCACTCTGTCTTCGTCCTTCGGACTCGCCAATCGTGGACAGCTATCGCATGGTCAGTTCTACACTGCTCTCTTCGGTCATTCTTCCCTCGACAGCAGAAGAACTGACTCAACATGCGGTGAAAGTTACTTCTTATACTAAATAGCAAAACTGTCACCTTTTGCGAAGAGGTTCATACCCCTCTTATGGGGATAGCCTTTACCCCTTAACATCAACTCTTATTCTCACTTAGAGAACTTTTATTTAATACAAACGTTCTAACAGTTCTTTATGACATTCATAAATATCATCAATTGTTGAAATAGTATTATAATAAAACTCCAAAAGCGTATCATTCTTCAAAGCACTTAAAGAAGTTCCATAAATCACTACTATTCTACCATGTAACTCCGCCAAATACATATCTAAAATCGGTTTAGTCATTATATATGATATCTTTGTATTATCGATTTCTCTCAGCATATCCTGAAATCTCAATGTTTCATATAGCTTCTCTTTTCTTTGCTCCTTTTGACGCTGGAAATGATTTTCCAACTCTTCATGGATCGCATCAGTACTAACAAGAACTTTTCCGGCATATGTATTATTCAAATCTTCGACCATTGACGTAACGGTCAGAGTTTCCGTATTATTCAAGCTGTAATATTTTAATATTAGTTTTACAAACATATCTGTTTCCGTCAAAAATGTAGATTCAATTCCATAACCTTTTTGGAAATATAAATCTTTATTTGTTGCTCGCAAATAACCCAAATTTGTCCCTTTAACATCCGGTTGTCTACTTATAGGAACACAATCAGTATCCCTAATTACAATCCATTTGGCTGAATCAGGTACAATTCCATCAAATGCTGTCGAATACGTCAGTAATTTATCATTCAAAGTATCTATACCATTTACTTTATCGATATATGCATTGGGTTCCTCCCTTCCCAAAAACTGACGATATTTTGGTAGCATCTTCTCAAAAAAAGTCTTATCTGATTTTCCTTCTAAAATTACAATCTTATCCACATACCTTAATTGATCTATAGCACCAACAACACCTGATAAATTATTCAAAACCAAATTTTTGCATCCTGGACACAAAGGTTCTATTCTACCACTTTGCTTTCCTTTATCATCAATGAATAAAAGTTCCCCATCCTGTACCTCATTTAAAAATCTGTCATTATGAGAAATAATAAATAACTGACTGTTATCAATAGCTCTGAATTCTTCTATCAACTTTTTCTGCAGCTTAGTATGCAAATGAGAATCTGGTTCATCGATTAACAATATATAAAGTGCAGCTTCCGTATATTCCAGTGATGAAAAGATTTCTGCAACCTGTAAAAAACCACTCCCTTGAGAAAGAATATTTGTATTATTAACAGTCAATTTTATGTATGTTTTATTATCCTTATCAACTTCTACAAATTTATACTCTTTCTCCATAACATTTTTAATATGTTCCTCAATTCGTGCTACATGTGTTAGAGACTTAGTTATTTTATTCCTCAGTACTTCATATCCTTTTCCCTTAGATATTTTATCCAATATTTGATTTTTATACATATATGGCTCTTTTGCAATAATATTAGCAATTGGTCTTGACTCACAAATAACCACACCATTCAAAAGGTTATACCCTTGTCCTACTAATTCATCAGCAAATCTAAAAAATTCATCTTTATCTTCGTATTTTACTTGTAAATATGCATTATCTATATTTTGAACCTTGCTTACAAGGAAGCCTAAACAAAAAGAAGAACTATTATATTCAATTTCTAACCTTACTAACAGCTCGGCATTCTTTGGTTTGCATTTATCATTAAACAAATCCATATCATCATACACACGTAAAAAATCCATGTCTCGAAATGGAATATTTTTATGTGTTGCATAAAACTGTTTTTTATCTTTCTTTATGTTAGAATCATAACAAATCTTCCATAAATGAATTGCTTCGAAAATAGTTGTCTTCCCTATATTATTTTCACCTATTATGACATTAAAATTTTCATTACAAACTATTTCTAGGTTCTCTATACTTTTAAAATTTTTAATCGTAATCTTCTTTATCATTACTGTACCTCAATAAATCCATTTAGCAATTGTTATATTGATAATTGCTGCATCGTAAGAAGAAATCTTCCCCTACGCTGCGTCAAATTAATATCATTAACATTATGTATAAGTGTAATATGTTTCTGTTCAGCTCTATCTATTAGATCTGAAATAATTTTCAGATTCTTTCTCTGCTTATCAGTGGCTTCTGATAACAAGTCCAAAAATTCGCTTTCTGATATGCTATCAATAAATTCAAACATTTTTCCTAGTATACCAACAACAGCATCCGAAATCTGAACCAGTTTGTCCGTTTTGGAATCTATAAAATCATAATTAATCAATTCTTTTTTTCCATCTAGAAGAGTTATCTCTTTCATTTTTAATTCAGCCTCATCTTCTTTATCAAAATGATGAAATGAATTTTTAAATGTGTAACATCTTTGAATCCGTAAAAGATAATACTCTTGAATCAATGTATCTTTTTCATTTCCCTGCAAAAAAATCATCTTTCCTTCACGTAAATTTGTTTTCAACATCTGTCGAAAACATTCTAAAAAGAAGTCTTCATCATCAGCATTCTCTTCAATCAAACTTACTAAATCGCCACAAAAACTTCTAATATTCTCATCTTTAATATCTGGATATTCGTATGTTTTCAATATACAATAAAAAGCATCTTGATTATTAAATGCAAATTGATACAATGCCGACTTAATCATAAATACCCATTCCTCTGAAAAACAAAACTGTGGCTGTACATCCCACAAACAATCCACTATATCGACTACAGCATAATACAAATTATTCAAAGTTATATAATGAATGTATAGTCCACTATTATATAACCAATCCAGAAATTCTGATAAAGTATTTCGATTTAATCCTTTCCAAAAGTCCTTATGACCATTTACTAATTTATCATATTTCAATTCTTTTACAGTCGGTTGCAATCTTAACCTTTTATATAATTCATCAATATCTGCTGGACAACTGCAACCATCAAAAGCAATTCCTCCCAATATAAAATCTCGTTTGACCGCATTACTATCATTTATTCCATCTTCTGTCAAACAAAATTTTCTTACGTTAGCAGTTTCATCATAGTAAAATACCATTTTTTCATTAGCCAATCTAAAATTATGATGCGCAGCTTCCATTTCTCGTAATTTATTGATATCTATTTCCACTTATAATTGTCCCCTTTACATTTATCGAACTACAGTCTCTACTTCATTTCTAATTTTACCATATCACCTGTTTTTTTACTATCCGAAAAAGAGCAAGAAAAAAAGCCGATCAGGAATCACAACTCCCAATCGGCATCTTTTCTTACTCCTCTTCATTTTTACATTCAATCTCCGTTCCGCCCAGAAACACCACCAACAATGTTCCATCCTCAAAAACCTTGATGTGGTCCAGTGTTTTCAGCATGAAGTCCGTATCCATCTCCGTCAAAGGTTCTGCTCCATCCGTGTATTCTATGAACTTCTCTGCTCGATAACCTTCTAATAGGTTCTCGCTCTGCAGCTGCTCTGTCCACTGCTCCATGAAATCCTCTCGGTTCTCCACCAGTGCGTTCCAAGCCATCAGATAAGCCTTTATCAGTGTTTCTTCTTCTACGTGGCGGTTGGCACATCCCATGGCTCCTTTAACCTTATAGCGTTCGCTGCACTGCCATACCTTACGGTCAACGCCCGTGCTGCTCCGCCAGCCTTTCCGTGCAAATACCTTATTACAGTCTCCGCAAATTATCTTGGATGCAAATGGATTGCTTTCCGTCCGGTGGGAATAGGAGTTTCTCCCATGCTCCTCCATATACTTTTTCCTGCGTTTTATTTCAAGCTGTACACATTCCCAAATCCGCTTTGAAATGATAGCATCGTAGTCATCCTCCACATAAAACATCTGAATTTCCCCTTTGTTCTGTGTACGTTTCTTGGCGAGGAAATCCACCGTATAACTTTTCTGCAACAAGGCATCACCCTTGTATTTTTCATTCTCCAACATACTCATTAAGGTTGTGGACTGCCACTTCGTACCTCCATCCCAGTTTTTCACACCTTCCCGTTCAAAATCCGCTTGATGTAATCGGTTGTTTTTCCATCCAAAAATTCCTGATACAACCGAATTACAATTGGCTCTTGCATTCTGTTGATTACCAGCTTGCCATTCTCGTCCGTGTCGTAGCCAAGAAAACGCTTTGTACTCATTTTGTGTTTTCCCTCGCCCTGCAATCAGCAATCATACGGTTGAATCCATCTCTCTTTTTGGTATTGGTTCCCGAAATTCCTTCATCCGCATAAGTTCCTGCATATTCATAAAGAGGATTCTCGCTGATATAATTTATACACTGACTGTGCTGTTCCTGATTCTGCAGTCGAAATTTACTTTGCTGGTACAACAGTAATACTTCCTACCATTTTTATCCACCTCCTCAATCACTGTCTATTCCGTAATGTAATAAATCTTGCACAAGCAAATATCTTTAATAATTGACAATTGCATAATCAGTATTTATACTGTTTTTATTACATCTGTAAGATTTAAGGGGGGTTAAAATGAGGGATCTACCACAAATTTCTGAAGCTGAATTTGAAGTTATGAAAATCGTATGGAAACATGCGCCGATTAGTACCAATGAAATAACAGATAAATTATTACAGACCACAAGTTGGAGTCCTAAGACGATACAGACCTTAATCAAACGTCTCGTAACAAAAGGCGTTCTAACTTATGAAAAACAAAGCCGAGTGTTTGTTTATACCCCTGTCATGAAAGAAAGCGAATACATCGGCCAGGAAAGCAACTCTTTTCTGGAACGATACTATGACGGGGATATCACTGCCATGCTGTCTGCCTATATAGAAAATGATAGATTATCTGAAACAGAAATAGAACACTTACGTTCCATTCTTTCCAAGAGGTCAAAAAAAGGAGGAAATTAACGTGGCTAATTTTATGATACGCTTTTTAATATGCAATATATTTATCAGCGGTATCATCGGAATTCTTTTGATAGCCAAGCGTATATTCAAAAACAGCCTCTCTAGCCGGATGCAGTATAATCTGTGGTTCCTGCTTCTTGGGTTGCTGGCAGTTCCCTTTATACCGTTCCGCCTCATCGGATTACCACAAATCTTCTCGTGGCTTGTTAGCTTAAGAAGCTCTCCTGCTTCTAGTGCCACAACATCTATAGGAGAAGCTGAAGGAATTAATCTAGCTGGAAATACTGACTGGATGAACGATTTCGCACTTTCTGTAAATAGTGAAACACCATCCATTGCTGGATACATACTATTGGGGATATGGATTGTAGGTATTATTACAATAATTATATTAGTAATCAAATCCTCGTTCCGTCTACGCACTTTGAAGAAATCTGCACGTCCCCTCCAAACCCCAGAGGTCCGCAGACTATATCATCGATGTTTAGTAGAAATGGGAATTCACAGATATATATCTATTTACAGTACCGCATTTTTGAAATCCCCGATTATTGTGGGACTTTTGAAACCGTGTATTTACTTACCTATTTATCTGATTTCTGATTACAACGAATCCGATATGCGGTACATGCTGTTACATGAACTTCAACACTATAAGCACAAAGATGCTATTGCCAGTTATCTTATGAACCTTGCTAGAGTAATATATTGGTTTAATCCTCTTGTCTGGTACGCTCTGAAAGAAATGCGTAACGACAGAGAGGTTGCCTGTGACACTTCCGTTTTGAAAATGCTTGAAGAGGATGATTATGAAGATTATGGCAATACACTGATTAACTTCGCAGAAAAGATTTCACTTAATCCTTTTCCTTTTGCCACTGGCCTTGGTGGAAACATGGAGCAGATGAAACGAAGAATTATCAACATCGCCTCTTATGAGAAGCCAACATTTATAAAAAGGCTAAAAGGTATGACGGCATTTGCACTGATTGCTGTTCTCCTGTTAGTTTTTGCTCCTTTTATCTCTACATACGCAGCAGATGGAAGCCACTATCAATGGGACTCCTCATCAGAAAATATATCCTATGTAGACCTTTCCACATACTTTGAAGATTACGAAGGCAGTTTTGTTTTATACGATTTGGAAAATGATGCATGGAGCATACACGACATGGAGCATGCCACTTTACGAGTTGCTCCAAATTCCACCTACAAGATATATGATGCCCTGTTCGGATTGGAAGAAGATATCATCACCTGGGAAAACTCCTTTATTGCATGGAATGGCGAAACTTATCCATTTGAAGCATGGAATGCAGACCAGACTTTACAGTCAGCAATGAATTCCTCTGTAAACTGGTATTTTGAATCTATAGACGAACAACTTGGAGCCGTTAACATTTCCAACTATATCGAGGAAATTGGATATGGCAACGAAAATATAAGTGGTGACTTCTCCACTTATTGGATGGAATCTTCCTTGAAAATTTCTCCAATAGAGCAAATTGAACTTTTAACCCAGCTGCAGAATAACAGCTTTGGATTTGCTCCAGAAAACATCAATGCAGTAAAAGATGCCATCTGCCTTTCCTCTTCCGATGTCGGAACATTCTACGGAAAAACTGGAACTGGACGCGTAGATGGCCAGGATGTGAACGGATGGTTTATCGGCTATATTGAGACTGCAGATAATACATACTTTTTTGCTACCAACATCGTTGCTGACAGCAATGCTACTGGAAGCAACGCAACTGAAATAACCATGTCTATCTTATCGGACATGAATATCTGGACATCACATAACTTTGGTATGTAACTCATATGGCAGTCATCAAGCGGATATGCATACATATCCGCTTGACGCATTGCTCACATAAACTTCCTTAAATCCTCTGGTTTTTATAAAGACTTTCCATCAGGATACTGTATCTCTGTATCCGTAAACTCATCTTCTGTGGATACCTGAATATGACCGTCCTCACCTATAATACATTCTTTTCCATACACATTGATTATGTCCCCTGACTGGTACCCCTGTTTTTTCCAGTCGGTACGGTTCATCAAATTAATCCGCTTATCCACGTTCACTATGACACCATTTTCCATCAACATATAATGTCTGGTACCTGCTCCGGCTTCTATGGTGAAATGCCCTTCTGTTATTCCAAATCCAGTAAGTATCTCCTTTTGCTCCTTGTTGGAAAATCCATAAGTTCCGCTTCCCTTTGCTAATCTTGAAAGCAAGCTACTTGCCTGATGCATTTCCCATCTATAATTGTAACCTGATTTATTCTCGCCTATAGCCTCTGACATACTTTCGGAATTTGCCCAACCAACATGTCCATTATTTACAGTCCAAGTATAATTTTCCCCATTTTTAGCTGTGTAGCAATAATATCCTTTGTTATTTAATATCAATTTATTGTTCTTAGCTGAGATATTTGGGAGATTTCCTACATTTATCTTCGGAATAGCATAGTTCGGAATATACTGTCTTACTCCCCCTATCTCAAACGACAACACTCCAAGTTCTCTCATTTCTGGATTACAGGAACCCATCACAAAACCATCACCGAAGTTTATGGCATCTAATAGGGCTGGCATATCATTGTAATGCTCAAAATAAAAAGAAAAATCTCTCTTTGACAAATTTAAAGCTGTATCAAATAATGCCACAACCGACTCCTTTGAATAAGTTCTGCCAGAATACGAAATATGTACCATATCCCTTTGTCCTTTTTTTTCAGAATTTGACAATATCTTTAATGCTGCTTGAGCCCTTTTTACCTTTTGAGTTTCTACACTGTACTGTTCTGACTGATAAATATCTGCTACGTTCATCACCATAATTACCTCCTGCTATTCTTATCTAAACTACATTGTTTGATATATATACAAGCAAGCTCTGTATCTACTTAACCATTTGCATCTTCTGTATAGAATCTGGCTCCTAACGGATTCATATATTTTGCCCACTGCATTTTGTCTTTGTCGATATACATGGAATCACCTACCGTAATGGAATAATCAGGAATTCCCTTATTTGTTCCATTAATAAACTCCATAAAACTTTCCATGTCAATCTTATCATTCAGAAAATCATTCCAAAAATTTTCATGGGCTGCAAAACGCATATTCCAGTCAGAAGGGAACTGACCGATAAATTTCATAACTTTGTCATACTGTTCCCTATTTTCAAAAGTAATAGACCACTCATAGCCTTGGGTCTGTCCGGCTTTTCTACAGAAAATGCCTTCCTCGGTATACCATGTGATATAACGGATATCGTCATCATCCGGATCAGCAGTTTCATACATACAGGAGGTAGATTCTGTAGTTAATAAAGTGCTTGCATCATTAATAACCATACCTTCCTTTTGGGCTTCCTCTGCCTCTTTTCTTGCCTGCTCCTCCTTCATTAGTTCCTGAATTGCCTCTTGGACGGAATCAAATTTATCAAGGAACGCCTCCCATTCTTTTTCTGTGAAAGACCGTGAGCCAATCTGATATGTTGGCTCCGTATCACCATTTTGGATTTTTCCAAAAATCTCATTTATCTTTTCTCCCAGAATTTTTGCATAATCAGCTGTTTCCTCTTTATCAATATTATCTGCACTTGTTAAATCTTCCAATTTCTCAATAAATGTCCTGTAAAATTCCATTTCCTGCTCTATGTATTTAGCAGCATTTTCTCCACGTTGGCTTACTGGCATAAGAGGATTTTCCAAGTCATAAAGTATCTCTTTTGCTACATGTAATGCAGATGCTATTGAACCACCAAATACATCCGTGTAATCTGCCACACCATTTTGTCTATTCTCTACCTGATGTATAAAAATCTGCGAAAGGTAATCCATTCTCTCACCTTCGTTATACCCAGTTTCTTCAAAAGCTTCTATAAATGCCTGTTTTACTTCCTCTGGAGCATTTGGCACAAATCGAGAAAAATCAATTGCAATATTTTCTTTTACTTCATTTTCCTCTGTATATGCAGCAAAAAAGTCACATAGTGCTTTGCAGTCTTTTGCCTGATTCTCTATTCCAGCATCCTTATATACCTGCATCATCTTCTCCATAATAGATGACCAGTCAAACTTCTCGTTCAAAAACACATCTTTGCCTGAAAGGCTACCACAATATCCAATACTGCTTGCATTTCCTCCATATACTTCCAACTGCTGATGAGAGCCAAAGGTTCCACCATCTGTAATGCCCATCTTATCTGTATAACTTAACAATGCGAACATCTCAAGTTGTGTCGCATTATTAGGGTTTACCTTATTCACTTCTACGTTATAGATTACCTTCTTACCACCAAGATTAGAAACCACCTGTACTATGGGATTGTTCGATGTGAAGTTTTCACTAAGCATTGCCCGCATGCCATAAGTAACAGACTGACCTTCTTCCGGAACCATAGTAAGTCCTAAAAATTCTCCTCCATCCTCAGTTTCTGCTATGGACACAGCTTCACTCTGCTCCATCGAATTACCATTCGCATACTCTATAACTTTGAAATTTTCTTGAGGCATCCACACTTTGTAATATTCTTGATAGTCTACTGTTTCTACACTTCTTGGATACCCTATTGTTTCATCTAAAAGATAACTACTTTCAAATGTCGAAGTGCTTGCATTCTTTTTTGCACACGAACTACTATGGTACTGTGCATAATATTTAATATTGACGCTACTACTTACCTGCATAATTTCTCCTTTCTGCAGTCCGTCTGTCAGTCGAGACTGCACCACTCTCCGAAAGGACCAAGTGGCTATATATATTCGTAATATAAAAACGGCGTTATGTTTCCATAGATATTGCTCATCCATGAAATCATAACGCCATCCTTAGCTTATTATTTTTATCGACACTCTAGAACAAAATGTTAACTTACCTTTATTATCAAATCATTTTTCTTTCACTCGATATTGATATTCAGGTATGCTCTTAATACCATCATTTAAAATTTCATTTCCCAAATATTGAAAACTGCCATCCTGGTCAAACCTTACTGTGAGTTCATGGGTTATGACCGCATCATCGCAAATAACCATGCCACACACTGCTTCGACGGTTAATGTTACTGTTCCATCGTCATTTTCTTTGATATCGATAACCTCCGGCAAAGACGTTCCGAAAAAAGTCGGAGTGTAATTGGAACACCCAAGTTCCGTCCAAAAATAAGTTTGATTTTCCTCATTAAATGCTGCATACTCTCGTATCTGTTCCGTTGTTATCGGAAAATACTCCATAATTAGACTTTCAAATTCTTCTTTTGGTATGCCATTAGTATAATTTTCAGAAATAACCTTTTCTTCATATTTCATCCCATATAGGTATTCAAACATTCCGTTATAATCCAATTTACTCATATTTTCTGTATTCCAGTTAGAACACAAAATATTCTGTCCCTGATATCCAAGTTTCATCACACAACGTTCGGACATTTCTCGCTGTTCTTCTGTCATAGGCTTTACTCTAATAAGGCAACTTCCATCCATAATTTCACTGACTTCTGGTGGTTCCGGCACACATAATTCATAACAAAACCATCCTTTATCTGTATATTTCCACTCTCTTAGTCTTGTATAGGAAATATATGAAATTATCGGTGTATTGCCAGCATTCCAGGTTCCTCTGGCACTCAGAACATACATATCCGTTCCGTCAAAAATAAATTTCATTCTGCCAAGCCCACCATCGTCCAGCACTTCATAAATTATCGCAGAACCTGTTTTGCCTTCCATACATTCTTTCAGAAAACTGCCAACCATTTCATAATTCTCCATGTTAGAGTACGTTACCACCGTTGTAACCGAACATCCTACCTCAGCTACTTTCTCCTGTATTTTTAGAACCGTTTCATCATCTAAAACCACATTAGATATCATTCCTTTGTCTGCTGATACATAAATATCAAAATAAAGTTTCATCAGGTTTTTACAGTCAGTCTCAGCTTCTTTTCTTTCACGTTCTACTACCGGAAGGTCATAGCCCTTTTCCCATTGTTTCGTCACCTCTTCCTCTACACTTTTTGCTTCTTCAGCATTTTCTATTTCTATATATTGCCGCAATATTTCTTCTCCCTCATACATTTTTCTCCAACAGATTACTCCAACTATCATCAGAAAAAATGACAGCAAAAACGAAAGTCTAAATCTTCTAATCATCCATTTCACATCTTCCATTATTCTCCCCCGTACAATTCTTCCCATTCTTCTAACGTCAACCGTGGTGTGTGCCACGTTCCATTATAATTGTCGTCAGATGGTATAATTCTGTTAGATACATATTGTACACCTCCATTCTCTAAAGGTCGGACTACAACTTCATGGGCATATACCTTGGAATCACCTGCGAATGGAAATACTACGTTAGCTGTAAGTGTAATAGTACCATTATTGTTTTCTTTAAAAGCAACCACCTCTGAATATGGATATTCCGGGTACTCTACTTCTTCAATGCCTCTCGGTCTATATTCATAACTTGAATCCATAGAATCATAGACCGTTTTAGATTGTAGAATTTCACTATCAATATTGAAATATTTCATAATGACCATTTCGAACTCCTCCTTAGGAATATGATAAACTTCACTAGCTGATAAGTTGTCATCTTCAACATAAGGAACATATTGGTCATTCACTTTAGGATAAAGAATGTCATACATATCATAGAAATTCAAATCCCCGAAATCATCCTCACTCCAATCTACAATGAACATGTTATTTCGTTCAAAACCGATAGAATTTAAATATTTTCGACTCATCTCCCTATATACTTCATCCAATGGTTGCACCCGTAATGCTGTGTACTCTTCTACTCCACTCAAGGTAAGAGCATACAATTCTTCTGAAAACCAAACACCAGAAAACATCAGGTAGCCTTCTTTTGTATAGTTCCAATACTCTGCCTGATAGCTTCCAGTAACCTCCCTATACATATCTCCGTTTTCGTACTTGTAATAACTTCTGACCACGTCTACATTTCCGTCTTTTGTGTGCAAATCGTATTTTACAAATCCGCCCAAATAGCTGACTTCAAGAATCGTTATTTCTGCTTCTTCCTGTGCATCCACCTTTTCGCAGAATTCCACTACCTTCTCTGGTTCCGTCATGTTAATTTGATTTCTGCTGTCAACAGCCGGATATCCATTTTCTCCAAGGCGATTAACAATGCTTCGAATCATTTCCAAATCAGCTATCTTATTTTGTTCTGCTGCTTCTTTATAAAGATCCACACAAATTTCTATAATTTCTTCCTTACTCTCCTGAGAATTTTCTGTTGTCTCCTGAACCTCAATGAAGGAATCATCAACCTGTATTTCTCCCAGAGGTGCATCACTGCACCCCGAAATGGTACAACTCAGAAGTATTTGTATCATGCATAGTCTCATTCCCATGCCTCTCCTTTTTTCTTTCATATAGACCTCCGTTCTTTTTTCTAATATGGTAAAATCCTGATTTTCAATGTACAGAGTTTTAATTATTACATCTGTAAGATTTTTGAACAAAAAAATTTTCTACCACTATACAATATACTCTCTTAAATATTACACCTGTAAGATTTTTAAGTCAAGTTATCTTTATATAAAAAGGCTTCTGCCAGAAGGTATCATACATTTTCGCAAAAGTAATACCTTTTAGCAAAAGCCTATTATTCAGCAAGGTTTCAAACCACACCACTGTTTCAATATTCAAATGTTTCATTCAAAAGACCAGAAAACACACGTCCATTATCTTTCTTTATTATCCCACAAACCGCAGAAAATCAAGGTTTCCTCGAAAGCAGACAAACGGTTTCAATATTCCCCTGAACTTTGATTTTATACTGCATAGCGAAAGGATGCAATATATTTTCAAAGTGAGGTATAAGATTTACCCCCGTAAAATAACTACCCATTCTAATCGATAGTTGCTATTATTCGATTTTTTAATCTTTCCGGAATTTCTTCCTCTGTTTCCCAAATGATTGTATTCTTTTGTGCTATGTCAAAATGTAGCCGCACATCCTTTTTACATAATTGGATCACTGGCTTTCCTAAGCCCATCGCATATCCTTCTTCAAAGTACGCTCCATTATTTTGATGCGACAAATCTACCACAACAAATTTACTATCTCTTATGTATTTTAATAACTCTGGAGTTATAAAATCATTATGTTCTACTTCATCAATAAAAATTGCTACATAGCCAGCTGACATTATACCTTGACGTATCATTTCTCTGAGTTTTTTTGTATCATCTCCAAATTTCATGGCAACTAAAACATTTTTACCATTTGCAGTATTCTTCTGAATAGCATCTACTCTGGCATAACCTTCTGGTGATAATGTGATAGGTCGATCATTTTCTCCACCATTCCATGACTGTGGTGATAAGATGTAATTCCTATCAACTAAAAACTTTATCATATAATTCATCTGTGCTTGTATTGCATCATCAGTCCTCTTTTTATAATTACCATCTTTATAATCATATCTATCAACAAAAAGACAACTGATCATTTCCTCTTTTGGTAGTTTAACATATTCACCCATGTGCCTAATACGAGAATTCAAGTGAAGTAAAATATTATCCACTTTTTCAGCAAAGGTTTTTGGATACCAGTTTTCTACGTTTTCATTTTCCAATCTGACTGGATGCCCGTGTGTAACATCTCCATGTTCAAAATTTTTCTTGTACTCATCACAGCGCTCTTTACTCATAGTAGTAAAATATCTGTATTCTTTCATGCTTTCCTTAAATCCATTGTACAGCAGGTATGAACTCAAGTGATTCAAATTGAACTCTGTTAATTCTGCAAATTGCACATAATACTCATATCTGCCACAAATCGGACATGAATAAAAACATTTGACCGGGTCCATGGAATGTTGCATATATGCTTTAGCTCCACACACAAAACATGTTCCGTTGTTTTCCATTTGCTCTCCTCCTAACGTCTTCACTTTTGCGAAAAAGTATCCTTTCGCAAAAATGTATATTTCCCGTTCTCCAAAGCCTATCCCCTGGGGTAGACCTTCACTTATATCATCACTCTGTGGAAACAGAAACACACATCCATTTTTCTTCCAAAATCGCAGAAACCTTTGATTTATTGGGCTTTTTTCGACAGAAGGCAGACCGTCTCAGCGGTTCGCTGTTTCCACTCTGTCTTCGTCCTTCGGACTCGCCAATCGTGGACAGCTATCGCATGGTCAGTTCTACACTGCTCTCTTCGGTCATTCTTCCCTCGACAGCAGAAGAACTGACTCCACGGTACTTTCATTGTCCCAATCCAATTCGTATATCTCTTTCCCATTGAAAAATAAAGGGAATCGAAACTTCAAACTACGAAGGATTCTTCCGTCATCCTGCTCTTCCTCGTAAATGTTCACATCCGCAAGGAAGCTCTTCATGAATGTTTTCTTCTCAATATCCGTAAATCTGTCATAGAGCTTATCAAAGAATAATAAGAACTGGTACACATTGTCGCCGGATATTTTCTCCTGCCTAATATTATACAGTCTGGTCTCAACTTCTTCAATCAGAGTTTCAATTTCTTCTATCTCGTCATAAAGTTTATCCAGACGCACCTGCATATCCTCATATTTCTTATCATAATGCTTGTCCGATACGGATAAGTTATCCATCTGGTTCGCCAACTTATTCTTGGCACCCGTTATCTGCTTTAATCGCTCCTGTAAGCCTGTATGTTCTCTGTCCAGTTCCTGTGTATCAATGCTTTGACCGATGTGCTTCTGTATTTCCGTTTTGAACTTTGGATTATTCACTAGCTTGCGGATAACCTCTTCCACCGCCGCGTTGATTTTGTCCTCACTCCACTGCTTGCGATAAGTACACTTGTGACCGTTCACAAAGGTTCTGTGCTTGCAGGCATAGTAAAAATAATCTCTGTAATGACCGCCGTCCGGATGCTTTTTACGATTTACATTGCCATACATACCACTTCCGCAAATCGGACATTTGATAATTCCGGATAAAATGTGTTCATGATCCAAACTGTGGGTTTTGATGTTGGCAACTCCCGTTTCCTGTCTCTTTTTATGCACCTGATTCCACAATTCTTCCGATACAATGGCCTCATGAATACCATCGTTAAGCATATACTTGTCCTGCTTCACAATGTGGTACTCATTTCTTGTACCCGGAATCTTCTCATTCTTTCTTCTGCCAAAAGCAAGCTTGCCACAGTACACAGGATTATCCAGTACACCTTTTACAAATGATGTGGAAAAGCCTTCTATGGTATTGTTCTGGCGAAGCTTTTTCTTGTATCCGCTGTTGTTTAGGAATGTAGCAATAGCCGCAATTCCCATGGTGGTATTGGCAAACTTATCATAAATAATACGGATAACCTCTGCTTCATCTTCTGCAATGTGCAGTTCACCATTGATAAGCTGGTAACCGTATGGTGCAAAACCACCGTTCCAGTTACCTTCTCTGACTTTCTGCCTGCGCCCTTCCATGGTTTGAACTAATATATTCTCACGCTCAATTTCAGCCACTGCAGATAACACAGAAATCATTAGTTTACCTGCATCTTTTGAACTGTCGATACCATCTTCCACACAGATAAGATTAACACCAAAATCCTGCATTCTCTGAAGAGAAGATAATACATCTGCTGCGTTTCGTCCG
The DNA here is from genome assembly GCA_015057525.1 of Lachnospiraceae bacterium. Classification (GTDB taxonomy): domain Bacteria; phylum Bacillota; class Clostridia; order Lachnospirales; family Lachnospiraceae; genus Coprococcus_C. The sequence continues at coordinate 51,897 of SVEE01000012.1, read as the reverse complement.
AATCTGGATAATTTGAATACAAGAACAAAGTCGATGTTGTCTTTACCCGATTCGATATCCTGAAGCATCTGTTGGAACTGCGGGCGACCTTCCACACTTTTACCGGATTTGCCCTCGTCAGAATATTCACCAGCGATAATCATATCCTGATAATCGGCGTATTTATGCAATTTATCTTTTTGCGCATCTAAGCTGTATCCATCTACCTGCATGGAGGTGGATACACGGGTGTAGATGTAGCATTTGAGTTGTTTTTTCATGAAATCACAACCTTTCTGTTGTCTATCTAAAATATTACTTTAATATTGTCCCAACAAAATTATATATCTGTCCCAACTAGATTTCAAGAAGAAAAAGGCAGTCCCGGATGATTTACTGCCTTTTCTTTAAACTAAGATTTACTCTGTATGAATTCGTAGATGTCTGACCCAAGTAACAAACTTATGTTTATGCCATATTCATTATTATTTTTTGAAACAATTATAAGAATGGGTTCCTTACAATTAAACCTTTTATCCCGAGATATTCTCTTTAATTGCGCCACATCCGTCATGCTGGGTTTTGGAACATTTGCCGGATGAAAATGCCATTCTCCTAAATAATATTCGTCACTTTGAGTCCATTTCTTTTTCAAGTATTCCCCCAAACATTTAACACCCCTATTAAACCAACAGAATCCTGCTTTTGAATCTACCGGAGGATTACTTAATTCATTAATATACACAATTTTTAAAGAAGATGAATATCTGCCAATTAGTATTCCACCCGTTTCCTTATTTTTCGATTGTTTCGCTTCATTTATAGCTTTTTGATATGCAATTTTTTTCAGATAAATAACCGCATCGCATTCATTACATATAAATTTCTTATACCCTAACAAAGCCTTTTATCACCCCATCTTCATCATTAACTCTTTCATAAATATAATATTTTTCATCATATAAATCCTGTTCTAAAATCGTTTTTATTATTATTGTGGAAAATGAAGCTACTAATTGAACGTCCGCTGCCATAGCCGGAAACACCGGACTCCAACACCCAATTCCTTCCCATGGCAATTCCTTATCACAAATTGCTCTTTCATTCTCTTTCAATTTCGTACTAAAATTGGCAATATATCGTTCCAACTCGAATTTACTTCCTCTTTGATATGCAAAATATAATACCTCTGCTTTGTATCCAAAGGAAATTGATATGTACTTCTTTTTTCTTTTTGTTTCATACGACGAAAGCAAATACAGCACATCATTATTGGCGGTACAATCTAGTATTATATCATATTCATTAATTACCTCTATATTTTCTTTAGTAAGTGCACTACTAATAAATTTAACATTTATATTTGGATTGATTGAGTTAAAGCGTTTTGCAAGTTCATTAGCTTTATACTTATCAACAGAGTCAACTGACAATACATGTCTTGCCAAATTACCGATAGAATAAATATCATCATCCATAATAGTCAAGCTATAGACTCCACCCCTAACTAATTGTTCTCCTATACTTGCCCCTAATGTACCGGCACCAATTAGTAAGAATTTACTTCGTGTCATAACCTTATTAAAACATCCTCTATTCAATATTTCGCTAGAATTCCAGTTCTCAGATAATAACCAATCTAAATTCTTTTCATCAGTAAGAATCTCTTGAAAATCCCTCCTTTTCCATCCAAGTTCATTGTTTCTGAAACCTTTAGCATACTTCTTCCCAAACGAAAGAACTGGTAATAAAAATGCTTCCCAATGAATTATACATGCGTCTTCTCCTATCTTTTTAGGGACCGGAAATCCAATCATTAAAATGTGTTTTTTTCCATCTCTGAATCGTGGAATTAGCTTTTCTAAAATATCTCTAAACTCAAATTTTTGATGCTTAAACGCTTGTTTTAATTCCTTGAAATTGTTCGGAGCTTGCCATCCTTTTATTACAGGTTCTTCCTTTAGCAATATCCATGCTCCACGTATTTTCTCTTTACATTCACTTGTATGCTTTCCCCATCTTGTTGCTTTACACAACATTCCTGACGTATTCACATAATCATCCACATAGTATTTGTTATTTCCTGCACACCATAAATCAACATATCCATAATATTCCTGAGAATCTTCCCATTCCATCATTGACACTATATCTTCATTGTAAATAATATGATGTTCTTTTCTGATTCTAAATTCAGGAATTTCATAAAAATCCCCTTTTTTTACTAATTGATTTCTTGCTGCTGCAGATACCCATTCTACCGCTCTTTTAGCATTCCAGTATAACTTATCCTCGTAATTGTTTGGTTCACTTCTTATGCCTTTAATCTCATCATATGGATCATTCAAACATAATTTTCCTTTTCGCCACAAATTATTAGAACATAGTAAACCATTATTACTTTGATGATTAAATGTGTTTTCTATACCCCCATTAATTGCCGGATAAATTTTCACTTCACCTTCGGGATACTCATCCTGCAACACAATATACCACATTGTATCTTCTGTAATTGAAATATTAATTGGATTGTCGACATGAATTTTTACAAGAATGTACCATACTCTTGTTGCTTCATCCCATTGTAAATCTCCAACCAAATCTAAATTTGCTACTTCTTCAAGTCTCCTGCGCGCAAATAATATTTTTTCACTAGCTACCATCAGGCAAACCTTCCTCCCGGAATGTCTCTACTATCGCTCTTTCTTTCCGTAAAAATAGTATCCTTGGTCTGAGGTGGTTCCGGAAACTTATTACCAAATAATTGCCTCCAACACTTAGCACTTTCTTGAACACTATCTGCGTCAAAAGCATTTCTCGCAATCACTGCCGCTCCACACACAGCCTCATAAAATGATTGATAATCGCTATCCGATAATCTTGCAAACACATCATGCTCAGGTACACCTCTATCTGCCAAATAAGGTTTTGTTGGGTAATCTGTCACTATTTTTTCTAAGGAAAGCGTTATTCCTTCGGCTACTGATTGAATACCATCAGGACAACAATCTCCTATAAAATGCTCAAGCGGATAACTCTTAGGATGTTTCACATCTGGATACTTCTCCTTGCGCCACCATTTTATACATTTTACAACATTAATGTAATGTCCATTGCAGTTTTTATTCTTTTCTTGTGTCCATCGAATTTGTTCTAATGGGTGAGTTTTATCCCATATCATTGCCTCTCTGTCAGGTATATATAATGGTTCATTTCTCCACTCGGCGTCCTCTGCCGCTTCAAAAAAATTATCAAAATGACAATTCCAACTATATCCATTGATATTTTCTATCTTTGATTCATACAAGGTATATATATCATCATTTGAAGAAATCATTTTGTTTTCAAGAAGACCTGTTTCTGCAAGCGACACTGATGCCGTTGGAACTAAGTCCAAGTCCACATGACTCATTTCTATTCCCCATGACCTACCTTGCTTTCTATACTTTCCTGCATAATATTTCTCCAAAAATGGTTTAAATACGTCTAATACTTCATCCGGATTATATTCATCTTTATCAAATTTAGTTACCACCACTATGTCAACATCTGAACGATTTCCATTCTTTGGTCTTACTGCAGTTGATCTTTTATAACTTCCCTGCAAAAACGTCGTTTCCATATACTTTGATAATTCCTCATCCGCAACAAGCCTACTTCTTAATGTAGTATGTGCTTGTTGCAACTCATTGACTTGGTTACTCGTCAATCTAATCTCTTTCAAAAAATCCTCAAAATAACTTGTCATTTTCTGTGCCATCAAAATTCCTCCCTTACCGGCAATGTCATAGACGGATAATATGTACATGTTCTTTGCTTATTAAAGTCGTATTCATATAACTGTATATTTCCAAACGGGAGTGAATATCTCCCCAACAGAAACACTATCGAGTTTGGACAAGCAAAAAACAAATGCAGTATACCTTGTTTCTCTTTTAACACTCTCTTGTCAATTTCATTTTTTATTTGATTTGCTATAAGCCAAGCATGCATTCCATCAATAACATTAGCCGAATCTGTTGTTTCTAGCCTTATATCAATAATACGCCCAATTTTTTCTTTTTCCAAAAGCAGAAACTCTTCAACGTCATTAATAATTTCTCTTGATATTCCAATAACTACAGCTATATCATTTTTTTCGTCATCAAGAATCTTACTTGTACAAATTGTTTGTGGATATTGTATGTCACTATCTGTTTTACTCCATTTTATAATTCCATTGTCTGTTCTCTGTACTGGTGAAATATCCTTTGCTGTTTTTATGTCTAATATTCTACCTGCTAAAAACGCAATAGTTGGATTTGCCTCAATTTGAATACTATATTCTTTATCACTTTGACAGTTTTTAGATAAATACTCTTTTATCATGGGATATATAGTACCATCCCATGTATATTCTTCTTTTAAGAATCTACCTTCAAAACAGTCCTCCAGTTTTAATATATGCTCTGCTTCGGATTCCAAATTTTCAGCATGTTTAATAAAACTTCTTATTGCTATCAACTCTTTTTCTCTTTTAGGTGAATACATATTTTCATTGTGAAGTTGATTTTCTAAAATTTCCTTTGTAAAAAAAGTATGACCTGATTTATGCAAATTTTGTATCAACTGTGAATAAGGATTAGTATGCTTACTTCCAGATATAACTTGTAATCCATAATTCTCCAATTGTTGGTTCAAACTCAATATTAAATCATCCATTTTTTCCTGACGACTCTTAATTCGAATTTGTTTGAGAATGCATTTCAGTTCATCTTCTTCAATTCCTAAAGACGTTCTCATTTTTTTACGTATCTTCCCCATTTGAGAACGCTCAGTCGTCCCATCGAACAGCCTTTCCATTTCCAATGTACTATTTTCATTGCTAACCAACTTATACAATTCATCTCCCTGGTCAATATCCCACATTGAATATATTACAAACGCACATTGTTTAAATTCCTCTTCGCCCAACTTTTTATACGCTGCAACTACATTATGTAATAACGAATTTTTAGTAGCATTGATAAATGACGGATCTAATAAATTATCTATTGTAAACAGACCGTCATCCCTCATATGAAACTTTACTTGTATATATTCTTTTGATATTGTCGAGTCACGAAATATTTGAGGAGTAGAGTATTGGATCACAATATCGTCATATGATTTCACCGAATCATCTTCATACCTAATATTTTCTATTTCATATCTTCCACTCAACATCATAAGTGCGTATTTCCAAAAGACTAATTGTTGATATTCATCTCCCAGTTGTCTTGCAATAATAGGTGCAGCCATTCAATCACCACTTTTTACCTTTCCCTTAATCTCTCCCACCAACTCATGCACCGTCGTACAAGGACACATCTCTGATGGCTTTGTCTTACCTTCTCTTTTACACTGCTCCAACTTCTGCTGCGCTATCTGAATTGCCTTCTCCTCATCACCTGCTTTGCAAAGCTTTCCGTACATCTGCTCATCTGACTTGGAATATTTCTGTCCGGTCTTGGTTTCATATACTCGTCCAAATTCTGAACAACAAGTCCAAGAATCTTGGATTCCAGGCATGGAACCAAAGTAGGCATACATCCATATTTCAAAACATGGATTGGACCAGCCCACTTGTATTCCTTTATCCTCTGCCTCTTTTATAATCTCATCAAAACCCTGCACTTGGTCTCTGTCAAACACAATCCAAGGAATACGATATTGTGCATCATAAGCAGTGAGTTCCAGGCATTTATCAATCATGGTACGAGTCTTTGTCTCTACTACCTTTATTACAAGCTTGTTTCTCACATCCTCCGGCAATGCCTGATGGAGCCCTGTAAAGAAGCAACGTTCTGTAGCTTCTGTATCTGTAACAATCAAATAGTAACCTAATTCCGGTACCTTGAATTGCTTTCTCTGTTCGCGAGTTTTTCTGTTACCTGTTCTGTCTTTTCTCGCCATTCTAATCCTCCTAAAAAATATCAATACTCTTCAAGGTAGGAATCGCACCATACTTTCCTATCAGATAATTCTTCTCATAGCTTTCATCCTTACGGATACGAGTGCCATCCTCGTCTACGAAATCTGCCAATGAGTATAGTGTAGATACACCCTCTTCATCCTTCTCCACAAACCAAATTTCATCACGGCGTAAAAGCTGATTAGACAGCTGCCATGTATCGTGAGTTGTAAATACAAGCTGAGCGTGGTTAGTGTTAATTTCCGGATTCAAGAATGTAAGCAAGAAGTTTCTTACAAGTAACGGATGCAAACGAGCATTTAATTCATCAATGAAAAACACACTGCCCTTCTCCAATACTTCCTGCAATTCCGGATACAACGCAAACATCTTCAATGTACCCGCTGATTCTAACTCCAATGGAATTTCCGCCAGTTCATCCGAACCAATCATCTTATGAAGCGCATCAATTTTATACTTTTCTTCCTTGGAATCTCCCTCTTGAGGCATCTTCTCTATTCTGAAATCCTTAATATGCTCATCAAAAGATGCAAAATATTCTACAACCTTCTGCTGAACATTTTTATCATTCACAAAGCCCTTAGGCAATCTACGATACATGAAATAATTTGTAGCAGAATCTGCAAAATCAGCAAACGCATTTGCAAGAAACCAATCTCTGATATCCTTGCACTTACCAATCTTCAGCTTTGCTCCCAAAGAGATAATAAGCACCTGCTTTTCCAAAGCCACCTGAATATTATCCCTGCTGCTTTTCGGAAAACCGGACAAATCTAATTCATCTGCATTACGATAAAAAACCGGACTGTACTTTCTTGCAGTCTTTGCCTTAGAATTTAACCATTCTTCTGTTACACCTTCTTTGTCGATGCAGAATCCATAGTTATATGTTTTTTCCGCCTTATCTCCCGGCAATGTAAAATACACTTCAAAACTGGACTCTGCATTTGCTGATGTCGTATCAAATAAAAACGGAGTCGGTCTGAAATACTCAAATTTTTCCTCTTCATCACCGTACTTAAATGAATCTACGACATAATCAGTCATATATTCAAAAGCATTGTATATATTAGACTTTCCACTTGCATTTGCACCATAAATGGCAGCAACCGGCAAAATTTTCTCGCTACCAATAGACACAACTCTATCTGAGAACTCTGTCATCTTTGCCGCAGACAAATCCAAAGTAACCTCTTCTCTAAATGATTTGAAATTTTTAAAATTAAATTGAATTAACATGATTGCTACCTCACCTTCTTTTCTACTTTCTATTATATACAGTTTTGCACAGAAATCAACATATAAATGTGATTACTTCTCATTTAGATGTATTCTTTGCATTTAACAAATAAAAATCACCCAATTTACATCATAATAAACCGAGTGATTAATTCTTGGTAAATATTTATTTAATTTGAATTTTTGCATGTTATACACTTAATAATCTTTAATATAGCCATAACATTCCATATTCTGAAGAATTTTATTTTCAACATTTTTCATATAGTCATCCATGAACTTCCAGTTAATATTACCTTTTTCATCGACTGGTAATGGTATTGAAAAATCCGTTTTCATATGTCTGTTCAGTTCATCTATAAATGCTTTGTAATGTATTCTACCCTCTTTAAATATCATAGTTGCTATAAATTGTTTACAATAATAAGACATTTCTTGTTTAGGTATTAAAACATTTACATTTTGACTTGTGTAAAAAGGCATATCTTGAATAAAACACGAACCCAGATATTCGCCACCTAAAGATATAGTCATCAGTCCTGCTTGATAAGGTTCTATCCCATCTATTTTGTCGACAAAATCTGTTACACCATTATTTGCATTTGCTCTCCCAACAAAATTAATTGATGGACATACATTTGTCATTTTAACTTTATCTAACTTTGTACCGCTATCAATAGTAAATAACTCATCATCATATAAATGAAACCGTTTATAATTGACTACATCAATATTTTTAGCTTGTAAATCATTTATACTTTGTAAGTTTGTAATTGTATTATCGACTGTCTTTTTTAAATTTATAATATAATTTTCCATATACTTCCAATTTGGATTGCCATCATCATCAACAGGAAGTCGAATACGCATATCTGGCAATGCAGTACTTGAAATTTGATCAGCATAAGAACTTTCGCGTAAAGATGCCTTTACAACTCCGACTAAGTATTGACCAATATCCTCATTTAATTCTATAGCCATCGGTTTTAAACAATGTACTTTCATATCTAAAGATGCACTTCCAGAATGATAAAATACTGTGCCAAGAAAAGAAACACTTATAAAATTATTAAAAACTCTATAGTCTTTACTTTTATCTCCCTTGTAATCAAAATATCCAAAAACTCCATTTTTTACTCCAGTAACTGTTATACGAGGAATTGAACCATTTTCAACAAGTTCTTTTAACGGAATATTTGCACCAGTTGGAACTTGAATTTTATTCCCTTTCATTATTGTTAAAAAAATGTCTGATATCTTAAACTGTTTCCAACCATCTACGCAAATTCTTCCCATATTAGTTACCACCTTTCATAGTTATCGTTACGCTATTCTTCGTATCGTCTGATGTGATGGAACTGCTATACACTACTTTCTGTACTAATTTTTCATTAAATTCCTTAACATCAATACCTCGTTTATACATTTCATAGTCCATCATTGTTTTCATAAAATCTTCTTCAAAAATTTCAAATTGTTTTTTAGGCATTTGATACGATAAGTGTTCATATGGATTAATTATTTGCCTTGTATTATGAACATTATCATTTCCATCTCTAATAGCAGTAATCCAATAATCTTCAATATTTTGCCATTTGTTTTTTATATCCTGCCTTCCCTTGTTTTTTACAGTTTCAAGTCCATCATCTTCAATATAATATCCGATAATATTACGGCCATTCTGAGGTTTCCCTGTCTCAAACACGAATACAGATGTCGTTATTCCTTTTCCGAAAAATAAATTTTCAGGCAATTTAACAATTGTTGTCAAAGTGTGCTTCTTTAACAACTTATTTCCAAATTTTTTATCCGCATAATCTTTTTCTAATTTTTTATCAGGCAGAATGAGCGCACACTTTGTACCTATCGGAACACTATTTAAAACATTGTTCACTATTTCCATACATTTGTATTTTCTTTCAAATGGCGGATTCATCAATACTTTTGTTATATTTTTCTCTTTAATCCATAGAGCCGCGTCATCTGATTTAGCATCCATTTGAGCAATGTTTGTTTTTCCATCTTTATGTATCATCATATTTGCACATGCTAATGCAAATATTTTTCGATACATTTCAATTCCAAACAATTGCTCTTTTTTTATTTTTTTTGCCTTTTTTGTAGTTACTCCTCCAGATTCTTTAACCATATTGCACATCGCTTTTACAAGAAAAGCTCCACTTCCACATGTAGCATCCAACACTCTATCATTCATATCTACATCTATCAAACGATACATAAACGATGTAATATGATCTGGAGTAAATACTTGTCCTGCATCCGTCTTTTTGTTATATCGATTGAATTCATTAAAGAAAATAGCCATAACATCCTCTCCATTCCAATAATCAGAATTAACGAGGTCAGCTATTTCACAAACATTATCTATAAAATCATTTATTGCCTGTTGGTCTTCCGTAATACTCATACGTACAGCAGAATATTCTTCAAGTAGAACATCAAGCTTTGCGTTTTGCCGTTTATCATTCTCAATCGCTTTAGCAAGTGCATTATATATCCAATTATGAAATGTACTATAGTCCATGTCTTTTAACTTCTGAAGCCCGTTTTTAGGGTTATATCTCTGTGCCACCAACGCACACGCAGTAAATATCATTCTATCTTGCAAGTCTGTCATTCCGAATTTAAAATGCAATCCATTATTAATCCTCTGTGTAACTTCATATATATGTTTTTTATCTAACACAGTTTGAGTAAGTAAACTCACATAATAAGAATATCTTTGAAGTGATTTGGACGCAGTGCTACATTCTTCTTTGTCAATAAATACTCTAACATCCTTGCCATTATATAACAAACCTACAACTTTAGAATAATATTTAGCTACAATATCTACATTCTTGAATAACTCTTCCTCCCATTTCTTTTTTGCTAAGTCTTCTTTCTCCGACTTTGCCTCAAGTATAATAGCTACACCATTCGCATTTACGGGTAGATACCATCCATCTGGTTTATCACTACACCCTACAAACTTCGCTATGTTTAACCTCTTACCAAGTTCTATAAAGGTAGTCAACTGACCCACACCTGAAATAACATCAGTATTTTCGATATTTACACCATTTCTATTAGTAAATCCGAGTATTATGCCTGCTTCATTACGCACTTCATCTTCTGTTTTTAACGCCATTTTCATCACCTTTCGAAAGTTTAAATTCCTTATTATTGTACCATACAACATTAGTTATAGCTAATGTTATTTTGTTATAACTCATTAATCTAACAGGAATAGTACATTAAAATTAGAACATGCTATCATAAACGAGGTGTAATTGTGACAGATATAAATTATAAAGTTATTGGGCAAAAAATAAGAGAACGTAGACAGTCATTAGGCGTGACCCAAGAATTTATTGCAAACAAATTAGATGTTAATCCATCTCATATAAGTAATATTGAATGTGGACGTGCAAATCCATCATTAACTGCACTTATAAGAATCGCTAATATTCTCCAATGCAGTGTTGATTATTTTATCAGTGAAGAATATTCCTTTGAATTTAACAACACTCATGAAACTAATTTAGAGGAGCAAATTCTAACCAAATTGAAACATTGTGATATTAACAAAAAACAGAAACTCTTAAAAATTGTAGATATCCTATAACGAATTAGGATATCTACTTTTTTCTCACAAACAATGAGATCACATAAAAAAGCGTTATTTATATCACTATAGAATAAATAACGCTCGCTTTATATTTTTTATAAAGTTGCTCCTAACATTCACATTTTGAATCCGAACAACTGACTCAGCGGTTCGCTGTTTCCACTCTGTCTTCGTCCTTCGGACTCGCCAATCGTGGACAGCTATCGCATGGTCAGTTCTACACTGCTCTCTTCGGTCATTCTTCCCTCGACAGCAGAAGAACTGACTCAACATGTCCACTATGCCCAAACTGATCAACTACCGCAACCTTCCCAACCTCAAATCCTTTTTCCACAAGGATTTTTACATCTCTAGCCAGGGTTGCTGGGTCGCAACTCACATATACAAGTCTCTTTGGTGCCATTTCATCAATAGTATCAAGAAGCACACTGTCGCATCCCTTTCTTGGTGGGTCTACCACTATCACATCTGGATGCTTCCCTGAATTATCCGCTCCTCTATAAAACCCAGGCACTACCTCTTCCGCCTTGCCACAGAAAAACTCTGTATTATCAATTTCATTTATCTTAGCATTTTCTTTAGCATCTTCTATAGCCTGTGAGACAATCTCAACACCATATACCTTCTTTGCTTTCTTAGCCAGACACAGTGATATAGTTCCGATGCCACAGTACATATCCCAGACAATCTCTTGACCTGTAAGTCCCGCATACTCAACAGCCTTATCGTAAAGTACCTTAGTCTGAACAGGATTAACCTGATAAAATGACAACGGAGAAATGTTAAATTTGATAGCACCGATATAATCCGATATGTAATCCTGGCCGTAGAGTGTCACACATTTATCTCCAAGAATACGATTTGTTTTGTCCTTGTTTATGTTTATACTCAAACTAGTAAATTTAATCTCCAAGAAATAATCCTTAGTCGCGTACGCCTGATTTAGATTGTACTCTTTTACTGCCTGTTCTATGATAGCTTTAAGTTCATTTTCAACCACAGCTATTTCGCTGGCAACTTTCCTGCCAGCCTCAAGGCTATCACCATTTACAACAACACAAACCATCAGCTCACCAGTAACAAATCCAACTCTCGTAAGTATATGTCTGACAAATCCCTGATGTTTTTCCTCATCATATATAAATTTGCCAGTCTTGTCCTGCCATTTCTGCAACCAGCCTCGCAAATGTTTTACTAAATAATCATTTACAGGATGTCCAATATGACAACATTCCAAATCAATAATGCTGTGGGTTCTTCCTGCATAAAATCCAATCTGCACCTTGCCATCTTTGTCTAAACCTACAGGAAACTGCATTTTATTACGATAATTATACGGTTTGTCCATGCCATAAACAGGCTCCATAATAGACGCTACATCTGTAAGACCACCTATTCTCTCAAGACAATTTTTAACCTTGTTCCACTTGTAATCAAGCTGTTTCTCATAAGACATATGCATGATTGCACAGCCACCACATCTTCTAGCATTTTCACATATCGGTTCAACTCTAAATGGCGATGGCTTTATTAACTCTTCTAATCTTCCATAGGCATAATTTTTCTTAGCCTTAACAATTTTAATCTTAGCCACATCGCCCATTACAGTATCCTTAACAAAAACTGCCATGCCATCTATACGACCGATTCCTTCACCATCATTCCCTATATCTTCAATTGTAATTTGGTAAATATCATTTTTCTTCATCTATGTCTCCGTTTAATCAAACTTCTTAAAAACATCTATAACTATAATATTATTTGAATTATATATGTAAGTTTCTACATCATCATAATCAATTCCCATGACATTGATTTTTATATCGTCGTCAAATGTATATCCCACATCGGCAAACACCCTTAATGAAGCCTGGTACTGTTTTCCCTTTTCAAAACTTGTCCCAACTTCTCCATAGTAAATAGCACTTGTGTCAGAAAAAGTATCTCCCTCCTGCCAGCTCGAAAAAATCACATCATAGGCCTCAGAATCATAACAAACTGAAAAATCCATCTCCTCGCCAACAATTGGATTATTTATCTCCAACGTAACTTCATCTATGACCTGTATTTCTCCCTTAGATAAAATTTCATATGCCTCCTGACAGGCATTGTCAAGTTGCTGAACATTTGCCTCTTCTAATTCCATGCCCTCATCTTGTAAGATACGTGCAACACAGGACGCATAACACATATTGTCTGTGGCATACTCGTTAGCTGTATGTATCCAGTAATTATATCCAGTAAAATCATACTGTTTATATAAATCTTCATTATCCTCTACAAACTGATAATATTTATACCATAACCCAGGTTCATCATACGAGTTTCTAAATGCCTCATATAATGCACTTACCGAAACTTCCAACTCTTCAACAGTATATGCTTCTCCGCTCTCGCCAAAATAATTTACATATTCTACCAATGCATATCTAAGATTGTCATTTTCATCATCAAAATCATCAAAATAGAAATCATCAACATCAAAAACATATTGACGCAAATAATCTTTATATCTATCTTTCTTTATAGCATTTAATTCTTCAGGAAGATTTCCCCCACAATAACCTGACCACAGCACCATAAATAACATGGCTACACCGAGTACTATCCACGAAACTGCCACTCTTTTTTCTTTCTTCATTAAGTCCTTATGTCTGTTGTAATAAAATATATTGCCAACGAAAATAATCAAACATGCCACGGCAACAAGAATATATAAAACATAAATATATGCACAACATTTTGTTACAAGCACAGAGCATACAACATATCCACCAAGAATAGCCGAATTTAATAACAAACAAAAATTAAAAATCCTTAAAGTAGATTTCTTTACAAAATCCGAAACACAGCTAATTATCAAAAATGGCATCAAACCAACCATAATCATACCTATGGTTTCATTTATTTCAGTTAAGGCCAAACTATTAAAGTATATTTCATAGAACCTCTCATGTTCCATTAAGCCAGAAAAATATATTCCATTAGGAACCTTCTCCTGTATATATAATATAAACAAAAAAATACAATCCAGAAGCAACAACATTCCTCTGAAAAAGGATTTATTAAATGTATGCCAGCGGCCATATTCATTATTATCAGACATCACATTTTCTCCTTCGTTTTCTTTGTTATAAAATCATCAAAGCTACTTTTATTTTTGTGTTTCTGCCAATTCCTCTTGCTTTATCTCCCAATGAATCAAAAAGGTTAATGCCGCTCTTAAAACAATAATTCCTGCAACAATTAAAATTTCCTTCCATTCACGCACGACCACAGTTCTAAGGATTTCGCTACCCAGCTTAAATTCAAGACCCATTGCAAGTCCCTTAGCTAAATATATTCTGGTATCTTCCTTGCGTCGGACATATTTTGTTAAACTCACGATACTGGTCCATATAATGACACCCACTCCAATATATTCGAAAATTAGTATACCAATCTCAACTATATATTCCAAAACAAGATTTAAACCTTCCAACATTTCCATAGCAACCTCCTGTAACCTCCAAACACACTACCATAAAAAACTATTCTACTCCTCAATTGTCACCCACAAAAAGCCAGAATAAAATGGTCCCGCTGCCCAGTTCTCATCATACTCAAAGCTTATTTCATCACATTCTAACCCTTCAACTACAATTTTCATATTATCATTGAAGCAGTATGTAAGCTCAGGGTATATATTTATTTTAGCCATATAGGTGCAACCTTCTTCAAAAGTAAATTCCTCTTTCTCAGCTGAAGAAAATGTCTCCGTTGTTTCTCCGTTATCCACCTTACCCCAATAGACTATTGTTGCATAGGCATTTTCATAATTCGTATCTATGTCATAATATCCTGCTTCTCCGGCACCCACTTTATCAGGAATGGTAATAACTATTTCCTCTCCATCTTCTCCAATCTCCTCTATAGGCTTTCCAGTAAGTAAAAAGTCATAAACATATTTACAAGCAGCGTCTACTTCTTCCTTATTAAACTCCTCATAAAAATCTCCACCACGTTGCCCTAAACATTCAAGCCTTCTTGTCACTAAAATATTAAACACAAAATAATCAGGTTCCACGCTATCTTTATAGGAATACTGCGAAAAATCGTACTTTTCTTCTATATCATCTAAATCTTTATTAAACTCTATTATAGGATACCACGAGTCACCACAATAATAGGAATTGCCTCCATAATACACTAAATTATATATTGCCTCATCCATTTCCTCTGGCGTATAAATTCTTCCCCTATCATTAAAAAGGCTTACAAATTGAAGTGTAATATAAGCCTGTGAACGTTCATTTATGGAAGAGTCTCCCGCAACTCTCAAAACCTCATACGTATCTCTATATACATATGCCGCATATTCATCCTCTTTCACTCTTACATCAGCAACAACCTCTTTTATTCCTACTGCAGAAATTACAATTGTTAACACTGCCATCACAATGCATACAACTATTCCGCCATCCTCAACACTATCCACATAAGCATCTTTATTATTTCTATAATGAATATAATTAAGTATAGCAACAAACACGGCAGATAATATTAAGGCCACATATATTATTCCCAAAAAAGGAAATCTTCCAAAGAAAATTAAATCCACAACGAGATGCTTTCCAAGAAAAAGAGCCTCACCTATAAGTATAATGTTGTATAGCCATACACCTCGTACCTGATTTCCCTTTACATCAACTTTAATATATTTGAACAAGAATAGGAAAACTGCTGCCAAAACAAGATCTATTACATTCGCTTTCGATATAATATCAGAAATGCTCTCTTTATAAAAAATATCAAATTCAGGCATACTAGGTTTACCAGTTATAAAACCGGCATCAACATCAAAAAATATACCAAATAAGAACACAAGAAATATAAAGGTCGCAAATCCAGTGAAAGCCCTTAAAACTTTCTCTCGCTTAGAACCATACCATTCCAATATATTCTTTGTCTCTGTAACATTGTCTTTATCCATGCAATCCCCATCTACATCACATCAAAATCCCAAACATTTTCATTATTTATACACTTTACTCTGTAATTCTTACGTTGGACTCAAACATCTTGTTATAACCAAGCCAATCTGTCTTATCCTTATTATCAGCCAAAACCTCTGTGAAAGTCTGAAGCTTTGCATCGAGATTATCAGCATGAGCAAGAGCAAGAGCCTCAATAAGAGCAGGCTTCTTAGGCGAACCATACTCAAGTTCTCCGTGATGAGCTAAAATACAATGTTTCAATTCATTGCCAAGTGTCACAGGGAATCCCTCAATCTCTTTGATTTTTTCTCCTACCATCATTGTACCCATCACAATATGGCCTACCAGCTGTCCCTCATCTGTGTAATCATTCTCAGGGAAAGCAGAAAGTTCATCTATCTTACCTATGTCATGGAAAATAGCCGCTGCCACAAGTAAATCTCTCTTAATAACAGGATAATTATCTGCTATGTAACAGCAAAGCTTAGCAACGGATAATGTATGTTCAAGAAGTCCGCCTATAAAACCATGATGAATAGACTTTGCTGCAGAATGATTCTTAAACTTCTTAACAAATTCTACATCCTCCACAAAAAAACTATTAAGGAGTTTCTTCAAATTGACATCAGAAATCTTATTAATAATTTCTAAAAGCTCCTTATACATCCCCTCTATATCTTTACCTGAACATGGCATGTAATCAGCAGGATCATATTCACCTGCATCAGCAACACGAACTCTCTTAACATTTAACTGTAATGCTCCGTTAAAACTTGTAACCTGTGCATCAACTCTTATGTAATTCATAGGTTCAAAATGAGCTATTGCATTATTTAGCTCCCAAACCTTAGCATCAATTATACCTGTCTTATCCTGCAGTTGCATTGAATAATAGCTTTTGCCAGCCTTAGTTTTAGCCACAACCTTATTCTTACAAAGATATACCTCTGATATCATCTCTCCATCACGGAGTTCATTAATATAATTCATAATTTATGTCCTTTCCATATATGCAATAAAATCAATTTATTCAACTGGCACAAAGGCTTCCTCCAAAGCACCAATCGCAGTCTCTGCATTAAACTCAACCTCAAGACTCCCCGAGACAGTAATATCTATTCTTGAAATTAACTCTGGCATAAAAAGAACATAAGTCTTTTCATATGCATCTGTATCCTCATACAACTTATATCCTGCAAATGTAAGTCCTGTATCTACACAATCTTCATCAGGTGCATAATAATAAGCATCTGTTGCACTACAGTTGTACTCCAAATTAATTCCAGCGCCACATGGCTGAATCATACTATAATCAATCCTCTCATAATCAAGGTTATATTCCAGTATGCCATTTCCGTCATTTTCCCAAAGCTGTCCATACACCTGAGATGACGGTCTAAACGCGAATCTATAACCTGGAACAACTTCTCTTGCCATAATCCCATCGTAAACTGTAGACATATTATTATCAGCAGATGTTTCTGTAATAGTTGCATGAACGTCACTTATTGCTGCAAAAACATCATCCATGTTATATCCTTCCTCTTCTAAAAAGAAAAAATCTAACACACCAAAAGCGAAATCACCAAAAACTACATAATACGAATATGAACCATCTTCCTGATTCCATTTCAAAACAGAAGTAGTTCCATCATCATATACCACATCACAATCTGGTCTTCTCTCTTCAATACCTCTCATAGTCATACCTGAAAGTCTTATACCTTTGCCATCATATATTTTAAGCAATCCTACAATCTGATCACCGTAATCAGCGTTTCCCTCAAAGGTCTGTGAATAATGATACAACTTCACTGTATCTGTCGACTTAAATTCATACTTAGTACCATTCATCTCAAAAACAAAATTATCCTCTGTTCCTGGATTTTCAGGCACAGCCATAGGCTCATCAGAAAGAACTTCTTCAGGCTCCTCTGTTACTTCCTCTGTTGTAGCTTCTGTTGTCACCTCTTCAGTAATTTCCTCAGTTGTCTTTTCTTCTGTAGTTTTATCTTCCTGCTCATCTATCTCTATTTGAACATCGTTATCCTTGTCCTTCTTCTTATCATCGGAATCATCCCCACAGGCTGATAAAGCCAACATTCCTACCATCATACACGCAAGTAAAATCTTCTTTTTCATATCTAAACCCCTTTCTATTGAAAACAAAACAAATTTTTTTAATAATATCACGCACACATATTATATTCAACCTGAAAAATACCATAAAATCCTATTAAATATGTAGAAAATCTAACCTATACCATACTAATTTCCCCTTTATATTTTCTTCATAATGCTTTATTATATAGATAGGTATGTTCTTATGTCGCATACCATCGCAGAAATGTTGTTAAGAGATGGTATGTAATATAGTTTGCAACCTACACATATACATATTAACACAAACAACTGCAACGCGCTTCCGAACTAACCAGTAACAACGACTAAGACTCTCAGGAATGCCTTCGAGCCTAAGTCTTAGTAACTGGTGGATTTCGCAAGACGCTAAATACGCATTCCAAATGTTTGTGTTTATATGTATATGTGTAAATTTGCACACTTATATTACATACCATCTCTCAAACAACATCTCTACACGAATTGAAATAAGGAATTACTAATATGAATAAAAGAAGCTTACGAATTTTAGAATATAATAAAATACTTGGAATGTTGACTGAACATGCTGCATCAAGCATGGCAAAAAAACGCTGCGACAGACTTAAACCCCAGCGTGACATAAACACCATTAATCAGCTGCAGGAGGAAACACGAGATGCTCTTCTACGACTTCACAGACAGGGCAATATATCTTTTGCAGGTTTGACAGACATAGGTGCCTCCATTAAACGTTTAGAGGTTAAAGGAGTTCTTACCTCAAGAGAATTGCTTGATATATCAGCACTTCTCATGGTGGCTAAAAATGTTAAGCAGTACGGTGACGGTTCCGACCTCGCTGATACAGTTACCGCAAAAAACAGCAACACAGACGATGATACATCCGTCACTAGATTTGACAGCCTTACATCTCGTTTCAATCAGCTTATTCCATTAGAACACATTTCTTCCGAAATCAAGAGATGTATTATATCTGAAAATGAATATGCAGATGATGCTTCAAGAGGATTAAAGGAAGTCAGAAGAAATATCAAGCTTGCCAATGAAAAATTACATCAGCAGCTTGCCAAAATTGTTAAAAGCGATTCCTTGAAGGACAAGTTACAGGATAGTCTTATCACTATGAGAAATGGCAGATACTGTATCCCTGTTAAACAAGAATATCGCTCTCAGGTTCCAGGTATGATACACGACCAGTCTCAGTCAGGCTCCACACTTTTTATTGAGCCTATGGCCATTGTAAACCTTAACAATGAAATCAAGGAGCTTGCCAATCAGGAGCTTATTGAGATTGAGCAGATTCTTGAGAACCTTAGTCTAATGGCATCGGAAGCTGTGGAGGACATAGCTTATGACATGGAAATTTTAACTGAGCTTGACTTTATATTTGCACGAGGCAAATTTGCAAGAACCTACAACGGAAGCCAACCTATATTTAATACAGATGGGATTATTGATATTAAGAGTGGTCGTCATCCCCTTCTAGAAAAACACAGTGTTGTACCTGTGGATATTAAGCTGGGCGATGAATACACCCTCCTCATAGTGACAGGACCAAATACCGGTGGCAAAACCGTATCCCTTAAAACCCTTGGACTATTTACTCTTATGGGGCAGGCCGGGCTTCATATACCTGCTGCTGAAGGTTCTAAGCTATCTGTTTTCGATGATGTTTTTGCTGATATAGGAGACGAGCAAAGCATAGAGCAAAGTCTCTCTACCTTCTCATCTCATATGAGCAATATAGTTTATATAGTCAACCATGCATCACCTAATACCTTATGTCTTTTTGATGAGTTAGGCGGTGGAACAGACCCAATCGAGGGTGCCGCATTGGCAGTATCCATACTTAATCATCTTAAGAACATGGGTGCCAGATGTATGGCCACAACTCATTATAGTGAGTTGAAAACCTACGCACTCTCTGAGGATGGTGTAGAAAATGCATCCTGCGAATTTGACGTTGCTTCTCTCAAACCAACTTATAAGCTTATGATTGGTGTTCCAGGCAAATCAAATGCTTTCGCCATATCTAAAAAACTTGGATTACCTGATTATATTATTGAATCCGCTAAGGAGCAGATTGACAGCGATGCCGTTGATATGGAAACCCTTATTGCAGACCTAGAAAAAAGCAAATTAGCTATTGAGGCAGATAAAGAAGCTATAGAAACATACAAAAAGGAAATCGAAGACCTTAAGAAGAGCCTTGAAGCTAAAGAAGACACTCTTGATACTAAGAAAGCTGACATTTTACGCAAAGCCAGAGAAGAAGCTCAGGAAATCCTTGAAGAAGCTAAGAATGTAGCTGACCAGACTATCAGAGATTACAACAAATGGCGCAGCAATCCTAATAAGGCTGACATGCGTACCATGGAAGAAAAGCGTGGTATGCTTAGAGACAAAATCAAAGGACATAATGCTGACAATCAGTCTGCTACACCAAAGAAGACATCTAACCACAAGGCCAAAGATTTTCATATTGGAGATATGGTTGAAGTCATTAGTATGGGAGCAAAGGGAACCATTACTTCTTTACCAGATAACAAAGGAAATGTATCTGTACAGATGGGTATTCTCAATTCTCGCCTACCAATATCAGACTTGATTATTATTAAGGAGCCTAGCTTTACAACTGATGCCACTAACTTTAAAAACAAGGGTAGAACATCTGTTAACAAGGCTAAACATTTTTCACCTGAAATCAATGTTATGGGACTGACTGTTGACGAAGCTATTATGGAAATAGATAAATATTTGGATGATGCATGCCTGACGCATATGAATAAGGTTACCATTATTCACGGTAAGGGAACTGGTGCCTTAAGAAAAGGTATTCACGAATTCCTCAAAAAACAAAAACACGTTAAATCCTTCCGCGCCGGTGAGTACGGGGAGGGCGAATACGGTGTTACAATAGTTGAATTATAATAGGGGGTACACATGGAAAAGCAAAGAATTTTAATTGTTGATGACGACGAACATATTGCAGAGCTTATTTCTCTATATCTCGTCAAAGAATGCTACGAAACTGAGATTGCCTACACAGGTCAGGATGCGCTGAAGCTTTTTAAGACCTTTAGCCCACATCTTGTTTTACTAGACATTATGTTGCCGGATATTGACGGCTACGAGGTTTGTACTGAAATCAGAAAAACTAAACAAACACCTATTATTATGCTTTCTGCCAAGGGTGAAATTTTCGATAAGGTGCTTGGTCTCAAACTAGGTGCAGATGACTATATGATTAAGCCTTTCGATTCCAATGAGCTTGTGGCCAGAGTTAAAGCAGTTTTAAGAAGAACAGTTATGATTCCTGACCAATCAACCATGGCAATAGAAACTGATCATCAGGGTGATTACGTAGAGTATGATAGTCTTTTGGTAAATATAACTAATTATACAGTTATTTTTGAAGGACGACAGCTTGATATGCCACCTAAGGAATTAGAATTGCTTTACTTTTTAGCAAGCAAACCTAATCAGGTTTTCACAAGAGAACAGCTTTTGGATAAGTTGTGGGGCTACGAGTTTATGGGAGATTCACGTACAGTAGACGTTCATATCAAAAGAGTCCGTGAGAAGCTAAATGAGTCTCACGGTTGGTCAATTAGTACTGTATGGGGTAAAGGTTACAAATTCGAGGTGCGATAAATGAAACATTCACTTTTTGATAAAATTTTCCTGGGGTTTCTCTTTCTTTCAATTGCTGTTTTCGCCATAGTAGCAATTTATTCTACATATGCCACAAGACATGCACTTGTCGCGGATAAAACCCAGGTTCTTACAAATGAAGCAGCACTTATTGGCGAACAGGTTATTGCAGGATATCATCAGGGTATATACAGTATTGAAGAGACACAAAAAAATCTAGAGTACTACAGCCAGTCTCTGGATGCCAGTATCTGGGTTGTTGACAATAAAGGTATTGTAATTGCTTTTGCAAGAGTAGAGGGACATCCTGATGACCCACGCAACATTTATCTGGTAGATAAAAACTTTGATATTACAACATCACAAACCTTTACAGGTGACTTCTTTGGACAGTTTAAGGATGAGGTTATTTCTGTTTCCATACCAATTACCACCAACGGCGAACCAAACGGTATGATTCTCATTCATACAACTGTAGACCAATTAAAAAATCTACAGGGGGATATAGTTCAGGCAATCTACATTCCATTCCTTGTTATGTTGGTTGTTTCCTTCGTTCTTTTGGGACTTATCTCTGGTAAGATTATGCGACCAATCAAGAAGATAAACGCCGTTGCAGAGGAATACTCGAAGGGTAACTTTGAAACCTCAATAGGCATTACCTCTGACGACGAAATAGGTCAGCTTGCGTCAACCCTAGAATATATGGCATCAGAACTTTCAAAGCTGGATGAATACAGAAAGGATTTCATTTCAAACATATCCCATGATTTCCGTTCTCCTCTCACATCCATAAAGGGCTACATTGAAGCTATTCTAGACGGTACAATACCAGAAGAGAAACAGGGTAGATATCTTAATATTATACTTTCAGAATCTAACCGACTCTCAAAACTTACAAACAGCTTGTTGGAATTAAATAACTACGATTCCTACGGATTATGGCTTGTCACCAAAGATTTTGACATAGTTCAATTAGTTAAGAATGCTATTAATACATTTGAGGGCAAATGTATTGAAAAAAGTATTTCAATATATCTGAACAATCATTGTGAAACAAGCTATGTTCATGCAGACAAGACAA
This sequence comes from Lachnospiraceae bacterium, assembly GCA_015057525.1. Lineage (GTDB taxonomy): Bacteria > Bacillota > Clostridia > Lachnospirales > Lachnospiraceae > Coprococcus_C. Next base: position 29,260 of record SVEE01000012.1, on the reverse strand, counting down.
AGATTCAGCAGGTAATTTACAACCTATTAGACAACGCGATTAAATTTACTCCAGAGAAAAAGAGTATTTATGTTACATTAGCAGAAAAGAACGACAAAATCTTTGTTTCCGTAAAAGATGAAGGAGCTGGAATACCTAAAGATTCTATAAAGAACATATGGGTAAGATTTTATAAGGCTGATACCTCAAGAGGTAAGGACAAACAAGGAACTGGTTTAGGACTTGCCATAACCAAAGAAATCATTAAGGCCCATAACGAAAACATCAACGTTGTAAGTACTGAAGGTGTAGGAAGTGAGTTTACATTCTCATTATCTAAGTCTGCTGAGGACAAAGAGATGGCCGAGGAGTAAATATTTCTGCAAGGTATAAGCATATATACAGGTATAATAAAACGACGCATATATAACATATGATAAGCAAACATTTTGAACTGCGTACTTAGTTTGCGATTATATGTTATATATGCGTCGTTTTCATTATACCTGTATATATGATTGTATCTCACAGAAATACTTATTCCTGAGTAGTATCCTCTTCTTCAAGCTTTGATATTTCTATGCTAAGCTCTTCAAGCTGCTTAGGGTCCACTACATTTGGTGCATCACTCATGAGGCAGGAAGCATCCTTAACCTTAGGGAATGCTATTACATCACGGATTGAATCCTCCTTTGCCATAAGCATTACAAGACGGTCAAGACCATAAGCAAGTCCTGCATGTGGTGGAACACCATACTTAAATGCATTTAAGAGGAAACCAAACTGCTCGTAAGCGTCTTCCATCTTGAAGCCAAGTGCTGTAAACATCTTCTCCTGAATATCATTCTGGTGGATACGCACTGAACCTCCACCGATTTCTGTACCATTTAATACAATGTCATAAGCTTTTGCACGTACTTTACCTGGGTCAGTATCAATATACTGCAAATCCTCCTCCATAGGCATTGTAAACGGATGGTGCATAGCCTGGAATCTTCCCATATCCTCATTCCACTCAAGAAGTGGGAACTCTGTTATCCACACAAATTTATATACATTCTTATCAAGTAAGCCCAACTGCTCTGCTATCTCAAGACGAAGTGCCCCAAGTACATCGTATACTAGCTTGTTCTTGTCAGCAGCAAAGAGAAGTAAATCGCCAGCCTTACCATCCATAGCCTTGATAAGAGCATCCATCTCTTCTTCTTTCATGAACTTAGCGAAAGATGATTTGTAGCTTCCATCCTCCTGAATTGCAATATATGCTAAGCCCTTAGCACCGTAGCCTTTTGCAAAATCTACTAATGCATCTATCTTCTTACGAGGCATTGCTCCCTGACCTTCAGCGTTGATACCGCGAACGCTTCCGCCATTCTCAATTGCTCCCTTAAATACTACAAATTCTGAATCCTTAACTATATCTGTAACATCTTTAAGTTCCATACCAAATCTAAGGTCCGGCTTGTCTGAACCAAATCTGTCCATAGCCTCCTGATAAGGCATTCTCTGAATTGGAAGTTCTACGTCAACTCCAATTGTATCCTTGAAAAGCTTCGCCAAAAGTCTCTCGTTGACATCTATTACATCATCTACATCAACAAAAGAAAGCTCCATATCAATCTGAGTAAACTCTGGCTGTCTGTCAGCACGCAAATCCTCATCACGGTAGCATCTTGCTATCTGGAAATATCTATCATATCCTGAGCACATAAGAAGCTGCTTGTAAATCTGTGGTGACTGTGGAAGTGCATAGAATTCACCTGGATGTACACGACTAGGCACGAGATAATCTCTTGCACCCTCTGGTGTAGACTTACAGAGTGTTGGTGTTTCAATCTCAATAAATCCCTCTTCAGCAAGAAATGCTCTTGTAAGAGTAGTAACCTTACTTCTCATCATAATATTACTCTGAAGGTCCGGACGTCTCAAATCTAAGTATCTGTATTTAAGTCTCAACTCTTCCTTTGTCTTACTGTTTTCCTCAATTGGGAATGGAGGTGTATCAGCCTCAGACAATACTCTTATACCTGATGCGATTATCTCTATATCTCCTGTTGCAAGATTTTCATTTACAGCACCGGCACGCTTTGCTACCTTACCTGTAATTGCAACCACAAACTCACTTCTAAGCTTCTCTGCCTTAGCAAAAGCCTCTGCACCTACATTAGCCTCTTCAAATATAACCTGAAGAATTCCTGAACGGTCACGTAAATCTACAAAGATAATACCACCTTTATTTCTGCTCTTCTGCACCCAACCCATAACTGTAACTTCATTACCAATCATAGTGTTGTTTACTTCTGTACATCTATGACTTCTTTTAAGTCCAAGCATTGATTCTGCCATAATTATATATCCTCCTAGTTCTTAAACTCAGTTTTATAAAATTCCTCAAACTCCTCATAACCCTCAGCAATTAAGAGATCCTTCTGGAATTTCTTGTTTTTCTTCATAATCGCAATATTAATCTGCTTTCCTGCTTCTCTTTCTTTTTTAGCCTTATCAAAGATTTCAAGAAGCTTATCCTGTGGCATATTCTTCTCAATGAGATAAGCAATCTTAGTACCACTTGTTGGCACCTTATACTCTCTTTCAAGAAGAAGCATAACAATACGCTCAAAGCCTATTGAAAATCCGCAAGCAGGTGTCTGCTGACCAGTAAATCTACCAATCATCTCATCGTAACGGCCACCACCGCCAACGGAGCCTCCAAACTCATCCATAGAAATCTCAAATATTGGTCCTGTATAGTAAGACATTCCTCTAACAAGGGTAGGGTCAAAGCTCATCTTAAAATCAGCAGACTTAGTGTTGTCTACCGAAGCGATAATTGTTTCCAAATCCTCTGCCACTTTGGAATCTAAGACCTCTGCAAGAGTATCCTTAAGGAATCTTACACCTGAAATGTCATTTGTTACCTTCTCAAACAAATCAAGGTATTTTACAACCGACTCCTCAGCATAGCCTTCTTTAATAAGCTCCTCTTTAACACCTTCAAGACCTATCTTGTCCATTTTATCAAGGATAATAAATACTGTGTCATAATCTTCCTCTGCAAATCCACTGTAAGCAGCCATTGCCTTGAGAATTTTTCTGTCATTTATTCTGATTGTAAAATTCTTAAAATCAAGCTTGCCAAGTAATGTTGTTGTGGCAAGAATAAGCTCTATTTCAGCAAGTATTGTTGGCTCGCCTAGTATATCTATATCACACTGCATGAACTGACGATATCTTCCCCTCTGTGGTCTGTCAGCTCTCCACACATTACCCATTTGAAGTGCCTTAAATGGGCTTGGCAGCTCATTTGAATTATTTGAATAGTATCTTGAGAGGGGAACTGTAAGATCATAGCGAAGTCCACCATCAACAAGGTCAATCTCTTCCTTAGCAGTTTCAAGATTGAATTTTTCACCTCTCTTCATAATTTTGAAGATAAGCTTTTCATTCTCTCCACCCTGCTTACTGCTGAGATTCTCAATGTGCTCAACACATGGAGTTTCCACGGAAGTAAATCCAAATGTTTTGTATGTCTCTTTAATCAATCCAATTACATAATCCCTAATTTCCATCTCTTTAGGAAGTATATCCTTCATGCCTGTAACAGGCTTCTTTTTCATTGCCATTTATTTTTCCCTTTCTTATTTAATTTACATTATCAAGTTTATACTCTAAGGTTCCACTTTCAATTGTCATTGCAAATTCTTCTGCATCTTCAAAAGACTCAAAATTATTTATAATAGTAACACCATCTGGAACAGGTTCAACTATTGTTGGTGCAAGCAATACCTGGTCATCATACACAATGTAAAGCTGTTCCCCTGTCAATGCAGTGGTGCACTCTTCAAATATCTCTCCACCCCTTTTGTCGAAAATAATCTCAACAATATATTCTGTGTACATATTCTCCACAATTTTGGCTTCGATTTTATTTATATTTTCATTGCCAAGCCATATTTTTTCCTCATCAGTATCATAATCAGATATAAAATAAAGCATGCCCTGACAAGTAAGCCTATCAAACACTTCCTCATCAGTTCCATATGCAATGGATATTTCAATAAAAGGATTCCCATTTGCATCTATGTCTTTCAGGGTAACCTTTCCATCAACATCATAATAAGATACCCTGTTGGATATAACTTCTACAATTTCATTTATCTCTTCCTCGGTCAACACACAATCTACGGCAATACTGTAAGTTCTAGTTATGGCTTTAACTTCATCCTCAGTAGTAGTTGAGTTGTCCTTGGAACATCCTACACAACAAACTATTAATATCATTGCCAGGATTGTATATACAACTGTTTTTTTTAAGTAAATATATTTATGCATATTTATCTCCTTGGCCTCTTAAATATTAAATTTTCTCTTCCTGGCTATCATTTCATCAAACCTTGTTATGTAATCGTCAACTGATTTACAGTTTTCAACTCGTTCCACGCGATTCTCCGAATGATAGGTGAGCTTTGTTGAAGCCCCTGCTCCAACTGCTATAACATCTGTCATCTCTTCCATTATCAATATATTGTAAAGACATTCAAGTCCTTTTTTTGAATATCCAACATTTTCAAGATTTCCACCAATATTCTTTTGACGGTATAAATAATATGGTTCCATATCAAGCTCTGCTGCCACATCGGAAACCATATCAAGCATTCCATCAACATCCTGATGTATTGTTTCACCATATTCTGACATCTGCTGTTTAAGATTTGCAGCTCTCTTAATTGCAAGAGAATGAACAGTAATACTTTCTGGGGAAAGCTTTTTTATCTCCTCTAAAGTATATCTCATACTGTCAAGATTTTCATCTGGTAGTCCTGCAATCAAATCCATATTTATATTTTCAAAGCCCTCTGCTCTAGCCATTGCAAATGCATCCTTTGCCTGGTTAGCAGTATGAGCTCTTCCTATTATTTTAAGTGTCACATCATTCATAGTCTGAGGATTAATACTTATTCTTGTCACACCATGATTTTTCATAACACGAAGTTTTTCTACAGTAATACTGTCTGGTCTTCCAGCTTCAACAGTATATTCCTTAAGGCATACTTTGTTTTTTGTGGGTTCATATTTGCCTAAACCAAATACTTTGTCTATCTGCTCAAGAAGCTCCTCCAACAGCTCATGACTAATAGAAGTAGGCGTTCCACCACCTATGTATATGGCAACCAATCTCTTATCCTTGTACGCATCTGCCACATAGGCAATTTCCTGTTTTAACTTATTTATATATTCTACTGCCTTATCCTGATACAATGCTATAGGATAAGAAGTAAATGAGCAGTAAAGGCATCTACTAGGACAAAATGGAATTCCAACATATAGACAATAATCGTTATCTAAATCAATATCCGATGTAATTTCTATCTCATTTTTAGCCACCTTGGTCGCAAGCTCAGCCTTTCTTAAAGACACATCATATACATCTAAATAATTGTCCACTGTTTCCTCATAGCTCTTTCCACTCTTCAACTGACTCATTGCAATCTTAGTGGGTCTAACTCCAGTCAAATCTCCCCAAGGAAGGGTGCGACCAGCTTTCATACATAGGAGCTGATAAGAAGCCATCTTTAAATCATTCCTAAAATTCTGTTTATCTAAATAATTACCTTCTATCTCCGCAGAAATACCCTGACATGAGTCACCAAAAGCGTTGTCAGACACAACACTAAGCAGAGTACATGTTTCCTCATACTCTGCCTTAAAGGTAAATATATATTCCTGACCATCTTCCTGCTTCTCAACTATCTTAACACCAGGATAGAAAGCCATTATCATAGCACGTAAATCATTATTATATTCCTGACTATTTTGAAGCAGTAAAATCATCATCAAACCTCAACCTAACATATTTTAATCTTAGAAAAAAGGATTATTGTCCTTCTCTCGTTTTATTGTTGTTCTACTATCATGTCCAGGATACACGCTAACATCATCGGGAAGAGTAAATAGTTTTTTCTCAATGCTATCCAGCAACTGATGTCCGTCTCCAGTTGGGAAGTCTGAGCGTCCTACACTGGAGCAAAATAAGGTGTCACCTGAGTAAAGCATTTTCTCTTCCTCAAAATAATAACATGTTCCGCCCTTTGTATGTCCAGGTACATGAATACATTTTATCTTTGTTCCAATCAACTCTATTTCTTCGCCATCTGCAACGTATTTATCTGCCTCTTCTCTTAATATAGAACCAAACATTCCAGACAAATTGAGCTCTGGACGTTTTAACACATCCTCTTCCTCTACTCCTGCATACACCTTAATATCAGGATACTCTTTTCTAATATCTGCAAGAGCCGCTATATGGTCAAAATGACCATGTGTAAGAAGTACAGCAACTGGCTTTAGATTCTGATTCTTATACATATCAATCAAAAAGCTTCCTCTGTCTGCTGGGTCTATAATAATAGTTTCTCTTGTATCTGTATTAGCTACTGCATAGCAGTTAGTTGCGCAAACACCAAGCACGTTAGTAATTGTAATTAAATTTGCCATAATTCCTCCTAATTAACCTGCTGTTCTCTCTATATCTATTATTCCTTCAACACTTCTTATCTTGGACATAATCTTAGTAAGCTGTTCCTTGGACTTAATTTCAAACTTAATATCCATGGTGGCTTTACCATTTTTGCTTGTACGAACATTCATACCTGTAAGATTAATCTTCTCTTCATTGAAAATCTTAGAAAGCTCAAAAATAAGCCCTTGATTATCATATGAATAAATAAGCACTTCTGCTGTATATAAGTTTTCAGCCACCAGACCTTCTGCCCAATCTGCTTCGATAAGTCTTGCTCTATCAAACTCATCCATGCACATAACATTGACACAATCTGTTCTGTGAATTGAAACTCCACGACCTCTTGTAATATATCCTACAATTTCATCTCCTGGAACAGGAGCACAGCACTTAGAAAATCTAACTGCAACATCATCCATTCCCTTAACGGTTATTCCACCCTTTGGTGTTCCGTTACCACGACCTGGAGTATTAATCTTGTCAACTATCTGTTCCTCTGTAACCTTACTTGCCTCATGTTTCTTGAACTCCTCCATGAGACGGTTTACAACCTGGCCTTCTTTTAGACCACCATGTCCAATAGAAGCTGTAAGGGCTTCCCAAGTAGCAAAATTATATTTCTTGAGAACAATATCCATAAATGCAGGTTGCATTATGTCAGACAATACAATACCCTTAGCCTTACAATAGCTAGCGATTGCTTCCTTACCTTTTAATATGTTCTCATCCTTGTTCTCCAGACGGAACCACTGGTTAATCTTTGTCCTTGCCTGTGTACTCTTGACAATAGCAAGCCAGTCTCTACTAGGACCCTTAGAATTCTGTGATGTGACAATCTCGACACGGTCACCGTTGTGTAGCTCTGTCTCTATTGGCACCTGACGTCCATTAACTCTTGCACCAATAAGTTTATTACCAACTGCAGTATGAATACTGTAGGCAAAATCTATAGGAGTTGAACCTTTAGGCAAATTCTTAACATCACCCGCTGGAGTAAAGACATATACCTGATCGGAAAAAAGATCTAAGTCTGTCTTTACAAAGTTCATAAATTCTTTATTATCTTCAGTATCGGTTTGCCATTCAAGAATCTGACGAAGCCAGCTCATCTTCTGTTCTTCGTTATCCTTATGGTTTCCTTCGCCTTCCTTGTATTTCCAGTGAGCAGCAATACCATATTCTGCAGTTTTATGCATCTCGTAGGTACGAATCTGTATCTCAAATGGTCTACCACCTGGTCCAATTAATGTAGTGTGGAGAGACTGATACATGTTCTGCTTAGGCATCGCAATGTAATCCTTGAAGCGTCCTGGAATAGGTTTGTACTTCTCATGGATAATACCTAACGCTGCATAACAATCTCTAACTGATTCAACCTTAATACGAATGGCATGTATATCATAAATCTGGTCGAGGGTCTTATTCTGAGTAATCATCTTCTTATAAATACTAAATAAATGCTTTACTCTTCCATCAACCTCACACTTTATATCTCCCTCGTCCATGCAATCACGAACTTGGCCTACCATCTCTTTGATAAATTCTTCCCCAGCCATAAGACGTGTAGTAATTTCATCTTTAAGAGATTTATATACGTCTGGATAGAGATAGTTCATAGAAATATCATCTAACTCTATCTTAATCTTAGAAATACCAAGTCTGTGAGCTAATGGAGCATATATATCCATTGTCTCTCTTGCCTTCTCAACCTGCTTGTGTGGTGGTTGATACTGCAAAGTTCTTAAATTATGAAGTCTGTCTGCCAGCTTAATAAGAATAACTCTAATGTCCTTAGCCATAGCAAGAAACATCTTACGAAGATTTTCTGCCTGAATTTCTATCTTATCCTGTGACAAATCAAGCTGTGTTAACTTAGTAACTCCATCTACCAAAAGTGCAACTTCATCGGAAAATTCAGTGGCAATCTCTTCTGTTGTCATAACAGTATCCTCAACTACATCATGGAGAATACCGGCCACTATAGTTTCCTTATCAAGTTCCAATTCTGCCAAAATTATTGCAACACAAAGAGGGTGAATTATATATGGTTCACCCGATTTACGTTTTTGCTCCTTATGAGCTTCAAAAGCAATTTTGTATGCCTTTTCAATTTGAGAAACATCGGAAGACGGATGATACTTTTTTATAGTATCAATAAGCTGCTGATACAACACCTCAGGTGGTGTAAAATCATCCGGCTTGCTTATTTCTTTTTTTAATGAACTGCCTATAGTTTTTGTTTCTGCTGCCATTACTCACCTTCGAACTGCACTATTGATGCAACATCATAATCCTTTAATACGTCTCTTCCTTTTAAGTCTACAAGTTCTATAAGAAAAATAATTTTTACCACTTCACCACCAAGCTGTTCAACCAACTTAACAGCGGCCTCTATAGTTCCACCTGTGGCAATTAAATCGTCTACAAGCACAACCTTATCACCAGGCTTGATAGAATCCTTATGAATCTCAATAGTCGCTGAACCATATTCTAACTCATAGCTCATCTCAACTGTTTCTCTAGGAAGTTTACCCTTTTTTCTGACAGGAATAAACCCCTTTTTGTTCATATATGCAAGAGGTGCACCAAATATGAAACCTCTGGATTCTGCTCCAGCTATCAGGTTGTAATCAACACCATCAAGAAGCTTGTTCATTTCATCAATAGCAAGAGCAAAGCCTTCCTGACTTTCTAATACACTTGTCACATCTCTGAAAATAATTCCCTCTTTGGGAAAATCTGGAATACTAGTAATATAATCCTCAACCTTTTTCATAATGATACATCCTTTCTATGTAAAATAATATGTATACCTAACTTTCAGACTTGCGATAAAGTACTGGCTTTATCTGTAAGGTACATCTGCCGTTAAACTCATTGACATCTGGATAATATGCCACATCAAGTTTAATTTCGTTAGGCAGACCCGATAACATTTTATCACATTCTTCGTCACTAAACCACATTTTTATGCATTCTATAAACTTATTTGCATTAAAATCTACACCTTCAATTATGTATCCCGACTCATCCTGAAATAAAATTTTGATAAACCTGCCTTCGTTGCCTATAAATCTGGCACTCTTTATACCCAATCCTGCCTGTGCAAAGGTAGGTTTTTCATTAGCTTTTCCAAATGGCTCTAACAGAGCGAGTTCTTCCACAAGCCTAGGTGTTATATAGGAAACTGGCATAGGAACATCTATCCTGACTACAGGTATAAGTTGTTCCTTAGTGAGCTTTGATTTTTCCAAAAGCCTTTCCCTGAATGCATCTAAATTTCGTTTTTCCAGAGAGAAACCTGCTGCAAGTTCATGACCGCCAAACTTAAGCAATAAATCCTTACATTCTGTTAGGGCATCAAACATATGATATCCCTCTATAGAACGACCAGAGCCCTTTATTATATCACCTTCAGAGTCAGTGATTACAAATACTGGTCTGTAAAAATTTTCTCTTATTCTTCCTGCAACTATTCCAGCAAGACTTTCGTGAAGATTAGGCATATATACAACTAAAACATCATCAACTTCGCCTACGGAGTTCACTGTGGATATTGCTTCCTCCACACCCTTATTAGTCATATCCTTTCTAGTCATATTTAGCTGTTTTAATTCCTCCGCCATGCCAAGCGCATCGTCATAATTTTCGCATAGTAGCAGTTCCAAACCGCGCTTTGCACTCTCAAGTCTACCTGTTGCATTAATGCATGGTCCAATTACAAAACCAAGATGATAGGATGATAGAACCTTTCCTTTTAATTGATTAACCTCTAACAAAGCCCTTAAACCTAAGTTGTCTGTGTTCGTAAGCAGCTTCAATCCCTGCTTAACATAAATTCGATTCTCATCAATCAAATCCATCACGTCACACTGTGTAGCTATTGCAACCATCTCAAGATATTTATTTTCATCAACCCATGAAATGTTCATGATGTTGTAAAGATGTCGTATAAACTTGTATGCCACTACCGCACCACAAAGGCCCTTAAATGGATACTTACAATCCTCTCGTTTTATATCTATTACTGCATCGGCAGGAACAAGCATATGAACCTTGTTGCCATCCTCATCAACCTCATATGGCACCTCATGATGGTCTGTTACCACAATTGTCATGCCTAATTCTTTTCCCAGTTCTATAGCAGAAAAAGCTGCAATACCATTATCACAAGTAATAATTGTATCAACACCATCTTCATAGGCATCTCTTATAATACGTTGATTAATTCCGTATCCGTCCAACATTCTGTCTGGAATCTCATAGGATACATGAGCCCCAGCTTCCACAAGTCCTTTAAGCAAAATGTAGTTAGACATCACTCCATCTACATCATAATCAGATATTATTCTAATATGTTTTTCTTGAGCAATTTTATCCCTAATTATTTTGCAACCCTTATCCATATCTGCCATTAACAAAGGTTCATGACAGTCAGAAAGCGTTCCATTTAGATACATATGGATATCCTCATATTCAATTATATCGCGATTTCTAATAACTCTAGCTGTAACCTGATCTATATTAAACGCTTCTCCTACAGCCTTGAAATCTGCTTTTTTACCATAAACAACCCATTTGGATTCCATATATTTCCACCTCTAAATTACAAGTAGCGGCACTCAATAGAGAACCGCTACTATAAAAATTATAATATACTACTCAGCCTGCTCCTTGCCGACGTTTTTCTTTAAAAATAACCATAATGGTCCAGTTATACATACAGAAGAGTATGCACCACAAACAATACCAGCCATAAGAGTTAATGTGAATTCCTTAAGGGAAGCAACTCCCATAACAAAGAGTACTAAAACCATAACAAATGTTGTAAGTGATGTATAAATTGTTCTTGTAAATGTCTGAGCAATACTTGTATTTACAACCTCTGACAACTCAGCTTTCTTATCCATAAGCTTCATATTCTCTCTTATTCGGTCGAATACAATGATTGTTGCGTTAATAGAGTAACCAACAATAGTAAGCATACATGCAATAAATGTATTACCAACTGAAAGCTGTGCAATAGAGTAAATTGCAAACACTACCATAACATCATGGATTAATGCAAGAACTGCACTGGCACCAAACTTAACATCAGAGAATCTAATTGCAATGTATATGAGCATGAGAACCGAAGCAATGGCTATTGCTATTACAGCATCTTTCTTCATCTCTCCACTAATTGTTGAGCTTATTGTATCAACACTTACAATTGACGAACCTGCAAATGTAGAAACAATGCTTTGTTCAAGTGAATTACTAGTTGCATCCTCTAACTGAGGAGTCTTGAAGATAACCTGATTTGTACCTTCAACAGTCTGAACCTGAATCTCTCCCACAGATATGCCTGTCACCTCTGATATAACAGGGATAACTTCTGCCTCTGCTCTGTCAAGAGTGTATGCCTCTGCAAACTCAACAGTAGTCGATGTACCACCTGTAAACTCAAGACTGAAGTTAAGTATCTTACCTGTGTTAGACTTATTAATAGGCAAGAATACAAGACCTGCAATTATAGCAAGCAATGAAATCACTGCACATATTCTAAAATTCTTTACATAGTTTCTAACCTTAGGTTCCTTTGCTTTACCATAAAGCTTTATATTTGTAATACCCAAATTAACTGCAGCATTAAGAAGTACCTTAGTAATAACAAGTGCAGTAAACATAGAAAGGAGAATACCAATCATAAGGGTATTAGCAAATCCCTTAATGCTACCTGTACCAACAACCATAAGAACAACTGTAGCAATAAGTGTTGTTATGTTTCCATCAAGAATAGCTGATAAAGCCTTAGAAAAACCATTTTTGACTGCTGTACTTACACCGTTTCCTGCACCAATTTCTTCCTTGATACGAGTAAAGATAATAACATTTGCATCAACTGCCATACCAATAGAAAGAATGATACCTGCAATACCTGGCAATGTAAGTGTAATTTCCTGTACACTTAATACCAAAAGCAATAAAATTACATAAGCAACAAGTGCAATTGCAGCGATAACACCTGGAACAAGATAAATTACAATCATAAGAAGACATATAATCGCAAATCCAATGACACCAGCCTTAAGACTTGTTGAAACTGCATCCTGTCCAAGCTTTGCTCCAACAATATTGTACTGAAGCTGAGAAAGTTCAAGTGGAAGAGCACCAATCATAATAGTGCTTGCAAGCTGCTCTGCTTCTTCAAGGCTAGACATACCATTAATCTGAGCAGTTCCTCCTGTAATCGCCTCCTGAACTGTAGGAGCACTAACAACTTCTCCATCATAAACAATATATACTGGATAATTAATATTTGCCGCTGTAACATTAGCAAACTTTTCTGCACCTGCATCATTGAATACAAGCTCAACAACATATTCCTTCTTACCAGCTATCTCAGCCTGTCCACCTCTTGCACTCTTTACATCTGAACCAGTAAGAGCTGCTGTGTATTCTTCACCGTTGCTCCACTTAAGATAATTGTCACCATCTAAGAAAAGAAGCTGACCAGGCTGTCCTAACTCATCTAAAATAGCATGAGCATCTACCTTTGTAGTGTCAACTGGAATTTCTACACTAATTCTATCATCACCTGTCTGATATACCTCACCCTCTGAGCTATATTCATCAACTCTTCGCTGAAGTTTATCAATTGTTGCAGAAATTTCTTCATTGGAAGGATCTGGTGTAGTAATTTCATATGTTACACTAAGACCACCCTGAAGGTCTAATCCAAGAGGAATATCAACTGCTTTACCTGTTTTGTTTGAACCAACACCATACATAGCCATGTACACACCACCTGCACAAAGCAACAGGAATATTAATATGGTAAATATGGCATTTCTTTTTGCTTTCTTCATACTTATTCTCCTTCTTCTAAGTCAGCCAACGCTGCTTTTATCATAATCGCACATTCGACACGTTTTTGTTGTAACTTACATCCTATGTCATAAGCATCTAATATACTGCCATGGAACTGATATGAGTTTGCTGCACAGCCTCCGCTACAATAAAATCTCGCGAAGCAGTCCTTACACTTATCCTTGGCATATACGTTACACAGTTTGAACTCCTCTACAATGTCAGTTTTCTTAATACCTTCGTATACATTGCCAAGTTCAAACTCATCTATACCTACAAATTGGTGACAAGGATAAAGTGCCCCCTGAGGTGTTACAGCCAAATACTCTGTTCCGGAACCGCAGCCTGATAAACGTTTATATACACATGGTCCCCCATTTAAATCCAACATATAGTGGAAAAATGTAATAGGTTTTCCCGCCTTGTGTCTCTCTATTATGTCACATGCAAGTTTATCATATTCTGCATAGATAGTTTCCAAATCCTCTTCTCTTATGGCATAGTCGCAGGTGTCTGGAGAAACAACTGGCTCAATAGATATTTCTTTAAATCCCAAATCCGCCATAAGCTTGAAATCTTCTGCAAAGTCAAGATTATTTCTTGTGAAAGTTCCTCTCACATAATAGCTCTTATCTCCCCTTTGTTCCACAAATTTTTGGAACTTAGGAACCACTATATCATAACTACCTTTACCATTTCTTGTAGGACGCATGTCGTCATGAATGCACTGTCTTCCATCTAAACTAAGAACCACATTAGAAATTTCTTTGTTACAGAAATCTATTACGTCATCATTCAATAATACACCATTTGTAGTAAGAGTAAATCGGAAATTCTTCCCTGCTTCCTTTTCTCTCATACGTCCATATGCCACTATTTCTTTGACAACATCAAAATTCATAAGAGGCTCCCCACCAAAGAAGTCAACCTCTAAATTAATTCTGTTGCCTGAATTCTCTATTAAAAAGTCAAGGGCTTTCTTGCCTACCTCTAAGCTCATAAGCTCTCTCTTCTGTCCATGATATTCACCCTCATCTGCAAAGCAATACTTGCAGGCAAGATTACAATCATGCGCAATGTGAAGACACAAAGCCTTAACCACTGTCTTTCTCTTTTTGAAATCGATTATAACATCTTTATAAACATCCTCTGTAAACAGAAGACCATTATCCTTTAGCTCTGTAATATCGGAATATGCATCATTTATATCTTCATCAGAATATAAATCACCATACTTGTCCTTGATAGCTACGGTTATGTCTTCCTGAGATTTATCCTCATACATCCCAATCATATCATAAACCAAATCATCAACAACATGAACGGAACCACTGCACACGTCGAGCACAATATTATAACCATTGTTTTTGTACTGATGTACCATGTGTTACTCCTTTTAATAACGCAACTAAAGAGGACTATCGTGAGAATGTCCCCTTTGGTCGTTACGTACTATGTATTACTAATAATTACTGAAATTACTTATTCTCGCAACTCTGGTTACCAACTGTGCAAGAAGTCTTACATGCTGACTGGCATGAAGTCTGGCACTCGCCACAACCACCCTTAACAACTGTGCTCTTTAAAGTTTTCTCAGTTAAAGTTTTAATTCTCTTCATGGTATAGCCTCCTCATAAATCTTGTTGGAATTCTATAAAATCCCATTAATAGTGGTATTATAACACACAAATATAATAAATAAAAGAAATTTTTTAGCTAATCATACCTCCCAGCAAGCCCCCACAAAGACAAAGCATCAATGTGGAAATTCCATTACTGGAAAGAATACTTCCATTCCCTACTGTAATTAGGGAAATAGCAAAAATAATAGCAACATATATAAGTCCCATACATGCACCATAAATGTATTTATTCTTCTTCATTTGCTTTCCTAAAACTAATGCTCCAACAGCAGCTGATAAAATATAGACAAAGGTCACAGCAAACTGCGCAACACTTTCATCTAAATCAAACTTAAACATAATAAATGCCAGTAAAAACAAAACAATTGCTGTGGTAGCATAAGCCGCTAAAATAGCCCAAAGAAAACTAATTATCTTCTTAGGAATAGTCATTATTTCCCCTCCATATATTACAATTCATTTCAGGCAACAAAGGTCTGATATCCTATAAGTAATATATGAAGGTTAAAATTCATTTATGTCTATATCCTTGTCTTTAAGTCATGTTTTATGCTTTTGCTGTCTTTGTTACATTTGGTTTCTCAGTTATTTCTCCTGCCTTTTTAAGTGCAAGCTTAGTAATAACTGGTCCAACCAATTCGTATACAACAACACCACAAAGTACTACTGTCTTTATTTTAGTACCATACTCCGGCAAGGCCTTAGCAGCTGATGTAGCAAGACCAATTGCAACACCCTCCTGTGGAACAAGAGTAAGCCCAAGCCATTTACTTACAACCTTTGGTGCTTTAGAAATCTTCGCTCCTAAGGATGATCCAAGCATCTTACCAATAACTCGTCCAATTACATAAATCAGACCTACAACTCCCACGGAAGTTATTATTGTTATATCAAGAGATGCTCCCGAAATAATAAAGAACATCATATATATTGGTGGTGTAATTCTTTCAAGTGGTTCATATATTTTTTCTCTGTATCGTGATGAATTGACAAATATCATACTAAGCATCATACATGCAAGCAGGGATGAAAATCCAACCATATCAGAAATTCCCACACATATACATATCATCATAATGGTAATAGCCAAACGGTTACCACGTCCAGTATATAACTTTACAGCATATACCATAATGACACCTAATACTGCTCCATATAACAAGCCTCCACCAATCTCTATAACTGGATCAAGTAAAAGCTTACCTATAGGAGCCTCTCCATGAGAACTTACTACATTTGCAATAGCCATAGAAACACCAAAAGCTATGAGAGCCACCGCGTCATCTAATGCAACTACAGGTAGCAACGTATTAGTTACCGGTCCCTTAGCCTTGTATTGCTTAACTATCATAAGCGTTGACGCAGCTGCAGTAGCAGAAGCTATTGCACCCATGGCAAGGGCAAACTCTATATTATAGCCAAAAACAAGCATCAAGACATCTACTACAACAACGGCACCTAAGCCTTCAAGAACACCTATTACTATCGGTGCCTTTCCAATTTTCTTAAAGAAACTAATCTTGAATTCCGCACCAATAGAAAATGCTATACAACCAAGAGCCAGCTCTGTCACAAAATTCATAACATCCAAAAGTTCTGTAGATAATATACCTATACAATTAGGTCCAATAAGAAGACCTATTACAAGATATCCTGTAACATTAGGTAATCTCATTTTTTTCACTATTTTTCCAGCCACTAAAGCGGCAAATAGCATTATGGCAACATAAGTAAATATATTAACATCCATGTCCGTTATGCTCCTAATCCCTCAACAAATGATACAGGAAGAGCAAACATTATTCCTGTATTTGGCTCATCTAATCCTACAACCTCTCTAATGGATTTTCTAGCCTTATCCATCTCCTCGTCGTTCATAACGAAAAGCATAACCTTAACCACTTCGTTCTCATCGTCATCTGCAAGAATTGACTTAAGCATTCCAAAGATTGGAAGGTCGTCCATCTGCTCTATGATACTTGCCATACCCATACCATCTATAATTGTTCCGCCATGTACTCCTTCCTCAGCCAGTTCCTTGCATATCTCTGTTACTAACTCTTCTTTTTTTAAGATTACTACTAATAAATTCATGTTCTCTGTCCCCTCTTATTATGAAATATTTATGTTATATATTTGTCTTCTTATATTATTTCCTTAAGTTTAGTCATATCATCGTATACCTGTCTGACAATAGGCTTGATTTCTTCGTTGGGTTGTATCAAATCGATTACCATAACAGGATACATTCCTGCTGCACCTGCCGACTTAATTCCATTAATGGAATCCTCGACTGCAATAGCTTCCTCAGGTAAAACACCAAGTTCTTCACATGCTTTAAGGTATATATCAGGAGCAGGTTTACCATTTTCAACCATATCGCCAAAAATAAGTTTATCAAAGTAATCATATATTTTATGGTCCTCTAAATATCCAATAGCACGTTCACGAATTGTAGAGGTTGCAAGGCCTATCTTTATACCTTTTTGCTTTAAGTATTCCAAGGTTTCAACAACACCATACTTAAGTTCAACACCATTCTCACGAATATGTGCATCTAGCTTAGCAATAAGCTTCTCTCTGAATTCAAAATAATCTATACCACGTCCAACTATGGCTTCAAAGGGTGCTTTGTTAGTGTACTTGTTGCCTCCTGCAATCCTATCGCAAGCAACCATCATCACATCCTCAGGAATACCCCTTATGGCTCCTTCCTCCATCTGAAATCTTCTATAAAGTTTTTCTGTGTCCGTTATGACACCATCCATATCAAACACAACTGCTTTAAACATTTGATTACTCCTCTAATTTTATTTATATATTATTCAACTATGACACAAATAGCGGAATAATTATCTGTAGATGTCATATCCGCTCTTTCCTCAACTAAAACCTTCATTGAATCAAGCCACTCCTGAGCTGAAGTAGCATTATCTAAAAGTTCTAACATTTCATCCTCAAGGACGTATTCCCAAAAACCATCTGTCATCAATGCAAATGCGTGTCTGCCATCTCTTTCTAAAATAGCACTCTTATCGAATGACTTTGCACTCCATTCTGCCCCCATAACTCTTAAAACTTTATTTCGGTCTGGGTGTTTTCTCATCTCTTCTTCTGATATTTCTCCCACATCGCAAAGAATCTGTATCATGCTATGGTCTCTAGTTCTCTCGTATTTAGTGGCATCGTTAAAAATATGATACAATCTACTGTCGCCAATATGAGCCCATTTCATTTCTTCACCAGTTACAACAAGCACTACCATAGTCGACTTCATAGCATTAACCATTTCTCTTTCCTGCTGTAGCTTAAGCAAAGTTTCCTGAGCACCATTGAAAGCATCCTCTAAAAAAGTACTATAATTGCCCTTTTCTTTAAATAAATCTATAACATACCCTGCAACTGTTTCCGATGCCACCTCTCCACAATCATGGCCTCCCAGTCCATCACAGAGTACAAAACACATTGCGTCATCTTTCTTTGCTGACACAACGTAATCCTCGTTATTACTTCTTCCCCCCGGATTAGTAAACAATGCTGAATCTACCATTATATACCTCCTTACATAACAAATAACATATACTTTATAGATTGTTATATTTTAACTCATATTCATTCAAACTACAAGAATTATAAAAAAGTTTCACCGATTAAACAAAAACACCCCGGGTAAAACCCGAGGTGTCCTAAATTAATTATTCAGATTTTTTCTTTTTTGCAACAATGAATATGATAAAGCCAAGTAAAATTACTGCAAGTGCGATTATAACTATAATCCACCAATTGAAATCTTCACCGTACTTGAACTCGTACTTGTCTGAAGCCTCATTACCTGCCGCATCCTTTGCAGCCATCTCAAGAGTGTAATTACCCTTCTTATCTACAGTAATTGTACAAGTCTTAGTATTTGGATCAATTGCTTGCTCTTCTCCGTTTAACTTAACGTATAAAAGTTCATCCTCATCAAGCTGAAGAGAAACTGTAATTTGATATGTTTCATTTTTAACCTGGTCTTTCTCAACACCAGTTACAATGAACACAGGTGCTTGACTATCAATTACAAACTCTGTTGAAGTTTCAACTATATGTCCAAGCTCATCCTCAGCTGTAATAACAAGAGTGTATGCACCATCAGGAAGTTCTTCTGAACCATCATACTCTACACCGTTAATGTACATGTGTACTTCACAGTCTGTCATGTCAGATACTAATGTCAAAGGATCAACATATTCAAAGGAAGTTATTGTTCCTGACCATCCTGCTGGAAGTTCTGAAATCACAGGATCTGAATTATCAATTGTAAACTGAATACTTGCACTTGATTCATTACCTGCTGCGTCTGTTGTCACAACATTAATTGTGTACGTTCCATCCTCTGTGTAGATGTTTTCAAACGCTGTTCCATTTCCACTCTGTACAAGCCCATCAAATGTTAAGTTCGAAACTGTACCCTCTGCATTTACATAGGTACCAGTCATAGTAACATTCTTGCTTAAGTAGAATGCATCAGTAACACTTACTCCTATATAAACAGGAACATCAAGACTCTGCTTATTTTTAACAACATCCTCTGAATCAGCACTATTCTGCTTAGCAGTAAGAACTAACTCTGGAGCATCTCTATCAATTGTAAATGTCTGACTTGTTTCTACCTGATGACCAATCCAGTCACTTGCTGTAAATTCAATTCTATACTTACCTGTCTCAGTCAATGTTTCAGAAACAACTGTCTCATATGCTGTTGGAGTATAGTTTATTGTCTTATAAAGTGTTTCAGCCGAGTTATCATCTGCTTTTCTGTAAATTGTAACTGTACCAGTTGAATCAGCCCAGAATAACTCTTTCATAACAAAGGAAACAGTTGCCTGAGAACTTGATGTACCTCCACCTGAAACTCCTGAAATTGTAATCTGAGGAGCTGTCTTATCAACTCGGAAGTTAACAGTTCTTGCCGGTCCCTGATTACCTGCCATATCAATAGCGAAAAGATTAATTGTATAATCTGCCTCATCTGTAAATGCAAACTGTCTTGCAGTTGTCTTTACATATGCCGGAGCTGATACTGGTTGATCTGGCACAGCTTTAATTATCTGAACATTAAGATCTCCCGGATCCTCAGCAGCATCTGAAATAGATGCAGAAAGGCCTGTGTCGCCAGTCATTTTTAACTTGCCCATTGATTCAGTGTAAACAATTCCACCATTCAATACAGTAGTAATTGTTGGCACTTGCTTATCAATATAGAATGACACTGAGCAAGGTGCAGCCTGAGCACCTGCTGTATCTGTACCATTTATAACAATATTGTGTCCGCCTTCTGCAGAAACTGTTAATACAGCAACATACTGACCGTATTCATTAATCGACCACTTAGGTTCAACTTCAGTTCCATTATCAGTTACAACTATATCTTTCTTATTAGCTTCTGTATATGTAAGCTGTACATCTACATTAGACGAATAATAGTTATCGTATACTGTTCCATCATATGCTGTCAATGGAGCCTTGCCTGCAGTAGTACCTGAAATTACTTTCGCTGTAACTACTGGAACAGTGTTATCTACTATAAAGTAAATTTCCTTAGTTATAGACTCATTTGTAGCCTTATCCTTAGCTGTTACAGTTGCATAGTATACACCATCAGGAACAACACCATTAACTGCTTCAAGAGTGTAGCCTAAAGTTTCCTGTACTCCATTTGTTCCCTCTGCAAGAGCACTGTTAGCATCATAGGTAAATGTCTGTCCCTTAACAGTTGCTCCATCAGGATACACAACAGCAATGCTTACTTCTGCTAATGTAAGGTTATCTGATACACCTGTAAGAATTACTGGAGTTCCTGTAGTTGGTTTTGTTGTATCAATAAATGCATCATTTATAACTACTCCAAGGGAATCAACCTTAGGAGCTGTCTTATCAACAAGGAATGTATAATTTGGACTTTCATAAGGATTGCCCGCATTATCGAGTGCTGTAAATTTAACATTAGTTCCTGCAACAGTCTTTGATTCAGGAACTGATACTGTTCCAGCAACACTTGTTTTAGTTCCGTCTGCCAAGTCCGCCATTGTTATATCTGCATTACTGTTTGTTACATTAACAACAACCTTTGCAAGAGTAGACTCAACGGATGAATTTTTTCCTGAAACAATACTATAGCTAATGTCCTTACTGTTGCTCCATACAATATCTGACTTAACTCCATCAAGAACAGGATTAGTCTTATCATAAAGTAATTCAATCAATGGACTTGTTGTGTATGTATTTCCATTTATTTTTATTTTAGCAAACCACTCATCGATAAGTATATTATCGCCCGTTGGTAACGCTAACATATCTGTATAAGTATTACATAATGTTACAATATCCGATTTATTTGTTCCATCTGACGATTGAATATACTCAGTTGTTGTGTCCGCCAAAATAACTTCTGTTACCGGGTCAGCACTTGAAACATCAATTTTTACATAATACTGTTCTGATGTACCATTTGCCAAATCCTCAACAACTGACGAATCTGTAATATCTACAGCAGTACCATCAGCATAGCAAAGTGTAGCTCTTGGTCTTACAGTTGCATCCACCAAATAAAGATTAGGATGAATTGTAAATTCAGACTCGTTTCCAAACGTATCATAAACCTTTATACCGCTTGGACTTAAGCCTTCATCAACTTTAAGTTTAGATGTATCAACCTTTATGTAGAATTCATACCTTGAATCTGCAGGGTCATCAGCTTCTGTAACTAATGTAAGTCCTTCCGGCAAAACTTCGCTATTAAGACGATTTACATCAATGTTACTGTCGTCATCAACAACAACCTTATAGTAATACTCATTAGTGTCATCACTTCTAATATAGAATGACTGTCCATCCTCAGAAATTTCATGCACACCTGGTATCTCTGCACTTTCATAAGATACAGCACTAGTATTCGGATCAACTACCTTAATAACAAATCCAGTATCGTTAAGCATAACCGGAGCAGACGAATCATACTCAAATGTTGCTTCGCTTGTATATTTAGCCCATCCAGCTAAGTCATACACATATACAGTCAAAGTATACTGTCCATCTAATGTAAGTCCTAAGTCATCTTTCAACTTTTTGCTGGCATTGAATGTTGCCACTCCAATATTATCCTCAACAATCTCTTTTTCAATACCATTAGGATCCTCTATTACATACACCACTTTACCAATTTCAATGTTATCAGTAGCAGTAAACTTAATACTGTCCTCACATCCAACTGTTGTTCCATTTAATGCTCTATTGTCTGAGGCTACCACTGGATCAGTAATAGTTGGCGCCTGTGTATCTATCTTAACAGTATAATTTTTTGTTGTAGCATTACCAGCTGAATCTGTTGCTTTTATAGTCACAGAAGTACCTGCCGATGAGGTTGAATCTCCAGTAAACTGAATGTTTCCACCCTCTGAAGAAGAAGCAATATTATCTATAGTATCTGATACACCATCTATTGATATTACAACACTTTCAAGATTACTCTCATCATTTACAGCATCACCTGATGATACAGTATAGGCATCTAACTTGGCAGCAGCCACACTAGTATACCAAGAGTCACTAGGATTATAAGTAATAACAGGCTCAGTGCCATCATACCATACTGGGCTTGATACCGAAGCACTTACCATCTCACTACCATCTGTTTTTCTTACAGTTATTTTAATGTTAGATATTCTACCTGTACTTACACCAAGCTCATCAAAGAAATCTACAGTTTCCTCAAAAGAATATGGTTTAGTTGTAGAGGAATCTTCGTTGTTTATAGTTGCAATTGTAACAGGATTTCCACTCACATCTGCAGAAACAACTACTCTACCTATCTTGTCCATTGTAGAAAAATCCATATCAAGAATAAGATTTTTCTCTGGTCCAACATATATTTCTGTTCCAGTAGTCATATCATAATTTGGTGTTCCAGCATATGTCCAAGTTAAATCGTAAGAAGGAGCAAACTCTTTAACTTTACCAGGTATTTCCTCACCATTACCTTGCTTGGAAGTATTTCCAACTACATCTGTTGCCCAAGCATAAATCTTGTCCGAATCTTCAAGAAGCTTAGCCTCACAATACCAGTAATCTGAACCATTTATTGTCACCTTAGTAGCTTCCTCTTCAGGATTACTTCCTTGCTTTATATATACCTTTGAGATACCTGATTCATCATCCCAATCCTTAAATTTCACATAATATCTATACTTAGAAAGATCAGAAGCAAGTATTTCTTTGTCGGTTCCAACTGCCTCTGTATACTTGTTAGAATTTGTTGGGTCAAAATCACTCCAACCATTTTCACAATAATATAAATATCCACCCTGTGAATAATTTCCAGCAGAAACAAAAGACGGATTGCCAAGATCTACCTTAACCACACCAATAGACTGAACCTTCATTGGTTCTGTGTCTGAATCAGAGCCAAAGTATCCAATAAATCCAATATAAGAGCCTGATGAACGATTAGTTAAATTTACACCCTCAGCCGCTTTTGTCCAACCCTTGGTCATACTTGTATACTCTGAATATGTGTTTTTCCCATCCACATATTTAGCAAACGCATACTTCACAACACCTAAATATTCAGGGTGTGTGCCGTCGCCGTTGAACTCAGTAGTTGCTCCTGCTGCCGAAACATTTGATGGTTTATACCACTTATTTGGGTCTGTACCTGTACCGTTTTCATCTACCCAAGTAGGATTTGTAGTAAATGCATCTTCTTTAGTAAAATTATATGTAGCTACCTTTACATAACAAGTTGAAATAACGTCACTAGAATCGCTCTTGTTAGTCAATTCAAACTTAGCATAATAATTGTAAGTTTTTGTCTGTGCTATATTGCTTACTACATTTATTTCTCCTGTAGCAGCCGGAAGAAAATCATCCGACTCTTCGCTACATGTAATACTGTAACCAGACACACTATAATCATTACTATTATAAGAAATATCACCCGAAACAGTTACATTAGGAGTATTAAGATTTACTCCCATTCCATTGGAACTTGTATCAAAATAAAAATTCTTTGTTATAGGCGTTATTCCTGTTACAGCTAGCTCAGCTGAATTTCCACCTACCCCACTTAAATCCTTTGCTTCGACTGAGTTTGTATTTGTAAGTACTAACTCAAAAGAAGTTTCTAGTTCCATAGGTGTATTGGCATTAGCCGCTTTAGCCCCCTCCTTAGAACCCATATGAGAAACAAGGGGAACTAACATCATTATGAAAACAAGCCACAAAGCTATGACTTTATTAACTTTATTTTCTTTTCTGAATAAGTTTTTCATCCCATTCCTCCTTATAATTTTTCATCAGTATGTACAACGACAATGTTATACAACACTTTAACTTTTCTTGCAAGTTTTATGTCATCCGGTTCTGAAAGTACAGATGTAGCATCCTCGTCATCTATATCAGGATTTCTAAGAACATCTGTCGCCTCTTCATCCTCACTTCTCAACACATCTGTAACATCATCTTCTACATCTTGTGATGTAAGAACATCTGTTGCCTCTTCATCTATGGCATTGGATGATAAAACATCTGTTGCAGAGTCATCATCATTTGATGATAACACCGCTGTCTCTTCCTCATCTGGAACAGACACCTTTTTCTTTAACAATGTCGTCTCATCATCACCAGTTATCTGTCCATCACCCTGTACTGGTTCTACTGTATTAGTAAGATTACCAGTTGTAGCACCATTTCTAGGTTTTTGTGCTACAGTATCTCTAATTTTTATTTTTCCTGTGGATTGATTGTAATACTTTTTCTGCTCCTGTTTAGCCACTTCACTTACAGTTGTCTTACCCTCCTTCATGCCCTGCATGGCCTTCTTAGCAGCTCTACCTGTTAGTTCATTAAAGACCTTAGGAATCTTTAATGCTATGAACAGTATTATCGCTGTTATTAGAAAGAGTATAGCTAATATCAAACCGCCGTAGAAACATGCTTCATAAACGCTTCTCATCACTACCACTCTCCCTTCTACTCAGCTGTGCTTTCTTCAGTTGTATCTTCAGTTGATTCTTCATGTGTAGATTCACCAACCTCTGGTTCGTCAACAATTGTCTCTGATTGTAGGTCTTCAACCTCCGAATCGTCTATCCAACCTGTCGCATCCTCAATGTCCTTAATGTTTTTACCCTCCTCATAGAGAGCCAACATTTCGTCTTTTGTAGCCTGAGACCATTTTGCCATATCATATTCATCTTCTATCTCTTCATAATACGACACCATACATCCCATGTGACTACCATAAATCAACTTACTATAGTAATCATTATCTTTACCAAAAATTTCTTCCATTTCAATGTAAGTATTTATGGCATCTTCATAATAAGACTTTTCACCTGTCAACTCATACATATCTAAATATGAATCAGCAATATCATTCATCTTATTATAATATTTAATATTACTTCTTACTTCGTTTCCACCCTGTCCAAGAATATCATCAACAATACCTTTGTCGATATCTTTCTTTACTTTCTTGATACAATTCTCAGACTGTTCTATCTCCATGAAATAATATTCTACACTATCTTCTGGAGTTTCAGCATCTAACGCCATCTGATCATATATTTCGGATAATTTTGAGTAAAACTCGTATTCGTAATCGTATTTGTCAGTATTCTGAACTGTATATTCTTCAAAATCCTTAAGTGCCTGTGTAATTTTCTCATCTGCCAGTTCCGTAATTCCTGGAACTCGTTTGTTAGTCACACACACCGTAGCCAAGCTATTATAATTCACATATTTTGTTTCATCGTCATTGTCATATGGAGCAATATTTTTGTCATAGAAATAGTTTAATGTATCCAGAAACTCCTGTGTTTCTTCTGACTCATCATATGATACTCCATTGCCTAGCAAGGTACATATCTGTTTGTATGCTTGTGCTTTCTCATAATCCTTGTAGTCATCATCTATGTAACCAAAATATTTCTCAGCCTGCTTATATCCCGAATCCACTTCATTAAAATATGCACACGCTAATTCGTATATAACTTCATTATTCTTGTCAACACCATCTCTACCTTCTTCCACTCGGTTAGCCACAGTATTTAAACAATAATTGATTTTTTCTTGATTTGCCTTATGTAATTCTTTATCCTCTGTCTCATCTCCATATGCATTAATATATACATTCATATATTTAATGTACGCATCTGATTTTGAGCCATCTAGGTCAAAAGCTTTTTTATATTCAGCAGCCGCAAGTTCATACTCTCCTTGAACGCTATATTCGTATCCAACTTCCATATATGCATTGTAATTCTCAAGGTTAATCTTTTGTATCCCTTTGTAACCTACTAAAGAAGTGATACCGGCTGCAACAGCCAGTATTGATGTGGACACAAATGCTGCCATTTTTCTTTTGTTTTTCTTTTTATATGAATCATCTAACTCCGTATAATGCTGTAAAGCATACATGAGCTCTGCACAATTCTGATATCTGTCGTTAGGATCGGCCTGAGTACACTTTGTAATAATTTTCTCAAGTCCAGTGGACAATGCCGGATTCCACGTTCTAATCGGTTTTATCTCGTAAGGTGGCTCACATGGATTCATACCTGTAACAATATGATAAAGTGTTGCACCTAAGTTATATATATCAGTTCTTGCATCTGTATTATATATACCTCGTCCTTGAGCATCACCAAACTGTTCCGGCGCTGCATATCCTCTTGTACCAAGAGCAGTGGTATCTGCATTATTTTCTATTTCATATTCTTTTGCTGTACCAAAGTCGATAAGCTTAACTCCACCCTCTGGCTTAATCATTACATTAGACGGTTTCATGTCTCGATATATTACAGGTGGATTCATATTATGAAGGTAGTCAAGAGCACTTGCGAGCTGTAGTCCCCATTCTATTACAAGCTCCTGTGGCTGTGCCCCTTCCTTCTTTAATCTGTCAGAAATTGTTTCACCCTCTATGAAATCCATTACTACATAGATAGTTCCTTCCTGATTAATAATATCCACAATTCTTGGAAGTACGGCATGGTCAACATTCTTAAGAATATTTGCCTCACGTTCAAGACCCTTAAGCAATGTATTTGCTGATTTAGAGCCATCGTTTTTTATCTCCTTAACCGCCCACTGCTTATTAAGTCTGTTATCTCTAGCGAGATACACGATGGACATTCCACCTCGTCCAACTTCCTTCCATATTTCATATTTACCGTCTAGTACAGTACCTTCCTTAGTCATATATTTCCATTCCTTCCAAATTATCCCATGCTGGAATCATTAGTCAAAAAACTAGATTGTTCTAATTAGAGCTACAGATATATTGTCTGATTCTTTTCTGTTTTTAACTAATTCAGTTAAGTATATTGCTCCAAATTTCATTTTCTCCTCATCTGTAGAAGCGGCAGGACCAATTTTCTCCATTATTTCTTCGTTAGATATTTGATGTCTAAAACCGTCAGAGCAAAGCATATACACTGCATTTCTCTGAATTGTTCCCTTTGTGAACTCTGGCTCAACTATCTGTGAAGCTCCTACACACTGGAGAAGTACACTTCTTCTAGGATCAGTCTTCGCTTGTTCCTCTGTCATTCTTCCCGCTGCTATTTCTCTAGCAATAAAAGTCTGATCATTTGTAAGCTGGGTAACAGTGTTTGCTAACTCATATATACGACTATCACCTACATGAACAATATAATATTGTTCTTTATACATAAGTATGGCTGAAAGAGTTGTTCCAAGCATAAGATGATTCTCTTCGCCAAATGCTCCTAATCTTTTATTTTCTGACTGAACAATGTCATTCCACTGTGTTACTAGCTGATTTTCGTCAAATGTACCATTCTCAACACTATCAACAAACTGATTGTCAAACCAATTACAAAATGACATTATTACTTCTTTGCTGGCAAGTTCTCCCTTAGAAAGACCTCCCATACCATCACATACTATTCCGAAAGCCACAACACCATCTTTTGTGTTGACAATCTTAATTGCCAACGAGTCCTGATTAGTCTTTTTCGAAATACCCACATCAGTATGATACGCTGCAATGTATTCCATATTATTCTCCCTTTCTTAAAAGGAATGTAAATTCCTCATCACCCATCTGAATCACTGTCTTGTTCTTTAAGAGAACTTCCTTACCTGGTTGCAATTCAATACCATTAATATATGTATGATTTGTAGAACCATTGTCTTTAATGTAATTCACTCCGTCTCTCTGGATGATTATACAATGCACACGGCTTATTGCTGTATTATTCTCTATAGAATAATCTGCCTTAGTTTTTGATTTTCCTATAGAAAATTCCGTTTTTGTTATATTTATAATCTCTCCTGTTTTCTTGCGAACAAGGTGAGGTATTGGCTTAGTTCCAATTTGACTAGCAATACCTGTTAACAACGCACCCGGACCCTCGTTGACCAATACTGTAACATCAGGGTCAAATTCCTCATCTCTAGGTTTAACAGAATTTGCCATAATTGGGCCTGGCACAACTGGCTTTGGCATCTCTGGTGCTACTGGCTTTGGCATCTCTGGTGCTACCGGCTTTGGCATCTCTGGTGCCACCGGCTTTGGCATCTCTGGTGCTACCGGCTTTGGCATCTCTGGTGCCACTGGTTTTGGCATCTCCGGTGCCACTGGCTTTGGCATCTCTGGTGCCACTGGCTTTGGCATCTCTGGTGCCACTGGTTTTGGCATCTCCGGTGCCACTGGCTTTGGCATCTCTGGTGCCACCGGCTTTGGCATCTCTGGTGCCACTGGTTTTGGCATCTCTGGTGCCACTGGCTTTGGCATCTCTGGTGCCACTGGCTTTGGCATCTCCGGTGCCACTGGCTTTGGCATCTCTGGTGCCACTGGCTTTGGCATCTCTGGTGCCACTGGCTTTGGCATCTCTGGTGCTACTGGAGCAGGTATTTCTGATTTAACAGAATTTTTCTCCTCTATAACTGGTTTTTCTTCTTGTTTTTTCGCTTGCTGTTCTTCATTTATTGGTTGTCCCATTGGTGCCTGTGGTGCCTGGCCTCCCATCATCGGCTGTCCCATTGGTGCCTGGCCTCCCATCATCGGCTGTCCCATTGGTGCCTGACCTCCCATCATCGGCTGTCCCATTGGTGCCTGTGGTGCCTGACCTCCCATCATTGGCTGTCCCATTGGTGCCTGTGGTGCCTGACCTCCCATCATCGGTCTACCCATTGGTGCCTGTGGTGCCTGGCCTCCCATCATCGGCTGTCCCATTGGCGGCTGTGGTGCCTGACCTCC
>SVEE01000019.1 GCA_015057525.1 Lachnospiraceae bacterium | reverse complement strand
TTCTTAATTAAATATCTAATCATCCTTTTCTCCTCACATTACTCTGCGTAATCTCTAAGCTTCTTGCCAGTAAGTGTAAGGAATACCTCCTCTAAAGTGATATCCTCATCACCCTTTGAAACAAGCTTCTTTAACTCCTGACTAGTTCCACAGGCAATAATCTTTCCATTATCCATGATAGCTATTCTAGTACATATAGCCTCAACCTCTTCCATATAGTGGCTTGTATATATAACAGTTGCCCCATTCTTGTTAGATTCCTTAATCTTATCTAAGATAAAGTTTCTAGACTGTGGGTCAATTCCCACTGTAGGCTCATCAAATATGAGAAGATCGGGCTTATGGCCTATGGCACAGGCAATATTAAGTCTTCTCTTCATACCACCTGAAAAATTCTTAGAAAACTCATTTTTTCTCTCAAGAAGTCCAACATACTCCAAGGAATCATCTATGGCCTTCTTTAATTCTTCTCCCTTTAACCCGTACAAGGAAGTGAACAGTTCAACATTCTCCCAAGCCTTAAGATTACCGTGTATAGCAAGCTCCTGCGGTATATAACCAAGCTTGTGGATAACCTCCTTCTTCTGCTTACGAGGATCCTTGCCTAAAAACTCTATGGAGCCTGCTGTAGGCTTAACTATAGAACAAATCATATTCATGGTAGTTGATTTTCCTGCCCCGTTAGGTCCAAGAAGGCCGAAAATCTCTCCTTTTTTGATTTCAATGTTTAAATTATCAACTACAGCCTTGTTGTGATATTTCTTAGTTAAATCTGTTGTCTTTAAAATGATATCTGACATATTGTACTCCTTTAATATGATTATTTTTATGTGTCATCATAGTTTCTGTGATTATAATAGCAATTTTAGATTAGTGGCAAAAGTGAAAAAAGAACTATTTAGAATATGACTTTAGTCACATTTTAAATAGTTCTTCTTTATTAACAAAATAACCCTATAAATTGTGCCATATAATTAAAATTTGAATTAAAATGATAATCAGACGGACGAATTTGTCCAAAAAATAGAATAATAAAGAAACTATAATAAGACCATACTATAGTTTATATTTCTCAATCATTTCATCAAGAAATGTCTTGTCTGACAGAAGACGCGAAATTTCATTTGTTCTACCATCAGATATCATACGATTTGTCAATTCTAAAATCTTTTGAGAGCCCTGTTCAACACCTTTGGAATATTCTCTTTTTAATAATTCTTCTCCTGTCATATACTTTTCCTCCAGTTGACGGTTTTTCTTTAATTCCTTAACTCTATTATGCAAACTTATAATTACTTCATCAGAAATGCTCTCAACATAATTATCAGTTGAATCATTCACGTAGTTAAGAAAATTAATTAAAACTTCTGAAACTTCATTTTTATTAGTTCCTTTTGTACTTAAAAATACTTTTTTTACTTCATCCCCTAAAACTTCTCCAGTTTCTCTACAACAATTTTCATATGTATATCTATATAATCCTTTACCAAACGGATCAAAATTACATATAAAAACAATTATACTGGGTCTAAGATCATTATAATCTTGACCAGGCTTCAGAGATGATAAATCCATCTCAGCTTGATGATACCTACTTCTTTTAGGAAGATTATTTTCATTTTCGTTTTGCATTTCTATATTGTATGAACGTTCTAAATCACTAGCAAAAATATCAAGTCTCACACATTTGAAATCCGAATTATATAATATCATACGTTCGGATTTAACTTGAATATCCCCTATTTCTTCATCTAATATTGTATGCAATACAATTTTACAAATATCCTCATCTTCCAAAGCAGCTGCAAACAGAAAAGCATTACTTAAATTTAAATCCTGAAACTTTTTTTCTTGTGCCATAACTTCCTCCTAAGAACCATGACACAGCTATAATAGGATTACTTTGTAAATTTATGTTAACATACGAAAAAAGCTTTTTCAATATAATTATAACGAAAAAACACGCCCTGTTGATATGTATTCTATTTTTTCTCCAAGGATTTTCTTCATCATTTCAAACACTTTCTTACCGGTACAGTGACAGGTATAATATATTGTAGCACCATCATTTAAGCTATCAGCTATTCCATATATCAACTCATCACTTTCTCTCTTTCTTGATGCGGGATTATAAAGATGAAATCCGCCAACCACCGAATTAAGCTTTACACCTATGATTTTCTCGGCTTTATCCTTAATATTTACTATACCTGCATGGGCGCAGCCTGCAAATAAGATTTTATTATCACCTTCTGTAATAATTAAATTCTGCTCATGCGTAAAATCATCAACTATCATTCTACCATCAACCTGAGCATATAGCTTTTCGTTGGCTTTCGTATGAAACTTGTGAGTATCAATATCCGAAAATAGCATCAGCTCATCATCTATTACTGTTCTACTATCTGTTAGTACTACTTGTGGATGCTTCTTTAAGGACTCATCTAAACCCACATCAAATAGCATTCCCATTGCCTTTATCTTGTGCTTATCAAATGCATTTTCCCTGATGTATACCTTTGCTATATGATTAACTTCAAAAAATCTAGCCAATGCACCACCATGGTCTGCATGTCCATGGGATATAATCACTGTATCTATCTGTGCTATATCTACACCTAATTTCTTTGCATTCTCTAAAAATAATCCATTAGAGCCTAGGTCAAATAAAATTCTATGTTTTAAAGTTTCAATATATAAGCACAAACCATGCTTATGTCTAAATTCAGGAGAAATTGATGTATTTTCCACCAATGTTGTTACCTTTATCATATATATCTCTCCTTATTTCTTGGCTATCATACAACAGATCGGTGCCAGCTTACTTCCAACTCTATCATATTCCATTACTTTAAATCCATTACTTTCTATAAAATCCTTAAACTCATCATTTGTAGGCTTAATAAATGCTTTAAATCCAAAGAACTCTATTAATTTAGTTCTAAGCTTAAAGCCTACACCCTCTCCATGAACAAATGTAGGTGCAAACATTATTCCATCCTCCTTAAGAACTCTCTCAATCTCTGCCAACGCTTTTTCTGGGTTAGGCATAATATGAAGTGCATTTGCAATCATAACAGCATCAAAGCTTGAATCCTCATAAGGAAGGTTTGTAGCATCCTCAATAGAAAAGCTTAAGCCTGGTATTACCTTGTGTTTCTTACCTGCAGCCCTTGCCTCCTTAACCATATTCTCAGAAAAATCTGTTGCCTTCCATATATTTACCTTATCAGCAAGTATATATGTAAACATTCCTGTTCCACAGGCAAGCTCTAGTACATTCATATCTTTACTCAAATATGGCTTTATCTTGTCAGATATCTGGTTGTACTCAGCGTCTGCATTCTTCATAAACAATGAATATATAGGTGCATACCTCTGCCAGAACTTCTTATTATCCTTGTTAATATTTTTATTCTTCTTACTCATAATTTCAATCCTTCCTTTATATTTTTTCTCTAATTATTCTTTTTAACTCTAAGTACCTTTGTATAGTCACAATGCTTTGTTTCAACTACTTCCAAACCAAACTTCTTGAAATAATCACCCAAATCCTTCTTAATAAAGTCCTTATATGGCTTTGGTTCAAGTAAAGCTACCGGTGCAAACAATACTCTTCTCCACCACTGTTTACTTGTCTCCCATTCGGTTATAATTATCTCTCCATCATCTTTAAGAACTCTCTTTGCCTCTAATATAAGCTTACATGCCAACTCTTCATCTGTCTCATGAAGAACCAATGCAATAGAAACCTTGTCAAAACATCTGTCCTTAAACTTCATATCTGTAGCATCCATTTGATAAAACTTAACATTCCCTATATCTTCCTTCACTGTTTTTTCTTTAGCAATCTTAAGCATTCCCTGAGAAAGATCCACTCCAATTACTCTTGCATGTGGAAGATTCTCTGCTATTTTCAATGCATTCGCTCCTGTCCCTGTGCACATATCAAGTACAGTATCCTCTGAATTAATTGAATCCAAAACCGCTTTTCTAGGACTTCTCTTGTAATTATTGAAATATATCACATCAAGCAAACCATATGCCCAAGCTATTATGTTGTAAAATATTTTAGAGTTCATATGTAAAACCTCCTTTATTTTGATATATGAACACTTATTCACATATTGATTATATGAACATTTAATCATATGTTTAATTTATTGTCAATATAATTATTTTATTTTTCTGAAACATTGTATTATTTCAATAATGTAAAAAAGACAGCAACCAATCTAGTCACTGTCCTATCCTCATTATCACTTATTCATTTGTATTAATCATTAAGTATCTTCTCGCTCTCAAAGCACTTTCCAATTACATAAATCGAAACTAAAGAAAACAGTAGGTTAATACCACATGAAATATTGTTGTTTTACAGATAATATGCTAATATCATTTATAGAATATAATATAGGAGAAATAATATGATGAAAAAAATACTAACCATTGCTATTATCGCAATAATTGGATTATTTATCTTCAACCAAATAAAGACCAATAATGAAGAAAAGATAAACAATGATTATGAAAAAATTGACCAAATAAAAGAGATGTGCGAAACCATTGCTAATTCTGACTATAAATATTCTTTCGGTACCGACACTAATACTTGGTATATTATGGAGTTAGAAGTGATTCATCAAAAGGAAGATGCTGGATACAGTAAGATGGAAGAAATTCTAGGCGAAGATTTCATAACAAAACTATCCAATGGCGATAAGATATTTATTGGATTTTTACCAAGAACAACTTCTTACAGAATATATGCCGGTGTACCTGAAGAATCAAATATGATTTATCCAGATTGGAATTACACAGAGCTTGAACAAAAATAAACTAAAGGGATTATTGCAATAACATATAAACTGCAATAATCCCTTGTTTTTTCCTACGCCGCTAAATCTCTCTTGCCATATCTCACATAGGCAACAACTACACTTATCACCGTTACAACCATTCCAAGTACTAAGGCACCTATCTCCACCTCTCCTTTACTGAATATATCCGCTGCATTGCAATATGAAAATGGACTAATTAGCTTATAATCTGATAAATCTGGTATCACTCGTGCCATTAAATCATAAGCATAGAATATCATTACAAGTCCTAATCCCAAACCAAGCTTATTTTTCTTCATAAATGCTGATAATCCAAAGCATATTCCTGCAATTTCAAGATGCATCAGAAGCTGCATGCCATGATATAGTAAGAATCTATCAAAATCTATGTCCTCGCCTAATATCACTATTCCAAGAGCATAAGCTCCTACAGTGATTACATTAAATAACACCACATTTGTTATTACCGCCATAAGCTTAGAGGTTATAACCTTTCCTCTAGCTACAGGAAGGGTGAATAAAAACTCGCTGGTGTGTCCGTCCTCTTCCTTAGAAAGCATAACCATACTAATAATTGCGGCAAACATTGATGCCCCTAAGCTATGTACTGTACCAACCTCTGTGGAATAAAAGCCTGCCAATGTAGCTATGCTAAGCTGACTCATACCAAATGCATCTGCAAATGCACCCATCTGGGAGAAGCTTTCAGCCATGCCTTCCATCTCTTCCTTCATAGAGTTAAAGAGCAATATACATACAAAGCACATGCCTCCAACTGCCAGAGTCCAAATTAAAAATGTCTTGTATAACAATTTCATCTCATGCTTATA
This sequence comes from Lachnospiraceae bacterium, assembly GCA_015057525.1. Taxonomy (GTDB): domain Bacteria; phylum Bacillota; class Clostridia; order Lachnospirales; family Lachnospiraceae; genus Coprococcus_C. The sequence continues at coordinate 7,994 of SVEE01000019.1, read as the reverse complement.
TATAGTTGACATAACTTTACCTCCTACTTCTCATAATAGTGCATAAATATCTCATCTAAGGAAGGATCCTCTATTAAGATATCCTCTATATTGTGACCTGCTAACTCATCTGCTATCTTATTCAAATCTCCCTTATATAGGAAATTCTCCTGCTTGCCATCCCTAATCATCTTGATTCTTTTAGCATTGGTTTTGGTAATCTCTGCAACAGTATCTACTTTGATAAGTTTACCTTCTCTCATAATAGCCACATTCTTACAATAGTTCTTCACTTCCGACAAGACATGGGTTGAAAGCATACAGGTTGCCCCTTTTTCCACATATTCCTGAATTAGCTTAAAGAACTCTGTCTGCATAAGAGGGTCTAATCCACTAGTTGGTTCATCAAAGACAAATAGCTTAGGCTTATGCTGCATAGCACATACTATGCTTACCTTCTTACGATTACCCAATGAAAGCTCATTAATCTTCTTCTCTGTATCTACTTTCAGTCTATCGCAAAGCATTGCCGCTTCTTCCTTACAATCAAGCTTTCTGATATCAGCAGCCATCTTAATTACATCCTTAACCTTCATATCTGGATAAAACATAGCCTCTGATGGCATATAACCCACTTGTGAAAGTATCTCTTCTTTTGATGTTTTAAGATTTTTCCCCAGTATCTTAACACATCCTTTTTCAAACTGTATAAGACCAAGCATAGAACGAATTGTTGTGGATTTGCCTGCTCCATTAGGTCCTAAGAAACCGAAGATATCTCCCTCTTCTACTGAGAATGTTACATCTTCTGCACCTCTATGCTTTCCATAATATTTTGTCAGATTTTCAATCTCAATAACCTTACTCATTTATATGTCCCCTTTCCTTAAATGCCTTAAGATCGTTATTTAATGCTTTAGATTCCAATGTTCTCCTTATCTTATATACTAAAAAACCACAAAAATAAGCAAATACTACAAATATGAAGAACCCTATAGTGACTGATACATTTTTGTCAAACCAACCAAATATCCAGGATGCTGTGGTATATATTAATCCACACACCATACTAAGAAGTAGCTCCCTTATCCTAAATTCCTCACCCTCATCAAAGCCATTCATAAGATATATCTGAAGGTAGCACATCCCATATGTAAGGAATATTAGCTCTGCCATATGTATTATATTTGCGTCAGTACTTCCACCTACAAGCTTATATATGCTGTAGAAAAACAAATAACAAAAGAAATATATACAGGCCTTGAATTCCACACCGATTTCTTCTAAGAGATATCTCTCTAATCCCGTTAATCCATTATCTTTTTTACTCATGTTGTGCTCCTTTCTTAAGTATTCTTCTAAAATCTGACGCATAGGTACGGGAAATCATAATATGCTCACCATTTACCATTCTTGCATCTATACGATTCGACGGCAGACTTCTTAAGCTGTCCACCTTGTCTATATTAATAATCATAGACTTGCTACACCTGAAGAAATTAATATCGTTAAGCAAATTCTCCAGCTGAGTCAATGTATAATCAAGTCTTAAAACATCTTCCTCAGTATACGCAAATGTCTTACTGTCCACAGTTTCTATGTAAAGAATTGTCTTAATATCAATAACCTTCTGCTCTTTGTCCTTCCAGCCAATAAGCTTAGTCTGTTCACCCTTTATAAAATTTATTACTCGCTCTACCTCTTGGTTCATATCTATGTAATTAACTATTACCTCATTTTCACCAGTAGATATATGATTAATTGTATACTTCATTATTTCCTCCCAAATTGGTATAGGTTTATTTTATCAAGGAGTTTATTTTATGACAAGAGTTAGAGGGGTAAGTGACACTTATTTGAAGGTTAGTGACACTAAAAAAGCCTTGCACTAGGCAAGACTTTTTCTCTCTACAGTTTCTTCAACTCTGCTATTGCAGCATAATGCAAAACATCAAACTCTTCAGGTGCAATCTCCTGCAATAAGGCCATATGTTCTTTCTCCCAATTTGCAACCTGTTCTTCTGTAAGAGACGCCCCTACACCTCGACAAGCCTTCATTCTTCCATTCCAGCTTTCTCTAGTAAAATGTACGTTTAGCTTATATTCCTCGTGATATACTAATTCAAATTTTTCCTTGTAACACTCAGGAATGTGTATAGGATGCAAAGTTTCTCCTGCACCACTCCAATTTGGACTGTACTTAAGTACTAGTTTTTCGCTTTCTCCAGCAATTTTATCCTCGAAAGGAAGCCACGCCATATACAATATCAATATACGTCCATCCTTCTTTAAAATTCTATGCAATTTAGGCATAATCATTTCATGGTTGAAATACCAGAAACACTGACAAGCAGTAATCACATCAAATGTCTCCTCAGGAAAATCTAAATCTTCTGCTGAATGTGCATAGTATTCAATATCCATTCCCTCTGACATAAGCTTAGCCTGTTCAATCTGGTTTTCTGAAATATCTGTACCTATCCACTTTGCTCCATAAGAGTACATATTTCTTGGTATTACTCCTGTTCCAGTACCCATATCAAGAACAATCTGCCCATTTATACATAGTTTTCGTTCTAGTATCTTATTGTAAAACTCCTGTGGATATATATCACGAAATTTTGCATAGTCAGCGGACGTTTTTCCCCAATCAAATGCTTTGCCTCCATCTAAATTCTTATCTACAATCTCCATACAACATACCTCCTATATACAATCAACCTCTCTTCCAAGGTCTATCCTTATCAAGCCAACCTTTTTCCTTCCAATATTCTTTCTCTGTCTCACTAGAACCCATATCTTTAAGTTGCATCATTCTCATTATGCTAAACATAAATCTGGTTTTAAAACCGACTTTTACCTTTTCCTTTTTTAACCTATTAGCCAACTTCACAATATCGGCTTTAATTTTAGCTTTCTTCTTATCAGAAACCTTCTCCCAGCTCATTGCCTGCACAGCTAAACCATATTCTCTTATATATGGAACACCCCAATAAAATAATGTATTACTAATATCCTTAATAGCTGTTTTCATTCCTGTTCCAGCAGCTGTTGATATTACCACCGCTTTTTTTGAGAACATACACGCTCTTGGTTTATGAACCATCCAGTATGTAAATGTGAGGTCTATAAATGTTTTCATAGGTGCTGAAGCTCTCATACAATATGTTGGAGTGGTGAAAATAAGCAAATCTGCGTCTTCTATAGCTTTCATAATTGGCTTTTTATCATTATAAAATGGACATTTCGCTTCATCTTCAATACAATTATAGCATCCAACACAAAAATGCTCTAAATCCTTTGGTAAGAAAAACTCTTGTACATCACTATTTTCAAACTGTTCTAATAATAACCTACCAACATTATATGTACTTCCCTTATGATTTTGTCCATGAATTAATACTATTTTCATCATTTATCCTCCAAACAATTGATGTTGAATGTCGTATATGCACAAGTTACCTATTTCAAAAACCCGTAGGTGTAATATCTCTATCACAACCTACGGGTCACTATTATCCTTTAACTAGCCAATAGATGAACGACACTGGATATAGAATATCTCCTGACTTGGTCGCCAAGCCTTTTCCATGACAGCGAAAGACTTATCAAACTCCTCAATCTCTTCTTCCGGAAGATCATCAAACAAAGGACTTTCATAACAATACCATTTTCTACCGTCTAATGTATTAGGTATAAGTTCCTTTACAAGCAAAGATGAATGATACACATCTCCCTCTAAGCAAACATTGTACTTCTGGCAAGACTTAAAACCTCGAGCCACATAATTCACAGGGTCTCCAAATATTGCTATCACGTCATATCCCATGCCCTTAGCTACCTCAAAGGAATACTCTAAAAGAGCTTTTCCATATCCCTGTCTTTGGTATTTAGGTAATACACAAAATGGTCCAAAAGAAAGAATCTGTTTCTTGTTCCCATTCTCGTCCTTAAGATATGACTTTGTATACTTCACTGTAGCAATTATTTCACCCTCAAGCTCTAATACAAAATTAAGCTCATGAATGAAATCCTCATGTTCTCTCATAATATGTGTCAGATAATGCTCACTACAGCCTGGAACATAAACATTCCAAAATGCTTCCTTAGTCATTTCCTCAACTACTCTATAATCTGCTGGTGTCTCTTTACGGATAATATAATTATTATTCAATTTCTTTTCCTCCTAAAATTCAAATAAATGTTATGACTCAATAGTCACATAAAGTTATTTTTGAAATTCCAGAAGGTTTCTTTTTTTTTGTAAGCAAACCTTCCGGCTAACTCACAATCTCCTTTTTATTAATGTTTTTCAAACACTCGTCTCCTTGTTTATAAATATTTGAGTTTCCTCATTCATATTTTATAATATATAATACCATATTTCAATACAAATTCTACACAACGATTTTTTCCTATTAACACAACCTATAATTTATATCCTGTTCCTATAAACATAGCAACTTCCTTGCCAAATTCATCGGTAATCATCACATTATATACACTAGTTGTTCTTCCACTTTTCACACACTTGGCAGTAGCTGTAAGGTGCGTTCCCTTAGATGAGCTAAGAAAATTGATATTAACATTAAGAGCTACTGTTGGCTTATGCGCATTGTTAGAGGCTACAACAAAGGCAAAATCTCCCAGTGTAAATATCACACCGCCCATAATGCCTCCGTAAGCATTTCTATGGTCTTTAGTTATATCCATGCTACATACACAACCATCCTCAGTAAGACTTTCAATTTTCATACCATTGTTGGTTGCAAATGTGTCATTTTCAAAAAATTTCTGTGCTTCTTCTAGTGAATTAAATGTACCCATTATGTCGTCTCCTTATACAAAGGGAGACTTGAAATATCAAGTCTCCCTTTTAAAATTAATTTACTTTTTAGTAATATATCCCTGTGCTTTAAGAAGCTCAGCGCAAAGAACTGCACCACCTGCTGCTCCTCTTACAGTATTGTGTGAAAGTCCAACAAACTTCCAATCGTAGATTGAATCCTCACGGATACGACCTACGCTTACACCCATACCGTTCTCATAATCAACATCAAGAGTTACCTGAGGTCTGTTATCCTCTTCCATGTACTGAATAAACTGCTTTGGAGCACTTGGAAGACCTAACTCCTGTGGAGCACCCTTGAACTCTACTAACTTCTGGATAAGCTGCTCCTTAGTAGGCTGTTTCTTAAATTTAACAAATACTGCTGCAGTATGTCCGTTAAGAACAGGAACTCTGATACACTGGCAAGTAATCTTCACATCATCAGCTGGAACGATTACACCGTCCTCAATCTTACCCCAGATTCTAAGTGGCTCCTTCTCAGATTTCTCTTCCTCACCACCGATAAATGGAATAATGTTCTCAACCATCTCTGGCCAATCCTTAAATGTCTTACCAGCGCCTGAAATAGCTTGATATGTAGTAGCAACTACCTCATATGGCTCAAACTCTTTCCATGCAGTAAGAACTGGTGCATATGACTGAATTGAACAGTTAGGCTTAACTGCAACAAAACCTCTAGTTGTACCAAGTCTCTTCTTCTGGAAATCAATAACCTTCATGTGGTCTGGGTTAATCTCAGGCACTACCATAGGAACGTCTGGAGTCCATCTGTGTGCTGAGTTATTTGAAACTACAGGAGTTTCAGTCTTAGCATAAGCATCCTCAATAGCCTTAATCTCGTCCTTAGACATATCAACTGCTGAGAATACGAAGTCTACTGTAGCTGCAACCTTCTCAACCTCATTTACATTGTATACTACAAGATTCTTAACAGCCTCTGGCATTGGAGTAGACATCTTCCATCTGTCACCTACTGCCTCAGCATAGGTCTTACCAGCACTTCTTGGGCTTGCTGCAATTGTAGTTACCTCAAACCAAGGATGATTCTCAAGTAATGCGATAAAACGCTGTCCAACCATACCAGTACCACCAAGGATACCAACCTTTAATTTATCACTCATTTTCTAAATCCTCCGGATAATATATTATAACCCCATCATCATTTGATGATTGCTTATCATACATCATCATTAATTATATTTCAATACTTATTTTACAACTCTTACCTTAACTACACCATCGATAGCCTCGATTGCCTTAACCATCTCTTCATCAGCCTTCTCTGCTGTATCAAGAATTGTATATGCCCAATCTCCTCTAGACTTACTAACCATATCAGATACGTTGATGTGCTTATCTGAGAATGCACCTGTAAATCTTGTAAGCATGTTAGGAATATTCTTATGACAAACTGTAAGTCTTGAAGCTGCTGTACATTTACCTGCATCACATGCTGGGTAGTTTACAGAGTTCTTAATGTTACCATTTTCAATGAAATCTCTTGTCTGCTTAACTGCCATAATAGCACAGTTATCCTCTGACTCCTCAGTTGAAGCTCCAAGATGAGGAAGAGTAACAACCTTATCATGACCTGCAATAACATCGTTAGGGAAGTCTGTTACATACTTGCCAACCTTTCCTGAATCAAGTGCTGCAAGCATATCAACATCATTTACAAGGGCATCTCTAGAGAAGTTAAGAATCTTAACTCCGTCCTTCATCATTGCCAATGAATCTGCGTTAATCATACCCTTAGTTGAATCAAGAGCTGGAACATGAAGTGTAATGTAATCACACTCTCTGAAAATATCTTCTACGTTAGTGATGTGCTTAACATTTCTAGAAAGCATCCAAGCAGCATCTACAGAAACATATGGGTCATAACCATATACATCCATGCCAAGGTGAGTAGCTGTATTAGCAACTCTAGCACCGATTGCACCAAGACCGATAACACCAAGTTTCTTTCCAAGAACCTCGCTACCAGCATACTTAGCCTTCTGCTTCTCTACATCCTTAGCAAGTGTCTCAACTGTTGCATTTTCCTTAACCCAGTTGTAACCACCCATAAGGTCACGGCTTGCAAGCATAAGACCTGCAATAACAAGCTCCTTAACACCGTTAGCATTAGCACCTGGAGTGTTGAATACTACGATACCCTTCTCAGCACATTTATCAAGTGGAATGTTGTTAACACCTGCACCTGCTCTTGCTACTGAAAGAAGGTTGTCAGAAAGCTCTAACTCATGCATAGAAGCACTTCTAACTAAAACTGCCTCAGCATCTGCAAAATTATCTACTGTTTCATAATTATCTGTAAATAAATCCATACCACAAGCTGCAATAGGATTTAAGCAATTAATTTTTGTCATCTTTTTATTCTCCCTTATATATTTTCTACAAATATATCAACATATTCTGAGTGCAAACGTTCTGCGATGAATTAAATAATTAACACAAATCGTCACTTCAAAGCCATAAATGATATTTGTAGATTTATGCGTTAGCTGTTTCGAAATCCTTCATAAACTGAACAAGCTTCTCTACACCCTCGATTGGCATAGCATTGTAGATAGATGCTCTCATACCACCTACTGATCTGTGTCCCTTAAGGTTTACAAAGCCTGCAGCTGTTGCTTCCTTAACAAACTTAGCGTCAAGCTCATCATTTCCAGTTACAAATGGTACGTTCATAAGTGAACGGTCCTTCTTCTCAACTGTTCCCTTGAACATCTTTGAAGAATCAAGGAAATCATAAAGGATAGCTGCCTTCTTCTCATTGTGAATCTTCATAGCCTCAAGGCCACCCATTTCCTTAACCCACTTGAATACAAGACCACATACGTAAATACCATAGCATGGAGGTGTATTGTAAAGGGAATCATTGTCAGCCTGAGTCTTATACTTAAGCATTGTAGGAGTTGCAGGATTTACATCATCTCTGATTAAGTCCTCACGAATAATTGCAACAACAACACCTGCTGGTCCAACGTTCTTCTGAACACCGAAGTAAATCATACCGTAATCAGATACATTTACAGGCTGTGAAAGAATGTCTGATGACATATCAGCTACAAGGATTTTACCCTTAGTGTTAGGAAGTTCCTTGAAAGTTGTTCCGTAAATTGTATTATTGTGGCAGATATGTACATAATCTGCATCC
>SVEE01000011.1 GCA_015057525.1 Lachnospiraceae bacterium | reverse complement strand
AGACCCCTTGAAGACTACAAGGTTGATAGGCTAGGAGTGTAAGTGTGGTAACACATTCAGCTGACTAGTACTAATAGGTCGAGGGCTTATCCTTAGAGGTTTCTTAAGAGACGGGAGAATATTTGAGGAGATGATTCTCATCTGTGTGAAGTTCTGAAGGTACATGAATTTGATAAAAGAAGTATTATCGCTTTTGCAGGTTGCAAAGGCGATTTTTATTTTAAAGTACATTATATGTTAAATTCCAATTTTTTGCTTGTAATATGTTGAAATTTGTTATATATTTGCATGTATGGGAGAAAATTCAGCAATGAAAAAATATTAATTAAGGAGAAGTAAAATGGATAATAACTTTAACAACCAAAATCAGTATAACCAGCAAGGTTATCCACAACAGGGTTACCCACAGGGAGGCTACCCACAAGGACAGTATCAGCAGGAGCAGGTACCACAGATGTCACTTAATACACCACCACAGTTTAATTCATCTTCACAGCCACCACAGAAGAATGGTAACGGATTGAAGATTGCAGTTATAATTATTAGCATTCTTTTAGTGGCAGCGATAATAGCTATCGTGGCAATTCTTTTAAATAAAGATAATGATGACGACAGCAAGAAGGATGATGACAAGAAAACAGAGGAGTCAGCTGACGAGGAAGAAGAGACAGAAGAAGAGACAGAAGAGGAAACAGAAGAAGAGACTACAGAGGAAGTAACAACAGAGGCAGAAACAACAGAAGCTCCAACAACAGAGGCAGAAACAACAGAAGCTACAACAGAGGCTGTTTCAGGAACAGTTACAACTCCTACAGAGGGCTTTAGTTCTATATATGCAGATTTAGATAACAGAAGCTTTGCGATTAATGGTAAGGTTTATACTCTCGGTGTTACAACTTTACAGGATATGATAGATGACGGTGTACCTTTTGATGAGGATGATATTGCAAATGCTTATAATAATATTAATCCAGACTATCAGTCATCAGGCTTTAAGATTGTTCTCGGTGAGTGGTATAGTGCTCAGGTTTATGTAGGAAACTATACTTCTGAGAACAAGACTATGGCAGAGTGTCCTATAGTTGAAATTTATCTTCCTGTTGACTTAGAAGAGGATAATAGCATTCTTACATTTGCATTCCCATTGACAATTACTGAGGCAGAGTTAATTGCAAATTCAGGTGAGCCTACTGATAGAAGTGATTATACTTCAGATGATGGTACATTTGTTAAGAATACATTAGAGTATAAGGTGGATTCACAAATCTATATTGGTGATTCAGGCTATACATTTGAGTTTATAAATGGTCAGCTTGGGTATTTATATATAGACTTAAAATAAAATCAGAAAAGTAAGCTGGATTATATATCCGGCTTACTTTTTGTATGAGGTAAGATATGGAATTGTTTAAGGGTAGGCCTGACACTAATGAAGGTAGGCTAGAACGTGAGATAAGGGTATATGATTTACTTGATAGAGTCGGTATAGAGTATATAAGAACTGATCATGCTCCGGCTGACAATATGGAAGCGTGCAATGAAATAGACGCAGTTCTTGATGCGACAATTTGTAAAAATCTTTTTCTTTGCAATAGACAGAAAACAAATTTTTATCTTGTTATGATGCCAGGAGATAAACCATTTAAAACTAAAGAGGTTTCCGGGCAAATAGGCTGTGCAAGATTGTCCTTTGCATCTCCAGAGGATATGCTTAAGTACCTTGATATTGAGCCGGGGTCTGTAAGTGTCATGGGACTTATGAATGATAAAGATAATATGGTAAGACTTCTTGTAGATGAGGATATTCTTAAAGGTGAATATTTAGGTTGTCATCCTTGTGTATGTACATCAAGTTTAAAGATTAAGACGGAGGATGTTTTTGGTCCTTTACTTAAAGCTATGAATCATGATATGACAGTTATAAAGCTTGTCGGGGAGTAAAAAAAAGCAGAAATTAGATTAGTCTAATTTCTGCTTTTTTTTTACCCTTCTAACTCATAGAATTTCTCATAAAGCTCCATAAGTTCAGTGTCTAATTCCTCATGTTTAGCAGCTAGCTCACCAAGCTTATAGGAGTTAGTTGCATTCTCTGGGTCATTTATTTCTTCATCTAATTTTTCAATAAGAGATTCAACCTCAGCGATGCGAGCTTCAGTTTTCTTTAACTCATTAGCTCGTTTTCTAAGACGGGCCTGTTCTTCCTTATTCTTTAAATAATCCTCTTTGCTTGAAGTATTTGCGACGTTAATACTTGAATTATTGTCTGATAAGACAGTATCATTGTTAGTGGTATCGTCGCTTGTTCCACCACTTATAGAGGTAAATGGATTTGCCTTACTGTCGCTAATACCGTATACATTCTCTTTGTGGGTTTCGTAATAATCATAGTTGCCAATAAATGAATAAAGCTGCTTATCTTTTAACTCAATAATTCTAGATGAAACTCTGTTAATAAAATATCTGTCATGGCTTACGAAGAGTACTGTTCCAGTATAGTTTCTTATTGCTTCCTCAAGAATTTCTTTTGACTGTATATCCAAGTGGTTTGTAGGCTCATCAAGGATTAAGAAGTTTGCCGGAGAGAGCATAAGCTTAGCGAGAGACACGCGTCCTCTTTCCCCTCCTGATAAATCACCGATTTTTTTAAATACATCATCTCCTGTGAAAAGGAAGGCAGCAAGTACATTTCGTATTTTTGTGTTATTTAAATCAGGATAAGCATCAGAGATTTCTTCAAAGATAGTCTTATGAAGTGAAAGTACTTGATGCTCCTGATCATAGTATCCTATCTTTACTCTTGAACCTAGCATAATATTGCCGTCATCTTTTGATTCAAGACGGTTGATTATTTTAAGGATAGTCGTTTTGCCTGTTCCGTTGCCCCCAATCAGAGCAACGTGTTCACCACGCTTAATTTCCATATCAAGACCTGTAAATAGGTTATTAGTTCCAAATGTTTTGGTAAGACCTGTTATGGTAAGTACATCGTTTCCGCTTTCTACTGATGGTGTAAGTGAAAGACGCATTTCAGAGGCAACTTCCGTAGGTTTCTCTAATCTTTCAACCTTGTCCAACATTTTCTCACGGCTCTCTGCACGTTTGATTGATTTCTCTCTATTAAATTGTTTGAGCTTTGTTATAACTTCTTCCTGATGCTTGATTTCTGCCTGTTGATTGAGATAGGCTTTCATTTGTGACGCTCGTATTTGGGCACGTTTAGCAGCATAGTAGGTGTAGTTGCCGTGATAAACAATACCCTTTGTGTTGTCTATTTCCACAACCTTTGTTGCAATTTTATCAATAAAATATCTGTCGTGGCTGACTATAATAACACTTCCCTGATACGAGGAAAGAAAGTTTTCAAGCCATGCAATAGAATTCATATCTAGGTGGTTTGTAGGCTCATCAAGAATAATAATATCAGGTTTTGTAAGAAGGAGTCGTCCCAATGCTATACGCATTTTCTGACCACCGGATAATGTATTGATGTGGCGGTCATAATCAGATTTGTCAAAACCAAGTCCTTTTAATACACCAGTGATTTCGCTTTCGTAAGCATATCCATTTTCACGGTCATATTTACTTGAAAGTCGATTATAGGTTTCAAGAATGTGTTCAAGCTCTTCACCTTCAGCATGTTTCATATCAAGCTCAAGCTGACGAATTTTAGCTTCGGTTTCGATTATATGCTTTTTTGTATCAAGCATCTCTGCATATACAGTATTATCGAAGGAAATATCCTGATGCTGAGAAAGATAGCCAACAGTTGTATCTTTTGAAATAACAACCTGTCCACTGTCAGCATTTTCCTCTCCCATAATGATTCTTAATAGAGTAGTCTTTCCAGAACCGTTAATACCTACGATAGCTAACTTTTCTTTTTCTTCTATATGAAAGGATATGTCTTTTAATATTTGGTCTATTCCAAATGCTTTAGATATATTTTGGCAAGCTAATATCATAGCTTATCCTCCTTAGTAAAATAAATCTCATAATTGATTGCGCAATGTGTCATTAACAGTTGATTTTGCACTGGTTCATTTTATCAAAAAATCCACTTCCTTGCAATGCTGTCATTGAAAAGCATCCTTTGAAATGTTATACTAACTATATCTGTGGATATGTACAATACAGGAGGTTATGAAATGTTTCAGTCAAAATCTAAGCAATCTAAAAAGGAAATAGAAACTCTTTTTAACGAGATACAAATTAATCTTGAAAACAATTATAAAGATTTGGCAATTGGGGCAAGAAAAAAGGCTTCTGAAAGACTGGAGACACTTCATAATGATGGAAGTCTTAAAGAAAAAGACTACATAAAATTAAAGAAAACAATGGATGATTATACAAAGAGGATGGAAGGTTATCATCACTAAACTAAGGAGGATATTATTATGGTAAAACACATAGTTATGTTTAAATTCAAAGAGGAAGCTGAAGGAAGAAGTAAGCAGGAGAATGTACAGATGACTAAGGACATGCTTCTTGCATTACAGGGAGTAGTACCAACTCTTAAAGCTTCAAAGGTTTCTATTAATGATGAAAAAGCTGATGATACAAATTATGATTTAGTTCTTGAGGCAGACTTTGATAGTTTCGAGGCACTAAGTGAGTATATAGTTCACCCAGAACACAAAAAGATAGGTGTGTTTATGAGACCACTTAGAGAATCAAGAGCATGCGTTGATTATGAATACTAAGTGATTAATTTATAATTTATTGCTTATACTTTTATATGCAGATTTAATTGGAGGAAGTTATGGGGTTTTCTAAAGATTTTATATGGGGAGCTGCTTCTGCTGCATATCAGATAGAGGGCGCCTATAATGAGGATGGAAAAGGCCTGTCAATATGGGATGTTCACAGCAGAAAGGCTGGTCGAGTTAAATATTCAGAAACAGGAGATGTGGCTTGCGACCACTATCACAGATATAAGGAAGATATCGCTTTATTTAAAGAGATTGGATTAAAGTATTATAGATTATCAATTAGCTGGACCCGTATTTTACCTGATGGAACAGGTAAAATAAACGAGAAAGGAATTAAGTTTTATTCTGACTTAATTGATGAGCTTTTAGCAGCTGGGATTGAACCTATGGTTACTCTGCATCATTGGGATTATCCTTATGAACTGTATAGAAAGGGTGGCTGGCTTAATGATGAATCACCTTTATGGTTTGAGGAATACACAAAGATAGTAGTAGAGGCGTTATCAGACCGAGTTAAGTATTGGATGACTATAAATGAGCCACAGTGTATTATTGGAAATGGATATTTTCATGGAGCTCATGCACCATTTCTCGTAACCTGTGATAGGGATATGATTATAATGAGTCACAATATTTTATTGGCTCATGGAAGAGCGGTAAAATGTATACGTAAGTACGCTAAACAACCACCGCTAGTCACTTTTGTCCCAATGGGACCAGCGTATATTCCAAAGGACAATACGGCTGAGGCTATTGAGGAAGCACGTCGCACAACTATGAGTATGAAGCAAACGCTTTTTTACTCAATAACATGGTGGTCAGACCCAGTGTATTTAGGCAAGTATCCTGATGAAGCATATGAGATTTTTGGAGAAGATATGATTCATCCGTCTAAAGAGGATATGGAAATAATTTCTCAGCCTCTTGATTTTAATGCTGTTAATATATATTTCAGCAGAGGTCTTAGAAATCCAAATCATTATGCAACCAATGAATACCAAGGTGTTCCAAGGAATACTTTGAATTGGGTTGTAGATGAAAGAGTTATGTACTGGGCACCTAAATTTTTATATGAGAGATATGGTAAACCTATTTTGATAGCAGAAAATGGTTTTGCGGATTTAGATTGGATAGACAGAAACGGCAAGATATGTGATATGAAACGTATTGATTATATTGCCAGATATGTGAAGTCTCTTATGGAAGCAAGTGACGATGGGATTCCTATAATGGGATATCTTTACTGGTCATCAACAGATAACTTTGAATGGTCAGAAGGTTACGATAAAAGATTTGGTTTGATTTATGTGGATTACAACACATTATCAAGGACTATAAAGGAATCAGGTCATTGGTATAAAACTCTTATTGAGAGTAACGGAGACATATTAAATTAGAGTCTTCCAATATGTTTTGGAGCACAATAAATGAGCAAAAAAATAATAACCCTATTCAAAGTGATTGTCTTGTCAGTAGGTATGATTTTTGTATTTAAACTAGTTTCAAATATAATATCTAATGACGAGAAAAATTCTAAAATAGAATATGAATCAGGTGATACATTGTACGGGTTTGTTATGGGTACATCTGTTAGTATTACCCTTTATCATGATGATATGAATAACCAATTCGCATCAGTGCTTGATGAGGTAAAAATGCTAGATGAGAAATATATTTCTTGGCGAAATGATGAAAGTGAGTTAAATAATATTAACACGGAGTATGTATCTGGTCAGGAATATGTTTTGTCTGACATTTTGTACGATGCAATATCACTTTCCTTGGATGTTTGTAGTAATAGTCAGGGTGCTTTAGATATAACTATTAGACCTATAGCGGATGTATGGAATATTGAGGGGGCTGACAGTGACAGCTTCGTTGTGCCAGATATGTCTCTCGTAGAAAGTGCCAGTAAAAATGTAGGTTATGAGAAGCTTTCTTTGACCGACGAAGGAATTGTTATAAAGCAAGAAGGTATGGTCATAGATTTGGGTGCAACAGGTAAAGGATATGCCCTAGATATTGTGAAAAATTGGCTTGAAGCAAATGAAATAAAGGGTGCATGTGTAAGTGTAGGTGGAAGCATATTAGTTTATGGAAATAAGGATGATAATACACCATGGAAGGTGGGGATAAGGGACCCACAGGGTGATGCCAGCCAGATGCTTGGTTATTTAGAATTTTCGTCAGGTACGGACATATGTATTTCTACATCAGGATATTACGAAAAATATTTTATGGTTGATGGAATAAGATATCATCATATTATTGACAGAAACACAGGAATGCCAGCAGATGCAGGTTTGGCATCCGTAACAGTTGTATGCGAGAATGGTCTTTATAGCGATGCTTTGTCTACCGCATGTTTTGTATTGGGATATGAGGCATCTATAGCTTTGCTTGATAAGTATAATGCAGAAGCCGTTTTTGTAGATAAAGATAATAATATTATTTTGACAGATGGTTTAACAGACATATTTGTAACGGAGTAATTAGGTTAATTAATCCTTATAAGAAATAGAGGTGACAGAATGATTAAGTGCTGGGAACATTTTAAAACAATAAATAAACACAAGTTTATGGTTATGAAACACTGTTTTAAGGTTGGACTTTATAAGCAGGGGTTGCTTCATGATTTATCTAAATACTCGTGGACTGAATTTTCTGTGGGTGCAAAATATTATCAGGGTAATAGAAGTCCTAATGATGCAGAGAGAGAAGATAAAGGTTATACAACATCATGGCTCCACCACAAGGGTAGAAATAAGCATCATTTAGAATATTGGCTTGATTATAGCCTGGATAAGTCTAAGGGAATTGTGGGTATGCCTATGCCAAAGGAATACATCATCGAAATGTTTTGTGATAGAATAGCTGCATGTAAAATATACAACAAAGAAAGCTATACACAGAGTCAACCTCTTGAGTATTATTTAAAAGGAAGAGCAAAAACTCTCCTGCATGATGAGTCAAGAAAAACATTAGAGAAATATTTAAATATGTTGGCTGATAAAGGTGAGGATTATACTTTTAAATATATTAAAAACAAAGTCGTAGTACCGATGAGAGTAGAAAAGGTTTCCAAGGTGTTTCCTTTTATAAAATATATGTTTTGATTATTGGTTAACATAATACAAAGATATTTACTAGAAAGATAATGGGGGAAATATGGAATTTACTCATTTACATGTCCATACTGAATATAGTCTCTTAGATGGTTCGGCCAAGATTAAGGAATTAGTGGCTAGGGCCGCTGAGCTTGGAATGAAATCTCTTGCTATAACTGACCACGGTGTTATGTATGGTGCCATTGATTTTTATAAGGCTGCCAAGGCTGTGGGAATAAAGCCTATTATTGGTTGTGAGGTTTATGTTGCACCAGGCTCAAGATTTGACAGAGAAATTAGTAAAGGTGATGATAGATATTATCATCTTGTTTTGCTTGCTAAAAATAATCAGGGTTACAAGAATTTATCAAAAATAGTATCTCGTGGATTCACAGAAGGATATTACTACAAACCTCGTGTTGACATGGAAGTTTTAAAAGAATACAGCGATGGTATTATTGCACTTAGTGCATGTTTGGCTGGAGAGGTTGCGGTAAATCTCAGAAAGAATAATTATGAGCAGGCGAAAGAGGCTGCATTAAGACATTTGGAAATATTTGGAGAGGGTAATTATTATCTTGAGATGCAGGACCATGGAATATCCGAGCAACAGATAGTTAATTCTGGTATAATGCGTTTATCTCAGGAAACGGGAATCCCAATGGTTGTTACAAATGACTCTCACTACATAAAGGCAGAGGATGCTGAGGCGCACGATGTTCTTCTTTGTATACAGACAGGTAAGCTTGTGTCCGATCAAGATAGAATGAGATATGACGGAGGCCAATATTATCTTAAGTCAGCAGAAGAGATGGCATCCCTCTTTCCTTATGCTAAGGAGGCCATTGAAAATACAAATAAGATAGCAGATATGTGTAATGTGGACATTGTATTTGGTGAGCAAAAGGTGCCTAGATTTGATGTTCCAGAAGGCTATGACGCATTTTCTTATTTGAAGGAGCTCTGTCAGAAAGGTCTTGAAAAAAGATACAATCCTGTTACTTCTGAATTGCAGGAGAGACTGGATTTTGAACTTAATACTATTAAAAATATGGGATATGTGGATTATTTCCTTATTGTTTGGGATTTCATCAGATATGGTAAGGATAACGGCATAGCTGTAGGTCCTGGTAGAGGTTCAGCTGCCGGAAGTATTGTTTCCTATTGTCTTGAAATAACAAATATAGACCCTATTAAATACAGCTTACTTTTTGAGAGATTCCTTAACCCAGAACGTGTTACCATGCCCGATATAGATATTGACTTCTGCTACGAAAGAAGGCAGGAGGTTATTGATTATGTTGTCAGAAAATATGGCAAGGAAAAGGTTGTTCAGATTGTAACCTTTGGTACAATGGCTGCGAAGATGTGTATCAGAGATGTTGGACGTGCTATGGATATGCCGTACAGCTTATGTGATAAGGTTGCCAAGGCCATACCTAATGAACCGGGTAAAAATGTCCCTATGTCTCTTGCTCAGGCAATGGAGGGTAGCAAGGAAATTATTGCTATGTATGATGAGGAACCTCAGATTAAGAGATTAATTGACATGGCGTTAAAGCTGGAGGGACTTCCAAGACATTCATCTATGCATGCAGCAGGTGTTGTTATCGGTAGAGAATCTATTGATGAGTATGTTCCCCTTTCAAGAGGAAGTGAGGATGCAATTACAACACAGTATAATATGACAACCATAGAAGAACTTGGTCTTCTTAAGATGGACTTTCTTGGTCTTAGAACCCTTACTGTTATTCAGAATACAATTAAACACATTAAGGATAATCATGGTATAGATATTGATATTGAAAAAATAGATTTCAACGATAAAGAAGTTTATGATATGATTTCTGCTGGTAAGACAGAGGGTGTTTTCCAGCTTGAAAGTGGTGGAATGAAGAACTTCATGAAGGAACTCAAACCGTCTAACATAGAAGATGTTATAGCGGGAGTTTCTCTCTACCGTCCAGGTCCTATGGATTTTATTCCGCTTTATATTAAGGGCAAGGAAAATCCTAATGCAGTTACATATGATCATCCAGCTCTTGAAAAAATCCTGGCACCTACCTATGGGTGTATAGTTTATCAGGAGCAGGTTATGCAGATAGTTATGGAGCTTGCTGGATATACACTTGGTCGAAGCGACCTTGTTAGACGAGCTATGTCCAAGAAAAAAGCTGACGTTATGATGAAGGAGCGTCAAAACTTCGTGTATGGCAACGAAGCTGAAGGTGTTCCTGGGTGTATAAGTAGAGGAATAAGTGAAGAAATAGCCAACAAAGTCTTTGATGAAATGACAGATTTTGCAAAGTATGCCTTTAATAAATCACACGCAGCTGCATATGCTGTTGTTGCATATCAAACAGCATATTTAAAATGTCACTATCCTGTTGAGTTTATGGCAGCACTTATTTCATCTGTAAAAGAAAATTCAGGCAAGGTTTCTGCTTATATACAGACCTGTAGAGCCATGGGAATAAAGATTCTTCCTCCTGATATTAATCTTGGAAGAGGAGATTTTTCTGTAGATGGTGACTGTATTAGATATGGTCTTTCAGCAGTGAAAAGTGTTGGTGACGGAGTTACAGATATTATAAGAGAGGAAATAGATACCAATGGTCCTTTTACTGGCTTAGATGATTTTGTTAAGAGATTATCTAACAAAGAGGCAAATAAGAGAACCATAGAAAGCTTTATTGGAGCAGGTGCATTTGACAGTTTTGGATATAACAGAAGACAGATGATGATGATTTATCCAAAGATTATTGAACAAGCAGGACAGGACAAAAAGAATGCTATGACAGGTCAGATGTCCCTTATGGATTTCCTTGGAGAAAGTGAAAAATCTGATTTTCAGATTCAATATCCTGATGTAGAAGAGTATTCTAAGGAAGATAAGCTTGCAAAAGAAAAGGAAATGTTAGGTATATATATAAGCGGACATCCTCTTGACGATTATATGGATATTATTGAGAAAAGAGTTACTGCAAAATCTATAGACTTTGTTCCTGATGATGAAACAGGTGAGTTTAAGGTTAAGGATAAAATACCTTACACTATCGGTGGTATGATAGAAGCAATAACAATAAAGACTACTAGACATGGGGATAACATGGCATTTGTTACTGTAGAGGATTTGTATGGTACAGTTGAGGTTGTGGTTTTCCCAAGAGATTATGCAAGATTTAAGCATCTAATCATTAAGGATAATAAGGTCTTAATCAAGGGCAACGCCTCTGTGACAGAGGATGAAGCAAAGCTACTTATATCAGAAATCCACACATTTGAACAAATAAAGAGTGATGTGGATGCAGAGACAAAGGAACTATGGGTATGCTTTGAGAATGAAGAAACTTTCAATAACAATGAGCAAAGATTTCTCAATATTTTAGGTGAACATTCTGGTCGAACTGAAGTCTGGGTTCAGCTTAGAGAAGAACGTAAGATTAAACGAATGGGAAACAGATATAAGGTTTTAGCCGACTCAAAAATTCTCGACAGATTGAAAAATGAATGGGGCGAAAGTAACGTCCTCGTAAGGGAGAAAAAACAATGATAATTACATCAGCTTCCAATGAAAAAATTAAAGAAGTAAAAAAGCTGGTTAAGTCCTCTAAGGAAAGATATGAACAGGGTGTATATATTGTTGAGGGTATAAGGATGTTCAAAGAGATACCTAATACAAGTATAGTATCTATCTATGTATCAGAAAGCTTTTATAAAGATAATACTGAATTAGTTGATGGTTGTGGTGTAGAACCATGTATAGTTACAGATAAGGTGTTTGGAGGAATTTCTGATACGGGTACACCTCAGGGAGTTATGGCACTTGTTAAGATGAATAAGTGGAGCTTAGAAGATGTATTAGGTGAAGGTAAAGATAACAGTGTTTCTGACAAAACGTTTCTTATAATAGCGGAGCGACTTCAAGACCCAGGCAACTTAGGAACCATAATGCGTACAGCAGAGGCAGCAGGAGCAACAGGTATAGTTTTAAGTAGTGATTCTGTGGATGTCTATAATCCCAAGGTTGTGCGTTCTACAATGGGCTCTATATTCAGAGTACCTGTATATGTGTCAGAGAATTTAGCAGCAGACATAGATGTAATTAAAGAAAAAGGTGTAACCATCTATGGGGCTCATTTAAAAGGACGGGATTTCTATGAGAAAGATTTTACAAAATCATGTGCATTTCTTATTGGAAATGAAGGTAAAGGCCTTAGTGAAGAGATAAGTGGTAAGGCAGATGATTTATTAAAAATACCTATGAAGGGTAAGGTTGAGTCACTTAATGCAGCCACCTCGGTTGCAGTTATTTCCTATGAGGTGTTGAGGCAGAGAGGGTAAAAAAGAAAAAATCTCGGGTTTTTGACCCGAGATTTTTTTGTAATTACTTAAATTTTCTTTGCGATTTTTATTGCTTGTTTTTTATCAATAAAAATATCCCCTCGCAAATATTATTTTATTCCCATATTTTCCATAACTTTTTGTGCATCTTCCTTAGATGTGTACATATAGATATTTAACGAGTTGTCTCTGCCAGATTGGCAATATACGCTTTCTATTGCAACATACTCAATGTCTCCGTCCAAGAGCATTTGGATGGCTTTGCCACGAGCAAGCCATAACATCATATTTTCTTTTCCGCTTGAAGATGCAGTATTATACGTATCGATTACAGCTTGTGCGTTGTCTTCATAAGCATTAATTTTAACCACATCAGCAGCAACTAATAATGCGCTTTCAAAATAATCTATATCTTTAAATGAGCCAGATGAAGCAATTTTGTCGTAATCCTTTTTGATATCATCCCAATCAAGAGTTCCTTCATCAGTGTAAATCATATAGAACATGTCATCAACTTCAAGGAAATCTTTCTCTGATAAATCGCTAGAAGATGATTCGTGGGTTGCACCATACTGTGTTTTAAATTCACCATAAATATTGTAATTAAAACCTGCCAAGTCTTCGTCGAAGTTAATAAATGGTGGGAAAAATACTACAGGATATTTTCCGTCAAATATATCCATCATAGAAACTTCTTCTGCTTCGCCTGAAGTTGGGTAATATGTGCAATTTCCTGAATCGCATACAACTACACCATCACATGCTTTTTCTACACCTTCGATTCCGGCTTCTGCAGAATAAGTGCATTTTTTTCCGTTGATTTCAATTTTACCCTTGCCTGAGTTTCCAAGGAGTAGTATTAATACTACTGCAAGAATTGCAATAACTGCAACAGCACTTATAATTATAAACTTCTTCTTGGAAGGTTTTTTAACTTCCAACCCAACAGGAATGTTTTCCTGTGTTTCAACTACGTTTTCTTGAATATTATTATCCATGATTTCTCCTCCTCGTATAAACATAATTATCTGTAGCATAATGAGATTATATCATATGAATTTTATATATAAATATCAATATACAAACGATATGTATTATTTTGATAATTAAATGTAGCAAAATTGGGACTATTTATGTTGAATTACCTATAAATATATGATAAATTTTAAATTAGCATATATCTATTTGTTCTATAATTCATTTAGCCGTTCGGCTTTTTTTTATTTTTTTCCAAGTTGCCAAAATGCTACGGCGCTTGCCGCAGCTACGTTAAGGGAATCAACGCCATGTGCCATAGGTATTTTAACTGTGTAATCGCAATCTGCTATGGTCGAAGTGGCAAGACCATCCCCTTCTGTTCCCAAAATTATAGCAAGTTTTTCCTCTGAATTAAGAACACTATCATCGATAGAAACAGAGTTATCATCTAATGCCATTGCAGCGGTTTTAAAGCCTAAAGCTTTTATTTCATCTATGTAACTTGAAGGAACGTTGTTTGTTTCTGGAATTATAGATACATCGAAAGTATCATAATTATCGTTTTCAATAAAAGTCCAAGGGATTTGAAATACTGTTCCCATACTAACTCTTATTGAACGCCTGTACAGAGGGTTGCTGCATCCAGACGTGAGTAGGACTGCATCCATATTAAGGGCAGCAGCCGACCTAAATATAGCACCAACATTAGTAGGATTCATTACATTTTCCAATATAACAATTCTGTTCTTATCTTTACATACTTCTTCAATACTTGGAAGAAGAGGCCTTTTCATGGCACAAAGCATACCACGAGTCAGCTTAAATCCCGTTAGCTGTGTAAGAACATCAAATTCAGCAGTATAAATAGGAATATCCCCACAGCGCTCAAGAATATCTTTTCCTTGAGTTTCAATATGCTTTTTTTCTATTAAAATTGAAATTGGCTCACAGCCTGCATCAAGGGCACGCTCTATAACTTTAGGGCTTTCAGCAATAAAAATACCTTTATCAGGTTCGTGTCTATTTAAAAGCTGGTTTTCTGTAAGTCTAGCATATATATCAAGCTCTGGTGCGTTAAAGTCTGTTATTTCTATAATATTATTCATTTTTATCTCCTAATTTTAGAACAAAATTTATTTCAACATAATAATATTATAAGTGATAGTGTTATTTCTTTCTACATAAATTATAATATTGTATTTTGAATTATTTACTTTAGCTTGTATGTAAAAGTTGCGTATGGTTCAACATGGTAATCTCATAGATATGAGTTGAAATCAGCAAACTTTTAAACTGCGTATTTAGCGACTGACGAAATCCACTAATTACGAAGACTTAGGCTCGAAGGCATTACTGAGAGTCTTAGTCGAAGTTATTAGTTAGTTTGTCAGCGCGTTGCAGTGGTTTGCTGTTGTAACTCATATCTATGAGATTACCATGTTGAATCATACGCAACTAATATTTAATAAATTAAATTTTTTAGTCATAAATGTAATCCTTACAGAATATACATATATATGTACACGAATGGAATCTGCATAAGGGGATAAAATGCGGACCATAAATCACAAAAAGCGTGACAAAATAAGGAGGAAATGTATGACAGAGAAAATTTTAAACAACAATCAAGTAGTAGTAGCAGGAGAAATCGTATCGGACTTTAGATTCAGCCATGAAATCTTTGGTGAAGGATTTTATATGGTGGATATAATTGTCAGCAGATTAAGCGATGCCCACGATGTTATACCACTTATGGTATCGGACCGATTATTTGATGTAGAGAATTCACATATAGGTGAAAAGGTACTTGCCAAGGGACAATTTCGTTCCTATAACAAGCATGAGGAGAATAAAAATAGACTTATTCTTTCTGTGTTTGTAAGAGAGATAGAGGTGATTACTGAGATTGATGATAGGGAAAACAAACCTAATCAGATTTATCTTGATGGATACATATGTAAGGAACCTGTATACCGTATGACACCTTTAGGAAGAGAAATTGCGGATATATTACTTGCGGTAAATCGAGCATATGGTAAATCAGATTATATACCTTGTATATGTTGGGGAAGAAATGCCAGATTTGCAGGCAAACTTGCAGTAGGTGAGCATGTGGCTGTCTGGGGTAGAATTCAAAGTAGAGAATACCAGAAAAAGGTTGGTCAGGATGAGATTGTAAACAAGGTAGCTTATGAGGTTTCAGTCAGCAAAATGGAATGCTTAGAATAGATTGACATATATAAATACTGGTGTTATAATCATTTCAACTGACAGCCAAGGGCTGTATATATAGCGATTATTTAGGTAGAGGTGCGATGCTTATTAGTAGTTCATGGGATGACTTAGATCAGAAGAACATGGAAGAAAGGGAACGTCGCCGAAGGATTGTGGTTGTCTAAGCACCATTTTCCTGGTTGTGCAGTTAAGAGCTGTATGACTGTCATCGTAAGATGGAGCGCTACTTTGGAATAAATAACAAGGGATTTATTTCGGGTTGGCACTTTATCTGTGCCAACCTTTTTTACAGTAACAACACCTATATTGCTATAACAAATTTTTAGGAGGAAAAAATTATGGCTATTTTTACAGGCTCAGGTGTAGCAATTGTAACACCATTTAAGGACAACGGAGAGGTTAATTACGAGGAGTTTAAGAACCTTATTGAATTTAATATTGCTAATGGAACAGATTGTATTATTGTTTGTGGAACAACAGGAGAGTCTTCTACACTTACTCATGAGGAGCATATTGAGTGCATTAGATTCTGTGCGGAGGTTGTTAATAAGAGAATCCCAGTTGTTGCAGGAACTGGTTCAAACTGTACTGAGACAGCTATCTATCTTTCACAGGAGGCTGAGAAGGCTGGTGTTGATGGATTGCTTATAGTTACACCATATTACAACAAGGCTACTCAGAAGGGACTCATTAACCACTATACTGCAATTGCCAGTAGTGTATCTCTTCCAATCATTCTTTATAATGTACCAAGCAGAACAGGTGTTAATATAACTCCTGAAACTGCAGTATATCTTGCAAAGAATGTGGAAAATATTGTTGCAATAAAGGAAGCATCTGGTAACATTTCTCAGGTTGCTAAGCTTATGAGCTTAGCTGATGGATGTATCGAC
This sequence comes from Lachnospiraceae bacterium, assembly GCA_015057525.1. Taxonomy (GTDB): domain Bacteria; phylum Bacillota; class Clostridia; order Lachnospirales; family Lachnospiraceae; genus Coprococcus_C. The sequence continues at coordinate 52,481 of SVEE01000011.1, read as the reverse complement.
CTTTACTCAGGTAATGATGATCAGGTAGTACCTATTATGTCACTTGGTGGTAAGGGTGTTATTTCAGTTCTTGCTAACATTGCTCCACAGCAGACTCATGACATGGTACAAAAGTATCTTGATGGAGATGTTAAGGGTGCTATGGATATTCAGCTTAAGGCAGTACCTCTTTGTGATGCATTATTCTGTGAGGTTAACCCTATCCCTGTTAAGAAGGGTGTTGAGCTTATGAAACTTTGTGCTGGTAACCTTAGAATGCCACTTTCAGAGATGGAGCCAGCTAATGCTAGTAAACTTGAAAAGGCTATGAGAGATTTTGGTATAGAGTTCTAAAGTGAAAGAGGAGATAATATGGTAAGGATAATCATGCATGGCTGCAATGGTAAAATGGGTCAGATTATTTCTACTATCTGTAAGGAAGATGACCAGGTAGAAATTGTTGCAGGTATTGATGTAGTAGACAATAAGGATAACGGATATCCTGTATTTTCAGATATTGACGCATGTGATGTAGAAGCAGATGTAATTATAGATTTTTCTGTTTCTACAGTTATTGATAAATTATTAGATTACTCTGAGGCAAAGAAAATTCCAGTTGTTCTTTGTACAACAGGTCTTAGCCCTGAACAGCTTAATAAGATGTCAAAGGTTTCAGAGAATGTTGCTGTACTTAAGTCAGCGAATATGAGTCTTGGAATCAATACTCTTATGAAACTTTTGAAGGATGCTGCAAATGTATTTGCACCAGCCGGATTTGATATTGAAATTGTTGAAAAACATCATAACTTAAAGGTGGATGCTCCATCGGGAACAGCGCTTGCACTTGCTGATTCTATTAATGAAGCTAGAAACAATGAATATGAGTATGTATATGACCGTTCACAGGTTAGACAGAAAAGAGGAGCTAAGGAGCTTGGAATTTCTGCTGTGAGAGGTGGAACAATTGTTGGTGAGCATGAGGTTATTTTTGCAGGAATAGACGAAGTAATAGAAATCAAGCATACTGCATATTCTAAGTCTGTATTCGCTAAGGGTGCAGTTGAAGCTGCCAAGTTCCTTGCAGGTAAGCCAGCAGGTATGTACGATATGGCTGATGTAATCGGCTAAACTGATAAAAGGTGAATTTATGTATCAGGAAAATATAGTTTTATGTAGTGCATCAAAATATGCACAAAAGTATTATCTTAATGAAGACTTTGAAGGACTTCCTGACTTGGTCAAACAGGAACTGCAGATTATGTGTGTTCTTTTTACCGAGGATGTTGGAGGAGTAATCATATTAGAATTTGATGAAGAAGGCTCTTTACAGATAAAGACAGAAGCTTATGAAGAGGATATTCTTTATGATGAAATCGGAAGTGTTTTAAAGGTTAAACAGCTTCAGGAAACTAAGAAGGAATTGTTTTCACAGTTAGAGCAATACTTTGAAGCATTCTTCTAATTTATATACCTAAAGAGGTGACAAAATGTTATTTGCAATAGACGTAGGAAATACAAATATAACAGTAGGATTATTTGATGGGGAAAGATTAGTTAATACCTTTCGTATGACAACAGGTATATCTCGTACATCAGACGAATACGGAATAATGTTTGGCAATTGGCTAAATATCAAAGGTTTTATGCTTAAGGATATTACTGCCGTTATTATTTCGTCAGTTGTTCCTAAGGTTATGCACTCATTGACAAGTGGTATAATTAAATATTTAGATATTACACCTATAATAGTAGCTCCAGGAATTAAGACAGGTATCAATGTTACCATACCTAATCCAAAGGCATTAGGTGCAGACCGTCTGGTGGATGCAGTTGCTGCATATGAGTTATATGGTGGCCCTGTTATAGTTGTAGATTTTGGAACAGCTACTACTCACGACCTTGTTCTTGCAGATGGCAGCTTCCATTCAGGTGTAACATCTCCTGGTATTAGACTTGCTGCAAGTGCCCTTTGGACTGGTGCAGCTAAGCTTCCTGAAATCGAAATCAAGAAACCAGATTCCATACTTGCAAAGGATACTGTATCCAGCATGCAGGCTGGTGTATTCTATGGATATATTGGTCAGACAGAATATATTATTAAGAAGATGAAAGAGGCTTCTGGCTTGGGAGATATTAAGGTTGTTGCTACAGGTGGTTTAGGAAAGCTTATATCTGAGAATTCAGATGGAATAGATGTCTATGATCCTAACCTTACACTTCAAGGATTAAGGTTAATATACGAAAAACAATAATTATACGAAATATGTCAGGAGATTTTTAATGCTTACATTTAAGGATAAAATCATATTGGCTCCAATGGCAGGTATTTGCGACCTGCCATTTCGTTTGTTGTGTAAAGAACAGGGTTGCGACATTCTTTACACAGAAATGATAAGTGCCAAGGGAATGTATTATAACAATAAGAATACGGGTCCACTTATTATGACAGATAAGAGGGAGGAGCCTATAGGTGTTCAGATTTTTGGAAGTGAGCCAGAACTTATGGCAGAGCAAGCTAAAAAGCTGGAGGACAAGGGATTTGCATTTATAGATGTAAATATGGGATGTCCTGTGCCTAAAATAGTTAATAATGGTGATGGTTCTGCCCTTATGAAAAATCCTAAGCTTATAGGTGAAATTGTAGAAGCCTTAGTAAAGGCATGTAAGCTTCCTATTACAATTAAGATTAGATCTGGATTTACAGCAGATACCATAAACGCTCCAGAGATAGCAAAAATTGCTGAGGCAGCAGGTGTATCCGCCATAGCTGTACATGGAAGAACAAGAGAACAATATTATCACGGACAGGCGGATTGGAGTGTTATAAAAGCTGTTAAGGATACAGTTTCTGTACCAATTATCGGTAATGGAGACATATGCTCTGGTGCAGATGTTATTCGCATGAAAGAAGAGACTGGATGTGACAGTGTTATGATAGGAAGGGCGGCCAAGGGGAATCCTTGGATATTTAGTGAGATTAAGCATTATCTTGCTACAGGCAAGCAGCTTCCAAGACCATCCGTGGAAGAAATACGAGATACAATGCTCAGGCACACAAGACTCATGATTGAATATAAGGGCGATTATACTGGAATACACGAGATGCGAAAGCATGTGGCTTGGTATACCCAAGGACTTAAGGATTCAGCTAAGCTTAGAGCAGCCATAAATCAGGTGGAAACCTATGAAGAGATGGAAGAATTGGTAAGTCAAGTTGTTAAATAAGATTAGTATAGCTAAAAAAAGGGAGATGATTCAAACTTGAATCATCTCCCTTTTTTGTGAGTATTGTACAAACACTATTGTTGCTATTTGATAAAAGTAATTTTTTTCAAGAAAAATGTCTAATTTTATTCTTTATAGTTGTTATATATGTGTAGGAGTATTTTGTACTCAGGAAATTTCTCTTGAAAGACCAAAGTATGAACCCTACATATTATATAAAGTAAAGGAGAAAAAAAGAATGAAGAAACAAAAGAAACTAATGGCATTTTTTATGTCCCTGGTAATGATGTTTCTAGTGCTTGGCACAGGAAACTCATTGGAGGGAAGAAGTGTGCAGGCGGAGGAAGTAATTGCGACTGACACAGATGCGGATACTGACGGAGATGTTACAACAGAGTCATCAGCAGAAGAAGTTGTAACACAGGATGTAACTTTTGATAACAACGCTTATGTGGGTGATAATTATCAGGTAACATTTACTCTTGATAGTTACTGGGAAAGTGGTTATAACGCCACAATCACAATCGCTAATACAGGTGATTCGGTTATCGAAAACTGGACTATGGCATTCCCGCTTGGGCAGAACATATCAAACATATGGAATGCAACTATTGCAGAAGTCTATGAGGATTATTTTGTAATAAAGAATGATGGCTGGAATCAGGATATTGTCGTAGGTGGTAGCGTGTCTTTTGGGATTACCTGCTATGAAGCATTTACAGAGTATCCTGCTTATTACACTCTTCTTGGTAATGAAGTTGAGCTTGCAAGTGGAGATTATTCTGTGGCATATGAGATTACAGATGACTGGGGCTTTGGCTACAAGGCACAGCTTACCATTACCAACAACAAGGATACTGCCCTTGAGGACTGGAGAATTAAGTTTAACTATGGTGATAACCTAATAACTCAGATATGGGATGCTGTAATTATATCGGATAAAGATGGCGAGTACCTTATTGGATGTCAGCCTTATAATCAGAATATTGCTCCTGGGGCAAGTGTTACATTTGGTTTCCTTGTTGAGCCAGGAATATCGGATGCAGAGGTAAGGGATATAGTTGTTACTGAGTATGTTGTGGGTGACAACACAGAAGATGAGGATGTAAAGGTTTGTCTTTTTGGAAGCTTTATGGAAGAATCAAATGAGGTGGAACTTTATTTTGCTTCAACAAAGGAATGTATAAAATATGAGATTTATACATCTACAGATGATGTTGCATATGAGCTTTTAGATACAACAACAGAGTATGAATATAAATTCACACCTAATGATGTCACAAGCCATATGAGTATTTATGTAAGAGGTTATGTCAGTGAGACAGCATATGCTGATTCAACATATATCTTTATTGACGTAGTTAATGGGGAATACGAAGTGATAATGCCTGACACGGATGGAGATGGTCTCGAGGATTCTTATGAGATTTACTATGGAAGCGATATAAATCTTGAGGATTCAGATGGTGATGGCCTTGGTGATTATTACGAGGTTTATTCATCATTTACAAGCCCTGCTGTAAAAGATTCTGATGAAGACGGCGTTGATGACAACATGGAAGATTACGACATGGACGGTCTTGTAATCGAGGATGAGTTGAAGTATGGGACAGACCCTATAGAGCCTTACTCTGACGAAGATTCTCTTATGGATGGAGATGAGGTAAATGTATATGGCACAGACCCTCTTGACTGTGATATGGATGATGATGGTCTTATGGATGGGGATGAAATAATCCTTGGTACAGACCCGAAAGACGAGGATAGCGATGACGACGGAATTCTTGATGGAGATGAAATATTTGAACAGTCTTACACTTATGTGGTTGAGGATGAGGCCTGTGCAATTGATGAGATAACCGTATCCCTTGAAGGAACAGGATGTCTTGAAAACAATACAACTATTGAAAGTGTAATGGGCAAGGATTATCACAGTTCAAGAGTAGTAGGACTATTTGGTGAGCCTTTTGAAATAGAGACAGAAGTAGAGTTTGAAAGTGCAACCCTGACATTTAAGGTTGACAAGGAATGCCTTGGGGATATACCTTTTGAAAATCTAATGTTCCTGTGGTATGATGAAGATAATTACCAGTTTGTAGAAATAGAAACAACACTTGATGCGGTGGCTGGTACAGCATCGATTAACACAACACATTTTAGTAAATATATGCTTGTGGACAAGCAGAAGTGGTATGATGCCTGGGCACAAGAGCTTGATTACAGTAAAAGAGAAGAGGGCATGCATTACAATACAGTTATATGCGTAGACTGTTCTGGCTATATGAGGGATATAGACGGGGTAATTCCTAATGTAAGTTATGTTCCTGAGAATGCCGTAAAAACGTGCGAGAGGATAGATGTAGCAACGGAATATATAAACGGAATGTCTGGTGATGACCAGACAGCACTTGTATTTTATAGTGAAGCACCGTTTATACATAGTGATTTTACAGGTGATAAGTCGGAACTTAACATGACTCTGCAGGAAATGTATAACTGGTTTGGTGCGAATATAGATCAGGCTTTGATGAAGAGTATAAGTATGTTTAACTGGCAGACGGTAGAAGACCCTACTGCTATTAACAGGATAATACTGATATCTAGTGGAGAAGGTGTCCCTTGTGAAGATGATACACTTGACTATGCAGTTAGACAGGGAATACAGATACACACAATTGGCATAGGTGGAAGTGATTTTCCGGAGTTACAGAGAATATCCGAATATACAGAAGGAGTATATTTTCAAGGATACTTATCAGATATGTATGAGCAGATATATATAGAACAAACGATGGATGTAACTGATAATGATGAAGATGGTCTATATGATATAGTTGAAACTGTAGGAATGAGAATGATTCATGGAGAAATCATATATACATCCCCATATTTGGATGATTCGGATGGCGATGACTTGCTGGATGGGCGGGAAATTAATCCAACACCAGTAAGGCATAGATATACGTATATATCAGATGAAGGAGATATAATTAGGAGAGATGGTGGATATGTATTCACTATGAATTCAGACCCTAGTAATGCTGATACGGATAATGATGGAATTTGGGATGATATAGATAACTGTCCTAGACAAAAGGGAATTTATTTTGACGAAGAAAAGGAGGTTATGGTTGGTCGTCTAACTATAGTATCCAGCTCTTATTCGATTTTTGGACATTCTTATTTGTTATACGAAAGCTTTGTTGATGATGAATTATATGTAGGTGGTTTAGCTGGTGGATATGAAATAGATCACGAAAATGGTAAAATGGTTCATTATAGGGAAGATGCGGAGTGGAAGAGTATGGATAATTGGGAGTGCATAACAATTGGCGGTACAAGTGTAGATGGGAATGAAATGTTTGGAGGCATATTTGAAACAGAAAACTCCCAATTAGATGATGGAGACGAAGCAGGTATATTTTACAATAGAGAGGTCGTCGCTGAAATAGATAAATTTTACGAGAGTATTCAAGACGGAGAAACGTATGAGCAATACTATAAAAGGAGTTGGGGATATTCGGTTTGGATAACTAACGAACAATTGGATGTTCTAATCAATAAAAGTAATGAACTAAATTATTATAATTTATTATCTAATAATTGTGCATCTATTGCGATAGAGACGTTTAATCAGATTGTTGGTTATGATAAATTTGAAAGAACTATTAGACCTGTGGATTTAACTAGACAAATATGTCGTGATCAAGTATCATTTGAAGTATATTTATTAAAATATTTTGGAGAGTAAATATGAAGTATAGTTTAATAATAAAGTATATATTAGTTGTGCTAACATACCCGTTATGGTTTGTTTTTACTGCAGTTTTATCAGGTTTATGTGATAGGTATTATTTTTCAGATACAATACTGGGATATATTGTTGTAAACATGCAATGGCTTTTGATTATGCTGTTTATAGCGTTTATAGCAACTATACAATATTTTATCTATAAGCTTAAGCCTATGGAAAAAACTACGCAAAAGAAAATATATGTAAACTTTTGCGTAGTGATTGATTTCATTGCGTTTACACGAAACATAGTAATACCATTAATAATTATGAGTAATACATAACAAAGAATATCTATAAAAGAATAAGGTCAAGGGAAATACATAAATGTATTGCTCTTGACCTTTTAATATTTATTTCTCATAATTAATTATCTTATCAGATATTTTCACTTTGTTATACATGTCTAAATATTCTTCCTTCTTTAAAGAAACAATATAATTTTTTGTATAATTCTTAGTTATTCCCCGGGCATGGAGTGTATCTACAGCCTTATTATATGCCACAGCGGCTTGAATTTCCGTGTCATAGTGTCCAACAATATAATTACCTATTATATGTATAACAGCTTCGTAGTAGTCTTTGTTTTTATCAGTCTTATGTAGAACACCGGTATAATTATTTAATATTTTAATATTTGAATATCTGTAGTCATAGATGTCTCCATTAACCATGACATAGTCTCGCTCATAAACAGCAAAAGGCTTGACACCATATCTTCCAAGGATTTTGTATTGGCTGCCATAATCACTTATAAAAAGGTAACCACCTTTTTGTTGTATAGTGTGGGAGGCATAGAAGAACAAATCATCTCTATCAAATTTTAGCATAATATTTTTAGATAAATGATACTCAAAATATTGCTTTCGTAAATATATAGGAGTAGAGAAATATATGCCGTTGTCTCTGAAATTAATCAGACAAACAAACTTGTTGTATGGTATCAGCATGTTGTCTGAGTAATCCTCAAGCTTAATATCAGTGGAATCGATTATAAGTCGTCCCTCTTCATATACCTTTTGGGCGATTGTTTCCTCGTTATAGCTTCCAAGACTTATATGCTTCCTCTTATAGGTGAGAGATACTCTATAATATGTACTTCCGTCTTTTTTCTTGGTGGTATATACACCTTTTTTATCTGCCATAGTATTTTTCCTTATGCTTGTTCATATAATATAACGATGATTTAAGTATAAATGTTAGGAAAAATAATGTCTAGTATTATAATTACAAAATTGTTATAGACTTTGTAACAATTGAATTTTGTCGAATAATTCTAAAAAACTTAGGTAAAGTGCATAAAACCCCTTGGTTTTATTGTGCACAATAACGAAAAAAACCAAAAAAGCTTGACCAAACCCCTTGCTTAGAATATAATCTGCTTGTGTGATAAATGTAATTATTTTGTAACAATTTCGAAAGGAAAAGTTCACACAGAGGTGAAAGTATGAAAATTAGCTTAGAAAAAATCAAAGGAAAGCTGAAAAGCATTGATTTACAGAAGATAAGCAGAGTTTCAAAAAACTTCATAGATGACCACCATAAGACTATTGGTTCAGGAGCTGTAATTGCAGCACTTGTAACAGTTTGTAGTATTTCATTGGTGGCGAGAATACAAGAGAGCAAAACACCATCTGGTGTTATGATGACACTTTCAAGTGTTGCTGAAGATGAGAAACCATTTTCTGGTAATACATTTGAGATTACGGCTGTATCATACAATGATGTGTTATCAGTTTCTTATGAAACTACACAGTTAGCACAGCTTGAAAAGTCAGAGAAACAGATAGACGAAATCCTTTCTTCGAAGCGTCAGGATGAGAAAGACCAAGCGGCATATGATGCTTTAACAGCACAGCATCAGACAGAAGATACTCAGCCGGAAGTTGTACAGCCTGTTATCAATCCTAATGTTGTTGTAACATATGCAGATGCTAATGGTACTTACACATACGTTGGAGATTTCGTACTTACAGCATATTGTCCATGTCCTATTTGTTGTGGTCAGTGGAGTAATATGACAAACCCTACAACAGCTAGTGGTGCACCAGCAGTTCAGGGTGTTACAATTGCAGCAGATACGAGTATTTTACCATTCGGTACAAGAGTTAATATCAACGGACAGATTTATACTGTTCAGGATACTGGTGGAGCTATTAAGGGAAATAGAATTGATATTTACTTTAATAACCATGCAGAGGCTCTTCAGTTTGGTAGAAGAACAACAGCAGTATATATAGTTCAATAATTAAAAAAGAAGCTGATCTTTCAGCTTCTTTTTTGGTATATACACATTCTTTGCTTGTTTTTGCATATTTATTGTGTTATTATCATCTAGCGAAGAAATATGGATAAAATATTTAAATTTACTATAAGGAGTTATGTTATGGAGCTTATATATAAGAGTACCAGAAATTCAGAGGAAACAGCAACAGCATCTTTAGCTATATTGAAGGGTCTTGCTAATGAAGGCGGATTATTTGTGCCAGATTCAATACCTGCATTTGACGTATCCCTTGAGGATTTAGCGAAGATGGATTATCGTGAGGTGGCTTACAATGTTATGAAGCTTATGCTCACAGATTTTACTGAGGAAGAGTTAAGACATTGTATAAACAGTGCTTATGATGATAAATTTGATACTAAAGAGATTGCACCTCTTGTTAAGAAGGCGGGTGCTTATTATCTTGAGCTTTTCCATGGCTCTACTATAGCATTTAAGGATATGGCACTTTCAATTCTTCCATATCTTCTTACAACTTCTGCTAAGAAGAATAATGTTGAGAATGAGATAGTTATTCTTACTGCTACATCAGGAGATACAGGTAAGGCTGCTCTTGCAGGCTTTGCAGATGTTCCTGGAACTAAGATTATTGTATTTTATCCTAAGAATGGTGTTAGCCCAATTCAGGAGAAACAGATGGTTACTCAGAAGGGTGATAACACATTTGTAGTTGGTATTACAGGTAACTTTGATGATGCTCAGACAGGTGTTAAGAAGATGTTCTCTGATGTAGAACTTAACGACTACCTTGCTACTAAGGGTTATCAGTTCTCATCTGCAAACTCAATTAACATTGGTCGTTTAGTACCACAGATGGTTTATTATGTATATGCATACACAAGACTTGTTGCTAGTGGAGATATTAAGGCTGGGGATAAGATTAATGTAGTAGTTCCTACAGGTAACTTTGGTAATATCCTTGCTGCTTACTATGCTAAGGCAATGGGACTTCCAATTAACAAGTTCATCTGTGCATCTAATGAAAATAAAGTTTTATTTGATTTCTTTGCTACAGGTAACTACGATAGAAACAGAGAGTTTATTCTTACAACTTCTCCATCTATGGATATTCTTATTTCAAGTAACCTTGAAAGACTTATCTATAGAATTGCTGGCAACGATGCGGCTAAGAACAAAGAGCTTATGACAGCACTTAATTCTCAGGGCGAGTACACAATTACTGATGAGATGAAAGCAGAGCTTAAGGATTTCTTTGGCGGATATGCTTCGGAAGCAGAGACAGCAGAAACTATTAAGAAGGTTTATGAGTCTGACGGATATATTATGGATACTCATACAGCAGTTGCTGCTAATGTGTACGATAAATATGTGGCTGAGACAGGAGATAAAACACCTACTGTTATTGCATCGACAGCAAGCCCATACAAGTTTACAAGAAGTGTTATGAATTCTATTGATGCTGCTTACGATAAGCAGACTGATTTTGAACTTGTTGACGAGCTCAACAGATTATCAGGAGTAAAGGTTCCACAGGCAATCGAGGATATTAGAACAGCACCTGTAAGACATAATACAGTATGCGACAAAGATGCTATGCTGGATGAAGTTAAGAAATTTCTTGGAGTATAATATATAAATTATATAAGACAGTTCGTTTGTACCATCCTGTCTGTAAACAAAACTAGGGCAACAAATTTACGGATTCAAAGTCGTGAGTGTGTTGCACTCGCGACTTTTTTTCTTAGATAATAAGTGAAGGGAGAAATCATATGTATACCTTAAAAACTAATGCAAGCTTTGATAGTGCACATTTTCTCAGCGGATATGAGGGAAAATGTTCTAATATACATGGACATAGATGGAAGGTTGAAATTGAGGTCGGAAGCGAAAATCTTGAAGTCGAAGGACAAAATAGAGGGATGATAGTGGATTTCTCTAAGTTAAAAGAGGACCTAAGTAACATAGTGGACTATTTTGATCATTGTCTGATATATGAAACAGGAAGCTTAAAGGATAAAACACTTGAGGTTTTAAGAGAAGAGAATTTTAGATTGGTTGAGGTTTCCTTTAGGCCAACAGCAGAAAAATTTTCAGAATATTTTTATAGGGAAATGAGTAAAAAGGGATATAAGGTTGTATTGGCAACTGTATATGAAACACCTAATAACTGTGCATCATATACAGGATAAATGCATAGAAATTTATTATAGAATTTTTACTTATGAAAAAGGGATAATATTATGGGTAAATATAAGGTTGTAGAAAAGTTTGTCAGCATCAATGGAGAGGCAAGGAGAGCAGGAGAATTAGCCTGTTTTATAAGATTTGCAGGATGTAATTTAAATTGCTCATATTGTGATACCAAGTGGGCAAATGAGGCAAAGGCTCCATTTGAAATATTGAGTGAAGAAGAAATCTATGCCTATATAAAGGATACTGGAGTTAAGAATATAACTTTAACTGGAGGAGAACCTTTAATTCAGGAAAATATAAAACGGCTCTTGATGATGCTGTCAAAGGATAATGATTTAAGAATAGAAATAGAAACTAACGGGGCTGTTGCTCTTGATGAATATATTGACATATCGGATAATATAACATTTACAATGGACTACAAGCTTCCAGGAAGCAAGATGGAAGAATATATGATTCTTTCTAATTTTGACATTCTTAGAAAGATAGATACAGTTAAATTCGTTGTGTCAGATTATGAAGATTTAGAGGTTGCAAAAAGTATAATTAACAAATACAATCTAAGCAATAGACTTAAGGTGTATTTAAGCTCTTGCTTTGGTCAGATAAAGCCAGAGAATATAGTTGATTATATGATTGACAATCAGATGAATGATGTGAGATTACAGTTGCAGATGCACAAGTATATTTGGGAACCAGATAGAAAGGGAGTATAAAATGGCTATAGATAAAGATGCAATTAGAGAGCATGTTAGAGGAATTTTAATCGCTCTTGGTGATGACCCAGAGAGAGAGGGTATAAAGGATACACCAGACAGAGTTGCAAGAATGTATGAAGAGGTTTTTGAAGGGATGAATTATTCCAATGATGAGATTGCAACTATGTTTGACAAATCCTTTGAACAGCCAGGAGAAAACAGTGGGGATATGGTGCTGGTAAAGGATATAGAAGTTTTCAGTTATTGCGAACACCATCTTGCCCTTATGTATGATATGAAGGTTTCTGTTGCATACATTCCTAAGGGAAAGGTATTAGGACTAAGCAAAGTGGCAAGAATTGCAGACATGGTGGCTAAGAGACTTCAGTTGCAGGAGCGTATCGGTACAGATATTGCTTATGTTATGAAAAAGGTAACAGGCTCAAATGATGTGGCTGTTATAATTGAGGGATGTCATAGTTGTATGACAGCAAGAGGAATTAAAAATAACGGTGCAAAGACAGTTACAACAACCCTTGAGGGGCGTTTTAACGAGGATGTTCAGCTTCAAAATCGTTTGATGATGATGCTTAAATAGACGGAGGAATCTGGAATATGGATAAAAATAAAGAGGCGGCAGTTGTAGTATTTAGTGGTGGACAGGATAGTACTACATGTCTTTTGTGGGCTATGAAGAAATATAAAAAGGTTTATGCAGTTTCCTTTGATTATGGTCAGAGACATAAGCTGGAGCTTGAGTGTGCCAAGGATATATGTAAAAAGTTTAGTATTGAGCATGAGATTCTTGATATGTCATTACTTAATCAGCTTGCACCTAATTCCCTCACAAGAGAAGATATAGTGGTTGATGAGGATTCACCAGATGAGGGGACTCCTAATTCATTTGTAGAAGGAAGAAATATGGTTTTTCTTACTTTTGTAGCCATATATGCTAAGGGGAAAAAGGTTACAGATATAATTACAGGAGTATCTCAAAGTGATTTTTCTGGATATCCAGATTGTAGGGATATATTTATAAAATCACTAAATACTACTCTTAACTTGGCAATGGATTATGAATTTGATATAATAACACCATTGATGTGGATTGATAAAGAAGAAACTTGGGAGATGGCCGATAAATTGGGAGGCTTTGATGTCATAAGAAATATGACACTTACATGTTACAACGGAATAATAGGGGATGGCTGTGGTAATTGTCCTTCTTGTAAGCTTAGAAAAAAAGGATTAGACGCTTATCTTAGCAGAAGAAACAGCTAGTATTTCTTAAATATGGTGGTGGTATTATGAAAAAACTTCTTTTTATTATCAACCCTAAAGCTGGTAGGACAGCAATAAAGAACGATTTATTCGAGATAATAATGACTTTTTCACAAGCAGGCTATGAGGTTGTCACATATCCGACAACTGGCCCTGACGATGCTGAGCGAAAAATATGTGCAGAGGGATTTAATTATGATTTAATTGTCTGTGCAGGTGGAGACGGCACTCTTGAAAATACAGTGTGTGGATATATGAATATGGGCGAAAAGAAGGTTCCTCTTGGATATATACCAGTTGGAACTACTAATGATTTTGCTAGAAGCCTTCAAATATCCAGAAAACCTCTTGAAGCAGCTCAGCAGATAGTTTCAGGTAGGCCTGTTAGTTTTGATGTGGGAAAATTTGATGATAAGTATTTCGTTTATATTGCGGCTTTTGGAATATTTACGGATATTTCATATAGCACTAATCAGTCATTAAAAAAGGTTATGGGACATTCGGCCTATGTAGTTGAGGCGGTTAAAAAAGTTATGGATTATAGACCATTTGAGCTTGAAGCAGACTTTGATGGTTCTGTGGTTACGGGCAAATATATTTACGGAATGATTACTAATTCCTTTTCTGTTGCAGGCTTTAAAATAAGAGGTTCAAAGCATGTTGTGTTAGATGATGGTAAATTTGATTGCCTATTTGTTAAGATGCCTCAGAATGTAGGTGAATTACAGCAGATTTTATCTGCTATTCTCAAGAACGAGATAGATGATGAGAGTGAGTTATTCTTTAAAATAAAAGCATCTAAAATAAAAATAAAAAGTTCAACCCCGATTCCGTGGACTTTAGATGGAGAATTCGGTGGTGAAAGGTCAGAAGTTAGTATTGTCAACGACAAGCAGGCTGTAGAAATATATCTTGCATCACAGTTTGATGAAGGTAGTCTTGGAGAAGATACAAGTGAAAGTGCTGCAACTGTTGCAGATGGATTTCTTAGCCTTATATATGAGTCGCATATTGATGATGATTATAAGGACGGCTGGGACTAGTAACCTTTACTTTTTTAGCAAATTGGAATATAATGACATTAATATTGTGTATATGAGAGGAGTAGTATACTCGTATGGGAAAATATTTCGGTACAGATGGCTTCAGAGGTGAGGCTAATGTTGATTTAACAGTAGAGCATGCTTACAAGGTAGGCAGATATTTAGGATATTATTTTGGTAAAGATAAAAAAGATGGTGAAAGAGCTAGAATTGTTATAGGTAAGGATACAAGACGTTCAAGCTATATGTTTGAGTACTCTCTTGTAGCTGGACTTACAGCAAGTGGAGCAGATGTATTTCTTATGCATGTTACGCCAACACCTAGTGTATCATATATTGTAAGAGCAGATCAGTTTGATTGTGGTATTATGATTTCAGCAAGTCATAATCCATTCTATGATAACGGAATTAAAATAATTAATAGCCATGGTTCTAAGATGGAAGCATCAGTAGAGGAAGAAATAGAACAATACATAGATGGTATTATTCCAGAATTACCATTTGCAACAGGTGAAGCTATTGGTAGAACTACTGATTATTCTATGGGACGAAACAGATACATTGGATATCTTATGACATTACCAACAAGATCATTTAAGAATCTTAAGGTAGGATTAGATTGTGCTAATGGTGCTTCGTCTACGGTTGCCAAGGCTGTTTTTGATGCTCTAGGAGCAAAGACATATGTAATTAATAATGAACCTGATGGTGTAAATATTAATACCAACTGTGGTTCAACACATATAGAGGGATTACAGAAGTTTGTTGTAGATAATCAGTTGGATGCAGGATTTGCATATGATGGTGACGCAGACAGATGCCTTGCTGTTGATGAGAAGGGTAATTTAATTGATGGTGATGCAATTCTTTATATATGTGGAAAATATTTAAAAGAAAAGGGTAGACTTAACAATAATACCGTTGTTACAACAGTTATGTCTAACCTTGGATTATACAAAGCCTTTGACGCAGAGGGAATTGAATATGCTAAGACTGCTGTTGGAGACAAATATGTCTATGAATGTATGATGGACAATGGATACATATTAGGTGGTGAGCAAAGCGGACACATAATATTCTCTAAAAATGCAAGAACAGGAGATGGAGTTCTTACATCACTTAAGCTCATGGAGGTTATGGTTGAGAATAAAACAAGTATGTCCGAGCTTACAAGAG
The DNA here is from genome assembly GCA_015057525.1 of Lachnospiraceae bacterium. Lineage (GTDB taxonomy): Bacteria > Bacillota > Clostridia > Lachnospirales > Lachnospiraceae > Coprococcus_C. The sequence continues at coordinate 36,848 of SVEE01000011.1, read as the reverse complement.
GACTTAATATATATCCACAGCTTTTGGTTAATGTACGTGTAACAAGCAAGGTTGAGGTTATGGAAGATTCAGACGTCCTTGCTGCAGCCAAGAGAGTTGAGGAGGAGTTGGGAGATGACGGAAGAATTCTCCTTAGAGAAAGTGGTACCGAGCCATTAATTAGAGTTATGGTTGAGGCGAAGACAGATGAATTGTGCCAAAAATATGTAAACTCAGTTGTACAGGTAATTAAAGAAAAGGGTTTTGAGGCACAATAGTTAAAAGGTTAAGATATGAAAGCAGAACTTAGAAAGCTTGAAACTTCAATAATATTTCTTCTTAAGATAGCCATGCAGGTGATTCTGTTTTGGATTTATTATGGCATGTACTCAAAGAGTAACTGGCAGTTATTAAATCTTTCGAGAACATCTGGTGTTACAATAGCCACATACCTGATTATGTCGTATATGTTTTCAAACATATATGGAAGATATGATATAGGAAGAAGAAAGAGTAAGCCTATAGTTCATTCGCTGTTTTTGATGATAGTGTTTACGGATGTGATTACAACATTTATGTTGTCAGTCATGAATACTAATGAAAAGAACAATAAAACGTTCATTTTCGAACAGCCTGAATTATTGCCACTCATTATTTTATTGCAGTTTATAGTGATACTTATATTCACATATGGCGGAAATAAGCTTTATTTTTGGTTGTATGACCCTGAGAAGTGTGTGATAATTACATCTTCCCAGCGAAGCCTTAATGAGATAATAAAAAGTATCAGAAAATTTAAATTACAATATGATATAGTTAAAATCGCTGATTACAGAGACAAGAATCTAAAGAGCTACATCTCAGAGCATGATACTATTTTTGTATATGATGTACCAATTAAGGAGCGAACTGAAATAGTTGAATTCTGTTATCAGAACATGAAAAATGTTTACTTCAATCCTGATATGCATGATGTTATAGAACATAACTCCAGACATGTTATATTGGATGACGTTTCCGTATTTGGTCATTTTTCAAAGGGCTTAACCCTAGAGCAGAAGTTCTTAAAACGTGTTATGGATATAGTTTTATCTTCTATTGCTATAATTCTTTCATCGCCAATTCTTCTTATTGCTGCAATAGCAATTAAGATTGAAGATAAAGGAAGTATTATATTTAAACAAAACAGAGCAACAAGAGATGGTAAGATTTTTTCCGTATACAAGCTTAGAACAATGAAAGAGGATGTAGAAAATTATTCTGTAGTAGAAAATGATGACCGTGTAACAAGAGTAGGTAAGTTTTTACGAAAGTACAGAATAGATGAAATACCGCAGTTCTTCAATGTATTAAAAGGAGATATGAGTGTTGTAGGTCCAAGACCTGAAATGTTGGCTAATATATTCAATTATACATCTGTTTTACCAGAGTTTGAATATAGACTTAGGGTTAAGGCTGGTATAACTGGACATGCACAGATTGCTGGTAAGTATAACACATCACCTAAGGATAAGCTTATACTTGATTTGATGTATATTGAAGAATATAGTATGTGGCTTGATATTAAGCTTATATTCCAGACTATTATAGTCTTACTTAAAAAGGATAGTACAGAGGCTTTTAAGCAGGATGATGAAATGGTCTTTGAAGAGTATGTTGAGGAAGAAAACATAGAGTCATATGACTACCATGAGTAGGAGGATAATATGAAAAAGATATTAGTTACAGGATGTAATGGTCAGCTTGGAAGAGCTGTCAATGAAGAATATAAGGGAGAGGATGTTCAGTTAATCAATACAGATGTTGCAGAACTGGATATCACTAATATAGAGCAGGTTATTAAGTTTGTTGAAGAGCAAAAACCAGATGTAATTATCAATTGTGCTGCTCATACAAATGTTAATGCATGTGAGTCTCAGTGGGATTTAGCATATAAGATTAATGCCATTGGACCAAGAAATCTTTCTATTGCAGCTAATAAGGTTGGTGCCAAAATGATGCATATATCTACTGATTATGTATTTGATGGAACTGCAACAGAACCTTATAATGAGTTTTCGCCTGTGGCACCTCTTGGCGCATATGGTAAAACTAAGTTAGAAGGCGAAAGATTTGTTCAGCAGTTTGCCGACAAATTCTTCATTATAAGAACTGCATGGCTTTATGGTGAGGGCAAAAACTTTGTGAGAACTATGCTTGAACTTTCTAAAACTAATGATGTTGTAAGAGTTGTAGGCGACCAGATTGGTTCTCCAACAAGTGCTAAAGAACTTGCAAAAATGATTCATGTTCTTGAACCAACAGATAACTATGGAGTTTTCCATGGAACTTGTGAAGGCTATTGCTCATGGGCTGATTTTACAGAGAAAATATTCGAATACGCAGGAGTAGACACTAAGGTACAGCACATCACAACAGATGAGTATCCAACACCTGCTAAGAGACCAGCATACTCAGTATTAGATAATTACATGTTATCCCTTACAACTGACTTCAAGTTTGCCAACTGGGAAGACGCCCTTAGAGAATACTTAGCTTAATAAAACTCACAGCACACCCCATATATCTAAGGCTTGTAAATTTTCGCACATGCCTTGTCTATTAAGATATATTAAGAGTAACAAATGTGCTCGAAAACACGCTCTCGCTTGGACGAAACGCAGCGGTGCTAAGTCTTCATAAAACACCTGTAAGAATAAAAATGTGCACCGAAAACTGTTCTAGAAACGCCGGTACTTAGCTTGTACAATTAGGCATATGAGAATAATAAATGTGCTGGGAAACCCGCTTTCGCTTGGACGGAAACGCAACAGTACGTAAGTGTGAAAAATAAGAACCCTTGATTATCAAATAACTTTGAAATCAAGGGTTCTTATTTTTCGCACTAAGTGCTGGCGTTTCCTGACAGTTTCCCAGCCACATTTTTATTCTCATATGCCTAATTGCACAAGCTTACGTACCGCTGCGTTTCGTCCAAGCGAGAGCGTGTTTTCGGGAACATTTGTTATTCTACAGGTGGTTTCTGAAGACTAAGTGCCGGCGTTTCTAGAACAGTTTTCGGTGCACATTTTTACCCTTTATATATCTTAATATGCAAGGCATATATAATACATTTACAAGCCTTAGATATATGGGGTGTGCTGTGGTTTTATAATGTCTGTGCGTATTCGTCGAAGATGTGGTGGTACATAGTTGGAAGTCCTATGAATTCACAGCCGTAACGATAGCCTGATGTGCCTATTTCTTTGACGTGAAGGATTTTAACTACAGAGAGGATAATCTCGTCTGTGCTTTCAAATTCCAATGTTGCATTAAAGTAATAGCCTACTGGTAATTTGCTTTCTGACATAAAGCCGATGCCAGCTTTGGAAATGTCAAATACTTCTATCTCTGTATCTAAAGAATCAATCTTTATACCATCTTGCTTAAAAAGGTTAGAAACTTCCAATGTAAGTTTGATAGGAAGTCTTTCGTATTTTCTTTTTTCGTGCATTATGAAATCCTCCAAAATATTATATAGTTTGCTTTGTAACATTTTAAATAATTATATCAAAAAAATTATCATAATGCTATACAAAATGTAGATAAATAATAAATCATTTGACAGTTTTGATAAGTGGGTGCATAATTTATCTGAGTTTTAAATAATAAAAAATGCAAACGAAAAATCGCAGATGGGAATTATTTTTTGAAATATTATAAATCTTAATAAATAATTAAGATTTGTAAAGGTTTTTTCGTTTTATAATATATGAAAAAAACAGGGGTAAGATACGTTGAAGGTTTACGGAGAAGAAGACGACAAAAAGTTAAATAATGCGGTAAGTGACTACATTGCTGGGGGATTAGACAGCTATGACATTATTGTATATTTAACTAATAATTTAATAATAAAGCTAATTGACGACATTATTGTTGATTATAATATTACTCAGGATATTGCTAAGTCTGTTTATGAAGAAATATTTGCTAATATTAAGGAATACGGTGAGTCGGATTCATTTTTATTGAAGGCAGAACAGCTTGCCACAGATTATGCATATAAGTATGTTAAGGAAAACATGGAGGAACTTCTTAAGGCTGATTATCAGAAAGGTAAGGGCTTTAAGAGTGTGCCTGAGTCTGCAGCAAAGGATAATGAGAAAATTATACCTAAGGATTTTCCTGATGACTCAGATAAGCAATATTTCATATTAGGATTATATAGACAGCTTCCAGTCCTTTCTAAGGTTGTATTTCAGTATTATTACATAGAGAATGTTTCTGTTAAGGATATCGCTAAGAAGATGGAATGTAGTCAGGATGTAGTTAGAAAGAGAATTAACTACATTAAGAATCTTATAAGAACGGCTTTAGTTACTGGTCAGGAAAATGATAAGCAGGAGGGCTATTCATTTAGTCAGATGCCGGTCCTTCAATATATTTTCCGTGAGGAATCTGAACTTGTATTATCAGAAGAATATAGAACAGGAACTGAGATTAAAGCAGAGCTTAATGAGGATGCAGCAGATAAGTCTGTGATTGAGACTGATAATAGTGCTGAGGATGAAGAGGAACGTACTGCTAGCATAGTACCTAGAATAATATTTTTTGTTATTGCAGCCATTGTTATGGTTGTTTTGGTTGTTGTGCTTACAAAGGGTATTAAAAATATTAAGAATAGAATTTTCGAGGATGAAAATGTTGCCACAGCAACTGATGCTACTGTAAGTGATGCAACAATGACAGATCCAAGGGAACTTGAAGCCATGGAGGCTATCAAGAAGGAAATGAGATATTATTACGCAGGTGCAGTAATAGATTTCTGTACACCTAACGTGGGTAATTTACCAGGTGAGACAGGTCAGTATGACGCCACAGAACCTGAAGAGTTTATGAACGAAAAGTATGCTGTTCATGATGTGGACAAGGATGGCAAAGAAGAACTTCTTATGTGGCTTTCATCTGAACCTAGCACAAAAGAAAAGCATTATTTTGGTATTTACGAGTATGACTTAGAAAATGATAAATGGATTACTCAGTATGCAGAGCATCATACAGACTCCCTTAAGTTCTATGACAATGGTACAGCTATTTTGGAGAGTACAGATTATGAGAACATAGACGGTGAGTGGAGAGCATCTATCTATGATTTCGATATGCAGTCCAACTCTTACAATAAAAAATATGATATTTTCTATAAAGAGGGTAGTGACGAGGATACATATTACGTTACAGACCAAAGTGATAAGAAACTTAGTGATAATCTCACAGGAGATGAGATGGCTAACTGGGTTAATGAACAGATTGGCAAGGAAATTATTCCTGTGTACATGGATGGTGATAATCTTTTAGAGCAAAACTACAGAGTTGCTTATGTTAAAATGCTTTGGGAGAAGAATGAAGTTATCGCCGATGGTGATATAACAGATATAGGTGAGGCATATATTAATTCTAGTGGTGATGTAGATACTGTAGCAAGACTTCTTCAGAATAATAGAGATGTTGAATTTACTAATGACACAACAGGATATTTAGGTGAAGAGAAGGTTATTAATTTAGATTCCGGTGAGGATTCTGTTTCTATAGAGCTTGTAAGTTACATGGATAAGGTTACAGTATTTGGAATTCAGCCTGGTATGAACTATGATGAGGCTATGGCGATTTTGGAGAGCCACGGATTCTACTACTATGCATCTTATAGTCAGTACTCACACCAATATGCAATAGGCAAATGTTTGGGTGACTACTGTGTTAAGATGGATTTTGAAGACGGAGTTATAACTACTATCGGTCTTGGAACAATACAGGAGTTAAGATAAGTAGCATTATTGTGCATACCCGTGCAAGCCACGGATTGAAACTTCTCCTGAATTTATTGAGTGGGCAGTACCTTCACTGTCTATGCAAATTAAATCACCTGTAGAAGATATTCCCTTACAAAGATATGGGGATAAATCTTCAGTGGAAATAAGCATAGGGTTAATGGAACCTACTGTACGGCTGTGAGGAATTATGTAAACTTCCTTGCCGTAGCTAATTAAACAGTTATTATAAGCTTCCTGGATGGACGACAAATTGTTGTCTGACAGGAAGCTTTTATAGTATCCGTCAAAATATTTAAAAATTGATTCGATTAAAGTGTAAAGCTCATGCGAAATACCAGATTCTAAATACAAAGAAGTGGCTGTTGAAGTAAGCTCACCTGGTAATTCCTTGTTGTTTACATTGATTCCAACGCCAATAATAACATGTCCATTTTTGTATTCAGTTAATATGCCGGAAACCTTTTTAGAGTTAATAAGAACGTCGTTTGGCCACTTTATCTTGGCAGGGATATTATATATTTCGCCTATGGCATCAACAATAGAAAGAGCTATAGGCAATGTGATTTGTGAAACCAGCTCAGGAGATATATCAGGCTTAACAACAAGACTCATATATATCCCATCTCCAGAAGGAGAGGAAAAACTGCGTTCCATACGACCTCTGCCTGCGGTTTGTTCCTTGGCAAGGATAAGAGTGCCATCAACACATCCTTTCATAATATAGTCTTTAGCCAGGGTGTTTGTGGATGTGGTCTTTTCATGTATTATTACGTTGTTAATAATAGATATATCAAAAATTTTTGAGCTAATATTCATACAAATATTCCTATGCTTTATTCATCTTCTTCTTTCTTGATTCTTTCATTGACAAAATCGTATATTTTCTCACAGTACTCCTTCTTCATAGTAAAAGGTATATTGAAAATATCCTTGCCTGCCTTTATGTTTAAAACACAAAGCATCATCTCTGGGTCAGCAGCAACCATTGTAATAAATTCTATGTCATCAAAGGTATAATTGGTTTCCCCATAGTGATGAGTGACTAACATGCCTTCCTCCGAAAATTTATATGTAATGTCAAAAGATTGTTTCTTAAATGTTCTGGCAACAAGATATATTCCATAGAACATACAAAATGCTATAAATATAGCTGTTAGCACAATGCGGTCTGCATACCCCTTAAATAAGGTTACACATTGAAGTGCAGCTACAACTAAAAATATTCCACCGATTACCCTGTAACCTACACGGCGGGATTTGTTACCTTGAACAGCGTAAGTATATGTCATAAAATAATACCCCTTTCATTTATCCTTGTTCTAGTATATATATTATATGAAATTTATTCAAGAAATAGTTTGCTTGAGTATGGGTTTATTTTATGCTAATATGGGTGAGGTGAAATAAAAGCAGAAAATAAGATACATAATATATTTACCTATGAAGTTAGAAAGGAATTAACATGATAAAGCTTGTTGTAAGTGATGTGGATGGAACCCTTGTGCCAGATGGTACATTTGACATTAATCCGGAAATTTATGATGTGATAAGAGAATTAAAAAACAGAGGAATAACATTTGTGGCAGGAAGTGGCAGGCAATATGCAAGCCTAAGAAGACTTTTTGCACCAGTGGCAGATGATATTTTATATATAACTGATAATGGTGGATTTATAAGGGACAGCGAGGGAAATACCTGGTCAAAAAAGCATATGGACAAGGAACTTGTTAAAAATCTTGTAGAGGATGCATGGAAACTGCCTGATATAGATATTATGCTTTGTGGTAAGGACTATGCCTACGTGAAGGATGAGGACAGCTATCTGTTTAAATGGATGACTGAGGATTATCGCTATGATATGAAGGCTATTTCTGACCTTGCCAATGTGGATGACGATATAGTTAAGGTTTCTATATATCATCCTGAGGATGCGGAGACTGTTGTTAAGGAATGGTATTACGACAAATGGAAGGATAAAACTCTTATTGCATCAGCGGGAATATACTGGATGGATTGTATAAGAGAGGATATAAATAAGGGAACTGCACTCTCATTTATAATGAATAAGCTTGGTGTTAAACGAGATGAGGTCATGGTATTTGGTGATAATATTAATGATCTTGGAATGCTTGCCTGTGCAGATGAAAGCTATGCCATAGGTAGTGCTAGAGATGAGGTTAAGGCGGCCGCTGCTCATGTAGCTGATACAATGCAAAACCAAGGTGTTATTAAAACCATAAAGGAACAAATATTGTCTAAATAAAAGAATTGCAAAATACTTTTAAGAAGTGTTTAAAAAAATAATCACATGTGCTACAATAGGTAGTGATTTTGCGAAAAGTGTGTATTTTCACGGGAGGAATAAAGATGGAAAAAATTAAAATGATTACACCACTTGTTGAAATGGACGGAGATGAGATGACAAGAATCCTTTGGAAGATAATTAAGGATGAGCTTATCTATCCATTTATAGATTTAAAGTCAGAGTACTATGACCTTGGTCTTGAGTATAGAAATGAGACTGATGATAAGGTAACATTTGACTCTGCTTATGCTACTCAGAAATATGGTGTTGCTGTTAAGTGTGCAACTATCACTCCTAATGCAGCTCGTATGACAGAGTACAGCTTAAAGGAAATGTGGAAGAGCCCTAACGGAACTATCCGTGCAATCTTAGACGGTACAGTTTTCAGAGCACCGATTGTTGTTAAGGGTATTGAGCCATGTGTTAAGAATTGGAAGAAACCTATTACAATTGCAAGACACGCTTATGGTGATGTATATAAGGCAAGTGAGATGAAGATTCCTTCTGCTGGTAAGGCTGAGCTTGTTTATACAGCAGAGGATGGAACTGAAATTAGAGAGTTAATACATAATTTTGATAAGCCAGGTATTATTCAGGGTATGCATAATATTAACGGTTCTATTGAGAGCTTTGCAAGAAGCTGCTTCAACTATGCCTTAGATACTAAGCAGACTCTTTGGTTTGCAACTAAGGATACTATATCTAAGAAGTATGACCATACATTTAAGGATATTTTCCAGGATATTTTTGATGCTGAGTACAAGGAGAAGTTCGACGCGGCAGGCATCGAGTACTTCTATACACTTATCGATGATGCAGTTGCAAGAGTTATGAAGTCAGAGGGTGGATATATCTGGGCTTGTAAGAACTATGACGGTGATGTTATGAGTGATATGATTTCATCAGCATTTGGTTCACTTGCTATGATGACTTCAGTTCTTGTATCACCAGATGGTAAATACGAGTATGAGGCTGCTCATGGTACTGTTCAGAGACACTACTACAAGCACCTTGCTGGTGAGGAGACATCTACTAACTCAGTTGCTACAATCTTTGCTTGGACAGGAGCTTTAAGAAAAAGAGGAGAGCTTGACAATCTTCCAGAACTTATGGCTTTTGCTGATAAGCTTGAGGCTGCAACAATTAAGACTATTGAAGATGGTAAGATGACAAAGGACCTTGCTCTTATTACAACCTTAGATAATGTAACTGTACTTAATAGTGAGGATTTCATCAAGGCAATTAGAGCTACTTTAGAGGCTACATTATAAGAGTTATTCCTAAAAATACTGGTACATGGTGCCAGTATTTTTATTTTGTTATAATTATAGTGCTTTTGATGTACAACTAAAGAAAGTTTTGTGATAAAATAATTTTTGTGAAAAAACTTTGTTAAAGTCGACAAAATGCGATAAAAACATACGATAATATATTGGCAAGCCTTTAATATTTTGATAACATTACCCATGTTGCCTATCTGTAAGATGGAGCATATGTTATTGAAATTTGGAGGAAACACCGTGATTGCAATATGTTTATCGATAATTGATATCGAAGATGAGGATAAGTTTAACAGATTCTATGAAAGATACTTTAAGCTTGTGATTTTTATTCTAAATGATATACTGGATAATTATCATGAGGTTGAAGATGTGGCAAGTGAGTGCTTTCTTGAATTTGCCAAGACTTTCCACAGGATTAAAGATATAGAAAGTAAAGAAACAGAGAACTATGTAAAGATTTTAACTAGACATAAAGGATTTAAAGCATATAATAAGCGAAAAAATATACCTGAGGCAGTAGATATTGATTCTGTGGATGATATGGACCCGGTGAATATGGAAGATGCGGTTATTGGTCAAATAAGAAAAGATAAAATATACAATGAAGTATTTCTAAAGATTCCCGATAGATATTATGAAATTATGTATTTGTCGGTGGTTATGGGATTTACGCCTAAGGAGATAGGCAACATTTTGGATATAAGTATTGAAAGTACATACAAGAAATTAAGAAGAGCAAGAACTATAATAAAGAAAATATTAGATAAAATGGAGGAGGGATAGTTATATGAATGAAGAATTGATGAAAGAAGCACTTATTGCGACTTTTGATGAGCGTTATAATTATCCGGCACTTGATGAAATACCAGAATATACTCCATCCAGAAAAATGAATAAAAAGATGAAGAAGCTTATAAAGAGACAGCAGAAACCTTATTTTGTTCTTATAGCCACTCCAGTGCGTAGATTTCTATGTATTCTGGTAATTGTGGCTCTTATAGCGATACCTATTTTGAGTGTGGATTCTGTCAGAGCAAAGGTGACTAAGTTCTTCATTAATATATTTCCAACTCATAATGAAATTAATATAAATCCTGAGCAAATGGCTTATATTGATAATCTCGATGAGATTACACCAGAGTATATTGAGGCTAATTTGCCGGAAGGGTTTGAGTTAGTTAGTAGTGTGGAGAATGAGCTTACAGTCATCAAGGAATATGTGTATGGTGACAAAAGGTTGGTTTATAATAAAAGCTTGGTTTATAATACATCGATTTTGAATGATAATGAAAGTGCCGAATATGTAACATACACAGATGAGAATGGCAAGGAATATATGGTGTATGATAGTCAAGAACATAATCAAATTACTATATACTGGTTTGAGGGAAATTATAAAAATAAGATAGACAGTAACCTGTCAAGAGAGGAAATTTTCGACATTTTTTAAAAAAATTAAAAAAAATAAAAATTTTTTCGAAAAAAACGTCCAGTTTTTTTGAAAAAAGGGATTATAGTATATGTAGGGGTAATTTTTTAAATTTATTTAGGAGGAGAAATATGCAAAGGAGAATACTTAGAAGTTTAAGAGTAGTTGTAGCTATGGTGCTTGCCCTTTTTATGCTCGTTAATATTACACCGGTGGAGCCAAGGGCAGCCATTAAGGAGGAAGAGGAAGCTAGCCCGTATTTTTCCTATACCTCCAATGTAAGTACAAGTCTTGGTATAACTTCTGATGATTCAGCCTTGTGTCAAACGTCAGTTTACGGTTATATGGACACAGCCACCAAGATAACCGTTACTCAGACACTTCAAAAGAAATCTGGTAGTAGCTGGGTTAAGGTTTGGAGCTGGACAAACACAAACTACAACTGGTACTACGAGTATATTAACTATTACTTCCCGCTTGTAGCAGGCACTACATACCGTGTTAAGTCGGAAATTAAGGTATATAGCGGAACTAGCTACGAGACAATATATAGTTACAGCAACGAGTGCTACTATGGAGGCTAAAGGCATATTTTTTAACTTGTAAATTTAAGCAGGGTGCATAGTGTATACTTAACCATCTTTGTTTCTATATTCGTGAAATTGTTCGTACAAATATAATCTATAAAAATAAAAAAAATAAAATATAAAACCATCTACATATCATAATAAGCTATGCATCCTGTTTAAGAATGTAGAAACACTAAGTTGCTGTGTGGTTTATCCCACAGCAACTTTTTTTGCTAAGAAATAAAGTTTGTGGTAACATAATAAAAACAGCTTTTGGAGGCCGGTTAATGAATATTTGGAAGATTCTTGGTATTGATAAGACTAAGGATAAAGAAAAATTAAAAAAAGCATATAGAATAAAGCTTGTGAGTGTTAATCCAGAGGATGATCCAGAAGGATTTATGGAACTACGACATGCCTATGAGGAGGCTGTAAGACAAGCTGATATGGAGGATAAGCCGAAGGACACCTCACCTATGGGGCAGCTTGCTACATATATAGAGGAGCTATATAAGGATTTTTACCGTAGAATAGATGTGGAGGAGTGGAAAGAGCTCTTTAATCGAGATGAATTTGTTTCCCTTGATACTTCGGAGGATGCATTTAAGGTTCTTATGAAATTCCTTATGGAGAATTTCTATATACCTCAGACTATATGGAAGCTTTTGGTGGAAACCTTTGACATTAAGGATAGAAAAAAGGAGCTTGCCGAAATCTATCCAGAGGATTTTCTTGACTACATGATTAATAATTCCATGTACGATGATTTGATTAATTACTATCTTTTTGATGGGGATTATGAGGATTTTGAAGAGTTTATTGGGAAGTATTTTAAGCTGGACCTTGCCATAAGAAAGAGAGACAGGGAGAACCAGTCTAAGTATTTCAAGGAACTTGAAGAATTAAATGTAAGTCATCCTTATGTGGAGATAAATAGAATAAGACACAGTGTTCAGGTGTTGCATGATAAGCTTAAGGAAAAATTTCCTGATGATGAATCAAAAACTCTTTGTAGTGAGTTTTTTTCTGAACTAGAGTCTCTTCAGAAAAAAGCTTTAGGTGTGGTAGAGGATTTCCCTGAGGATGTATTTATTCTTCTTTGTTGTGGAGATATAGCCTCATTAAGGGAAGATTATGATATGGCTAAGGAATACTATGATAGGGCAGCTTCTATTAAGGAGGACAATTATATTGTCAAGGGAAAGATGGCTGACCTTGAATATCATTTGGGTAATTTTGAGAAGTCCAGAGATATGTACATGGAGCTTCTAAAGATTAACCATTATGACAATAATGTCCGTGCAGGTATGATTAGAGCTAATCAGGGAATTATCGACAAGATGAGCGCTAGGATTAAAGAGGACCCAACAGATAACAAAGCACGTATGGAGATGGCATGGAGTCTTTATCAGAGCTATAGATTTAATGAGGTTATTGATCTCCTTGATGAGTTTGAACCTACAGAGGATAAGGTTTGTGAATATAACAATGTAAAGGGACGTTCTTTTTTATGTCTTTTTGATTATGATAATGCTATTTCATGTTTCCTTAAGTGGAAGGAGGCAATTGAGGCTATCCCTGAAGAGGCAACTGACAAGGATAGCTTAGATAAGAAAAAGAGATGGCCATATGTTATGTTTCTTATATCCGATTGTTATCTCAAGACCAAGAAATATGATGAGGCTAGAAAGTATCTTGATATTTCTCTGGGGTATGACCATGATGAGAAGCTTCTTTCCTATGAGGCAAAATGTGAACTGGAATATCTTACAGAGAATTATGATGAGTGTATAAAGGCATGTGAGGCATTGATTGAGAAGGATGACAGAGACTATATTGCGTATAGTTTTATGTCTAAGGCATGCTACGAATTGGATTATATTAAAGAGTCGATGGTTGCCTGCGAGAAGGCTATAGCAATATATCCATATGTGTCAGAACCATATGTACAGGAAATCAAAATCTATGTAAAATTTGGTCAGGATGATAATGCCAAGAAAATTGTAGAGCGATTTAAGGTAATGGGAATTGAAAGCGACAATGTTGAGTACTATGAGGCATATTTCTATGAGAAGAAAGAAAATTATGAAAAAGCCCTTCAGATTGTTAATAATATTTTAAGAAGAGGCGGTCCGGAAGAATCTGACATGGAGGAATATGTGGAGATATATGTACTCAAGGGTGTGTGCCATGAGAAACTTCAGGATTATGACAAAGCTGCTCAATGCTACATAAAAGCTATTGAGTTGGATGATAATCATAAGACTGCTCATGGTAGGCTTGGAATTGTATACAAAAATCAAGGTAAATTCGCAGATGCTCTTAAGGAGTTAGACAGGCAGATGGAGATAAACGCCAGTGTATTTTTCCTCATTCACAGAGGAATAATCAACAGAGCCATGTCTAATAACAAGAGTGCACTTAGGGACTTTACGGAGGCATTAAAATATGAGCCAGAAAATGTTTACTGTCACAGTAAGGTAGGATTAATCTATGAGCAACACAGGGAATTTGCCAAAGCTGCTGACTCCTATAAAAAGGCAATAAAGGCTTTAGGTGAAGAGAGTAAGGAACAAAAGTTGCAGCTTTATATGTTTCTTGCTAGGACTCTTCAGTGTATGAATAAGTATGAAGAAAGCTATGAGGTATATAATTTATATATTGAAGAAGCTGGTCTTAATGCTGATATAGGATATGATTATTCTGTTCTTTTAGAGAGAACTGGCAAGTTTGAAGAAGCAGTTAATGTTCTTAAAAAATGTATAGATACATTACCTCATGATGCACTGGTTCAATCTTGTATCAGAAGACTTTGCGAGCTCTACGGAACTAATGGATATGTGGATAAGGCTAACGAGACATTTATGCTTGCTATAAGTAAGGATGAGAATGACCTAAAAGCTTATACAACTATGGCGGATATTTTCACTAAACATGGGTTGTTTGAGGATGCTCAAAAGCTTTATGAGAAGGCTATTAAACTTGACATAAACAACAAAGAAAATTATTATAGTGAATTAATAGATGTAATTCTAAGCAAGAGAGCCTTGTTTAAACCAGATGTGAAACCATATCTAAACAAAGCTATAATAGAAGACAGTAAGCTTAGCAATCCAGTGGATTTAATTAAGATGGCAAGACTTCACAAGGCGTTGAAGAAGTATAAGAAGGCTCTTGAATATGCAGATAGAGCTATTAAGTCTGTGAGGTGTTCAGGTTGCTTCTACGAGAGATGTCATGAAGCACTCTACATGAAGGGACTTATATATGAGGCTTTAAAACAGTATGAGCTTGCAAGAGTATGCTACAGAGAAGCTATTAGTATCTGTGGCAAGGATGCTTTATATGAAGAAAGACTAAAAAGGCTAGAAGGTAAAAAAGGATAATAAATAAGATGATAGTAGGAATTGATTTAGGAACCACAAACAGTTTAATTGCATACATGGATAAGGATGAGGTTAAGGTTATTCCTAATAAACTTGGTGAGAATCTTACTCCATCTGTGGTCAGTGTTGACGAGGATGGAATTGTCTATGTTGGTAAGACTGCCAAGGAGAGAAAACAGTTATATCCAGAGCAGACAGCAGAGATTTTTAAGCGAAGCATGGGTACAAATAAAAAATTTATCTTGGGAGAAAAAGAATTTACGGCTGAAGAATTATCAAGCCTTGTTTTAAAATCTCTCAAGGAGGATGCTGAGGTATATCTGGGACAGACTATAGAGGAAGCAGTAATAAGTGTTCCTGCATATTTTAACGATACTCAGAGAAAGGCAACTAAGAAGGCTGGTGAATTAGCTGGCTTTAAGGTTGAGAGAATTGTCAGCGAGCCAACAGCTGCTGCAATAGCATATGGACTTAATCTTAAAAATGCAGATACTAAGTTCCTTGTATTTGACCTTGGTGGAGGAACCTTTGATGTTTCAATTCTTGAGCTCTTCCAGAATATTATGGAGGTTAGAGCAGTCGCAGGAGATAATTATCTTGGCGGAGAAGATTTTACTGAGATTCTTGAGCAGATGTTTTATCGTGAGAAGGACATTGACCAGGATTTGCTTGACCAGAAAACTAAGAATCACATTAGAAAGCAGGCTGAAATATGCAAGATGGGATTTGCAGACAGCAGGGTTTCCACTTTCAAATGTAAGATTGGTGAAGAGATATACGAATATGAGATATCATTAGATGATTATGAGAAATCATGTCAGCTTCTTCTCAATAAAATTAAGAAGCCTATAGAGCGAAGCCTTAAGGATGCCAATATTAAGCTTTCTGATATAGAAGAAATTATTCTTGTTGGTGGAGCAACTAAGCTCCCTATAGTTAGAAAATTTGTCAGCAGATTATTTGGACGTCTTCCTAATGGAAATATTAATCCAGATGAGGTTGTAGTAGTGGGTGCAGCTACTCAGGCAGCCATGAAGGAGAGAAATGAAGCTGTTAAGGAAATGATTCTTACAGATGTATGTCCATTTACTCTTGGAACTGATATTGTGGTGACTAGAAGTGGTGGATATAAGGAAAGTGGACATTACCTCCCAATTATAGAGAGAAACTCTGTTATTCCTGTAAGTAGAACAGAAAGGCTTTATACAGCAGGAGACAATCAGAGTGTTATTAGAGTAAAGATACTTCAGGGAGAGAGTAGATATGCAAGAAACAATGTATATCTTGGAGAGCTTGAGGTGCCTGTACCTATAGGTCCTGCTGGTAAAGAGGCTGTAGATGTTACATACACCTATGATGTAAACTCTATACTGGAGGTTGAGGTAACAGTTATTTCTACAAAGATAAAGAAGAGAATAGTTATTAAGAATGAAGAGACAGATATGTCTGAGCAGGAGATAGAAGAGAGACTTGCTTCACTTTCAGCTCTTAAGATACACCCAAGAGAGCAAGAGGAGAATAAGCTTTTGCTTCTTCGCGGAGACAGAATGTATGAAGAGTCAACTGGCGATATAAGACATATGATTCAAAATAGAATGAACATTTTCGAGGGAATCCTTGATAAGCAGAATAAGCCAGACATAGAGAAGGCTAGAACTGAATTAAAGGAGTTCCTTGATAGCATAGAAGAAGACATTTTATAATTTATTTTAAGGAGGTATATGTATGTTATTTGAAGACCACACTATCAATATTTTTGACAGTAATGTAACCAGTGTACCCCAGATGATGAGAACCGACATTCAGGAGAAGGATGGAAACTATCTGTTAGAGATAGAGATTCCCGGTTATCGATATGAGGATGTGCAGGCTGAGCTTGTAGATGGAATGCTCACTATAGTAGCCAACAAACCTGATATGTCAGACCAATTAGAGAAAAATGAGAACAAGAAACACTACATAAGAAGAGAAAGACATGTTGGTGGGTGCAAACGTAGCTTCTTTGTAGGAAAAAAGGTTAAACAGGAAGATATTGCAGCAGCGTTTAAGGATGGAATATTAAGTATAATAATATCTAATCCTGAAATCTCTGTTGAGCGAGAGGAACGCAAATTAATTCCTATTAAGCAGGGTTAATTATTTTTTTATGGGAAATGTACTGAAAGGAGAATTGGATGGATCGTAAAGAATTTTCAGCTGTAACACCGGAGATTCAGAGATTAGCTAGATTATGTGAAGAACGAGATATAATAGATCCGGAATTGTACACAAGATACGAGGTAAAGAGGGGACTTCGTGATGTTGATGGAAAAGGTGTATTAACAGGACTTACAGAAATTTCTACTATTAATGCATACAGAGAAATAGATGGAGTAATGACACCCATTGATGGCGAGTTATTTTATAGAGGAATAAATATAAATGATTTAGCTAAAGGATTCACAAGTGAAAATAGATTTGGATATGAGGAGACCGTGTATCTTCTCTTGTTTGGGGAGCTTCCAAATCGAGAAGAACTTGAGGAATTCAACACCATTCTTGGTTCATATAGAAAATTGCCACGTCACTTTGTTCGTGATGTAATTCTTAAGAACCCTAGCAAGGACATAATGAATGCCATGACTAAGTGTATACTTACTCTTAGCTCGTATGATGCAAAGACTATGGATATCAGTATTCCTAATGTACTTCGTCAGAGCGTTGAGCTTATTGCAAACTTCCCTGCTATGGCGGTATATTCATACCTTGCGTATAGACACTATGATTTAGGACGTGGACTCTACATACATCAGCAAAAGCCTGAGCTTTCAACTGCTGAGAACTTACTTAGACTTCTTCGTCAGAACAAGGAGTATACTGATACAGAGGCAAAAATGTTAGACTTATCACTATGTCTTCACGCTGAGCATGGTGGTGGTAACAATTCAACATTTACAACTCACGTAGTTACATCATCAGGTACAGATACATATTCATCTGTTGCAGCATCTCTTTGTTCCCTTAAAGGTCCAAAGCACGGTGGTGCAAATGTTAAGGTTAAGCAGATGTTTGATGACCTTAAGGAACATGTTCCGAATTGGAATGATCTTGGTGCCATAAGAGATTATCTTTGTGACATACTTGACAAAAAGGTTTTCGACAAAGCAGGACTCATCTACGGTATGGGACATGCCGTTTACTCAATATCTGACCCTAGAGCATGTCTTTTCGAAAAATTCGTTGGCAAGCTTTCAGAGGAAAAGAATATGCAGGAAGAGTATGAGCTTTATAAGAATGTTGCCAAGATTGCCAAAGAAGTAATTGCAGATAAACGTAAAATATACAAAGGGGTTAGCCCTAACATAGACTTCTTCAGTGGATTCGTATACAGCATGTTAGACCTCCCAGAAGAACTCTACACTCCACTCTTTGCGACTGCCAGAATAGCTGGCTGGAGTGCACACCGCATAGAGGAGCTTATCAACGCCAACAAAATTATTCGTCCAGCCTACAAATCAGTAGCTGACAACCGCGAATATACACCTATAGACCAAAGATAGCTCCATACCCAATATAAAAACACACCCTAGCCACTATTTTCAAATAATGAAAAATTCCTGTGCTGGGGCATATATAGCAATAAAAATGCACACCGAAAACTGTTCTAGAAACGCCGGCACTTAGTCTTCAGAAACAACCTGTAGAATAACAAATGTGCTCGAAAACACGCTTTCGCTTGGACGAAACGCAGCGGTACGTAAGTGTGAAAAAGAAAAGCCATGGATTACAAACATTTTTGTAATCCATGGCTTTTCTTTTTCGCACTAAGTGCCGGCGTTTCTAGAACAGTTTTCGATGCACATTTTTATTCATACAGGTTGTTTCTGAAGACTTAGTACCGCTGCGTTTCGTCCAAGCGAGAGCGTGTTTTCGAGTGCATTTATTATTGCTATATATACCCTGGCACAGGAATTTTTTTATGTTAGGGCTAAGGGTTAGGGTGTGTTTTTTATATGGGTGTGGAGCTATCTTTGGTCTATAGGTGTATATTTGCGGTTTGTGACAAATGTCATGTTGGGTTTTGACATTGGGCACTTACTAAGGGGTATGGTTTGAGGTAGAATGTGTACAGTAAGATATTTAAGAGTGCTTATAGTTATGGAGGTAGTGATATGAGCGAAACAGTTGTAAAAATTGAGAATATTGTTAAGAGATATAAAGAGGTTCTTGCCTTAGACCACTTTAATCTGGAGATTAAGGAGGGCGAGATATTCGGACTTTTGGGACCGAATGGTTCAGGTAAGACTACAACTATTAATTGTTTGTTGTCGTTGCTTTCGTACGATAAGGGAAGCATAGAGTTGTTTGGAGAGAAGATGACACCAAACAATATTGAAGCTAAGAAAAATATTGGTGTGGTAATGCAGAATGTAGCTGTTTATGATGAGCTTACTGTTTATGAGAATGTAGATTATTTCTGTGGACTTTATATTAGAGATAAGGAGACTAGAAAGCAGTATGTTGAAGAGGCACTTGATTTTGTAGATTTACAGGATTTCAAGAAGTTCTATCCTAAGAAGCTTTCAGGTGGTTTATTAAGAAGACTTAATATAGCATGTGGTATAGCTCATAAGCCAAAGCTTGTTATTATGGATGAGCCTACAGTAGCAGTTGACCCACAGAGTAGAAATAAGATACTTGAGGGAATTGAAGAGCTTAACAAAAAGGGAAGTACAATTATTTATACTTCACATTATATGGAAGAGGTTGAGCAGATTTGTACTAGAATTGCAATTATGGATAAGGGTAAGAATATTGCAATAGGTACTAAGGATGAGCTTAAAAAGATGATTAAGAACACTGAGACTATTGTTGTGGAGATGAGTGCAATAAGCGATGAGCATATAAAGGCCATAGAGGGTATCAATCATGTGTATATGGTTACATTTGAGGATGGAAAGCTCACAGTAAAATGTAGCGGTGGAAAGCATAACCTTATTAGAGTAATGGATTATATTAATCAGAATGATATACCATGTGGAAGAGTTTATTCAGAGCTTCCAACATTAAATGATGTATTCCTTGAAATTACAGGAAAAGAGCTTCGTGACAAGGAGGTGTAACCTATGTTTTGGCATAGTTTCAAATATAATTTTTTAACTGTCATAAGAGATAAACAACAGATTTTCTGGAGTATGATTTTCGTTTTCATATTAGGTACGTTGTTTTATTCTACTTTTGGAACAGCTTATGAAAAAAGTGATTTGGTAAAAAATATTAAGGTTTCAGCTTACATAGAGGATGAGTTTGTGGCTGAAAATTTTTCGGGAATTATAGAAGAAATTTCTCTTGATGAAGAGGGAGGAGAAAAGCTTCTTAATGTGACACATTGTGATAGCTTTGAAGCTGCTGAGGCTTCTTTGGATGATGGTGATGTAGTAGGAGTTTTTTATTCAGAGGATGGAGAACTTAAGCTCTTAGTTAAGAACAAAGGAATTGCAGAGAGTATTTTATCCACAATAGTTTCTCAGTATCATCAGATTATTACTGTTATGACAGATGTTGCTTCTGAAAGCAAAGATGTACAGGCTATGGTAATGCTTAGATTGATGGGACAGGCAGATGAGAATACTGAAAAGGTTCTCTCTAACGGAAATATGGACGTATTTATTCAGTATTTTTATAACCTTATAGCAATGTCTTGTCTCTTTGCTGGATTTTCCGGATGTAGCTTTGCTATAAAAAATCAAGCGAATCTTTCTTCTCTTGGTGCAAGAAAAAATCTTGGTGGTTCAAACAGTTTAGCTCAGACTGCTGGTGGACTTAGTGCAGTTTGGCTTGTGTTAACAGGACTTACACTTATTTCCTTTTTATATTTGTCCATTATAGGTGTTAATTTTGGTAATAGAATAGGTGCAATTATCTTAGTTATATTTGTGGGTTGTCTTTTAGGTGTCACATCAGGTTACTTTATTGGAACCCTGAGTAAGCTTTCAGAAACAATGAAGGAAACCTTGTGTGTAACAATATATATGGTATTTTGTTTCTTAAGCGGTCTTATGATAATGGATATGAGAATGATTGTGGATATCCATGCACCATTTATTAATAAAATTAATCCAGCAGTTATGATTAGTGATGCATTTTATGCACTTAACGTTTATGAAACCTACGACAGATTTTTTGGCAATATTGCTGCCATGCTTGTATTATCAGTTGCGTTTATGATAGGTGGTTCAATTATAGGAAGGAGAAAACAATATGCAAGTCTTTAATACATTTTTTAAGATAACAAAAAAACAGCTTCCTTCGTTTATAACATACTTTGTTATTTTTACAGTTCTGCTTTCGATAATGTCATCTATAGGAACAGGTAATAATGCCTATCAGGATACTCGAATGGATGTTGCTATATTTAACAATGATGGTTCAAAGAAGGGGGAATATTTAGAAAAATACCTTACAGAGAAGCATAATATTGTTGAGGTAGAAAATGATGACGAGGTTATACAGGATAGACTTTATTTTCAGGTGATTGATTATGTTCTCTATATAGAAGATGGATTTAAGCTTACAAACATTAAGCGTCCAGGAACAACAACAGGTGCATATGTAGACAGCCAGATTGATACATTTGTAAAAACCTTTGATTCTTATGTTATCGCTGGATATAGTGAGGATGAGGCTTATGAAAAAACTATTGCAGCAGTTGATAATAAAGACCTTGTTTCAATGAAGGGTAAGGGAAACACAAAGCCTACTATATATTATTTCTTCACATATCTTTCGTATATATTTTTAGGACTTTTAATAAATGTTTTAGCACCTGTAATAATTGCTTTAAACAAAAAGGGGGTAAAGGAGCGTACAGATATATCTCCGCTTAGTTCAAAAAGCAGAAGTGCTCAGCTTATAGGGGCATCGGTAATACTTAGTCTTGTAATCTGGTTAGGTTTTATGCTTGTATCGGTTGTAATGTTTAAAGGCGAGGTATTTAAGGATATAAATGCATTTTTGATACTTAATGCACTTTGCTACTTAATTCTTTCTGCAGCCATTGTAACTTTGATTTCTAATTTCCAGCTTAAGGCACAGGCTATAAGCATGGTATCCAATGTATTAAGTTTAGCATTCAGTTTCCTTGGTGGTGTTTTTGTACCTATGGAAATATTTGGTGATACTATGTTAAAGATTGCAAAGTTCATCCCAACTTACTGGTATGTTTCGGCAGCAGATTCAATAATGGAAGGTGTTATGAATAAAGACATATTTATGTGTATGGGAATTCAGCTTCTCTACGCCTTAGCATTTTTTGCTATATCCCTTGTTATATCAAAGAGAATGCGAGTTAGCAGAGCTAGCTAGAATAAAGACATCCACTTCTGTATGAGGTGGATGTTTTTCTTTTCTTAAGTGTTTAATCGTGGTAAAATGTACGCGAGTATAGAAGAGGATTATTTTAAGGATAGAAATTGGTTTATTGTATGGAGAGATGATATGGCATTTATTGTAGACAGATTAATTTTAATATTTTTGTCTCTGTTTTTACTGTTATTCGAGACGAGTATAACTAAGATTATTGTGTTTGCTCTTGTGGCAATTATAATATCAGGTTTTTCATATTTTCTCGATTCTAGAAAATGCACAGCCTTGCTGGGAGGATGTTATCTGATTGGATGTGTGTTTCAACCAGAGCTCATTCTGGTGGCACCAGTTATTGTTTATGAGCTATATGCAAATAAATTAACTATAGAAATGGTTTTGTTAGGTGCTTGGTTTATTCTTAGTTTGGAATATTTATCACCTATTGCCATAGCAATAATTGTTTTGTTTTCCATCATTGCCTGTGTGCTATATTACAAGAGTGCCGAAAGCGAAAGGCTAAGCAATTTGGTTAAGCATATAAGAGATGATTCTGAGGAGAGAGCCATTCTTCTTGCGGAGAAAAATAAGCATCTTATGGAGAAGCAAGATCAGGAAGTTTATGTGGCAACCTTGAAGGAGAGAAACAGAATAGCAAGAGAGATACATGACAATGTAGGACACATGATAACTCGCTCTATATTGCAGATGGGTGCTCTTATGACTATTAATAAAGAAGAACCCTTACACGGTCAGCTGGAATCTGTGAAGAATAATTTGGATGTTGCAATGAACAACATTAGAGAAAGTGTTCATGACCTTCATGATGAATCCGTAGACTTAAAACAGGCTATTATGGATTTGATTGCAGAGCTTAAAGATAAGTTTGATTGCAGATTAGATTATGATGCTGGAAATTATATGGATAGAAAATATAAATACGCAATCATTGGTATTGTGAAAGAGGCTGTTTCTAATATAATTAAGCACAGTAAGAATGATAAGGTTGACATAATATTAAGAGAGCATCCAGGTATGATTCAGCTTGTTGTCCATGATTATAATAGTAATCAAAAAAATTATAGTGAAAATAAAGAGCCTTCAGCGGCATACATTAAATCAAAAAGTGATGGTATTGGACTTACAAATATGCAGGACAGAGTTCGTGCATTAAATGGAAATATTTCTATAGAAACTAATAAAGGATTTAAGATTTTTATAACATTTCCAAGAAATTAATAGGAAACTTGGTTATAGTACTTGGAAAGAGGAGGTATAAATGAGAGTATTAGTGGTTGATGACGATACACTGGTGGCGATATCTTTAAAAACAATACTTGAATCAGATAAGAGCATTGAAGTTTTGGCTGTTGGAAGCAGTGGTGAAGAGGCCATAGAATTATACAAGAATCATAAGCCAGATGTTTTACTTATGGACATAAGAATGTTAGGAATGACAGGACTCGAAGCAGGTGAAATAATATTAAAGGATGATAAGGATGCCAAAATATTATATCTTACAACCTTCATGGACGACGAATACATAGTCAAGGCTTTAACTATAGGAGCCAAGGGTTATATATTAAAACAGGATTTTGAAGGTATTATTCCAGCCTTAAATGCAGTTTATGGCGGACAAAGTGTATTTGGTAAGGATATAGTTGATAAGCTACCTGAGCTTATGAATAAGAAAAATGAATTTGATTATACAGCCTATGACATATCGGATAAAGAACAGGAAATTATTGAAGAGGTGGCAGCAGGCTACAGTAATAAAGAAATTGCCGGAAGACTATTTTTAAGTGAGGGCACAGTGAGAAATTATATAAGTACAATTCTTGAGAAGCTACAGCTTAGAGATAGAACACAGCTTGCCATTTTTTATTACAAAAACAAGTGATAAATGGTTGGAAGAAAAAATAAAAATATACCATAAAAAATGAAAAAATATTCGTACAATAAATAAGGGGGATTATCCATGACAGATACGGAATTTCAATTAGCCATGGATGGTCTTGTAAATGGTAACAAATTAGGACTTAAGAGTATATATGATGCGTATGTAAAACTAATATATGCTGTTATATATGATGTAGTAAAACGTAAGGAGGATGCAGAGGACATAACCTCTGAGTTCTTTATTAAACTTATTAGGGTGGCATCTACATTTAAGAAAGGTAGCCCACATAAGACGTGGCTTGTAACCATTGCAAGAAATATGGCTATTGATTTTATCAGGAAAAATAATAGGGAAGTTTTGGAATTTGACAATGAGGATAACAAGGAAGGCATAATAGAGTCAAGTTCAGATAAAGCTGGTGTAAGTCGGGTGGAAGAACAGGCTGTCTTGGCAGAGGATATGAGACAGGCCATGAAGACACTTTCGCCTAAAGAAAAAGAAGTAGTTGATTTAAAACTATTAGGCCAATTTAAGTTTAAAGAAATATCTCAGATGACGGGGCAACCTATGGGAACAGTCACCTGGCTGTATAATCAGGGAATATCAAAGTTAAGGAGGTGCCTGAGTAGTTATGAAAATGGATAATAACATGAATAATAATATTAATAATAACGTAGATGATAGCGTTATAAATTTTAGTGAATATATTAATCCAGAAAATGAATTATCAGAAGAAATGCTTCAGGCATACCTTGATGCAACTGATATGGAAACTCCGGATTTATGGAATAGAATTGATGAGGGTTATGCTCTTGAATTACAGCAAATAAAACAAGAGGAAATAAAGGAAAGAAAAAAGAGAAATAAGAAACTATTTACAGTTTTAGCAGTAGCTGGTGTTCTTTTAGTTATTGGTACTCCTGTTCTTTTCTTTGGAATGGGCAATGTTAGAGATTTAACAGGCGATAAATCAATGAATGATGAAAGTGAAATAGCCATGGATGAAGCTGTTGATGAGGAGGTTCAAATGGAATCTGCTGTGGCTGACGAAAATGAAATGGCTATGGACGAGGCACCTATGGAAGAAACAGTTACAGCAGCACCTGTTGAGGAGGTCCCAGGGGATTATCCTGACCCGTCGGTTTCTTCCGACCCAGTTTATAACACTGCGGCTATAATATCCAATAGCTTTGTGTATGAAAATGGTCGTTATGTTATATGTGTTGAAGAAGTGATTGATACTAAAGGAAAAGATTATGGCTTGAACCAAGGAGACCATGTGGTGGCAGATAATACCGAAGAGGTTACTGCATTATTACAGGAACTTGGTATTTATGCAGAAGGCAAGTCCTATTATGATTATGGGGAGTTTTTCGTTTTTATGTATATGGTGGACTATTATGAAGGGGATGAAGAAGATATAAGCCATAAAGTTATTGTAGTAGATTTCGAAGAATATATAGATTAAATAAAAAAATAAAAAATTTTTCCATAAAAAATATTTTCTACTCCGTATATCTATTGTAAGCAAATTTGCAAAGATAGATATACGGAGTTTTTTCATGATTATATTTAGAAAAATGAAGGAGGAAAATATTATGAAGAAAAACTATAAGAAAGTTGTAGCAGGAACATTAGGACTTATTATGTCGGTAGGACTTTTTGGATGTGGTGAGGTAAGAGATTACACAGATAATGGTAAGTCGGAAGAGCATACGACTAGTAATTCAGGAAATGATGTAGATGTACAAACAGAAGCGGTAGCGGATGGTGATTGCGCAGAAGAGTGTGTAGATGTGGCGTTTGATTGTGTACAAACAGAGAGCGCTGTAGGATACTATGAAGAAGATGAGATAATTTATCCTGAAGAGTTTGATACAAATGAGTACAACGATTTGGCGGAAAATAGCTGGATGTCAGTTTCTGTATCACCATTTTCTACATTTGCAGCTGATGTTGACACAGCATCCTATGCGCAGATAAGAAGTAATATTATGGGTGGGTATGAGGTAGACCCATCAATGGTGAGAATAGAAGAGATGATTAATTATTTTCACTATGACTACGAAACACCTAAGGATGGAGAAAAATTTGCTGTTCATACAGAGTATACTGATTGTCCTTGGAATGAGAATACACAGCTTGCCCTTGTTTCTTTAAATACAGAGGCAATAGATTTTTCAGAGGCTCCAGATTCCAATATTGTATTCCTTATAGATACATCTGGCTCTATGTATGATGCAAATAAGCTTCCGCTTGTACAGCAGTCTTTGGCAATGCTAGTGGAGAATCTTGATGAGAATGACAGGGTGTCAATTGTAACATACGCAGGAAGTGAGACTATTGTATTAGAAGGAGAGACAGGAGACAATTACTACGAAATAGTTTCAGCTATAGAAAGTCTTGAGGCAAGTGGTTCTACACATGCATCAGCAGGTATTGAGACAGCATATGAGTTGGCAGAAAAATATTTTATAAAAGGTGGAAACAACAGAGTAATACTTGCTACAGATGGCGATTTTAATGTGGGAATAACAGGTGAAGGTGAACTTGAAAAATATATCTCTCAGAAGAAGGATAGTGGAGTATATTTAAGTGTTTTAGGATTTGGATATGGCAATTATAAAGACGATAAGCTTGAAACCTTAGCTGATAAGGGTAACGGAAATTATGCATATATAGATACAATTTATGAGGCAAAAAAAGCCCTTGTTGATGATATGGGAGCAACACTTGTAGCTGTGGCAAAGGATGTTAAGCTTCAGGTGGAATTTAATCCGACTTTAGTTAAGGGTTACAGACTTATAGGATACGAGAATAGAGTTATGGCTGCAGAAGATTTTGCAGATGATACCAAGGATGGAGGAGAAATGGGCGCTGGACATTCGGTGACAGCAATATATGAGATTGTGCCTGTGGATTCAGATATGGAGGTACCAGAAGTTGAGTCAAAGTACGGTACAGAAGAAGAAAGCATTTATGAATCAGGTGAATATAGTGACGAGTTATTTACATTAAATGTTAGATATAAGGAAATTGATGAGGATGAAAGTAAGCTTTCTTCATATGTTTGTCATGTGGATGATTACAGTGAGGCTGGCTCTGATAATTTAAGATGGGCAGCGGCAGTAGCAGCATTCGGAATGCTATTAAAGGATAGCGAGTATAAGGGAGATGCCAATGGCGAGTTAGTTTATATGCTTGCAGATTCAGTAGATGATGTTAATGAAGATGATTACAAGAAGGAGTTTATTTTATTATTAGAAACATACTTTGATTACTGCAATGAGTATGACGATAACGACTATTATGAGTAAATAAAATATTTATATTCTGGCTTTACTCCAAAGAGGATATTTGCTATAATCACTTTAGATTGTTAAAGTGTGAAAATATTACAATTTATATTTTGGAGGGAAATAATGAGTATGAATGGTGTTATGATGCAATATTTCCAGTGGGATTTGCCAGCTGACCAGACTTTGTGGAATGAGTTAAAGGCAGATGCAGCTAAGCTTAAGACTGCTGGTGTTACTGCTGTGTGGCTTCCACCTGCGTATAAGAGTGCAAATGGTGCTACTGATGTAGGGTATGCAGTATACGATTTATATGATTTAGGAGAGTTTAATCAGAAGGGTTCTGTTCCTACTAAGTACGGTACAAAGGCTGAGTATCTTGCTGCTATTAAGGCGTTACATTCCAAGGGAATAAATGTATATGCTGATATAGTTTTGAATCACAAGATGGGTGCGGACGAGATAGAAAAGGTAACAGCAGAAGAGTTCAATGGCAACAGTAGAAACCAGATGATAAGTGAGCAAAAAACTATTGGAGCTTGGACTAAGTTTACATTCCCAGGCAGAAAAGGAAAGTATTCTGACTTTACTTGGAATTGGAAACACTTTGATGGAATTGATTGGGATCAGGACAGAGCTAAGAATGCCATATTTAGATTTAAGGGCAAGGATTGGGACCAGAGTGTAGACAAGGAGCTTGGTAACTACGACTACCTTATGGGAGCAGACTTAGATTTTGACAATCAGGAGGTTCGTGAAGAACTTTTCAGATGGGGTGCATGGTATACTGAGGAGGCAGGTCTTGATGGTTTCAGACTTGACGCAGTTAAGCACATAAATAAGTGGTTTTACAAGGATTGGATGAGAGCTGTTAAGGAAAAAGCTGATAAAGATTTATTTGCCGTAGGTGAGTATTGGCATTGGGATGTAAATGTATTACAGGATTACATCAGTGCTACAGAGGGTGAGGTTAATCTTTTCGATGTACCACTTCACTTTAATTTCCATAACTGTTCTAAAGCTCATGGTAATTACGACTTAAGAACTATATTAGATGGAACATTATCAAAGGTTAATCCTATGATGGCAGTTACATTTGTTGACAATCACGATAGTCAGCCAGGACAATCACTTGAGTCATGGGTTGAGGATTGGTTTAAGCCTATGGCATATGCAATAATACTTCTCAGACAGGAAGGCTACCCATGTATATTCTACGGTGATTACAAGGGAATTCCTGATAAGAAAATTAAGGCAAAGAAGCGTGAAATGGACAAGCTCTTAAAGCTCAGAAAGAAGAATGCATACGGTCCACAGCACGATTACTTTGATGATCCTAACTGTATCGGATGGACAAGAGAAGGTGATGAGGAACATCCTGATTCTGGTATGGCTGTAGTTATCTCTGATGGTACAGGTGGAACAAAGCATATGTATATTGGTAAGCAGTTTGCAGGCTGTCATTTTTCAGATGCAATGGGCAATGCAAAGTATAACATAAAGATAGATGAAGACGGATTTGGCGATTTCTATGTAAATCGTAGTGCAGTAGCAGTTTGGGTTAGAAAAGAAAACAAATAGCAGGTGATAATATGGGAAAAACAATACGAACAGAATCAGTTAAAGAATTATTTGAAGCTATATTAACACTTGATAATGTTGAAGAGTGTTTCGACTTCTTCGAAGATGTTTGCACAGTCAATGAAGTGTTATCTATTGCTCAGAGATTTTCAGTAGCTAAGATGCTCAAAGAGAATCATACTTACCTCGAAGTAGCAAAAGAAACAGGAGCTTCTACTGCCACAATAAGCAGGGTTAATCGCTCCCTTAATTACGGCAATGACGGTTACGAAATGGTATTCTCCAGAATGAACAAGGAGTCATAACCCTTGCGCCAGCCATTATACTAACTGATTCTTAATAGCATACAGATGTCTAAGGAATAATAAATGTGCTCGAAAACACGCTCTCGCTTGGACGAAACGCAGCGGTACATAAGCTTGCAAGAAGGGCATATAAGAATAAAAATGATGCTAGGAAACTGTCAGGAAACGCCAGCACTTAGTGCGAAAAATAAGAACCCTTGATTTCAAAGATATTTGATAATCAAGGGTTCTTATTTTTCACACTTACGTACTGCTGCGTTTCCGTCCAAGCGAAAGCGTGTTTCCAAGCACATTTGTTATTCTCATATGCCTAATTGTACAAGCTAAGTGCCGGCGTTTCTAGAACAGTTTTCGATGCACATTTTTATTCTTAGACATCTGTATGCTACTAGGATTCATTGACTGGAGTGGCTGGCGCAAGGGATGAGTGGTGGCTAAGGGGAGAATACCATTTGGTGGTGGTATGGTAAATTAAGGGAGCGATTAAGCCGATATAATAGGTGGAAGTACCTCCGTGAGTAGACTGATTGTTTTTCGGGTTGTACCGAGATGAGGAGGGAAAGTATGGTTATTAGTTCCAGCGCTGCATCTATGGCAGCAAAAACTACTAGGTCTGCGAAGTTTACGCAGACAAATGAGTCCCTGGCTAAAGGGATAGGGACAGGTGAAGTTAGGTATTCGGCTAATTCCTTTGAGGCATCTTATGAGAAGACTGTTGAGAACAGTCTTTATGAGGAAACTTCAGCGGGTAAGAAGAATACGAAGGAAGATAGGGATGCCACCAGCGTTAGTGATGGTAATACTGATTTACTGGCTGCTAATGGATTTATTGGTGGAGTTCAGGATGAAGAAGAGATTACGATTCAGAGTCTGCTTAGGCAGATAAGGTCGTTTCTTCTTGATTTCAGGCACAGGTTATCTTTGATGATTTTTGGTGCTTCTCCATATGGAAGAAATTATCTTGGTGAATATTCAACTGCCAATTCATTGGGAGGAACAGTTGTTGATTTGTCATCAGGGCAGAATGGATATACGGTGTGGAATGTCACTAATTATTCTAAGGCAACCTATGAAGAAGAGGAGAGTATGACATTTTCATCAGTGGGGAAGGCTGTGACTGCTGATGGAAGAACTATTGAGTTTAATATGGAAATCGAAATGTCTAGAGCATTTTGTGAAAGCTCAGAGGTTCTTACAAAGCAAACTGAGGTGGTTATGACTGACCCATTGGTTATAAGTCTTGATTCAAATCCTGTATCTGTAAGTGACCAAAAATGGAGATTTGATATTGATGGAAATGGTACAGATGATGGAATATCCTTGCTTTCAAAGGGATCAGGTTTCCTTGCCTTCGATAAGAATGAGGACGGAAAGATTAACAATGGAACTGAACTTTTTGGTGCAAAAACAGGTAACGGATTTAGAGAACTTGCAGAGTATGATGAAGATGGGAATGGCTGGATTGATGAAAATGATGAGGTATATAGCAAGCTTTCTGTGTGGATAAAGGATGACACGGGTAATGACAAGTTGATTGGTCTTAAACAGGCAAATGTGGGAGCAATATATCTTGCTAATTTATCTACTGATTTTTCTATGAAGTCTGAAAGAGATAATTCGCATAATGCTCAGCTTCGACGAACTGGTATGTATTTGACTGAGGATGGAATGGCAAATACTATACAACAGCTTGATATGGTTAATAGCCTAATAAGCTAATTTAAACCTTTACATATAGTTTTCGATACTATATAATAGTATCGGGAGTGTGTGAAGATGGATATACAAAAAGAATCACTTAAAAAACAAATAAGAGAATGGATAAAGCTTGGTTACATAGTTCCAGAGGATATTCCTGCCATAGAGTTATATATGGATCAGGTTACTACGTTTATGGATAAACATTTGTCTAAGAATAAGCGTACAGACGAGGATAAAACACTTACCAAGACAATGATTAATAATTATACGAAGAATGATGTGCTTCCACCACCTAATAAGAAGCGTTATTCAAAAGAACACATTATACTTCTCATATATATTTATTATTTGAAGAATGTTGTAAGTATAAGCGATATTCAGACTATGCTTAGTCCGTTGATTGAGAATTTTTATGATAATCCGAAGGCTAAGTATTCATTAGAAGATATTTATAGTAGTATGTATGAGCTAGTTAAATATCAATATTTTAATGTTGAGAACAGCGTTGTTAAAACATTTGAGTTGTCTGAGAAGGATTTTCCAGGAAGCGAAGACGCTTATTTGAAGAATCTTACTTTCCTTTCCTTGTTGGGATATGATATTTTCATGAAGAAAAAACTTATGGAACATATTATTGATGACATGGCTGCTGAGCAAAAGGCCAAGGAGGAAGCTGCTAATGCAGCTAAGGAAGCGAGAAAAGATGTAAAGCGTGATCCTAAAAAGGAACAAAAAAGAGATCCAAAGAGAAAGTAATTTAAAAGAGCATCTGTTTAAACAGATGCTCTTATTTTTTATTCTTCTTCGTTCTCTGTATTATCTTTTATAATCTCATTAATTGTTAGAGTGATTCTTTCAATACGATTTTTGTGTACGCTTGTTACAACAAAATCTATATTTTTGTAGGATGCCTTATCACCTTCATCCGGAAGTCTATCCAATATTTCAATTACGAAGCCTGCAAGCGAATCATAATGGTCAGATGCAAAAGTTGTTCCAAGAGCATCATTTAAATCATCAAGCTTAATAGAAGCATCTACATCATATTTATTCTTAGAAACCTCTTTGATAAAATCATTCTCGTAATCATCATACTCATCTCTGATGTCACCAACGATTTCCTCGATTAGGTCTTCCATAGTAATCATACCTGATGTAACACCGTACTCATCAAGGACGATTGCCATAGTTACAGAAGAAGTTTTCATATCGGCAAAAATCTGACTTGTTTTTTGATATTCGTATACATACACTGGTTTACGAAGAATACTTCTAGCATCAAAATCTTTGGTGTCCCTAGTCTGACTATAGAAGAAAAGATCCTTCAAGTAGAGTATACCAATAACTTTATCTTTTGACTCTTCATATATAGGTATTCTCGAAAATGTCTCTGATTTGAAGATTTCAACTAATTCGTCAAAGGAAGATGTCACGTCTGCACATATCATATCCGTTCTAGGAATCATAATATCCTTAGAAAGTGCATCGCCAAAATCAACAACGTTTGAAATCATAAATCTTTCTTCTGGTTCAATAACGCCTTCCTCGTGGCTGACATTTACAATAGCTCTAAGCTCTGATTCTGTCATTGCATTACCAGAATTTGATTTATCAAGCCTAAAAAGCTTAAATATAAACCCTGTAATACCGTCAAGTAACCAAATAGCTGGAGTGAGGATAACCATCAATATGGAGATTGGATAAACAAAGACAGTAGACATTTGAACAGCATATCTTGATGCTAAAGTCTTTGGTGTGATTTCTCCAAAGATGAGAACCAGTAAAGTAAGAATACCGGTTGCAATACCTACATACTTGTTACCGAAGACCTCTGTACAAAGTGTAGTGGTTAACGCTGATGCAGATATGTTTACAATGTTGTTTCCTATAAGTATAGTACTAAGTAATTTACCTGGGTTTTCAGTTACTGATAATACCTTTGATGCTGATTTTTTTCCTTCATCTGCTAAAGAACGCAACTTAATACGATTAACTGTAGTAAGAGCAGTTTCTGCTGAAGAAAAGAATGAAGAAAGCGCAAGTAGGATAACAACTATCACTAACTGAATAATGGGACTCGTGTCCAAAAATATCAACTCCTTTTAGAAAAAATATATGTACAATTTTATATTTAACTGTAATAAGTGTCAAGTAATGAATTATCAGAGTGGAAGATAATGTTAAAAATTGAGTATAAAATATTACATAATTTGTCGATAATTATATAAGATTGAGACTTTTAATATTGATAAGTTATTAAAAACATATTATTATGTAGTAAGACATAATTAACAGTTGACTAGATGTTATGTAAACACAAAGGGACGCACATGAAAGATAAGTTTAGACGAAAATTTGATAGATCTAACGGAGACATGGAGTATTTGTTCCGTACCATCAAACCTCAGAACAACGATAACAAGGTTCGTAAGTGGATTATGAGTGCAGTTATTATTGTTTCTATTATTATTGTCTTCGTTACCTTGAAATCTATGCCATCAGGCGATGAAGTAAAAATGGTAACAACGCAGGATACTACTACGGCAACAGTTGAGGTTGTTCAGGATATTCAAATACAGTGTCAGAATATATATGATGCTAACAAAGAATTTCTTGCCTTGATTAACGTGGATAATCTTTTAGAAGAGGGATATGTATTTACACATCATACTCTCAACTGTGGTCTTGATGTAGATGAAAGAATTTATCCTGATCTTAATCAGATGCTTACAGATTTGAATGCAGCGGGTTTACATTATAAGATAATATCTGCATATAGAGATCGTGAGGTTCAGGCATATGTCATTCAGAATAATGTAAATATGAATATGGCTCAGGGAATGTCTGAAGAAGAAGCATACAGGGTTACTTACGAAACTGTTCAACCGGTAGGTGCCAGTGAACATGAAACTGGACTTTGCCTTGACATAGTTAGTGAGACAGAATATATGCTTGTAGAGAGAGTTGGAGAGGATCCAGTTAATATATGGCTTATGGAACATTGTCACGAATACGGATTTATTCTTAGATATCCTCTTGATAAGGCAGATATAACAGGTATTAGCTATGAGCCATGGCATTTTAGATATGTAGGCAAGGAAGCTGCACAGTTTATGTATGATAACAATCTTACATTAGAAGAATTTCATATGCTACTTAATGAATAAAAATACATTAAAAAGTGCTTGACATATAGGGACGAGTGTGTTAGATTATTTGAGTATGTTGAAGAAGCAGAGTATCCACTCTCACCTTAGCGCAAGTAGGCGACTCGGGTTAATAGCACGATATTGTTTTATTGTGAATTTTGCGTGGATAGTTTGTCTATCCACTTTTTTTACGTAAAATTGTATTGTTGGAGGTGCATATTATTAGCGATTTAATGATTAACGAGCAGATAAGAGATAAAGAGGTCCGTGTTATTAGCGAGACTGGCGAACAGCTTGGTGTTATGACTTCTAAGGAAGCTATGAAGCTTGCAGAAGAAGCAGGAGTAGATTTAATTAAGATTGCTCCTACAGCTAACCCACCTGTATGCAAGATTATGGATTTTGGTAAGTATCGTTACGAGCAGGCTCGTAGAGAGAAAGAAGCCAAGAAGAAACAGAAGACTATCGAAGTTAAAGAAGTTAGATTATCACCAAACATTGATACTAATGACCTTAATACTAAGGTTAACATGGCTAGAAAGTTCCTTTCTAAAGGAGATAAGGTTAAGGTTACTCTTCGTTTCAGAGGTAGAGAGCTTGCACATGTTAACACAAGTAAGGCTATATTAGACGAGTTTGCAGAATTACTTTCAGACGTAGCTGTCGTTGAGAAACCAGCTAAGTTTGAAGGACGTAGTATGATAATGTTTTTAGCTGAAAAACGTTAAAATAACATATATAGGATTTTTAAGGAGGAAATAAAATGCCAAAGTTAAAGACTAAGAAAGCAGCTGCTAAGCGTTTCAAAAAGACAGGAACAGGTGAATTAAAGAGAAGTAAGGCTTACAAGAGTCATATTCTTACTAAGAAGACTACAAAGAGAAAGAGAAATCTTAGAAAAGC
This sequence comes from Lachnospiraceae bacterium, assembly GCA_015057525.1. Lineage (GTDB taxonomy): Bacteria > Bacillota > Clostridia > Lachnospirales > Lachnospiraceae > Coprococcus_C. Next base: position 1,914 of record SVEE01000011.1, on the reverse strand, counting down.
AGCCATGACTGATGCTACTAACAGCAAGGTTATGAAGAAGATTTTACCATATATTTAGGAATTTAGGAGGAATAGACTAATGGCAAGAATTAAAGGCGGCGTTGGCGCTAAGAAAAGACATAATAGAGTATTAAAGCTCGCAAAGGGTTATAGAGGAGCTAGATCTAAGCAGTATAGAGTGGCTAAGCAGTCAGTTATGAGAGCATTAACTACTTCATATGCTGGTAGAAAGCAGAGAAAGAGACAGTTCAGACAGCTTTGGATTGCACGTATCAATGCAGCAGCTAGAATGAACGGACTTTCATACAGCAAGTTTATGTATGGTTTAAAGCTTGCTGAGGTAGACCTTAACAGAAAGATGCTTTCTGAGATGGCTATCAGTGATCCAGCTGGTTTTGCTAAGCTTGCAGAGTTAGCAAAGTCTAAGATTGCTTAATTTTTTTGGATTAAAGAAAGAATGCACTTCATCATGATGAGGTGCATTTTTTGTATTTCAAACATATTTTAGAAAATGTATAATTCAAAAAATGTTAATTTGCAAAAAAATGAAAAAAAGTGTTGACATTGTGAATGCAAAATGATAATATACTATTTGCGTTGAGCAAACGCCTAACACAATTTAATATATGCGGGAGTGCTGGAATTGGCAGACAGGCTAGACTAAGGATCTAGTGATGGTAACGTCGTGTGGGTTCAAGTCCCATCTCCCGCATTAACCTTTTAAGAAAAAGCCTTGAAAATTCAAGGCTTTTTTTCTTTTGTCCTTATGAAATTTTTTGTTACACTTTGTTACACCGCCTTTGGCTTGAAAACTTTGGCAAAAACATCTGCTTTTTCTGTAAGTGGTGTAACAGAATGAATATAATATTTCTGCGTTGTAGAAATATCTTTATGACCTGCAAAATCGGAAATCATTCTGTCTGGTAAAAGTTGACTATCATGTAATTCCGAGATACAAGTTTTTCTAATTGCATGATTTCCGCTAGGCTTACCAGAGATAATAAAGCGGTCTTTTTCATTTCTTACGCCGTTACAACGACGAAGCACATTATTCACAGCATATTCATGCATTCTTTCGCCAGACTTACTAAGAAAAATATAATCTTCATCACTTCGCCCATTGGCTTTGTTTTCATCAAGTGCCATTTTAATATACTTTTTGGCGTCTGGTGTTAAAACCAAAGTTCTAATGCCTGCGTCTGTTTTTGGGTGTTGTACTACTTTGTAGCCGTCACGGATAATTTTACCATTTTTATCTTTGGTGTAGTTTTTGCTTTCTGCTCTGCAAATGTGAATGGTATCTTCTTTAATATCACATTCACGAAGTGCCACAAGTTCGCCGACTCGTAGAGCAAGATTGAAGTTTAGACAGATTGCTAAATAAGCGGTGTTTCTCGTTTTTTCAAATTGTGCAAGTGCTTCTTTGATAACTTCGCCTTTTGTGTCACTAGAATAAATAATTTCTTCTTCTGGTTTTGTTTTTGGTTCAGTGAAAACATTTTTTGAAGGCATAGCAATTTGGCGTGGTAGATTTATTTGCACCATATTATGACTAATGCAATAATCATAGAGTTGGTTCATTAAACCTTTGACTTCTACATATTTCTTTTTGGTAAGGTTTCGCTTAGCAATTAGTTCTAAAAGCCACTCCGATAAATCGCCAACTGTCATTTTTGAAAGTTCTACTTTGATAATGGTGCTGTCTTTATAGTAAGTGTTCCAAACCCATTGTAATTTATTGGCTGTGCCTTTTTCCGAAGATAAATATTTGTATTCTATAAACTTAGGATAAACAGCTTCTAAGTTTTCCTTTTCTTCGCCCATTGCTTTGTAATAATCAACTATGAAGTTTTCAAGGTTCTCTAATGTGGCTTTTGCTACAAGTTTTCCGTACTTGCTTCCGTCTGGGAGTTT
>SVEE01000003.1 GCA_015057525.1 Lachnospiraceae bacterium | reverse complement strand
CAACAATTGAGTCAGAGGATAATCCTCTTAATAATATTCCTGTAGATGTAATAAATAATATTACAGGGGAGAAAAGTACAATAGAGGTTAATCTGGCATACTCAGGTGAGTTTGGATTTACAGCAGTGCTTACAACTAAACTTAGTAGTGCCAATGCAGGATACTATGCAAACCTGTTCTACTATAATCCTACAAGCAAGGAATTGGAATACGTATGTGCAGATGTGATAGCGGATGATGGAACTGCCGAGCTTACATTTACACATGCATCTGATTATCTAATTGTAATAGATGATGAGGATTTGGGTGTGGTTAAAGATGACGATGATGCAACAACAAGCACTGAAACCACCACCACAACAGAGAATGTTACAACAACAGAAACTATTACAGATAAGAACACAGATGACAGTGCCAAGACAGGAGATAATACTCCACTTGCAGCAGTTATGGTTATGATGATGATAAGTGTTATGGGACTTATTTTCGGAAATAAAAAGAAAAGAAATGCATAAATAAAATAAGAACTCTTCAGTTTGATGACTGGAGAGTTCCTTTTTTTGTTCGTCGGAAAAGATTGAGGGTCAACGATACTATTGATAATTTTAAAATTTTGTTGCATACTATTGATGAGGTCCAGCTTACCACCAAAGTCATTGTTTCATTGCAATTTGATAGTCCCAATATATTGACTATTGGGGAGCATTTTGGTATGATGTTTGAGTAAATTGTTCCCCAAAGGAGGAGATACAATGGCCGTACAATATAGTGAAGTACAGGAATTGCTCAGAAGTCGCGCTGACCTTCATGCAAGACTGAATTTAATGCCTTATGATGGTACACCTGAAATCAAGGAACGTGGTGACGGAAAATATCTTTATGTCAGAAAACGTGTAGCAGGAAAACAGACATCTACTTATGTAGGTGTATATACTGAAGAACTGTATAATCTACTTCTGCGAAATGCCAGAGAAGCTCGTGAAATCAGAAAACACTTACGCAGTATTGAAAAACAACTTGTAGAAGCGGGATATTTTGAGGATGAACTTTCTGCTGACGTTATAAATAATATCGCATTTGCACGTGCAAATATGAAAATGAATATCTATGATCAGGCTGTTTTGGAGGGTGTTGCAACATCCTTTCCACAGACGGAAGCAATCATAGAGAACGGTAAAGTATCCGGCATGACGGCTACTGACGTGCAGAAGATTCTAAATTTGAAATACGCATGGGAATTTATTTTGGACCGTGATGTAGTTGCCAGCCGTTCTGACTATTATATGCTTAGTCATATTGCAAGACTTGTCAATGAAGGCTTTTTTGCAGAAGGTGGTCGAATTCGTGGTGTTCCGGTTACCATAGGTGGTTCATCTTATGTTCCACCCTTACCGAACGAACTGGATGTAAAAGACAGAATCCGAGAGATTGCTGAAGAAGATGATGATGCCATTAACATTGCCATCAGACTTTGCCTTTACTGTATGAAAACTCAGATATTCTTGGACGGCAATAAACGTGCTTCTGTTATTTTTGCAAACCACTATCTTATTTCACACGGCGGAGGTTTTTTGGTGATTCCAGAAAAGGAAGTACCAGAGTTTAAAAAATTGCTTGTAAAATACTATGAAGGCGAAGATATATCTGTTATTGTGACCTTTATGAAAGAACGCTGTTGGAAAAAATTTCATGTTGCTGTATAATAGAGGAAGAAAATATGTAAGATAATACGCAAGTTAATGGAGGTGTTTTTCGTGGGAGATTATAAACCACCTTTTACAATTACAAATAAGATATTATCATATGTATCGTCTATATCTGAAAAGGTAGGACGTATTACGGCGACTAGTAATTTAGAATCAAAACCACATCTGAGAAAAAACAATCGTATTAAATCTATACATTCTTCTTTAAAGATTGAAGCTAATTCATTATCATTAGGGCAGGTTAGGGATGTTATCAATGGAAAGAATGTATTAGGAGAGCAGAAAGAAATCCAAGAGGTTAAAAATGCATATGATGCATATGAGAAATTTTTTGAAATTAATCCATACAGTATGTGTGATTTGAAAAAATTTCATGGTATTATGACTAAATATGTTGTGAAAGAATCAGGTGACTTCCGTCAAGGAGAAGAAGGAGTTTTTAATGGTGATGAATGTATTTTTATGGCACCGCCTGCACAATTTGTTCCGCAGTTAATGAATGACCTTTTTGAATGGATGAATGAAGAGAAACATAATGTCCACCCGCTGATTCTTAGCAGTGTATTTCATTATGAGTTTGTTTTTATACATCCATTTTCTGATGGTAATGGTCGAATTGCAAGATTATGGCACACTGCGATTCTATCAAAATGGAAATCAATATTTGAATATATTCCAATTGAAAGTCAGATAGAAAAGTTTCAAGATGAATATTATGATGCGATAGCAAAGTGTCATGTAGACGGGTCATCTACGAATTTTATTGAATTTATGTTGTTACAGATTGATAAAATTTTGGATGATATTTCTATACAGAGTAACCAAGATAACGAATATCTTCCAGAAAATATTAAAAAAATGCTTGAAGCTATGGAATATGATATTCCATATACGAGCAAAGTAATTATGGAAAAGTTAGGGTTGAATTCAAAAGAAGGATTTCGTAGAAATTATTTGCGTCCGGCAATAGATATGAATTTGATTCGCATGACGATTCCTGATAAGCCTAATAGCAGGAATCAAAGATATGTAAAAATATAGATGCTGATAAATAAAATAAGAACTCTTCAGTTTTTGAACTGGGGAGTTCTTGTTTTATTTACGCATTGATATTTTTATCGGCATTGTTCGATATAATATGTAAGGTATCATCCAAAGTGGAGAATAATTCCTCAGGGATAACAGGCTTCAATATGTAATTAAATGCTTTGACCTTATAGGAATCAAGTGCGTGCTCTCTACTTGACGTGAGATAAATTTCATCTAAATAATAACAAATTTTACTCAAAAATGCATGAAATATACGCAAAAATAAATTAAAAGCCTTATATATGATATGATAAATTGTGCAGAATTTGTGTATGAACAAGGAATTCTGTAAGGTAAGATAATATATAAAAAATATTTTAAAAAAATGGAATAAAATTTTAAAAAATGCTTGCAATTTTAATTGAAATAGTGTAATGTAATATGGTTACCCAAAAGTAACCACGTGAGATAGGAAGTAAAAAGTGTTTTTTGGATATAAGCGTGGAGGAGATTTTATGAAACAAAACAAAATTAAGAAAGGATTATCATTAATATTAACATTCGCATTAGTAATTGGCTTGCTTCCAGTAATGCCGGGGAATGCTAATGTGGTTAAGGCAGCAGGCGGAAGTGCACCTAGCATTACGGCTTATGCGACTAAGGATGAGCTTATGAACTGGGCATATGATACCACTGTCGGAAAAATCGTTTTCGGTAAAGACAGTTCTGGTAATCCTATGGAATGGTATATATTAGGAAGTGATAGTGGCGTGCAGGGTGAGAACACAGCTATCTTCGCAGCAAGCAATATTATGACAGCGAGGTTTGATAGTAAGTCGAGAACTGACAATACATACATTGAAGGTTATGGAGTATATACGAGTGCTCCGACAGAGGTGTATCCAAACCACTACGGAGCAAGCGAGTTGCGTGTGACATTTAATAATATGATGGCAAGTGATAATACAACATATTTTACAAGTTTAGAAAAGTCTTTGTTACAAGCGACAACAGTTGTGACAGAGGATAATTTAAATGGTGTATCTTATACTACCACAGACATCCTCTATGCGTTACATGGTGTTGCAGATGAAGCAAAAGTGTATGCAGGAAGCAATAATAACATGGTGTTGCAAAAAAGTACATACTGGAGTGCAGGAGACTTCTTTTGGCTTCGCTCACCATACGATGGCCATACTGAATATGCCTTAGTGGCTGAGTCAGGCTATGGTATCGATCGCGTCGATGTAGTAGGCCTCTTAGGAGTTAAACCCGCTTCTAATCTAAATCTGTCTGCTGTCATTTTCGCATCTGCTGCGTCGGCTGCATCATCTGAAACAGTGGTGTCAGAGAATATCCCATCGGGTAAGGCAATGACCTTAAGGCTGGACGGAAGCGGTATGAACATTGGAAGTGTAATCTATGATTCTACCAAAGGCGAAAAAATTTATGTAAATAAATCATCTGAAGCCACAGGAACCGTATCTGTTGTGGTGCAGGGTAATGACGGAACTAACGACTGGTATTATACTAAAGCTTTAACATACGGTGAAATCATTGAAATGGATGAAATCAAAACTGCTTTGAATCTGTCAGATGATATTGCTGTGAATGATTGTAAGATATGGCTGGAAACTACAGTAGATGGTGTGACATATGCTAAGACTCTTACTGCCGGAAGTTATACGGAAGTTGGTGAAGTTGAAATTGCTATTGATGAACCGGAAGCAGAAGTGGAGCTTGCTTTGACAGGAGAAACAGCAACATCAGGAGTTGCAACAACTTCTCCTTCTATTAGTTGGACACCTGAAGGTTTAGATGGTGGAGTGGCTGACTATGACACAGCATATACAGCTAGTTTTACACTTGAAGAAACAGATGAATCTTTGTTTATGTCGGGGGTAACAGCTACTGTAAATGGTGAATCAGCAACAGTGACTGAGAATGGTGATGGAACAATAACGGTATCCTACACATTCCCTGCAACAATTAAACAGGGTACAGGAACTCTTAGTATCGAGAATTCTCGCTTTGGAGAGGACTACACAGTACAGCCGGAATCCGATACTAACGATGCAACTATATTTACAGCTGAATATAAGGTTAAAGATGCTTCTGATGATACATATACAAACGTAAAACCAACAGCAGTAGGAGATTATACAGCAAGAGTAACTATGCCTGCTAATGTGGAGTATAGTCAGGTTGTTTTGACAGCAGATTTCTCTATATTAAAGGCTGACGGTGCAGTGACATTCAGCATAGATAATATAAAATATGGTGGAACACTTGTGCCACAGATTGCATCAGAAACAAATGATGAAGAAAGCGCAGTTATAGAGTATAAGATAGCAGCAGCGGTAGAAGATGCGTATTCAACTGTGGTTCCGACAGCAGTAGGAAGCTATACAGCAAGAGTTACACTTCCAACAAATGAATCATATGAAGAGGTAGTTATTACAACAAGCTTCTCGATACTAAAAACAGCGGGAACAGGAACATTTAGCATAGCTGATATACGTTATGGAGAAACACTTGTGCCACAGATTGCATCAGAGACAAATGAAATAGAAAGTGCAATTGTAGAGTATAAGCTTGCAGGAGCAGAAGATACTGCTTATTCGGAAATAGTGCCAACAGCAGTAGGAAGCTATACAGCAAGAGTGACATTACCTTCAAATATTTCATATGAAAAAGTTGTTAAGACAACAACCTTCTCGATATTGAAGGCAGACGGAATTGCAGATTTTAAGATAGAAGATATATATTATGGTGGCTTAATAGAGCCTAAGATAAAGACATCAACAAATGATAAGGATAATGTTGTGGTAGAGTATAAGCTTGCTGGAGCGGTAGATGACGCATATTCGGCAACAGTACCAACAGCAGTAGGAAGTTATACAGCAAGAGTAATATTACCTGAGAATGAATCATATGAAGGTGTAGTTCTTACAACAAGCTTCTCAATATTGAAGGCAGAGGGAACAGGAACATTTAGCATAGCAGATATTTATTACGGTGGAACAGTTAGTCCACAGGTTGCCTCACAGACAAATGATGCAAGTGCAGCATTTTATGAGTATAAGCTTGCAGGAGCAGAAGATGCAACATATTCGGCAACAGTACCAACAGAAGTAGGAAGCTATACAGCAAGAGTAATATTACCTGAGAATGAATCATATGAAGGTGTAGTTCTTACAACAAGCTTCTCAATATTGAAGGCAGAGGGAACAGGAACATTTAGTATAGCAGATATTTATTACGGTGGAACAGTTAGTCCACAGGTTGCCTCACAGACAAATAATGCAAGTGCAGCATTTTATGAGTATAAGCTTGCAGGAGCAGAAGATTCAACTTATTCGGCAACAGTACCTACAGAAGTAGGAAGCTATACAGCAAGAGTGACAATACCTGAGAATGAGTCATATAATAGTGTAGTTTTAACAGATGGTTTTACAATAAGCTATTTGCCAGCACCTGATAGTGATATTGACGTGAGCGGAACATCAGGTACAAATGAATACTATACTTCTCCTGTTACAGTAGAGCCACCGGAGGGTTATCTTATTTCTGATACACTTGATGGTGAGTATTCTACAAGTCTTGTTTTAAGTGAGTCAAGAGAGGCAGGTTATTTCTATCTGCTTAATATTGCGACAGGCGAAAAAACAGCAGGAATCTGGTCTGACGGATTTTTGATTGATATTGTAGCCCCTTCCATAGATGCTGAAGAGGGAAAAACATATTATACAGAATTTAAAGAGGTTACAATCGAGGACAAAAACTTAAGTAAAATAACAATTAATGGCGAGGAGTTTAAGGATTTTAAAGGCGGTATTGCAAAAATCAAGCTCTCTTCCGAAAATGGTGTTAAGGTATATGAAATTGTTATTACTGACTTAGCTGGCAATGAGAAAAAGCTTAAGTTTATCGTTGCGTCTGAGTGGGTGAAGAAAGGAGTTGTTCCTACAGGAGAAAGTGTGAGTCTTATAAGTGATTACGAGTATAAGCTTGGTGAAGGTAGTTGGCAGGTTGAGGGAGATGCAACCAGCTACAATGGCAATATTACATTCTATGTAGTAGAAGAAGGGGAGTACGTGTTTAGCCAGCAGTAGGAGGATTTGTATGAAGAAGAATAATAGAGGATTTACTTTGGTCGAATTAATAGTAGTTATAGCTGTAATTGCTATATTGGCAGGTGCAGTTGGAATAGCTGTAATAGGTTACATTAATAAAAGTAGGAGAACCATGGATGTAGATACAGCCAAGCAGATTGAACAATGCTATTCAAGGGCTGCAGCTACACTTCATGATAAAATAGTATTAAGACCTGACTACACATCAGGCTATATTGTAGTTAGGTATGATACTGTGCTTAATTCACCTGAAGTTACAATTGAGGATTATGCATTTAAGGATTTGGATGGAGTTCCTGCATCAAAAGCGCACCCTGATTATTTTTGGAAGATAGAATATGACAAAGACAGTGGTCGTGTTACAAAAATATCTCTCACAGATGGAACAGCTTCAGGTGTTGAGGTGGAGTTATATCCCAACAGTGATGATTACATTAGCGGAGATTACTAAAAAACATAGGAATTAAGAGGATGTGGCATAGTTATGTGTGACATTCTCTTTTTTTCGAGAAGTTTTTTCAATACGAATAGAATAATTGAATGTTAAAATATAATGCTATATAATTACTAGTGAGAATAATTCTTATGATTATGACACACATTATAATGAAAATGAAAATTGTCACAATTAGATTATATGAGAAATAAAAGGAGGAAATAATATGGCAGTTTTACACATAACAAGCGAAACATTTGAGCAGGAGGTTTTAAAATCAGACAAGCCTGTACTTCTTGATTTTTGGGCGGATTGGTGTGGTCCATGTAAGATGCTTATGCCTATTATTGAGGACGTAGCAGCTGATATGCCAGATGCAAAAATCTGCAAAATAAATGTTGATGAGGAGCCGGATTTAGCTTCGAAATATAAGATTATGTCTATACCAACCCTCATGGTAGTAAAAAATGGAGAGGTGGTAAAGACTGAAGTAGGTGTACAGTCTAAGTCGAAGATTAAGGAAATGTTGGAAGCTTAGGAGGTTTCATATGCATGATATTATAATTGTTGGGGCAGGTGTTGCCGGGTTATCCGCAGCAATTTATGGTCTTCGTGCAGGAAAAAGTGTTTTGCTTTTCGAGGAGAAGACATATGGAGGTCAAATTATTAATACTCCAGAGATAGAAAATTATCCCGGAATAAAAAAAGTGTCAGGGTTTGAGTTTGCTACTAATCTTTATGAGCAGGCTATGGAGCTGGGAGCTGAGATAAAATATGAGAAGGTTCTTGGAATAACAACTGTAGAGGGCCATAAAATTATTAAAACAGATTCTGATATCTATGAGGCAAAATCTGTAATAATAGCCACGGGAGCCAAGAATCGGCCTCTGGGTGTTGCTAGAGAGACTGAGCTTATTGGAGCAGGTGTGTCTTATTGTGCAACCTGTGACGGAATGTTTTTTAGAGGTAAGGATGTTGCTGTTGTAGGTGGTGGTAACACAGCCTTGGAGGATGCTTTGTTCTTAGCTTCGTATTGTAATAAGGTATATGTTATACACAGAAGAGATGCCTTTAGAGGTGAAGATAAATTGGTTGAGAGCCTTAAAGATAAGGATAATGTTTCCTTCTGCCTTGATAGTCAGGTTACAAAGCTTGTTGGATTGGACAGGGTTGAAGGTGTTGAGGTATCAAACAAGAAAACTGGAGATATTAAGACTATTGCTGTATCGGGAGTTTTTGTTGCCATCGGTCAGATGCCTGACAACAAGGCTTTTGAAGAATTGATAGCAACTGATGAATACGGATATATTGTGGCATCTGAGAATTGTAAGACTAAGGAGCCAGGTGTGTTTGTGGCAGGTGATTGCCGAACTAAAACAGTTAGGCAGCTTACCACTGCGGCTGCTGATGGAGCAGTAGCTGCACTGGCAGCAGGAGAATATTTACAAACAATGTAAGAGTGGTATGAGATATGGAAAGACTTATTTTTCATGTTGATGTAAATAGTGCGTTTTTATCTTGGGAGGCAGCAAGACGTGTAAAGCTGGGTGAGCCGGATTTGCGACTTATACCATCTTGTGTGGGAGGTAATCCTGACAAGAGAACCAGTATAGTAACAGCTAAGTCTATTCCTGCCAAGGCATATGGAATAAACACGGGTGAACCTATTTCCATGGCTCTCAGAAAATGTCCGGATTTGGTCATTGTTCAAAGTGATTTTACACTTTATGAAAGCTGCTCAAAGCAATTCAAGGATATATGCCGTAAATATGCTCCAGAGGTGGAAGAGTTCTCTATCGATGAGTGTTTTCTTGATATGACGGGAACAGGCAAAATATACCCTGACCCTATTAAGACAGCCCATGATATTAAGAATGAAATTAGGGATACCCTTGGATTTACGGTTAATGTTGGAATAGGTAGAAATAAATTTTTGGCCAAGATGGCCAGCGATTTTGAGAAACCAGACAAGGTGCATACTTTGCTTACGGATGATGAAATTAAGCAAAAGATGTGGCCCCTTCCCGTGAGCGATATGTTTGGTGTAGGTAAAAGTTCAGCCAAGAGATTAAATGAGGCAGGTTTAAAAACTATCGAAGATTTAGCTAAGGCAGAGGTTTCTTTTGTGAAGTTACTTCTCGGAGACAAGATAGGAGAGCATATACATTTACTTGCACAGGGGATTGATGAATCTCCTGTTACTTCGGAAGAGAGGGAGGCAAAAAGCTATAGCGTAGTTACAACTGTGGAAGAGAATATAGTTACATATGAAAGAGCAAATCAGATTTTGCTTGGTCTTGCAGATAGTGTGGCAACTCGCATGAGAAGTGAGGGCGCTAAAGCGTATTGCGTATCTGTGAAAATTCGGTCTAATGATTTTAAGAATCAGTCTCATCAAGTTAATTTGACCGATGCTACGGATGTTACCAAGGAGATATATGAGACGTCAATTCAGTTGTTTGCTGGACTTTGGGACGGAAAAACACCACTTAGACTTATTGGCATAGCTTTATCAAACATTACTAGAGACAGTATGGAACAAATGTCTTTGTTCGACAATGCAGGAAGAGAAAAGCAGAAGAAAATAGATGAAACAATGGACTCAATAAGAACTAGATACGGAATGGACAAAATTATGAGAGGTTCTGTTTATAAAAACTCAATGGATGTGGGCAGAAAATACAAGGCTCAGGTTCAGAATAGTATAAAAAATAGTAATGGATGCGGGGATTGTTTGTAACTAAGGAGCGATTATGGGAAAAATATTAGTAGTAGATGATGATGCAATGAATTTAAGGATGGCAGAATTTATGCTTGGCAAAAAAGGGCATGAGGTAGTTAAGGCAGAGTCAGGAAGTGAGGCTATCGAGATGCTGTCCAAGGATAGTTTTGACCTTGTGTTATTAGATATAGAAATGCCAGATATGGATGGTATAGAAACCTTGGCTAAAGTAAGAGAGGATGCATGCTTTGATACACCGGTGGCTTTTCTTTCGGGTGCTGAGGATATTGAGGAACTTGTGGAAAAATATCAGGTTCAAGGATTTATTAAGAAACCTTTTATGCCACAGGAGATACAGGATAAGGTTGAAAAATTAGCTAGATAGATATGAAGGGTAATTGCCAAAGCTACAAAAGAGGTGATTATATGTTGGAAAATAAAGCAACTATATTGGTTGTGGATGATGATCCAATTGATTTGAAGTCAACAGAATGATTAAGTCAGATTCTCATTGTGCAGATATAGCCGTTGTTTTTTTGACAGGTGATGACTACTCTTGCAAGAACTATAGATGCTAAGGATAAATATACTAATGGTCATTCAGTTCGTGTGGCAGAATATGCAAGGGAAATTGCCAGAAGATATGGCAAGAGTGAAAAAGAACAACAAGAAATATACTATATGGGACTTCTTCATGACATAGGTAAGATAGGTATACCTGATGATATTATCAATAAAATATCATGGCTTAATGATGAGGAGTATGATATTATTAAAACGCATCCTGTTATAGGTGCGGATATATTAAAGAATATATCTGAGATTCCAGGAATTGAAATCGGTGCAAGGTGGCATCATGAAAAGTATGATGGCTCAGGTTATCCAGACGGTCTTAGGGGAAAGGATATACCTGAGGTTGCTATAATGATTGAGATGATAGATGAAGATATAGAATATAAGATGAGAGGTCAGTAAAATGAAAAGTCCTTTTTCTAAAAAGGTTCAAGGTTTAAAGATTATTATTGTAGGGTGTGGAAAGGTTGGTACCACCCTTGTAGAGAGTCTTAGCAAGGAAAAACATGATATCACGGTGGTGGATATTAATCCGCAGGTGGTACAAAGGGTCACAGGAACCTATGATGTTATGGGAATTCCTGGTAACGGTGCCAGCTACAGTGTGCAGATAGATGCAGGTATTGAGAATGCAGATTTAATTATTGCGGTGACAGAGTCAGATGAATTAAATCTTCTTTGCTGTACAATAGCTAAGAAAGTGGGAGATTGTGCTGCTGTAGCCAGAGTGAGAAATCCTGATTACAGTGCAGAGCTCAGCTACCTCAGAGATCAGCTTGGTATTTCCCTCATTATCAATCCTGAACTTGAGACAGCTTCTGAGATTGCTCGTTTACTTAGACTTCCAACGGCTTTGGAGATTAGCTCCTTTGCGAAGGGACATGCAGAGATTGTTAAATTCAGAATACCGCAGGGTAATGTTTTGCACGAAATGAAACTAGCATCCTTGGCTGAGTTTAAGTGTGATTTACTTATATGTGCTGTAGAGCGCGAGGGGAACTTGGTTATTCCGGATGGTTCATTTGAACTTAGAGAGATGGATTTAGTATCATTTCTTGCAACGCCTATTAATACACAGAATTTCTTTAAGAAAATCAATGTTGAAACCCATCAGGTGCGCAATTGTACAATAATTGGTGGAGGTAAAACTTCATATTACTTGGCAAAGCAGCTTCTTGAAACTAATATTTCCGTGAAGCTTTTCGAGATGAATGAGCAAAGGTGTGATGAACTCAGTGTGCTTCTTCCAAAAGCCCTGGTGATACATGGGGATGGCTCTGATGAGTCACTTCTTCGAGAAGAGGGAATTGAGAATGCAGAGGCTTTTGTTCCTCTTACCGGGCTGGATGAGGAAAATATTTTACTTACATTATTTGCCCGTAAGAACTCAAATACAAAGGTTATAACTAAAATAAATAGAAGTACATTTATAGATGTTATTGATAGTATGGATTTGGGTAGTGTTATATATCCAAGATATATGACTACTGAGAAAATTGTTGCCTATGTCCGTGCGATGCAAAATTCTATAGGCAGTAACATAGAAACCCTTTATCATCTTTTTGACAACAGGGCAGAGGCTATAGAATTCAAGGTGGAGAAAGATTCACCTGTAATTGGCAAGCCACTTATGGAACTTCCTTTGAAGGACGAGCTTCTTATTGCTTGCCTAAATAGAAAAGGAAAGATAATTATTCCTCGTGGTGCTGATAGTATACAGGCAGGGGACAGAGTTATTGTTGTAACTGCCCATACTGGTTTCCATGATGTAAAGGATATTTTGAAATAAGGGTTAGAGATATGAATTATTCAGTTGTCAGATATATATTAGGTTGGATTATGGTTGTTGAGGCAGCCTTCATGCTTCTGCCTTGTGTAGTTGCATTAATATACAAAGAGGTGGCAGGGTATTCCTTCTTATGGGTTCTTCTTGGAAGTGCTTTTGTGGGCGGTTTGATGGTAATTAAGAAGCCTAAAGATATGAATATTTATATTAGAGAAGGCTTTGTGACAGTGGCATTAAGTTGGATGATTATGTCTGTAGTAGGCTGTCTGCCTTTTATTTTAAATGGTGATATACCAAGCTTTACAGATGCACTTTTTGAAACTATTTCAGGCTTTACAACTACTGGTGCTACTATATTATCTGATGTGGAGACTCTTTCGTGGTGTAGTTTGTTCTGGAGAAGCTTCACTCATTGGATTGGCGGCATGGGAGTTTTAGTGTTTCTACTTGCTATTGTTCCTATGGCAGGTGGTTCTAATATGAATCTTATGAAGGCAGAAAGTCCGGGACCTTCGGTAGATAAAATTGTTCCTAAGGTAAGATATAATGCTTTGATTTTATATGGTATATATATTGTTCTTACGATTATAGAGGTTATTTTTCTTTTGGTAGGTGGGATGTCATTTTTTGAGTCGTTGACTACAGCTTTTTCTACAGCAGGAACAGGTGGATTTGGTATTCGTAATGACAGTCTTGCCAGTATGAGCCCATATATTCAGTGGGTTGTAACTGTATTTATGATACTTTTTGGTGTAAATTTCGGGGTATATTTTCTATTGCTTACCAAGAAGTTTAAACAGGCATTTAAGCATGAGGAGGCACGTAATTATATACTCATAATTGTTGTTTCTTCTCTAATAATTTTTGCAAATATATATGATTCCTTTGCTTCAGGTAAAGATGCCATAAGACATGCATTTTTTCAGGTTGCCTCTTTAATGACCACTACAGGATTCATGAGTACGGATTTTGATTTGTGGCCGGTTATGTGTCATACAGTGCTTCTAGTTGTTATGTTTATCGGTGCTTGTGCAGGTAGTACTGGTGGTGGAATAAAGGTTTCTCGTTTTGTGATATGGATAAAGACCGTGTTCAAGGAGATAACATCGTTTTTGCATCCTAGAAGTGTAAAGAAGGTTGCCGTGGATGGAAAGGTAGTGGAACATGAGACAATTAGAGCTACAAATGTTTTCCTTGTAACATATATATTAATATTTGTCACATCCCTTTTCCTTATAACAATAGATAATAAGGATTTAGTGACAAACTTTTCGTCAGTAGCTGCAACTATAAATAATGTTGGTCCAGGTCTTAATATGGTTGGACCGACTCAGAATTTTGGACATTTTTCTGGCTTTTCTAAATATGTTTTCATGTTTGATATGTTAGTTGGAAGATTAGAGCTTTTCCCAGTTCTTCTACTATTTTGTCCTTCCGTGTGGGTTCCAAAGAAGAAAAAAGCGTAACGAACAAAGAGGTAAATATGAAGTTTAGCTTATCATCAATTAACTCCCAGAATATTAAAAAGGGATTAAACTACATACGTTACAATGGTCTTGGTGGTGTATGGTCAAGAGTCAAGTACAAGATGAGTGGACCGGGCCTTGCCTATAACAGCTGGTATAAGGAAAAGCATGAGGCAGACCCTGAAGAGCTGGATAGACAAAGACAGGTGAAATTTAACTATGAACCAACCTTTAGCATACTTGTTCCGGTATATATGACTCCGGAGTTCTTTTTGCGTGCCATGATAGAATCAGTTTGTAATCAGACCTACGGCAAGTGGCAGCTTTGTATTGTGGATGGAAGTCAAGGTAACAAAACTGAGGATGTATACATAGAAGATGAGCCAAATACTGACAGCGAAACATACAAAAAGATATATCGCTTAGAAACTGAAAAAATAGTCCATGAATATATGGATAAAGATAGCAGAATAGATTACGTTATTCTTGAAGAAAATTTAGGTATTTCAGAGAATACCAACAGGGCATTGGAAATGGCATGTGGGGACTATATTGTGCTCTTAGACCATGATGATGTGCTGACTGATGATGCTCTATTTCATGTAGCATCGGCTCTTCAGGAAGAAAGATATGATGCTTTATATTCTGATGAAGATAAGATGTCTGAGGATGGAATTAAGTATTCTGACCCTGCGTTAAAGCCGGATTTCAGTCTTGATTTATTGAGAGCCCACAACTATATAACACATTTGTTTGTGGCTAAAAGAGAGCTGGCTATAAAAGTTGGAGGCTTCCGTAAGGAATACGACGGAGCACAGGATTATGATTTTATTTTAAGATGTTGTGAAAATATATATTCAGAAGACGTAGACAAAAGAGTAAGTGTTAAACACATACCTAGAGTTTTATATCACTGGAGAATCAATAATCGTTCTGTAGCCGCTAATCCTCATAAGAAGGAATATGCTAAGGAGGCGGGTAAGAAGGCACTTGCAGACCATCTCAAACGCATGAAGGAATATGCAACAGTTAGTCATACAGATATGTGGGGAATATATAAGGTTAATTATGACACACCGGGAAATCCACTGGTATCCATAGTTATTCCAGGGGGAGATGACCCTGTGTTTATGAAAAAATGCATAAACCCTCTATACGACAAGGCTCGCTATAGCAATTTTGAAATTATAATAGTATGTGGGGAATTGTCCAACAGTGCTATGCCGAAGTTTTACTCAGACCTTGAACATCAGCGTAAGAACATAAGGGTTGTAAATGATGTTTCTCTTTCTACTATGTCAGCAGTTCGAAATTATGGTGCTGCACAGGCAAAAGGAGACTATATATTATTCCTTGATAACAATACGGAAATAATAGATTATACATCCCTTGGAGAAATGCTGGGTATATGTATGCGCCAAGAGGTAGGTGCTGTATCAGGAACACTATATACAGATACAGGCAATACTTACCATAAGGGAATGGCTGTTGGATTAAATGGAATCGCAGAATATTTGTATCAGGGTATTAAAAAGGATGGTTTTGGATATTTGATGCATAATCGTGTCAATGAAAATTTCAGTGCAGTGTCAGCATCGTGCTTGTTGGTTAAGAGAGATTTGTTTGAGAAAATAGGTGGATTTTCAGATAAGTTTAAGACAGATATAGCTGATGTGGATTTTTGTTTGCGTGTAAGACAATATAATAAGCTTATTGTTGGAGCAGCAGATGCAGGATGGTATTATCATAACACTCAAAGTTCTACAAAAATCGACACGATAACAAAAGAATCTACAGAGAGGATTATCAGGCAGGATGAAAACTTGTTTAAGGTATTGTGGAAACAGTTCCTAGACCAAGGAGACCCATACTACAATCCTAATTTTACTAAAGAAGGAAACCCATTTGCTCTATCATAGTTAAAGGATAGGGCAAATGGGTTTTAATTTTTGTTTATTCTGTTAAATCTGATTTTGTGAGTGTTTTTAACTGTTTGTCGCTTACTTCGTCAAGCTTCACTATACGTGTTGCCTGTCGAGCTATAGCTCTCTCAATGTAATTTCTTACCTCGCGGGCATTTGCGAAATTCTCGTCTCTGCTTTCTGAGAGCTGCTCTAAGTATTCTTTTACATGTTTTTTGCCTGCCTCGTTAGGCTCATATTCCTGTTTCTTACACATAGAAATGAAAATGTCGTATAACTGTGAACCTGAGTAATCCTTGAAGAAAATATATTTGTTGAAACGGGAACGAAGTCCTGGATTGGAGTCAACAAATTCCTTCATAAGTTCGGTATATCCTGCCACGATTACAATTAAGTTGTCTCGGTTATCCTCCATCATCTTAAGGATGGTGTCAACAGCCTCCTGACCGAAATCCTTACCGTCCTTGCCTGCAGTTAGAGTGTAGGCCTCATCAATGAATAAAACTCCTCCTAAGGCGCTTTCTACAACGGCTTTAGTCTTAGTGGCTGTCTGTCCTACATAACCTTCTACGAGGCTTGAACGGTCAACCTCCACCAAGTGTCCTTCTGGTAACACCTTTAGGCATTTGTATATTTTTGCAAGAAGTCTTGCTACGGTTGTTTTACCTGTACCAGGATTTCCTGAGAAAACCATGTGGAGAGATAATTCTGGCTGCTTCATACCCCTCTCTTCACGAAGCTTCTTTACCTTTAAGATATTAATCATTGTTTTGATTTCTTTTTTGACCTCTTCAAGTCCTGTGAGTTCGTTAAGCTCAGCCATTAAATCTTCCAAGGTAACATCCTCTTCAGATACTTCCTCTTTATTGAGCTGACCCTTCATAGCTTCTAAAGCTGCCTTAGGGTTTGATGCTTTGATTGTGGAATTTTTGCTCTTATCTGATGACTTTTTAGGGGATACAGGTGTACCTGTAACCTTGATAGGCCCTTTGCCAGCTTCGAATAAATGGTGGTCTCTCAAAAACTTTTCTATCATTCCTGTATAGCTGGTAAGTCTATCGATTTCATTTTGAGAAACCTGACTGTTGCAGGCAATGAAGGTCTGTCCCAGAGATAGAAAAATATTATATAAATTACGTGATTTAGAAAAACCTTTAGTGGTGTAGGCTGACTTTCCTGACAGGTCAGCATTGGCAAAATATGTGAATGATCTTGGTACGTTTGTGGCAAACTTTTCGTTCTCAGTTCTATCGTACTTAAATCTCATAAGTCGTTCTGATGTAAAATATTCCCCCAAGTAGCTATTGATAAAACTAAGTTCCGGATATAGGGTTCCGTCTTGTGTGTCGAGAAGATATGCCAGATATTGAAGTAAATCAAATTTAATCATTTCCCTCATAGTAATATCTGTTTCAGGTCCAAATCCCTGCTGAGAAATGATTTCGCCATACATGTAACAATCATTTAATTCTTGTTTAAGATTTGTGCTCATATATACCTTCCTTTGTTTCGTTAAATATGTTTGATTATATCATTATACATATATCATCGTAAAGTGGGAATTCTGTTGAATAACTGCCTTTGTTGTGTTACAATGAATCGGTATGCATCAGTGATAAAATAGGCATACAGTATGGAGGAAATTATGAGATTTCGACCATGTATAGACATACATAACGGGGCTGTAAAACAGATTGTGGGTGGCAGTCTGAAGGACGAAGCAGACAGTGCCAAGGATAATTTTGTCTCCGAGCTAAAAGCGGATTTTTATGCTGATATGTATAAAAAAAGCGGAATCACAGGTGGACATATAATTATTCTTAATAAGTGGGACAGCCAATATTATGATGCCGACCTTGCTCAGGCAAAACTTGCTCTGAACACATATCCTAACGGATTACAAATAGGTGGTGGAATAACTGCTGATAATGCTAAGGAGTTTCTTGATATGGGAGCATCCCATGTAATAGTAACCTCTTATGTGTTTAAGGATGGTAAAGTCAACTATGATAATTTGATGAGCTTGGTTGATGCAGTTGGTAAGGAGAGATTAGTCCTTGATTTAAGCTGCAGAAAGAGGGATGACAAATACTATATAGTTACGGACCGTTGGCAGAACTATACTGATGAGGTCTTATGCGCTGACACTTTGGATAAGCTATCCAAGTATTGCAGTGAATACCTTATTCATGCGGTAGACGTGGAGGGTAAGGCTCAGGGTATCGAGGAGGAGTTGGTTCAGATATTAGCTGACTGGGGCAAAATTCCAATGACCTATGCCGGTGGAGTAGGAAGCTTTTATGACCTACAGAGACTAAAGGAATTAGGTAAAGATAAGCTTGATGTAACTATTGGCAGTGCCCTGGATATTTTCGGAGGTAATATGATATACGAAGAGGTTATATCATTTTTAAAATAAAAAGGAGGATGAATATGAGAAAGATTAAAAAGACAGTGGCAGTTATGTTAGCTGCGACTATGATGCTTTCTTTAGCTGCTTGTGGCGACAAGAAGACAACTGAAACTACAGAAGCAACTACAGAAACAGATGCGTCTTATCCTGAAGCAGTTGTTATTGAAGACACTGAAGAATGGATAACAACAGAAGCACCAGTAGAAGAGAACGAGAGATTTACTACTGTTGAAGGTGCAGATGTACTTGGAATCAACTTTGATGACGAGAGCTTAGCAGGATTCACAACATATGTTAATGGAGGAGAATACAGCCTTTACATTGAAGATGGACAGATGGTTTGTGATATCAATAAGATTGGTTCTGTTGAGCATGGATGTCAGGTTTATTATGATGGATTTACAATGGCAGAGGGTTGTGTATATACCGTATCCTTTGATGCTTATTCTACAGTTGAAAGACCTGTAGAGTGGAGAGTTCAGATTAATGGTGGAGACTATCACGCATATGCTAGCGAAAAGGTAGTATTAACTCCAGAGAAGCAGACTATTACTATGGAATTTACTATGAGTGAGTCTTCTGATCCAGCTCCTAGATTTGTAGTAAATATGGGATACTATGAGGGTATGATGGAGGAGACTATCGAGCCTCACAAGATTTATTTTGATAATATTTCACTTTTCGTAACTGACAGTTCGAACGCTGCACAGATAGAGGGTGCACCAATACCTAATCCGGTTAAGGTTAATCAGATAGGATACCACCCAACAGATGTTAAGACTGTAATTACAACTTCTAAGGACGATACAAAGTTCAAGATTGTTAAGGCTGATACTGAGGAGACAGTATACATTGGAGATTACGACCCTGACCTTGTTTTCGATAGCAATGTAGGTTCAAATATTCGTCGTGGTGACTTTACAGACTTCCAGTCTCCAGGTAGATATAAGATTATTTCCACTCCATCAGGTGAATCTTATGAGTTTAGCATTGGTGTAGATTTATATAGCGAAATTTACGCAGATGTTGTTAAATTCCTTTATATGCAGAGATGTGGATGTGAGCTTGATGCTAACATTGCAGGTGATTTTGCACATGCAGCATGTCATACAGGTTCTGCTGTGATTTATGGTGATGAGGGTACAAGCGTTGATGTGTCAGGTGGTTGGCATGATGCTGGTGACTACGGAAGATATGTAGTACCTGGTGCAAAGACTATTCAGGATTTATTCCTTGCATACGAGGATTATGGATATGATGCAGATGATATTGGAATACCAGAAAGTGGCAATGGAGTACCTGATTTATTAGATGAAGCTAGATATGAGCTTGATTGGATGTTAAAGATGCAGGATGATGAGACAGGTGGTGTGTACCACAAGGTAACTGCTCTTGTATTCCCTGAGACAGTTTTAGCTGTTGATGAAACTGACCAGATGGTACTTGCACCGATTTCATACACAGCAACAAGTGATTTTGCAGCTGTTATGGCTAAGGCATCAGTAGTATATGCTGATATTGATGCAGACTTCGCAAGTTCATGTCTTGAAGCTGCCAAGAAGGCATTCGACTATATGGAGGCTAGCGGTCCTAAGGCTTACAGCAATCCAGAAGAGATTGTTACTGGAGAATACCCAGACGGTACTATGGAGGATGAGTATGTTTGGGCAGCAGCCGAGCTTTACATTGCAACTAAGGACAGCAAGTATCTTGATGCTCTTAATGCAGCAATGGCAGAAAATTATAGAAAAGGCCTTGGATGGGCAACAATTGGTTTATATCCACTTTATGACCTTGCTAAGGCAGAAGGTATAGATGAAACTGTTAAGACTGCAGCTTCAGAGGCATTCTTTAAGGAGGCAGATATGCTTCTTGAGGCGTGTCAGAGAGATGGTTTCTATGTAGGTCTTAAGACATATCCATGGGGAAGTAATATGAGCATTTGTAACAATGGTATGCTTCTTCTTATGGCATATAATCTTTCTGGAGATGAGGTATATAGAGAGTACGCTCAGAGAGAAAGAGATTATATCTTTGGTGTTAACGGTACAGCTTACTGTTATGTAACAGGTTATGGTGCCCTTTCACCAACAGAGACACACCACAGACCTTCTCAGGTACTTGGAACTACACTTCCAGGTATGCTTGTTGGTGGTCCAGATGCTGCTTTGGAAGATCCATATGCTCAGGCAGTTCTCTTTGGATATTCGCCATCAACATGTTATGTAGATAATGAGCAGAGTTTCTCATGTAACGAGGTTACAATTTACTGGAACTCACCACTTATCTATCTTTTGACAGGATTAAAGTAATAGGAGCATTAGATAAATGTTAAATTTAGCGAAGAAATTGCTTGCCAATGACAAAGTTCGTTACCTTGTAGCGGGTGGTTGTACCACATTTGTTAATTTAATAGCGTTCTTCTTACTAAGAAACCTAACTACATTAAGCAGAAATTTAAGCAATGTTATAGCCATTATTATGGCTATAACATTTGCCTATTTTGCCAATAAATTTTTTGTGTTTAGAAGTAAGAATAACAGTGTTTCAGCCACAATACTTGAGGCTGTAAGCTTCTTTGGTGCCCGTGTTGTCTCTATGGCAGTAGAGGTGCTTGGGTTTGCTATACTCTGTGATAGCTTTAGACTCAGCGAAGTTTTATCCAAATTTTTAGTACAGTTTGTGGTACTTGTACTTAATTATTTGTTCAGTAAGCTATTTGTTTTTAAAAAGGAACGCAGAAGCTTAAAAGAGAACTTTAAGGATAACTACTGTTATTATATTTCTTTTGGAATTGTGTTTATATTTATGACTGGTGTGTGGATTGCTATGAAGATTACACCTCTGGCACCAAATTCACTTACAATCGTGGATAGCTTGCACCAGTATATACCTTTCTTCTCTGAATATAGAGATAAGCTTATGAACGAGGGCAGTCTTTTTTATTCGTGGAATATAGCTCTCGGTTCAAATTTTGTTTCCCTTGCGGCGTATTATTTATCAAGTCCCTTCAACTATGCGTTGCTTTTGTTTAGCAAGGAACTCATACCTATGGTGGCCAGCCTTTTGATGGTTATTAAGATATGTCTTTCTTCTACAACCATGGTTTGTTATCTATCTAACAAGGACGGGGAAAAAGTGAGAAGTAGTTATATAATAGCTATTTCTGTTTGCTATGCCTTGAGTAATTACGTTTTGGGATATTACTGGAATACCATGTGGCTCGATTGCATTATGATATTCCCACTTATTATCTTAGGATTCCAGAAGCTTATGAAGGATGGAGACCCTAAGATGTATACATTGTCTCTTTTCTATTGTTTGTACTGTAATTATTACATTGGATTTATTATTTGTCTCTTCCTTGTGTTATGGTTCTTTGTTTATAACCATGGAGGAATTAAGAAATTTTTTGTAGGAGGCATTCGATTTGGAATATATTCTCTTTTGTCAGGTGGTTTAGCAGCCTTTCTGTTGATACCGGCATATTTTGGAATAATGACAACCGCCTCATCTGCAATGAAGCTTCCAGAGTCCAACTGGTATGGAGGCATATTTGAAATGTTTAAGCAGATGTTCTTTATGACAGAGCCTATTACAACCCAGACCTTTGACGGTGGTGTAAATCTGTATTGTGGAACATTTACATTAATTGCAATAGTGTTATACGTATTTAGTGACCACATTAAGCTGTGGGATAAAATAAGAAACATTCTTCTTATTGTCTTCTTGTTTGTGAGCTTCAACAACGAAATGTTGAATTATATTTGGCATGGAATGCATAACCAGTATGGAATCCCAAATAGATTTTCCTTCCTTTTTGTGTTTATTGCATTGGTTATGACATACGATGTTCTTAAGGATATTCACAGAATGCATATGGCATATATTTTATCTGCCATAATGATGGTGGCATGTTTCTTGGTTTTATGTGATATGAAAACTATTGGCGGCATAGATGGAAAAATAATGGCTTCTACAATTGCTATGCTTGCCCTTTATGCTATAATTCTCATATTCCTCTCGGCGAGGGTTATGAAAAAAGAAATATTCTATGTGGTGTTTACTGCGGTTTGTGTGACTGAAGCTTTGGTAAATGGTGCATTTGGTATGGGTAGCAATGGCTACGCCAGTCTTGAAAAGTATGAATCTACACCAGAGGTAACAGCAGCTTACAATAAGGTGAAGGAAATAGCTAAGGAGAATAATTTAGATTTCCACAGAGTAGAGCTGGTGGACTCCAAGCTTCTAGATGAGGTTACATGGTTTAATATGCCTAGTGTTGGAACCTTCTGTTCTACAGTTAACGGCGAGCTTGTAACTACAATGGGACGTTTGGGATTCTACACTGGTGCAAATGAGTTCCTTTACATGGGTTCAACGCCATTTACTAACTCTATTTTAAATGTGAGATATATACTTGAACGAGAAGGTGACTATAACAACTTTGACTTTAACTATGTTGGAGAAGAAGCAGGTATAAGGATATACGAAAATCCATACCCTCTTTCTCTTGGTTTTGCAGTTTCTGAAGATGTTAAGGATTGGGATAGAAAGGCAGGTCTTACAGCCACTAATCAGACTAATCTTATTGAGAAAATGACAGGTCAGGAAAGCTGTTTTGAGATGGAGTATGCCAGACTTATGGTAGACAGCGACACCTGCGATATTTCAGTTAATGGAAGTATAATTTCGTTTACGCCTTACAATACAGGCGAGGCTAGTTTTATTACCTCTTTCTATGTAGACCATGGAGGAGATTACTATGTAAATTGTCGTGGAAATGGTATTACAAATGTTAGATTCTATGTGGATGGCAAGGAGTTAACCTGTGACAGATACCAATCGCAGTTATTCCATTTAGGTGACCTTCAGGCAGGACAGTATGTGGCAGTGGAATACATTTACAAAAGTGTAACTCCTACTAAGACAACAGCTACATTTTATATGTATTCCTATGATGAATATAAATATCAAATTATACATGAGGCTTTAAACAACAATATGCTTCAGGTTGAAGAGTATGATGATGGTTATGTGTATGGACATATTAACATGCCTTCTTTTCAAACTATGTTTACATCAATTCCTTATGATGAAGGATGGACAATTAAGGTGGATGGCAAAGAGGTTCCGTATTATGCTATTGGAGAAGCCTTTATAGGTGTTGATATGGCACCAGGTGAGCATACTATTGAGATGATGTATGTTCCTAAGGGATTGAAGGAAGGCCTAGTCATAACTTTAGTGTGTGGAGTGCTGTTTTTGTTGGGTATAATTAACTATAACAAGAAAAAAAATTGTGCAAATCATGTAAAAAACGACGTTAATAACATTGACCAAGAATCAAATATATAGTAAAATATTCATACTGTGATATTATGTCAGTATTCTTATAATTTAAGAGTAAAATATAGAAGATAAGGGGTGTATCAGCGGATGGAAAGATTAAAGGAACTAGGATGGCAGAAACTTATGATTGCAGCAGCTGCAATTGAAGTTGTGTTAGGAATTATAGTTGGTGCTATAATGGGTAAGGTACCGGCAGGTATTGTTACAGGTATTTTAGCAGCAGCTGTAACAGGTGGAGTGATTTACATCTTATGTGGTAATGAGATAAGTGGTCATTCTAAGAGTGACAAATACAAGAAGTTATTCATGAATCTTCCAATTGGATTTGCACATGCAAAGATTATTACAGATTCCATGGGTAATGCAACAGGATACAGCATTGAAGAAGCTAACGAGAAGTTCGGTAACTACTTCAATCTTGATACTTCTGATTACGAGAATAAGATTCTTGGAGAGAGTAAGATAGAGGTTCTCCAGGATATTAATGCATGGTTTATGGCATACAACACTTCCGGCACTAAGGAAGGCGACTTCATGGATGTTGAGATTACTATGGAGAAGCTTGGCAGAGTGTTTAACACAGTTATGTACAAGTCGGAAGCAGATTACATAAACATGGTTGTTATTGATATAACAGACCAGAAGGAGACTGAGAATAAGCTTTCTAAGGCGATTGAAGATGCTAACGCAGCATATAAGACTCAGGCTGAGTTCTTAGCTAACATGAGCCACGAAATTAGAACTCCTATTAATGGTATCCTTGGTATGCTTCAGCTTACCCTTATGGCTGATGATTTACAGGCAGATTATAGAGATAATCTTCTCACTGCTAAGAATTGTGCTGATAACCTTTTAAGACTTATAAATGATATCCTTGATATAAGTAAACTTGAGGCTGGTAAATACAACCTCAAGGAAGAGATTTTTGATGTTAAGAGCGCTATTGAAGAGACTGTTGCTGCACAGGTTCCAACAGCAACTAACAAGGGTCTTGCTCTTGATTGTACATTTGGTAATAACATTCCTAAGCTCGTTAAGGGTGACGGACAGAGAATACAGCAGATTCTTAACTGTCTCCTCTCTAATGCACTTAAGTTCACAGCAGAGGGTAGCGTAAGAGTTAAGATAGCTGCTATAGATTCTGAGAAGGAAGCTATTACACTTCGTATTGCAGTTGCAGATTCAGGTATCGGTATTTCTGAGAAGGATATGGATAAGCTCTTTATCAGATTCTCTCAGGTAGATGCATCAGATACAAGAAAATACGGTGGTTCAGGACTTGGTCTTGTTATTTCTAAACAGATTGCTGAACTCATGGGTGGAACAATTAGCGTACAGAGTAAAGAGGGTATTGGTTCTACTTTCATAGCAGAGATTCCTCTTAAGGTTGTTAAGGCAGCAGAGGTTGAGGCTCAAAAGGCAGCAGAGGCTAAGCAGGATGATGCAGCTTTATTCTCAATCAATGCACACAGCAAAGCAAGAATTCTTGTTGCTGAGGATGAGCCAGTTAACCAGCAGGTTATCGGTAAGCTCCTTGGTATGGCAGGATTTTCATATGATATAGCTGAAAACGGGGAGAAGGCTGTTGAGCTCTTTAAGCAAAAACAGTACGATGCAGCTTTATTTGATGTTCAGATGCCTGTTATGGATGGTATCGCTGCTACTCAACTTATTCGTGAGGTTGAGCAGAAGGAACACAGAAAGAGACTTCCTATCATCGCGGTAACAGCAAGAGCAATGTTTGGCGATAAAGAGAGAATTCTTGAAAACAAGCTTGATGATTATATTGCTAAGCCATACAACCTTAATACAGTTGTAGAGACTTTGAATAAATACATCAGCAAAAAAGAAGATTAATACATAAGAGAGGGGTAGAAATTATGAATTGTTTAAATTGTGGAGCAATAGTGGAAGACGGAATGGGATTCTGTACAACTTGTGGAGCTAAGATAGAGGCTGCTCAGCCAATGGGACAGACAGTACAGCCAATGGGACAGCCTGTATATCCTACTTATGATGCTCAGCAGATGCCAGGTGGACCAGCATTCGGACAGCAGATGGATCCTAATTTTAATCAGCAGATGAATTACGGCGGTCAGACAGGATATGCACAGCAGCCAGATGCACCAAAAGCACCTAAGGCACCAATGCCAAAGGGCTTAAAGATGGGTCTTATTATTGGTATTCCATCTGTTATTGTTCTTGTTATTTTACTTGCAGTACTTGTTCCTATTTTAACAAGAGCTAAGCTTCAGGGTGAGTATACATATAAGGACAAGAAGTATGATGAAGAGTACAGAGTAGTATTCGACGAAGGTAACTATGCAATTTACTACTATGATGAAGACGAAGACGAAGAAGTTATTGCAAGTGCGGGTACTTATGAATATGACAAGAAAGACAAAGAAATCGTTATGACTAACATTGAAGGTGATGAACTCGAAGCTGAGTTTGATGATAAAGACAATGTAGTTGAAATAGAAGGCGAGGACTTTGATTCTACAGATAAGAAGAAAACTTTAGATTTAGTAGTAGATGAAAAGTATATAGAAGACCTTAAGGATAAGGTTGATAAGGCAACTGCAGACATTCTTGCTAACGACGAGGAAGCATATGAGGATGCTTATTGGGAGGATACTTACTACTTCAATAGTGATGACTTCGATGATCCAGAAGATAAGTTTGTTGAAGAGTTAGTTAAAGCCTTAGATTATGAGAATGATGAAACATTACAGACTCTCTTAGAGGATGTAGGCTACAATGATAGTTATGTAGAGATTTATGTACATGTAGGCTACGCTCCAGATGATTATGATGTAGACGTATATGTATATGATTATTTCTGCTACTAATCTTAGTACAATTAAATAATAAATTAGAAATTCAAGGACCGGTTATATAACCGGTCCTTTTGTTGTTTTTGGCAACTCTTTCATCATACAGGGATGTGCCTTGCATATTCATTTTTTCGCATAATGCCTGCGGGATGCATTTTTCCCCATAAAGCCTGCCACTTTGGTTGGATGATTATATATATTTTTACAACTCTTGCAAAGAGATATTACACATTTCTTATGTTCGAATCCAATTAATAGCAACATGCTGACACGGATGTCAGCATAGGCGCACTGCACAGGATGTGCGGTGTGCGGCGTGTTGCGTCAAAGACATACAACCTAAATTTCGAACATTAGAAATTGTTATGTCTCGTAGCGTGTTGTAAAAATATATATAACCATTCCAACCAAGGTGGTAGGCTTTATATTGAACAATGAAACTCGCAGGCTTTATGTGTGATAAAATTCATGTATAAATTATTGAGGGTCTATAGAAAAAAAGCTGTTTCTAAGACCCTGTGTTTAATAGAAAGCTGTGTTATGTAAATAAAATTGCGTTGGATTGGGTCTTTAGGAAAAAAGTTGTGCTCTGTACCCTTATGTTGAATAAACTTTGGGTCTGGGGAATAACTTTTTTTCTATAGACCCAATTTAGAGTTTGAATATTTATTTAATATGGGACTGTAAGAATATTTATTAAATATGTTGACAATGGAAATATAGTGTGTTATAACTGTATCAATACGAGTGATACAGTTATGGAGATGTAACAACGAAAAGTTAAAATTCATTTTGGGTTGTAATTCATAAAATTAAAATGCTTATTTAAACATTATAGGAGGTGATTTTGTGATTAAGCTGGATTTAAAAAGAGATACACCTATTTATGAGCAGATCATAGAACAGGTAAAGTTTCATGTTGTTAAAGGGAATATTAAGCCAGGTATGCCTATACCTTCAGTAAGAAAATTGGCGTTGGAGCTTAGCATAACTCCTGGAACAGTCGCTAAAGCATATCAGGAGCTTGAACGCCAGGGAGTTATTGAGACAATAAGGGGAAAGGGTGCATTTATTGCAGGAGAAACAATAAAAAAACCTGATGAGAATAAAATTAATCAAGTTAAGAAAAATCTGGAACCAAGTATACTTGAACTTAAAATGATGGGATTTGAGGAGAAGGATGTTATAGAAATAATTAAAGAACTGTATGGAGGACTAAGCAGATGATTAAAATTAATAATATTTTTAAAAGTTATTATGGCAAGACCGCAATAGAAGATATAAGTCTCGTTATAGCCCCAGGACAGATTCAAGGCCTTGTGGGTGATAATGGGGCAGGTAAAACAACATTAATAAAATGTGTTGCAGGTATATATAAAGTGGATTCAGGAGAAATAACTTGTGAGGATAAAGTAATATATACAAATCCTGAAATCAAAGAAAAAATAGGCTATGTGTCAGATAATAATGATTACATAGGTAGATACACAATAAAGAAGATGATAGATGTTTTTGAAATATATTTCCCTAAATTTAGTAAGGATAAATTTAATGAATATAACAACAGATTCAAGCTTGATTTAGATGCTAAAATAGATACATTGTCAAAGGGGCAAAAGATGAGACTTGGTTTAATGTTGGAACTTGCTAAAAATCCAGAGTATCTTCTTTTGGATGAACCTACATCAGGTCTGGACCCAGTGGTAAAAAAAGCATTTATGGAGATTATAATAGAAGCGGTTGAGAAAGATAATGTGGGAGTTTTAATTAGCTCACACAATCTAAATGATTTGGAAAAATTATGTGATACTATAACAATTTTAGAGAAGGGAAAGGTATTTGATAATTCAAATTTAGACGAGTTAAAGGGTCGATTAACCAAGGTACAGGCTGTATTTGAGAATGGAGTTAACGAAAAGCTATTAGCCAGAGATACAGTTGTTAAATATAGTAATGTAGGTAATGTTTATACCTTGGTAATAGAAGAATATGACAGTGAAAAGCAAAAATGGTTAAAAAATCTGGGGGCAGGTTACATTGAAGAACTGGATATGAGTCTTGAGGAATTATATATTGCTCTGGAGGAGAGAAAGGGGGAAGAGTAGATGAAGAAATGGTTGAAAGTAAATTACAAGTATTATTTGATTTTCTTTGTTGTATTAGTAGGTATTATGATTAGAAATATCTTTGAATACACGAATCCTGACTGGATAGAAAATATATTTAACATTGGAACACAAAATATATATTATAAATTAATGGATGTGGTGGGCGTTTATAGTATTAGAAACTTGTTTTTATCTTTCTATTCTAAGCTCCTAATATTAGGATTCATCCTTTTGCATGGAGTTATGCTTTGGGGAGAAAGAAACAAGTCAGAAAGAGAATTCTTAGAAACACTTCCTATAAAGAGGGATAAGATTGTCGCTTATAGAGCCATCATGGATATTACTGTTGCCACAACATCGATTGTTTTGGTTGTTGTAGTCAATTTCTTATATATGAAAGTTACTCTGGCTGAGTATAGTATAGAATTACCATGGTTGCTGTCGGCATTAACAGGCGTGGGAATCACACTCATATGTTATACAGTAATGATTATCGGCATAATGTATTTTATAGAATCGTTGGTTGTCAGAGGAGATTTAAAGGTTGTTGCAACTGCTGCAAGCATGGCGATGATTTATGGAAGTATGAATTTAATATATGAGACATTTATGTATAGCAAGGACAATATATTTAACACAATAATGGGCTATATTAAAATGTATCTGCCGGGTGGAAATATCTATATGATAGAAAAATATGATCACTATGTTAATAATGCATGGTGGCAGATGAAGCGTATGTTTTATACTATAGTTTATGAAGGGAAAGAATACACTTTAAGTACCACAGGTGGTATGGGATATTATTCTATGCAAGAAGGAATAATAGGATTCAAGGAAGCAAACTTATATATATGGTATGCCCTGTCATATTTGCTTATTGGTTTGATATTGATAGGCTTAGGGGTACATCTTACTAAGAAACAGGACTTATCAAAACAAGGATTTTATTTCAAGTTTGGAAATGTCATGATTGGAGGGCTTTTTGCTATTGCAATATTTAGTTTGTTCTTGGTTTCAAGCATAAAAATGTGGTATGTGGCTGTTATCGCCAGCATAATTGGATTTGCATTATTTATGTATATAACTAACCGAAGGAAAATTATTGTGTGAACTAATATTGTTGAATGACTTTTTCGGGGGGACATAAAGCCTGCCACTTTGGTTGGATGGTTATATATATTTTTACAACACGCTACGAGACATAACAATTTCTAATGTTCGAAATTTAGGTTGTATGTCTTTGACGCAACACGCCGCACACCGCACATCCTGTGCAGTGCGCCTATGCTGACATCCATGTCAGCATGTTGCTATTAATTGGATTCGAACATAAGAAATGTGTAATATCTCTTTGCAAGAGTTGTAGAAATATATATAATCATCCAACCAAGGTGGCAGGCTTATTTTATAATAATAACTGTACCAACAAAATATTGTAAAAGCATATTTTATATGCTAGATTTAATATAAGGGTTAAAGTTATGTGTGTAGATGGCATTAAAATATTCTATAAATTGATGGAATGTGATTTTTGGAATTTCAATAAATGGATATCAATAATTTTAGTGTAGGAGGCAGTGAGCATGAAAAAAATTAGTGTTTTGGTGGTATTGATGTTGCTGTTGGTTCCTGTCGATACTCAAGCAGCTACATCTGAAATTGTTGCCAATGTTAGCACTACTACACAGGAAGAAAAAAATGTTTCAACAGCAAGGGAAGTTCCACATTATAACATTAACTTAAATGGTGGAACTTGGGATGGCACATATTATTTTCTTCCAAATGGAGAACTGGCAACAGAATGCTTTTTCTGTGATGGGATATATACATATTACCTTCAAAATGATGGAACACCTATGAAGAGCAGATTGACATATCATCCTGATGGTGAGCATGTTATATATTTTGATGAAGAAGGTCATGAATCTTTTGATTCTGTAGAGCATATTACAATGAGCATTTCAGGTGAAGAAGTAGATGATTATTGCTATTTTGGGACGTATGGATATATGTATGTAAATGAAATAGCATACATGGGTAATAATGCGACACCTTCATATTTTAATGCTTATGGTGTTATGGAAAAAGAAGGGTGGTTCCAATTTGTAGATGGTAATTTTGGATATGCTGATGAAAATGGGCATTTATATCATAATAGATTTGGATACAATTCCTTTGGTCAGATAGTTTTTTATAACTGGAATGGTGTTGTTGCAAAAGGAAAAATAGAGGATGATAATTTCTATTATTATATGAATGAAACCGACGGACATCTTGAAAAAATAGAAAGAAAAACTGATGTATCCAGTGATGTAATGCCACTATCATTACCAACCAACATAGAAAATGACCATTATGATTTATCTATATTAGGCGATAATTATTTTACTCAAAATGTTAAGGATAGGAACTTCATAAATTATATGAAGGATGTAAAATCTCCTTTTGAGGATTGGACCATGTGGATATATCCTGATATAAGCGGAAACACAATTAACAGTGAAAACTATAAATCAGGTTTATATATAACCAACAGAGGAATTATGATTGGTTCAAAAAAATCTGACGTGCGAAGTAGTTACCTTGCCCGTACACTTTATGAATATGATATGGTAGATGGAAAGGCTGTGTATGGAAGGATTACCTCTCAATATAAGGATGTTGAAAATACTTATCCGGAGGTAGCTGAGATTTTGAAAAAAGCTGTTAGTTATGATGAAGTAAATTGTTGTATGAATATGACTGACAGATATCCGCCAGCCCCTACTCATATGTATGATATAGATGGAATAAGATTTTTCTATGATTCAAATGATACTGTAATAATGATAGAGTATTTTAGATATTCAACAGGAAATCATTATTCATTTAATTAAATACTGATATAAATAAAGCCTGCCCCCTTGGTTGGATGATTATATATATTTTTACAACACGCTACGAGACATAACAATTTCTAATGTTCGAACTTTAGGTTGTATGTATTTGACGCAACACGTCGCACACCGCACATCCTGTGCAGTGCGCCTATGCTGACATCCATGTCAGCAAGTTGCTACATTTCGATTCGAACATAAGAAATGTGTAATATCTCTTCGCAAGTATTGTAGAAATATATATAATCATTCAAACCAAAAGTGGCAGGCTTATTTTGGTTTATAATAATAACTGTACTAACAAAATCATTGAGGCTTTATGGAAAAAAGTTGTCTGAGGTCAGGAGTAAGACTTTTTCTTTACTTTGGAAGCTGCTTATATTAATATTATTATGTAACGTTTTCTAAATTCGTATATCATTTTTTCTTGGCGATTTCGCTGACTTTCAATTTATTAATAAATTAGATATTGGCATTATTTATGTAATTTGTTGACACCATATGTGGTACCACGTATAATAAAGATAGGAGGCATAATTATGTCCAAGTGGGATAAATTAATAGCAAGAATTTACAATTTATCAAAAGATTTACGGTTTGATGAATTGAAAAAGGTGTTGGAGAATTGTGGATATATTATGAATTCTCCAAGAAGTGGAAGTAGTCATTGCACATTTAGAAAATTGGGATGTAATCCTATTACAATTCCAAGACACGAACCAATAAAAAGGATATATGTCGAAATGGTAAGAGAGATTGTAGAAAGTGAGGCGAAAAAAGATGAAGACGTTGAATGAGTATATGGCAATGTCGTATCGCATGGAGATTGTAGAGGATAAAGATGAAGGCGGTTTTGTAGTTACTTATCCAGATTTGCCAGGCTGTATTACATGTGGTGAAACTATTGAGAGTGCTGTGAAAAACGCATTAGATGCTAAAAAGGCATGGATTGAAGCTGCTATTGATGAGGGGATAGAGATTCGCGAACCAGATAGTCTAGAGGCTTACTCAGGACAATTCAAATTAAGAATACCTCGCAGCTTGCACAGAGATTTAGCAGAACATTCGCAGAAAGAGGGAGTAAGCATGAATCAATATTGTGTGTATCTTCTTTCGAAAAATGATGCATTGTATGCAGGATAACAAAAACCCTCCGCAATTGCGGAGGGTTGAGTGTTTCTATAAGGTACTAATTAAAGTACATCAACGAGCTTCTTGAGAGCTGCAAGTGCCTCATCTGGAAGCTTATCGTATCCACCCTTGTTGTTAGCGAAGCCTTCAACAGCGTTAACACGAGTCTGCATTGAGCTCTTAAGCTCTGCCTTGTAAGCAGCGTCATTAAGGTCAGGAGTAAATCCTTCCCAATCCATGATTTCGATATCTTCGAAAGGTCCCCACTGAGTGAATGAAGCCTTGCCTTCAACGATTGCCTCAAGGATTCCAAGAGTATCCTTAGGCTGAACCTTCTTGCCCATGAAATCACCAGTGTTGATGATGTAGCAATCTACGTCCTTCTCAGCAACAAGCTTCTTGAACTTATCGTAATCGTTAACGAGTGGATAAGTTCTGAATGGGTTAGCATATGGTACGATACGAATAGCGTTCATATCTGTTCCTGCAGCAACACGCTCTGCTGAAGAAGTCTTAGTAGCAAGAGTTGCACCCATAACTGATGCAAGAGCAGCACCCTTAAGCTTAACTACTGGTGGGATTGTTGGATCCTTCATAATCCAGAATATAGCATTAACAGGAGCATCAATCTTATCTACACGGTTTGGAGACCAAAGCTTAGACTTAATAGCACGGCCGTTACCGTTTCTGATATCCTCAGTTACTAACTGAATCTTACCGTTTTCATCAAGAGTTGCTGAACAGTTCTGAGCTGAAAGTAAGTAATCATTATCTGCACAACCTGTTGGGTAATCTGCAGTCTTATCGAAGTAAGTTGGCTCAAGTGCGATAGAAGCACAAGTATCAGAGTTGATGATGAATGCGTCATCATGAAGAACCTTGATCTCGTACTTGCCGTCATGCTTAGCATGAGTAAGAGTTGACTTACCTGATCCTGATAATCCGTATACAGAAGCAACGAACTTAGAACCATCTGCAAGAATGTACTCCTTCTGTCCACCGTGGCATGATGCATAACCATTTCTGTTAGCAAGAGCCCAAGCCATAGTAAGAGTACCCTTCTTGTGCTCACCGAAGTATTTCATACCAAGGATTGCAGCACAGTTCTCGTTAGTATCGAAGTAGCAAAGTGTAAGTGGATCGCTTAAGCAGCTGTAGTCAACGTCTGGACGGTTGCCAGGTACCCACTGTGGATCAGAGAAGATATAGATATCTGGCTCGTTACCACCACCGATAGGCTGTGACTTCTTATACATCTTTACATATTCATCTGACATATACTGGAAGTTAAGCATCCAGTTGTAAAGGAGATTCTCTTCTCCTTCTGGAATTAAGAGATGTGCCTTAGCCATGAACTCTGGATCAAGACCTACAAATACCTCAGCGTGGTACATAGTCTTCCAACGAGTTTCATAGATAGCATCCATAACTACCTTATCGAGCTTAGCGTCATCTACGCCTGGCTCTCCTTTGATTCTACGAGCAGTTGCGTAACGTCCTGTTACAGCACCATCGTTGAATAATAAAACCTTAGCATCAGCCTCAAGACCGAACTCCTCACCTCTTAAGATAGGCATATCAGTTACGATAGTTCCTGGTGAGTTCTTTGCTAACTCGTAAGCTTCCTTGAGAGTATTAACCTTTACTACGTTGTTGCCGTAGAAAGCAGCCTCAATGATTGAACGAGTCTTAGAGAAACCTGGCTTACCAGCGCCGATTTCGCTAATTGGATAATAAGCTTTTGTTGACATTGTTTTTCCTCCTAGTTTTGTATATTTGATTAATAGTTCTTGTCACGGAACCATATAATAATTAACTGTGATAAAAGTTAACCAACCTTAGTATATAAGCAAGTTAAAGAGAAGTCAACAGTTTTTACTTCACGCTATTGATATAATCTATCACTAAATTTTCAAGTAAATAGAACTGACATGGACCAGCATCGAGAAGAACCTTATGGAAGTCAGTCTCCACAAAATCATCACCTAATTCGTCAATGGTAAGCTCTCTTAATTCTTCGAATTCAAGCCATCCCATAACATACATCTGATAGTTGGCAGGCTCTGCAATGACGTAATCCATAATATCCTGAGCAATGCTTGAATCAAAACCACTTTCAGCTAAGTAGTTCTCTGTATCTTCAAGAGTCCATCCCTCGTAATTAACACCAATTTCTATACGTGCACTTACTAAAAGGTTAAGTTCGTTGTTTGCGCGTTCAAAGTCAGCATAAACTTCATTGCTATATCCATCAAAGTAATCAAATGACATCATTTCCACATATGTTGCCCAGCCTTCCTGGTAACCACTAAAATTAAGAAGTGTACGGATTGGCTCTGGGTCATTAGAGAGGAAGTATACAAACTGGTACATATGACCAGGAATTCCTTCATGTGCATATGTGTTCCATGTAGCACCTGTTTCGCTTCCTTCATTAATATAGATAGAGTTATTTAAATAATCATCCATAGGTGGAGTCATATAAAATGCAGGGCTTACAATATTTTCAAGAGATTCATGTACAGATGTAACTGTAAACTCAATAGGAGGAATCTCAGGGAAAACGTCAGCAAATGCCTCCTGGAAGAATTCGATACTTTCCTTAGCATCTATGTCAGTGTAGAAGTCCTCATATTCTTCATAGTAAGACTCATAAGCTTCGTAGTTACTAAATGCAACTGTTGAGAAATCAATAAGCACATCGTTGATTCTTGTATCTAATATTTCGATAATTTCATCTGGTGTTTTATCAGTTCCTACATTGCTTGCAAGAAGATATTCATAATATTCTTCCCCGCCTTCGAGATAAACAAGACCTAAATCATTTGTTCCAGTACCCTTTAACTCGTTGAAAGTAGAGATTATACTTTCGTAAGCAGGAATAACAGAATTCATAACTGCATCGTAATTTGCCTGCTTATAGGTTTCGATTTCTTCTTCAGTTATTTCAGGAACTTCGCTTATTCTATCATTAAATGTAACGATAAGAAGATTTTCTTCTGGTGTAGCAATGTATTCCTCACACTGTCTAATAACTTCATCTGCACATGCGTCATTCATAAAGAAGCCATTAGCAGATTTTTCTCTCTCAAAATCTAAGTATGCATTGTAATAATCAAGAGTTTGATTTAAGAGAGCAATATAGTCGTCAACATCCTGCTTGTCGTAGAATGTGTACTCCGCCATTGTGATTGGGAGATTTGTCTGCAAACCACTTGTATATGCAAATGGCTCATAGAGATAAATGTTATCATAAAATGCTAAATCAGTTTCGATGTAGTCATAAATAACATCGTAAGATAATCTCTGGTCTCCAGTAAGTAAATCGTAGTCAAATGCCTCCATTTCAGCTAAAGTTGCTTCACTGTCAGCTTTATCCTCAGCAAGACCTTCTTCGCTAAAATCAACCTCGCCGTAGGTTACCTCAGGAGCTTCTATATCATAGTTCTCTGGATGTGCGAGAGTATAGTGTAAAGTTACAGTGTCGCAGGTTACACTTTCAACGAAACTATCCCAAAGCCATTCGTCAAATTCTGCCTGCTCCTCAAGAGCTTCAGGTGTTGTAGGATCCTCGTAAGGTACATACTCCTCATCATCCTCATCATCTGGAGTTGTTATAACAACATCCTCAGTGTCTTCATCTCCCTCATCAGCGTCAGTTTCGCTCTGAGCTTCCTCAGTTCTATCCTTGTCTTTATCTTTATCTTTGTCCTTATCTTTGTCGCCACAACCGCATAATGACAATGCCATCATGATGGACATAGCTATTGCGACCAATGATTTCTTCTTAAATTTAATCATAATATCCTCCTTAATAACTACCTTATATATTATTAGAAATCCCCGTTTATTATGTAGTCACACCTAGTATACACATAATGCAAGAAAAAATCAATTCACATGAATCTACAATACCTAAAATAATAAATAAAAATACGGCTTCATTCGGGTCTACAAAACATGGCAGGATAACTGGGCTATAAACATATAATCACAAACACACTGCAACGCAGTTCAAAAGTTTGTTAATTATATGTTTATAGCCCAGTTTTCCTGCCATGTTTGCAGACCATGCAGAATGCGAATTTCAATGTCAAATTTAACGAATAATAGGTGATGTTGTAATAATTTGTAATACGAAATTTGAAGTTTAAGAGTATAGGGTATGGTAAAGTGAATGATAGAAAGATGTTGGAGGAGATTCATATGGAAGGAATTATGATAAAGGAAGCTGCGAAAATGCTAGGAGTAGAGAGTCATGTGCTTAGATATTGGGAGGAAGAGCTTGGTCTTGAAATTAAGAGAAATTCCATGGGACACAGATTTTATGATCAAAGAGATATAAAGATGTTTAGAGAAATTATGGATTTAAAGGATAGAGGTTTTTCTCTTAAGGATATTAAGGTGGGAATTGAGGCTAGAAAAAAAGAAGACATGGTAAGACAAGCATCTCCTCAAGATTGTGCAGATGATGCGAATCAAGAGAGGGGAAAAATTGAAGAAGTGGTAGTAAAAGATAAAATAATAAAAGAGACAGTTGGCAAAGAGGATTTTGAGCAGAGTAAAATTGTTGACTTTAAGACAGCACAGCTTCAAACGGTAATGAATAAGATAATTGCTAATGCTCTAAGAGAGAATAAAGATATAATTACATCTTCAATTAAGTCCGAGATAACCGAGGACGTAATGAGACAGTTTGATACAGTTATGAGAGAAAAGGAAGAAAAGGAGGAGGCAAGATTCAGAAAGCTTGATGAAGCCTTAAGACAGATACAAAGGGCTAACGAGGAGGTTGCGGCTACAAAGGTAAAAAAGAGGTTTGGTTGGAGAAAGTAAAACGTCTTCTGCAAATGACTAGTTGAAAATGTGTAAGTTTCCAAGTATAATAAGAAAAGCCTTTTTTAACTTAAGGATTAATATATAATAAGGAAATGATTATATGAAGCTAAACATTTTGTATGAAGATGAATATATGCTTGCATGTGTAAAGCCGTGCGGTGTACCGTCACAGGGTGATAAGTCTAATGATGAAGATATGGTTACTCATATAAAGAATTATCTCTTTGATAACTCTGATTCTGACGAAGAACCTTATGTGGCTGTAATACATAGGTTAGACCGACCCGTAGGGGGTGTAATGATTTTTGCCAAGACACCTGAGGTTGCTGCCAAGCTTTCAGATGATATGCAGGATGGTGGAATTGTTAAATTCTATCAGGCGATACTTACAGGTGAGCTTCCTGATGAGGCGGGAGAGATGGTTGATTACCTTGTGAGAAATCCCAAGAACAATACAGCATCTGTTGCCAAGAAGGGAGATAAAGGAGCTAAGAAGGCAGAACTTTATTATGAGGTTTTAGATGTATTTGAAACTG
Organism: Lachnospiraceae bacterium; assembly: GCA_015057525.1. Taxonomy (GTDB): domain Bacteria; phylum Bacillota; class Clostridia; order Lachnospirales; family Lachnospiraceae; genus Coprococcus_C. The sequence goes on along the minus strand of SVEE01000003.1, from coordinate 158,841 downwards.
ATGAGGGAGTTTTGTCCTACGTATTAATAGAGCTTATTACAGGCAGACACCATCAGATAAGAGTACAGATGGCGAATAAAGGATGTGGAATTTGGGGAGATACAAAGTACAACCCGCTTTTCAGTAGAACCAAGAGAAGATATAGACAGATTGGTCTTTATTCATCTAGAATAGAACTTAATCATCCGGTTACAGGAGAGCCTATGGTGTTTAAGCATGAGCCTGAGGGTGAGGCCTTCGATGTTATAGAGCTTGATGAGTTCTAGGGATTAAATATGCGAGAAATGAGAGGAAAATAAAATGGCTAAGGACAAAAAATTAGTAGAACAGATTACTTCCATGGAGGAAGATTTTGCACAATGGTATACAGACGTTGTTACTAAGGCAGGACTTATTGATTATACAAGTGTTAAGGGATGTATGGTATTAAAGCCAGCAGGATACGCTATATGGGAGCTTATTCAGAGTCAGCTTGATGCTAGATTCAAGGAGACAGGGGTTGAAAATGTATATCTTCCTATGTTTATTCCAGAGAGCTTACTTCAGAAGGAGAAGGATCACGTTGAAGGATTTGCTCCAGAGGTTGCATGGGTAACTCATGGTGGACTTAATCCACTTCAGGAGAGAATGTGTGTAAGACCTACATCAGAGACACTTTTCTGTGATTTCTATGCAAAGGATATTCAGTCATATAGAGATTTACCAAAGGTTTATAATCAGTGGTGTTCAGTTGTTAGATGGGAGAAGGAGACAAGACCATTCCTTCGTTCTAGAGAGTTCTTATGGCAGGAGGGTCATACAGCTCATGCTACAGCTGAGGACGCTGAGGCAAGAACAATTCAGATGCTTAATGTGTATGCAGATTTCTGTGAGCAGGTTCTTGCAATGCCTGTTATTAAAGGTAGAAAGACTGATAAGGAAAAGTTTGCAGGTGCAGAAGCTACTTATACAATAGAGGCTCTTATGCATGATGGAAAGGCACTTCAGTCAGGTACATCACACAACTTTGGAGACGGATTTGCCAAGGCATTTGGAATCCAATATACAGATAAGGAAAATAAACTTCAGTACGTTCACCAGACTTCATGGGGTATGACAACAAGACTTATCGGAGCAGTAATTATGGTTCACGGTGATGATTCTGGTCTTGTGCTTCCACCAAGAGTGGCTCCAACTCAGGTTATGATAGTTCCTATCATGCAGAAGAAGGAAGGCGTTCTTGAGAAGGCGGCTGAGCTTAAGGATATGCTTAAGGCATACAGAGTTAAGGTTGATGATTCAGATAAGAATCCAGGATTTAAGTTTGCCGAGCAGGAGATGAGAGGAATTCCTCTTCGTGTTGAGGTTGGTCCTAAGGATATCGAAGCTGGACAGGCTGTTGTTGTAAGAAGAGATACAAGAGAAAAGACTATCGTTCCATTTGCAGAGCTTGAGGTTAAGATTGGTGAAATCTTAGAGCAGATGCAGCAGGATATGTTTGACAGAGCTCTTGCTCATAGAGAGGAAAATACTCACACTGCAACTAATTGGGATGAGTTTACAGATATTCTTGAGAAGAAGCAGGGCTTCATCAAGGGTATGTGGTGTGGTGATCAGGAGTGCGAAATCGCAATTAAGGAAGAGACTGGTGCTACAACAAGATGTATGCCATTTGAGCAGGAGAATTTAGGTGAAACTTGCGTACATTGTGGCAAGCCTGCTAAGAAGATGGTTTATTTCGGAAAAGCTTACTAAAAATATTAGGCCGCGAGCCTTAAGCTCGCGGCATTACTGTATGTAGAGGAAAGAAGACTATGACTAAGATATGTATGCCTATAGGGGCAGAGTATATTATTGAACAACTTAATAAGCATGGCTATGAGGCGTATATAGTTGGTGGCTGTGTCAGGGACAGTCTTCTAGACAAGAATCCTAATGACTGGGATATTACAACCTCTGCTACACCTTTACAGGTTAAAGAGATTTTTAAGAGAACTGTGGACACAGGCATTCAGCATGGTACAGTAACGGTTCTTGTAGATAAAGATATTGTGGCTAAGGGAAGACCTGAGCATGCAGGTATTTATGCCTTTGAGGTTACAACCTATAGAATAGATGGAAAGTATGAGGATCACAGACGCCCTACTGAGGTTTTGTTTACTGCATCCTTGGAAGAAGATTTGAAACGTAGAGATTTCACTATTAACGCCATGGCTTATAACGATACAGACGGAGTAATCGACATATTTGGCGGAATAGATGATTTAAATAATCATGTGGTGCGATGTGTAGGGAATCCAAGTGACAGATTTGATGAAGACGCTCTTAGAATTTTGAGGGCGGTGAGATTTGCAGCCCAGCTGGGATTTGAAATAGCTGAAACAACAAGAGTTGCTATGAAGGAACAGGCAAAATATCTTCGGGATATCAGTGCTGAAAGAATACAGGTGGAGCTTACAAAGCTTATTACATCTGACAATCCTAAAAGGCTTGTAGAGGCATATAATCTTGGGATTACTGAGATAATTTTGCCTGAGTTTGATGAAATGATGAGGACAGAGCAGAATAATCCCCATCATTTATATTCAGTGGGTATGCATACCATTAAGGTTATGGAAAATGTTCCGAACACACCAGCATATAGATATGCAGCTCTCTTCCATGATGTGGGCAAGCCAGCCTGCAAGCATACTGGAGAAGATGGAATTGACCATTTTTATGGTCACCACAAGGTTAGTGAGAAGATGGCTAAGGATATTCTTAGACGTCTCAAGATGGACAATGCCACAATAAATCAAGTGAGTAGAACCGTGCTCTATCATGATTACGGTATCAGCTGGAAGGCAGATGAAATAAGTATTAAGGCTTTTAGACGTTTTGTTGCCAAGCTGGGAATTGAAAATGCAGCTGACTTTTTTGTTATTAGAGAGGCTGACATAGCTGGTCAATCAGATTATAGACTTGAAGATAAAAATAAAGCTCTTAACAAGATGAAGGAATTGTACAATGTTATCAAGGAAGAGGCACATTGCTTGAAAATATCTGACCTTGCAATAGATGGAAAGGTTCTTATGGATTTGGGTATGAAGCCGGGAAAGGATATGGGCGATATGCTTAGCTATCTTTTGGAGCTGGTTCTTGATGAACCAAAATTAAACGAAAAAGAAAAACTCATATCTTTAGTTGAAGACAAATTAAAAAATTAATTTTGTGTAATAGGAATTAAAATTCCCCTTTGGACATACAATTTACAAGATTGATGTTTGGAGGGGATTTTTTTGTCTGAAAAGAATAGTGAAATTTATGAAGCTTATGATATGGAAGTTTATCAGACCAGCAGAGGTCGTGGTGCTGTTATTTTGAAGACGGATATGGGTATTTTGCAGCTTAAGCAATTAGATGTAAATGAAAGTAGACTGAATGCTGAATTCCTTTTCAAGGAGAAAATGTTTGAATCTGATTTTTGTAATATAGATAGGTGTATCAGGAACAAAGAAAATGAACTTTACACATATGATAGGTATGGAAATCCCTTTGTTTTGCGAATGTTTTTTAACGGTAAAGAATGTAATATTACCGACCAGTATGAAATTAATATGGCTGTAGATAATCTGGCGAAACTGCACATTGCTGGAAAAAAGGTGTTTGACAGTACGGAGTCGGATGTACATATAAGAATAAATGGTGATTTTAAAAAGCGTAATATGGAGCTGAAGCGGGTTAGAAATTTTATCTCTAAAAAAAGACCTAGAAAAGAATTTGAGGATATTTATATGGAAGCCTTTAATTATTTTTTTAAGCAGGCTTTGGAGTGTGAGAGAAGCTGCTTAGATAATGAAGGCGGGGAAAATAAAAGTCATTTGGGTTATTGCCATGGAATGTATAATCAGCACAGTGTCCTTATTAATTATGGGGAAGGAGAACCCGTAATTGCAACTATTAATTTTGATAAATTCTATGTGGGCAATCAGCTTACGGATTTATATCATTTCATGAGAAAGACTGTTGAGAAAAATAATTACAACTACAATGTTTTGCTGAACATACTTAAAAGATATGATGCAATATGTCCTCTTAGTCAGGAAGATATAAATTACATATATAATTTATACTGCTACCCTGAGAAGTTTTATAAAATAAGTAATCAGTATATAAACTCGCCAAAAAACTGGATATCACCTAAAATGCTTGAAAAATTACACAAGGTTATACAGGATGAAGATAAAAAGAAGGAACTGCTAGATTTAATGAAAAATATAAAACTAAATTAAAATATACATATTTACTTCACATTTGACAAAATATTTAGTATAATACAGAAGTTAAGGTGGGAACTATGCGAAAAAATATGATATTAACCGTGATGTTATTTCTGTTAATGTTCGCTTGGGGCTGTGGAGACAGCGGCGAGGTCAAGGTTTATGACGTGAGCGATGAGGCAGTTAGTTCTCATGAGGAAGTGACCATAACAGCAGTTATATCACAAAGAGATTTAGAACAGAATATTTTTAGTTTTATTGAGTGCACAAATGGAACACCCTACGACTTGATATACCATGGTGGCGTCGGCATATATAATGCATATGGTGATGTAATTACCTTAAGCGATTTGGCTGACGGCAGTGTAGTTGATGTTTGCTTTTATTCGGATACTATGAAGCTTGTTAGTATTACTAAGAGCGGTTCAGCCTACACAAAGGATAGTGTAACCAAGTTTGCTGCAGATGTGGCTAATGGTAAAGCTAAGTACAAAGGTACCACATGCCTCATGGCTGAACATGTTGTGGCCTTTGATAAGGGTAGCATAATAGATGTTACAGAAATTAATCTGGAAGATCAGGTTACTTTAAACTTCTACAATGATGTTTTGGTTTCTGTTAACATTGAACTGGGTCATGGATATGTCCGTCTCACCAATCATGATACTTACATTGGCGGAATGGTTGAGATAGGATATGACGTTATTGTTCCTGTAACCAGTGATATGCTTATTGCGGTAAGAGAAGGTTCATATACGCTAAGAATTAACAAGAACGGATTCTCTAACAGTAAGCCGGTAGTTGTCACAAGAGATAATGAAACTACGGTTAACATTGGTGATATAGCCATACCTACAGGAACGGCAACATTTACCATAACTCCAACAGATGCGGTGGTGTATGTGAATGGAGATAAAATAGCTGGGCATACTTATACTGGCTTGTATGGTAATTACGATGTTAAAATCGAGGCTGATGGATATAAGACCTTTAATGGTGGGTTTAGTATATCTAAGACGGTTAACACATTTACAGTTAATCTGGTTGCTCTTGAGGATGAGGATGACGATGAAGATGAAGAGGATGATTCATCTACAACAGAGTCTACTACGGAGGAGCCTGAAACTAATGTTTCTTCTACGGAAGGAACTACTACAGAAGAGTCAACCACAGGGGAGTCTACCACAGAAGATGAAGGTGAGGAAGCAACCCCAACGGACGCTGAGATTCCTACTGGCGAGGTGACCAGCAACAAGATAACAATTAAAACTCCAGTAGGCGCTAGTGTTTACGTAGATGGAGAATATGTAGGAATTGCACCTGTTTCATTTACAAAGGTAGTTGGAGCTCATACCATTACCTTGTACAAATCAGGTTATTTAATAAAGAGTTATACAATACAAGCGGCTAATGATGGCAAAGATGATGAGTATTCTTTTGCGGACCTCACATCATTACTTGATTTAGTGGAATAGAAGGAGGACCATCATGGATTACATGAAAGTATATGAAGAGTGGACACAAAACCCATTTTTCAGTGAGGAGACAAGACAGGAATTACTGGCTATCAAGGATGACGAAAATGAAATCAAAGAGCGTTTCTATGCAGACCTTGAATTCGGTACAGCTGGTCTCAGAGGTATAATTGGAGCAGGTATTAATCGTATGAACGATTACGTTGTTGCTAAGGCGACACAGGGACTTGCCAACTATATTATTAATCGTAAAAAACAGTCAAAGGGTGTTGCAATCGCTTTTGACTCAAGAAGATGTTCTCCTGAATTTGCTGATGTAGCAGCGCTTTGTCTTGCTGCTAACGGAATCAAGGCTTATGTATTTGATTCATTAAGACCTACACCAGAGTTATCATTTGCAGTTAGATATTTAGGATGTATTGCTGGTATTAACATTACAGCAAGCCACAATCCACCTGAATATAATGGATATAAGGTATACTGGGAGGATGGTGCCCAGATTACACCACCTCATGATGCAGGTATCATGAAGGAAGTTAAGGCCATTACTGTACAGGATGCTAAGACAATGCCTAAGCAGGAGGCGATTCATGAAGGCCTCTACGAGATTATTGGCAAAGAAGTTGATGACGCTTACATGGCAGAGCTTAAGAAGCTTGTAATCCACCAGGATTGCATAGACAAGTATGGCAGTGAGCTTAAGATTGTATATACTCCTCTTCATGGAACAGGAAATATTCCAGCTAGAAGAATACTTCGTGAGCTTGGATTTGAAAAGGTATATGTTGTGCCTGAACAGGAACTTCCAGATGGCAACTTCCCAACTGTAAGTTATCCTAACCCAGAGGCTGCGGAAGCATTTGAGCTTGCTCTTAAGCTTGCCAAGGAAAGAGATGCAGACCTTGTACTTGCAACTGACCCTGATGCAGACAGACTTGGTGTATATGTTAAGGATAAGGCTGGTGAATACCATTGTCTCACTGGAAACATGTCAGGAAGCTTACTTGCTGATTATGAGATTGGTCAGATGAAGGCAACAAAGGGACTTCCAGAGGATGGAGCACTTATTAAGTCAATCGTTACTACAAACCTTGTAGACGAGATGGCTAAGCAGTATGGTATTAAGCTTATCGAGGTTCTCACAGGATTCAAGTTTATCGGTCAGAAGATGCTTGAATTTGAGACCAAGAAAAATGGAACATACCTCTTCGGATTTGAGGAGAGTTATGGATGTCTCATCGGTACACATGCAAGAGATAAGGATGCTATTGTTGCTACTATGGCGCTTTGCGAGGCAGCAGCATATTACAAGTCTCTCGACATGACACTTTGGGATGCCATGATAGATGTATACGAGAAGTATGGCTACTATGTAGATGATATAAAGACACTTACACTTAAGGGAATTGACGGCTTAGAGCAGATACAGAAGATAATGACACACCTTAAGAATAATACACCTACAGAGATAGCAGGATATAGGGTACTTTGGGCACGCAACTACGACAATGATACTGCTACCAATATGGTAAACAAGGCGGTGGTACCAACAGGACTTCCTAAGTCCAATGTAGTGTATTATGAGCTTGAAGGTGGAGCATGGTTATGTGTAAGACCTTCAGGAACTGAGCCAAAGATAAAATTCTACTATGGAGTAGTAGGAAAGAACATCGAAGAGGCACAGGAACTCTCAGGCAAATTCGGAGATGCAGTGCTAAAAATGATTGAATATATGCTCTAATGAGCCATGCAAAACGAAAAGATACGCCAGGTTGTGCTTGCACATACCGGGGCGTATTTTTTTCGTTTTATAGGGCGAAAGCCCGCACCGAGTCGGAACGAAGTGAAGAGGAGGTGTGCATGGCTCATAGAAAAAAGTTGCTCAAGATTCCATAGGAATCTCCACGGCACCGAGCCGAAGCAAAGAAAAAGAGCAATACTTTTATAGTATTGCTCTTTAGTCAATGTTAAATAGGTGAAGTTGTTTTTAATTCTTCAATTTCTTCAAGTGATAAACCTGTTAAGTCTATAATGTCTTCGTTAGAATATCCTTTTTTAATAGATTTAATTGCTATTGCAATGGCCTGTTCTCTCATGCAAGCTTTTGCGTAATTCTCTACTATTTCACACATGTTTTTGCGCCCCTCTCCGTGTTTGTAATATTCTGTTAATCTACAAATTACAGGAAAATTTTGGTTTTTGCTTACGGTTTCACTTTTGAAAATTTTCATATATTCTGCTAGTGCAGAGCCATCGTCAATTTCCGAGTTAATATAGATTTCTGTATAGCCGTTTGTAATAACTTCTCCTGTTTCTCGTATTATCCTATCAATATGGTATATTGTTTTCCCTCTTCTTAAGAAGTCTGTTTCTGTTATATATATCATGCAGACATCCGGTAATTCTTTAAATGATGAGCACTTTTCGAGTGATTGAATTTGAATACAAGAACTGTTATATCTGACTCTTTTTTGGTGGTCATCATTGTTTGACTTTTGTACTTCGACACCAAAAATGGTTCCGCTTTCGCATATACATTTGATGTCAATTGTTACTGAACGAGTGTCGATATTATGTAGAGTCTTTTGTGTGGTGTTGCTAATAATCTTTAATTCAGAATTATTAAGAACAACTCTTAAAAGCTCTTCGCAGAAATCTTTATTTTCGCCCAGTTTTTGTGTAAATGTGTCGTCAATAGGTCTTAGCTTTTCGACTGACTTGCCAATTGTGTGTTTTGGCGTTTTGATTTCGTTCATAACTCCTCCTGTTCTATGGGGAAACCCAAGCTTAGCAGGAGGAAATGTTACATCTAGAATTACATATCCTCGCTGCTTAAATTGTGGAATAAAGCATCGAAGTTCTGTGATTCTAAGAATGTAAGACATGGTATATGATATACCACAATATAGAAAAAGAATATTAATGCTTTGAATTATCGTAACACATCTTTTTAGTGGTAGCAATAAATAATTGAAGAAATTATAGCACACAAGGATAGTTTAATTTTATACTATATTCACAGTTAATTCACATTAAATCTCTTTACTTCAAAATAATACTGTGCTACTATTTTTCGGTAATTGTTAAAATATGTATTAATAATATCCTCAAATAAGAGGGTGGGGATTATTCAGTTAACTTGTTGACGTTATATGGTGTGGTTGAATAATTATAATTTGTGAGGAAAAATAATGCTAAGGTGTTTAATTAAAATTGCATTAGTATTTTTGTTGAGTATTGCACTTCTTTTATTTGTAGTATTGTTAGATTCATTGTTCTATGGCGGAATAGATGCAATAGAATTTATATATCAAAATTGCCCTAAGTTTTTGGGTGTGTTTTTGGTGTTTATTTATGTCTTTTTTGCTACTTTAATATTTAAAATCAAACCAATGTCGAAAAAAATACATAAGGCAATATATTTGTTGGTAACTATGGTAATTTTAGGAAACATGATTTATATTTTAAGTGGTGGAATTCTTTTTTAAGTAATGCTTAAACAAAACTTATAATAATAGCCAAGACCGATACTTTTATATGTTGCTCTTGAAGTATATTTATTAAAAGATTTTGGAGAGAAAATATGAAGGATAGTGTAATAATAAAATATATGTATTCGCTATGAATTCGGGCTCTAATAATGTTGATACGGATAATGATGGATTTTATTCTGGTACTGTGCCTCTTTTTTTGAAAATGGAGATACGAGAAAAAGTAGGGTCATATAAAGTGCATCTTTTAGAAATATTGGGGGTTATGTAATGGAAGAAACAAAATGGACAGAGTTACCTGATCCGACAGAGTTTATAGAAAAACATCAGGATATTTTGGTTAAATTTGCTGTGTCGTTTTACGTTGGTGCGATATGGTGGTACATATTGACAGTAACGTTACTACTTGGGGTTGTAGAAGGTGTAATAGGTTATGATGCGTTTGTTCCTTTATTAGAGGATGTATGCTCATTTTTTGATCAAAATCCACATATTGTTTCAGCGTGTATGATTTATTGTAATATCCTTAATTATATTATACAACCGTTACAAAGTATTAAGGAAAAATCCCTTTTTATTGTAATTAATACTCCTTGTCTTATACACAATATAGGTGTAGCAATGATGTGGTGGGGACCACTCTTTATTCGTTAACATATAAAATAATATAAATTGTTTATGATAGAAAAGGCCAAGAGCAATACTTTTATGTGTTGTTCTTGGCTGATTTACATTTCAGGAAATTTTTGGGGATAAATATAAAAGGTATAATATTAATTAGTTTAATTTTATACTATATTCACAGTTAATTCACATTAAATCTCTTTACTTCAAAAAAATACTGTGCTATTATTTTTCGGTAATTGTTAAAATATGTATTAATAATATCCTCAAATAAGAGGGTGGGGAGGCAGATAATTGCCATCCATATATTTAGGAGGACGAGATGTTACAGTTAAAGAACATAGTCAAGGATTATGTGACAGGTGATACTACCGTTCAGGCTCTTAAGGGAGTAAGCATCAATTTTAGAGCTAACGAATTTGTATCCATACTTGGTCAGTCAGGCTGTGGAAAGACAACAATGCTTAATATTGTTGGTGGTCTTGATCAGTACACAAGCGGTGACCTTGTAATCAAAGGAAAATCAACTAAAGAATATAAGGACAGAGATTGGGATACCTACAGAAATCATTCCATAGGTTTTGTGTTCCAGAGCTATAACCTTATTATGCACCAGTCAGTTCTTCAAAATGTTGAGCTTGCACTTACACTTTCTGGAGTAAGCAAGGCAGAGAGAAGAAAGCGTGCCAAGGAGGTGCTTGAGAAGGTTGGTCTTGGTAACCAGATACACAAGAAGCCTAACCAGATGTCTGGTGGACAGATGCAGAGAGTTGCAATAGCAAGAGCCCTCATTAATGACCCAGAGATTCTTCTCGCTGACGAGCCAACAGGTGCACTTGATACAGAGACAAGCGTACAGATAATGGATCTTTTAAAGGAAATAGCAGAAGATAGACTTGTAATCATGGTTACTCATAACCCTGAGCTTGCGGAGAAATACTCTACTAGAATTATTAAGCTTCTCGACGGTAAGGTTATAGATGATTCTATGCCATACAGCGATGAAGAGATAACAAAAGACATGGATGAGATGTTAAAAAATCTTGATCCAGTTGCAGAGAAAGAGAAGATGAAGAAGAGAAAGATGTCATATCTTACAGCTCTTGGTTTAAGCTTCAACAACCTTCTTACTAAGAAGGGCAGAACTATTCTTACAGCCTTTGCAGGAAGTATAGGTATTATCGGTATTGCTATGATACTTTCCCTTTCTGACGGTTTTAGAAATTATATTAAAGGTGTTGAAGAAGATACGCTTTCAACTTATCCATTGGAAATTACTGATGAATCCATTGACATGGAAGGCATGATGGCTCTCATGATGGGTACAGAGATGGAGAGTGAGGATGAGCATGATTTAGATAAGGTATATTCTAACAACTTCATTGGAGATTATATGAGCACTATGCTTGGTGAAGTAAAGATAAATGATATGATTTCATTTAAGGACTACATTGAGAATGGTGATGGTAGCATAATCAAGGATTATACTACTGACATCATGTACACATACGGAATTACTTTAAATGTCTATACAATAAAGGATAATAACGAGATATATCAGGTAAATCCAACTTCTGTTATGGATAGTATTGGTATGGGTACAATGACAGAAATGTCCAACGTAGGTATGACAGCAGGCTCGGCAGATGTATGGTCTGAAATGATAGAAAATGAAGAACTTCTTCACAGCCAGTATGACATTGTGGCAGGTGAGTGGCCAACAAGCTATGACGAAGTAGTATTAGTTGTAAATAAGAACAATGAGATAACTGATTATGAGCTTTATGCTCTTGGATTAAGAGACGTTTCCGAACTTCAGCAGATGATGGGTGCTGCATTAAAGGGTGAAACATTAACATTTGAAAATACTTCGTACACATATGAGGAGCTTCTTAACCTTACATTTAAGGTTATACCTACATCTGATTTTTATGCTTACGATGAGGAAGCAGGCTGTTATGTTGATATGAGAGATGACGAAGAGTTTCTCAGAGAAAAAATTGACAACGGTATAGATGTTAAGGTTACAGCTATTATTAAACCAAACGAGGAAGTAGCAGTTCGTTCTCTTAATACAACAATTGGTTATAGACATGACCTTGTAGAAAAGCTTATTGAGATGGCTGTATCTAGTGAAGTAGGTCAGGAGCAGCTCAACAATCCCGACATGAATGTGTTCACAGGATATGAGTTTGGTACAGATTTAAGTGCTATCCAGGCTGAAGAGGAAGCTGCTGAAAGTCAGGAATTCCTTGACGCAATGGGTCTCGGTGGATTAAGTGACGAAGAAATCCTTACAGCTATTGCTACTATGCCACAGGAACAGCAGATGGCTATTATGGCAGCTATTATGGAATCTATGGATGAAGAGGCACAGGGTGGTGGCGGAATTTCCCTCTCTGATTTAAAGACAGTAGAGGATGCTACCTATGATGACAACTTAGTATCTATAGGAATTGCTTATGAGGAAGATCCAAAGATAATAAGAATATATCCTAAGGATTTTGAATCGAAAGAAAAAATTATTGACATAATTGAAGAATACAATGATAATGTTATGGCAGCTGGAGAGGAAGAAAAAGAGATTTCCTACACAGACTTAGTAGGCTCTATGATGTCTTCTGTAAGCTCTATTATAAACAGCATATCATATGTCCTTATGGCATTTGTTGCAATTTCACTTGTTGTTTCGTCAATTATGATAGGTATTATCACATACATTTCAGTTCTTGAGAGAACTAAGGAAATTGGTGTTCTTAGAAGTATCGGTGCATCTAAGAAGGATATCTCAAGAGTATTTAATGCAGAGACAATAATAATTGGATTTGTGGCAGGTTTGTTGGGTATAATAGTAACTATATTACTTAATTTCCCTGTTAATATGATAATTGAACATGTCTCTGGTCTTAAGGATGTAGCAGCACTTCCTGTTGCGGGAGCAATTATACTTGTTTTCATAAGTGTTGTGCTTACAATGATTGGTGGACTTATACCATCAAGATATGCATCTAAGAAAGATCCTGTGGAGGCACTTAGGAGTGAGTAAGATGCGTTATCTTAAACAATTCGCAATTATAATATTGATTTCTTTAATGGGGGAACTCTTAAGTGAGTTCCTCCCTTTTTCTATGCCCGCAAGCATCTACGGATTACTCATTATGCTTGTGTTGTTGATTACAGGTATAATTAAAGTGGAGCATGTGAAGGAAACAAGCACGTTTTTGTTGGATATTATGCCTATAATGTTTATTCCGCCAGCGGTTGGTCTTATGGATAACTGGGGTATTCTTAAGGAAATTATTCTGCCCCTTATGCTGATAGGTACTGCGTCCACCATTGTGGTAATGGTTGTAACTGGAAGAGTTACTCAAGGCATAATAAGGAAGAAAACTAAAGAAAATGTTAAACAGGAGGATGTGTAGTATGCATGAGATAATAAACACAATATCCTTCATGATGTTTTTTGGGGTAGCGCTTACCTTGTGTGCCTATGGAGTTGGCAAATTTATAAAAAACAAAATAAACTTTGCATTATTCAATCCAATACTTGTTGCTATCATTCTTATAATAGTTGTTTTAAAAATTACAGGTATCAGCTATGAAGTGTATAAGTCGGGAACCACTGTAATATCCTACTTGCTTACACCGGCTACGGTATGCCTTGCAGTTCCTTTATATGAGAAGCTTACTTTGTTAAAGAAAAACATATGGGCCATAGCAGGTGGAATTATATCGGGTATAGTTGCAAGTGCTGTTACAGTATGGGGAGTGAGTGTAATGTTTACCTTAGATAAAACCATATTTGCAACCCTACTTCCTAAGTCTATAACGACAGCCATAGGTATGGTGGTGTCTGAACAGCAGGGAGGCATAGTAAATATTACTGTTGCAAGTATTATTATAACTGGAATATTTGGAAATGTTGTGGCTGACGTGATTTATAGATTATTTAAAATTGATGAGCCTATTGCAAAGGGAGTGGCGCTTGGGACTTCTGCCCATGTTATGGGTACAGCCAAAGCCCTTGAGATGGGAGAAACCGAAGGGGCAATGAGTGGACTTGCAGTGGCTGTGGCTGGTATTATGACAGTTTTTGTTGTGCCTTTAGTGATAGGTCTTTACTAGCATATAAAACCTTGTCTTGAATGGGACAATTTGGTGTGTTATGATAAAATTTAAATAAAATATTTTGAAAGAGAAGATAAATATGGATAATAGATTCTATTTTCAACAAATTAGAAATAGTGCAAAAATTAGAAATTGTGTTATAGTTCAGGGTTGCTGTGCACCAGAGTTTATGGATGACAGAGACCTTGATGTTTATGTTGTGCAGGATGACAAACAAGTTAAGATTAAGGCTGAATACACAATTACTATGGCGCCTCTTTACTTAAGAGCTAGAATAAATAAGAAGAATATTTCCAAGCTCCTTAGTATAAGTATACCATTTAGTAATATGGCTGTAGACGAGAAGGACAAGGTATATGTAGGAGTAGTTGATAAGAAAACAGGGGTAAAGCAGAAGATTTATGAAACTACTGTCTCTAAGATTCGTGCATGCATTAATGACATAAATTATGCCATTGATTCTGTTGCCACAGACGACAAGAACATAATTATAAAGGGAAGAGTTATTGATAGCAGAAAAGTGGACATTAAAGTTACATACAGAGGAACAGACACGGAGGTAGATGTTCCTGTGGAGGTTATGTGGCATGAGCGTGTGGATTTACAAGCCACATTTGCAGATTGTCCAGAGGATAAAAAGGTAGGTTTCCTGGTTAAAATCGAGAAGGACCCAGAGAAGATGGATTTACATTTTATGGCAGACGACATAGATGTTATTCATAAGATAAAGGGATTTTTCAGTTCAGAGAAGTTGCAGTTTATCAACACATTTTATGTGTATTACCAAAAGGGTGTGGAGAGCCTTAAGAAGAATGGAATTAAGGCAACCTGGACTAAGACTATACACAGACTATTCTTTAGAAATAAGGACTACAAAAAGTGGCTTAAGAAATATATGCCAAAGGCGAAGGATTTCAAATATCAAAGAACTGTAGAGTTTGACTATAATCCTAAATTCAGTGTTGTTGTACCACTTTATGAAACTGACGAGAAGTTCCTCAATGAGTTGGTTGAGTCTCTTCAGAATCAGACCTATAGAAACTGGGAGCTTTGCTTCTCTGATGGAAGTCCTGACAGCTCTCGACTTAAGGATATTGTTGGTGCAATGACAGCTCAGGATGAAAGAATCAAATATATCGCTGAGGAAAAGGGGCCTCTCGGTATATCTGAGAACACTAATCAGGCACTTAAGATTGCTACAGGTGACTATATTGTTCTTGGTGACCATGATGATCTTTTCACTTATGATGCCTTGTATGAGTGTGTCAAGGTTCTCAATGAGAAGAAGGTTGATGTAATATACACAGATGAAGATAAGGTGGATATGAAGGGCAAGTTTTTCTTCGACCCACATTTTAAGCCTGACTTTAATCTTGGATTTTTAAGAAGTAATAATTATATATGTCATATGTTTGTAGCTGCTAAAGCCTTAGTAGATAAGGTTGGTCCATTTAAGGGTGAGTACAATGGAGCTCAGGATTTTGATTTTATTTTAAGATGTGTGGAACAGGCAGATGGGGTGGTTCATATACCTAAAATACTTTATCATTGGCGTGCCCACAGTGGTTCTACAGCTAGCGCTCCTGAGGTTAAAATGTATGCCTATGAGGCGGGAAAAAAGGCGGTTGAAGACCACTACAAGAGACTTGGAATCGAAGCTACTGTGGAAATATCAGAATTTTTAGGATATTACAAGAGTACATTTCCTGTTAAGGACAATCCTTTGGTTTCTATCATTATTCCAAACAAAGACCATGTTGAGGATTTGGACAAATGTGTAGAATCCATTAAGGCTAAGACTGACTACGACAATTATGAGATTGTTATTGTTGAGAACAACAGTAAGTCTCTTGACACATTTGTACATTATAAAAAATATGAAAATAGCCCTAACATAAGAGTTGTTAATTGGGGTAAGGACTTTAATTACTCTGCAATTAATAACTTCGGTGTTAAGGAGGCAAAGGGTGATTATTTACTTTTCTTAAACAACGATATAGAAGTGGTGTCACCGGAGTGGCTTTCTCATATGCTTGGATATTGTCAGCATGAGGATGTGGGAGCAGTTGGTGCAAGACTTTATTATCCCGATGACACAATACAGCATGTAGGTGTAATTCTTGGTATGGGTGGTGTTGCCGGTCACGCATTCTCAGGACTTTATGAGGAGGAAGTATACAGGGCAAAGAGTAAGTTTGTCAGTGATTACAGTGCGGTGACAGCAGCATGTATGATGGTGTCAAGAAAGTATTTTGAAGAACTTGGCGGTTTCGATGAAACCTTGGCGGTGTCCTTTAACGACATAGATTTATGTCTCAGATTAAAGAAGCTTGGAAAGAGAATTGTCTACAATCCATATGCTATTTTATATCACTATGAATCTAAGTCTAGAGGCTCGGAAAATACGCCGGAGAAGCAACAAAGATTTGAGAAAGAAAAAGAAATTTTCATGGAAAGATGGGGATATGTTATTCGTAAGGGTGACCCTTGCTACAATCCTAATCTGACTCTTGAAAGACAGGACTTCACATATAAGAAATAGGGAAGAATACTTATGGAAAAAAAGGTACAGAAAAATAAAATATGGCAGTTTGTGGTGCTTGGGGTTATAGTTCTTTTTTCTATTTTTGTATTTATGTATATAAGACAGTATACATACAATAATGGAGAAATTACATCTGTTTATGAGACAGAAGAAAAGGTTTATTTACCAGTAGATAATTCTACGATTATTACACAAAGCTTTTCCGCTGAGGCAGAAATGTTTCGTGCTGTTGTAGTAGAGTTTATTTACGATGGGGAAGGACTTGCCACTGGTGCTGTAGATGTGATATTGCAGGATTTAAATACAGGTGAGGTTTTGGCAAATCAGTCACTCAGTTCTTCATTTATTGCAAGTGGAGAGAAGGCGCTTGTAGGTTTCCCTGTGGCTGTTGTCAACGACAGAGAAAATTATCAGCTTACATTTAGCTTTGCAGGTTTTCAGGAAGGTATAAATCTACAGATGGTTATAACCTCGGTAGATGACCCAGACGGAATTCTTACAGTTAACGATATACCTATAGGTCAGGATATTGTTATGGGTGTATCAGCGGCAGGTAAGGATAATAGTTATGTTCTTATTCACGTTGTTTATGCTGTGCTTATTTTAGCTATAGTATTAGCCTATGTAATGTTTTTTGTTATAGGCAAAAATATCAAGACAGAGTTTGTATATCTTGTATGTGGACTATTGATGGGTATAGCATTTTCCCTTGTTATTCCTGTTATGGCAGCTCCTGATGAACCGGTGCATTTGTTTAAAGCTTATGATGTTTCCAACAAAATGCTTGGTGAGGAAATGACAGGTGGCGCCACAATTATGATGCGCCAGTCTGATTACAACAAAGGTTTTCAGTTGATGGATTTAGACCGTTCATATATGAATTATTATCTGGATGGAATTATGGATAAAGCCCAGTCGGATGAGATGGTGGCTACATCTTATACACCTGTTTTCACCTATGATTATTTGTATTATCCTGCGGCACTTGGTATGACAATTGGCCGTTTGATGGGACTTAGCACAAATATGGTTTATCTTCTTGGAAGATTTTTCAATACTATAATATTTGTTCTTGCAGCCTTTTATGCCATAAGAAAAATACCTTTTGGCAAGGGCGTTGTGTTTATTTGGGCAATGTTCCCTATAATGTTACAGCAAACTAATTCCTATTCATATGACTGTATGATAAATGGATTAAGTATAGTGATAATTGCGCTTACTCTTAATTTCATGTATGGAGAAAAAGAAAGTAAAAAGTCGCAGATAATAAAAGCTATTATATTAGCTCTTTGTTGTTTACTTTTATTCCCATGCAAGAGTCATGCCTTACTTCCGATTGTTGTATTGCCACTTATGATATTGGGCAGATATCTAGTACAAAATAGAAAAACTATATGGGAGAAGATAAAGGCGACGCCCCTTTGGCTTAAAATTGTAGTCGGTGTTGGTCTGCTAGGATTTGTAGGTGTATGTGGTCTTTTTGCGTTGAGAATTTATGCTAATCTCACATTGCCACAGAACATTAACAACACTATTATCTCATGGAACGGAGAAGCAGGATATACTATCGGATATTTTCTGAAAGCTCCATTTGAACTGGTGTCTGTATTTATAAATACAATATGGATGAAATCCAATGATTACTTAATAGGTTTGTTTGGTGGTAATTTAGGCTGGCTTGATATACCTATACCTCATATATTTGTAATTCCTTTTGGCGTTCTCATTGTTCTGGCTGCTTTTCGTAAGGAAAATGAAGAACAGCTAATTAAAATGGGAAGCAGATTATGGATGTGGCTTATGTTTGTAGGAGTATGCTTCATAGCTATGCTAGGAATGCTTATTAATTGGACTCCGGCATCCTATAATTATATCGAAGGTGTACAAGGAAGATATTTCCTCCCAGGTTTAGTGCTTTTGTTCATTGGATTTAGAACCAAGAAAGCATGTATAGGCAAGGATACAGATAAGGTATTAATGTTCCTGTCTGTGTTTATGAACTTATTTGTTGTGACTGCAGTGTTTAAAAACATTTTATAAAAGCAGGAGTGTTGTGGTGAAGTTTTTATTTGATAAGGTTCGTGCTAGTGTTGCAAAAAGCAATCAAATAGTTGTGTGTGGGTATGGCAATGACGAAGTGTTGTCAGACCAGATTTTTGTTGCAACAATTTATAGTGGCAAAGAAGAAAAAGCGTGTCCTATAGAAATTATAACTACACCTATACCACCTATGAAAAGAGTGGAAATTCAGGATACTGAGATTACACTTATGGTTGCGCTGCTTGTAGATGTACCTGAGGATTGTAATAAGGATTTTAACTTGACAATTACCTATAGGGACTTAGGAGAAGAAAAAGAGATTATTCGACTTACCAAAAAGAAAATAATAGAAGTCGTTCACAAGTTAAATTGTTGCTTGGATGGTGTGATTGTCAGTGATAAAAAGGTTGAATTAAGAGGCTGGGCAATTGGATACGAAGAGTATGAGTTTCGTGTTCACAAAGAAGCTCAAGATAAGGGAAGAGAAATATCTCTTTCAAGACATGAGAGGGAAGATATGATTTGCTATTTCCCTGAATATAAAGGGGATAAGGTTATAGGTTTTTCTGTTAAGTATGATTTGACCAAAGAAAAATTATATTTCACCATGTCTTCTGGTGGTATAAAAAATACACAGAAGATTATAGGCACAGATACAGAAAGCAAATCTTTATTATTAACCAAATTAAAAAGAAATTCATATAAGTTTTTCCTGTGTTTGAAGAATATGGGGATAAAGGTAACCTTGCAAAAGGTCAAGGCAAAGATGACATCAAAGCATTTGAAGAAGCCAAAGGCCTACGATAAATGGATAAGAAAACAGTTGCTTACAGAGGAGGCTTTAGAAATTCAAAGGAAGCATAAATTTGACTTTGAACCTAAGTTTTATGTCATGGGTAAAAATGTTGATGTATCAATATTTTCCGCTCAAACCTACAGCAACTTGGCATCTTCTATAGAGGAATGTGATTACATTCTTATGTGGAATGAAAATACTATACCAGAGTCTAATTTGCTTTATGAGTATGTGGAAGTTATTAACAGGGAAACAGTGGATGTATTGTATTCCGACAATGATGTGATTGACCTGTCGAATAATCGATATGTTAATCCAAATTTTAAGCCTGATATGAATATAGACTTACTAAGAAGTTGGAATTATATTGGTCGAAATTATGTGGTTAAAAAATCTGCTTTTGACAAGCTTGGAGTGCCAGATAAATCCTTGGGCAATGAGAAGGAATATGATTACATTCTTCGTTGCTATGAGGAGTCATTTGAAATTAAGCATATAGCCAAAGTTTTATATCATGAGATTTTGGGAGAAGAGACAAAGGTTAGCAATAAGACAAAATATGTTCTTGAGGAGCATTTTTCTCGTATGGGCCTCAAGGCTACCGTTGAACTTCAGGATGATATAAATGCTTTAAAAACTACATATGATACAAAGAATAATCCTCTTCTATCTATAATTATCCCTAACAAGGATCATGCCCAGGATTTAAAGAAGTGCATAGATTCCATTGACAGACTGTCAACTTACTCCAATTATGAGTTTGTTATTGTGGAAAACAACAGTGTGGAGGATGGTACATTTTCTTACTATGAAGAACTTAAAAATAGAGATAATGTTCGTGTTATAAAATGGGAAAAGGAATTTAATTATTCTGCTATAAATAACTTTGGTGTGTCAGAGGCAAAGGGTGAATATGTTTTGCTTCTCAATAATGACACAGAGATTATGGATGGTGAATGTCTGGCTCAGATGCTGGGATACTGTCAAAGAGAAGATGTGGGAATAGTAGGTGCCAGACTTTACTATGATGACGGCGCTATACAGCATGCAGGTGTAATTGTGGGATACGGTGGAATTGCCGGTCATGCATTTGTAGGACTTTTTGAAAGAGACAATCTATATCAAAACAGAACAAAGATGGCGTGCGATTACAGTGCAGTTACGGCTGCATGTCTTATGACTAAAAAATCTGTATTTGAGCAGGCTGGAAGTCTTGATGAGAGCTTCACGGTTGCATTTAATGATGTTGATTTTTGTCTTAAGGTTAGAGCACTGGGCAAACTTGTGGTGTACAATCCACATGCGAAGCTCTACCACTATGAGTCAAAATCCAGAGGTCTTGAAGACACCCCGGCCAAGAAAGAAAGATTTAGGCAGGAGACAGAACTTTTTCTTGTGAAGTGGGCTGATATTCTTAGAGATGGTGACCCATATTACAATATTAATTTAGCTTTAGACAGGCCGGATTTTTCGGTGCGAGGATAAAAACACCTCATACTTGCATATAAATAAAAGAAGTAAATAAACTATATGCGAAGTATGAGGTGTTTTTATGCTTAATTATATCTGGGCGTTTATGATTATTGTAGGTGTTTTCTTTAGTGGTATTCAGGGAGGACGGGTTGTTGAGGCTGTATCCAACGGAGCCCTTGATTCTGCCGAGGAAGCAATCTCTCTTTGCATAGTCATGCTGGGAGTGGTAGGACTTTGGAGTGGAATAATGAACATTGCTAAGGAGGCAGGTCTTATAGAGAAATGGACAAAAGCCTTGAGTCCAGTATTGACATTTCTGTTTCCGGACATACCGAAAGAGCATCCTGCAAGAGGGTATATAGCAACAAATATGATTGCCAATATTTTAGGACTTGGATGGGCGGCAACACCGGCGGGGCTAAAAGCCATGGAGGAACTTAAAATATTAGGTGGAAACAAGTCTGTTGCCACAAAGGAAATGTGTACATTGCTTGTTCTTAATATATCCTCCTTGCAATTAATTCCCGTTAATATAATTGCCTATAGAAGTCAATATAGCTCCCAGTCGCCTACATCTATAATTGGACCTGCCTTAGTAACAACTTCCGTGTCAACTATTGTGGCGGTTATTTTTTGTAAGCTGATGTGTAACAATGAAAAAGGAAAGAAACATTTAAAATAATCTTAAAACAGTTTTTTTAATGGTATGCTTGCGGATATATAGCAAATATGTTACAATTCTATTAACTGTGCAAATCAAATTATAATGAGTTTGAAACAGAAAGAAGCAGTACATAATATAAAATAAATAATACATTTTAGGAGGAACAAGATGAGAACATATTTAGTAACAGGAGGAGCAGGATTTATTGGCTCAAACTACATTCATTACATGTTTAAGAAATATGATAATGAAATTCGTATTATTAACGTAGACAAGCTTACTTATGCTGGTAACCTTGAGAACCTTAAGGCAGTAGAGGGAAGAGATAATTATACATTTGTTAAAGCAGATATTTGCGATAAGGATGCAATTGCTAAGATATTTGCAGAAAACGACATAGACAGAGTTGTTCATTTTGCTGCAGAGAGTCACGTAGATAGAAGTATCAAGAACCCAGAGGTTTTCGTTGAGACTAACGTCCTTGGTACAGCTGTTATGCTTAACTGTGCTAAGGCTGCATGGGAGCTTCCAGATGGAACATTTAAGGAAGGAAAGAAGTTCCTCCATGTTTCTACAGATGAGGTATATGGTTCACTTCCAGATGATCCTAATGCATATTTCTATGAGACTACACCATATGACCCACACAGCCCATACTCAGCAAGTAAGGCTTCATCAGACATGCTTGTAAAAGCATATATGGATACTTATAAGTTCCCTGCTAATATTACTAACTGCAGTAATAACTATGGTCCTTATCAGTTCCCAGAGAAGCTTATTCCACTTATCATTAACAATGCGCTTCAGGGTAAGAAGCTTCCTGTATATGGCGATGGTAAGAATGTACGTGACTGGTTATATGTTGAAGACCATGCTAAGGGAATTGATATGGTTCAGGAAAAGGGTAAGCTTTTTGAAACATACAACATTGGTGGACACAACGAGAAACAGAATATCGAAATTATTAACATCATTATAGATACACTTCAGGAGATGCTTCCAGAAGGAGATCCAAGAAAGGCACTTGTAACTACAGACCTTATCACATATGTAGAAGATAGAAAGGGACACGATAGAAGATACGCTATCGCTCCAGATAAGATTAAGGCAGAGATAGGCTGGGAGCCAGAGACTATGTTTGCTGAGGGAATCAAGAAGACAATCGCTTGGTTCTTCGAAAACGAAGAATGGATGAAGAACGTAACAAGTGGCGACTACCAAAAATATTATGAGGACATGTACGCGTAGAGATTGAGACGTGCATCACGGAAGCTGGGACACGATGAGCCATGTTTACATGGAGAAGCGTGTGTCAGCTTTCCGTGGTATAGGGCGATAGGAATAGGAGGACAAAACATGAAGGGAATTATTCTTGCAGGCGGTTCAGGAACACGCCTTTATCCGCTTACTAAAGCGATTTCAAAACAGATTATGCCGGTTTACGACAAACCCATGATATACTATCCACTTTCAACACTTATGTTGGCAGGAATCAGAGAGGTGCTTATCATCTCTACACCTAGAGACTTACCTGTATTTCAGGATTTATTTGGAGATGGAAGCCAGCTTGGAATGAGCTTTTCTTACGCTATTCAGGAAACTCCAAGAGGACTTGCAGATGCATTTATCGTAGGTGAAGAGTTCATTGGCAAGGACAGTGTTGCCCTTGTTCTTGGAGATAATATTTTCTACGGACAGAGCTTCTCTAAGGTGCTTAAGAATGCAGCTACAAGAGAAAAGGGTGCAACAATTTTTGGATACTATGTTAAGGATCCAAGAGAGTACGGAGTAGTAGAGTTTGATGAGAACGGTAAGGCTCTTTCTATTGAGGAGAAGCCTGAAAATCCTAAGTCAAACTACGCAGTTCCAGGACTTTATTTCTACGACAATGACGTAGTTGAGATTGCTAAAAATGTTAAGCCTTCTGCTAGAGGCGAAATAGAAATAACTTCTGTCAACAACGAGTATCTTCGCAGAGGAGACCTTATGGTTGAAACTCTCGGTAGAGGATTTGCTTGGCTTGACACAGGTAATCACGACATGCTTCTTGATGCAGCAGATTTCGTTGCGGCATTCCAGAAGAGACAGGGACTTTACATTTCTTGTATCGAGGAGATAGCTTACAAGAGAGGCTTTATTGATAGAGAGCAGTTACTTAAGCTTGCTGAGCCACTTATGAAGACAGCATATGGTCAATACTTAGTTGATGTAGCTAATGGATTATAAAATATTTGTGAGGAAATAATATGTCAGAAAAATTCGGAAAAATAACAGTTGAAACATGTAACATAGAAGGACTTAAGGTTATCACTCCATCTGTTTTCGGAGATGAGAGAGGATACTTTATGGAGTCATACAACTACAATGATTTCGCAGCAGCAGGTATTGATTGTCAGTTCGTTCAGGATAATCAGTCAAGCTCAAAAAAGGGTGTTTTAAGAGGACTTCACTTCCAGATTAACTATCCACAGGACAAGCTTGTTAGAGTTGTAAGTGGTGAAGTGTTTGATGTAGCAGTAGATTTGAGAGAGGGTTCTCCTACTTATGGACAGTGGTATGGTGTTCTCCTTTCAGCAGAGAATAAAAAACAGTTTTTTATACCTAAGAATTTTGCACATGGTTTTATCGTTCTTTCAGAGAGTGCAGAGTTCTGCTACAAGTGTACAGATTTCTATCATGCTAATGATGAGGGTGGACTTCTCTGGTCTGACCCAGAAATTGGTGTAGAATGGCCTATGCCAGAAGGTATGACTAAGGAAGACCTTGTTATATCTGAAAAAGACCAGAATTGGAATGGAATAAAGGATTATAGGAAGTAAACTTATGAATAAGAGAAGACTTGCAGTTACATTGTTGCTGGCATTACTAGTTATAGCCGGCAATGTATGTGTATTTCTGTTTCTTGAGCCAGATGTTTTGTCTACAAAAATTCTTGTGTGTGGGGCAATGGATGTAGCCACACTTGTATTGCTTTATAACTTCTGGGTTATTGAAGACCTTGGCAAAAACATTTTACTAGACAAAAAATTAATTTGGGGTCTGGCTAAGAATGATTTCAAAACAAAATATGCAGGTTCATACTTCGGTATAATATGGGCTTTTGTTCAGCCTGTGATACTGGTGCTTGTGTACTGGTTCGCACTTGAAGTAGGACTACGTTCAGGACGAATGATAGACCATCCTTTTGTGCTTTGGCTTATATGTGGTTTAGTACCATGGTTCTTCTTCTCAGAGGCTCTTGGTTCAGGAACAAATGCTCTTACAGAATATAGTTATCTTGTCAAAAAAGTAGTATTTAAGATAGATATATTACCGATTGTAAAGGTTATATCTGCGGTGTTTGTGCACCTGTTCTTTGTGGTATTTATTATGGTATTCCACATATTCTATAAATACTATCCTGACGCGTACACTATTCAGCTGATTTACTATATTGTTTGTATGTTTGCCTTGGTTACATCCTTGGTATACCTTACATCATCCATAGTAGTATTTTTCAAAGACCTGAATCAGATAATCGGTATTATTCTTCAGGTCGGCGTTTGGGCTACCCCTATTATGTGGGATGCCAGCGCTATTTCTCCAAAGGTAGATATGATACTTAGAGTTATCAATCCGGTTTACTATGTGGTAAATGGTTTCAGAGATTCCTTGTTGAATGACACATGGTTCTGGGATAGACCAGTTTGGACAATATGGTTCTGGGCAGTAGTAATCGTGTTATATGTAATAGGCAAAAATATATTTAAGAAATTGCAAGTACATTTTGCGGATGTAATGTAGTTGCATCCGAGGAGGTAGATTATGAAATTATTAGTAACAGGAGCAAATGGATATATTGGAAGATATGTAGTTTCCACTTTACTTGATATGGGACATGAGGTTTTGGCTTCAGACATAAGATATGACGGAGTAGATGAAAGAGCCATAAAGACTGATGTTGAATTGTTCAGTGGAGCTGAAGATATATATGAGCAGTTTGGAGAGCCTGATGTAGTAATACATATGGCATGGAGAAATGGATTTGTTCACAACGCACCAAGTCACATAGATGAGTTACCTAAGCATTATGAATTCATCAAAAATATGCTTGAGGGTGGTTTGAAGCAGATTGTTGTTATGGGTAGTATGCATGAGGTTGGCTACCACGAAGGTGCTATTGACGAGAATACACCTTGTAATCCACGTTCTCTCTATGCAATTGCTAAGAATTCACTTAGACAGCTCACATTCCTTAAGTGCGAGGAGTGCAAGGCTATATGTCAGTGGGTAAGAGGATATTATATTTTAGGAGATGACCTTAAGAATAACTCTATCTTCTCTAAGCTCACTCAGGCACATATGGATGGGAAGAAGGAATTTCCATTTACAACAGGTAAGAACAAATATGACTTTATAGATGTTAAGGAGCTTGCTAAGCAGATTGCTTCTGTGGCAACTCAGACAGAGGTTGACGGAATTATTAACTGTTGTTCGGGAGAACCAATATCTCTTGCGGACAGAGTTGAAGGATATATCAAAGAAAATAATTTTGATATAAAGCTTATCTACGGTGCATTCCCTGATAGAGCTTATGATTCACCTGCTATATGGGGAGACAATACAAAAATTAAAAAGATAATGGATAAATAATTGTTTTGGAGATAAGATATGGGCGATGTTGCTATAAAAGTAGATCATATCAGCAAATTATATAAATTATACGAGAAGCCTTCTGATAGATTCAAGGAGGCTCTTGGTCTTACTAAGGAGAAGAAGCACAAGGAACATTTTGCTTTAAATGATATTAATTTTGAAGTAAAAAAAGGTGAATGTGTAGGTATTATAGGTACTAATGGTGCCGGTAAATCAACCATTCTTAAAATCATCACAGGTGTGCTTAATCCTACTGAGGGTAAAATAGATGTAGATGGAAGAATTTCAGCACTTCTTGAGCTTGGTGCAGGCTTCAACATGGAGTATTCCGGTATAGAAAATATATATCTCAATGGAACTATGATGGGATATACAAGAGAAGAAGTAGATGCAAAGATGCAGACCATACTTGATTTTGCAGACATAGGTGATTTTGTGCATCAGCCTGTAAAGACATATTCAAGTGGTATGTTTGTCAGACTTGCCTTTGCCGTTGCCATTAACATTGACCCGGAAATCCTTATTGTAGATGAGGCTTTGTCTGTAGGTGATGTATTCTTCCAGGCGAAGTGCTATCACAAGTTTGATGAATTTAAGCAGGCGGGAAAGACAATACTCTTTGTTAGTCATGACCTTGGTAGCATAGCAAAATATTGTGATAGAGCGGTGCTTCTTAACAAGGGACAGCTTATGGCAGATGGAGAGCCTAAGGAAATCATAGATTTGTACAAGCAGGTTCTCGTAAGTGCAGCTGAGAATAGAGAACTAGACGAAGAGCAACCAACTATAGAAGGTATGGAGAATTCTTTAGAAGATACAGATAAGGCTTGGAAGAGCATTCTTATGCTAAATCCTAATGTCTTAGAATATGGTGATAAGGAAGCGGAGATAGTTGATTTTGCCATCATAGATGACAAGGGAAGAATCACTAATAATATTCAAAAAAATACAAGCTTCAGAATTCGAATGAAGATGAAGTTTAATCAGGATATTGATGAGCCAATTTTTGCCTACACCATAAAGGATTTACAGGGTACAGATGTTACAGGTACTAACACCATGTACGAGAAAATAAATTTTGGTAAGGTAAAAAAAGGTGATATTAAGGTTGTGGAATTTAAGCAGAATATGAATCTGCAGGGAAGAAACTATTTGATATCATTTGGCTGTGTGGGATATAAGGACAATGATTTTGTTGTATACCACAGATTGTATGACGTGTGCAATATCAACGTAATATCGGACAAGGATACAGTAGGTTTCTTTGATATGAATTCAGAGGTTAAGGTTATAAGTTAGGAACTCTTATTTAGGAGGAATAGATTTGGATAACAATATAGAATATATTGGCAAGGTCGCCCTTCACTATGATTGCTACTCAGGCAAGGATTTGTATGAGGACGGTTCAGAGGATGAGCTTCTTAATATTGTAAGTAATCATGGTGAGAATGAATACAACAGCATAATAGACCAAAGAAAGGATTGGGCAATCCTTTATCACCTTTCTGACATAAGAGAAAATATTGTAGACTGGATGCCTATAGGTAAGAGTGATGAGGTCCTTGAGATAGGAGCAGGCTGCGGAGCTATTACAGGTGCTCTTGCAAGGAAGGCAGCTCATGTAGATTGTATCGAATTATCTAGAAAAAGAAGCTTGGTCAATGCAACCAGACATAAGGACATGGATAACATAGATATACAGGTGGGAAATTTTCAGGATGTTGAAAAAAGTCTTACTAAGAAATATCAATACATTACCCTTATTGGAGTTTTGGAATATGCGGCGAGCTATATAAAGTCAGATGAGCCATATGTGGAGTTTCTGAATATAATTAAAAAACATCTTGCCCCTGAGGGTAAAATAGTTGTAGCCATAGAGAACAAATATGGCCTTAAATATTGGGCAGGCTGTAAGGAAGATCATCTTGGAACATATTATTCCGGAATAGAGGGATATATAGGTGTAGACAGTGTAAAAACATTTTCCAAGAATGGCTTACTTAAGCTAGGCGAAGAAAGCGGACTTACAGATATGGAATTTTATTATCCATATCCGGATTATAAGTTACCTATGATTGTTTACTCGGATGATTATCTTCCTAAACAGGGAGAACTCACCAACAATCTTCGTAATTTTGATGCAGAGAGAATGATGGTTTTTGATGAGTCGAAGGCCTTTGATAATATTATATCAGACGGAATGTTTGATATATTCTCCAACTCTTATTTAGTGCTATATGGCATGACTGAATAGGAAGTTGTTAAATGAAGGAGTAATATATACATGAAGAAACTTATATATACAAAGTTCTCCAATGATAGAAATATTAACTATAAAATACGTACAGAAATATATCAGGATGAAAAAGGTAAAAGATACGTACAAAAGTGTGGAACTACAGATAAAAGTAGTTCCCACCTTGAAAATATGTATAACACTTATTTAGGTCTTTGCAAGCAATGTGAAGATACAATTTTCGTTCCAAATAAGAGCTCATATGATGAGGGTGTAATATCCCTTGAGTATGTTGTAGGGAGAACTCTCGAGGAAGAGATGGATATTTGTCTTGGCAAGGGTGATGTTGAAGGCTTTGGCTTGCTTGTTAAAGCTTATGGCGAAAATGTAAGAAAAATGGCTTGTGAAGATTTTTCTGTTTTAGAGGGATATAAATATGTATTTGGTCCTGAGGCTGATGAACCGGAAGATGCAAAGTGCATGAAGCACAGCGATATTGATTTGATATTCCCTAATATTATTATAGATAAAGATAGTAAGAACTGGACAATTCTTGATTATGAATGGACATTTGACATCAAGATTCCGGTGGATTTTATATTATATAGAGCAATACACTACTATGAAGCAAATAGAGAAAAACAGCTAAAAAATATAGATATGTATGAGCTTCTTGGTGTAGATAAGAGTAAGAATGAAATATATGATGAAATGGAAAAACATTTCCAAAAATATGTTGTTGCAGATAACGTTCCAATTTGGGAATTATTTGAAACTATGGGAAAACCATTGTATTTCCCAAGAGGTTTGGTAGAATATAAAATGCTTCAGGACAATCTAAAGTATGTGGAGGTAACACAGTTCTTAGAGGATGATTCCAGAATAACTACCAACATAAAAAACTTGGCTGACGATAGTGGTCGAATAAAATTTTCTTTTGATGTTGAACCTGGTGTTAAGACTATATTTATTGACCCGGCAAGTATACGTTGCATGGTAAATATAATCGAGATGCAGGCTCACGGGGAAGAAGACTATGCAATAGACTATGGCAGCAATGGTGTTTCTACAGACAACCGATTTATTCTTTTCAATAATGATGACCCAAAACTTATGATAGGTGATATAAGAGAGGGTGTGACAAGTATTTCTGTAGAATATGACATAGATTATTTAAATGATAATATTGCTTTTGCTCAGCAGGAATACATTAAACAATGCGAGAACTTGAAGGCAGACAATCTGAGATTTCAGTGTGAGCTCCTTGAGGTGGCGGATAAGCTTGGTGCAAAGGGGCAGGAGCTTGTGTCAAAGCAACAGGAGCTTGTGTCAAAGCAGCAGGAGCTTGTGTCAAAGCAGCAGGAAATAGACGCTAAACAGGCTGAAATTAATTATATGACTAATTCTTTAAGTTGGAAGATGACAAAACCTGTTAGAGCGGTTAGACGAGTAGTTGGAAAGAAGGAGAAATCTGATGATAATTAAGGACAATAAAAACAGATTGCTTATATTCTTTTTCTATGACAGAGATGGTGTTGTGGATGAATATATACCATATATGCTTGATGATATGAAGAAGAATGTGTCTGAAATCATGGTGGTTTGCAATGGCAAGCTTAATGATGAGGGTAGAGCAAAATTTGAAAAGTTTACCGAAAATATACTTGTTCGTGAGAATAAGGGGTTTGATGTATGGGCATACAAGACAGCCATGGAACAGTATGGCTGGGAAAAGCTTGATAATTACGATGAAATTTTGCTCATGAACTTTACTCTCATGGGTCCAGTTTATCCGTTTAAGGAAATGTTTGACGATATGGATAAAAAGGATTTAGATTTCTGGGGCATTACGCAGTTTTACAAAACTGATTTTGATCCTTTTGGAACTATGGAAGAAGGATATCTTCCTGACCATATTCAGTCACATTTTATCGCAATTAGAAAAAGTCTTATTGCTACACCGGAGTTTCACAGCTACTGGGATGATATGCCAATGATTACAGGTTATATTGATTCCATAAGCAGACATGAGGCCAAGTTCACCAAGCATTTTGGTGATATGGGATATAAGTGGGCTGTATATGCTGATGCGGAGGATTACAAGGAATTGTCTCATCAGCCAGCAGTTGGTATGGCGAAGAAGATGGTTGCAGAAAAGAGATGCCCTATATTTAAGCGTCGCTCATTTATGCAGGATTACAATGTGGTACTCAACGAGTCCTGTGGTCAGGAAGCATTGGAATTATTCAATTATCTTGAGAAACATACAGATTATGACATGAATTTAATATGGGATAATCTTCTCAGGGTAGAGAATCAAGCAATACTAAAGAAAAATTTACAGTGGAATTACCCGCTGTCAAGCAAGTATTCATATAGACCGGGAGTTGCTAAGGATAAGAAAATTGCACTGGTGATGCATATTCACTTTATCGACTTGGTTGAGGAGTGTGCTATGTATGCGGCTTCTATGCCTGAGCATGCGGACATATATGTTACTACAAATACAGAAGAGAAAAAAGAAGAAATAATTAAGCATTTTTCTAAGCTTACATGTGGCAAGCTAGATGTAAGAGTTGTAGGAAATAAGGGACGAGATGTAGGTCCTTTCCTGGTGGAGTTTAGAGAATTTTTAGACGATTATGACTATATCTGTCATGCCCACGACAAGAAGGCTGGACAGACTAAGCCGGGAACAATTGGAACATCATTTGCATATAAATGTTTTGAAAATGTTCTTAAGTCAAAAGAATACGTTGAAAATATACTTAATGTTTTTGAAACTCATGAGAGAGCGGGTATTCTTTCGCCACCACCTCCAAACCATGGTGATTATTTTATTACTCTTGGTCTTGAGTGGGGCTTAAACTATGAGAATACAGTAGAGCTTGCAAAGAAGTTAGGTATAAATGTCTCGATTAAACAGGATATGGAGCCTATAGCACCTCTTGGCTCGTTCTTCTGGGCAAGAGCCAAAGCATTAAAACCTATTTTTGATTATAACTGGAATTATGATGAATTTCCTGAGGAGCCTATTCCTGATGATGGAACAATACTACATGCAGTGGAGAGAATTTACTCATATTCTGCACAGAGTCAAGGCTTTTATCCAGGTTGGGTTATGACTGAGGAAGGTGCAGCAATGGAGATAACAAATCTCCATCACATGGTTAAGGAAATAAACAAGATTATATTCTTCGAGGGCCAGGACGCCGGTAACTATAACGATACAAGAGCGAAGCTTTCCAATGCTTATCATGTTGTAAATGATGTGAGGTCTGGAAAGTATGTTGTGCCTTCTAGATATAGTTTTATACCGGGACCTATAAGAAGACCACTTTCAAAGGTAAAGAATAAAATTGTGAAAAGAAAATAGGAGGTGTTTGATGAGAAAATTGAGAAAACTACATTCGATTGTATTATCATTCATCCTTGTATTTTCCATGCTTGCAGGAAGTATATCTGTTCAGGGACAAGAAAAGGCTTTGGATGAGTCAAGATTATTGGCGGACTGTGAAGAACTGATTGGCATAGAAATGACAGATGAGGAATATGCTGATTATTTAGAAAGCATTGAACAGGCGGAGCAGGAAGTATACGCTATAGATTCTGTATATGCTATTTCCGATTATTCAATATTCTCCAATGATTATTGCAAAAATATGCTGAACGAAGTCGAACAGAATTTTTATGACGAGCTTTATGAGGCTGCAATTAACATTTTGTCTACTGATGCTGATTGTGAAAAGGCGGGGAATAACTATGTTATCGGTTCAACATCCTACGCAGGTATGACAAAAGAACGTGCCAAGGAAATTTTGGCAATATTTATTTATCAAAATCCCCAGTTTTATTTTATAGATACTAAATTTATGATTTCGACTAATAGTCAGATTATAGCACCTTGTGTCTATGAAATTTTTGCTGATGGTGATGCTAGAGATGATGTTACAGATGAGTTTTTTGGATTGGTAGAGGGATGGCTTGACGAGTTAGAGCAATGTGCAAATGATTACGAGATAATCGTAGAAGCTCACGATATTGTGTGTGACCATGTGGTGTATGGCTCCACAACGGCTACATATAATCAGTCGGCATACAGTGCAGTTATTCTTCAGGATACAGTATGTGCCGGGTATGCTAAGTTTTATAGTATACTTCTCAATGGGTCAGGTGTGGATTGTATCAGCGTAACTGGTACTGATCATGCATGGAATCTGGTCAATCTTTATGGAAACTGGTATAACGTGGATACAACCTGGGATGACGATGATTTTAGCGGGAATCACTATACAAGCTATCTTTTGAAATCTGATGACACTATAACAAGTGGTCATGTGAGAGAAGATATATATTATGTTGTTGCACCAGATTGTGAAATAGATTATTCTGGCAGCGGAGAAATAACAACACCAATTCCAGTTTCTTCTATATCATTAGATTCATCTGAGGTAGTGCTTGAAATAGATGGCAGTAATGCTAAAAATTTAACGGCATTAATATATCCTTCTAATGCGACAGACAAGAATTATTCGTGGGGGGTTGAAAATGCAAGCGTTGCAACTATATCAGATGATGGTGTTGTGACGGCTGTAGCTCCAGGCGAGACTGTTGTTTATGCTGTTGCAGGAGATGGATATTTTAGAGCAGAGTGTAAAGTTTATGTGTATGGTTCTCAGGATTCGCCTAATGCACCTACCGTTATGGGAAGAAGTACAGACACTATAACTCTTGTGTATGTAGTAGGCTGTGAATACTCTATGGACAAGGTGAATTGGCAGTCGTCAAGCACATTTACAGGATTGACACCTGATACAAGTTATACTTTTTATATGAGAAGAGCAGCGCAAGGTTATTACCGTGCAAGTAAAGCATCAGCTGCAACAACAACGAGGACTTTTCCAATATATGTTACTGATATTGATATTAATATAGATAATCATAGTTTCCAACTTGGTGAAGGAGAAAACCAGATAAATCTTACAGTAAGTATTCTTCCGGAGAATGCAAGTTATAAAACATGTACATGGAGTTCTTCAAATCCAAATGTTGCTACTGTGTCAGCCGATGGAACTGTGACTGCCGTTTCTCCGGGGGTAACAGAAATAGTGGCGACTTCTGGCGATGGCTTTTCTAGAGATACATGTGTTGTAACAGTTTATGGAAAATATGATGTTCCCGATATGCCTAGTGTTGTTGAAATTTCTACAAACTCAATAACATTAACACAGGTAGCCGGCTGTGAGTATTCTATGGATAAGTCGAATTGGCAGACATCAAATACATTTTTAGGTTTAAGCCCTAATAAGACATATACGTTTTATATGAGGAAAACAGCGACAACCTATTGGGCGTGCAGTGACCCAACAGCTGGTCTGTCGGTTACTACTGATAAGCTTGATGTTACAGTTTCTTCGGGTGGATTATATGTGGCTGAGCATGATAATGAACATGCATTGGTTGGAATGACAACAACTACTACAGGGAATTGTGATTTAGAATATCAATGGCTTGCTTGTAAGACAAGTGATGAAAAATGGTTTTTGGTTAAGGATTGGACTTTGAATAATGAATGGCTTGACTGGGAGCCGGAGGAATCAGGTGACTATGTCCTTTTATGTAAGGTAAGAGTTGTAGGAAACGAGGACAGTGTTGCTGAAGCTTCAGTGGGAATAAATCACCACAAGTACATTAAAGGTAAATGTCAGATGCCTTATGATGGCGAAGGTGGAGGATATCTTATAGGATTTGAAACCTATGATAATCCAGGTGGAAAGTATAAATATGAGATGTTAATATTGGATTGTACACTTCTTGCCCAGGGCAAGGATGCGTGGATATACACGACAGGACAGTGTTATGTGCCAGAGAATTGTTTTTGGACAATATGGCAACCACAGTACGGTTACTATTGGACGCTTTTCAGATTATACGACGAAGATGGTAATTTAATAGATGAAGAGTGTTATGGATTTGAAAATATATGCTAAAGCATAATTAAAATACTATCAGAAAGGTTGTTATTATGAAAAAAATTAAAAAGTACGTTGCAATGCTTCTTGGCATTTGTATGGTAATTGGTAGCAATGGTTTTTCTGCCATAGCTGCAGACCCTACATATATACAAGAGAATACAGAAGTCATAGTTGTAGACGATGATGTAGTGGCAACAGAGATGGATGCAGACAGTCAGCTTTTGATGGACTATTTGGTAATGGGAGAAAGATATATTGAGCACACAGGTTCTCAATATGTGATGGTTGGTTTTACAGGTGGAGTGACACCTGATAAGGCCACAGTATATTACACAAATGAAACAACAGGTGACGCATATAGTAAAGATGCAGAATACCTTGATAGTGAGACTGCATTATTTACCATGGATATAACAGAGGATTATGCCGATGGTAAATATACTGTTACAAAGGTTGATTTTGTTTTTGGTGAATTAACCACTAGTGTTGATGTCTCAGCTACAGGTATGGAGGCCAGTTTCGGTGTAGGTGTTGATATAGAAACAACACCAGATGGTGCTCTTGTTGAAGAAGAATTTGCAGCAGACGTAACATTTACAAATGCAGATGGTGAGATTTACGTTACTGATAATTTGGCATCGGTTGAAAGTCAGGAAGCTTCTTTGGTTGAGGAGTTTGTTCAGGACTTTTACGCAGATGGTGAGCTTGTTGTAATGATTGACCCTGGTCATGGAGGCTATGATTCCGGAGCATACAAGGAATGGAATGGTGTGGCTTACTGTGAGAGAGACCTTAACCTTAAGATATCTGAGTATTGTAAGGAAGAGCTTGAGAAAAATGGAGTAAAAGTGTATATGACTCGTACTACCAATGCTGAGGACCCAGGTCTTTCAGATGGTACAAGAGTTAACATGGCTAAGGAGGTTAATGCAGACCTCTTTGTAAGTATTCACAATAACTCAGCAGGTAGCACATCCCCAAATGGAACAGAGGTATATTATCCTAATGATAATTATAGACCTGATCTTGGTGAGAGAGGTGAGGCTCTTGCAGAGAAGATAATAGCTAAACTTACAGCACTTGGATTAAATGATAGAGGAATTCACTATAGAAACTCTTCAGATTACACTTATGAGGATGGTTCAACAGCAGATTATTATGCGGTTATCAGACAGTGTAAGAATGCAGGAATTCTTGGCGTGTTAATAGAGCATGCATATATAAGCAATCAGGCTGATTGCGAAAAATATCTTGGTTCAGAGGACGCTTTAAAGCAACTTGGTGTGGCAGATGCGAAGGCAATATTAGAGTATTTTGCTGAGTATCCACCTTACGACTATAAGAATGGAGATGCTTCTGTAGCAGCTGTACACGAGGGCTCAGGTAAATATACTCTTATGGCAGCAGGTGTACCTTCTGCATATAAAGTAGAATTTGATATTACTAATGTTTCTACAAAGGAGACTAAAACATATAGCTCTTTCCGTTCAAGTGACATATGGTTTTCTACATTTAGCGTAAACGATTTCGCAAAACTTGGAAAGTTTAGCGTAGATGCCTATGTGGTGCTTGGTAACGGCGATAGAACAAAGGTAGGAAGCACAAGTATTGATGTTTCAGGACCTTCAGGTGGTACAATAACAGTTAAGAATCAGAATAATTCTAGTGGTACATTTGATGTAATTATATCTGGTATATACGCACCAGCTGGAATCGAGAAGATTGAGGTTCCTGTTTGGTCAAAGGATGACCTTAGCAACTTAAAGTGGTATGTTGCATCACTCCAGAGCGATGGCACTTACAAGGTTACTGTAGACCTTGCAAACCATGGATATTTGAATGGGACATATGCAATACAGACATATGTAACAGATAAGATGGGTGTGCGTGTTAATACTGCTACAAAGCTTCATAAGATTACTCAGGCAGGACCTGCAGTAGATGCCTTTGATGCAGATGGACAGAAAACATTTATCCTTACATTAACTAATGTACCTAAGCCAGCAACTGTAACAGCAGTTAAGTTCGGCGTTTGGAAGGACGGTCTTAGTGACCTTAAGTGGTATGAGGGCTGTAAAGATGAATATGGCAGATGGATAACATGCGTTCCTGTTTCTGATTATCAGAAGATGGGAACACATTACTCGGATGTATATGTGTATTACAGTGACGGAACAAGCAAAATGATTGGAAGTACAAGCTTTAACGTTAATGCGCCTTATGCAAAGAGCATTACTGTTAAGAACATGAATAAGAGTGCAGGTACATTTGATGTGGTTGTTTCGGGCATTGTGTGTCCTTCTGGAGTAGCTCAGGTTAGAGTGCCTGTATGGTCGAAATCGGATTTAAGTGATTTATATTGGTATACAGCTACTAAGCAGAAGGATGGCTCATATGTAGCGAAGGCTAATATTAAGAACCATAACTACAATTATGGCACTTATGCGGCACAAGCTTATATTAAGGGTGAAAATGGAATAGAAGACCAGTCTGTAAGTACATGTTTTAAGTTTGATATGCCTAAGGCGTCTGTATGGTCATTTGATGCAGGCAATAAAGAAAACTATATTCTTGTTGCCGAAAATGTACCTTATGGTGATAAGGTAACAGGAGTTAGATTTGGAGTATGGCCAAAAGCTACATCGGATCTCAGATGGTTTGAATGTGTAAAAGATGAATTTGGAAGATGGATAGTTGTTGTTCCTTATGGAGCCTATTCTAAGGAAGGAAAATTCTATGCTCATGCCTATGCAACACTTTCAGATGGTACAAGTGTAATGATAGGTGAGACGGGCTTTGAATTTGTTAAACCAGCTACTCCTGCACCAGAAACTGAGCAGGTTTCTGAAGGTATTACAATTAAGAATGCAAGTGTAAATAATGGTACATTTGACGTCTTCATTGGTGTAAACTCGAATACAGAGGTTAAGGAGATTAAGGTACCTGCATGGACAGCTTCTGACCTTAGTGATATACACTATTACACAGC
The DNA here is from genome assembly GCA_015057525.1 of Lachnospiraceae bacterium. Taxonomy (GTDB): domain Bacteria; phylum Bacillota; class Clostridia; order Lachnospirales; family Lachnospiraceae; genus Coprococcus_C. The sequence goes on along the minus strand of SVEE01000003.1, from coordinate 121,532 downwards.
TGAAAAGGTTAAAGACGGTGTATATAAGGTACAGGTTAATATAACAAACCATAAGTATAACTTTGGGGTATATGCTGTTCAGATATTTGTGACTGATAAAGACGGCGTAGAAACTATGCCATATAGCACATGCTATAATTTCGAACAGACAGAAGCATCAATGTATAAGATTATGGGTGAAAGCTCTACAACTGTGGAGCAGATGGTGGCATATTATAATGCTAATGCAACATATCCTGCGTTTTATGCTACTTCTGATGCACCGACAATAGAAGCATTTTGTCAGATTTATCTTGAGGAATGTGCCGCAGAGGGCGTTAAAGCTGAGGTAGCATTTTGCCAGGCAATGAAAGAGACAGGATATCTAAGATATGGTGGAGATGTGAAGATAGAGCAGTTTAACTTTGCGGGTCTAGGCGCAACCGGTGGTGGTGTAGCAGGTGCAACATTTGCCAATGTTAGAGAGGGTATACGAGCTCAGGTACAGCACCTTAAGGCATATGGCTCTAAAGATGCTCTTGTAAATCCTTGTGTTGACCCAAGATTCCAGCATGTAACAAGAGGTACTGCAACATATGTTGAGTGGCTTGGAATTAAGGAAAACCCACAGGGAAAGGGATGGGCAGCAGCAGAGGATTACGGTTACTCCCTTAGATATTTATATATAAAGAAATTGCTTTCGTATTAGACGATACAAAAAAGCCAACAAAGGTTGGCTTTTTTTGTTGGATTTTTGCTACGATATTTTGGGCTATTTTGTGTCCTATTTTCTTGACAAAATAATATTTAGTGATAATATTTTTGGTATCGGCATTTGCTGAAATATAAATTCTAGGGGGAAATTATGAAATTAAAAAAACTTTCAAAACTTGTTGTTGCAGCTGTACTCGCGGTTTCTACAATGGCAATCGGAACAGTTGTTACTAACGCAGAAGAAGTAGAATTTCAGGAAGACAGCATTGATGAAGTAGCAGCGGGAACTCGTTTTGCTCAGTACGAAGGATATTCTTTCTACAAGTACAGCGACGGTAGCGTTAAGTGCTTTGATAAGAAGGGCAAGGCAGTAATTAATGAGTTTAAGTGTGATGGCACATATACTTATTATTTCCAGCTTGATGGAACAGCTATGAAGGATAGATTAACATATCATCCAGATGGAGTACATGTTATCTATTTTGACAGCGAAGGACATGAGGTGTTCAGTGATTTTGCTAATGTTAAGAAGAGTATTGAAGGCAAGCCAGTAGATGACTTATGTTTCTTTAACGTATATGGATATATGTATGTTGATGTTGTTACATATGATAAGTCAGGAACTCACTTATATTATGCAAATCCATATGGTGTTATGGAACGCTCAGGATGGTTCCAGTTCTCAGAAGAGTGGGGAAGCGGAATGGGTTATGCTAACGCTGACGGAACATTAATGTGTAACGCGTATACTTACGACCAGAATGGCAATTACGTTTACATTGAAGGTAACGGTAATGTAAGAGGAACAAGCAAGATGGTTGCAAGATACTCTGGCGTTAACTATGGAGATGATGATCCTTCACTTCCTGTTGTAATTAATAATTTAACAATTCCAGAGGGTCATTATAAGGTTGTTTGCAGATGCGAAAGCTACGACTGGGATAATTTCATTATATGGACATATGATTCTGAGGGATATTATGACGAGCTTCTTGTAAATAGTATACCTGACGAGGGTGAGTATTTTGTTCAAGTAGAGGATGATGTTTATCTTAATTGCTACGGTGGTCACATGGAAATTACAGCCAATGGAGCATGGACGATAGCTATTTATAAATACTAAAATCTTATAAAGTACACAGAAAAGTCACATTTTTATGTGACTTTTCTTTATTGCAGATATTGCAAAATAGGCATTTTGGTGTTATTATCCATTTTACAGCATTAATTATAATAAGGGGGATGTTTTGATGAAATTCAAAAAACTTTCAAAACTTGTTCTTGCTGCAGTTTTAGCTATTTCAACTATGAACTACGGTGTTGTTAATACAGCTGCAGAAGAAAAAGAACAGTTACCATTTGATAAGGAGGCTGTTGAAGCTGCTATTGAATCAGGCGAGCTTGATGGACTTTCTATTCAGGAGGTAATGGTTGAGGATGCAAACGCAGAGGATAGAGATTATGCAGGAACACATAATACTATGGTTCTTTCTCCTGAATTTTCTAATTCTGAATGGCCATATGCATCTACAGTAGAAATTGGATTTACAATGACTTGTCACGGCGATTACTATGGTGAGAGCTATTATGTAGTAGTTGCAGATACAGCTGGTAATCTTCTTGTAGGTAGCGAAGGTACATTTAGATATGATCCACAGTATTATATGCTTTACTTAAGCTGGGATCAGAAGGCAGGCGGTAAGTTAGTAGATCCAGGTAAGTACTACGTTTACTATTGGACTGATTACGCAGAGGCAGATGACTTAGTTCCTTTCTATTTAGAGGAGCCTATTACTGGTAAGTTTGCTTCATATCAGGGATATGATTTCTTTGGATATGATGATGGTAGCGTAAGATGCTTCGACAAGAAGGGTAACGCTGTAATCAATGACTTTAAGTGTGATGGTACATATACTTATTACTTCCAGGCAGACGGTACTGCAATGAAGGAAAGACTTACATATCATCCAAATGGTGTTGAAGTAATTTACTTCGATGCTTACGGACATGAGGTGTTTAGTAATTTCGAAATAGTTAGAAAAACTATTGAAGGTAAAGCAGTAAGAGATTTATGCTTCTTCAATGTTTACGGATATTTGTACGTTGATGTTGTAACATATGATCAGGCTGGTGTTAACTTATACTATGCTAACCCATATGGTGTTATGGAGTGTACAGGATGGTTCGAGTTCTCTGCTAAGCAGGGAGGCGGATACGGTTACGCTAATCCAGATGGAACATTAATGTGTAATCAGTATACATACGACTGGAATGGCAACCTTGTATACATGGAAGCTGATGGTAGTATGAGAGGTTCTAGATAATTAGAATTTAATTATTGATTTTAAGAATGCACACGCATAATGCGTGTGCATTTTTTGTTGTTTACTGTAGACAAATGTACGTTCGAATGTTAAAATTAAAGAGTAATTTTTTAGGAAGAAGGGGGCTTTTTGATGTTAAAACAAACTAAGATTAAAACACATGGGATGGCGTATTTTATGAGCTTTGTAATGGGCTTGGGAATTGTTGCCATGAACACAAAAGATATTGAATTACAAGCAGAAGAAACCCCGGATTGCGTAATGGACTATGCAATGATGGAAGAAGAAATACATGAGGATATGCACATTGATGAAATTGATGTGGTGGCAGGATATTATTCGGATTTATATGTAACCGGTATCAACAAGTATTCGTGGGCATATGAAGTCTTAAATATTCTTAATCAGGAACGTGTGGCAGAAGGTCTCACACCACTTTCTATGGATAAGGATATGTTAGAGCTTTCTATGTTAAGAGCTGCGGAGTGTAATGTATGTTATGGACACTATAGACCTAATGGTGGAACCTATTACGAGCCTTTTTGGGAGCTTCCGGCAGTTAATTATTACTGCGGAGAGAATATAGCTATGGGTCAGACAAGTCCATCAGAGGTTATGGAAGCATGGATGGAATCAGATGGGCATAGAGAGAATATTCTCAATCCAGATTATACATCTGTGGGAATAGGTTGTTTCAAACAAGATAACGGAGCATATTGCTGGGTACAGGTCTTTGGTGCAGGAACTGCAACAGAAGCAGTGAGTGTTTCGGACAAGAGTGCTACTCATAGGATACAGATTATGAGTGCATATTTGGCTTCATCAGATTTTAGTTTCAACAGTATATCTGTTAAGGTGGGAGAGCAGACTAGGCCTAATATTTCTATTTCAAATCAAGGTAGCGAATTGACAGATAGTCAAGCAGCATACTTCGGTGCGGATTTGGATTTAAAATCTTTTTCATGGACATCAAGTGACACAGATATAGCGACTGTTACTTCCGAAGGAATTGTTACAGGTATAAAAGCAGGAGAATTTAATATTATAGGTGTCAATTCAGGCGTAGATAATCTTGAACTTGTGATACAGGGGCAGGTTATTTCAACTGGCCAAACTTCAGGTGGTGAAACACCAGGCCAAGGTGGTACAGGTGGTGCATCAGAAGGTGGAAATTCAGGTAGTGAAGAGGCTGGTAATCAAGCAATAGAAGGTGCAACATGGTTTGCATATTATCAAGGTTGTGATTTCTATCAATACGATGATGGGAATATAAAAGCTTTCTATAGAGATGGCAGTAAGATGGTTAGAGATGAGTTTAAATGTGATGGAGTATATACATATTACTTCCAGTATGATGGAACTGCCATGAAGGATAGACTCACCTACCATCCGAATGGAATTAACGTTATCTATTTTGACAGTGAAGGTCATGAAGTGTTCAGTGATTTTGCCCATGTTAAAAAGAGTATTGAGGGTAATCCAGTGAATGACTATTGTTTCTTTGATGTATATGGATATCTTTATGTAGATGTTGTCACTTATGATAAGACAGGAACATATCTTTACTATGCTAATCCATATGGTGTGCTTGAGAGAGGAAAGTGGTTCCAATTTTCAGACACAGTTATGTGTGCCGATGGTACACCATGGAGTGGAGCCGCTGGTAAATATGGCTATGCTAATACTGATGGTACATTGATGGTAAATACATGGACATACGATTGGAATGGTAATTTAGTTTACATGGAAGGTAATGGAACAATGACGGCATATTGAAATACTTACTAATATGATAATTCTATTATGTACAAAAAAGCCTTGCCATGGTAAAATAAATGTAATTATGTGTTTGGGTGTAAGAAGAACTAGTTTTAAAGGGAGGTACAAGATGATAAGAGGGACAAAAACAAATATAATTGCATTATTACTTAGTTTTATGATGGTACTTGTATGTTTTGCTTCTGATGCCACAATTGTGACAGCGCATGCAGAAGAGATGGAAGAATGCTCGCTTGGTGAGGCTACGTGTACAGAGGATGCAGTTGGATATAGTGTAGATGAAGAGCATGTAGCAGGTGCTGTTGTTAAGACTCAGGATGTGGCTGGTACTAAGATGTACAATTGGGCATATCAGGTTCTTGATTTAATTAATCAAGAACGTGCTAAGGCAGGTGTTGCACCGCTTTCTATGGATGTGGAAATGCTGGAGAGAGCAATGCTTAGAGCAGCAGAAATAAATATTGTTTTCGATCATACAAGACCTAATGGTAAGAGCTGTTTCACCGCATTTAATGATCTTCCTGCTTATGGCGGAGCCGCAGGAGAGAATATTGCATGGGGATACAGAAGCCCAGAGTCTGTTGTAAGTGCTTGGATGCAATCAGAGGGGCACAGACGTAATATTTTGAATGCAAATTATAAGTCAATTGGTGTTGGTTGTTTCAAACCAACCGATAGTTCTTATTGTTGGACGCAGATTTTTGGTTCTGGTCCAGCTACTACAACATCAGCGAGACCGGCAGACCAGTATGTAGTCTACCCAGTGGAGATATCTAGTGCATCTGATGATTTAATTGTTGATAGTATTAAGATAATATCTAATGATCCATCGGGTATTGTTATGGAGGCAATGGTAGATTACATAGATTATGATTATGTTGTATACAGATGGCTTGCTTGTGACCCAAATAATGAGCAGTGGTTTGTTATTCAGGATTGGAATCTCAGTGACAAATGTGAATGGACACCTGATAAGTATGGCAATTACGTTGTTCAGGTTGAGGCTATGGATTATTGGGATGCAACACAGACAGATACGGCTTCAACAAGTGTGGAATATCATAAATACATTAAAGGCAAATGTCAGATGCCATATACAGGTGAAGGTGGAGGATATCTTATAGGTTTTGAGACCTACAATAATCCTAATGGACAGTATAGATATGAGATGCTTATCCTTGACTGTACCCTTCTTGCAGAAGGTAAGGATGCTTGGATATATACAACTGGTCAGTGTTTAGTGCCAGAGACATCGTTCTGGACAATTTGGCAACCGATATACGGATATTATTGGACACTGTTTAGAGTGTATGATGCAGATGGTAATTTATTAGATGAAGCCTGCTACGGTTTCGAAAATATATGCTAAATAATATTTTTTTGGGGAGGGAAACAATGAAAAAAATTAGTAAGAGATTATGGGCGTTACTTTTTTCCTTTGTGTTCATGATTACTTTGTTAGCTAATCCTATAGGGGTGAGGGCAGCAGAACAGCCAATGCCTGAAACAGACGCTAAGAATGGATACAAGGGAATAGAGGCAATTGAATTTACAGACGCAGAATACCAGGAGCTTGTTGAGTCAGAAGAGATGCAGGCTGAGGGAATGGTTTCTGAGGTTTATGGTTCTAGAGATTATTCTCGTTATGCAAGCTACACTTGTAGAGGTAATCTTACTGCAACAGAGCAGGCTTTCTATGATGCATTGTATCATACAGCAAACTATTACCTCACAACTAATGCTACAGCACCATCTATTTCTGGTAGCTATACAATTGGACGTGTATCATTTGCTGGCATTACCACTCAGAGAGCTAAGGATTTGACGTATGTTTTTATATTCCAGAATCCTCAGTTTTATTTCCTTGAGGGTCGTATATATTACAGCAGTGCGACTTCAGAGGTGGCAATTTGTGTATATGATATATTTGGAAATGGATATTCCAGAGAGAATGTAACTAATCAGCTTTTTGGTAAGGTTGACAATTGGATATCACAGATAAACGCTTATTCAAGCAACTATTCTAAATTACTTAAGGCTCAGCACATTGTTTGTGCTAACACAGATTACGTTTTTAATGATTATGACCAGACAGCATACAGTGCTATTATTTTAGGTAAGAGTGTGTGCGCAGGTTATGCTAAGTTCTATGCTTTACTTACTAACGGTGCAGGTTTTGACTGTCTTAGTGTTACATCTTATGACCATGCGTGGAATGTTGTTAATTTAGATGGTACATATTACAACGTTGATACAACCTGGGATGATGATGAATATTCAGATATTCCTTATATTGATTATTTCTTGACATCTGATTCATATATAATCAGTGGACACTACAGAGAAGACCCATATTATGACATAGCACCTTTGTGCTATAGCAACCATGCTAATTACGGTGATACTATGATTGATTCAAGTGGTATATATGTTGCAACTAGCGATAAAGACCATGTATTTGCCGGTATGGATACTCTTGTATCATATAACGATGATGTTGAGTATCGTTGGATTGCTTGTAACACTTTGGACGAGGTTTGGTTTGAGGTTCAAGGATGGACTGAAAATAATGAATGGCTTGACTGGTATCCAGAAAAATATGGTAACTATGTTCTTATGTGTCAGGCAAGAATTTGTGGTTATGAGGAAGTATATGTAGAAAAATCAGTGGGTATAGAACATCATCCATATATTAAGGGCAAATGTCAGATGCCATATACAGGTGAAGGCGGTGGTTATCTTATTGGATTTGAAACATATGATAATCCGGGCGGACAGTACAGATATGAAATGTTAATCCTTGACTGTACCCTTCTTGCAGAAGGTAAGGATGCATGGACATATACAACAGGACAGTGCTTAGTTCCAGAGACTTCTTTCTGGACAACATGGCAGCCTCTTTATGGATACTACTGGACATTGTTCAGAGTATATGATGCTGATGGCAATTTGCTTGATGAAGCATGCTATGGATTCCAAAATATTTAATTATATCGTTGGTTAATGAATTCGAGAGTATTCTTTTTTGAGTACTCTCGAATTTGAAGTATATAAAGATAGGAGATTTTATGAGGAGAGGAATTAAAACAAAGTTTATAAATGGTTTTAAACGTTTTGTCACTGTAGGAACAGTTGCGGCTATGGTGTTTTCCGTGGCGTCTACAAGTGATATGAGTTCCCAGGCTTATGTAAGTGTTCCAGCTGGCTCCCTAACGGATTACAACTATCCGGATATAGAGTATAATTACGCAAAATTACTGCAGTATTCACTCTATATGTATGATGCAAACATGTGTGGAACTGATGTAGGAGAGTCTAGTCTTCATGATTGGAGAAATGATTGTCATACATTTGATACAACTACATACAGAAGAAATGATGGAGTTAATGTTACAGTAGATGTAACAGGTGGATACCATGATGCAGGTGACCATGTCAAGTTCGGTTTACCAGAGGCATATGCAGGTTTTGTTCTTGGTATGAGTTATGACACCCACAAGGCTGCTTATGAGGCGGCAGGTCAGACAGGCCATTTGAAGACAATCACTGCAAGGTTTGCGGATTATTTATATAGATGTGCAGTTTTAGATGCCAATGGCAACGTAGAGGCATTTTGTGTACAAGTTGGCCAGGGTGGCGGTGGTTACGACCATGGCTATTGGGGTGCACCAGAGAATCAGACAAATGCCAACAGACCATTTTACTTTGCAAATTCAAGTACTCCTTGTACAGATATAATTTCTCTTTCTGCGGCATGTCTCGCCATGGAGTATAAAAATTTCGGAGAAACAAAATATCTCAATATGGCGAAGAAGCTTTTTGAATTTGCTAAAAATAATAGTAAGAATACAAATCATCCTGACTCAACAATTGGAACATTTTATTATTCGTCAGGTTGGGAGGATGATTACTGTCTGGCTGCAATGCTTCTCTATAATCTGACAGGTGAACAGTCTTATTATGACGAGTATCAGTCGTATAGATACGCAGAGAAGGCACAGAATGTATATTGGGCACTTAGCTGGGATAATGTTGCACCAGCACTCGTATATTATGCCGGTGATGCCAATGCTGTAAATAACAGTGCAAATGTAAGAGGTAACACAACCTATGGTGGATATAACTGTTTACTTGACTGGGGCTCAGCAAGGTATAACACAGGTATACAGTACATGGGACTCTTGTACGACAAAATGTCAGGAACAAATACTCATAGAAGCTATGCGGAAGGTCAGATGAAGTACCTTCTTGGAAATAATGCAGCTAAGCAGTGTTTTGTGGTTGGGTACAATAGCTACAGTTCTAAGTATCCTCATCATAGAGCTGCATCAGGATATTCGGGAAGTGTACAGGGTACAAGAACACAGGAACATGTACTTTTGGGTGCTCTTGTAGGTGGTCAGAGTACCACTGGAACCTATGATGATACTGCTGATAATTATCAGTATAACGAGGTTTCTATAGATTATAACGCAACACTTGTTGCGGCATCAGCGGCTATTTACAGTGGTCATATTGGTGAATCAGGACAGAGCATAGATACAAATTACTACCAGGACAACACAGGAAATGGTGGAAACACTGGTGGAAGTACAGGCGGAAGCACCGGAGGAAGCACAGGAGGCAATACAGGTGGAAGCACAGGCGGAAATACAGGCGGAAACACTGGTGGAAATGCAGGTGGAAATGCAGGTGGTAACTCTGGAGAGAGTGCCGGAGGTGGTATTTCCGAAGAAGATGACAATTATTTCGGTGATGGTGTTTGGTTTGCTTATTATCAGGGATGCGATTTCTATAAGTACAGTGATGGTAATGTAAGAAGCTTTTACAGAAGCAGTAAGAAACCCGTTATCAATGAATTTAAGTGTGATGGTGTCTATACATATTACTTCCAGCTTGATGGTACGGCAATGAAGGATAGATTAACTTATCATCCAAATGGAGTTAATGTTATTTATTTTGACAGCGAAGGTCATGAGGTGTTCAGCAATTTTGCTCATGTTAAAAAGAGTATTGCTGGAGAGCCTGTAGATGATTTATGTTTCTTTAATGTTTATGGATATATGTACGTGGATGTTGTTACATATGATCAGGCAGGAGTTAATTTATACTACGCAAATCCATATGGTGTTATGGAGAGATATGGTTGGTTCCAGTTCTCTGCTGCTCAGGGTGGAGGATATGGCTATGCTAATGCAGATGGAACGTTGATGAAGGATACATGGACATATGATTGGAATGGCAACCTCGTTTATATGGACGGAGATGGAAGTATGAGAGGCTCTAGATAACAGGAAGTGAGGAGGCAGATTATGAAGAAAAGTTTTGCTACAAAGCTTACTAAAGGAATAAAACGTTTTGTTGCAGTAGGTACCACCGCTGCAATGTTAATTTCTCTGGTGGTTACTAGTGACCTTTCATCTCAGGCATATGTAAATATACCAGCAGGTGGATTGACTGATTATAATTATTCGGATATAGAATATAACTATGCCAAGCTCCTTCAGTATTCGCTTTACTTGTATGATGCAAATATGTGTGGAACTGATGTAGGAGAAACAAGTCTTTTTGACTGGCGAGATGATTGTCACACATTTGATACAACTACATACAGAAGGAATGATGGACAGACAGTTACAGTAGATTTAACAGGTGGATACCATGATGCAGGAGACCATGTTAAGTTCGGTTTACCAGAGGCATATTCAGGATTTGTGTTAGGTATGAGCTACGACACTGATAAGGCAGCTTACGAGGCGGCAGGTCAGGTGGGACATTTACAGACGATTACAACCAGATTTGCTGATTATCTTATGAAGTGTGCAGTTTTAGATGCTAACGGTAATGTTGAAGCTTACTGTGTTCAGGTTGGCCAGGGTGGTGGTGGCTATGACCATGGCTACTGGGGTGCACCTGAGAATCAGTCAAATGCTAACAGACCTTTTTACTTTGCTAATGCTGGGACACCATGTACAGATATAATTTCTCTTTCTGCGGCAACACTGGCTATGCAGTATAAGAATTTTGGTGGAAATGAATATCTTGATATGGCAAAGAAGCTTTTTTCCTTTGCAATGTACAATAACAAGACAACAAGTCATCCTGATTCGACAATCAGCCAGTTTTATAATTCTACAGGCTGGGAGGATGATTACTGTCTTGCAGCAATCATGCTTTATAATATTACTGGGGATTCTACATACTATAATGAATATCAGAAATATTCAGGAGCAGAGAAAGCTAAGAATGTATACTGGCCACTTTGCTGGGATAATGTAGCTCCAGCCCTTAAATATTATGTGGGTGACAGCAGTGCAATGGCTAACACCGCTAATATTTCAGGCAACACTACTTATGGTGGTTACAAATGCCTTAACAATTGGGGTTCAGCTAGATATAACACATCATTACAGTATACAGTTCTTTTATATGACAAAATGACAGGAACTAACACATACAGAAGCTGGTCAGAGGGACAGATGAAGTATCTTTTAGGTAATAATGCAGCTAAGCAGTGCTATGTGGTGGGATATAATAATTATGGACCTAAATATCCTCATCATAGAGCCGCATCAGGTTACTCTGGAAGTGTTCAAGGAACTAAGCCTCAGGTGCACACTCTTATAGGAGCTCTTGTTGGTGGACAGGATATGAATGGTGGGTATGATGACACTGCCAGCAATTATCAGTATAATGAGGTTTCTATAGACTACAATGCTACCCTTGTTGCGGCTTCAGCGGCTATTTACAGCGGACATATTGGTGAGTCAGGTCAGGAAGTAGATGCTAACTATTATGTGGATGAAGGTGCATTGTTTGACCCTACAAAGATTAATACGACTGGAATTTATGTAGCAGTGGATAGTCCTTATATTTCGGCAGGAATGTGTCTCGCAAATAAGGATAAGTCCAATATAGAATTCAAATGGGTTGCGTGCAGAGAAGATGACCAGCAGTGGTTTATGGTTTCTGATTGGACTAAGGGAAATGAATGGTTAAATTGGACACCGGAAGAGTCTGCCAAATATATTTTGGTATGTTACGCAAGGTTTGAGGGTGATGATGAATCCATGGTTCAATGTTCCGTAGGCATAGATTTTCACAGAGCTATTAAGGGCATATGTCAGATGCCATATGATGGGCCAGGTGGCGGCTATCTTATAGGTATAGAATCTTATGATAATCCAAATCAGTCATATAGATACGAGATGCTTATACTCGACTGTACACTTCTTGCAGAGGGTAAAGATGCTTGGATTTACACTACAGGACAGTGCGGAGTTTCTTCAGGAAATTGTCTTTGGACAATCTGGCAACCGGTATATGGATATTACTGGACGTTGTTTAGAATATATGACGCGGATGGCAACCTTATAGATGAGGCTTGCTATGGTTTTGAAAATATATAAATACTAGAGGTTTATTATGGAAGTAAAGAAAAAAGAAAGACTGCTTTATATAGATGTTTTAAGAGTTATTGCTATGATGTCGGTGCTTATTTGTCACTACACAAGATCCCTTGAATATGCAGGAATAAACTATTTGGCATATATTCTGCCAAATGAAATATTTAATGTATATTTGGGTAGCTTTGGTGTCGCGGTATTCTTTGTGCTTTCAGGCGTGTCTCTTATGTACACTTATTCCGGTAAGATGGATTTGAAGAAATATTTCAAGAAAAGATTTCTTGGTATTTTTCCAATGTATTGGACAGCGTGGTTAATCGCTTTCCTATATTTCTTCTGGAAGGTTGGGCAGTTTAGAACAGAGGTACCATATTGGAAAATAATTCTTACTGTGTTTGGGATGGACGGGTACGCTAACTGGTATGGCGCTAATTTTTACTTGTTAGGTGAATGGTTCCTAGGATGTCTGTTGTTACTATATTTATTATTTCCTATTCTCAAGTGGGGTATAGAAAAACATCCTATCATAACAGCTGTAATAATTATTGCAGTCTATGCAATTGGACCATTTGTGTACCATGGCACAATTCCAACAGGGAACTATTTTGTGTTTAGAATTCCTGAATTTGCATTTGGAATGTACTTCATACATTATGGTGGCAAGGTGAAGTGGCCTGTTGCACTTGTAAGTGGAGGAATACTTGCATATGCGGCCATTGCAGATTTGACAGCGATTGATGTGTTGTATAAAAACACAGTTGTGGGCATCGTTACATTCTTGTTTGTTACATGGGTATGCACATTCATCAAGTGGGATTTCTTCTATAAAATTTGTGGAACAATAGGTAAGTATGCATATGCAGTATTCTTAACTCATCATGTTATTAGTAATGAAATAGTGTTCCATTTTGCAGGAAGAATTTTTACAAGGTTAGAAAATTATATATTCTTTATTCTTTATCTTATTGTGGTAGGTGTCGCATCAAAGATGTTGTATAAGCTAAATGACTGGATACTTGGACTGTTTAAGAAGGAAGCGTAAAGAAAGTTATATTTGTTAAAGATAAGATGATGGAGCAGACGTATTTTGATGCGTCTGCTCTTTTGTTTAGATTACCATATTATTTACTATGTTGAATTGCTTTTTTTCTCTAGTAGAGGTATAATATGATGGAGTATGTAGAATTATGTTGAAATATACTAAAATGAGTATTAGGAGACTTCCATATGTTAAATGCAGTGCCTAGTTTAATATTAGCGATTATAATTTTTGGAGTAGCTCCTGTACTCTTGGGAAATACCATTTGTGGCATGCTTGGCATTGATATAAAAGTAAGCCGAAGCTATGTTACAGGGTATATAGGATTATGGGCTTTGTTGCAGCTTATTACGGTTCCGTTGGTACTTCTTAAACAGAATTTTATGATTGTGGTGGTTACGGTATCAGTAGCAGTGATTGCCTTAATTATCTATGGAATCAAGAAGAAATATTACGGATTTTCTATACCTGAGTTTAAGGATACAGGAAGTAAAATTGCATTTGCTATTATGTGCTTAGCCATACTTGCTTTACTTGTAGTTACTGCAATTATGCAACATACTGATGCAGATGATTCTCGCTTTGTTGTAAATGCTGTTGATATTGTAAGAACAAATAAGATGTTTCTTACAAACCCCGCTACCGGTGAGAGTATTCCCATATGGGAAGGTGAGCTGGTAAAAGATGTTACTTCCCCTTGGGCAGTTTTTATTGCATACTGTTCTAAGATTACAGATATTCATCCAACCATAATGGCGCACACTGTATTGCAACTTGTTCTCACATTTATTATGTGCTTGGTGTATTGGATGCTGTCTGAGGTGTTTTTCAAGGATGACACAAGTGGCAGGTCAATATTTGTAAGTTTGGTGTTGCTTATTACGGTGTATGGTAGCTACTCTGTGTACAGTGCCGAGACATTTGCTATAGCTAGAATATGGCAGGGAAAGGCTGTTGTGGCTAGTATAGGGATACCGCTTATATTCATGATTTGTATGTGGATATACGATGATATTAAGCATAGGGGCAACTATGTATTGTTAGTTTTAAACACTATGGCTATGTGCCATATGTCAGGTATGGGAATTATCGTAAGTGTTATTATGACTGGTTGCATGGGCTTTGTATATGGGATAGCTAAGAAGAATATAAAGGTTTTTCTTGGGATGATTATTTCGGTAGTTCCGGGAGTGGTTTATTATCTAGTTAATGTTTTGGTTGGATAAGAGTTTGATAAATAACCTGCTTATGTGAAGGAGTTATTGTTGATGTCAGAGGCGTTGAATACTATAAAATACAATATAGAACTGTATTACGGTGATTTCGTGTTTCTTGGCATAGCTGTTATAGCGTTCATATATCTTGCTGTTACATGTAAAGAATTACGAGGAAAGATACTTTTTCCAATAGGATTAATACTGTTTTGCATAGTAAATCCCATTTTATATAAATTTGTTTTTAGCAAAATTATATATTGGAGATTGTTTTGGACAATACCTGATGCTATGATTATTGCGCTTGCGGGAACTAAGTTTATTCAAGCAAGAAAAAATAATCTTTTTAAGGTGGGGATATTAGCTACAGCAGTTGCTTTGATTGTGGTTTGTGGTAAGAATGCTTTTAAAGAAAATGAGTATTCGAAGGCAGAGAATTGGTACAAATTGAATAATGAAGTTATAGAAGTGTGTGATATAATATTGTCTATAGATGATACACCGAAATGCATTTTTCCAATTGAATTTTATTCGTACGTAAGACAATATAGCTCAAATATAAATTTGTTATATGGAAGAAATGTAATGGACAAATATATAGTAAATTCTTCTGTTTCTGCAAAAAAAATATACCAAGAGCTGGGAAGTGAGATGCCGGATTATGATTATGTTATGGCAATGAGTAGTGCTAGGGGGTGCAATTTTATTGTCTGTGGTAATTTAATAGATGACAACACATGTGCGAAATATGGATATGAAAGAATAAATACGTACAAGCAACATCATATATATTACAATCCGTCGTTGGATGCAAACAATGAGGGTTGGCTTATAACTATGAAGGCGACATCTACAGCCCAAAGTTGGAATATGAATTTTATCACAATAGAGGATGGAAATGGCGAACTTATAATTATAGATGGTGGAAATGGATACAATTTAAACGATGTCACTAGAAAAATAAAATCATATGAAAATCAAGTAGCTGCGTGGATTATTACTAACCCAGATAAATTTTACGCTACAACACTTCATGATATACTTGAGAATAATGAAGAAATTCAAATAGGTAAAATATACACAATTATTGAAGATAAGTATGATTATCAAAGTTTTGGAATAGAAGTGGATTATGTTGACATAGGTGATGATTTTTCTGTATCAGGACTTACTTTTAGTGTTGATTATAAAGGGGTAAATGAGGAAAAAGGCTATGCTATGATGTGTTTAGATGTGATAAGCACAGAGAGTAGTTTTAAATTATACACTAGCTTAAATAATTTAGAAAGAAAAAAACTTGAAAAAATGGGGATAGAGATACCTGATTATAGCTCCAAAGTAGATAGGTATGTTATAAGATGATGAAGGAGTAAATATGCAGAAGAAAAAAACTAGCAGAAGTAAACATTTGGATTTTCTTATATTGGATATTATATGTGTCGAATTAGCGTTTTTATTGGCGTACTATATACGAATGAATCATGAGGGTTGGGTTCCTGGCGATTACAAGATGATGAATGTTATAGTGCTTATGGCTCATTTGACGGTTGTTTTTTGGAACGAATGTTATTCTGGAATATTGAGAAGGGGTCTGCTTAGTGAACTGAAAAATATTATAATTCATAATTGTTATATATTGGGAATTGTGTTGACGATTTTCTTCTTTATAAAGTTATCATCGGATTATTCCAGAGTGTTAGTGGGTTTGTTTATTGGTTTAGATGTTATATTTATGATGCTTATCAGAAACCTACTTAAGATACTCATTTTTAAGCAAAATAAAACAACAAAACGTAAAAAAAATATTATTATAATTGCAAATACTGATAACATAGATAATATTGCAAAAGATTTAACCGGCTTAAACTATGGTGCTTATGCTATATTAGGTGCAATAATTATGGATGAGGACAAGACAGGAGAAGATGTATGTGGTGTGCCTGTCGTTGCTAATATTGATAATATGTATGACTATGTAAAAGAAAATGTTGTTGATGAAGTATTTATAGAATCTGATAGTCATGATGTATCGAAAATTACAAATACATTTCTTACTATGGGAGTTGTGGTAC
The DNA here is from genome assembly GCA_015057525.1 of Lachnospiraceae bacterium. Lineage (GTDB taxonomy): Bacteria > Bacillota > Clostridia > Lachnospirales > Lachnospiraceae > Coprococcus_C. Next base: position 105,005 of record SVEE01000003.1, on the reverse strand, counting down.
ATGTAAGTTTGAATAATTTTATATCAAATGTGCCAAATGTTGTTTTGGAAAATATCAATAACTACACAGTAGTCACAACTAGTATTAATCTTATGTCTTTTAAACAGAAGGTACTTAAGAGGACTATAGATATATGTGCGGCTATACCTGGAATTATAATAATGGGATTATTGTTTGTAATATTTGCCCCTATTATATACATTCAGTCTCCTGGACCAATCTTCTTTAAACAGGTTCGTATAGGTAAGAATGGACGAAGATTCAGGATGTACAAATTCCGTTCTATGTATATGGATGCAGAGGAACGCAAGAAGGAGCTTATGGAGAAAAACAAGATGTCTGGATTAATGTTCAAGATGGATGATGATCCTAGAATAACTCCAATAGGTAAATTTATGCGCAAGACTAGTATAGATGAATTTCCACAGTTTATTAATATACTGAAGGGAGACATGAGTCTAGTAGGGACAAGACCTCCTACAGAGGATGAATACAACCAATATGAACTTCATCATAAGAGTAGATTAGCTATTAAACCAGGGCTTACAGGGATGTGGCAGGTATCTGGAAGAAGTGATATAACAGATTTTGAAGAGGTTGTACGATTAGATAATGAATATATTAGAAAATTCAGTATCAGTTTGGATATAAGAATACTTTTTAAAACAGTAGGAACAGTATTGTTTAGAAAGGGTTCGGTATAATAGAGATACGAGGTGACAAACAGATGGATAAAAAATATTGTATAGCAGTTGCAGGAACAGGATATGTAGGATTATCTAATTCTATACTTTTGGCACAGAATCATAAGGTATATGCAGTTGATATTGTACCAGCGAAAGTTGAGCTTATTAATCAAAAAAAGTCACCTATAGTTGACAAGGAGATAGAAGAATATCTAGTGACTAAAGAGTTGGATTTGACTGCTACTGTCGATGCAGAACTAGCATATAGTAATGCTGATTTTGTGGTTATAGCTGCGCCTACCAACTATGATTCTCAGAAAAATTATTTTGATACATCTGCTGTAGAAGCAGTTATTAAGCTTGTTATGCAGTATAACAAGGATGCTATTATGGTGATTAAATCTACCATACCAGTAGGATTCACAAGCAGAATCAGAGAGACTTTAGGATGTAAGAATATATTATTTAGCCCAGAGTTTTTAAGGGAAGGAAAGGCATTATATGATAACCTATATCCATCTCGTATAATTGTTGGAACAGATCTTTGCGACGAGAAGCTTGTTGAAGCAGCAAAAACCTTTGCTACACTCTTAAATCAAGGAGCTATTAAGGAAGATATTGAGACTTTATATATGGGATATACTGAGGCAGAGGCTGTAAAACTTTTTGCTAACACATATCTTGCGCTCAGAGTTAGTTATTTTAATGAGCTTGATACCTACGCAGAGATGAAGGGCTTAGACACTCAACAGATAATTAAGGGAGTATGTTTGGATCCTAGAATTGGTGATAATTATAATAACCCTTCCTTTGGTTATGGGGGCTATTGTTTGCCTAAGGATACAAAACAGCTTTTAGCAAACTATCAGGATGTGCCTGAGAATCTCATAGAAGCTATAGTAGAGTCCAATAGAACAAGAAAGGATTTTATAGCAGATAGAGTTCTTCAAATGGCAGGATATTATGGATATGACGAAGACAATGAGTTCAGCAGAAGTAAGGAAACACCAGTAGTTGTAGGCGTGTATAGACTTACAATGAAGGCGAATTCAGATAACTTCCGTCAGAGTAGTATTCAAGGAGTTATGAAAAGGATTAAGGCTAAGGGCGCTACAGTTGTGATATACGAGCCAACTCTTAAGGACGGTGAAACCTTCTTTGGAAGTATTGTTATGAACAATTTGGAGAAGTTTAAAGATGCTTGCGATGTCATCGTTGCTAACAGATTTGATGATTGCCTTAATGATGTTAAAGAGAAGGTATACACTAGAGACATATTCCAGAGAGATTAATTAGAGGTTAGATTAATATGAAGGCAGATAAGAAAAAGAAAATATGTTTTGCTGCGTCATCGGGCGGACACTTTGAACAGCTATTAATGCTTAGACCGTTGATGGATAGATACGATAGCTTCATAGTAACTGAAAAAACAAAATATGTGACGGGAGTTAAGGGTGTACCTGTATACTATGTAAAACAGGTTAACAGACGTGAAAAAACTTTTTTATTTAGGTTGATATCCAATTCTTTTATATCCTTGGGATTAATCATAAAAGAAAAGCCAGATATCGTTATTTGTACAGGTGTATTGGCTATGATACCGCTTTGTCTTTTGACGAAAATTTTTAAGAAAAAGCTGATATATATTGAGTCATTTGCCAAGGTTACATCTCCCACAGAAAGTGGAAAACTGTTGTATAAGTATGCTGATCAATTTTATGTTCAGTGGGAAAGTATGAAAGAGATATACCCAAATGCTATATATGTAGGTGGAATATATTAGAGAAAGGTGTAACTATGATATTTGTAACATTAGGTTCACAGAAATTTCAGTTTAATAGATTGTTAAAGAAGATAGATGAGCTTGTAGATAAGGGTGTAATCAAGGAAGATATATTTGCGCAGATTGGAGCTAGTGATTACGTTCCTAAGAATTATCAGTACAAGGATTTTTTAGATAGGGAAGAGTTTGAAAAATATACTCACAAGTGCGACTTATTTATTACTCATGGTGGTACAGGTGCTATTATAGGTGCAGTTAAAAAAGGTAAAAAGGTTATAGCAGTTCCTAGATTGGCGAAATATGGAGAACATGTGGATGACCATCAGCTTCAGTTATTAGAACAGTTTCAAGATATGAAGATTATAGAAACCTGTGTTGATATAGATGAATTAGAGGAGAAATATATCAATGTGCAGGATATAAAGATGGTCCCATATGTATCTAATACTGAAAAAGTTATGGAGAGTATCATAGAATTTATTGAGTCATAAAGGAGCTTGTGTGCAAGATGAAGAAAATAGGTTTATGTGTCTGTTATGATACCAAAAATTTTGGTAGTCAGTTGCAAGTATTAGCAACGCAGAAAGCTGTAGAAGAATTAGGTTACGACTATGAGGTCATCAGATACAAAAAGAAGCTGACCCCTGTTTTTATGCTTCAATCATTACCGAGATTATTCAATCCTTACTTTATGAGAGGTAAGCTTAGTGGAATTAAAAAAAGACGAATAATAAAAAAACATGAGGAGATAGCTAAGCAGGTTAGTGTTCGTAACAAGAGATTTGATAATTTTGTGGATAGTTATTTTCTCAAATTGTCAAAACCATATGTTGGCTATGAGGCACTTAAGAAAAATGCAAAAAAATATGACGGTGTGCTTACCGGAAGCGATCAGTTATGGCTACCAGGTAATCTTGGAAGTCATTTCTACACACAGGAGTTTGTACCTGATAATGTTAATAAGGTGGCTTATGCAACCAGTTTTGGTGTAGGAAGTATTCCTTGGTTTCAAAAGAAACGCACAAGAAATTATTTAAATAGATTTCAGTATCTTAGCTCTAGAGAACTTCAGGGTTCAAAAATAATCAAGGAACTTACTGGAAGAGAAAGTGTGACAGTTGCAGACCCTACATTGCTGTTTTCTGGTGACGAGTGGTTTGATTATATACCTGATAATAAGGTGATAGAGGGGAAATATATTTTTTGCTACTTTTTAGGTGATAATCCAAAACATAGAGAAATATCAGAAGAATTAAAAGCTAAGACAGGCTTTGAGATAGTTACGATACCGTTCTTAGATAACTTCGTCGAGAGGGATTTGACGTTTGGCGACAAACCTTTGTATGATGTGGATGCAGCGGATTTTGTGAACCTTATTCGTAATGCAGAGTATATTTTGACAGATTCCTTCCATGGAAGTGTATTTTCTATATTAAATCATAAGAAGTTTGTGACTTTTAATAGATTTATGGATGACAGCAAGGATTCGAGAAATTCAAGAATCGACAGTTTATGTGAGTTACTTGGCTTGTCGCAACGAAGATATAAGAGTGACATTATAGAAACTGCTGACAGAGAAATAGATTATGAAGCAGTAGATAAACGAGTAGAAAAATTAAGAATAAATTCTAAGGCATATTTATGCGACGCACTTAAAGGGAGCGATAAATAATGATTCGTATAGAAGATAAAGCAAAATGTTGTGGCTGTACTGCATGTTATAGTGTATGTCCCAAAGGATGTATTTCTATGAAATCAGATGAAGAGGGATTTCTGTATCCACAGGTAGATGAGAGTAAATGTGTAAATTGTGGTCTGTGTAACAAGGTTTGTCCTGTAGATGCACCAGCAGAAATTGTAGATGAAAATACCAGTGCTAAAGCGATGCAGCTAAAGGATGAAGAGAATCTGTTCGAAAGTGCATCAGGTGGTTTTTTTACTGCAATTAGCAAGTATGTTATAGAACAGGGTGGCTTAGTGTGCGGTGCACATTATGATGCAAATTTTAATGTTAAACATTATGTAGCATCCACATACGAAGAATGCAAAGGCTTTAGAGGATCTAAATATGTTCAAAGTGAACTGGGAGATGTATTTGTAAAAATAAAAGAGGCTTTACAGAAAGGTATTTTAGTGTGTTTTTCAGGAACTCCTTGTCAGGTGTCAGGTTTAAAAAAGTATTTAGGGCAAGAGTATGATGAATTAATCACCGTTGATTTGGTGTGTGCAGGTGTTCCATCACCTAAGCTTTGGAGATCATATCTGGATAAGCAGGAAAAAAAATATGGTTCAAAAGTGCGATTTGCAAATTTTAGAAATAAGACTTTTGGTTACCAATGTAGCACCATGAAATTAGAATTCGAAAATGGGAAAACTTATTCAAAGAGTGGACGAGTTGACCCTATGATGAAGTTTTTTGTAAGTGGAATTGCCAAGAGACCATCCTGCTATGAATGTGTATTTAAGGGCGCAGAGAGATGTAGCGATTTCACCTTGTTTGATGCATGGCATGCAAAGGAGTTAATTGGTAAGAAGGATAATGATAAGGGGTATACATCAGTTATTGTCCATACCAATAAAGCGAAAAAAATACTAGAGAAAATTAATGATATGATGGTATGTTATTCGGTTGACCTAGAACAGGCGGTTAAGCTAGATGGAATAATGGTCAATGGTCAGCCTAGGAAGCATGGTGGCCGTGATGAATTCTATAATGTTTTGAACGGTCATGGAATAGACGAATGTATTGTTAAATATGGTAAAGTCACAAGTAAGGATAAGGTATTGGAGAAAGTAAAACCTATACTGTATCGTACGGGAGTGATTAAGATGGCAAAAAGGCTAAAGAAAGCAATAAAAAAGAAATAGTAAATCAGAGAGAAATTGTATATGGATTATGAAATTAAAAAAGCAAATACATTGAATGTTAAGTTGTTATTGATTGCCATAATAACAACTTTCTTCGTGTTGGAAAGACTTATAGTTGAACATATTTCTTTTGCAGGTTATTTTGATGAATTATTTACTATATTGTGTTGTGGCACAAGTATATATGTTGCCTTTTGTCAAAATCAAAAGTTTACTAGAAGTGAAATGGTTGCGCTTATTTTTACTGTGCTTGTTATTGTTATTGGTTTGATGGGAAATGTTATAAGTGGTTTGATGAATAATCCATTTTTGATTATAGTTGATATAATATCTACGGTTAAGATAATTATTGCTTATTATTGGATAATAGGTTTTAAAATGCCTAAAGAAGACTGGGATGAAGCAATACGATTATTGGCAAAATGGATGAGAGCATTTGTCATAATCATGTTTATAGTTTGGGTGCTTGCATATGCTATGGATTTAGGAATTTTAGGTGAGGTAAGACATGGAATTAAGTCGTATTCCTTTATAATGTCAAGTCCTGGAAATTATAGCAAGTTGTTTTATTTTATTGTTCCATTGTTGACCGCAGATTTAATGTATGGCAACACTCTTTATAAAAAAATAATTATAGCTATAGCTTTGGTTTTGTGGGCGTTTTCGTTGCGTTCACGCGCAATAGCATTTGCTGTATGTTATGTGGCATTTGCATTTTGGTTTTTCTATATGAAGGACAAAAGGGTAAAGAAAATTAATGTGCTATATCTTATGCCCATTGCTGTTGTTGGATTGGTGTTAGGTTGGGAACAGCTAGTGTTTTATTTCACAACTGATACACAGGCAAGGTCTATGTTGCTTAGATATTCAATTGTTACAATGAAGGATTATTTTCCCTTGGGCTCAGGATTTGGAACATATGGTTCTGATATAGCCAAAACACATTATTCTGTTTTGTATGAAAAATATGGTTTTTTAGATGTTTATGGAATTGGTAAGGTTCACACAGATTATCTTAATGATAATTATTGGCCTATGATTATAGGGCAGTTTGGTGTTATAGGAACCGTTCTGGTTGTAGGTGTTCTCTTTTTATTGTACAAGAGAATGATAAATGCTGTAATAAAAAATAAATACTTATATTTTTCCACATTGTGCATGATGGGATTTTTGGTTGTATCAAGTATTGCTTCAAAGAGCTACAGTGAATTTAGTATGATTCCAGTATTTTTACTCCATGGTATTTTTGTACAAAGGGAGAAATCAAACTCAGATTTTTATTTAAAAGAATAAATGAATGTACAAAGAAGGATTAAGAGGATATGTTTGCTGCATTAAAGAAAAAATATGATGAAATGTCTCAAGTAGCAAAAGCTGCACTGTGGTTTACCATATGTGGTTTTTTACAAAGAGGAATTTCTGTTTTAACTACACCAATCTTTACTAGATTGTTAGATACGGCAGAATATGGTCAGTATAATGTTTTTAGTTCTTGGATGGAAATAGTAACAATATTGGCAACATTGAGATTGGGTTATGGTGTATATGTTCAAGGTTTGGTAAAGTACTCTGATGATCAAGAAAAGTATTCTTCGTCTTTGTTAAGTCTCACGTTTGTGTGGTGGGGAAGTTTTTTGGCTATATATTTAATATTCCGTGACTTTTGGAATAAAATATTAGGCTTATCGACGTTTGTGGTAGTATGTATGTTTGTTATGGTGTTAACTACAGCTACATTTACATTTTGGGCAGCAAAACAAAGAAATGACTTCAAATATAAAAGCTTAGTTGCATTAACTATAATAGTTTCATTAGTTAAACCCGTTTTGGGCATTTTTCTAGTTGTAAATACAGAAAATTATAAGACAGAAGCAAGAATTTTTGCTCAAACGTTAGTTGAACTGGTGATATATAGTGCTTTGTTCGTATTAATATTAGCTAAAGGTCGCACCTTTTTTCATAAAGGATATTGGAAGTATGCCCTTGCATTTAACCTTCCATTGGTTCCACATTATTTGGCACAGGTTGTATTGAACCATTCTGATAAGATTATGATACAGAAGATGGTTGGCTTGAGCGAAGCAGGAGTTTATGGATTATCGTATAATATAGCCATGATAATGACAATATTGAATACATCAATATTAAATACCCTACGACCATGGATATTCCAAAAAATCAAGGCAAAAGAAGAAACAAAAATACAACCGGTGGGAATGGGGGCGTTATTTTTGGTAGCGATTTTCAATTTGTGTTTAATCATATTTACACCAGAGGTTGTTACCATATTCGCGCCATCTAGCTATAAGGATGCTGTTGATTTGATGGTACCTATAACCATGAGTGTTTTCTTTGTATTTATATACAATATGTTGGTGGATATAGAACTGTATTATGAAAAAACAAAGATTACAATGGTGGTATCTATAATATGTGCAATTGTTAATATAGCGTTAAATTATGTATGCATACCGAAATTTGGTTACGTCGTTGCAGGATATACAACGTTATTTTCATATTTCTTAATGGCTTGCATTCATTATTTAGCCAATAAGATAATTTTGAAAAAATATAGTAAAAATAGACCTATATATAAACTAGGGCCAATTTTAATTATATCCGTGGTATTTGTTTTATGTGGAACTGGTATTTGTTTTATTTATGACAATCTTATTGCTAGAATAGCCGTATTTATTGCTTTTAGTTTAGTTTTATGGTGTAATAAAAATAGAATTTTTGTTATCTTAAAGCCATCTTATAGAGATAAGTAGTTTTATGAAAGGATACAATATATGAAAAAAAGAACAATAGTAATATTAGCCAATAAATATCCTAATTTTTTGGAACCAAATGTAAATGTATTCACTCAACAGATTACATGGAGTCTTGTTGATCAGGGCTGTGAATGTATCGTTATATGTCCTGTTGCTATAAATTATAATAAAAGAAACAAGGAATTCCCTTGTGTTAGAGAAGAAGTTACGGAATCGGGTAAAACAATAAAGATATATCATCCTAGATATGTAGGATTTGGACAAACGCATTCTTTATTTTTAAAAACAAGAGTTGCGCTAACAACAAAATTTTACATTAAAGCTGTAGAAAAAGTGCTGAAAGGTTTAATGAAAGATGATGTGGTACTCTTTGCAGAATTCTTGTGCCCATCTGGTGTTGCGGCTTCGGTTCTTGGCAAAAAATACAATTTGAAAGCTTATATGCAATGCGGAGAGTCAACATATCAAGGTGATGTAAAATATGGAAATAAAAAGTTGGTTAAATTACTTGATGGATTAACAGGTGTAGTAGCATTGTCTGGGCATACAAGAAATTATTTGACTGATGCAGGAGTCTATCCTTCAGAAAAAATTGTAATACTACCTTCTGGTTATAGAAAAGACAGAATTTATCAGAGAGATAAGCATGAGGCGAGAAAGCGATTGAATTTACCACAGGATAAATTCATAGTAGGTTTCTGTGGTAGTTATGATGAAAGAAAAGGTGTTTTGCGATTAGATAAAGCCGTTGATGATATAGCAGATACAGATATAGTATTGGCAGCGGTGGGCAAAGGAAAAATACAACCACAAAGTGAAAAGTGTGTTTTGACAGGGCCTATTAATCATGTTGATTTGGGCTGGTTTTATAGTGCTATAGATGTTTTTGCGTTTCCAACATATAATGAAGGATGTTGTACTGCAATAGTTGAAGCTATAGCATGTGGATGTCCTATTATTAGTTCTAATCGTGCTTTTAATTTTGAAATTTGTGATGACACAAATTCTATTCTTATAGAACCAGATGATATTAAAGCAATGAGTGACAATATCCTGTTATTAAAAAACAATCCAGAATTAAGAGAACGATTGAGTAAAGGAAGCCTTGAAAAAGGAAAAGAATTAAGCTTAGATGATAAGGCAAAGAAGGTTCTTAAATATATATTTGATTAGGTGATATATCAGATTCAAGAAGATTTAACGATGTGAGTAGTGTAAAGAAAGGTCAGAAGAATGAAGAAAACAGTATTAATCTTGGGTGGCAATGGGTTTATTGGAAGAAATCTTGCTCATGCTATGAATAAAAAAGGATATATTGTTTATAGCTTTGATATGAGTTTACCTTTAAAAAATGAAGAAGGAATAAACTACATTCAAGGAGATTTTTTTGATGATGACACATTGTTTGATTTGATTCAAGGAAAAAATATTATATATCATGCTATAAGTACAGTTAATCCTGGCAATTCAAATAAAAAATTTATGCAGGGATATGAGAGAGATTTCGTACAAACTGTAAAACTGTGTGGTTGGTTAAAAAATACGAATACTAAGATGATTTTTCTATCATCAGGTGGTACTGTCTATGGGAATCAGGAAATACAGCCTATAAAGGAAACTGCAGTGCCTGTTCCAATAAATCACTATGGAAATGTAAAGCTATGTATAGAAAATACTATTCGTACATTTAACTTTCAAAATAGCACAAATATATTAGTGGCAAGAATATCTAACCCTTATGGACCTGGTCAGGATTATCATAAAGGAGTAGGATTCATAGATGCTGCATTAAAATGTACATTAGAACATAAACCTATTGAAATATGGGGAGATGGAGAGAACGTCAGAGATTATATTTATATAGATGATGTATGTGAGATGTTAATTACATTGGCCGAATATAACGGAGATGAGACAACATTTAATTTAAGCTCAGGAAAGGGAATGTCTCTCAACGATATAGTTTCAATTATTAGAAATAAAATTGCTGATGTAGATGTTATATACAAAGAACATAGAAGCGTAGATGCGAGACGAATAGTTTTGTCCAATGATAGAATATGTGAGATTTATACTGGCAATATGCTGGATATAGAAGATGGAATTGAGAAATATGCGGATTATTTAAGAACAATACAAATGTATTAAGCCTTGATATATTATACGTGGCTGTTTTAAGGTATGGTAAAATAGTAGAATAAGTTGATGAATAGACATATGACTATCAAAAAAGAACATATATGTAGTGTGGCAGTTTTTTGATTATTTCTTTTTACTATGCTATATAATTTCATAATACATTTTTGGTTGAAAATTAGCACATCTATATTATGGTTTAGATTATTTAATGTATTTATAGGTTTTGGTTCGGGTATATTTTTATTTTTAATTCTAAAAAAATATATAGCGACAAGGTTGCACTACTTAGTATATGTGCTTTGTCAATGTGTTATCGTTGGATATTTTGTATTAAATAGTATGCAGAATATTAGAAAATATATTTAAGTGTTGAGGAGATTTTATAATGAGTATGATTGTATGTTTTTGTTTGCCTGGAATTTTATTATTCTATTACTTATATAACATAGAAAAAAACAACATTAAAGATTTAATTGTTAAATGTATATATTATACGATTCTTGTTAATGGAATTATGATGGCAGCTAATGCAATTTTAGGTGGCCAAAAGACTTGGGTTATGTTAATTCAAAAAAGTGATTATTATGCATTAGTGTATATGGTTATATCTACAATTCTTGTATGGTTAATTTATTATGTATATGAAAATGTAAATAGAAAAGTGGAATTTAAGTTTGATATTGATAAAACTTGTAATAAAAAGGCGTTAGCAAATTTGTTTTATGTAAGTATAATTATTTTGTTTGTATTACAGCTAGTATGTATTAAAGATCGAACATTTAATGTAGATGAAATATATTCGATAAGGTTAGTACAATACAATATTCCCAAGATGATAGAGAAAACAGCTAATGATGTTCATCCACCACTTTATTATTTAATATTAAAATTTTTCTGTGAAATATTGGGTTATAAGGCATGGGTTTATCATTTTGTATCCTTGATTCCTGTATTTTTAAGTTTTGTATTTTCGGCTACATGCATTAGAAAAAAATTCGGTATGGGTCCAGCGTTAGTCTTTGCTGTGTTTCTCGGAATGTCTGAACAAGGATTGAGATACAATATGGAAGTTAGAATGTATTCCTTTGCAGCACTTTTTGTTTTGCTCAGTTTTTGGGAATTAAGAAATATATTGGCTGATAATAAGACAGCAACTTATATAAAATATGTTTGTTTTTCCTTGCTTGCGGCATACACGCATTATTACGCATTGATAACTGTCGCGTTTTTATATGTAGTAATGTTTTTCTATATGTTTACAGACAAAAAACGAGTTGCAAAAACTATTATAGCATGTGTAATAACAGTGGTAGCTTATTTGCCATGGTTACATAAAATGTCATGGAGAAAAGCACAACAGGATGTAAAAACTGCGAATTTTCAGATGCCCACTGTGGAGCAGACAGTTGATTTCTTGTATTCAGGGTTGTTTAATGGTGTAACCATTTTAATTGTTGTAATATTGTTGGCGATAATATTTTGCTATGAAAGCAGGTTGTTGGCGATTAGTGAAGATGATGTAACAGTAAAGATTAAGGTTACTAATCGTCAAATAAATATAACTCATGATTCAATTTGGATTTTTGCAGGTATTATAAGTGGAATCGGTCTGTATTTATGTGGTAAGGTGCTGACAGATTTAATAAAACCAATGTTCAGCGAAAAATATTTATATAATTATATAATGATAGCATGGATGTTGATTATAATCACTTTATCAAAACTTAAATGTAAAAATGTATGTTGTGGTATTTTGATTTTTTACATGATAGTAATTTTTGCATCGGGCTTATATGATGATAGAATATCTAATATTTCCAACTCGAAAAAAATAGAGAGGACCATGGAAACAGTATCTAGTAAGATTGATGATGTTGATGAAATTATAACAGATATTTCACATGTTAGATTAGGCATTGGTACGTATTATTTTTATGGTTCTACATGCAAGCTGATAGATGATTATGATTTTTCAACTGTAAATAAAGAAAAAACGTATTTGATGATTATGAACAAGAAAATGGATGATGAGACAGCGTTTATGATAAAAAGTAATGATTTGAGATATGAGATCATAGTAGAGGATGGTTATTTGGGTAATCGAGATGTAAACATATATAAACTAGAAATAGATGTAGAGTAATAATTTAGAAGAGAGTGAGACATATGAAGGTAGGAATTATCACATTTCATTTTGCAAATAATTTTGGTGCGGCACTTCAGACTTATGCCTTATCAAAAGCAATAGAAAAAATAACGAATGAAGATGTGGAAATAATTGATTATAGAAATCCGTTTATAAGGTTTACAGATTTTGTTAGATTGTTTCCTATTACTAAAAATTTATCAGAAATGATAGATGGACTAAAAACATTTTCGCATCGAATTAAAAGGAAGAAGAGATTCAACCGTTTTTATGAAGAATATTATAAGACAGGTAAGTGTTATAATAGTTTTAATGCGTTAAAGAATAATTCTCCAGATTATGATGTTATTGTGTGTGGAAGTGATCAGATTTGGAATCCAACGGTGACATTAGGTGTTAGTAATGCGTATTTTATAAATTTTGCTACACAGAAGCAAAAGAAAATCTCATATGCTGCTAGCTTAGGCCATGAGAACATAAGGGAAAAGGATATAAAAAAAATAAAAAATCACCTTAATGGTTTTGATGCAATTTCCATAAGAGAAGAACAGGGAATTGCGTTAATTAACAAAGAATCTGATTATGACATAAGTCATAATATTGATCCTGTTTTTTTGCATGATAGAAGTTTTTGGGACAAGCTTGGTGGTGAAAATCCTATTATTGATGGAGAGTACATCTTGCTGTATGTAATGCAAAATAGTGAGGAAACATACAAACGTGCGCAAAAAATAAAGGAATTGTTAAAAATACCAGTTGTCAGTATTAGTAGATATGGTTATAAAGCGGATTGCGTAGATAGGGTATTAGTAGATGTTGGACCATTAGAGTTTGTTAATTTGTATAAGTTTGCAACATTTTCTTGTACAAACTCTTTTCATGGATTAGCATTTTCAATTATTTTTGGAAAAAAATTTTATTTAGTACCAAGTAACAGGTTTAATTCTCGAATGGATAATTTACTCAAGATATTAGATATACAGGCTAAAGCTGATATAGATGATACCGCTGTAAATAAAACATGTTATGATATTGACAATGTAATGGATAGAATTATTGTAGAAAGAGAAAAGTCCATGACATATTTAAGTAAAAATATAGTTGTGTAAAGGATTTGTAATCATGATAAACGTTAGTGACGATAATAAGGCTATGTGTTGTGGATGTGGAGCATGTGCAGATGTTTGTCCTAGAAAATGTTTGGAAATGAAAACGGACAAGGAAGGCTTTTTATATCCAAATGTAGATGAAGCTAATTGTGTGAATTGTGGTATGTGTGATATTGTATGCCCAATTGCGAATGTGAAAAAAGAAAAAACTTCTTGTGATTCTGAACCAATAGCAATAGGCGGTTGGCTAAAGGATGAGGATACAAGAAAGGACAGCTCATCAGGAGGAGCGTTTTCTTTGTTTGCTAAATATATTATAAAGCAAAATGGAGTTGTTTATGGATGTGGGCTTGATGAGGATTTGTATCCAAGGCATATGGCAGCAACCACGTTGGATGAATTGGGTAAACTCAGAGGTTCTAAATATGTTCAAAGTGACACAAGAGAGATTTTTGTTGATATAAAAAAATTGCTTGATAATGGTAGATATGTTTTCTTTGTTGGTACACCATGTCAAACAGCTGCTTTGGATAGCTTTTTAGGAAAAAAAAGGGATAATCTTTATAAATGTGATTTTATATGCCATGGTGTGCCTTCACCACAAGTATTTAAAGATTATATCAAATATTTGGAAGAAAAATATGATGATAAAGTGGTTGGATTTAGGTTCCGTAATAAGGATAGAAAATGGAACTCATCTGGTATGCAGATGGGGACAAGGGTGTTTTTTGCTAGGAAAGAAGAAAAAAGCTTTGCGCCAGCATTTAAGGATCCGTATATGAATGGATTTTTAGATGATGTGTACCTTAGACCATCATGTTATGAGTGTTCATTTAAAACCATGCCTAAAAATTATACTGACTTTACTATTGCCGATTTTTGGGGTGTGGATGATGTAAATAAAAATCTTAATGATGGTAAAGGAACATCTTTGATATTAATACACACTGAACATGGAAAAAAGTTATTTGATGCAATTAGTTCTGATTTTTTTTATGAAGAAGTTGAATATGCATCTGCCATAAGAAGAAATCAAAGCATAATAAAGTCTGTTGAAAAAAATTCAAAAAGAGAAAACTTTTTTGAGGATTATGAAAAAAAAGAATTTTCAAAATTGAAGTCTAAATATATGAGTGCTATTGGTTGGGCAGTTAGAAAAATGATGAAAATTGTTTTTAAAAAACAGTTTATTAGATTTGCTATGGTTGGGGTAACAAACACTCTTATCTCATATTTAATTAATGTTTTTGTGTTGTTATGCCTAAGTGGACAAAAGTGGAATTATGATTATGTAGTGGCAAATATAGTTGCTTTTATATTAAGTGTATTGTGGTCGTTTTATTGGAACAATAGATGCGTGTTCGGGAAGGGCAACAAAGAAAAAAACGTTGGAAGAAAGCTGTTGAAATCCTATATGGCATATGGTTTTACAGGAATAATATTGAACAATATTCTGTCAACAGTATGGATTAAACTAATAGGAGTGTCAAAGTATATTGCACCATTACTTAATTTAGCGGTCAGTGTTCCAGTCAATTTTTATCTGCAAAAACTATGGGTTTTTACAGATAAAAAGAAATAATTTCCAAAGGAGGTTTAAAGAATGGATATTTCAATTATTGTGCCGTGTTACAATGAAGAAGAGGTGATGAAAATCTTCCATGAAAAGACAACAGAAGTATTGGATAATATGAATGTTTCTTATGAGCTTATCTTTGTGGATGATGGTTCTAAAGATGATACATTAAATGCTATAAAAAGAATATCTGTTGATGATGAGAATGCCACATATATATCCTTTTCAAGGAACTTTGGAAAGGAAGCTGCTATATATGCGGGCTTTTGTAGCGCAAAAGGTGCTTATGTAGCTGTGATGGATGCTGATTTACAGGACCCTCCGGAGTTGTTGCCTCAAATGCTGGATATACTTAAAAGTGGAGAATATGACAGCGTAGCAACTCGAAGAGTTGATAGAATTGGTGAGCCTCCTATAAGAAGTTGGTTTGCGAGAATGTTTTATAAAATTATCAATAAAATATCAGATACAGATATAGTGGATGGGGCTAGAGATTATAGAATGATGCGCAGGGACGTGGTTCAAGCAATCGTTGAAATGCAAGAGTATAATCGGTTTTCTAAAGGAATATTTGGTTGGGTAGGATTTCGGACATATTGGTTGTCTTACGAAAACGTAAATAGAGTGGCAGGAGAAACAAAGTGGAGTTTCTGGAGGCTATTTAAATATGCAATAGACGGAATTATAAATTTTTCCCAAGTACCTCTTAGTATTGCTTCATGGTTTGGTATTATCATGACAATAGTTGCTTTTTTAGCAGTTGTATGGTTTGTTGTTAGAAAATTAATGTTTGGAAATCCTGTTGACGGTTGGGCTTCGACGGTATCAATAATAACCTTTATAGGAGGAATTCAATTATTCTGTATGGGTATTATGGGTCAGTATATTGCCAAAACATATTTGGAAGTAAAGAAAAGACCGCATTATATAGTGGCTGATAGTAATAGAAAGGAATGAGTATATGAACCCATATGTAGAAAAACAAATTGACTTAAAACAATATTTTATCAGTCTTATCCGTTGCTGGTGGTTGGGAGTTTTGGTAGCTGTTTTATGTGGCATGGCTTTGGCTACATTTATATATGTCAAGGATAAGAACGATAATAATAGATTACGTGAAGAGTTGTATCTCGAAGCTCAGGCTGAAGATGATGAACTGAATGTAGACGAAATTAAAGCAACATTAGATGCAGTTGAACTTCAGAATGTTGAGTTGGCAGTAGAATACTACAGAATGATTAAACAGTATGCTAAATATGAAGAAAATTCTATTTACATGGCTCAGAATCCATATAAGGTTGATAAAACTATTATAACTTATATGATAAGTTTAGATGTAGTTGAGGATCTCTCCTTTGAGGGGCAACAAGTAATAAAGGATAATATAGTAAGTTGCCTTGTTAATTATGTTAATAATGGTGGATTTTCCGATGTGGTTGAGAAGTATACGGGTGTTGAAGCAAGATATATTAATGAATTAGTTAGTGCGTCAAAGAATGGTTCTGATTCGTATTCCTTGGATACATTTGATATTTATATTATCAATGATGACGACTTGGGAGATATAAGTGAATATGTTAAAAGTGGATTGGAGAACTATGGGGCAGAAATAAATGGAGTATACGGAACTTTTTCTATTAAAACTGTAGAAGAGTATAGCCTTGTTGAGATTGATAATTCTATGGTTAATGCCATTGAAAGTGTTCAGACAGATATTTACAATGCTACTACTCGTTTGAATACAGTGATGAAGAATTTCTCTGAAGAACAACTTATTTGCTATAATGATGCTATAGGGGCAGTAGATTTGATGGTATCTGAGGAAGAGGAGGCTGGTGAAGATAATTTATCAACTCCAGTTATCACCCCAGCAAAGTTTAGTGTAAAGTATGCTGTGGTTGGCTTTATTTTAGGCTTGGTTCTTTATTGTGGACTAGTGCTAGTTTGGTTTATGTTTACTTCAAAGGTACTTGCAGTATCAGGTTTTGAAAGTATGTTTGGAGTAAAGCTTTTTGGTGTTTTATTGCCAGAGAGTATGTACGGAAAGAAGACTTCACTTCTTAGAAAAATAGAGTATGGCGACTTGAAATCTGTAGGATATTCAACTGTTATTGGTTTGCTTGCTATTAAGGTTAAGGCTGCTTGCAAGGGTATAAACAAGCTGGCGGTAATAAGCTCAGATTTTGATAGTATTAATGAAGATATCTATACTAGTTTAAAGGAAAGACTTTCGTCAGAGGGTATAGAGCTTGTTGAGATAAAGAAAGCTTTGTCTGATGGTAAGGATTTAGAGAAAATGATTAGTATAGGTAACTGTATTGCTTTGGAGAAGGCAGGTAGTACAAAGATTAAAACTTTTGCAATGATGAAAGAATTGTGTGACGAGTGTGATGTAAAACTTCACGGCGTAATAAATGTTAATTAATAATGTAAAGTAAGATACCCCACCATGTTTTTGGTGGGGTACTTGTTTTAATCAATCTTCACTTTTTTCATTGAACATAACCCCAAATTAGACTATAATTATACAGACCAATAGCAATATTTTAAGAAGACAAAGGTATTTATATGAAATCAGTTATGTTTATCTCCCTTGGATTTTACGACTATGATGCTAAAATTCGTGAACAACTGAATAATGCAGGCTTTGATGTTACTCAGTTTACTCCTATGGGGAACATTAACATTTTTGAGAAGGTGCTTCTTGCTCTTACTAAGGAGACGTATCTGGCATATAAGTGCCGTAGAAGACAGAAGAAATATATGCTTAAGAACAACAAAAAATATGATTATGTCTTTGTTGTTGTGGGACGTCATCTTGATACTGATATATTAGAGCAGTATAGGGCTATGCAAAAGGATGCCAAGTTTATCCTTTATCTTTGGGATGATGTAGCCCGTGTGGAGCGGTTTGAAGACAACAAGAAGTTTTATGATGAGATTTATTCCTTCGATACAGTTGATGTTGCAAATTATGGTTTCAAGTACTTGCCTCTTTTTTATACAGATGAGTATGAATATAAAGGAGAAGATAAGAAATATATCCTTAACCTTTCGGGAAGAATGCATTCTGCAAGACTTTCTCTTTGGGATAAGATTGTAAAAAAGTGTAATCTTGATGTTTCCCAGTGCCATCTTTTTATGATTGGTGGTTCTATCAAGAATTATCTTCTGACCATCCTACCTTCTAAGGACGAATGGATGAAGCCTAAGTACATTCATATGCGTGGTAAGAGCCAGAAGGACATGGCGCAGATTATGAAGGAATCTAAGGTGGCTCTTGATGTCCAGTTTGGTTCTCAGTCAGGGCTTACAATCCGAACTATAGAGAGTGTTGCTGCAAGGACTAAGCTTATTACTACTAATCCATATGTTAAGGAATATGATTTCTACAACCCTGCTAATATATGTGTGGTTGATAAGGATGAGCCTGTGGTGCCAGATGGATTTTTTGACACAGTTTATCAGGATATACCGGAAAGTGTTGTTGAATCCTATTCATTAGCTAACTGGATAGATACAATGTTTAAAGATGCGTAGCTGCAAGTGAGGTTTTTATGAAGAAGATTTTAGGAAAAATGTATACATTTGTGGTTTACATTTTCAGATGGATAATTTTATATCACAGATTTGGTGCTTTTGATAAATCCAGCTATATGGCTAAACCTTTAAGATTGGTTAAGCCTAAGTTTATTAAAATAGGCAAGAAGGTTTATATACTTAATCACGCCAGAATGGAATGTGTACGCCAGTGGAGGGATGCTTCTCATAAGGGTGAAATCATTATTGGAGATGGAACTTCTATAGAGCAGAATTCCCACATAATTGCGGCTGATACTCTTGAGATTGGCAAGGATGTCACCATATCTGCTTTTGTTTATATTGCGGACTGTGGTCACGGTATAGAGGATGTGACATCTGGCTCTATGGACAATAAGCTCCAGGTTAAGAAGACAAAGATTTGTGACGGTGCTTTTATAGGAATTGGTGCAAGAATCATGCCAGGTGTAACTGTTGGAGAACACGCTATTGTTGGAGCCAATGCTGTTGTTACTAAGGATGTACCTGCCTACACAGTTGTGGGTGGAGTACCTGCTAAGCCAATCAAAAAATACAATTTTGATAAAAAGGAATGGGAGAAAGTATAGCTCCTTAGGATAATATGAAAGATTTTAGTGTAATTGTTTTATGTTATAATTCGAATAAAGCTGCTATGGAGAAAACTCTAGATTCCATAATCTGTCAGAAGGGTGTGGATTTAGAGATTGTCTTTGCTGATGATGCCTCTGCTAATGATTGTCTCAAAGAGGCAACAGATTATCTGGACAGCAAGGGTTTTGCAGGGTACAAGGTATGTGCTCACAAGGAGAATGTGGGAACTGTTAAGAATATTTCAGATGCTTTAAGCTATGCTGAAGGAAAATATTTAAAATGTATCGGTGCAGGGGATATGCTCTTTTCTGAGGATACCTTAGCTAAGGTGAAGAAGCATTTGAGGGATGAGAAATCAGCTATGTGCTTTGGCAAGATGCAGGCTTACTACATGGAAGATGACAAGGTAAAATTCATGACTCTTACAGTGCCTCAGGACATCAAAGCCCACATAGATGGCAATGTTAAGCGTGTGAAGATGAATACAATAGTGCATCATGGATGGATAGCTGGAGCCAGTATGTTTTATGTTACTGAGGTATTTAAGAACTATCTTCAGGATATAGTGGGTACTGTTAGATATTGTGAGGACTTGTTGCAGGTTAACCTACTGCTTGCAGGCGAGAGAATCACTTGTCTTAATAAAGCGGTTATGTACTATGAATATGGAAGTGGAATTTCTACCAATGCCGGTAATGGTAATTCATCTCGTATGAAAAAAGACCATGATAAGTACTGGAAAATGATGGAGAATGATTTCCGTGGAAATAAGCTGATTAAAAAAGGTAAGGTTATGCATCAGCTTATGTATATTGAGGACTTGAAGAAACGACTTATCAATATAATGTTTAAGAATCCTGGATACTTTTTTATGTCTATGAGAACAAAGAGACAGAAAAAAGTATATGAGATTAAAGAAAAAGGTATGTTACAGTAAGTAACATACCTTTTTTCTTATAGCCTGCCAATCAGGAAGAAGAATCTAAGCATCAGCTCGTCAACAGCCTTCTGTCTGAACATTTTTGGATAGAAGGTTTTCTTTAATGCAACTATTAGGTTGTAGTTCTTTCTTGTGAAAAGAGATAGGAGCTTACTGTCCTCAGGCTGAAGCTTATGGTTGTATAAATATCTGTATTCGGCAAGCATCTTTCTTACGTTTAAGAAATAACCACCTATGATAAATTTTTTAATTCGCCATATCTGGAACTTGATGAAACTCATCCCGCCAGCGCTTACGTTATTGCCTGTTCTTCTGTATTTGACAGTAGGACGATTGTCGTATATAACCTTGCCCATGCCCTGACATATCATGTAAGTCCACCAGTCGTGTCCACAGGAATACTTAGGTGTGTCCTTAGTCATCATGTCCTTAGCGACCTTGTTAAATACTGAGTTAAAGCCTAAAGGCATACAGTCTACAATGCAGTTTCTGAATGTAGGATTCTTAATATCATCCTCCGAGAATGCATGAGATACAAAATTAAGCTCCTCATCATAGTAATCATAGTTTGAGAAGTAGAGAACTGGCAAGCTTGAAAGGTCTTCTTCTGAAACCTCAGATTCCAGTTTTTCAACTGCCATAGCAAGCTTCTCAGGAAACCAAGAATCGTCCTGGTCTGCGTATGCATAGTAATCAGCGTCACCAGAATTTCTAACAAGCCAGAAAAAACTCTTGATAAATCCCACGTTTTTGCCAAGCTCCAGCTTAATCTTTCCAGCCTTTTCGTACTCCTTCAGAATGTCTGCAGTTTTATCTGTTGAGCCGTCATCTCTAACATATATTTCTACATTGTCCCATGTCTGGGCAAGGATGCTATCGATTTGCTCTTTTATATATTTTTCTCCGTTGTATGCGGATAAAAGGACGTTGATTTTTTTCATGGTTGCACTCTTTTCTTATATATTTGATTATTTGTCTGGATTTTATCATATTGAAAGCGTAAAGTCTATATAATGTAGATCATGAACTTGTAATATAAGATGATGTTACTTATTGCTATGCCATTAAAAATATGATAGCATAAAACAAAGCATTAAATTTCTTATTTCTTGGTACATCTGTACCACTTCTAATCATTCTTAGAATCACAGAACTTCGATGCTTTATTTACTAAAAAACAAAAGCAGCGAGGATTTGTTATTCTAAGTACAACAGTCCTCCTGCAACCAAGGGCTTATCCCAACGAATAGGAGGAATAAAAATGAACAAGGAACCTGTAGGAATTACAACTGTCACACCTGTGCCTAACCGCACATTTAAGAGCACAATTTTCAGTATGCTGTTTTCTGAAAAGAAAGAATTGCTCGCACTTTATAATGCAGTCAACAACACAAATTATAGTAATCCATCTGAATTGACAATCACCACGCTTAATAACTCTATTTATATGTCAATAAAAAATGATGTTTCATGTCTTGTTGATTTGCACCTTAACATGTATGAACATCAGTCAACAGTTAATCCTAATATTCCACTTAGAGATTTGGATTATGTTGCACGCTCATATTCATCATTAGCCCGAGACCAGGATATATATGCACCTAAGCTTATCCAGCTTCCTAACCCAAAGTTTATAGTTTTCTACAACGGAAAGGATGAGCAACCAGCTGTAAGAGAGATGAAATTATCCGACGCTTACTATCACCAAGAGAATAATCCAAGTCTTGAGCTTGTTGTAACACAGATAAATATTAATCATGGATACAATGACGAATTACTTAATAAATGTCAAACATTGAAAGAATACATGTTATATGTGGAATTAGTACGTACATACCAAAGTGAAATGTCGCTTACAGAAGCAGTCACAAAGGCAGTTGACGAATGTATCAGAGGTGGCATACTTGCTGACTTTCTGAAAAAAAACAAAGCGGAGGCTATCAGTATGAGTTTATTCGAATATGATGAAAAACTACACGAGAAAACCATGAGGGATATTGGTCGAGAAGAGGGATTGCAACAAGGATTACAACAAGGATTACAGCATGGAATTGTAGGAACTATAACTGCACTTAAAGCTGTTGGCACTGAGGAAAATGTAATAATAGAACAGCTTGTTAAAGTTTATGGAATTACTAATGAAGAAGCTAGAGAAATTATAGATAAGGATGAATAAACAAGGGACGCCGTAGCAATATGGCGTTCTTTACAGTTCATTTTCAGTATGCTAAAATATAAGGATGATAAGGGGGAGTATACCATGTCATCTACGAACAATAAAAAAGTCAACATAATTCTTGCAGTGTACAACGGTGAGAAGCATCTTAAGAAACAACTGGACAGCTTGCTTGCTCAGACCTATGATAATATTGATATTTATATAAGAGATGATGGTTCTTCAGATGGTACAGTTGAGTTTATTAATGAATATATAAAATCTAATACAAGTAATAAAAAAATAATATTATTAGAGCCAGATGGAAAGAATTTAAGATGTCCGGGAAGTTTTTATGAGATAATACGAAGATGTGACAAGGCAGACTACTATGCCCTTTGTGATCAGGATGATTATTGGTATCCAGAGAAGATAGAGTGGGCTGTGGAGAAACTTTCAGGAGAGGATGACAGTCAGATGCTGGTGTATTACAGTGCAAGTGATTACACTTACGAGGATGGAGAGTTTATAAGAAAGTCTCCTAAGCAGAAGGATGTAATTTCCCTTAGAGATGTTCTTTACTACACACCAGGCTCTGGATTTACCATTGTTTTCAATGAGATTGCCAGAGAAAAGATGATTCTCAATTGCAATCCAGGGGTTGAGCTTCATGACAGGTGGCTTCTTCGTGGGGCAGCATGCTTTGGCAAAGCTATATATGACGAGCGTTCTACCGCTGCTCATATAAGACATGATGAGGCTGTGACAGCCGGTGATTCGGATAATAAGAGTCTTATAACTCATTTCATAAAAGAAGAGCTGATGGGTGATTCTGCAAAGAATGAGAAGAAGGCATTACAGCATTTCTTCAAGACATTCAAGGATGAACTCTCAGATAAAAACACACGAACATTAAAACTGTTTTGTTATAAAAAGAACAAGTTAGGAATACGATTAAGAAAGTTCTTTTATCCTACACGCCTAAGACAGAGAATTCCAGGAGAGATAGCCCTTAGAATTCTATTCCTCACAGGCAAAATATAATGGGATAAAGGTTAATAAGGAGAAGTTTATGGAGGTTAAAAAAATTACTTTCCAGATACACGGTGATGACAGAGGTCAGCTGATTGCTTTGGAAGAATTTAAGGAAGTACCCTTCGATATAAAAAGAGTATATTATATGTATGACACAGGGGAGGGCGTAAGAAGAGGTTTCCATGCCCACAAGTGTCTAGAACAGATTCTCATATGTATTCATGGCTCCTGCAAAATTTTGCTGGATAATGGAACTGAGAAGGAGATTGTACCGTTGGATAAGCCATACGAGGGCTTGTATGTATCCAATGATATGTGGAGAGAGATGTATGATTTTTCCCCAGATGCAGTTCTTATGGTTTTAGCTTCCGAGCTTTATGATGAGGCTGATTACATAAGAGATTATGATGCATTTTTGGAATATGTAAATAAACATGCTTAAGGAGTAGAGTTATGAAAGTACCTTTTGTTTCATTTGAAGTTATGCATAGAGAAATACAAAGTGAGCTTGAAGGAGCATTCAAGAGAGTTCTTGATAGCAACTGGTTCATACAGGGTAAAGAGTGTGAAGAGTTTGAGAAGGAATTTGCTGCGTACTGTGGTGCAAAATACTGCGTTGGATGTGGCAATGGTCTTGATGCACTCTACCTTATTTTGCGTGCCTATGGAATTGGTGAGGGTGATGAGGTTATAGTGCCTTCTAATACATATATTGCCACAGCTCTTGCAGTTTCTTATACTGGTGCTCTTCCTGTGTTTGTTGAACCGGAGGAGGAGACATTTAACATTAATCCAGCTCTTATAGAAGATAAGATTACAGATAAAACCAAGGCGATTATGGCAGTTCATCTTTATGGTCATCCAGCTAAGATTGACGAGATTATGGCAATTGCAAAGAAGTATGATTTAAAGGTGATAGAGGATTCTGCTCAGGCCCATGGAGCTACCTACAAGGGTGCTATTACAGGTGGTTTGGCAGATGCAGCAGGATTTAGCTTTTATCCTGGCAAAAATATTGGCGCTTTAGGTGATGGTGGCGCTGTTGTAACTAACGATAAGGAGTTGGCGGACAAGGTTCGCGCCCTTGGCAATTATGGTTCGGATTATAAGTATCATCACATTTATAAGGGTAATAACTCAAGACTTGATGAAGTGCAGGCTGCACTCCTTAGGGTTAAGCTTACACAGCTTGATAGATGGAATGAAGAACGTAATAGAATTGCCAATAGATATCTAACAGAGATTAAGAATCCTAAGATAAAGCTTCCTGTTACATGTGAAGGTATGACTCATGTGTATCATGTTTTTGCAGTTCTTTGTGATAATAGAGATGAGCTTGAAGCATATCTATTAGATAAGGGAATAGGAACTAATAAGCATTATCCGATTCCTATGCATATGCAGGGTGCATATGAAGATTTAAATATACCGGAAGGGACATATCCTTTAGCAGAGAAGTTTTCGGCTAGCGAGCTTAGTCTGCCTATGTATTATGGTATGTCAGAGGAAGAAGTAAGTTATGTTATCGAAATGCTTAACGCGTTTTAAGAATATACCTTTAGAAGCGAGAGTTTCCATGGCCTATGCAATCTGCAGTATTCTGCAGAATTGTTTAGGCTTTATAACTTTGCCTATTTTTACGAGAATAATGACTACAGAGCAGTTTGGTCAATTCACCATATATTCATCGTGGTCAGCTATTCTCGTTATATTTATAACTCTTAATTTGCCATATGGTTCATTTTCTACAGCCATGGTTAAATTTGAGGATAAAAGGGATGAATATATTGCTTCGGCAGAAGCTATTTGTCTTAGCTTTGCAGCATTGTTCTTTGCTATATATTTACCTTTCAGAAAGTATTGGAACAATTTGTTTGAGCTTCCAACATTATTTATAATAATTATGGTTTTTGAGCTTCTTGCCAATGCCGGAATTATGTTTTGGAACGGCAAGCAAAGATTTGAATATAAATACAAGGCATTTATTGTGGTAACCCTTTTTAATTCCTTGTTGGCACCAATTCTTGCATATGTGTTGGTTACTAACACAGAGGATAAGGGATACGCGCGTATAATAGGATATTCTTCTGTTACCATAGTAGTTGGGGGAATTATATTCTTAGGTAATTTAGTTAAAGGCAAAAAGCTTTTCAATAAAGAGTTTTGGAAATATGCCTTAGGCTTTAATTTGCCACTGGTATGCTACTATCTGTCTCAGGTTATATTTAATCAGAGTGACAGAATTATGATTGACCATTATTATGGCAAATCAGAGGCTGCAATATATGGGGTGGCATACACTCTTGCTATGATACTTACCTTCGTTCTCAATGCCATTAACAACTCCTATGTTCCATGGTTTTACGGAAAGATAAAAGAAGGTAAGAAAGAGGAAAATAAATCAATATCCTGCATGATATCCATACTTATGGCATTTTTGCTTTCAGGAGTTATTTGGCTTGCACCAGAGATAGTTCTTCTCATGGGTGGTAAGCAGTATGCACAGGCTATTTGGATTGTACCTCCTGTTGCAGTGAGTGTACTTTTGCTTTTCTATTCTCAGCTATTTATAAATGTTGAATTCTATTTTGAGAAGAAAGGTCATTTGGTAGGTGCATCAATTTTTTCGGCGATTTTGAATATTGTACTCAATGCTATTTTTATTCCTACAGTGGGATATGTGGCAGCAGGATATACAACACTTGTTAGTTACATCGTTTTTGTAGTGGCAAATTATATTGCTATGAAGAAGGTTCTAAAGGATGAGAAGGAAGAAAATAATGCCTATGATATTAAATTTTTAGTGATTATTTTTGTGGTTTTTCTTGCACTGTCAGGACTTGCCTTAGTATTGTATAATCATATTGTTATCAGATATATAGTAATAGTTGTTGTACTTCTTGGTGTGGCAGTTAATTTCAAGAGAATTTTTAGTTATGTAAATATGATTAGGAATAAATAATTATGAGGTAGATATATGAGCTTATACCACAAATTAGGACGTGCCTGCTTAAAAGTAACTAATAGTATTAAGGATGTAAAGGCCAGAAAAAACTTTAGAGCAGAACGTAAAATAAAAAGAACAGGAAATAAAATAAAAGTAGGTTTTATTTGTCAGTATCTTCCTTCTTGGGGTAAGATTGAACCTGTATACCGTATTATGAAGGAAAGCGATGATTTTGAGACATATTTAATATGCCTGCCTATGGGTATTCACGATTATAAGCTTGATGACCCAGAAGATGAATCTAATGACACCTACGAATATTTTACCAGTCAAGGCTATGATGCTGTAAATGCATTGGTTGGCAAGAATCAATGGCTTGATTTAAAGAGCTTAGAGCTGGATTATTTATTCTACACCAGACCTTATAACAACTATATGCCTAAGGAGTATTCAAGCTTTTCCGTAAGCAAGTATACTAAGGTGTGTGTATTGCTATATGCTTATACATTGTTGGAGGATACATATCACTCCACACTTAATGAGGATTTCTTCCGCAGTGTATATTTATATTTTGCAGAATGTGATTATCCTATGAGAAAAAATATAGGACATTTCAGACGTAGTCACAAGAAGGGATTGCAGCATTCTATATGTCTTGGAATGGCAGGACTTGATGATATAATTAAGGCGAAGGAATTGGAAGCTCCTGCGTGGGATTTTTCATCAAATGAGTTCAGGGTTATGTGGACACCTAGGTGGACTACAGATAAAGCTATGGGAGGAAGCAATTTCTTCACATATAAGGATTCTCTAGTGGAGTTTGCCGAGAATAATAAAGACATAGATTTTCTTTTTAGACCTCATCCGTTGATGTTTGATAACTTTCTCAACACAGGTGAGATGACTCAGGATGAAGTGAATGAGTATAAGAATAAAATCAAAGAGTTGGGTAATGTTTCCTTTGATAAAGAGAAGGAATACGGTGCAACATTTTGGAAGTCATCAGTTCTTCTCAGTGATATTTCTGGTATGATGTATGAGTATTTTCTTACGGGAAAGCCGGTTATATATTGTGCATCTAATGTAGAGTTAGAACTGGCTGAGAATTCCAAGGAGCTTGTTAAAGGCTGTTATGTTTCAAATAGTGAAGAGGAAACCTTTGATATATTGATGAAACTTAAGAATGGTGAGGACCCTCTTAAATCAACTCGTAGAAAGCTTATAAAGCAAATATTTGGAGATGATATAGGGTCAATTCCTGCCAATGTTGTAGATGCTATTCGCAAGGATGCAAAGAGATAGAGAGGGACGCAGGATGAAACTTAGAAAACTTCAAGAAAAGGATGCAACCTTCATGCTTGAATGGATGCATGATGAAAGTGTTGTTGAATTTATGGGTGCAAATTTTGCCGAGAAAACTCTTCAGGATTGTAAGAAATTCATTGAGTGGGCCCAGAATAATGATGAGGATTTACATCTTGCTATTGTAGATGACGCCGATGAATATATGGGCACTGTAAGCTTAAAACACATAAACAAAGAAGAAAAGATTGCAGAATTTGCCATAACTGTCCGAAAGAAAACCATGGGTAAGGGTTATTCTGCTTATGGTATGAAAGAAATACTTAATATGGGTATAAAAGAGTTGGGGCTCTCAAAGATATATTGGTGTGTGTCAGCCAATAATAAGAGGGCGGTTCGTTTTTATGACAAAAACTCTTATAACAGAACAGTTGACGTACCTGATATAATAAAAAAGGCATATACAGAAGAACAGTTGTCAGGTTTTATCTGGTATGTGTATGAATGATAAAGAGGATACTGAAGCATATAGTACAAAAAATGCGTCAAGGAGGAGAAGATGCAGGCAATTATATTAGCTGCCGGAATGGGCAAAAGATTAAAGGAATTAACAGAGAATAATACAAAGTGTATGGTTAAGGTTAATGGGGTAACCTTGATTGACAGAATGTTACACCAAATAGAAAAACACAACCTTAGCAAAATAGTAATCGTTATAGGTTATGAGGGACAAAAACTCGTGGACTATATCGCTACGTTGGATATTAAAACACCAATAGAGTATGTTAATAATCCTATTTACGACAAGACTAATAATATTTATTCATTGGCCTTGGCTAAGGATTATCTTCTTGAAGAGGATACCCTTCTTTTTGAATCAGATATTATATTTGAGGATTCTTTGATTGATGTACTTCTCGATGATCCAAGAGAAACACTTGCTCTTGTTGATAAATATGAGAGCTGGATGGATGGAACTTGTGTTAAGCTTGCTGCAGATGACAGCATAGATGATTTTGTTCCGGGAAAGAAATTTAAGTTTGACGAAGTTGATGAATATTATAAAACTGTAAATATATATAAGTTTAGCAAGAATTTTTCTTGTACTCACTATGTGCCGTTCCTCGATGCCTATACTAAGGCCTTGGGTGACAATGAATACTATGAGCAGGTTCTTCGTGTTATCACTATGCTTGATGAACCTGAAATCAAGGGCAAACGTCTTGATGGACAGCTTTGGTACGAGATAGACGATATTCAGGATTTAGATATCGCATCATCACTTTTTGCTCCAGATGAGGATGATAGATTAGAACGTATTTCGGGAAGATATGGTGGTTACTGGAGATATCCAAAGCTTGTAGATTTCTGTTACTTAGTTAATCCGTATTTTCCTCCAAAGAAGCTTGTTGATGAGTTGAAAGCAAGCTTTGAGGTTTTGCTTACTCAGTACCCATCGGGAATGAGAGTAAATTCTCTTCTTGCTGCTAAGAATTTTGACATACACCAGGAGAATATTCTTGTGGGTAATGGTGCGGCTGAACTTATCAAATCTTTAATGGGAATTCTTAAAGGTAAGGTTGGATTTATTCGCCCTACATTTGAGGAATATCCAAATCGTTATGATGAAGCAAATTCAGTTGTATTTACACCTAATAATGAGGACTTCTCATACGGTGCAGATGATTTAATGGAGTTCTTTAAAGATAAACAGGTGGATAATATTGTGCTTATCAATCCTGACAATCCTTCGGGAAATTACATTAAGAAGTCAGATGTGCTCAGACTTGTTGATTGGACAAAGGCACAAAATATTAATTTTATTCTTGATGAGTCTTTTGTTGACTTTGCAGATGAAGAAAATTGTACTTTGATTGAGCAGGAAATAGTAGATGCAAATTCTCATTTGTATGTAATGAAGAGTATATCTAAGTCATATGGTGTGCCAGGTTTAAGACTTGGTGTATTAGCATCTGGAAATGTAGACGTAATTGCCAAGATGAAGAAAGATGTTGCCATATGGAACATTAATTCTTTCGGTGAGTTTTACATGCAAATTGCAGAAAAATATAAGAAGGATTATGCTAAGTCTTTGGTAGAAATTCGTGCTCAAAGAGATTATTTTCAAAAGATGTTGGCTGAGATTCCTGGATTAAGAGTTATTCCGTCTCAGGCAAACTATGTGATGGTTGAGCTAACAGGTGGAGTTACAGCTAAGGCGTTAACGAAGAAGCTGTTAATCAAATATAATTTATTTGTTAAGGATTTGTCATCTAAGCTAGGTGGTAAGCAATTTCTTAGACTTGCTGTTAGGGACAAGGTAGATAATGATAAGTTGATTAACGCTCTTAAGGCTGAGTTATAAAAATATACAAGTAAAAAGGTTGCCACATTAGTGAATTTCACTGTGTGACAACCTTTTTTATAGTAAAGGGTTGGAAACTATAGTAATTCCAGTATTGTATTGACAAGTAAATCATTCTGCTCAGGCTTCATGAAGCAGAATCTTATGTACTTGTTGTTTAATCCTCGTATATTTTCGCAGTTTCTAATTACAATGCCCTTCAGGTTACATTGAGCCGCAATCTGGTTCGCAGAAACGTCATCCTTAAGTATTTTGACTAACATATAGTTTGCATAAGGCTTGAAGAGCTTTACATTCTTGTTTGTGCTCATAGCTGAATAAATAAGATTACGTTCAGTAAATATCTGTGATTGTGATTCGTTGATATAACCATTGTCTTTAAACATTTCTGTACATGCTGCTGCAGTGAGCGTAGAAATGCTGTTAGGGGTAGAAGTGATTTTTAAAACCTCCATGTATTCAGGGTTGTTCATAACTGCATATGCAAGGCGAAGTCCTGGTACAGCGAAGAATTTGGATACACTTCGTAATATTGCTATATTGCTGTATTCTTTAACTAATGGAATACTTGTAAGCTTGTGGTAATCTTCTGCAAAATCTATGTACATTTCGTCGATAACAAGGAAGATTTCCAGTTCCTTACAGACCTCGGCTAGTGTCTCTATATCATCTCTTGAAATGATTTGTGAAGTAGGATTGTTAGGGTTGCCAAGAATAATCATGTCATAAGATGAGTTAAGATGACCTACAAAATCAGCTAAATCAAATTTGAAATCATTTTCTTCCTTGTATTCATAAAAATCAATGTCACAACCATATATGTTCAATACATTTTCATACTCTGAAAATGATGGAATTGGTAGAAGTGCTTTCTTAGGTGCAATGAGTGCACAATATAGTCTAATTAGGTCTGAAGAGCCACTGCCTAACACTAAATGCTCTTCGGCACATCCTGCATAAGTTGCAATAGCCTTCTTTAAGTTTCCGTAGTAATCATTTGGGTAACGGATAATGTTGTCAATATTTTCAGAAAGAGCCTTTTTGACTGATTCCGGTATTCCCATTGGATTAAGATTAGCATTGTAGAGTACAGTGTCGTACTGCTCAATGCGAAGTGGTCCGTTGCTCATAGATAAATCCCCCTATATTTTTATTAAAATTATATAATTAATATATATTACTTTCAAAATCAAAAGTTTTTTGCTATAATCACTATGAGATAAAATACATAGTGACTTATTATGCCTAAATTTAGTATAATTATATCATTGTGGAAGATAATATCAAGCCAATAAATATAAATTTATTCAAATGATTTATTTAGATGTCATATGTAATTTGCCAAAGTTACATTGACAGGAGGATACACATGAAAGGTATTGTAGAACATTACGCCAAGGGAGAGTTTGTCCTTGACCGCCCAGAGGTAGTAATATCTGAGAAGTTCTTAAAATTAAATATTGAATCCGGTACTGTTTACGAGGGTAGCTTCTTTGTTAGTTCTACCAATGACCATATAATAAAGGCCATGGTATATGACAGTAGATATATGCTTAGGTTTGATAATCATACATATATCAACAGAAAGTTCGAAGTTAAGTATTCCTTTGATGCTACCTGTCTTGAAGCAGGTAAGAATTATAAGGGACATATCAGTATCATTACTGATGGTGGTGAGTTCAAGATTATGTATGACATTGACATTACCACTCCATTTGTTAAGCATGCAGGACAGAAGATAGATGATTTATTTAAGTTTGCTACCTTGGCAGAAAGTAATTGGGGAGAGGCAGCAAGAGTTTTCGTAAGAGATGATTTCAAACGTACTTTTATTAACAAAGACCCTATGGTTAAGCAGATTTATGCAAGCCTTATGGAAAGTCAGTCTGTTAATCAGGCATTAGAAGAATTCCTCGTTTATGTACACAAGAAACGTGCACTTACATTGTCGGTATCTAAGGCTAAGATTAATGTTGAAATGCCTTCCGAGTTATCAAAAATATCAGTTAATATAAGTAAAAACACATGGGGTTATACTAACTCCACTGTTAGAGCTACAGCTGATTTTATAATACCATCAAGAAAGAACATAACTAACGCAGACTTCTGTGGTAATATGTTCGTTCTTGACGTGCTCATTTCTCCGGAAAATGTTCCTGATGGAGTTAATTCAGGTAAAATCCTTATTGAAAATATATACCAGACTATTGAAATAGATATTATACTCTCCAAGCCACAGCAGACGAAGGCTGTGATTTCACCTAAGGCTAGCAATAAAAGACATATGGTGAAAAACAACCAGATTAAGCTTGTAAGAGCATATCTTGATTACAGAATGGACAAGCTTCCGCTGAAGGAATATGTATCTCGTTCCCTCTTTGCATTTGGTAATCTTACCAGATATATGCCAGAGGAAGACCTTTACAGACTTGGAACAATGCATATGAATATTATGCAGGGAGATATTGCTAAGGTTGAGCAGGAATTCTTGCGTATTGAAGCGGATGTTGATAATTCCCTTATGAACAATGCTCAAAAATGCTATTATTCGTACCTTAAAGCTATGGTTAGCAAGGATGAAGATAGTATTTCCAAGGCTAGAAATATGATTAAGAGAAATTTCCGTACAGAGCCGGATAAAATATTCTATTTCTGGTTGCTCATTTTCTTGGATGATTTATATACAAGTGATCCAGTATCTCTTTACAAGGAGATAAAGTCATTGTATGAGGCTGGTTATAACAGTCCGATTATGTATCTTGAGCTTTGTGAAATATTTAACAACAATCCTCTTCTTCTAAAGAAGATTACTGATGTAGAAATCACTGCTATTAGATGGGGACTTCGCAATGGATATATTTCGGACGAAGTGGTTGATGAGTTCATCAGATTAGCCGGAGCTTTTAAAGAGTTTGATACTAAGATTTTTGGAATCATGGAGGCAATCTATGATCGTAACAAGAATATAGAAGTATTAAAGAGTATTTGCTCTATGCTTATAGGGGCAAACAAATTAGAAAATAAATATCACAGATTTTATAGAGATGCTGTAGACAAAAATTTGAAGTTTATAGGTCTCAATGAATGCTTTGTTAAGAGTATGAATTTCACCAGATATGACCTTATTCCACAGTCAGTTCTTATGTATTTGAATTACAAGAATACATTAAGTGAGACTGAGCTTGCATATCTTTATGCTAATGTTATTTACAACAAAGCGCAGCATATGAAGGTGTATCATGAGTACTGTACAACTATGCAGGACTTCATGGAAAATATGATTATAAAGGGGAATGTCAGTGATGACCTTACAGTTATCTATGATGAGTTCCTTGAACCTGAAACAGTAAGCCCTCTTTATGCAGGAAAGCTTATTAACATTATTTTCCGTAGAAAACTAGTTTGTTTTAATAAGGGAGTTAGAGCTGTAATTGTAACTCATCAGGAGTTAGAAGAAGTTCAGAGAGTTCCTATTATCAATGGTGAGGCTTACGTTGAAATCTTATCTAACACTGCTTCGATTATTTTCGAGGATGGGCAGGGTAACAGATATGCGGGTTCTATTCCATATAGACTTGAACGTATTGTAGATGAGAAAGCATATATTAAGATTTGCTGTGATTATAGTCCGAGAGATTATAGAGTTCTTCTTTATAACTATGAGCAGTTAGGAGACTTTACTTATAAGAAGGCTATTGAGGTTAATGCAGCTAGAGATATTGTTAACTGTGAAGAGATTTCTTATGACTATAAGCAACAGGCATATTTAAATATTATTGAATATTACCATGAGAACTTGGATGCAGATGTTCTTTCAAAATACTTAGGTAAGTTTGATATTGAGTACTTGAATCATTCAAATGCCAGAACAATTATTGCGTACTTAGTTGATATGAACATGTTTGACAAAGCGTTCCAGGCTGTTAAGCTTTACGGATTTGACGAGATTGATTCAGAGGAGCTTTACAGACTTGCAAACTATGGTGTTGAGGATTCCAACGGATTTGTCAACGAAGACTTACTTGCTATTTGCGTACATCTTTATAAGATGGGTAAGGTTAATGAGAGAATGTTAGTTTACATCATGAATAACCTTAAGGGTGACCTTGATGAGCTTGCCACTCTCTTTAAGACAGTTAGAAACAGAGTGAGGGATGTTTCCTTACTTGCTGAAAATACATTGGCTCAGCTTATGTTTGCTGAGGGTAATGTAGAGCATATATACGATATATTTACAGCTTACTATGGTGGAAGAAGCAGAGGTCTTGTAGTTAAGGCATTTCTTAGATTTGCAGCCTACAATTATCTCATTAAGGATGTTCAGACACCAGGAAGTATATTCGATTGCTTGTATTTAGAGATTATGAAGGGCAATATTGATGATGAGATATCTCGTATGGCGTTGCTTATGCATTTTGCTAAGCTTGACAGATATACAGAAGACCAAAGAGAGTGGATTAGTGACAGTGTAGGCAGATTTATGGATGCTGGTAAGCTGTTGCCATTCTATAAGAGCTTCAAGTCATTTATTAAATTGCCACAGGATGTATTTCTTAAGACTTACCTCATATATAAGAGTGATGCGGGTAAGCAGGTACAGGTTAAATACGCATTTGATACTGGTTCAAGACAGTCATTAACCTATAAGACAGAACGTCTAGATGAGATGATACCAGGTATGTATATCAAGGAGTTTGTTGTTTTCCATGGCGAACGTCTTGTTTACAGTGTTGATGATGACATGCTTGGAACAGCCTATGTTGTGGAGAGCGAAGTTCTCAAGACTAAGGCATTTAACCGTAAGGACAGAAGTAGATTTGAAATTATCAACAGCATGCTTGTTAATCAGGAAATGCGTGAGGATAATGAGTTACTTGAAACACTTGATGTTTATTTAAATACAGTTCACCTTTTCGAGGAGAACTTAAGTATTCTTTAGTTTAGGAGGCAACCATGGCAGATGCATATTATATAGGCATGGATTTGTGCTCTGATTCTACTCAGATTAGTTTTTACAATGATATTAAGAGAGAACCGGAGACAGTTAACCAACTTAATAACAAAGAAACTTATATGATGCCAAACATATTGTTTTACAGCAAGGAAAGTGGTGACTGGTATGTGGGTTCTGAAGCATCGGAAGCAAGATTCAAGGAAGAGGGTATAATCCTTGATGAACTTTACAAGAATGCGAGAAGTGAGGAAACAGTGGATGTATATGGTAAAACCTATACATTCAAACAGTTATTTGTGCTTATGCTTAAGATGCATATCAATTCATTTCTCTATAGATATGAAGGCGCTACTGTTAAGGAACTAGTCATAACTATCCCTGAGTATAATAAGGATTTATTTAAGGTACTTTTGGGATTCCACAAGGAACTGGGTATCGGAGAGGAACATGTAAGAATTACAAGCCATTTGGATAGTGGACTTTATTATATATTCAATCAGAGCCAGGAGCTTTGGATAAATAGTGTGGCTTTATTTGACTATAATGCAGATGGTCTTCACTATTATCGTATTGATATTACCAGAGGTAAGAGTCCGGAAGTTATTTCAGTTACTCATGAGGATTATTCCGCACAGTTTAACATGGCACTTTTTGGCGGCGATAATATCCTTATGGATGCTACATTCTCTAAGATTGCAGAGCAGGAGATGAAGAAGACATATATTTCTTCGGTGTTCCTTACAGGACTTGGTTTCTCTGAAAAATGGATGAATAAATCTAGAAATATTCTTTGTCAGGGAAGACGTGTCTTCGCTGGTCAGAATATTTACACAAAGGGTGCGTGTTATAAGGCAGTAGGTGGTGAATACGAAGAATTCTACAGAAGATTCTTCGTTGAGACTAAAGAAAATGTTATCTATGACGTAGGCATTTCCAGTGGCGAGGAGGAAGAGGATAAATTTATTCCAATAGCTTTAGGTGGTCGCCAGTGGTATAACATTCACGGTAAGATTAATATTATATTAGACGATACAGATAAGATTACTATTATATACAGAAGTAGAAAGACAGAACAGGAAATAAGAGAGGTTGTTAAACTTCACGGAATACCGAAAAGACCAAATAAGACCTCAAAGTTTTCTGTTGAGGTGGAGTTTGAGGATCCACGAAGAGGTGCAGTTGTTATTAAGGATGTTGGCTTTGGAAAACTTTTCCCTACAACCAACAAGATATACCGTAAGGAGTTTGAGGTTTAATGTCAAAAATTATTTTATGTACAAAAAAAGAAGCTTCCCATCCTTTTATATTTCTTAATACAAAGATGGAGGTAAACAACTATGAAGAGTTGTGCTTCTATATTTACAATAACACAGTGCTCATAAGCAAATCCTCTTTGTCTGATAAGTTGTTTGATTGGATAAGAGATGAGCTTGACATGCCTGAGCTTGCTGCGAAGCTTACCGCTTTATCTAACAAGACACCTTTTGCTCAGGATCTTCTTGTGGAGATTCTTAATGCTGGTGATTATTATGAGTCAGAGGAAATAAAAACATATATTGAAGCATGGCAGAAGTACAGACGACTTACATCAAGCCAGAGAAAGAAGCTTAAGGCAGATGGGTATTTGGGATATAGAAGATACATCAAGGCAGCTTCTATATATGATGACATCATAGAGAATCAGGCGGATATACAGGACAGAGTATTCCTTGGAAATGTATATCATAACAGAGCCGTGGCGGCAGCAAACAACTTAGATACTGAAGATGCGAAAGCATACTTTCTTAAGGCATATGAGCTTAACAATAACGAGCAGTCCTTGAGAGGATATTTGATTGTATTTGCGGCAGGTAATGACTCTACAACAATAAGACAGGAAATGCGAAAGTTTGATTTAGATGACGATGCATTTGAGAATCTCATGTTGGAAATGGGAGATTCTAATGATGACGTTAGGGAAATGACTATTTTCTCTATGCTTCAAAGAGCGGTATATAACCGTATGAATAAAGATATGATTGATTACGATAAACGTATGGACATAATATTAGGACAGCTTAAGGATGAGTTTAGAGAGCAGGCGATTTAATGGGTTTATTTGATAAAATTAAAGCGTATCTCAATGAGGAAGAGCCTGAAGACTTGGTGAAAGAAGAGGAAGTAAAACCAAAGAAACAAAAAAAGCCTAAGGAATCTAAAGAACCTAAAGAATCTAAAAAGGTAAAGGGACTTCTTCAACCAAAGAAAAAGCTTAAAGCAAAGACCATAGATTCTTCAGAAATTTCTTCAGCTAAGGCTAAGAAGGCCCATGAGAATGAGCGAAAAGCTATAAGAGATTTTTGCGAACAGCTTGTGGATGTTGAAACTCACATGCAAGAGATACAAAGAGAATATAAGATAGTTACCAGTTATCTTACAGATATTCAACGTATTGAAGAGTTGCCAATAGATATGGCAAATAATCTGATAGATACTGCTAATCATATTGAGAGATTCGATAAGAGCAGACAGACTTATTTACAGTCAGAAAATCTTCTCCCTATGGACCAGTATAACAACTTGGCAGCTCTTGAGGATGATGTCACTGAGACAATCAAGAGACTTTATGAGCTGGAGATGCGAGATTCTATGCTAAAAAATGATATGGGATATCTCGAGGGTGAAAAAGAAGATTTGAGATATATGAGAGGCGAAAATACAGATACTATCGTGCGTATACGAAGTGTAAATATAACGGTTTTAATTCTTTTTATGTTTACAATGTTTATTCTTTGTATATACGCAATCACAACTAAAAATAGTATTATTATGCCTCTGCTTATCACAGGAACAATTGCTGTTGTGTCATTTGCTATATCCTATGTCAGGTACATGGATTTAAAGACTGAGATTAGAGATATAGATGCAAAGGTGAATAGAGCAATATCTCTTCTTAATAAGGTAAAGGTTAAATATATTAATAACACCAACACATTGGATTACATCTATGAAAAATATGGCGTCAATTCATGCAAGGAATTGGAATATCAGTGGGAGCAATACAACACCATGGTTAGAGATGCAAAAAGATATATTCAGGCTAACGCTGAATTTAAAGGTCATTGTGACCGCCTTGTAAAGAGTCTTGCGGCTATAGGCGTGGAGGACCCTTACGTGTGGCCTAAGCAAACTAACGCTATAATTGATAGACGTGAGATGGTTGAAATAAAGCACGGTTTAATTGTCAGAAGACAAAAGCTTAGAGAGCGTATGGAAACCTGTGCCAAAATAAAAGACAATGCCCAGACTGCTTTAAGAGCTGCTGTGGCTGTTGATGCAGGTATGGAGACATACATAACTGAAAGTCTTAATACCTACGGAATAAATATAAAATTACATTAATAGGTTTATAATAGTTCAGATAGAGACTTACTGAGCTAATAATTGGAGGACATATATATCATGGCAAAAGAACTTGAAAAAAATTATAACCCTTCCGAAATTGAGGGAAGACTCTATGACAAATGGGTAGAAAACAAATATTTTCATGCAGAGGTAGACAGAAGTAAAAAACCATTTACTATTGTTATGCCACCACCAAATATAACAGGACAGCTCCACATGGGACATGCTCTTGACAATACTATGCAGGACATTCTTATTAGATTCAAGAGAATGCAGGGCTATAATGCTCTTTGGCAGCCAGGTACTGACCATGCGGCTATTGCAACAGAGGTTAAGATTATTGAGCATTTAAGAGAGCAGGGCATCGAGAAGGATGACCTTGGAAGAGATGGATTCCTTAAGAGAGCCTGGGAGTGGAAGGATGAGTATGGTGGACGTATTGTTAACCAGCTTAAGAAGCTTGGTTCTTCTGCAGACTGGGATAGAGAGCGTTTTACTATGGATGATGGTAATAACGCAGCGGTAACAGAAGTATTTACTAAGCTCTATGATAAGGGATATATATATAAGGGTTCTCGTATCGGTAACTGGTGTCCGGTATGTCAGACATCTATTTCTGATGCAGAGGTAATTCACGAAGAACAGGATGGCTTCTTCTGGCACATTAATTATCCGGTAGCAGGTGAGGAAGGTCGTTTCGTTGAGATAGCAACTACAAGACCAGAGACACTTCTTGGTGATACTGCTGTTGCAGTCAATCCTGAGGATGACAGATATAAGGATATAGTTGGTAAGACTCTTATATTACCGCTTGTGAATCGTGAGATTCCTGTAATTGCAGATTCTTATGTAGATAAAGAGTTTGGAACAGGTGCGGTTAAAATTACACCTGCTCATGACCCTAATGACTTTGAGGTTGGTAAGAGACATAATCTTGAAGAAATTAACATTATGAATGACGATGCAACTATCAATGCTCTTGGTGGCAAGTATGAGGGTATGGACCGTTATGAGGCTCGTAAGGCTATGGTTAAAGACCTTGAGGAGCTTGGTCTACTCGTTAAGATTGAGCCACACAAGCATATGGTTGGTACTCATGATAGATGTAAGACTACAGTTGAACCACTTGTTAAGCCACAGTGGTATGTGAAGATGGCTGAGATGGCAAAACCTGCCAAGGAGGCTGTAGAGAAGGGTGAGCTTAAGCTTATACCTGAGCGTATGAATAAGACATATTACAACTGGCTTGATAATATTAGAGATTGGTGTATTTCAAGACAGCTCTGGTGGGGACATAGAATTCCTGCATGGTACTGTCAGGACTGTGGTGAAATTATTGTAGCGAAGGAAACTCCTTGTACATGTACTAAGTGTCAGTCTGCCACCTTAAAGCAGGATGAGGATACTCTTGATACTTGGTTTTCATCTGCTCTTTGGCCATTCTCAACACTTGGCTGGCCAAATGTAGGAGAGGATTACGATTATTTCTTCCCAACAGATGTACTTGTTACAGGTTACGATATTATTTTCTTCTGGGTAATAAGAATGGTATTCTCGTCTATTGAACAGACAGGTAAATTACCTTTCCACACAGTACTTTTCCATGGTCTTGTAAGAGATGACCAGGGTAGAAAAATGAGTAAGTCCCTTGGTAATGGTATTGACCCACTTGAGGTTATTGACAAATATGGTGCAGATGCACTTAGATTTACACTTATTACAGGTAATGCTCCTGGTAACGATATGCGTTTCTACTGGGAGAGAGTTGAGGCAAGTAGAAACTTTGCCAACAAGATTTGGAATGCTTCAAGATTCATTATGATGAATATTGAAAAGGCTGATATTTCAGATGTTAAGACCTCTGACCTTACAGTCGCTGACAAGTGGATTTTGAGCAAGATGAATGACCTTGTCAAAGAAGTAACTGACAATATGGAGAAATATGAGCTTGGTATTGCTGCAGATAAGATTTACGGTTTCCTTTGGGAGGAGTTCTGTGATTGGTACATCGAGATGGTTAAACCAAGACTTTGGGATGATGCAGATACTACTAAGGCAGCAGCTCTTTATACTTTAAAAACTGTTTTGGTTGCAGGCTTAAAGCTTCTTCATCCATACATGCCATTCGTAACAGAGGAGATTTTCTGTACTCTTACAGGAGATGAATCTATTATGATTTCAGATTGGCCTGTATATTCTGAAGAATATTCTTACAAGCAGGATGAGGCTTCTGTTGACAAAATTAAAGAGGCTGTAAGAGCTATAAGAAATATTAGAAGTGAAATGAACGTAGCGCCAAGCAAGAAGGCTGCAGTTTATGTTGTATCTCCTAAGGAAGATATTAGACAAATTTTTGAAGCTAGTAAGAACTTCTTTGGAACTCTTGCGTATGCAAGCGAGGTAATAATTCAGGTAGATAAGACAGGTATTGCAGATGATGCAGTTGCTGTTGTTATTCATGATGCAACAGTTTATATGCCATTTGCTGATCTTGTAGATGTTGCAAAGGAAATAGAGAGACTTAAGAAGGAGGAAGCAAGACTTCAGGGCGAAATCAAGAGAGCATCAGGAATGCTTGCTAATCCTAAGTTTGTAGATAAGGCTCCAGCCGCAAAGGTTGAGGAGGAGAAGGCCAAACTCAAGAAGTACACAGAGACTTTAGAGCAGGTAACTGAAAGACTTGCCCAGATGGAGAAATAGGGTAAAGCTTTAGAATTATGGAGATTCAGTTATGAACAACGAAAAGATTCTTAAAAAGAAAATGGAAAAATTTCTGCTTACACCATTGCTCATATCAATTGTGTTTATGGTGCTAAGTGGATTACTGTTTTTGGTTGATACAAAGAGTGCCATTATTGTTACTACTGTTGTAACAGTCGTTATTTTAGTAGAGTTAGTAGTTTACTTTGTATCCAAAGCAGGTATTATGCCAGCTCTTATAAGATTTGCAATAGAGCAGGGACAGATACAGAAGGAGCTTTTGAATGAGCTTGCTGTGCCTTATGCTCTTCTTGACACAGACGGCAAGATTTTATGGGGAAACAAATTATTTATTGATGCTATAGGTGAAGGCTCAAAGAAGAGAATTCGCAAGAATATATTGGCATTTTTCCCTACTATTGGTTCTGATGTGCTCAATTCAGAGGAAACTGTGAATATGGATTTAGAATATAATGAGGTTTCTTACAATGCTCTTATTCGTAGAATTACATTTGATGAAGTTTTCGAAGATGAGGATACTGTAGTAGCACCAAAGGGAGAAGCATTAATTGCACTTTACCTTTTTGATATAACTGAATTAAAACATTACAAGAAAGAAAACGAAGAACAAAAACTTGTAGCTGGACTTCTTTATATTGATAATTATGATGAGGTTATGGAAAATACTGAGGAAGTAAGACATTCTCTTGTTGAGGCCTTGGTTGACCGTCGTATAAATATGTACCTTGCTACTATTGAGGCAATTGGTAAGAAAATAGAGAAGGACAAATATTTATTTGTATTTCAGCAGAAGTTTTTACCACAGCTTAGAGAGACTAAGTTTGCTATTTTAAATGAAGTAAAAAGTATAAATGTAGGTAACGAAATTCCTATTACACTCAGTATAGGTATTGGAGCAGACACTAATAATTTTGCTGAAGCATATGAGTATTCTCGTGTTGCCATAGGACTTGCTCTTGCAAGAGGTGGTGACCAGGCAGTGCTTAAATCAGGGGATAAGACCTTCTATTTTGGAGGCAAGAGTGCTGGAACAGAGAAGTCAACAAGAGTTAAAGCAAGAGTTAAAGCTCAGGCATTTAAGGAACTTCTGGTGGACAAGGATACTGTTATCATAATGGGACATAAGCGTCCGGATGCAGATTCATTTGGTTCAGCAGTTGGTGTTTATCGTCTTGTTAAGACTTTAGGTAAAAACGCTCACATCGTAATTAACGAAGTAACATCTGCCATAAGACCTGTTCTCAGTGGTTTTAAGGGGAACAGTATCTATGGAGATGACATGATTATTTCCAGTGAGGAGGCTATAGGCAAAGTTAATGCAAATACCTTGGTTGTAGTTGTGGACGTAAATAGACCTACTATGACAGAGTGTGAGGAATTACTTACGCTTGCTAATTCTGTGGTTGTATTTGACCACCACAGACAAACTAATGACATTATTGAAAATGCTACACTTTCGTATATTGAGCCATATGCATCTTCTGCCTGTGAAATGGTAGCGGAAATGCTACAGTATGTTGAAGAGAAAGTAAAGGTAAGACCTCTTGAGGCAGATGCAATGTATGCGGGAATAGTTATTGATACAGACAATTTCCTTACAAAGACAGGTGTAAGAACCTTTGAGGCAGCCTCATATTTAAGACGTATTGGTGCGGATGTTGTCCGTGTTAGAAAGATGTTCAGAAGCGATATGTATTCATTTAAACAGCTTGCTGAAGGTGTTATGAATTCAGAGGTATATATGGATGCCTTTGCTATATCGCAGGTTAAGCCTGATGATTCCGATGCACCAACAGTTGTTGCGGCTAAGGTGGCCAATGAGCTCCTTGATGTTGAAGGTGTAAGAGCCTCATTTGTTGTAACAGAGAAGGATGATGTTGTGTACGTCAGTGCCCGTTCTGTGGATGATGTAAATGTTCAGGTTGTCATGGAAAAACTTGGTGGCGGTGGACATGCTAACATCGCAGGTGCACAGCTTAAGGGACTTACAGCGGACGTGGCAATTATACAGATTAAAGAGCTCTTAGAGACAATGTATAAAGAGGGCGATATTTAATATAATTTTTGGAGGGATAAAATGAAATTCTGTGGTAGTTGTGGACAGCAATTAGAAGATTCAGATTTATTTTGTACTTCTT
The DNA here is from genome assembly GCA_015057525.1 of Lachnospiraceae bacterium. Taxonomy (GTDB): domain Bacteria; phylum Bacillota; class Clostridia; order Lachnospirales; family Lachnospiraceae; genus Coprococcus_C. Next base: position 61,831 of record SVEE01000003.1, on the reverse strand, counting down.
GCGGAGTGAAACAGGGACAACTTGATTACACAAATAATGAGTTACAGGGCTCAATTGAACAAGTTTCTTCACAAAAAAGTAAAAAGAAAAAAATTATAATTCCAATAGTGATTGCGCTTGCTCTTTTGGTTATTGGGCTGGTGGTATATTTTGTATTTTTCGCTGGCAAGGATAAGGAAGAGGAAGTCAGTGAAGATAATAATCTGGGAATAACAGTGGATGGAGAGTTTTATGAGTTTACTGTTGAAGAGGGAATAAAGGATTACAACGATATTCAAGGTGGAGTAGTATTTCAATCTGTTTCGGATTCATACAGTTTGCAATTCCGTCCTGATGGTGAAGAAGAAGCTGTGGGGATTGAACAGCTGGACACCTTTACTTGGGTTGACCTTGAACCTGTGGATATGGGTGGTAATAAAGGAATGGTTTTTTTCTTTAGGGAAGGATATGAGATAGATGGTATAACAGGTTTTGCTACGGAGGAAGAACTTAGAGAAGCTGGATATGTTGGTTGGATGCAAAATCAGATGATTGCCACAGAAAATGGTAATGTTGACGTGTATGATTATTTGGATGACTGTATGAGAGTATATGAGGAAGGAACTTTTGATGTTGCTCCGTATATGCTTGAGGTAGCAGAAGGTAGTCCTGAAGCAAGACGCTCAGAATACATTATTGAGGATGACGTAGACGGATTTTTTGAGTATTACGTAGAAGGTTTTTATATCGGTATATCAGATGGAGAGCTAAGAAAACTTTTGGAGAATAATCCCGACGTATTAAATATGTTTGCATACTGCGACATAAGAACTCAGTTTATCGATGGAAAGATAGACATGGCTATTTTTAAAAACTTCACATTAGTTCCAGAAGACAGAACGGATGTAGAACATTTACTAAGAATACATATATATGTTCAGGGTGATAAGGCTTCTGAATGGGAAGATTCGTGGAAGTAGTATATTATAATATTTTGAATTTATAAATCGGAGGTATAGATATGAAGGTTATTTTACTTCAGGACGTTAAGAGTCTTGGAAAAAAGGATCAGATAGTAGACGTGTCAGACGGATACGCTAGAAATTTTGTTTTGCCTAAGAAGTTAGGTCTTGAGGCAACTCCTAAGAATTTAAATGATTTAAAGCTTAAAAAGGCCAATGAGGATAAGGTGGCTGCTGAGAAGCTTGCTGAGGCAGAGGCACTTGCAGATAAGCTTAAAGATGAGAGCATTACTCTTACTATGAAGGTGGGAGAAGGTGGAAGAACATTTGGTTCAATCTCATCTAAGGAAATAGCAGAGGCTATGAAGAAGCAGCTTGGCTACGAAATTGATAAGAAAAAGATAGTTATCAAAGACCCTATTAAGAGCATAGGAACAACAATTATTGATATTAAGTTACATACAAAGGTTACTGCTAAATTCAACGTAAAGGTTGTTGAGGCGAAGTAGTAGTTTTACTTGGAATAAATTTTACTTAGAGTAAATATGACACACGACGGAGGATATGATGGACGAGAATAGCATCAGAAGAATACAACCACATAGTAAGGAAGCAGAGCAATCAGTAATCGGTGCGATGCTTATGGACAGAGATGTGATTTCTGATATATCAGATCTTCTGTCTAGGGATGATTTCTATAATGCCCAGTATGGTATCTTATATGAGGCAATGGTGGAGCTTTATAACGAAGGAAAGCCGGTAGACATGGTAACGTTGAATGAACGTTTGCGCATGAAAGAGGTGCCAGAAGAAATAAGCAGTCCTACTTTTATTGCAGGGATTATTTCTGCTGTTCCAACCTCAGCTAATGCAAAGCATTACGCAGATATAGTTCAGGAGAAATCTCTCCTTAGAAAACTTATAAAGTATAGCGAGAATCTTACGAAGGATTGCTATCTTGCCAATGATAAGGTAGACCATATTTTAGAGGATGCGGAGCAAAATATTTTCCGTTTGGTTCAAAATAGAAATGGTTCATCGGATTTAACACCGATTAATAAGATAGTTATAAATGTTATTGGTGAAATTGAAGAAGCAGCGCGTAACAAAGGTAAGGTTACTGGTCTTGCAACAGGTTTTACTGACCTTGACAACATGCTTACTGGACTTCATGGTGGAGAACTTTTACTTGTAGCAGCCAGACCTGCCATGGGTAAGACAGCATTTGTATTAAATATTGCTCATGATTTAGCAGTTATGCATAACACTCCATGTGCCTTGTTTTCTCTCGAGATGAGCAAGGAGCAACTTGTTTCTCGTATGATTGCTATTGATGCTATGGTAGATTCAAAGAGCATGAAGTTAGGTAATCTTTCTGATGATGACTGGGATAAGGTTATCGAAAGTACAGAGGCTATAGCTAAGGCTCCTCTTTATATAGACGATAATTCTGCCATTACGATTTCAGAGCTTCGTTCAAGATGTAGAAAGCTAAAACAGAACCACAATATTGGTCTTATTATATTAGACTACCTACAGTTGATGAGTTCAAGTAGACAAGTCGAGTCAAGACAGCAGTTTATTTCAGAAGTTTCTCGTGCGTTGAAGAACATCGCAAGAGAGCTTAATATTCCTGTCATTGCACTTTCCCAGCTCAGCCGTGCTGTAGATAGTAGACCGGACCACAAACCAGTTCTTTCGGATCTCCGTGAATCTGGAGCCATTGAGCAGGATGCCGACGTTGTAATGTTTATATATCGAGATGAGTACTATAATCCTGAAACCACAACAAAACCACAGACTGCTGAAATTATAGTTGCTAAACAGCGTAGTGGTGAAACAGGAAGTATAGACCTTAGATGGCTTGGTAAATACACTAAGTTTGCTGATGCAGAAAAATATTATCAGCCACCACAGCAATAAAAAAACCTGATGCATATGCATCAGGTTTTTTGTTTGTTAAAGTCTAGCTACTACTAATCTACGTATACGTAAATCTTAATTGTGTTTGTGTTTTGGTCGTTAGTAAGTGTAATGACCGTGTTACCTGAACTCTCTGGAGAAACGTATAATGTTGCAACAGCTTCGTTAACCCATTCACTATCCCACTTACATGTAGCAACGGATGTGTTATCAACCTTGTAGTAAACTGTACCACCCTTGATTGGGAAGTATACCTTTACAGGTGTGGAAGCATCTGTAAGGTGAAGAACAGTGTGACTTGCGAAGAACTCTGACTCAGCTCCTGAAGAAGCTGCATCTGAGAAATTAATTAAGTTGTCATATACGCTGTAGCCATCAACAGATGAACTAAGTGTTTCGTTCTCTGTTTCAAGAGAAGATACTGTATTGTTTAACTCCTCTATCTGTGATGCATATGTAGCTGAAGCAGCCTGCTCAGCTTCAAGGTCAGAAGCGAGTTCATCTTTAGCATCAGTTAATGTTGCAATATCATCGTTAGCCTTATCAAGTTTGTCATTAGTATCGTTTAATTTAGTTATTCCGTATATTAATACGCCAGCTAAACCAAGAATGAGAATGATTGAAATAACTACATATACTTTTGTACCAACCCCACCCTTAGAAGCTTTTTCTTTCTTCTCAGGAGCTGGTGTTGGAGCAGGAGCAAATCCCATAGGAGCAGGAGCACCCATAGGAGCAGGTCCGCCCATAGGAGTAGGTCCACCCATAGGAGTAGGTCCGCCCATAGGGGTAGGAGCACCCATAGGAGCAGGAGCACTTGGAACAGGAATTGGTCCAGGACCCTTTAATTCGCTTGTTAATACAGTAGTATTAGCTTCACTATCATCTGCCGGTGTAGCAGCATCAGCTTCACTTATCATAACTGTTTTTTCTTCAGAATCTTCTTTAGGCATTGCTGTTCCACAGTTTGCACAGAACGCAACACCAGGTTTGTTATCAAATTGACATGATGGACAAATCATCTCATTACCTCCATATAATTTATTCTATATATAAATATACTTCAAAAAAAACTTATGTCAAGAAAAATCTGATTATGTCTACTGAATCTCTCTAATATTTTCAAAGGTATTAAGTAAATCAAGAACTCCCCAACCCCACAGAGGATTTGGGTAATCAATATCTGCCTCATATCTAGCACCTCTAATAATGAATTGTTTGATGGTTTCGGTATTAGCATTTGGAAAATTGTTTTTATATATAGCCCATTCCATTATAAGACTTGATGCACCGGCAAGGAGGGCGGTGGCCACAGATGTACCACTTTTTCTTGTGTATAAAACGGTATCTGTAACTGAGGAGGACGCAAATACTCCCTGTATATTTACTGCAGGTGCAGTAATGTCTGGCTTAATACGCCCTTTTCTCGTGTAGCCTCTACTTGAGTAGGTGTACAGCGCTCCTGTATAGTGATTGTATCCCGCTGCGGTTATTACACCTGCGGTATTTCCTGGGGAGCAGATTGTTATATTGGGATTTGAACGGACAAAATTTATGTTACCATCGATAAATTGGTTGATAGGCAACCAAGCATTAAAACCATTCCCGAGAAATGCAAGAGATTCTGTGACGTTAATTGTCCAAATTCCTTGAGAAGGATTACTAAATCGAAGTATTATGACCTGGTCTCCAGAATTTTGTTCGGAAAATGTATTTAAAATAAAAAGTGAAGTTCCCTCATATATAAAATCATATTGAGCTATGCCATTGCGGAAACCAGGAATTTCGTCGAAAATTTCCCCAGTGGGAGAAACAACAGAGATGTTAAGTAGTGAAGGGGCAATGCCCCATATTTCCATGATAAAACCATGTGAATCACTTTCAACAGAGATTTCAACGGGTTCGGATGAATTTTGCTCAGGATTAATAATGCCACCTAAAAAATGATTCCTGTATCCCAGTTCATTACCTGCTGCAGATACTACACATACGCCTCTTAGACTTACAAATGTATTAATATAAAGTTCAAGGTGTGTATTGCCATTGTGATCTCCTTGATTAGTGCCTAGTCCCAGACATATAATCAGAGGTTTTCCTAAGATAGTAGCTTTATCTATGAGATATTTTATACCAAGCATTATATCCTCTTCAGAGTAGCAGGGAATATTTCCATTAATTAAGTTTAATTTTTTCAAATTATCCTTTGCAGGTTTGAGCTTTACAACCAGTATATCTGAATTTGGTGCAACACCACGAAAAGGTTCTGAGGGTTCCCTGCTTCCGGCCGCAACAGAGGCAAGAAATGTACCGTGACCATTTTCATCTCGCTGTGGAACTATTTCAAAGGGTGAATCGCTGACAAGTGCTTGATTTATTTTTTCTTCGGAATATTCGGCTCCGTATCCGTATATTTTTGGACCCTTTCCAAGAGCAACTTCGTTTTGATCCCATATAGCTTTTATTCTCGTAGTACCGTTTGGATTTCTAAAAACTGGATTGGTATACTCAATTCCTGTGTCGATAAATCCTATAATTGTTCCGTTTCCTGTAAGTCCAAGGCCAGGAAGGTTTTCTATAGTATCAGCTCCTATATCCGATATGGCGGAAATATCCATTAATCCGTAGCATTTTGGAACATTACTGTATCCATATTTGAAATATTCATTCGTTAGTGATGAGTCATATGATAATTTTTTGTAAGCAACAAGAAAAAAGTCGTTTATTATATTAATACAGTCCACACTTAGATTATTTGTTATTCGTTCTATATCGTTATCATACTTAATGAGATAATTAATAACATCTTCGGAATATATATACGAAGTGCAGGAATCTGCAGTTAGAGAAGTGTTAATATCCATATTTGTGCTTCCAGACATTTTGAATCAATACATAATATGTTATATATAGCAAAAAAATAACCGGAGCATGTAGATGCTCCGATTATTTTATATTCTCTTTAATTTGTTGGCTAATTGTTCGTCGCTGAGACGGAATACATCATCAATAATCCAGATGCCCATGTCTCTTGCTCTTTGTTTGAAATATTGAGTGCCCACTGTGTCATCACAGGCTCTAGCAAGGACTAGAGCTTTGTGAGCGTATTTTCCACCGAATTTTCTAGATACAGTTTCTAATTCGTGAAGAGCGTGACCGCCAGCTTTACCGCTTTTACATGAGATAAAGATAGGGCAAACCCCTTTCATAAGTATGACGTCGATTTCGTTCATGGTGTCGTATCCCGGATGTGATAAACTATGTACCTCGCCGTCCCAATCTATATGTGCACCTATAATTGCATCTGTGAAAATGTAGTCTTCTCTAGTAGCAACTTCGTAAACGTGAAGCTCCAGCATGTTACCTGCTTTTGCGATTACCTTACGAATCATCTGGTTTTTCCATCTAAATACTACCATTTTGCCAGTTTCTGTATAATCCTTGACTAAACCTGCTTCCTTGAAATCTCTGAGAAGACTTATTGCATCGCCTAGAGGCTTCTTATATAACTCCTCCCAACCCTCGTGCTGGTGTTGAACACTCTTGCGAAGTTCATCGATGCTGGCACAGTGTCTGTTCCAATTACCTTTATATTTTTTGCAAATATCCCACATGATACGTATGTCTTCTCTGAAATCGTCAGTGAATTTCCACTCGCAAAAACTGCCAGTTTTGTTGGTGAGAATTCCTCCATGAAGAAGAATATTTTCTGCTATGCTGATTTTGTAGTGGAAGTCTGAGGTTGTAACTAAATCACCTTTTATGTCGATTTCTTTACCGGTAAATGGGTCAATTCTGAGTTTACTAATATTCATGCGAGCAGCAATACATCCAAGAGCTATAAGTATTAATTCGCTTCCGCCTGTAAGCTCGAATCTAATTCCAGGATACTCTCTGATAATTTCGGAGATAATATCAATGGCCGCGTTAAGGTCGTTTTTAGGCACTTCAATAAAGTCAAGCTCTGTTGAAGGACAACGGCTACTTCTAAAGTCTCTTATGTCATTGATTTTCTTGGTAATCATATTCTCTTTGTGACCAAGAAAAATGATTTTTTCGGGTTGATATTTAATCATTGCCATGACGTTTTCTAGTGGTTCTTCTGAGAAAAATTCAACCATTACTTTTGTTTGTTCCATAGACACCCCATCTTCCGTTTTGATATATATTTAATTATACGTTTGAATCTGCATAATATCAACAATATTATGTTTTTTTCGTTTTATTTTCTACTGGTATTATCGTCTATAATATGGTAAAATATTAGGGTAAATTATGGGTTTATATCTGTAGGTGTCGATTTTTGCAGATATAATTAGGAGGTTACATATATGGGAAGTTTATATAAGAGAATAGTTACCATGGGTATGATTAGTTTTACAGCTTTTCTCGCATGGATATATTGTATTCTTAACTATAAGGATGAGCCTGTGTATATTGGAATTGTATCACTTATCCTTGTGGTTTCTATTTATGCACTTCTTAATGGAATAATCGGGCTTCATTCTTCTAAGGAGAAGAAAATTCAGAACTATATATCGGAGACTGTAGCGAGTGCTATGGCAGGTTTTAATAATCAGGATGCAGATAATTCAGATATGGAGCGTCTTGCTAAGGCCTCTTATGTACAGCTTCGCAAGGCTAATTCAGCAATCTCGCAGTTTGCAGAAACTAGTAGTAAAAATGCTCAGCAAAATATGGATAGCTATAACCAACTCAGTGAATCTACTAAGCAATTGGTATCTGAGTCTGTTAACAAGGCTGTCAAGGTGATGGTAAAATATGACCAGAACAACAACGAAAAATTGGTAGGAACTATATTGGAACTTAATAAGGCTCTTTCAGATATGAACAGAGAAATGACATCTATTAAGCAGGCTGTATTAGATATGGAGCTTAATGTTCCAGTCAGCTTTAATGGAAAATCATCAGATGTAAAGGGTTCAAAGTCCTTAGATATGTTTGATGGCACATCAGATTATGACGATATAACAGGTAAAACTAAGGTGCCAGCCGTTATTGACGAAGACGATATTTTAGATAAATATTCTTATGAAGAAGTTGAGGCTATGTTTGAGGCATCTAAGGAGGAACGCCGTGCTAAATCTCAGGATGACTTCAAGATATTCGAACATCCTGAGGCTATGGAACAGGATTTTATAGATACACTTCTTACTCATAATGAGGCAAAAGCAAGTGAGAGGGTTGAGGTAACACCAGAACCAGCTACAGCAGATGTAATTCCTTTTCCAGCAACAGAAACTAAACAGCCTGAAACACAGTCTGAACCAGATTTCGATCCAAACAAGCAACTCTCTGCTGATGAGATTGCGGCATTGTTTGCTTCTGTTAACAATTTAACTAGTGAACCTGAACCAGTTGAAGAAATCAAGGAGGAACCAGCTCCTGAACCTATGAATGATGATCCGAACAGACAGCTTTCGGCTGATGAAATAGCTGCGTTGTTTGCGTCTATGCAATAAACAATGGGCCATACTTTTGTATGGCCTTTTTTCTTTAGTATGAGAAAGGGGTGATACTATGGAGAAAGATTGGGTAGTACTTAAAATCGATGACCAACGTATGTGGGTGAGTCTAACTATTAAAGAACCTATAGGTGAGGAGCCCCCATATTTTTCACCTGAATTTATTGAGTCATATCTTCGAGAAAATGGTATCACTGCGGGAATTAACAGAGAGTCTGTAGAGGCACTTTCGCAGCATGTGGCATACGGTAAAGAGATTATTGTAGCAAGAGGTAAACCAGCAGTTAATGGTCAGGATGGATTTTATCAATATACAGTTATGATTGAGGACTCTAAGTCAAAGCCAGTGATAAATCCAGATGGTTCAGTTGATTATTATAATTCTTTAAAACTTGCTATGGTTGACAAGGATGAATTGTTTGCTGTTTATATTCCACCTACTGCAGGAGAATATGGATATACTGTATTTTCAGAGATGCTACAACCAGTTAAGGGTAAGGAACTTAGACCTCTGCGTGGAAAGGGTTTTTACACAAGCGAAGATGGAAGGGAGTATCGCGCTTGTTACAGAGGCAGAATTGTTAAAAATGAAAACAGAATAACGATTGATAAAATATATATTGTAAAGGGAGATTTGGATATTGAGAAAGGAAACATCAACTTTAATGGTGATGTGGAAATAATGGGCGATGTGCGAAGTGGATTGTCTATTGTTACTGATGGTAATATATTTGTGCATGGACATGTTGGGGGAAGCATTTTAGCTGCTGGTGGAAGTATAACGATTAGAAAAGGAATACAAGGACGTAACAAATGTGATATTGAAGCTAAAGGCGATGTTGTATGTAGCTTTATTGAGCGTTGCATAATAAAGGCTGGTGGTAATGTTTATGCAGATTCAATTCTTGATTCTGATGTCACAGCTAAACAAAAAATAATAGTTAGCTCTAGAAAAGGATTGGTTGTGGGTGGTATAGTGACTGGGGTTCAGGGAGTTATTGTGAAAGAGGCAGGAAACGAGACGGGTGTTCTCACAGTCTTGCAGGCTGGAATAGTTCAAGAGGAATTAGAGTTACAGACCGCACTTGTGCAAGAAAGAGAGAAACTCATTGAAACAATAGAGCTGTTAAATAAAAATCTTAAGGTATATGACAACCTGGATGGTAATAAGCGAACTAAGGAGACTGAAGCACTCCGTATGAAAATTTTTAGAGCTAAGGTTATTAAGGTTACAGAATTAAAAAGCGTAGATGAACAGCTAAACAAGGTTGGTGCTGCTATAGACTCGGCAAGAAGAGATGCATTAATAGAAGTTACTGGTCTTTCACATGCAGGAATTAAAATAAACATAGGTCGAACCCATCTTATAACAAAAGAGACATGGAAGGATGTAGTATACAAGAGCATTAATGAGAAAATAGTGGTTAAATCTGGAGATGAAAAATAACATTTACAGTCCATTCGGCAAAAAATAATATTTTTTGCTGAATGGATTTTCGTATTATTGACTGAATTTTTGTTGTATTGTACAATGGTAAGAGGTTTTGCCTTTTTTAGAGCCTATATGCAACAGACTTTTTGGCAAGAACGCAGGAGGAAATTATGTTTTATCAAAACTATGATGAACAATTATATATCGAAACTCAGAAGCTTTTAGTGGGCAATTACGATATGTGTAAAAACTTTACTAATTTATCGGCTGACTTTGTATATAAGATTTTATATGATACAGTTGGGGAATTTTTGACAAAGAAGAGGAATCCGGCTAGAGAAGCGGTTATGGATGAACTAATCAAAGAGTCATATATTCAGATTTTTAACAATATGGCTAATCTTAGAGAACCAAGAGCTTTCTACATGTGGGCTACAAGAATTGTTACAAGTGTGGCTTTAAAATACATTCAGAAGAATAATTTCGAAATTATTTCTTTTGAGGATGAGTCATCTAACAAAAACATTTCCTTTGATAAGGCAAGTGATGACAAGGAAGCTTTTCTTTCAAAGGATATAATGTCTGACAAAAGTAAATTACTTGCCATACATGGGAAAATTATGGAATTAAGCGACTTGCATCATATAGTTGCCCAATATTTTTATTATGCCAACATGACTATTAAAGATATTTCGGAGACTATGAATTGTTCTCAAGGGGCAGTAAAGAGTAGAATAAATGATATTCGCAACGTAATAAAGAACATTATCAAGGAAGAAAGTACAATAGAGGATGAACCAACCAAGGAACTAAAAAGTCTTAGTGAAATTCCTCTTGTATGGATGGCTTTTAGGGAAAGTATCTTAACGATACAGGATAAACAGTCGATTCAGCGTGCCCATTATATTGCTGATATAGTGGGAACAAATGCAACCAAGAAAGGAATTACGGAAGAGGCAGTTAAGATAATCAACAAGACTTTGGGAGTAAACGTGGGAGTAACAGAGGGAAGAATTGTTGAGGCTCCAGAGGAGAAAAAAAGTGGCAAAAAGATATTAGCTGTAATTTTAGTTGTCGTAGTTCTAATTCTTTCAGGTAGTGTGTTTGGAATTTGGCTCAAATTAAAAGAGAATAAATCAGACGACAAAGATGATAGCGTGAGCATAGAGACTTCTACTGAGGAAAATTCTTTGAGCGAGAGCGAAGATGTTACTTCTACAGAACAGGATGAGACAGAAGAACAAGTAACAGAAGAAACTGTTACAGAGGAAGCACCAAGTACTGATGAGGATTTATCTTCTGAAGAGGGAGTTCCCAATGCTGGGGAAGGTTCAAATTCTGCTGAAACTCCAAATGTAGAAGAAGATGTAACAACAGAGGAAACGCCAGATACTACTGAAGATGTACCGGCTCCAGAGGACGGTAATCAGGGGGCGTCATCAAACAATTTAGATGATAACTAGGACTAGAATGTACTACCTTAAAATATTTGTGCATAAACTGTAAAAACAAGCATTCTTGAGGTTACAGTTTGAGACAATATATTGAAGAAAGAGCTATATCCATAGGTCAGTACATAATTGACAATAATGCAACGGTTCGTCAAGCAGCAAAGCAGTTTGGCGTTTCCAAGTCTACGGTACACAAAGATGTTACGGATAGACTAGAGGAAATTGATTCCAATTTAGCCAAAGAAGCTCGAAAAGTTCTTGACATAAACAAGTCAGAAAGGCACATTAGAGGCGGTTTGGCTACTAAGGAAAAATATTTACATCAACATTGCGTATTGTAATTTTTCGTATTATAATGGCTATGTCAATGCCCTAGGTTTGTTGAGGGTATTTAATGTGTGATTAAATTTGAGGTGTAAAAATGAGATTTATACATATAGCTGACGTTCATTTGGGCGTTAAGCCAGATAGAGGAAGAACATGGAGTGACAAAAGAGCAGATGAAATATATGATGCTTTTCGCAATATAATTAATATATGTGAAGAGGAAAAAATTGAGTTACTGCTTATTGCTGGAGATTTATTCCATACTCCGCCTACAGAAAGAGACCTTAAGAATTTAGATTTCCAGTTAAGAAAACTTTCTGTAACTAAAACAGTTATTATAGCAGGTAACCATGATTATATTGAGGTTGATTCGCCATGGGAGAATTTTAAATTTTCTTCTGATACAGTTCTTATGCCTAGGGATAGAGCTACTAATGCTTATTTGAAGGATTTGAACGTGTGTATAACTGGATATAGTTATGGTAAACAGGAATATACTGAGAGAATTCTTGAGAGGCTGAGACCAGGCAAGGAGGGTGCATACAATATTCTTTTGGGACATGGTGGAGATAAAACACATATGCCATTTTCAAAAGAGAAGTTAGCACGCCTTGGATTTGATTATGTAGCCTTGGGACATATTCACAAACCTTCCCACATTCTCAAAAACAAGATGGCTTTTGCAGGGTCCCTTGAGCCTATAGACTATACAGAAACAGGTAAAAGAGGATATATATATGGAGAAGTCAACGATGATGGTGTGACAAGAATCCAATGGATTCCATGTAATATGCGTAGCTATATTAATATGGCTCTTGACCTTAATACAGATTACTCAAGTGCAGATATTTCCAATATGGTTGAAGCTCAGATAAAGGAGCTTGGCAAGGAAAATATTTATCGTGTATTACTTCGCGGTAGAGTTGACAGCAATTTGCAGATTAATTTAAGTGCACTAAATAAAAGATACAATATTAATGAGATAATCGATAAGACGCAGTATGATTATGACGTGAATGAGCTTCTTTCAGGCAATGAAAATAATCTTTTAGGAAGATTTATAAAGGCTTTGTCTGATGAAGAGAGTAGTGAGAATGAAGAAATCAGAAAGAAAGCTTTAAAATATGGAATAGAAGCTTTATTGGAAGCTGGAGATAACTAATGTATCTTAACAAATTACTATTAAAAGATTTTGGAAAATTTAATAATAAAGAAATTGAGTTAAAACCAGGAGTTAACCTTATATATGGGGAAAATGAAGCAGGTAAAACAACAATAAAGGAATTTATTGTTGGTATGCTTTATGGAATTGATAAATCTCGTGGGCTTGGTGCCAGATTGGATAACTACGAATTAAGAAAACCATTGAATGGAAGAGGGTTTTCAGGTAAAGCTTATGTAAAGAATGACAGTAAAAATTTTCTAGTAGAAAGGTCTTTTTTGCGACATAACAGAAAATTAAATGTCATGGATGTTCAAGCTGGAAGAGAAGTTAAGTTAAAAAATAAAAATAGTTTGCACGGAACTATGTTTGAACTTGATAAAAATACCTATGTTAATACTCTATGCATAGGTGAACATGGTGCCGCTCCAGGCAAGGAACTTGCAGGAGAACTTAACAATTACCTTGCTAATCTTTCTACTACAGGTTCGGCTGATATTGACAAAGAAGCTGCTATTGACAGATTAAAGGAAGAGAGAAGTAAATATAATGTCAGAGCAGTTAACAAGCAGTTGGATGATATTTCTTATGAACTTGATGAATACAAGGATGTAGATCAGGAATTAAAAGAAATTCGCAACAAGATAAAAGAAGTTGATGAAGAATTTGCTATCGAGACAGCTAGAAGAAAAAGAGAGGCGAGACGTCTTGTAGACCCAATTCAGGAAACTTCAACAAATGATGCTAATTCTGACCAACCTAAGGAAGAAACTGGAGAAACGGTTGAAGTAAAGGTAGAAGAAAAAGTTGAAGAGAAGCCGGAAGAGAAATTGACTATAAGAGATGTTCAACTAGCAAGAGGTGAAAAGGCTGAAGAGAAGCTTACCGATAAATTGTGGTTTATTATTCTTACAGGATTTTTTGTTGTAGGTGTAATTGCGGCTATGGTGTATATTTTACCTTTTGAGAAAGGTGTAAGACAGCTCTTTATAATATGTACAGCTCTTTTTGTAGTTGTTACCATTGTGGAAGGTCTTTTTGCAAAGGGTGTATTTGATGATGATGTGAAAACTCCAACAGATGAAGAGTTTAAACGTATTATTCTTGAACTTGAGAAGAAAAATGAGACCTATGAAGAAATTGAGATTGATATGTCTTTTGCATCAGAATATGCAGATAAGAAGGCTGAACTTAAGGTTGTAGAAAAAGAGTTAATGGATAAGAAGAATAGGAAGCTTGAATTGGAAGAGGAGTTTGCTATTGCATCTAAAAAACGAGATGAATTAGAGAAAGAAATCTATGCTATTAATCTCGCAATTAACACTATAAATGATATGTCTGCTGAAATTCATGGGGATTTAGGTTTCCTTATTAATGATAATATATCTGATATTGTATCAAAGATAACAGATGGAAAATATCAGGATGTATATTTAGATGAAAAATTACATGTTATGGTTAAAGATGGCGACAACTACGTTAGAATGGAGTATTTAAGTGCAGGTACTACAGAACAAATTTATCTTGCAGTTAGACTTAGTGTTGCGAGACTCCTTTGTAGAGATAAAATGCCACTTATCATAGACGATATATTTACTAATTATGATGAACGTCGTTTGGTAAATACATTAGATTGCCTTAAGACTATTGATACAGAGCAGATTATACTTATGACATCTAATTCTCGTATAGGAGATATGTTAGATGATTTAGATATGGATTATAATTATGTAGAACTTGCATAAGAAAAGCGCATCACTAACGGATGCGCTTTTTATTATTGCTCGTCAACTTTTGGTGGCTGGTAGTTATCTGAAATAGTACCATGCTCCTTATATTCCTGAATACGAGCCTGAATACGTTCAGACTGGTCAAGAAGTTTGCTGATTGAAGCATTGTGATTCAAGTGGTCGATGAGTATTGCAATGTACTTACTCATATCTGCTGATTCATACCATGGCTTATCAAAGAGTTCTGGCAACTGATAAGTAAGGTTAGTTGTAATAATCTTTTCAATAGTGCCTTCTTCATATGCCTTATCGAATATTTCGAGACCTGCTGTGAAAAGACCAAATGTAGCAAGGCAGTATACTCTTCTTGCATTGCGGCTCTTAAGCTGTCTTGCAACGTCTAACATGCTTTCGCCTGAAGCTATCATGTCATCCATAATGATTACATCTTTACCATCTACAGAATCACCTAAGAACTCGTGTGCAACAATTGGATTCTTACCATCTATAATAGTAGAGTAGTCTCTTCTCTTGTAGAACATACCCACATCAACACCCAAGTGGTTTGCAAAATAGATAGCTCTGTTCATTGCACCTTCATCAGGGCTTATAACCATCATATGATCATTATCTAACGTAAGATCAGGAGTTGTTTTGAGTAAAGTTTTAATGAATTGGTATGTTGGCATGATATTCTCAAAACCATTTCTAGGAATTGCATTCTGTACTCTTGGGTCATGAGCATCGAAAGTGATAATGTTATCAACACCGATAGAAACTAATTCCTGAAGGGCGAGAGCACAATCTAATGACTCTCTTCCTGAACGCTTATGCTGTCTGCTTTCGTAGAGGAATGGCATAATAACTGTAATATGATTTGATTTTCCTCCGATTGCAGCGATAATTCTCTTGAGGTCTGCATAGTGGTCATCAGGTGACATCATGTTTTCCTGACCACAAATCTTGTATTTGATACTATGATTAACAACGTCTACAAGGAGATAAAGGTCGGTTCCTCTAACTGATTCAGAGAGAGTTCCTTTTGCTTCTCCTGAACCAAAACGTGGACATGCGGACTTTAAAATATACGAATCCTTTTCGTATCCGGCAAATGTTATGCTGTCCTTGTGCTCGTTATGTCTTTCGTTTCTCCAACGGGCAATGTAGCGATCAACCTTTTCTCCAAGTTGCATGCTACTTTGTAAAGGAATTATTCCCAGTTTTCCCACAGGTACATTAATAAGGTTACTTGAATCTGGCATGATTTTTCCTCCATGTTTTAAGTAATTGAATTAATTGCTTGTTTTCTTTTTTGGTACCTTATATTATCACCATATATGTTAAATACGGTGTAATTTGCTACTATTCTTGACATGATTCGCTCTGAATATTTATCTCTAAGCTGTTTCATGCTAAGGTTAGTTGATATTAGAGTTGCTAAACCACTGATGTGTCTTTGGTTGATTATTTCAAAAAGTTGAGACAGAACAAAATTATTGGTAAGTTCTGTTCCTAAGTCATCAATAATCAACAATTCGCTATTATATATGTATTTGTATAAATCTTCAAGCTCGTTTTTCTGATTCATAAGATATCCACCTAAAACTTGCTCAAAAAGCTCGTTGGCAGAAAGATAGAGAACTGAGTGCCCTTTATCAAGAACTTCCTTGGCAATACAGTTAGTAAGAAATGTCTTACCAAGACCAGTTTCGCCATAAATCAATAGGTTTTCTTTAGGTTGTTTTTTTGAATCAAAGGCTTCAATGAACTCTTTGGAGCGAACTAAAATCTTTTGAATGTTGTCATATGGGGAATACTGTTTGTCTGAAGGAATGTCCTTGCTATAGTATTCCATGTTAAAGGTATCAAAATTCTCTTTCTCCAAAACATTCTTGAGATTAGATTGAAGGTATAAAGCATTTATTATGTGTTCAATAAAGCAGCTACATTTATTCTGACCAATATATCCTGTATCTTGGCATTTAGCGCAAGTATATATTGGTTCGAGATAATCAGCTGGATAACCAGCCTGAACAAGTAGATTGGCTTTCTCGTCGCTCAGCTGTCTATTAAGACTGCTGGTATCTCTTGTAAATGAACTGTCCACATCTTGCCCAAGGACTCTTTTTTTTGCAGCTTCCAAATAGGAGAGTGCTGAGTTTGAATCGATTTCACTTATTCGTGGAATAAGTGAATATATGTGGTCTTTTCTCTCTTGGAGAATACGTTTGTTGTTTAAACGTGTTCGTTCATAGCTATGTAAAATATCTGTTATACTAAGTGAATTAATAGTCATTAGCGGTTAACCTCTTTAAGGAAAAGCTGTTCCATTTCATCCAACTCGTCATCTAATTTTGTTTGCTTGAAGTTGTTGAAACTGCTTACGTTATTAGTTCCTGCAATACGAGAACCTTGTGATTTTTGAAGAGAAACTGCAAATGCTTTATCAAGTCTTTCTACGTCCTCAATTGTCTTGACATTGTTCTTGCTCCAATTTTCAAGGATTCCATTAATATAGGAGAAGTTAGCAGAATTAGGCTTCGCCATAATGGCCTTGTTACATGCAAGTTCTATGAGCTCATGTGAAAATCCAAAATCCTTCGACCATGTGCTAATATATGCCTGCTCTATGTTAGTAGGATAAGAACGTCTAATGCCCAAAAGCTTAAATAAGGATTTGGCGATACCAGAAGTTATGTTAGACTGCTCTTTAGCATCCTGGCGAGTTTTTATTCCATCCTTGTACCAAGCAATAGCTACTGCTTCCATATATCTGCAGTTTTTCTTGTTCATGGTTGTACAGTATTCAATAAGGTATTCGAATAAGTCTACATCAAATTCCAAAGTATCATATATATATAATAATGTCTGTAAATCTCTCATGGAAATTTGCTTTCCAAAGAGGGTTTCTACCTGGTATACAATATCTTGCCAATCATCATCCTTCAACTTATTATCGAAGTCAACCTGTGTAAACTTTGGCTTTGCTGGTGCAGCAAGTTCCATAGATGTGGCTGGTATATTCTGTAACTCTGGCACTACCTGTATATTAGGAGTAGAAACAGGTTTATCCATATGTTCTTCCATATGTTCTTCCTTATCTTCTACATCTTCTATATCTTTTCTTAATATAGAAACTACATCTGCCTGAAGTTTGAAATCTTTTGGTGGATGAAGTGGAAGAAGTACTATACCATTAAGTCGACCTTTTCCATCATAATGTAATTTTAAAACATCTCTGGAAATCCAATATTTAATCGCACGACAAATATCGTTTTCTGTAAGATTAAAATGGTCTGCGATTTCTGCCACGGTAACATTTGAATTGCTGTTAAGTAGTCTTACAAGATAAAGATAAACCTTAACAAATTCGCCGTTTGCTTCTGTCATATAATAGTCTATGAAGAAGTTAGAAATCGAAGAGTAAGTCTCACTATTTTCGGTTGAAATAGTTATAGTTTTCATAGTAACTCGTCCCCTTTTTTGCTAATGCAAAATGAATTATAACATAGAAATTTTATATTTCAACCGAACATCTTTTCTGTAGAGCTTTGTTGTAAAATTGTGGATAATGTGGATAATGTTGATACTCAGTTACCATAAATTATTGCAACTTAGTTATGCCTTGATAAATGCTAAATTGTCATATGAATTATGTAAACGTGAATAACAAAGACCATCACCATATTTAAGTGGCGATGGTCTTGTGGATAATGTGGATAATTATTTTTTTAGGATGCTTTCTCCAATAAAATCAACGTTTCCGGCTCCCATAGTTATCAACAAATCATTTTTTTTGCAATTTTTTTGTAGGAAATTTTCTATTGACAAAAAGTCACCAATGTACTCTGCGTTACCACCTATTGCATTTATCTTATCAGCAAGGTCTTTTGAGGAAACTTTGCCAGTGTCTTTCTCTCTTGCAGCATATATGTCAGCAAGAATAACATGGTCGCAAGCAGATAAGCTTTCAGCGAATTTATCTAACAATGCAAAGGTTCTAGTGTAGGTGTGTGGTTGGAAGACGCACCATATTTCATTGTGTGGTGTGTTTTTTGCTGCAGTCAATGTTGCTGCTATCTCTGTTGGGTGATGTGCATAATCATCGATTACAATTACACCTTCAGAAGTAACACCTTTGTGTTCAAAACGTCTCTTTGCACTTGTGCATGAGATGAACCCCTTTTTGGCGTGCTCTATATCTATTCCAAGGAAATCTGAAACAGCAATAACGGACAATGAATTTACAACATTGTGAATTCCTGTAGAGTGAAGAGTAATGGTGTCTCTTTCTTCTCCGTCAACTACTAATGTATATGTAGGATGCCCCATGTTATCAAATGTTATATCTGTAGCACTGTACTTATTATCTGGGTTTAATCCAAATGTATAGATGGCACAATTAAGGTCAGAAATAATAGTGTCTTTGTGTTCCATGTCACCATTGATTACCAATAAACCATCATTAGGGAGTTTTTCGGCAAAAGTTTTAAATGATTGAACAATCTCGTCTATACCACTGAAAAAGTCTAGATGATCTTCGTCTACATTTAAGATAATACTTATATAAGGATTAAACTCGTGATAGCTGTTAGTGTATTCACAGGCTTCTGTAACGAAGTATTCAGACTGTCCAACTCTTATGTTTCCACCTATTATATCAAGCATTCCGCCAATAGTTATAGTTGGGTCAGTACCTGCCTGTAAAAGAACGTGGGACATCATAGATGTGGTTGTGGTTTTACCGTGAGTTCCACTTATTGCGATACCGTATTTGTAGTTGCTCATGATTTGTCCTAAGAGCTGAGCTCGAGTCAACATAGGAATGTTGCGTTTTTGGACTTCTATAAACTCTTCGTTATCTTTGCTGATTGCAGCGGTGTAAACAACTAAATCAATGTTGTCAGTTATATTAGAAGCAACCTGCCCGATATTTACCTGTGCGCCACAAGCTTCGAGGGTTTTGGTTACGTCAGATTCTTTTATGTCTGAGCCTGAAACTGTAAAGCCGGCTTTGAGAAGAATTTCTGCAAGACCACTCATGCTTATGCCACCAATTCCCATAAAGTAAACTCGGCAAGGTTTGTTAAAATCTACTTTGTACATGTTAATCACCTTTCTATTTAATATGTATAGTAGTATAGCACAATTAATTGACATTACAAATACTTTATGAGATTATTATAGTGTATGTTTTCTTAAAAATGAATAAGAAAATGTCATCATTTTTTACTACGAGGATTAAAAAAGTGGAAACAATAGACACAAAAATTAATGTATTAGATAGTTATGATGTAATTATAGTGGGTACTGGTGTAGCAGGGCTTTTTTCTGCTTTGTCAATATCGCCAAAATATAAAATACTTATGATATCTAAGGACAAGATAAAAAACAGTGATTCATATCTTGCTCAGGGTGGTATATGTACTTTGAAAGAGCCTTCTGATTTTGATGCATTTCTTGAAGATACTTTGAGGGCTGGAAGATATGAGAATAACGAGGATACTGTAAGGGTAATGATAGAGAATTCTCCTATGATTATGGAGAGGCTTATTGATTATGGTGTTGAGTTTGATATTAATAAGGATGGTACATTTGAGTATACAAGAGAAGGTGCGCATTCAACATATAGAATTCTTCATCATAAGGATGTTACTGGTAAGGAAATTACTAATAAGCTTCTCAATAATGTTAGAGAAAGAGATAATATTACTCTTTGTGAATATACAAAAATGCTTGACTTGATTATAGAAGGTAATTCATGTAAAGGTATTATCATTGCCTGGGAGGATACGGTTAAGGCGGTATATGCCAAGGAAACTATTCTTGCAACAGGAGGCATAGGCGGTCTGTTTGCACATTCCACTAATTTCAGACATATTACAGGTGATAGCTTTGCCCTTGCATTAAGACATAATGTGGAACTTGAAAATATCAATTACATTCAGATACATCCTACTAGTCTGTATGAGAAAGATGCTAATAGAAAGTTTCTTATATCTGAGTCTGTAAGAGGTGAAGGTGGTATTCTTCTTAATAAGGATGGAGAGAGATTTGTAGATGAACTTCTTCCAAGAGATGTTGTAACTGAAGAAATTCGTAAGCAGATGAAGAAGGACGGTCGACCATATGTTATGCTCTCTATTAAGCATATGCCGAAGGATGAAATTTTAAGACGTTTCCCTAATATATATAGACATTGCTTAGAGGTGGGGTATGATCTTTCTTGTCAGGATATACCAGTAACACCAGCCCAGCATTATCTTATGGGTGGAATAATGACAGATACATATGGAAGAACATCGGTAAGTAATCTATTTGCCGTGGGAGAGACTGCCTGTAATGGAGTTCATGGTGCAAATCGTCTTGCCAGCAATTCGCTTTTAGAAAGCTTGGTATTTTCGGAGAGAGCGGGTTGGATTATTACGGAAGAGATTGATGGCGTTTCCCTTGATAAACCAACAGTTAATCTTAAGGCATATGAGGATGTTGAAGCATGGGAAAAGGATAATAAAACTATTATATTAGAAGAGATAAAAAGAAGGGACGAAAAATTTTATGATAAATGGTGTAACAGCGAGAGTTAATATTGATGAGTACATAATGAATGCTTTGAGAGAGGACATCACTAGTGAGGATGTAACAACTAATGCAATAATGCCAGAAGCACGTCAAGGAAAGGCTGAGCTTATATGTAAGCAGGATGGTATAATATGTGGATTAGATGTGTTTAGAAGAACTTTTGAGCTTCTTGATGATACAGCTTGCTTTGAAACAGAACTTAAGGATGGAGATTTTGTAAAAAAAGGTCAGCTCATGGGAATAATCAAGGGTGATATTCGTGCCCTTCTTTCAGGAGAACGTACAGCACTTAATTATCTTCAGCGCATGAGTGGAATTGCTACATTTACAAAGGAAGCGGCTGATGTTTTAGTAGGAACAAAGACAAAACTTTTAGATACTAGAAAAACAACTCCAAATATGAGACCTTTCGAGAAATATGCGGTAAAGGTTGGTGGAGGAACAAATCACAGATATAATCTGTCAGATGGAATCCTAATTAAGGATAATCATATTGGTGCTGCAGGAAGCATTACTAAGGCAGTTTCTATGGCAAGAGACTATGCTCCATTTGTTAGAAAGATAGAGGTTGAGGTTGAAACTCTTGAGCAGTTGGATGAAGCAATAGAATCGGGTGCAGACATTATTATGCTTGACAACATGGATAACAATACTATGAGAGAGGCTGTTAAGAGAGTTGCTGGAAGAGCCCAGACAGAGTGCTCTGGTAATGTAACAAAAGACAGACTTAAGGAAATTGCAGATATTGGAGTTGATTTTGTTTCATCTGGTGCTATAACTTATTCTGCACCAATTATGGATATCAGCTTAAAGAATCTGGTTCCTACAGAATAAATCCATATGTTTTAAAGGAGAAACTGTTAATGAATAAAGTCAAAAAGGCATTAATCGTCGTGTTTGTTGATTTTGTTATGTTGGCTGTACTTATATATTCTGTTTATATGATGCTCACTGTAAAGTCAGGTACTGTAAAACACAACATATTTACAATTTTGACTGTGGTATCAATTCCGATTATTTTTTATGTTACTTATTTGGCTTTTGCAGGGGATAAATATAAGTTTGATGATTCTTTATTTCAAGATGATGAAACAGATAAAGCAAACGACAAAGTAAAAGGAGGAGAAACAGATGAAAATATGTAATACTTGTGGGACAATGAACGATGATATGAACATGAGTTGTACAACCTGTGGAAGTGCTTTCCCAATGGTGCAACCACAAATGGGCTATGGACAACCTGTCATGGGAGAACAACCACAGATGGGCTATGGACAACCTGCCATGGGAGAACAACCACAGATGGGCTATGGACAACCTGCCATGGGAGAACAACCACAGATGGGCTATGGACAGCCTGTAATGGGAGGACAACAACAGATGGGCTATGGGCAGCCTGTTATGAATGTTCAATCTATGGGGGCTGCTAATAAAAGTAAAAAGGGAATTATAATAGCGGTAGTAATAATTTTGGTAGTTGTCATAATTGCAGCTGTTTGTATTCCTATGATAGTAAAAGCACAAAAGGAGAAAAAGGCTAAAGAATTATTAGCAAAAGAGAAAAAAGAGGTAGAAGAATTAATAGAAAAAAGTGTTAAGGCTATGAATGATGGCGATTCGGAATATCTCGCTTCTGTATCACCTGATTTCTTGGACTATACGAAAGATGATTATGATGAAACTTTTGAATACCTTGAGTGGATGGGCTTTGAAATTGAGCTTGTGTCCATTGAAGAGGTAGAAAAGATGAAAGCTGAGGATATGGATGATTTAGTTGAGGAAATCGAAGATTATTATGGTGAGGAAGTAGATATCGAAAAGGCTTATACTGCAGAGGTTACAGCAGAAATAACATTAAGCTATGAAGAATATAGCGAGTCAGATGAGTCTACAGAAGATTTTATCTGCATCATGCTT
This sequence comes from Lachnospiraceae bacterium, assembly GCA_015057525.1. Lineage (GTDB taxonomy): Bacteria > Bacillota > Clostridia > Lachnospirales > Lachnospiraceae > Coprococcus_C. Next base: position 38,883 of record SVEE01000003.1, on the reverse strand, counting down.
GATGGTGAATGGTATGTATACCAGGGAATTATGTAAAAATAAAAAAAGGATGTGCAAACATGCACATCCTTTTTTTATAAGAAATATTAATTACTTTAAATCTATTACTACAGAATCAGCCCAACCTAAAATATCGTCCTGGAATTTCTTGTAGTCTTTAGTTTTGCATACGAACTCGCATAACCAATAAGAACTGTTACCCATATATACACAATGAACGTATGTGTAACTTACGTTTGAAATTACTTTTTCGTTGGTGAAGTAATAGTAGTTATCCCTTTTAACAAGTGATGCCTCTGGGAGCTTGTTTGATGATAAAAGCTCTGTGCAATAATCCTGTAATGATAGGTATTCGTATCCGGCAGCTTGCAATTCTTCGATGGTTTCTTCGATGGCAGAGAAAAGAACATTATCACTCTCTAAATACATATTAAATCCATCTTTTTTCTCTTCAGTAAATTGCTTAGTCAATGTGATTGTCAAATCACCGGTTGAAAAATTATGTGGGTCTGTGGAACATCCACAAAGTGATGTAAGCATCGTAAGTATTAGCACACTTAAAATTATATATTTATGATTAGGCTTTTTATTAATCATAAGGTTCCTCCTTGTATATTAGGATATAGTGTAGTTGTTTTCTTTTTGCTTTTCTTTGCCTTCTGCAATGAAAGCGGATATATCTACCTGATTAGCTTTCATGATTTGGTCAAGTTTCTTTTGCTCAGCAGCTTGGCTTTCTTTGCCTTCTTCAATAAATGCGGATATATCGACTTGGTTTGCCTTCATTATTTCAGCTAAACGAGCTTGTTCATCGGCAGCCTTCATGGCGTCTTGTTTTGCCTGGTCAATCTCTGCCTGCTTTTTTGCTTCGTCTTCAGCGGCTTCTTTGTTGAGTCGTGCCATGATTTCTTCAGCACGAGCCAAGGTGTCAGCATCTACATTTGAGGTGTCAAAATCAGGTTCATCATTGCCGCCTGCTGCTTGCAACACTAAATCATTAACAGAATCCTGTTTTGTGGCCATAATCTGGGCGGCCATTTGAACCGCCAAGTCCTTCTGCTTAGAATCTTCAGCAGGAGGTGTATATCCTGGTTCCTTCTCTGCAGGCCAATATCCGTTATGTGTAAGTTTATAAACGGGCTTATAAATTACACACCACCATTTATATACAGTTTGTTTTGCTTTTATAAAGAAATTATTATATGGATCGTTCATAAGATGACCTCCACTATATACTTAATTTATAATACCATTTTTATCTTTATTTTGAAAGAGTAAGATAGAAATATTTAACAAAGTTTTTGCGAAAAATGACGTAAAAACCAATACTATGTATATTGATTTTCTTAGGTCATAAGAGTATACTGATGGCATAATAATGGGGAAGAGTTTTTTCCTATTAAAATGTATTATTATATGAAAATATGAAAAGGGATTTTTAAATAAAAAAGAGAGGTTTAGTCATGAGAAAGACAAAGATTGTATGTACACTTGGACCAGCTACAGATAATGAGGAGATTCTTCGCACTTTGATGGAGGAAGGAATGAATGTAGCACGTTTGAATTTCTCTCATGGAACACATGAAGAGCAAAAAAGAAGAATGGATATGGTAAAGAAGCTTCGTTCAGAGCTTGGTATTCCTGTTGCAATTTTGCTTGATACTAAAGGACCTGAGATAAGAACAAAGGATTTCGAAGGTGGTAAGGTTGAGGTTAAGGAAGGACAGTTCTTTACTCTTACCACAAGAGATTTAATTGGAGATAGCACTATTTGTTCTATCACATATAAGGAGTTATATAAGGATGTAGAGGAAGGAACTAGAATTCTCATTGACGATGGTCTTATTGAGATGGAGGTTAAGGCTATTAATGATGAGGATATTCTCTGCGTAGTTAAGAATGGAGGATTTGTTTCTAATCATAAGGGAATCAATGTTCCAGGAGTTCACCTTAATATGCCATATATGAGTCAGAAAGATATAGATGATATTCTTTTTGGAATCAAGGAGGATGTAGATTTTATTGCAGCTTCATTTGTAAGAAGTGCAAGAGATGTTTTAGAAATCAGACAGCTTTTGGATGAGAATGGTGGAGAGAAAATCAATATCATATCTAAGATTGAGAACTCAGAGGGTGTTAATCATATTGATGATATTATATATGTATCAGATGGTATCATGGTTGCTCGTGGCGATATGGGAGTTGAGATTCCGGGCGAGGAAGTTCCAGTTGTTCAGAAGATGATTATCAGAAAGGTTTACAATGCAGGTAAGCAGGTTATTACTGCAACTCAGATGCTTGATTCAATGATGAAGAATCCTAGACCTACTAGAGCGGAGACTACTGATGTTGCCAATGCTATCTATGATGGAACAAGTGCAATCATGCTTTCAGGTGAGACTGCTGCTGGTCTTTATCCTGTGGAATCAGTTCAAACTATGGTTCGCATTGCTGAGAGAACAGAGAGAGATATTGATTATCGCAAGAGATTTTTCCACTATGAGAGAAAGGCTAATCAGAACGTAACAGATGCGGTTTGTCATGCTGCATGTACTACTGCTATGGATTTAAATGCAAGCGCAATTGTAATCGTTACCAAGTCTGGTCGTTCAGCTAGAAATATTTCTAAGTATAGACCTTGTTGTAATATTATTGCAGGTACAACAAGTGATAAGGCTTACAGACAGCTTAATATGTCATGGGGTGTAACACCTGTACATCTTGAAGAGAAGAATGAGATTTTTGAATTGTTTGATCATGCTGTTGAGTCAGGAAAGAAACAGGGACTACTCAGTGTTGGAGATACTGTTGTTGTTGGTGCTGGTGTTCCCCTTGGAGTATCAGGTAACACTAATATGTTAAAGGTTCAGGTAGTAGAATAATATATGAAAATAACATACGAAGAGATTAAGAAAAATGAAACAATAAACACATATATCAAACAGGCTGATGAGAATCTTAAGGCTTTGGGTTTTACTGAGCATAGCTTTGCTCATGTAGGCAAGGTTGCCTGTGATACAGGATTTATTTTAAGTGAGCTTGATTACGATGAGGAAACTATAGAACTTGCTAAGATTGCCGGATATATGCACGACATAGGTAACGTGGTGAATCGTATTGACCATGCACAAAGTGGTGCTGTTATGGCTTTTCGTATTCTTGATAAGATAGGTGCAGATGATGAAGATATAGCTAAGATTGTTGCAGCTATTGGTAATCATGATGAGTCTACTGCATACCCTGTAAATCCTATTGCGGCGGCTCTTATTATTGCAGACAAGTCTGATGTAAGAGAAAGTCGTGTGCGTGCTACTGCGGACATCAAGGCAGATATTCATGACAGAGTAAATTATGCTGTTAAGGAACAGAAACTTGAGGTAGATAAGGCTAATAAGACAGTTACATTATCTCTTTTGGTAGATACAGATATTTGTCAGGTCATGGATTATTTTCAGATTTTTCTTGGTCGTATGAATCTGTGTAAAACTGCAGCGGAAAAATTAGAAGTTAAATTTAAACTCGTAATTAATAATCAAATTATGGTATAATATTAGGTGGTAATTTCGTTACTAAAAATATATTCAGGAAGAAGGAAATGCTATGTACAATCCAAAGTCACTTAAGGCAGAGGAGTTTATCGATAATCAAGAAATATTAGATACGTTGGAATATGCTGAAGCTAACAAAGACAATAAGGAATTGATTGATTCCATTTTGGAGAAGGCTAAGGAGCGAAAGGGTCTTTCTCACAGAGAGGCATCTGTCTTGCTTGCATGTGATAACAAAGAAAAGGTCGAGGAAATGTACGCTTTGGCGGAGCAAATAAAGAAGGATTTTTACGGCAATCGTATTGTCATGTTTGCACCACTTTATTTGTCCAATTATTGTATAAATGGATGTGTGTATTGTCCATATCATATTAAGAATAAGCATATAGCTAGAAAGAAACTCACACAGGAAGAGATTATAAAGGAAGTTACTGCACTTCAGGATATGGGACACAAGCGTCTTGCACTTGAGGCAGGTGAGGACCCTAAGAACAATCCTATTGAATATATTTTAGAGTGCATTAAGACTATATATAGCATCAAACATAAGAACGGAGCAATTAGACGAGTTAATGTTAATATTGCTGCCACTTCTGTTGAAGAATATAGAATGCTTAAGGAAGCAGGAATTGGAACATATATATTATTCCAGGAAACTTACAATAAGGAAAGCTATGAGAAGCTTCACCCATATGGACCTAAGAGTAACTATGCATACCATACAGAGGCCATGGATAGAGCCATGGAAGGTGGAATAGATGATGTTGGTCTTGGAGTTTTGTTTGGACTTGAACTCTATAAGTATGAGTTTGCTGGACTTCTTATGCATGCAGAACACCTTGAGGCTGTTCATGGGGTTGGTCCACACACTATAAGTGTTCCAAGAATAAAGAGAGCAGATGATATTGATCCTTCTGCCTTTGATAACGGAATTGATGATGAAACATTTGCTAAAATATGTGCACTTATTCGTATCAGTGTTCCGTATACTGGTATGATTATTTCTACAAGAGAGAGTCAGTCTGTAAGAGAGAAGGTTATCAAGTTAGGTGTTTCACAAATTAGTGGCGCTTCACGAACTAGCGTAGGTGGATATTGTGAACCAGAACCTGAAGAGGAAAATTCGGAGCAGTTTGACGTAAGTGATAAACGTACACTTGATGAGGTTGTAAAATGGCTTATGGAAATGGGTTATATTCCAAGTTTTTGTACTGCTTGCTATAGAGAAGGAAGAACAGGGGACAGATTTATGAGCCTTTGTAAATCAGGTCAGATTCAGAATTGCTGCCATCCAAACGCCCTCATGACTCTTAAGGAGTATTTGATAGATTACGCATCAGAAGATACAAAACGTATTGGAGAGGCACTTATACAAGCAGAACTTCAGAATATTCCTAAGGAAAAGGTTAGAGAAATTTGCAAAGATAATCTTGCTAAAATCGAACAGGGAATAAGAGACTTTAGATTTTAATTTTGATTGTAAAATATTGTTTAATATGTTACTCTAGACATATATTTTATGGGAGGTATTTAACATGGCAAAAGATATCAAGAACGAAGAAGTAGAAGAAGTTGTAGAAGATGCTGTAACTGAAGAAGCAGAAGATGAATACGACTTCGAGGATGATATAGAGGATATTGAAGAGGAAGTTGGAGAATATCGTGAACACGAGTTTTCGCTTTTTGATAATCCAATAGAAGCAATTACTGTTATATTTATGGTGGGTTACGCAATATTCAGTATTGTTCAGTTCATTAATAAAAATACAATTGATGTAGATTTCATTACAGCAGTTGAATTCCTCTTTGGATTAGCTAAAGACTTAATTCCAGCTGTTGTACTTTTGGTTGCTTGTGAGATTTACGAGAAGCTTGAACTTGTACTTTACAATTTAAGCCTTAACTCAGAGTATATGGCAAGATACCAGATGAATTTACTTGAGCATATTTACAAGAGTGAAGAAAAAAATAAATAATTAATGGTTAACAAAAAGAATACCTGCTACAGCAGGTATTCTTTTTATATAAACATATGAAAGGGAAAGCGTTAATGAAAAATAAACTTATAGTTTTGCTGTTGTTTTGTTCTGTTGCATGTTGCGCTTGCAAGGATAAGGATGTAACAGAGGATACTACACCTATAGAAGATGTAGCGTCCTATGAAGATGCTCTTTTTGAAGATGATATAAATACAAATGGCGACGAGTTTCATGGAAGTGGAATGAACGAAACAACGGAAAATGAGACAATTGAACAAATAATTTCTACAGAGGAAATAACAACAGAAAATACAACTGAAATGAGTGGCATACAAGTGCCTGTGTTAACAGAAGAAGATATTTATGCATCCATTATTGAGGAATATAGATACCTTGCTACATCTGAGGATGTGGAACTTCATTATGAGGATTATAGAGAAAGCTGCTGTAAGGGTGAAATAACCATGGTGTCAGGAACGGGCTCTATTGGATATGGATTGTATGATATAGATGGAAATGGTATTAAAGAGTTATTGATTGGTAATATAAACGATGGAAATGTTCTAGCCCTATATACTATATGTGCGGATGCACCTGTAAATATTTTCTATGGTTGGTCAAGGAGCAGATATACTATTTATTCAAATGGTGTTATAGATAATAGTGGAAGTAGTGGAGCAGCATATAGTGAACAACATTTGTTTAAGATTAATGGTGCAGATATAGAATATATAACAGACTTTTATTTTATAGAGACAAATATGTACTATGATTCAATAGGCTCAGGTAGAAGTTGTTCTGAGGTAGAAGAGTCAGGATATACTGGTGTGGAAATTGTGACAAGTGAGTTTAGGGATAGTAAAGTTAAGGAAATAACTGGGGAACAAAAATATTCGTATGACTTAATTATTTTTTAAATTGTTTTATTTTTGTTTTAATCTGTTAATTAGATTTAATATAAGTAATAAATCCTCGTGGGATAATTCACTCATCCCAGTAACGGCTTTTTGGATTAATTCAGGGTATTTCTTATGTACATTTATCTTTAATATTTTGCCATAAAAATGACTATATGATAAAATAATAAAAAGATTTATTAATGGGGGGGATTAATATGCAAACTATGGGTAGCGGAAATTTGTTATGGATACTTATTTCGATTTTTTTTAGTTGGTTTATGGCTTTGTTCGGATATTATGAATCTTTTGATGATTATGAATATGATGACGGTTACAGTGAGTATTATGATTACTCGGATCATTTAGTGACAGTTGATGAAGAAGATAAGCCAGCGATGGTGGAGGCAAGGTTAGAAGGAAACGTTGATGGATATTACATAAGGAACACATATGATATTGATTATATGTCTCGAGATGTAGTAGGAATGGTAGGCGTTCCTATAGAAGTGGCAAGTTATTCAGAAGACGAAGTTAATGGGAAGCTAAAGTTAGTTTTTGTTTATGATGAGTCAAAGCTTAGTTGTGATGAGAGTGATTTAGGGATTTTGTGGTACAACGAAGCAGAACAGTGGTATGAGACTGTGTTTGATTATGAAACAGACTATGAAAATAACGAACTTTCTGTTTATGTAGATGAATTTGGGACATATATATTTGAGGACATGGCCACATGGGAGGCCGTATGGAATGGAACCTATGTGTATGAGAATACAATGATGGAACCAGACTGCCATTGGCATAATGAATTTGCCTATGAGGACATCGAGGCTCTTGCAGACACGTCTATTTACGACGAGGCAGGAGAATACCATATAACAACTATTGAACAATTGGCAGGTTTAGTTAAGCTTGTAAATGAGGGTAGAAGCTTTTTGGGATGTAATATTTATCTTGATGCTGATTTAGATTTGGAAGGTTATGAATGGGCACCTATAGGCTGGTATTACCCTGCTGATGATGGCTATATGTGGAAGGACTTTCCTTTTGAGGGAAAGTTTTATGGCAATGGTCACGCCATATATAACATGCATATTTCGGCACCGGATCAGTCTGATTTAGGTATGTTTGGAAGGACATTACAAAATTTTGAAATACATGATTTTGCTCTTATTGACTGCTACATTGAGGGTAAATATTATGTAGGTGGAATATTAGGTGATAATATTAATAGCGGTGAAAAATTTGATATGACTAATTGCTGCGTGTCGGGAGTTGTTGTGGGACAATTAAAGGTTGGAGCTTTAGTTGGTTCTTCTGCTTATATAAACATAAAGGATTGTTATGCAGTTATGGAAGAGGGTAGCACTATGGAAGTAGTTGGAGACTTAAGAGGAGGATACACAGAAAATTGTCACATAAATAACGAGGAAGCAGAATTGTTCCTTATGCAGTATATTAATGAAGAAAATTAAGCTAAATATTTATGTCGGGAGGTACGTGCCATGAGTTTAAATTCAACACCATCAGCAAACAGAATACATATTGGTTTTTTCGGAAGAAGGAATGCAGGTAAGTCAAGTGTTGTAAATGCAATAACTAATCAGGAATTATCTGTAGTGTCAGATGTAAAAGGAACTACTACCGATCCTGTTACAAAGGCTATGGAGTTACTTCCCATAGGCCCAGTGCTAATAATAGATACTCCTGGATTTGACGATGAAGGAAGTTTGGGTGAACTCCGCATCAAAAAAACAAAACAGGTGTTAAACAAAACTGATGTGGCAGTACTTGTTGTTGATGCTACTGAAGGAATGTCCTCTGTAGATAATCAATTAATAGAAATATTCAAACAGAAAAATATAAATTATTTCATAGTTTATAACAAGTGTGACCTTATAGATGTGAAGACAATGATTAAGCTTTCAGGCGAGGAAAATGCTGTGCTTGTAAGTGCCACTGATATGAAGAATATAGACCAGCTTAAAGAAAAGATAGCTCTTATGGCAGACCTGGGAGATGAAAAATGTCTTGTGAAGGATTTGGTTTTGCCGGGAGATGTAGTTGTATTAGTTACCCCAATAGACTCAGCAGCTCCAAAGGGAAGGCTTATTCTTCCACAGCAGCAAACCATAAGAGATTTGCTTGAGGCAGGAGCCACTTCCGTTGTCATAAAAGAAAACGAAGTGGAGCGAACTTTAAAAATATTAAACAAAAAGCCACGTATGATAATAACTGATAGTCAGGCGTTTAACGTGGTGTCAAAAAGTACACCTAGTGATATTCCCCTTACATCATTTTCTATACTTATGGCGAGATACAAAGGCTTTCTTGCATCTGCTGTGGATGCAGCTATTGCTATAGATAATTTACAGGAAGGTGACAGGGTGCTTATTAGCGAGGGCTGTACTCATCACAGACAATGTGGTGATATTGGTACGGTTAAGTTACCAAAATGGCTGGAGGAATATACCGGAAAAAAGCTTGTATATGAGTTTAGCTCAGGCGGAACATTTCCAGAGGATTTGTCGGAATATAAGGTGGTTATTCACTGTGGGGGCTGTAACTTGAATGAACGTGAGGTTCAATATCGTATGAAGTGTGCTAACGACCAAGGAATACCATTTACAAATTATGGGACTGTCATTGCTATGACTCAGGGAATTCTTACAAGGTCTCTGGAAATATTTAATGGAAAATATAAATAAAACAAGATATATTTATAGACAACAATATATCCTATTTTAAATTGACTTTTATATGTGGTATGTTTATAATCAAGCTCAGTGAAAGCTTTTTCACTGAGCTTGATTCATTCATAGGAAATTATTTAAATACATTATGGATAAAATGTGAGGAATTATGAGAACTTTAGTGATAATACCAGCCTACAATGAGGCGGAAAATATTGTTAATACAGTTACTACTCTTACAACAACCTGTCCATTTGTTGATTACGTCATTATTAATGACTGCTCAAAAGATGATACAGCAAAGATTTGTAAGGAAAATGGCTATAATTTTGTATCCCTTCCTATTAATCTCGGTATAGGTGGTGGTATGCAAACCGGTTATAAATATGCCATGGAAAATGGCTACGACATTGCGATTCAGTTTGATGGTGATGGTCAGCATAATGCAGAGTATATTAAAGATATTATAAAGCCTATTGAGGATGGCGAGGCGGATTTGGTTATTGGTTCTCGTTTCATTAATAAAGAAGGCTTTCAGACTTCGTTTATGAGAAGATTTGGAATAAATGTTCTTGGCGCAGTGCTAAGAATTTGCGGTAAAGTTAAGGTTACAGATGCCACTAGTGGTTTTAGAGCAGCATCAAGACCGGTTATAGAATTTTTTTCTAATTATTACGCGCAGGATTACCCAGAGCCTGAAGCAATTATCGCCACAAGCGTAAGTGGGTTTAGGATTAAGGAGGTTCCTGTGGTGATGAACGAAAGAACAGCAGGGGTTTCCTCTATAAGTTCTTTTAAGTCCGTTTACTATATGGTTAAGGTTACTCTTGCCATATTAATATACAAATTAGTAGGAAAAAGATGGAGGTAAAAAGCTATGATGACAGATTTATTTAGAATGCTTTTGCTTATAGCAGTTTTACTTTACATCCTATTGATTGGTGTCCTTATGAAGAAGGGACGCATGAGCCTTAAGTATTCTCTTGTGTGGTTTGCCAGTGGAATTGTATTATTGTTCTGTGCTTTGTTTCCACAGGTTATACGTTTTTTTACCAACCTCATGGGAATATATTCAGAGACAAATGCCGTATTTTTTATAGGTGTATGCTTCTTGCTTATAATAATACTTTCTCTTACCTCTATTGCTTCAGGACAAAGTGACAGAATAAGAACGTTGACTCAGACACAGGCTATGTTGGAAAAACGAATCAGAGATTTAGAAAAAATTGTTTATAAAGATGAGCAGAATAAAGATGCTACTAACGATGGAGAAAAATAATGAAATATACAGGTGCAGACCATACCTTTGTTGTATGTGCATACAAGAAAAGTCCATATTTAAAAAAGTGTATAGAATCATTGCTTAAACAGAATGTAAAAAGCAATAGAATCATTGTTGCAACGTCGACTCCTAATGAATATATCGAAGAAGTTGCAAAGCAGTATGAGTTAGAGCTTTTTGTAAACGGCAATCCACCAGGGATAGCTACTGATTGGAATTTTGGATATAGTAAGGCTACTACAGAGCTTGTGACAATAGCTCATCAGGATGACATATATGATACCAATTATTTGGAATTGATATTGGTGGCACTAAATAAAAAGAAAGACCCTATTTTAGCCCATTCCACATATTATGAGATTAGAGCAGGTAAAAAGGTGTTTAGTAATACATTGCTTAGAATAAAAAGATTGTTACTGCTTCCTGTAGTACCATCATTTACATGGAATAGCAAGTTCCTTAGAAGATTGTCTCTTTCTTTCGGTTGTGGAATATGTTGCCCGTCTGTTACATTTGTAAGAAAAAGACTTCCTAAAGAGCCTTTCTCAGTAGGCAATAAGGCTAGTCTTGATTGGGAAGCATGGGAGAAATATTCCAAGCTCAAGGGAGCCTTTTGTTATGTGACAAAACCAGTTATGGGACATAGAGTTCACGAAGATTCTGAAACCTCTAATGTAATTGGAGAGGGAGATGGAAGAACCCCTGAGGATTACAGTATGTTCAGAAAGTTTTGGCCTAAATGTATTGCAGATATACTCATTAAATTTTATTCAAAAGGGCAAAATAGCAACAAATTATAGCAATAAATTCCTCGATAAAAAAACACTTGATATATAATAAAAAATGCTATACAATATGCCTAGTGATAATTTTTATCAAAAAGATACTTAAGGAGGATATAGATATGGCATACGTAATCGGAGATAGCTGTGTTAGCTGTGGAGCATGTGCAGGTGCTTGTCCTGTAGGTGCAATTTCTGAGGGTGATGGCAAGTTTGAAATTGATGCAGATACTTGTATTTCATGTGGAGCATGTGCAGGTACTTGCCCAACAGGTGCAATTTCAGAGGAGTAATCCACATCAAGATAAAAGGAGTTTGCTATGCAAACTCCTTTTTTTTGTGTTTTGCTATGCATTATGATCTAATAATTTAGGGCATCACCTTGCTTTCCTTTTTGCATATCATATTTTAAAGACATAAGGATTTGTGATATATTTTGAAAATATTCCTTAAAATGATATGCCAATTTACAAATATGGAATAATAAAAGGCATAGTATTAGTAAAAAATAAAATAATGCTTAAATAAAATGTTTAAATTTTAATTATATTGGAAAGTATGTGGAAAACCACAGATTAATAAATAATATAAGAATTAAAGAATACCTATTATTTTTCCGATATTTGTATAAGAAGAATCTACAATATTTGTATAGAAATTGCAAGATTTTTTCATAAATTCCATGAAATAAAATGTGAAAAAAATAAGAATTATCTTTACACTATTAATTTTTGTGATAAACTATTAATAACTTTTTAGAAGAAGGAGTGACTGTTATGAAAATAGAAAGATTAAGTGAAAATCAAATAAGATGTACACTTTATAAAGCAGACTTGGCAGACAAGGAACTTCTTTTGACAGAGTTAGCATACGGTACTGATAAGGCGAAAGAATTATTTCGCGAATTGATGCAGCAGGCATCAACAGAATTAGGATTTGAAGTGGATAACATTCCACTTATGATAGAAGCTATACCAGTTTCTCCAGAGTGTCTTGTTTTAATAATTACTAAGGTGGAAGATCCAGACGAATTAGATGCAAGATTTTCAAGATTTACAAAACATGCTGTGGAGGATGACAGCCATAGTGATGAAGATGACGAGGATGAACACACACAGCCCACTGATAGCTTGATTGAAGCTCTTGGTAGCTTGGCAGAAGGTCTTTCTGCACTTGGTGGGGGAAGAATTCCTAAGACGCCTAATATGCCAGTAGCTCCAGCTCCTGAACAATTACAGAATGTTTTTAGGGTATTTGCATTTAAGAATCTTGATCAGGTTATAATATCTGCTAAGCATGTTAAGAATATTTATACAGGTGAGAATACGCTGTATAAGAATCCAAGAGACAGCAGATTTTATCTATATATAACCAAGGATAAAAATACTGACGGAGAGTTTACTCGTGCTTGTAATATTATTGGCGAGTATGGTAATAGAATCCGCGCAACCTATGCTACACCAAGTCATATGGAAGAACATTTTAAAATTATTATTGATGGTAATGCTCTTCAGACTTTATCAGAAATATAAAAAAGAGGACCGAAGGTCCTCTTTTTGTGTCTATCGATTATAACTAGTCGCGTGATCTTGCGAGAATTCTTAAGATTCTTAAGAAAAGATTTATGATATCAACATATAATTCAGATGCGTTATCAACTGCATTGTCAACAGTCTTGGCACATGTATTAGCTCTAGCCCAGTCATATCCAACATATCCACAGAAAATTAATACGACTATACCGTCGATTATACCAAGTGGTATATTAAATAAAAGACATAATAATTCGATTACAATAGTTACAATAAGTGATAAACAAAGTGTTTTTCCAATGCTTAAGAAAAAGCTTGGGAAAAGCGATGATACAAACATCATGACTAAAGTAACAACAGCCGTAATTGCAAATGCAGTTACAATGATTGAACTTAGGCCGATTGAAGCATATGCATTAATTACAACTGTAAGAACTAATCCTAAAGGAACAACAATAAAGTTGTATCCTATAAAACTCACTACAGGATTCTTGGAACCATGAATCATAAGGGAACCAACGATTATCATTACAATGTATCCGATTAAGAATAATGCATAATTATCCATTAAGCTTAATGCGGCATCTGAACAAAAAGCTACCATAAAACAGTTAACAAGAAATCCGTATAAAAGCACACCACCTATAATAAGATTATAAATTTCTGGTGCAACTTCCACTTCACCCTGATGGAGATATTGTCTCTCCTCATAACGTTCTCTTGAACTAGACATAAAATCCCTCCTCGAAAATATGAAAAAAGAAAGCGATTAATTAGCTTCTTTTTTGCTTAAATAGTCGTTGATAGATGTGATTACTTCATCCACGTCCATTCCATGCACCATACAAGCTTCTTCTAATGATTCCATTGCTGCTGATGGGCAACCAACACAGTGCATACCTGAAGCCATAAGAATTGCTGCATTACCTGGATCAACTTCGATTATCTCATGAATTAACATATTTTTTGTTACTTGCTTTGCCATTTATAAATTCCTCCTTATTGATTGCTTAAAATAGCAAAGCTAGTATAACACAAATGAAGTAAAAATGTCTATGTTTTATAAATTCAAAAAATCAATATTGCTTTTAGCAAATAATACATAATGTGCAAATAATATGATAAAATGTTGATGTATAATGAATTGACAATAAAAACGCCGAGATTTATAATTTTATTAATAATGTTTTGGAGGAAGTTATTATGATAGAACGTTTTGACAAATGTCCTAACTGTTTTAAACCACATAGTGGTGAGGCAGTGTGCGGACACTGTGGCTTTAATATAGAAGGCTACAAAATGCCTGAAAACGCTTTACCACCTTTCACTATTTTGGAAGGGAAATACATGCTTGGCCGTACATTAGGTATGGGAGGATTTGGAATCACATATCTTGGCTGGGACATGAATCTTGAGACGCTTATAGCGATTAAGGAGTATTATCCAGGAGCCTTTGTTTTTAGAGATACAACAAAGGAGACTACAACTAATATATCTGTAACTGGCTCAAACCAAGACATGTACGATAAAGGTTTAAAGAGATATGTGGATGAAGCTAAGAATTTGTCTAAATTTTATAACCTTCCAGGTATTGTATCAGTTAAGGACTTTTTCTATGCCAATGAGACTGCGTATATGGTTATGGAGTATGTAGATGGAATAACACTAAAAGCCCATTTAAATAATTTGGGTGGAAAGATGAGTGAGGCGGAAGTTCTTTCTCATATGAAACCGATTATAGAGTCTTTACAGCAAGTTCATGAAAAGGGTATGGTTCACAGAGATATAAGCCCTGACAACATAATGGTTGGTAAAGACGGTAAGATTAAGCTTATTGACTTTGGATCGGTTCGTGGACAGTCGTTAGAAGGAGACCAAACATATACTGTTATATTAAAGCATGGATATGCACCACAAGAACAGTACTATGGTAAGGGTAAACAAGGACCATGGACAGATGTATATAGCCTTTGTGCAACTATGTATAAGATGTTAACAGGAAATATACCACCAAACAGCATAGAAAGAATGTCGGAAGATACATACGTGTCACCATCTGCATGTGGTATTAGCATTTCCCCAAATACAGAAAGAGTATTAAATAAGGGACTTGCACCACGTATTGAGGATAGATATCAGAATTTAGGTCAGTTAAAGGATGCTTTGTATAACGGAGCAACCACAGATGATGTTTCCGAACAGGCAACAGTTTTGTTAAATGCTAATGCTGTGGGACAGGCCGGCTATAATGTACAGTCTCAGACAGGATTTACTGGTGTGCAACAGACTCAGCCTATGAGTTCTCAGGCTGGCTATACAGGTCATCCTCAAAGTGGAAATACAGTTCTTGTTAATCAGCCTATGCAGGGACAAGTTACACCACAGGCACCAGCTTGGGGAACAGCTAATACAGCTCAGAATCAAATGAGTTTTCAGAATGCAAATCCTGCACAAGCAAATAATCAAAGGTATAATGAGCCAAAGAGAACAAGTTTCTTACCATTAATTTTAGTTATTGTAGGGATACTTGTTGTTGGTGTAATTGCGGTTGTTGCAATAAATTCATCTAAGAAGGATGATGATAAATCTACAAGAGAAGTTGCGGAATCAACACAAGGCAGAGATGATGATGAACAGGATGTAACAGAAGCACCTACTACAGAGGCGCCAACTACGGAGGCTTCTACTGAAGAGGAACCAGCAATTGAATACAATGCCGAATTAGGTTCAAACTGGGAAGAATTTAAGGTTTCCATTGGTGGAGATATATACCAGTTCCCTATGACTTATACTGAATGGATAAATAACGGTTGGGAATCTAATGGTGAAAAATTCACTTTAGGAAGTGGGGAAATTAGAGAAATTACCTGCATGGATGATAACGCAGATTATGGATTGTTAATTGCAAATTTTTCATCGGAAGCTAAAACTGCAGATGAATGCCATGTAATAGGAATAAGATATGCTGATTTTTGGCATTACAGTTATGAGTCAGAATATTACATTGAGCTTCCCGCTGGTCCACGTTTTGATATGAATGGTTCAACTCCATCTTCAAGTATGGCAGAAATAGAAGCAATATATGGAGAGCCTGATGTTATTGATGATTTTGATTATAAGAAGATATATTTAGGTTCTGGCAATGGATTTATTGAATTTGGATATGATGATGAAGATGGTAGCTGTAAAAGTGTACTTTACTGTTGCCTTGAGGCACCAGATGGAGCAGAAGTTTTTCCTAGCACAGAATATGTAGATACGCTTCCGCAGCTTTCCTCTTATGAAGCACCAGAGGCAACAGTAGATAGATTTGATAGCGTAGTTAGCCTGTTAGGAACTAACTATAAGGTTCCTATTCCGGTGTCTGTTCTTATTGCAAATGGTTGGAGTTTTGTAGATGAAGTAGATACATTGAGGCCATGTGAGCAGATGTACACAACAATGTCTAATGGCGATACTATTATGTATGTATATATCAATAATTATTCAATACATAACGTAGGTCTAGAGAATCTTTATGTAGACTATATTTATGCACCGATTGGAACAGAAATAGATGAAATGATAATGCCAGGCAATGTAACAATAGGTGATTCACTTTATGATGTTCAGGATTTATTCTGGGATATATCGGAAAATTACAAAGCATATACAGAATATGATGGTTATGTATTGTTTGAGGTGTTTTATCCAACAGATGAGTGTTGCGTAAGAGCAGAATTTTATGCAGAACCTGATAGTTCAGGAGAATATTTCATAACAGACTGCTCATTCTGGAGAGATATGTCGGCTACGTCAATGTTACTTGAGAACGATGAATATATATACAATTATTTGATTGATAAGTAAATTTTTAAGAATACACAGATTGTATACTGTATACAATCTGTGTATCGAAAAAAGTACAAAAATTTGCTCGTAATTCGTTGACGTGTATACAATTTAAAATTATAATATAATCACAGTAGGAAACAAGATGATTTTTGAAACATAAAAATCATAGATTTCCACAGTTAAGTGATACTTATTTTTAAAGTAATATAAATCCGCATTGGTACGTCGTGTGGATAGAAAAAAGGAGGAGTTTTTTACAATGTTTAAGATGGAAGCAGAAGGCTGGAACGGCTTTGTAGGCGGTAAGTGGCAGAAAGAAATCGAGGTTAGAGATTTCATTCAGAAGAACTATCACCCATATGAGGGAGATGATTCTTTCTTAGCAGAGCCAACTCAGAATACTAAGGATTTATGGCAGATGGTACTTGACCTTTCTAAGAAGGAAAGAGAAGCAGGCGGTGTTCTTGATATGGATACTAAGGTTGTTTCAACTCTTACTTCACACGGTGCAGGTTACCTCGATAAGGATAAAGAGACAATCGTTGGTGTTCAGACTGATAAGCCTTTCAAGAGAGGAATGAATGTATACGGTGGTATTCGTATGGCTATGAAGGCTTGCGAAGACAATGGTTATAAAGTAGACCCAGAAGTTGTTGAGTTCTTCACTACACACAGAAAGACTCATAACGCAGGTGTATTCGATGTTTATGATGAAGAAATCAGAAAATGTCGTACAAACCACATCATTACAGGACTTCCAGATGCTTACGGACGTGGCCGTATCATCGGTGACTACAGAAGAGTAGCTCTTTACGGTATTGATTTCTTAGTTGCTGATAAGAAGAAACAGAAGGATTCTTTCGGTAACGTATATACAGATCACGTAATCAGATTAAGAGAAGAGATTTCTGAGCAGATCAGAGCTCTTGGTGAGTTAAAGCAGATGGCAGCAGCTTACGGAATTGATATTTCTAAGCCAGCTACTAACGTAAAGGAAGCTATTCAGGCAGTTTACTTTGGATACCTCGGAGCAGTTAAGGAGCAGAACGGTGCAGCAATGTCACTTGGACGTACTTCTACATTCTTAGATTGCTACGCAGAGAGAGATTTAGCTAACGGTACATTTACAGAGGAGCAGATTCAGGAGTTTATCGATCACTTCATTATGAAGCTTCGTATTGTTAAGTTTGCTCGTACTCCAGAGTACAATCAGTTATTCTCAGGAGATCCAGTATGGGTAACTGAGTCACTTGGTGGTGTTGGTATTGATGGCCGTCCACTTGTAACAAAGATGTCATTCAGATATCTTCACACACTTGACAACTTAGGTGCAGCTCCAGAGCCAAACTTAACAGTTCTCTGGTCTACAAGACTTCCAATCAACTGGAAGCAGTACTGTGCTAAGATGTCTATCAAGTCTTCATCTATCCAGTATGAGAATGATGACTTAATGAGAGTAACTCATGGTGATGATTACGCAATCGCTTGTTGTGTATCTTCAATGAGAGTTGGTAAGGAAATGCAGTTCTTCGGAGCTAGAGCTAACCTTGCAAAATGTCTCCTTTATGCTATCAACGGTGGTGTTGATGAGTGTACAGGTGTACAGGTAGGTCCTAAGTATAGACCAATTACATCAGAGTACCTTGACTTTGATGAGGTTATGGAAAAATATGATGATATGATGGAGTGGTTAGCACGTGTATATGTAAGCGCGCTTAACATCATCCACTACATGCATGATAAATATGCATACGAGAGAATTCAGATGGCTCTTCATGACAGAGATGTTAGAAGATACTTCGCAACAGGTGTTGCAGGTCTTTCAGTTGTAGCTGACTCACTTTCAGCTATCAAGTATGCTAAGGTTAAGACAGTAAGAAACGAGCAGGGTATCGTAGTTAGCTATGAGACTGAGGGAGATTTCCCTAAGTATGGTAACAACGATGACAGAGTTGACTCAATCGCAGCTGACCTTGTTTCAACATTCATGAACAAGATCAGAAAGCATCACGTATACAGAGATGGATTCCCAACAATGTCAGTTCTTACAATTACTTCAAACGTAACTTACGGTAAGAACACAGGTGATACTCCATGTGGTAGAAAGCACGGACAGCCATTCGCTCCTGGTGCTAACCCAATGCACAAGAGAGATACTAACGGTGCGTTAGCTTCACTCTCATCAGTAGCAAAGCTTCCATTCATGGATTCACAGGATGGTATTTCAAATACATTCTCTATCATCCCTGGAGCACTTGGTAAGGAAGACCAGGTATTCGCTGGTGACCTTGACGTTGATCTTAAGCTTGACTAATTTAAAGGATGGTTTAGATGGATAACGGTTTAAATAATGTTGATGATATCGTAGCAATGTTAGATGGTATGGTTTCAGAAGGTCATGGACACATTAATGTGTCCTATGACCCTGATCAAGAAGGAAACTCATTAGAAACTATGGGTTGTATAGATTGTGCCAAGGGTAACCTTGCATGTGCCGTGCCTACATTACATGACGGTATCGACGATGCATTTGAGGATTAATTCCAATCATATAATTATATTAGGAGGATATTAAAATGGCTAGTACACAGCAGATCGATAACTTAGTAAGTATGTTAGATGGTTACGCAGAAAAAGGCGGACACCACCTCAACGTAAACGTATACAACAGAGATACTCTTTTAGATGCTCAGAAGCATCCAGAGAATTATCCACAGCTCACTATCCGTGTATCAGGATACGCAGTTAACTTCATCAAGTTAACAGAGGAGCAGCAGAATGACGTAATCTCACGTACATTCCATGAGTCAATCCAGTCTATGTAATTTAGACCAATAAAAGACTAACCAAGGGTACTTCCAAATGGAAGTACCCTTTTTTCATTCCCCACCACTTAGCTACAGCACCCCACTTATATCCCCCCTGATTTACTCTATCTCCCTCCCCTCATATAATCATAGCTACGAGAATAAAAATGTGTATCAAAAACTGTTCTAGAAACGCCGGCACTTAGTCTTCAGAAACCACCTGTAGAATAATAAATGTGCCCGAAAACACGCTCTCGCTTGGGCGAAACGCAACGGTACGTAAACGCACGAAAGATGACATAAAAAACGTGTCATCTTTCGTGCGTTAAGTGCCGGCGTTTCTAGAACAGTTTTCGGTGCACATTTTTATTCTTACAGGTGGTTTCTGAAGACTTAGTACCGCTGCGTTTCGTCCAAGCGAGAGCGTGTTTTTGAACACATTTATTATTTTTATTATTCCTCGTAGCTATGATTAAATGAGGGGAGGTGTGTAAAATACATTATGGGGGATATAAGGGAGGTTGGTATTTTTTGGTGACTGGTTGTATATGTAAAGATTTTTGTGGTATAATATGAGAGGTTTTTGAAAGATAATTTTACGTTAGGAGATAGATAATATGGAAGGTATGATACATTCTATAGAGACGTTTGGTACTGTGGATGGACCTGGAATCAGATATGTCGTGTTTGTTAAGGGTTGTCCTATGCGTTGTATGTATTGCCATAACCCGGATACATGGTTAATGAAGGGTGGCGAGACTAAGACAGTTGAGGAGATTCTTGATGATTATGAGAGATATAAGCCGTTTCTTAAGGGGGGCGGTCTTACTGTTACAGGTGGAGAACCACTACTACAGATAGATTTCGTGACAGAACTTTTTGAGGAAGCTAAGAAAAGGGATATTCACACATGTCTTGATACGTCAGGAATTCAGTTTAGAAGAAATAAACCAGAGATCCTTGCAAAATATGAGAGACTTATGAAGGCAACTGATTTGATAATGCTAGATATTAAGCATATTGACCCAGTGGAGCATAAAAAACTTACTGGTCAGCCTTGCGACAATATATTTGATTTTCTTAAGTTTCTTGATGAGCAGGAGAAGGAGATATGGATTAGACACGTTCTTGTGCCTGGTATAACATATATTCCTGAGTATTTGGAACGTTTAGGTACGTTTATAGCTCAGTTTAAGCATGTTAAGGCTTTAGATGTACTTCCATACCACAATATGGGTAAGGAAAAATATGATAAGATGGGCATGGATTATGTGTTAAAGGATGTTCCGGAAGCTACTAAAGCTCAAGCTATTGAGGCACGAGAAATTATTCTTGGAGCTATGAAAAAAGAACGTCAACGTCTTAAGGATAGTGGAGAGTTTTAAAAGTATTGAATAATTAATTTTCTATAATCATATTTATATATAGATATGATATATAGGAAGTTAATATGAAAAACATTAAAAAAATAATCGCAAAGTATTATTCGTATTTATGGATATGCTTTGCGATTTTGTTTTGTGCAATGATTCTGAATGGTTATATAGGTCAAGGAAAAAATCTAAAAAAGGAAAATAAATTGGTGGTGGTAATTGATCCAGGACATGGAGGTAATGATCCGGGAAAAGTTAGTAAGGATGGAGTATTGGAGAAGGACATTAATTTGGAAATTGCATTGTTGTTGAAGGAAGAATTAGAAAAAATGGGTGTTACGGTAATTATGACAAGAGACACAGATATATGTCTTGCTGTTGATGGTGCTACAAATAAAAAGAGTTCTGATATGAAAAAAAGAGCTGAAATAATAAATGATATAAATCCCACATGCATGATAAGTATTCATCAAAATAGTTTTTCTGACCCAAGTGTTTCTGGCGCACAAGTGTTTTATAATGGGACATCTGATGAAAGTAAAGAATTGGCGCAGATTATCCAAAATGAGTTTGTTAAAAGTGTAGATTCTGAAAATGATAGAAAGATTAAAGAAGGAAACGATTACTACATATTAAGTAAAACAACTTGTCCGGGAGTCATTATAGAATGTGGTTTTATGAGCTGTCCGGCTGAGGCTGAGAAATTGTGTGATTTAAATTATCAAAAAAAGATAGCAGTTGCTGTAGCAACTGCTATCACGTCGACATACTAAAAAGCTAGACTCTGACATCAATATTAGAACCTATGTAGGGGCGTACTCCAGTTTCCATCATCCTCGTTAGCATTTCCGCACTCGTTTCTGCTGAACTTAATGACCTTTTCAGGACTGATATATCTATCGGATTCATGTTTTTAGTGTCAACGCCTGGACTCGGTAGTAAACTAGTTGTACCTATAGTCATACCCATCACCCTTGTAAATTTAATTTGTTCGTACGCTTTAATTTTAACTGATAATATAAAAATAAGCAAGACATATATAAAAAAGTTAATATTTATTCAATTAGATAAATGTGAAAAAACTGTGGAAACAAAAATATTTCCTTAAATCGGTTGACAATAATAATAACAATGGTTATAATGTGACTGTAACAAATTGTAACAATTTTGTAACAATTACAGTTTTGTTACACAGATTGGAGGTAATATTATGATAAAGCCATCTAAGAAATGGTTGGCCTTATGTTTGACAACAACTATGTTCATGGGAACGCTTTGTACATATTCAGCACAGGCAGAGCAAACATATTATAGCGATGAGAATGTTAGTATTACATCAGCTATTGACAGATATATAGCAGTAAATGGTGGAATGGAGTTTGGACAGATGGACGAGATGCAGGTTGCAACAGACTCGCTTCCAGCAGCATTGTCTACACCACTTGATGCAGAAGAGACAACAGAAGAAACAACAGAAGAATCAACTGAAGAGACAACAGAGGAGACAACAGAGGAGACAACAGAAGAAACTCAAGATGATGTTCAGCCAACACTTACAGTTGCAGCAGATTATTTTGATAATAAAGCTATAGTGGTTACTGGTAGCTATGTAAATATAAGAGAGGCTGCAGGTACTGATTCAAGTGTTGTTGGTACTATAGATAATAATGGACTTGTTATAGTGGAAGAGAAGGGTTCTGAATGGTCCCTTGTTTCTTCGGGTGGAGTAAGAGGATACATCAAGAATGAGTTCATGAAGTTTGGTAGTGATGCAGCTTCGTATGCAGCATCTAATCTTAAACAGGTTGTTGAAATTAATACAGCTTCCCTTCGAGTAAGATTAGCGGCTAGTGAAACTAGTGATGTATTAACAAATGTTTCTCAGGGTTCTAAGTACGATATTATTAATATAGGTGCTGAGTGGACAAACATTAAAGTAAGTGATTCTATTTCAGGATTTGTAAAGAATGATTACATTATTATTTCTTATAATACAGTAAATGCAAAGGTTGTTGAGAAACCACAAACTCCTACTGCAGATACAACTCCTGTTAACCCACCTGCAACAGATGTGCCATATTCTGAGCTTGGTGTAGAGGTTGCTAACTATGCTGTGCAGTTTGTTGGTAATCCATATGTATACGGTGGTACAAGCTTAACAGAAGGTGCGGACTGTTCGGGATTTGTTATGAGAGTTTATGCTGACTTTGGATATTCAATTCCAAGAACAGCAGATGTACAGGCAACAGTTGGTGCAGAGGTAGCTTTAACAGCTGTTCAGCCAGGAGACCTTATATTCTATGATCATGGAACAGGTTCCATTGACCATGTTGGTCTTTATATTGGTAATGGACAGATAGTTCATGCTAGTACAAGTAGAACAGGTATTATAATTGCTGATATGTACTATAGTACACCATGTAAAGCAACTAGAATTATATATTAATTATTACATTATAAGCTTCCTATAATGTGTGAAGAGCTGTCTTCTTTGGCAGCTCTTTTATTTATTTATATGAAATTGCTTCAGAAAGCATATGAATTAATAAGGATACTAAATGTGTTGGCTAAATTGCATAACGAATTTTAGAAAAATGAGTTTGTTTTGTATAATATCGCAAAAAAATCTTCCAAAATAACTATATATATGCTATAATATCTTCAATGTATCACTTTTGTGGCACATGAGTTTGACCAAAAAGGAGTGGGGCATATGAATTACATCATAAGCGGCAAAAACATCGAGGTTACAGAAGGTCTTAAGACTGCTATTTACGACAAACTCGGGAGGTTAGAAAAATTCTTCGTAGAAGATACTGATGTACAGGTAACTCTTTCCGTAGAGAAAGAAAGACAGAAAATCGAGGTTACAATTCCTATGAAAGGACATATCGTTAGAGCAGAACAGGCTAGCGATGATATGTATGTATCTATAGATTTAGTAGTTGAGGTTATTGAGCGTCAGGTTACACGCTATAAGAAAAAGATAGTAGACAAAGAACAGAACGCAGCATTTATCCAGAATGATTTCTTTGATATCGATGAGGATGATGAGGAGGAAGTAAAGATTATCAGAAGTAAGAGATTCGCTGTTAAGCCAATGTATCCAGAGGATGCATGTGTACAGATGGAACTTCTTGGACATAACTTCTTCGTATTCAGAAATGCTGAGACAGATGAGGTTAACGTAGTATACAAGCGTAAGGGAAGTACATACGGACTTATCGAGCCAGAGTTCTAAGACTTATGACTTATAAGGAGTTACGATTTATCGTAGCTCCTTTTTTTTCTTGCGTTAGAACTTGAATAGTGTTATATTAAGGGGTATGATGCAATAACTGTATTGTTAATTTATTATTTTAAATATATAAGCTTTCCTATATATGGAAGGTTGGTTGGAGGTAATTATGGGCCTATTTGAAAAAGTATTTGGCACACATAGTGAGAAGGAACTTAAGAAGATATATCCTATAGTGGATAAGATTGAAGCTCTTGATGAAGCTATGCAGAAACTTTCAGATGAGGAATTGAAAGCAAAAACTGAGGAGTTCAAAAAGAGATTAGCAGATGGTGAAACCTTGGATGATATTCTTGTTGAGGCTTTTGCTGTTGTTAGAGAAGCAGCATCAAGAGTACTTAATATGAAGCATTATAGAGTGCAGCTTATTGGTGGTGTAATTCTTCATCAGGGACGTATTCCTGAAATGAGAACAGGTGAAGGTAAGACACTTGTGTGTACACTTCCAGCATATCTTAATGCTCTCGAAGGCAAGGGGGTACATGTAGTTACAGTTAACGAATATCTTGCGAAGCGTGATGCTGAGTGGATGGGACAGGTACATGAGTTTCTTGGACTTAAGGTAGGTGTTGTACTTAATCACTACAAGAAGGATGAGAGAAGAGAAGCGTATAACTGTGACATAACATACATTACTAACAATGAGTTAGGTTTCGATTATCTTAGAGATAACATGGTTATATATAAGGAGCAGTTGGTACAGAGAGAGCTTAACTATGCTATCGTGGATGAGGTTGACTCTGTTCTTATTGATGAGGCTAGAACACCGCTTATTATTTCTGGACAGAGCGGTAAGTCCACTGATCTTTATAAGATGTGTGACTATCTTGCAAGAAGAATGAAACGTGGAACTGCGTCTATGGAAATAAGCAAGATGGATGCTATCATGGGTACTCAGGTTGAGGAAGATGGAGATTACCTTGTTAATGAGAAGGATAGACAGGTTGTACTTACTGCACAGGGGGTTAAAGAAGTAGAGCAGTTCTTCCATATAGAGAACTATTCAGATGCTGAGAACATAGATATTCAGCACAATATGATTATGGCACTTAGAGCACATGCTCTTATGCATAAGGATAAGGACTACGTTGTTAAGGACGAAGAGGTTCTTATTGTAGATGAGTTTACTGGACGTATCATGCCTGGTAGACGTTTTTCTGATGGTTTGCATCAGGCGATTGAGGCTAAGGAAAATGTTAAGGTTAAGAGAGAGAGCAGAACTCTTGCTACAATTACATTCCAGAACTTCTTTAACAAGTATAAGAAGAAAGCTGGTATGACAGGTACAGCCTTAACAGAGGAGAACGAATTTAGAGAGATTTATGGAATGGACGTAGTCGTAGTTCCTACTAATCTTCCTGTTCAGAGAATCGACCATCAGGATTCAGTATTTAAGACAAAGAGAGAAAAATACGAGGCTATTGTTAACTCTGTCGTTGAGGCTAATCAGAAGGGACAGCCAGTTCTTGTTGGTACAACAACAATCGAGTCTTCAGAGGAATTAAGTAAGTTATTTTCTAAGAGAGGTATTCAGCATAAGGTCCTCAATGCGAAGTTCCATGAGATGGAGGCTGAAATTGTAGCAGATGCAGGACAGATGGGTGCTGTTACTATTGCAACTAACATGGCAGGTCGTGGTACTGATATTAAACTTGGTGAAGGCGTTGCTGAGATTGGCGGACTTAAAATAATTGGTACAGAGAGACATGAATCACGAAGAATTGATAATCAGCTTCGTGGACGTGCAGGTCGTCAGGGAGATCCAGGTGAATCTAAGTTCTATCTTTCTCTTGATGATAGCTTAATGCGTCTTTTTGGTTCTGAGAAAGTAAAGGCGGTTTATGATGCACTTAAGATTCCTGATGGTGAGGAAATTCAGCATAAGACAATAACAAGCTTTATTGAGAAGGCTCAGAAGAAGATCGAGTCCAACAACTTTGCGATTAGAAAGAACCTTCTTGAATATGATCAGGTTAATAATGAACAGCGAGAAGTTATCTATGCAGAAAGAAAGAGAGTTCTCGATGGAGAGAGCATGAGAGATGTTGTCTTCAAAATGGTTTTAGATACAGTGGAGAACTATATTGACAAGACTTGTTCTTCAGACCTTTCTTCAAGTGAATGGGAGATAGAAGAGCTTAACAGACTCCTCATTCCTATTGTTCCATTTGAGAAGATTGAGCTTACAGATAAAGAGAAAAAGACAAGTAACCTCAAGGAGTTCAAGCAGAGACTTAAAGAAGAGGCTGCAAAGATATACGAAAATAAAGAAACAGAATTTCCAGATGCTGAGCATATGAGAGAAATAGAAAGAGTGGTTCTTCTTAAGGTTATTGACAAGAAGTGGATGGCTCATATTGATGATATGGTACAGCTCAGACAAGGAATTTCACTTCAGTCATATGGTAGCAAGGACCCACTTGTAGAGTACAAGTTTGCTGGATATGATATGTTCAACGAGATGACAGCATCAATTCGCGAGGATACTGTAAGAATGATTCTTCATGTTAAGATTGAACAGAAGGTTGAACGTGAAGAGGTGGCTAAGGTAACAGGAACTAATAGAGATGAATCTGCTAAGAGAGGTCCTGTTAAGAGAGAAAGCGCCAAGATAGGCAGAAATGATCCATGTCCATGCGGAAGTGGAAAGAAATATAAAATGTGTTGTGGTAAATAATATTTGCCTAAATATTATCAATAAAAGTGTAGGTGATTATAAGTGATAGAACTTGATCAGTATAAGTTCATGATAAATGAATACAAGTCACCACTTAATGAAGTGAGGGATTCACTTTGACGTTTCTGGCAAGGAGACCCGTATAAGCGAACTGGAAGCTATGATGGAAGGTCCGGGCTTTTGGGACGATGTGGACGAAAGTCAGAAGGTTATGAAAGAACTCAAGGGACTAAAGGGAACCATTGAAGAGTTCCAACAGATAAAAACTTCTTTCGAGGATATAGAGACTCTTATTGAGATGGCTGAGGAGGAAGATGATCAGGAACTTGTGAACGAAATCGAGGAAGCTAGTGAGAATTTTAAGCTTGCCTTCGAAGAGTTCAGAATAAAAACTCTTTTGTCCGGAGAATTCGATGCTAATAATGCAGTTGTAACTATCCACGCAGGAACAGGGGGAACTGAGTCCTGTGATTGGTCCGAAATGTTATATCGAATGTTTACCAGATGGTGTAACAAGAAAGGTTTTAACGTTGAGGTGCTGGATTATTTGGATGGTGAAGAAGCAGGAATAAAATCTGTTACCTTTCAGGTTAATGGTTTCAATGCATACGGTTATTTGAAATCAGAAAAAGGTGTACACAGATTAGTAAGAATATCTCCTTTCAACGCAGCTGGTAAGAGACAGACCTCTTTTGCATCTGTTGATGTAATGCCAGAGTTGGAAGATAATATAGAGATAGAAATTAATGATGATGATCTTAAGATTGACACCTATCGCTCCAGTGGAGCAGGTGGACAGCATGTCAACAAGACAGAGTCAGCCATACGAATAACCCATATACCTACGGGTGTTGTTGTTCAGTGTCAAAATGAAAGATCTCAGCATAGTAATAAAGATAAAGCTATGAAAATGTTAATGTCCAAGTTGTATCTTATCAAGCAACAAGAAAATCTTGATAAGATATCAGATATCCGTGGAGAGGTTACGGATAATGGATGGGGTAGCCAGATAAGATCTTATGTTTTGCAGCCATATACTATGGTTAAGGATCATCGTACTAATCAGGAAGTGGGCAATGCCCAATCCGTTCTAGATGGATATATAGACCCATTCATTAATGCTTACTTGAAGTGGATTAACAAAACTAACTTAGGCGAAGAATAACATTTGTTGTTACTCTGTGATACATGTTTAGATAAGGAGAGGTATTATGGCAGAAACAAGATATATTTTATTTCTTTTAGATGAACAAAAATATGGAATGCAGCTTACAAAGATTAGCAGTATTGAGGAAGTGTATAACGTTGTACCTATACCTGTAGGGGTTCAGTATATTAAGGGTATAATTCATCTTAGAAATACTGTTATTCCTATATATGATTTAAAGGCTAAATTTGGCATGTATGATAGTTCAATGTCTAGTACAAGACAACTTCTTATTGCTGAGACTCACGGTATGAGCATAGCGTTTGAGGTTGATCAGGTATTAGGAATTATGGATGTGCCGGAAACAAATATTAAGGAAATGCCTCCTGTTGTTAGGAATGAGGACACAGGCTGCCTTGAGAGTGTTTTAAAAATAGATTCAGTTACTGATGGCAATGCAGATATTGTTATAAGTGTTAATATTGATAAGCTTATGTCAGATAGTGAATTTGAAGATGTTTCTGTGGCTTTAGAAAGTCCTGAAACAGAAGAAGACTAAATAAAGAGGAGAGACGAAAATGATAAACATCGCGGTACTTGGATACGGCACTGTAGGTTCTGGAGTCGTAGAAGTAATAAAAACAAACCAAAGCAACGTAAATAAGAGAGCAGGTAAGGAAATCAACGTTAAGTATGTTCTTGACTTAAGAGATTTTCCAGGGGACCCTGTTCAGGATATTTTGGTTCATGATTACAATATTATTTTGAATGACCCAGAGGTAGATATTGTTGTTGAGGTTATGGGTGGTCTTAACCCTGCTTACCAGTTTACTAAGAGTGCTCTTGAGGCAGGAAAGACAGTTGCTTCATCTAACAAGGAACTTGTTGCTTCTCATGGTGCAGAGCTTCTTAAGATTGCTAAGGAACATAATGTTAACTATCTTTTTGAAGCCAGCGTTGGTGGTGGAATTCCAATAATCAGACCACTTAATCAGTCGCTTACTGCAGATGAATTCACAGAGATAACAGGAATCCTAAATGGAACAACTAACTACATCCTTACTAAGATGTTTGATGAAGGCTCTGATTTTGATACTGTATTAAAGAGAGCACAGGAAAAGGGATATGCAGAGAGAAATCCTGAAGCAGATGTTGAAGGATACGATGCATGTAGAAAAATTGCGATTCTTACATCACTTGTTTGTGGAAAACAGGTTGACTTTGAAGATATATATACAGAGGGTATAACTAAGATAACAGGAGCAGAAATTAAATATGCTAAGGCTCTTGGTGGTACTATCAAGTTGCTTGGAAAGAGTATATTTAAGGATGGAACTGT
This sequence comes from Lachnospiraceae bacterium, assembly GCA_015057525.1. Classification (GTDB taxonomy): domain Bacteria; phylum Bacillota; class Clostridia; order Lachnospirales; family Lachnospiraceae; genus Coprococcus_C. Next base: position 9,696 of record SVEE01000003.1, on the reverse strand, counting down.
ATATTCTATGGTTTCACCATTTATAATTGGCGATGAGCACCCACTCTTTAATGTAAGTGGAGTGTTTAACGGCATATTTATAAATGGTAATATGCTTGGTGATACTATGTTCTATGGTAAGGGTGCTGGAAAGCTTCCTACAGCAAGTGCTGTTGTTTCTGATGTAGTAGATGCTGTAAAACATCAGGGAACAAACATCATGACAATCTGGGAAGAAGAGAAAGTTACTCTTGGTGATTTTAACAACTTTGAGTGTAGATATCTAGTTAGAGTTAAGGATACTAATACAGAGGAAGCTATCAAAGCTGCATTTGGTGATGTAGATTACGTTGATGCAGGTATTGATGGTGAGAAAGCATTCCTTACTAATGTGATTAGCGAAGGCTCTTTCAACGAGAAAGCAAAGACATTAGATGTTATTTATAGATTGAGAACAACATTATAAAGAGGATTGACGGAGGAAATTGACATGAAATATGTTGTAGTTCTTGGAGATGGTATGGCAGATTACCCTCTTGATGAAATAGGAGGAAAGACACCTCTTGAATATGCCAAGACAGAGACCTTAGATCGTTTGGCACCTCTTTCAGAAGTTGGACTTGTGCACACTATTCCTGAGGGAATGAGTCCGGGAAGTGACACTGCTAATCTTTCGGTTATTGGTTATGACCCAAAGATATATTATTCAGGTCGTTCACCACTTGAAGCATTAAGTATAGGTGTAGACATGGAAACAACAGATATTTCATTTAGATGTAATATAGTTACATTAAGTGAAGATGAGGAAGAGTACGAGAAGAAAACTATTATTGACCATAGCTCAGGTGAAATATCAACTGAGGATGCGGCGGTTCTTCTTCAGGCAGTGAAGGATGCACTTGAAGATGATGAATACAAATATTATGTAGGAACAAGCTATAGACATTTAACAATATGGAAAAATGGAAAAGTGTTGCCACTTACGCCTCCACATGATATACTCACAAAGGTTATTGGAGAATATCTTCCAGAAGACGAGAAGCTTCGTGAAATGATGAAGAAGAGCTATGATATTTTAGCTAATCATCCTATTAACATAGAGAGAAAGAAAAATGGACTTAACCCTGCAAACTCTATTTGGTTCTGGGGTGCAGGAACAAGACCAGCCCTTTCTTCCTTTGAAGAGAAGAATAATAAGAAGGGTGTTATGATATCTGCAGTAGACCTATTAAAGGGTATAGCTGTAGGTGCAGGTCTTACTAATATTGAAGTTCCAGGAGCTAATGGCGGTCTTCATACTAATTACAAGGGAAAGGCTGACGCAGCAGTGAAAGCACTTCTTGACGATGGATATGATTTTGCATATATTCATGTTGAGGCTCCAGATGAAATGGGGCATCAGGGAAGTATGGAGAGAAAAATCCAGGCTATTGAGTTTTTAGATGACCAGGTTATTAAAACTGTGGTAGAAGAGTTTGAGGCTAGAGGTGAAGATTTTAGAATGCTTGTGCTTCCAGACCATCCAACTCCAATTGTACTTAGAACACATTCAAGTGATCCGGTTCCATATTTGTTGTATGACAGTACTGCTCACAAAGAATCTGTTTTAAAATATAACGAAAAGGATGCAAAGGCTGGTGGCAAGTTTGTGCCAGAAGGCCATAAGTTAATAGATATCCTTTTCGAAAAATAATTTGCATGAAACTTATTAGGAGGACAAAATGCTAGTAGTAAAAAAGTTTGGCGGTACTTCGGTTGCCAACAAAGAAAGAATTTTTAACGTTGCCAGAAGATGCATCGAGGATTACCAGAAGGGAAATGATGTAGTAGTTGTTTTATCTGCTATGGGTAAATACACTGACGAACTTATTTCAATGGCAAAAGACATTAATGAAATTCCACCTAAGAGAGAGATGGATATGCTTTTCACAATTGGTGAGCAGATGTCGGTAGCTTTAATGGCTATGGCTATGAATAAGCTTGGTGTTCCAGCAGTTTCTCTTAATGCATTCCAGGTTGCAATGCATTCCACATCAAACTATGGAAATGCAAGACTTAAGCGTATAGATACAGAGAGAATCAGACATGAGCTTGAACAAAGAAAGATTGTTGTTATTACTGGATTCCAGGGTGTAAACAAATATGATGATTACACTACTCTTGGAAGAGGTGGTTCGGATACAACTGCTGTTGCTTTAGCTGCTGCGCTTCATGCAGACAAATGTGAGATTTACACTGATGTTGATGGTGTATATACAGCAGATCCACGTAAGGTTAAGAATGCACGTAAGCTTGATGCAGTAACATATGACGAGATGCTTGAGCTTGCTACACTTGGAGCAGGCGTGCTTCACAACCGCTCAGTAGAGTTAGCAAAGAAATTTGGCGTACAGCTTGTTGTACGTTCAAGCTTAAATACTACAGAAGGAACAGTCGTTAAGGAGGGCGCTAAAATGGAAAAAATGCTTGTTAGTGGTGTTGCAGGAGATGCAGATACAGCAAGAGTTGCTATAGTAGGATTAAAGGATGAGCCAGGTGTTGCATTTAAGTTATTCAACAGCCTTGCTAAGCACAACATAAATGTAGATATGATTCTTCAGTCAGTTGGTAGAGAGGGAACTAAGGATATCAGCTTCACATGTAGTGAGGAGAATGCTGATGAAGCAGTTAAGGTAATCAATGAGAACTTCAACAACTTTGAGAGCATTGACCTTAACAAGAAGGTTGCTAAGGTTTCAATCGTAGGTGCAGGTATGCAGAGTAATGCAGGTGTTGCAGCAAAGATGTTTGAGGCACTTTATGATGAGAATATCAATATCAGAATGATTTCTACTTCAGAAATTAGAGTTACAGTACTTATCAACGAGGCGAACATGGAGAGGGCTATGGCTGCTGTTCATGAAAAGTTTAGTCTTGGGGATAACTAGACTATAAACAAATAATATGTTAGAATACAGTTGTGTTTGCGCTTTTTTGCAGATACAACTGTATTTTATTTAAAGAGAGTGTTTTACACATTTTAGCATTTGATAAATTGTTTGATGTTTAAGGAGATGAAACATTTTGAAAAGATCAGATTATATAACATGGGATCAATATTTTATGGGGATAGCCATAATGTCTGCTCAGAGAAGCAAGGATCCTAGTACACAGGTTGGAGCTTGTATAGTTGATCAGGATAATCGTATTTTATCTATGGGATATAATGGTATGCCATCTGGATGTGATGATGATAATATGCCTTGGGCGAGAGAAGGCGCGGCTTTAGAGAGCAAGTATTTGTTTGTATGCCACGCAGAGCTTAATGCAATACTTAATTACCGTGGAAGTGGTAATCTTAAAGGCGCTAGATGCTATGTTACATTGTTTCCATGTAATGAATGTGCAAAAGCTATTATTCAAAGTGGTATATCCGAAATAATTTATATGTCAGATAAATATGGTGATACAGAAAGCACAATCGCATCTAAAAGAATGTTTGATCTTGCTGGAATAAAGTACAGGCTTTACGAAAATTCTCATAAGCAGATAGCTTTTGAATTATAGAGAGGTTTGCAATGGTAGAATCGAAAACTAAACAGGTCAAAATGGAATTTGGTCCATTATATAATTACGTAATTAATACTAACTATAGAAATATGGCTGGAGTTGTTAGCCTTGGTTTAAGTGTGGTTGCAGCAGTTGTCTTGGTTGCTAAGTGGTCAGAACTATCTCGTGGTCACAAGTTTGCATTTGCCACAATTGCGTTACTATTTACTGTTATTAATCCGCTTATGCTTGCATTTAGAACCTTTAAACAGTTAAAGCTTAGTGAGTCATATAAGAAACCTATAGAGTATACCTTTGGGGACAAGGGTATTTTGTTAAAACAAGGAGATTTAGAACAGAATCTTCCTTGGAAGCACATTTGCAGAATATTGTTAACCAATAAGATTCTTGCAATATATACAAGCAGAGTGCATGCTTGTGTAATTCCTTTATCGGCCTTAGGGGATGACAAAGGGAAAATTCTTGCTGCTGTGGTTCAGTTTACAGCTGAGTACAAGCCTCAAATCAGCAGAAATTTAAAGGAGTATCAAAGTGGAAAAGGAATATAAAGAGAGCTTTAGTGCAGATGATACATTTAATATAGGCAGCGAGCTAGCCAAGATGGCTAAGCCGGGAGAAGTATATTGTCTTTATGGGGATTTGGGAACAGGCAAGACAGTTTTTTCTCAAGGATTTGGAGCAGGTCTCATGATTGATGAACCTATAAGCAGCCCTACATTTACTATACTTAAGGAGTATCATGAAGGAACACTTCCTTTTTATCATTTTGATGTGTATCGCATTGGTAGCGATGATGAGATGGATGAAATAGGATACTACGACTTAATAGATGGAGAAGGTGTATGCCTTATAGAATGGGCAGAACTCATCAAAGATATTTTGCCCACTCATTACAATAAGGTCACTATAGAAAAAAATCCGGAAAAAGGATTTGATTACAGAACTATAACTATTGAAAGGTTTTAGAGATGAAAATATTAGGTGTTGATAGCTCAGGCATGGTTGCAAGTGTTGCACTTGTGCAGGATGAAATAATGGTTGCTGAATATTCAGTCAACTACAAAAAAACTCATTCCCAGACATTGCTACCTATGTTGGATGAAATAGTAAATATGGCAGAAATAGATTTACAGGATATCGATGCAATTGCTGTGGCAGCAGGTCCCGGTTCTTTTACTGGGTTAAGAATAGGTTCGGCTACTGTTAAGGGGCTTGGCCTTGCTCTTGATAAGCCAGTGGTTTCTGTCCCGACGTGTCATGCACTTGCCTATAACCTTTGTATGACGGGAGATAGTATAGTTTGTCCAATCATGGATGCAAGACGTAGTCAGGTTTACACAGGATTATATAAGTTTGACAATGGAAATATGCAGGTGATTAAAAATCAGGATGCTATGGATATTGGAGAATTGGTCGAGGAACTAAACGTGATAGGAAAGCCAGTAATATTTTTAGGAGATGGTGTTCCTGTTTATAAGAATGTTATAGAGGATAAAATTACTTGTGACCACTCTTATGCGCCAGCTCACATTAATAGACAAAGAGCAGGTGCTGTAGCGACACTTGGTGGAAGATATTTTGCTCAGGGAGTATATGAAGATGCAGCAGAACATAAGCCAGTATACTTGAGAAAATCCCAGGCGGAGAGAGAACGAGAAGAAAAACTAAACTCGGAAGGTAAATAGAAGGATAATAGGAATGGCAGATGAATATGAAAATTGTCTAGGTCAAATAGTTCAAATAGAAAAAGAAACATTTTCTGATGCCTGGTCAATAGAAAGTTTGAGAGAAACTCTCAAGTATGATTACAACATGATAATAGCTGTATTTTTTGACAGTACAGGATGCGGTGATGGTTATGTGTCAGTTCAAACCAGAATGTACAGACAAGGTCAAATAATACACATGAAAGAAAATATTGTAAATCTTGCTTTGGGGATTACATTTTCAAATCAATGTGTAGGCTATATTGTGGCTAGCTTTGTGGCTGGAGAATCTGAACTTCTTAGAATAGCAACAAAGGAAGGGCAAAGAGGTTGTGGAATTGGCAAAATGCTTTTGGAATATTATCTTGAGTATTTGAATTCTCATGATTGTAGAGGTCTTCTTGAAGTAAGGCAGTCAAACTTAGTGGCAATAGGACTCTATGAAAAGTACGGATACAAAGATTTTGCAAAAAGAAGATTATATTATAAGGCTCCTGAAGAAGATGGCATTATATACGAATATGTGCCAAAAAATAACAGGTAAATGACTTATTTTTCATATTTAACAATATGGTATACTCCGTTATAATGTTTATGCAGAAACGTACATGCTAAGGAGGATATTATGTTTAAGGATTTAAATCAGATAAGTTGCAATAAATGTGGAAAGCAAATGAAAAGAGAAAATGGAGTAATTAAGCAGGATTTTCTCGAGGTAACTAAGGCATGGGGTTACTTTTCTAAGAAGGATGGAAAAACATGTAACTTTACTATATGTGAGGAATGCTTTGACAAAATGATAGAAGAGTTTAAAATTCCTGTAGAGGTTACGGATACTATAGAGTTATTATAGAATAGGGGTAGAGGATATGATAGATGTATGTTTGCTGGGAACGGGAGGAATGCTTCCATTACCATATAGAGCGCTTACATCATTGATGCTTAGATATAACGGCAGCAATATATTAATTGATTGTGGCGAAGGAACCCAAAATCAAATAAGGCAAAAGGGATGGAGCTTTAAACCCATAGATGTGATATGCATAACACATTTTCATGCGGATCACATAAGTGGATTGCCAGGACTTCTTCTTACAATGGGCAATGCAGAGAGAACAGAACCTCTTACCATGGTAGGTCCTAAGGGACTTGCTAAGGTTGTGAACTCTCTTCGTATTATTGCTCCTGAGTTGCCTTTTGATATAAAGTTTATTGAATTAGAAAAGGATTTTAATCAGATAGAAATATGTGGACTTAAGCTGGAGGCCTTTAGAGTTAATCATCGAGTTACCTGCTATGGGTATAATATTGTTTTAGATAGGGCGGGTAAGTTTGACGTGGCTAAGGCAAAGGGACTTGGACTTCCTGTTAATTTCTGGAGTTTGCTCCAAAAAGGAGAGATGGTTGAATACGAAGGAAATACTTATACCAGTGATATGGTAATGGGTGAGAGTAGAAAGGGTCTTAAGATTACTTATTGTACAGATACCAGACCAATAGATTCCATAGCTGATAATGCTAAAGATGCGGACTTGTTTATATGCGAAGGTATGTATGGAGAAGAGGATAAGCTAGATAAGGCAAAGGAACACAAGCATATGACGATGATGGAAGCAGCCAATCTAGCTAAACGTGCAGAGGTTAAAGAAATGTGGCTTACCCATTACAGCCCTGCTACAGCAAGACCATATGATTATTACGATAAGATAAAAACTATTTTCCCGGATACAGTAATTCCTAAGGATTTAGCCAGTGTAGAATTAAAGTTTGAAGAATAAATTATTACAGCAGATTAATACGTAGGAGGATGAAACATGGATAAAGATAAAAAGAAAAATAGCTCAGGGATAAAAACTGTTATTATAGCCATATTTTTAGTTGTTATTGTGCTTTTCTATTTTAATCATCTTAGCAATAAATCCTCCATAGAAAGAACAAAAACTCAGGAAGACGAGATAGCACAGCTAATGAATTATGATATGGTAGGAGAATATCCAAAAACTCCTAGAGATGTTGTTAAGCTTCACAACAGATATTTCAAACAATTTTACGGAGCAGAACTTACGGATGATGAATTAGTGGTGATGAATCAGCAGGTTAGATGTTTGTATTCGGCAGATTTACTCGCGATTAATCCTGAAAATGATGTGTTGGTGGCATTGAAAAAAAGCATAGAAGCATCAAAGAAGGAAGAATATGTATACAAATCTTATCAACTTCCGGAGGCGAGCCAAATAGAGTATTATACCCAGAATGGTGTAGATATGGCTACTCTTGAAGTGACGATAACTGTTCAAACAGAAGATAGCATGGGATATTTATATGAACAGTATGTTTTAGTTGATGAAGGCGGCCAATGGAAAATTTTAGCATGGGGCGAGTCGAAGATGGGAGAATAAAATGAGCACAACAATTTTAGCAATAGAATCATCCTGTGATGAAACAGCAGCGGCAGTTGTTGTAGATGGAAAACAGGTCAAATCAAACGTAATATACTCTCAGATAGAATTACATAAAATGTACGGAGGAGTTGTGCCTGAAATAGCTTCTCGAAAACATGTTGAGAAAATCAATCAGGTTATACAGGCTGCCATAGATGAGGCTGAAGTAACTTGGGATGACATAGATGCGATAGCAGTAACCTATGGACCAGGTCTTGTAGGTGCTCTTTTGGTGGGCGTAAGTGCAGCTAAATCTATAGCGTATGCTAAGAAGAAACCTTTAATTGGAGTGCATCATATAGAAGGACATATTGCGGCCAACTACATTGAACACGAGGAATTGAAGCCGCCTTTTATGTGTATGGTTGCTTCAGGAGGACATTCCCACCTTGTATATGTTAAGGATTACAATGAATTTGAAATAGTAGGAAGAACTAGGGATGATGCAGCTGGTGAAGCATTTGATAAGGTGGCAAGAGCTATTGGGCTTGGATATCCTGGTGGTCCTAAGGTTGATAAGCTTTCCAAAGAGGGCAACCCAGAGGCTATTGATTTCCCAAGAGCATATATGGAAGATGCACCATATGATTTTTCTTTTAGTGGATTAAAATCAGCGGTACTTAATTATCTCAATGGATGCGAGATGAAGAAAATAGAAATCAACAAAGCAGATGTGGCTGCTTCTTTCCAGCAGGCAGTGATAGATGTTATTACAGACAACTCTGTCAGAGCTTCTAAGGATTTTGGGTGCGCAAAGCTTGCGCTTGCAGGTGGGGTTGCGTCAAATACATCCTTGAGAGAAAATATGAAGAAGGCTTGCGAAAAGGCTGGTATAGAATTTTATTATCCATCACCTATATATTGCACAGATAATGCAGCTATGATTGGTGTTATGGGTTACCATGAATATATTAATGGAACAAGACATGGATGGGATTTAAATGCTATACCAAACCTTAAGATAGGTGAAAGGAGCAATTAATGACAAGTGCTATAGTGCTCGCTGCAGGGAGTGGTAAACGAATGAACTCCCAAACTGCGAAACAGTTCTTAAAAATTAGAGATAAAGAAGTTCTATATTATTCCTTAAAGGTATTCGAGGAATCTCCTTTGGTAGATAAAATAATATTAGTCACTAAGGAAGAGGATATAGAATATTGTAGAACAGAAATAGTAGAAAAGAATAAACTCAAAAAAATAATGAATATTATTCCAGGCGGTAGGGAAAGATATGATTCAGTCCATGCCGGTCTTTCTTTGTTGTCAAAAAATATAGACAAGGAAGAAGATATAGTCTTGATACATGATGGAGCAAGACCGTTCATAACAGAAACTATGATAAATGATTCTGTTATGGCTGCAAAAAAATATGGAGCCTGTTCTGTAGGCGTACCGGTAAAGGATACCATAAAAATTATAGATGAAAATGGTTTTTCGGTAGAAACGCCTAACAGAAATTTTTTATATCAGATTCAAACACCTCAAACCTTCATGTTGAACCTTATATTAAAGGCCTATGGAGAGTTTGAAAAAGATAGCAACCACAATATAACAGATGATACAATGTTGGTTGAACAATATACTGGGGTTAATTCAAAAATCATTTTTGGAGCATACGAAAACATAAAAATTACAACCCCTGATGACATGGAAATCGCAGAAAAATTAGTTGAAAAATTCTTTAAAAAAATTAAAAAAAGCTGTTGACAATGCAGTTATATTTTGTTAAGATGAACAAGTCGCTGACGAAAAGCGTCACAACAAAATACAGCATATAGCTTGTTATGGAGAGGTATCGAAGTGGTCATAACGAGGCGGTCTTGAAAACCGTTTGCCTTCACGGGCACATGGGTTCGAATCCCATCCTCTCCGCTAGTACTGGTAGCAGTACAATAAGAACATTTGACAACTTAATAACATGTTAACCCTGAAAATTCTTTAAGAGATTTTCAGAGGATTTTACTAAAATCCTTATTCCAAGAATGGAAACACAAAACAGTAAGTAAGGACAGTAATTATAA
>SVEE01000001.1 GCA_015057525.1 Lachnospiraceae bacterium | reverse complement strand
TAATATTTATAAGTTTTCTCTTTGTCCATATACGGATTATCAAAAGTAGTATTTGTTCCCTCTGGGATAATTACCTTGAGCCCCATTTCAAACGCAGACTTTATTGTGGCATCCATACAGAAGTTTGTTAATAATCCTACGACAACAACCGTATCTTCATCTTTAAGGTACTCTTTTAATCCAGTTCCTTGAAAAGCACTACTTACTGTCTTTATGTATCGTTTCTCGCCTTCTTGAGGATAGAACTCCTGATTGATTTCAAATTCAGCATCATCCTTTGAAAAACCGGTTCCCGGTCCATCATCATGTTGCACATAAATAACTTCTATGTTATTCTCGCGAGCTGCTTCTATAACCTTTTTTGTTCCGTTAACAAATCTCTCATAACAATATAGATCTTTATTTGTAAGCCAAATCTGTGCATCTATCACAAGCAAAACCATATATTATCCTCCATCAACTTCAAATTTATCTCTCTGTTAAATATATCACATTTCTCATTATATGCCCATGATTATATCTAAAATACGCTTGTAAATCAAATAAGCCTTCTGTTCTATATTATATAACAAATATTACATTTCACATTTTACACCAAAATGTCCGTACAACAAGTAAAATCAAGGCTTTGTAAGATTTGAGTAACCAATCTGAGTAACCTAGAAAAGCACACTCCCAAACCCCTTGATTTTCCTAGGTTTTTGAAAGTGTGCTCTCTTCGATCATCTCTGTTTCACTCCGGTCGTCGCAGAGCCTATGTCCACCGGACATCGTGCGACGTCTCGCGCTCTTTTTACGACCCTCTTAGTCCCCTACTCTAAACTCTTAGAAAGCTTGGCAAAATTTTTCAGCTTAGCATAAACCTTTCCATGAACACTATTTGCCGGAAACTCTCCCTTCTCATCCTTCTCTCCTGCTGGACAACCCATGAGAAGTTCTATACCTTCATCAATATGAGTAACAGGGTAGATATGGAATTTGCCATCCTTAACTGCCTGTATTACTTCATCTTTTAGAACTAAATCCTTAATGTTAGAAATCGGAATCAAAACACCCTGTTTACCAGTCATGCCTCGTTTCTTACAAAGGTCAAAAAATCCCTCTATCTTCTGAGTGACCCCACCAATAGCCTGAATCTCACCTTTCTGGTTAACAGAGCCTGTTACTGCAAGATCCTGACGAATAGGCAACTCCGCCAATGAGGAGATTATACAGTAAAGTTCTGTACTAGATGCACTATCTCCATCTATACCATTGTAATTTTGTTCAAAGCACACACGGCAAGATAGAGCCATTGGAAACTTCTGTGCGTAGGTTTGACCTAAAAATCCTGTTATTATCTGAACACCTTTATCGTGAGTTTGTCCACTCATACGGGCTTCCTTTTCTATATTTACAATGCCCGACTTACCTACATAAGTCGTTGCTGTAATCCTTGATGGTGTACCAAATGCATAGCTACCCATGTCAAGTACTGCAAGACCATTAATCTGACCTATCTTGGCACCATCAGTGTCAATCATAATAACATCCTCATCAAGCATCTCGTTAAGCTTCTCTTCATAAAGCTTAAGTCTATCCTCTTTCTCACGTATTGTCTTATGAATATGCTCAGCAGTTATAATGCTGGCCCCTTCCAGTTTAGCCCATGTGTACGCCTCACCAAGAAGCTCTGACAAGTAATTGAAATGTGTAGACAGCTTATCCTGTCTAGCCGCTGTTCTAGATGAATACTCTATAATAGCACACACAGCACTTACATCAAATTCCAGTGTTTTCTCTCGCTGTACAAAGCTCTTAATAAAGCCTGCTATCTTAGATATATTCTCGTCGGTACGATTCATCTCATCATCAAAATCTGCTCTAATCTTAAAAAACTTATCGAACTCCTCGTCACCCTCACTTAAAAGCTCATAAAAATAATCACTACCTACCATAATAACCTTAAGCTGAGCTGGTATAGGCTCTGGCTTAAGAGATGGTGCAGTTATTGTGCTAAGCATCTCTCTTATAGAATCAAGATTAATTTCCTTTGTCTTAATTACTCTTCTGAGAGACTCCCATGCATGAGGAATAGTACAAATATCCTGAGCCTGAACTATCAAGTACCCTCCATTAGCCTGATGGAATAAACCTGGTTTAATTTTCATGAAATCAGTAGTCAAATTACCGAACTCCGAATCATACTCTGTTTCTCCCATAAGATTAGTATATGTAGGGTTAAATGTTATCACAACTGGAGCGCCCTTACTATCTGAGTGGTCTACCATAAGATTTACGCCATATCTGTGCATAATATCCTCATCCTGCTTTTTGCCCAAAAGTGGTAAAAGTGCAGAAAGAATATCTTGGTTTTCCTCTTCTTCCTCAATGAAATCTTCTAAATTATCTAATATATCAGCCTTAACAGCTTTTAAATATGCAATAACCCTCTCGTAATCTTTATACTTATCTGTAATATCTTCTATGTAATGACCGATAGCAGCATCACCCACGCTTCTGTCAAGTTCATCAAGCTTGGTCTCACATGCCTTCTCAATCTCGTTAAATTCTCGCATTAATACCGCTACCTTGTCCTGCATAAGTTCAGACTTTTTCTCTATTGCAGCCACATCTTCAGGGCTTAGCGATTCGTAGGATTCATCATCCACAGGAATTCCATCTACAATGGGACGAAAATACATTTTCGTTTTACTATGTTTTAGCTGAAAATCATATTCAGCCGCAATTTTACCTATCTTCTCAATCAACTCATCCTGAGACTCCTCAAAATGGCTGATAATATCATTCTTTTCGCTCTCATAATTCTCAGAGGAAAAAGTCTTAAGAAGTTCCTTCTTAATCTCAGTCATGAGTTTATCCATATCCTCTTTAAACTTCTTGCCGACTCCCGGCTCAAAGCTTAAAGCTATAGGTTCCTTGGGCTTATCAAAATTATGCACATAGCACCAATCCTTTGGCACTGGCTCAGTCGCTGCCAACTTCTCAGTATTGACTCTGGCATAAGTTGTTTTGCCAGTTCCCGAAGCTCCTGACATATAGATATTATACCCCTTCATCTTAACAGCAAGACCAAAATCAAAAGCTTTAACAGCTCGTTCCTGACCAATAATTCCCTCCCAAGGTTCTAGTTCTGCAGTAGACTCAAAATTGAAATCGCTAGGGCTACAATTATTCTTAAGATGAGTGTAATCAAGTTCTTTAATATCTCTCATAATCGTGTACCTCCTTGGTGGAATTTATGTGTTAATTTATATATAAATATTATACCTTTTTAAGCCTAAAGTTTCAACTTTTGAATAATATAAGCCATAGCATAACAACATGCCCCATCAATATATAATAACCAAGCGTTGCAGTGGTTTGCATTTATATATTGATGGGGCATGTTGTTATACTATGTCTTGTACGTCCCTTTTTACGCCCTATTCCCGTATTATAGGAACACCTACACTTCCTTTTCTACGATATTTTGAAGCCATATTCCACTTCTCACCATGAAAAATCCTATTATTGCCTTTATAATCTCCATACATTGCACAAGTAGAAAAACTAATGCAATTCCAAGCCCTGTGTATTTCGCGAGAAATGTTGCAAATGGTATTACAAGAGCCCATGTATATACACTGTCGAACAGGAAAGTAATAATTGTTTTACCACCCGAACGCAAAGTAAAATAACAGCAATGGCAAAATGCGCATACTGGCATTGCAAATGCTGATATTGTTATAAACGTTCTGGCAAGTGCTTTTATACTCTCCTCTGTCTCGTAAATATCAGGGAAGAAACCTCCCACAAATACCATCACTGCTGCCACAAGCATACAGCAAACAACACTGAAGAATATCATTTTCCTTGCAACATCCTTCGCCTTTTGAATTCTTCCTGCACCTAAATGCTGCCCTACCACAATAGCGATACATGAGCCAAGCTGAATATAAACAACATTAAACAAATTAGTTATGGTGGATGAAATATTCTGTGCTGCCACAACCTCAAGTCCTCTAACCGCATAACACTGAGCTATAACAGCCATGCCAGATGCCCAAAGCATCTCATTAACCATAAGAGGGGTTCCTGTCAGGAGAATATCCTTTAATATACCACCTGGTATTTCAGGACTTCTATAGGCACCAATAATGTATTTATTCTTGTTACTGTGAGTGTGAGTCCATATTATTACTATACCAAACTCAACAAATCTGGCGACTACAGTTGCGATAGCTGCACCTTCTACTCCAAGTGCAGGAATCTCACCAACTCCAAATATAAGAATTATATCAAGCACCAGATTGGTAAGCATAGCTGCAATTCCCGCAAGCATAGGAACAAGAGTGTGTCCTGTTTCTCTTATTGAACTAATATATGCCTGAGTTATTGCGAAAGGAATAAGCCCAATCATCATTATAGCCAGATACTCTTCTCCAAAATTAAGAGCGAGCTCAATATCTCCTACATCGCCACTGTCACTCAAATATAAATTAATAAGCTTCGTTCCAGCAAAATGAAACAACAACATAGCAATAGCACTTATTATCAAGGAAATATATATTTTAAATCTAAATGTATATTTCTGACCCTCGTGATCACCCTTGCCATAAAACTGAGTTCCAAATATTCCTGCTCCTGAAACACCACCAAAAATACATATGTTAAATACGAACATGAGCTGGTTGACAATAGCAACACCTGACATTTGCTCTGTTCCTATTTTTCCTACCATTATATTGTCAAGAAAGCTTACAAAACTGGTGATAGCATTTTGTGCAATCATTGGAAGGGCAAGAAGCAATATGTATTTATAAAAGTCCTTATCACCAATAAATTTTCTTTTAAATTCCTTAAACATATCTTCACCTACTGAAGAAGTGCTTATTTTTCTAATTTTTTCTTAGTTTCTATAATCGCATCTAAAGCATCCTGTGGATTATCAATATCCATAACAGCAGACTCCATAGGACAATATCCATTGTCCTCGCGGTTGCGAATTGCCACAACCATCTGGTCATAGTAAGCTTTAATACCATACTTATGAAAAACCTCGTATGCAGGCTTACTTATTATCCCTGCGTATACTTCCTCAACTTTAAGAAGAACATATAAATATGCTGCTGCCTTACCCACCACCTTATCAGCGGCAAAGGCACCCTCTAAGTCAATCTTCTTATCAATATATTCAAGCAACGGCTTCACGCCTCTATCTCTGCTGGTATATTTATGTCCATACTTAATTATTACACATGTGTAACCATCTTCTTCTAGGATATTTTTTGCTTTAGTTAGCACTTCTTTCATTATCAATTACCTTTCTAACTATCATAACAACTACAGGGATTAATGCCCACTGTAAGATAATACCAACAAAACCAGTTTTTATACTAGTCCAAATTATAGATACCTTAACCGCATTATTTCCCATAATATAAACTGCTGCCAGTATAGCAAGTGCACGAACTACTCTTCCAACTATTTGAGCAATTAACACCTTACTCATAACATTAATTTTAACATTACTCATGACACCTGCCAAAAAGCCATACACAGCTAATTCAATAGTTATAAATGGGAGTATCACCATACCTGGCATACCAGTAATGCCAAAGCTTATTATTGGGGCTAAAAACCCTGTGATTAATCCAACGTAAGGACCTGCTACCAAGCCGGCCAAAATAACTGGCAAATGCATTGGAAGAATTATCTCACCAAGAGCACTGCCACTTCCTAATGATATTCCTATCATATGCACAAGCTGAGGCAATAATATAGCCAATGCAACTGATACTACTGTAACTATAGTTTTTGCCTTAACAGAAAGTATTGGCATAGTATATTTGTTAGAAATTATTTTTGTGTCTGTCATATAATCCACTCCTTTCAACAAGTCATATAATTAAAGCTTATTAACAAAATCCTTAAGAGCATCTGAAATCTTTATGTTCTGTGGGCAAACAGCTTCACACTGTCTACATCCTAAACATTCCTGAGGCCACTTCTCCTTAGGCATTGCATTTAAGGAAAAGCTTGCAAGGAAACCTCCACCTGTAAATATATGCTCATTATATAGCTCAAGTAATTCTGGAATATTAAGTCCTTTAGGACAATGTGTTGTACAATATCTACACGCCGTACATGGAAGAGCAATTTTCTTTACCATATTATCTGCAATATCCATTAATTCTTTGTACTCTTCATCATTAAGTGGCTTATCTTCCTGATATGTATCAATATTTTCCTTAAGCTGCTCAAAGTTAGACATACCCGACAATGTCATAGTTACTTCAGGTATAGTCTGTAGGAATCTAAATGCCCATGCAGGTGTCTTTTCATCAGGTCTTAAGCTTCTTAATCTATCTTCATATTCATCAGATAATTTGGCAAGCTTACCACCTCTTAAAGGCTCCATAACCCATATAGGTATATTATATTCTCTTAACATCTCTATCTTCGCTTTTGCATTCTGAAAATCTAGGTCGATGTAGTTAAGCTGTATCTGACAAAACTCCATAGCATGACCGTAAGCATCCATAAAACGTTTCATAGTTTCATAGGAACCATGAACAGAAAATCCAAGATGCTTAATACGACCATTTTCCTTCTGCTTCATAAGATATTCAAATATGCCGTTCTTCTCGTCAAGATATCCGTCAATATTAAGCTCACAAACATTGTGGAATAAATAAAAATCGAAGTATTCCATTCCTGTTTTTTCAAGCTGCTTCTCAAATATTTCTTCAACCTTTGTCATATTACTTACATCATATCCAGGAAATTTGGTTGCTATGTAATAACTTTCCCTAGGATATTTGTTTAGAAGCTTACCCATAACTATTTCAGACATACCATCATGGTATCCCCAAGCTGTATCATAATAATTAATTCCCTGCTTCATAGCATAA
The DNA here is from genome assembly GCA_015057525.1 of Lachnospiraceae bacterium. GTDB lineage: Bacteria > Bacillota > Clostridia > Lachnospirales > Lachnospiraceae > Coprococcus_C. The sequence continues at coordinate 431,620 of SVEE01000001.1, read as the reverse complement.
TCTACCATTTCAGCAGTCTTTTCTTCATCTATTTTACTGTTATCTCCATCCAACACTGGAAGTCTCATTGCCCCCATTCCCAGTGCAGACAATTCTTTATCTTGAAATTTCTTATAAACCATACCGTTTCCTCCATTCAACATAATAATATTCCCATATAAAACAAGTGTATCTCTTACGGGATACACTTGTCAACGTTCTATTCTGTTATCATATCAATACCTTTCTGTAAAGTTTCGGCATCCATAGCACCTACTCCATAGGCAACAAGTTCACCTTCACCATTTACAAAGTAAGTGACGGGGATGGAATATGTGTTGTAAACAGAAGATGCACTTAACTCTGTATCAAAATATACAGGAAATACATATTCCGTACTATCAACAAAAGACTTAGCTGAATCTAATGTCTCTCTCATTCCATCAGTAATATTAATCATCATAAATTCAATATCATCCTTATACTGGATATACGCTTCATTAAAATCAGGCATCTCAGACTGACATGGTCCACACCAGCTTGCCCAAAAATTAATTACTACCGGCTTACCGCTAAAATCAGACAAGCTCACCCTATTCCCATCCTTGTCAATAACAGTAAAATCTGGAGCAGGATTATACTCCTGCTGAGTTTCTTCAGTGTTTTCCTGTGTTTCATCAGATTCAGTTACTTCCGTATCTGAAATCTCCTGTGTTTGTGTGTCCTGATTAGTTACAAGTGTATTTTTATTTTCCTCTTTACTTAATTTATTATAGAGGATTGAGGCACCAATAATAATACCAGCAAATGCCAACACAAGCAAAATTAACCCTATCTTCTTTTTCATATATACTCCTTATCCAAGAATCGCAAGTAATCTTCCCAAAGTACCCGTTGCCATCATAACTCCAATTACTATAAGCAAGCATCCACATACCAAATTGATTACCTTGTAATTTTTCTTAATAAAATCAAATGTACCTTTAAGTTTATCAATAAGCACCGCGCTTAAAACAAATGGAATACCAAGTCCAAGAGAATAACAAAGCAGCATAAGCATACCTGTCATAACCTGTCCCTGCTGTGAAGCTAGCATAAGGGCTGAACCTAAAAATGCACCAACACAAGGTGTCCAGCCTATTGAAAATATTACTCCAAACAATATAGATGATATAAATCCCATATTGTCAGTTTCCAGACTTTTTTTGTTACCTTTAAATATATTAATCTTAAAAAGTCCAACATAATTAAGTCCAAAAACAATCACTATTATGCCTGATACTATATTTACAATAGTCTGATGCTCCTTTAGAAAGCTTCCTATGGAGCCAGCTAAAGCCCCCATCATCACAAATATAACAGTAAATCCAATTACAAAGCCCATGGCACATTTTACAGTTTTGCCAAGCTTTCTCTCCTTACCTCCTGCAAAATAGGAAATATAAATCGGTAGCATAGGCAGCAGACATGGGGATATAAATGTTATTATTCCTTCTAAAAATGATATGAAATATTGCATTAAACCACTCTTTCATTTACTTTTTTATATTATTCCAACATTATGTTCATTTTATCATAACCATATTTAATTGCCAAACCTATAATAGCTACAATAAGCTCGGTTATTGGATATACCAACCATATCCCTGTCATCTTAAAAAAGTGGGACATAATAAATGCCATAGGAATTATCAAAAAGAATCCTCTTAACAAGGAAATAATTTGTGCCTGAAATGGTCTTTCCACAGACGCAAAATAAGTTGACAGCACCGTATTATAACCAACAAATATATTTGAGGTAAAATAAATCACTATTCCAACTTCTGCAATTTCCTTTAGCAAAATATTTCCTTCACTGTTAAACACCTCTACCACTGGCTTTGCAAATACAACAAGTAAAGCATAAATCACTATGGATATCCCTATCATTGTAACCATTGCATATTTATAAATATACTTAATGTATTTCTTATCTCCTCTTCCGTAGCCATCACTTACAAGAGGCTGAATTCCCTGGGCAAGACCCGTATATATACCTACTACTACAAGAGCTATGTTTGCAATCACACCATAGGCAGCCACGCCTACATTTCCTTCATGACCTAAAATAAGAATATTGAATATAATCATTACAATACCAGCAGATACCTGGGCAATAAGAGAAGAAACACCTATAGATACATCCTGCTTAACTATACTTATATCTAATTTAGTCCTTACCAAATTAAAACATCTTTTCTTACTTAACCAATGGGGCGCCATAACCAAGATACTAATAACAGGCGACAATCCTGTGGCGAATATAGCACCAAACATTCCCATATCCATAGGAAAAATAAAAATATAATCCAGAACAATATTAGAAAAGCTTCCTATTAGCATAGCCAGCATTACCAGCTTAGGATTTCCATCATTTCTTGTAAAGCAAAGCAAAATTTGATTAGCAATAAAGGCAGGTGCAAAAACAAGTAGCCATCTTAAATATGTAGTTGTCATAACAAGAACCTCTTTACTCACATCCGCTTTAAGAAAAATTGCTAGTTGTTCTGGCATAAAAACTCCCACAGCCACAAAAAAAACAGAAATAAACAATCCTATTAAAAAAGTAACCGTAAAGAACTCATCCATTCTCCTCGATTCACCCTGACTCTTATATATAGAAAACTTGGTTGCTCCACCCATGCCAAACATAAGCCCTGTTCCATAAATAAAATTATAAACAGGAATAGCTAAATTAAGGGCAGCCAAACCATCCACACCAAGCCCCTTAGAAATAAAGAACGTGTCCGCTAAAATATAACAAGACACCCCTAGAGTCCCCAAAATACTTAAAGTAACATATTTAATAAATTCCTTTAACCATATATTCTTATACATCTATTACTAAACTCCTGTTTTTAATTCGTTTAAATGGGTGCTGTACATTTTCATCGTTAATAAGATACAGTTTGTCTAAATATTCTATATTATGTCGCCATATATAAACATATAATGTGTAAACATTTTGACTGCGTATTTAGCGACTGACGAAATCCACCAATTACTAAGACTTAGGCGCGAAGGCATTCCTGAGCGTCTTAGTCGCAGTTAATGGGTAGTTCGTCAACGCGTTGCAGTGTGTTTGCGATTATATATTAATTGATTATATTATCATTCAACTGCCATATCACAACCAAAGTCAATATAACTGTGCAAAAAAAATCGCCAGCCCCCTCCATCTTCTAAGGCCTAACGATGGTGGTCTGACGTATATTATTCCTACCCGGCGGCAGAAAAAATCTAATCCAGATTCTATTTTTAAGTATTATATTAGAAAAAAATAATAAATGCAATTAAAACTATAAAAATAAGTTTAATTTTTAATAATATTTTCTTGAAATATATCGAAAATAGGAGTAATATATAAAAGATTGTTTGGGCTGAAATGTGTAAATGGAGAAAGGATAATGCAGTCGCCGACATTTCAGTCTCGAAAAATTAAATAAAGGCGACGCACATTTTTTTTGTGCATTTTGCAAAGGTGATTTATATGGGAAAACCAAAGAACAAATGGGTCAGCGCAGCAATCCCTGCACTTTTACTCCATTGTAGTATCGGTACAGTTTACTGTTGGTCTATTTTCAGTCAGGAAATCGCAGACTACATCGATTGGTCAAAGGGTGCAACTGAGTGGGCATTCAGTTTAGCAATCTTCTTCCTCGGTATGTCAGCTGCATTCCTTGGTAATGTTGTTGAGAAGGATATTCACAAGTCTTCTCTTATCGCTACTATCTGCTTCTCAGTAGGTATGGCTGGAACTGGTTTCTTTATTTGGTATGGTGGTCAGCATCAGCACAACTTAGTTGCTCTTATTGGTATTTACCTCTGCTATGGTCTTATCATGGGTATCGGTCTCGGTACAGGATATCTTTCACCTGTTAAGACTCTTATGCTTTGGTTCAAGGATAGAAAGGGACTTGCAACAGGTCTTGCAGTAGCAGGTTTCGGTGCTGCTAAGGCAATTGCTTCTCCTATTATGCAGACTTTACTTGATAAGCTTGGTGAGACAGGTATCTACAAGATGTTCTGGATTTTAGCTTGTGTATACTTCGTAATGATGTTCACAGGTCACCTTCTTTTACATAAGCCAGCAGGTTGGGTTGAGCCACAGGGCAAGGAAGCAAAGAAGAGTATCTTCTCTGTTATTAAGACAAGAAAAATTGGTAACTATATCGGTATCTGGTTAATGTTCTACATTAACATTACTTGTGGTCTTGCACTTATCTCTCAGGAGAAAATGATTGTTAAGTGTATCGGACTTGCAGCTTCAGTTGGTATTATCTCGACTGTTTCAGCTATCTTCAACGCAGGTGGACGTCTTGGTTTCTCCGCTTGGGCTGATAGTATGAAGGATAGAAACACAATTTACAAGTTAATATTCGTTATCTCAATCGCTCTTACTGCTGCTACTATTCTTACAAGCGGTATTGAAAAGGGTAACGGAAGCACTGGTCTTACTATCTTAGTTCTTGCACTTATCTTCATGGTAAATGCAGGATACGGCGGTGGTTTCTCAAATGTTCCTACACTTCTCTCTGACCACTACGGTATGGGAAGCATAAGTGCATTACACGGTATTACACTTTCAGCTTGGGCATTTGCAGGTCTTACAGGTAACCAGATGGCTACTTGGATTGTTAAAACATTCGGTGAGGAAATCCCATTACTTGACAAAGCAGGTAACGCGGTAATCGATCACGGTGAAATTGTAATGGTTAACCCAACAGGTTATCAGTACGTATTATATGCAACTATAGCTCTTTACATTGTAGCTTTACTCCTCTCACTTTTATTGGTTAAGGCTCCAAAGGAAGGCGAAATTCCAGCAGATGCTATGGTTGGTGACCCTAACGACGTTCACTAATTTATATTAAATATACAACAAAAACCTTCCCGATTACGGGAAGGTTTTTGTTTATTAACATATCATTTAGCAGTCTTGCTCTACCAGTTTCAACTCTCTTTTATACATTATAAACCCTGCCACAATAGCTATAGCTGATATAAATATTCCATATTTAATCTTAAGCATCCATATTTCAAGGTTATATTTCCAGTTAACTAAAGCTTCCTTTTCAGAAAAGAAATAACCTTGATTTTCAAAATCACTTTGCAATGTTCCATCTAAATCATGTTTTGTAATAATAGTCCTAAATTCCATTGCATTCTTTTGTAAATTCAAATCTGTATCATTAGTATAGATAGCTATTTCATCAGCATGTAAATCATCTTCTACAACAACTATTCTTGCATTTTTATATTCTGCTTCTTCATCACCTGCAAAAGCATATTTTACTGAAATAACCTTACTATCTTTATTTAAATTCATCTCCTGCCTAAGTTTTTCAAATGTAAAATCATTTACATAAAATGTTCTGGAATTTGTATCACATTCCACACTAAATACACGTTCAATATAATCTGCAGAAACCATTACGCAAGGCATATCCACAACACTTACATAATATTTTATACTTACAATATTATTTATACTTGGACTTACACAATATACGTTATCCATGTCTAATATGTTTTCCAAATCTCTTTCAGAAATTTTATCTAGCTTTTTAATTGTATATTCCTCTGACTCATTAATTTGCCCATAGAATTTTACCACGTTTATTATCGTCATTATTATCACAAAGGCTCCAACAAATATAAATAAAAATGCTATTTTAACTATATCATTTTGTTTTCGTAACTTTAGTAATTTTCTAATCTTCATATCTTTTTTTCTTCACATTTCCAAATGCTATTAAAATACATATTACTATAACTATGGAGACAACAACAGCCATAATAACCCACCACTGCCCTGTTTTATCTTGACTCCCTACATCGATTTCATCATATGTTGGCGCTACAATATTCGTTTTGATCTCTACACTCTGATTAAATTCATTTCCTGCCTCATCCTCATAATAAAATGTGAGCACGCCTTCCGTATCTCCGTAATATGAATTACCAGAGCGACCAATAGCTAGTATCTCCATACTGCCACTTATTGCACTTCCTGATTCAATATTACCTAAAAACATTGTTTTTTCTGCTTTTAATCCATCCACTGAAAGCTCAGCCCTTACATTATATATCTTTCCTTTCCCCAAATTCATAACCTGAGTAGTGCCCTCTACAGTCTGACCAACCTCTATGCTCTCAGGAATTACAAGATCGTCAAATTCAACTTTCATCAATTGCCCAACGTTTACCTTGATATTGCTAGATGAAGTATATGTACGACCTTCATAATCCGCATAATCCAAAGAAAACGCCAAGTTATATTGTCCCTCAGCCGCCATCATATCAACTTTAAAATCATATGAAACGGTAAATGTTTCATTTGCTCCTACATCATCTATGTATATGCTGTCCGTCTTACTAACTAACTCAAGCTTTTCTCCTGTGGACACAGAAACAGTCATATTTTTTACACTATTTGTCTTGCTTGTATTGACAAATACAACCTCCGCTGTTACCGTATCCCCCTGCTTTATCTCTGAGCTTGAAAAGCTATAGGATGAAACTAGTATTTTAGGCATAAATACAGGTGCATCCTCCTCCACAACTACCTCCTCCGGTTCAGGAGTAAGATCTTCTCCATCAGTGATAGTAACATATGTAATAAAAGTCTGATTAATTTCTGTTCCATCCTCCGCATACGCGGATACGTTAATATTAACAGGATAGCTACCATTATATCTTTCTTGTTTTAGTTCAAGGTTAAACCTTACCAGATAACTTTCTGATTGACTAGTTCCACCATTTACAGCAAAAGAACCCACCCCAAAATTCTTTTCATAGTTTTTCTGTACAAATGGTATAGTTTCTCCATTACCCAAATCAACTTTCGCTGTTATAGTGCTGTTTTTTATATTATTGTTTGATTTTAAGGGAATCACCACAAGTGCATTTCCATTTTCTATACTTGGAATATAGCCTTCCGAGTAACTTTTGTTCATTCCTTCATATATATTCTGATTATCAATATATAGCTTTGTTGTTATTTTTGCTGGTTCATCACCTACAGATTCATCCCCATTCAAATCATCACTTCCTATGTCAGTCTCTGTATCAGGTTCTGTTTGACCTCCCCCATCAATGACTTCTCCTGCCTCATCACTTTCATCAGCAGTTGTGACATCATTAGGTGTATTAGTTGCATATATATCTATACTTGCTCCAAAACATATACAAACTGTCAAAATCAATATAATAATGTTTCTTTGTACTCTATATTTCTTCATTATTATTCTCCTCGTCCATTTCCATTAAATCATATACAAAGTCACAAAGCTCTTCTATATCCTGTGCATTATGACTGGCTAAAAGAATAGATTTCCCTTCTTTTTTTAACCCTTTAAGCAACTCTCTCATCTTTAAAACACCTTGTTTATCTAATCCATTAAATGGCTCATCCAAAACAAGAACACTAGGATTTTCCATTATTGCCTGTGCTATACCAAGTCTTTGTCGCATACCAAGGGAATATTTCGACACATGTTTTTTCATGTCCGGATTAAGACCAACCTTTATCAAAGTCTCCCTAATTTCACTTTTCCCTATCAATCCTTTCAAAGAAGCAAGAATTTTCAAATTTTTATAACCACTAAGATTAGATATAAAACCAGGAGTCTCTATAATAATCCCTATATCATATGGAAAATCCACATCCTTACCTATTTGCTTACCATTAACCAAAACCCTTCCCTTATCGCAATGCATAAATCCACATATGCATTTCATAAGAACCGTTTTTCCACTTCCGTTGTTTCCCACAACTCCATGTATACTTCCTCTTGGAATCTTTAGACTTATATTCTTTAGAACCTGTTGTTTACCAAAAGCCTTATACACATTTTCTACTTCTATTCCAAAATCCGTATTATTCATATATTTTCTCCTCTAGTTCTGTGTACCTGTAAAATCAAAGGTGTATTTCTTTATCTTCAAAAACGACATCACAAAGAATATCAAACTAAACAAAGTAAAAAACAAATATGACATCCAAAGTTTAGGTAGGTTGTCATAACCAAAATTATGCATATAATACGTTGCATGATTTAAAGGAGAAAGCCAACCAAAAATAATATTTGCATATCTTATCCTGTCAAATGATATGCCAAATAATTCAGCCACCATGTTCGGATTTAATATAATACCAAATCCACTAAATAACACTCCACCTATCATGCCCAGATTATTCTTACAGAGATTTAAAAAAAGAATTATACTGGACATCGCAAGAGAATAACCTGTCACAAGTAAAAAAATATGTACAGTGCATTGATATGGATATGTAAGTTCCATAACCTTGACGAAGGAAGGTATTGCGATATTTTGTCCTATGCCAGAGTACCCAAGAATAGCTGCTGTCTCACTCCATATATTTGCTGGATATGATCTTGTTGCTGAAAGTATTATAGTAGAAATTAATATAAATACTACAAAAATGAAGGTTGCACATATAAGATATATAATCTGCCCAAGTAGCCAGACACTTCTTTTTGTTCTAATCATAAAAAATGGCACATCATTAGACAAATTAGGCATATCTGCAAACAGTAATAATAACAGCAACGAAATACTAAGAATTGACTGTGCATCACCAAATGTCCATATAAATGACTCCAACCCCTGCAAATATGTATCATGCGAAGTAGCAAATCTCATAACCTTATCTGACAGTAAAAAGCAAAATATAAATCCTAAGAAAAAACACAGTATAATCTGGGGATTTTTATGCCATCTTCTGAAATTAGAAACAACTACATAATATACCTGTCTTATTTTAAGCATAGTTTATATATCTCCTTAAAATCTCATAATACATTAAATAAAGCATGACCAGAAATCCAATAATCATAAAGATAATTCCTGATTCCCCGAATACCCATGTATGTGTTGGAAAATACCATTCAATAGGATAAAGACAATATAAGCTTTTAAAATACCTCTCATACATAATCACTAAAATATAAAAGATTACAAAGGAGCCTCCATAAGCTATGTACCTACTATTTGAAACTGCAGCCATCACAGAAGCCACACCTGCCCACAACATACCGGAACAAAAAACAAGGTTATACTTGTCATATACAAATCCAGTTTCAAAAATTTGAGCTATTCTACAGGATACAACACACATTAAACCTCCTGACAAAACGCAGGCAAAAAATTTACCTGTTACATATGATACAAAACCACATCTAGGCAGATATTCTTTTATAAATCCGTTTCTATACTCATTAATCCATGCTGTAGAATATGGCAAAGCAACAGTAACAGGTAAACATATGGAATACTGCGCTCCTTCTACACCGTACTTAGTTAAAATAAGTACCTGAATAAATATCCCAATGCAAAATTTAATATTAAACAGTGCTCTTTTCATATCTGTTTCAAAGCTATTCATTTTAATATCCAAGCTCCCAATCAATTACCGAGCCATCAATAGCATTTATTGATAAAACTGTTCTTTCGGTCACCATCCCATATTCGCTTGTACTAGTACCTTTAAAATTCCACACTGGTACTAATATACCAGTATCAAAACTATCTTTTTCACTAATTCTTGCATATACAAGTTCAACAGAATCCACCTCAATAGAAACACCTCCATCTTCTGGCACATTCTCTATAACCACCATCTGTTCAAATATTTCTTTAACCTCATCAAAAGACTTTATGCTTGCCTTTTCAACTATGGTTTCATCAATGGATATAGGTGAAAGATATTTAAATCCAACAATTCCATCATCATTTACACATACAACAACAGCTTCACCTGACCACAATTTTTTTACGTATGTATCCTCAGCCCAGCCATCTGTAAGTTTTGCACCTGCTGTATTATCCACAAGTACACCATCCATATTTCTCATATAAACAAATTCATAAATTTCACGATAGCGCAATGTTCCATCAAAATAAAAGGTCTCTCCGTCTTTAAATCTCACATCCGGATGCTCAAAATATAATCCTCCATCATAATACTCATATTCCGAAAGTCCTAAATCAGTCATAAGCTTATCTGCAACACCACGTGCATCTGATTCAGATATTGATAGCGGTTCATTATCATATAAACTTGCAGTTGTACAATCTGCAACCAGCCAATCCTGTAACACAGGTAATTCATTATCCCCTTTTAATTCATCTGTTATACCATCTTCCACAACAACAACTGACGTAAAGGCATAACCATTTCTTGTACTCTCATATCTTAAGCAATTTCCATAATCACAATTATTTTGTGCATATAATGTTCTACAGTGTCCATCTGCACCATCGCTCATTCCATAAAACACTTTTGCAGACGGTGTCAAGCTGTGTTGCCATGAATAATAAGCATCATTTGGATTACTGTTATATTTTTCCTCTACAGAGTGAATTAAATTATCTGAAGGATAATCCAATATTTCAATTCTTTCTGGAGCCACTTCATATTGCTGTTCCAACTCTTCAATGTTTCTCTGGTATTCTTCGATTAAGGATTCATCATTACATTCTTCTATAAGTTCTTTGTTGAATTGTATATCCATAGCAATTACATCTTTGGTTGTTATACTCATAATGCTTCCGTCATAATAGCTTACACCAGGAGAAATCGTTTCCCTTACCTTATCTATAAATTCCTGACTTATATCCTTTTGACTCACCCTATACACAGAAAGCTTATCTACTTCTGGAATAATAACTTCTGCATCCACATAAACCTCTACTCCCAACGTTGCATCTGTTAACTCAGTCTGATAAATTTGAGCATTCTCATTTACTTCCTCAACCACATCATCATAATAAATAGCATCCTCTTCTGTATTCTCCGCTTCTTCTATCATCACATCAAAATCTTTATTTTGAACAATATCTTCTTGGGGACTTTTCACACAGGCAGTAAGAGACATACACATAACTGTTAACATTGGTACAATTGCTTTTTTCTTTTTCATAACTATTCTCCTTTTTAGTATTTTTTATCAACAAGATATTCATATACTTTTTATAAAAAAGCTCCATGCCACAATTATAGTAGCATGGAGCCTTTTATCGAGTATTCATCAAATTTTAAACAAATTGTAAAATCATAACTGTACCGTTGCCCTCTTCGCTTTCAATAGAGAGTTTGCATTTATGTTTGTCCAAAATCATGGCTGTAATAGAGAGCCCTAATCCCACACCACCATTTTTTTTGCTGCGAGATTTATCAACCATGTAAAACGGTTCTAAAATCCTATCCTGTTCCTCCTTTGGTATTCCTATACCAAAATCACGTACACTAATCTCATTTTTATTGGCAGATAATATTATCTTACTTTTAAGACCACTGGCTTTGACAGCGTTATCAATAAGATTCACAAGTACCTCTTCCATCAGGTCCTCATCAACAAAAAAATGCTCATCACCAAAATTGGTTACAAGTTCAATTTCTTTCTCAGCTAAAATTTGGGAACATGCTGCACTAGCCTTTGAAAAAAGTTCACTTGCTCTTACATGTTTTAAATCCAAAGAAGTTTCCTCTCCCAGCAAGACTAAATTCATCATCTTTTTGGAAAGGCGTTCTAATCTACAGCCTTCGTTATAGATATATGAAAGTGCAATTTCCTTGTCTTCCTCACTAAGCTTTGTGGTAAGTAAGGTTTTAGAATATCCCGTTATTGCAGTGATAGGTGTTTTTAATTCATGGGTTAAATCACCTATTAAAAGGGTTTTCTTGTGCTCTGCTTCCTCAAGAGAGGTTGTTCTTTGTTCAACGGCTTCTGCCATTTTATTAAAATTATCACTGAGCTCACTTATCTCATCATTGCCACTAACCTTTATTCGTTGTCTATACTCACCCATAGCTATATTCTTAGCATTTTCATTTAGTACACTTAAAGGCATAAAAACTTTATTTAATATTCCTGAAATTACAAGCTGTGATAAAAACGTTATTGCAACAGTCAAAACTGATAGTACAATACATATAAACTTCAGTCTGTCCTTAACATATGTAACATCTACAATCTTATAGACATCATATCCCACCTCATAAACTGTTCTGTATATAAAATATATTTTATTTCCATATTTCAACTTTGCAGTGTTTATTCCATTTGAGCTAATTGCATTGGCAAAATTATATTCATACGAATACTCCGCTTCATATAAATCAGAAACTTCAAGAACAGTATTGTTATATATAAACTCCACGTCTTCTGTATCGGAATATAAACCTAAATTTCGACAGCAAATAACATAATCATCCGACAGTTCTTTAAAAATGTACCTCATAATAACATCATTGTTATGTTCTGCGCTTATAACAGAAAGCATATAATCTATTTCCATGAAGGTACTGTAGGCATCCTGCATAGATTTCTTCTTCGCATCCTCCATTGAAATGTTCCATAGAAAAAATACCACTATTAGATTACAAACCAAAGTTATGGAAAATACAGTTAATCCAGTCACCAGAAGAATCTTTGATTTAAGTTTCATCGTATCTAATCCTCCAGTCTGTAGCCCATTTTGGAAACTGTCTTAATGTTTTCATTCAAGCCTAATTTTTTTCTAAGCTGACCGATATGAACATCAACAGTTCTAGTTTCACCAACAAAATCTATTCCCCATACCATATTGAGTAGTTTTTCCCTTGATATAGCTATATTTTTATTCTTGGCAAGCACAGCTAACAGTTCAAACTCCATAGGCTTTAACACTACCTCTATACCATTTTTTCTGACTGCGTGTTCATCAAAATTTATTTCTAAATCCAATATATTTATTACATTTGCCAACTTGTTTGTACGTGCTAAAATCTTTTCAATTCTAACCATAAGCTCAAGCATCTCAAAAGGCTTAACAATATAATCTTCCGCACCACCCTTGAGTCCTTTAAGCTTTGATGCCAAATCGTCCTTTGCAGTAAGAAAAATAACAGGAATATTATATGAACTAATCACAGGCAACAGTGAAAACCCATCCATTCCAGGAAGCATGACATCAAGAATTGCAATATCGTAATCATGGTTGTTACATATGTCATCAAAAACAGTCAAACCATCATTGAAAATTGTAGTTTCATAATCTGCTACCCTAAGATTCATCGCTATCATATTAGCAATTGCTTCATCATCTTCTACTATTAGTACCTTATTTTTTAACATTTTATCAGCCTCACATGAATTACTACAAATATTGTTTAATATATTTTCAGATACTATAATTCTAATGTCACATAAAATATAATGTCAACCTGTCTGAAATGTTTTTACAATAAGTTTACAATTATATTGAATTTTTTTGTTAATGACACATCTGAAAGCAACAATTTGTTGCATTTATAAAAAAAGTGGTGTTATATTACAATAACACCACTTTTATATAATTATCCAACTAACCACTTATATTTTGCCACACTGTAAAGAGGAACAAGAGGTATAAGTATTGGTGTTTTCTTTACATACTCCTGATACTCTGGGTCATCGCCATAGTTTCTATTCTGACGAAGTTCTAATCTTCTGGCACCACCAAACATGATGTATACTATACATACATATCCGAACGTAGCCGCAACCCACTGCCATGCTCCATCGTATGTATTAATACCTGATACATAAACTCCTGTCCAGAAAAGGACTTCTCCTAAATAGTTTGGACATCTCACAATCTTATACAAGCCCTTATCACAAAATCTTGAAGGATTAATTTTCTTTGCCTTAGACTTCTGCAAATCAGCCATTGACTCAAGTAAAATACCAAGAATCATAATAACAGCACCTACTATAGCTACTGCATCTGTTTCAATTACATAATCCCCTTCTGTTCCACCAAGATTAGTTAAATTCTGTAATCTAAAATATAGTGGAGAAATCTGACATGCATATAAAATAGCACAGCTTATCCAGATGCTAAACTTAGCTACAAGCTTCATGGATGAGCCATCTTTAATTTCTTTTTTCATGGTGCTTCTGTAGGATACACTCTTTATTTCCCTTATAAGCAAATATCCACCTAATCTGCAACCATATATTACAAACAACAAACTAATTATGATTGTATCCCAACCAAGGTAATCTCTATACATAATAGGAAGTGCAATACCCATGGCAGCAACGGAAAATCCATATCCAAGGGAAATAAAGTAAACATACTTATAAAAACCTATAGAGCTAACTACTAAAGAAACAATAAGTAGAATTAAAAATTCAAATGTAAATGTATCTGTAAAACCCATGACATATCCTCCTTATATAAAGCTTTTTGCAGATTTATATCCATATATCTCATCTGCTTCCAAAACTGCTCTATTTACAGCTTTACCAAGCACATGAGCAGCAACTGTTCCTACCACATCAGGACTTGATTTTATCTTGCCTGTGGCAAGGGCATATATTGAATCTCCATCCATAGATGTATTAACCGGTCTTATTGTACGGGCAATTCCATTGCTAGCCATAGCTGCAACCTTGTTCATATCTGCCTTATCAAGCTTAGCGTTGGTAATAATTGCTCCAATTGTTGTATTAAAAGAAAACTTGCTGGCAAGCTGAAGCAATTTTACCGCTTCAAGTTCGCTTGATAACATGCCATCCTTCTTACCATTTAACAGACCAGCAATCTGCTTGTTGGAATCCATTTCAAATACATCTCCAATGGCATTTACAACAACAATTGCTCCCACTTTAAGACTGCCTATCTGTACTGCATAACATCCCAGACCAGATTTCATAGCATGACCATCACCATGAATCTTACCAACTGTTGCACCCATTCCTGCTCCTACGTTACCATTTCTTTCTATATGCTTTTCGCTATCCAGGCAGGCATCATAGCCCATCTTGGCATCTGGACGAACCTTGCCATTAGCACATCCTAGGTCAAAGATACATGAGCCAACTACTATAGGTACTATTTCCTTACCTACCTTGATACCTTTTCCCTTTTCCTCAAGGTATTTCATCACACCGCCAGCTGCATCAAGTCCATAGGCACTTCCACCGCTTAGAAGCAAACCGTTTATTCCATCATTACTCATCATAGGATTAAGTAGCTCTGTCTCTCTTGACGCGGGACCTCCACCTCTCACATCAACACCACATATGGCCTTGTCATCACATATAACCACTGTACATCCTGTGCCATTTTCTTCATCCTGAGCATGTCCGATTTTAATACCTTTTATGTCATGCAGGCTTATTTCCTTCCATTCTCCCATTATATTCACTCCTTTTATATAATTAGCTTATACACATTAAATCTATTATATGCCAATCCTTATTTATATGCAAAACAAAAACAGAGTAATATTTACTCCAAATCAGTTTAAATACTACTCTGTTTTTTAATGATACATATATAATTACAAATTCTTTTTGTTAAAGCACTTAATTCCAGCAAATATATTAATAATTGACCATATTCCTGTAATAATCAAAGCAGTAACAAAATCCTCTGGAGCACCTACTCCCATAGGCATCGAAGATGCATCCATCAATTTTACCGGCAAATACTTTTCTATATCAGGAACCATGCTAAGCACATACATAACACCAAATACAACAGCCGTCATAATAGCAACCGAGCTGTTTGTTCTGAATATACTAGAAAATAGTATTATCATGGTAGTAAACCATATTCCCAAAATATAAATCACAAATACGGATGGTAAAAGGTTCTTTGCAATACTGTTATCCCAGTAATACTCATTGTAAACATATGTTATGCCAAAGCACATCCAATAACCAATTGACCATGCCGCTAGCATAACAATAAGCTTTGATACAATAATCTTCCATCTAGAAAGTCCCTTGGTTACCATGTTAATCAGGGTTCCCTTTTGATATTCATTGGTTAAAATGCCACTAAACATTAAGACAAACACAATAACCGCCATAGGAATATTTTTGAAGAACTGCATCCACGAGTCAAGAGCCGTAACAACTACTTCCTTGACGAAAATGCCTGAGCTCTCAAGCTCATTTGCCATGGTTTCCATAAGCCATGGTGTAAGCTTAGCTATAGCAGGATTCATAATTCCAAACAAAAGGAAAACTATTCCCAACACAAGCAATTTATTTGTTCTTTGTAACTCTACAAATTCTTTTTTTGTGAATGTAACAAGCTGTCTCATTTACCTACCACCTCCACAAATAAATCTTCCAATGTAGGCTCTAGCATTTCAATACGCTGTATGGCCATTTTGTTATCAGACAAATATTTCATAATACTTAGAATATCTTCTTCTGTCTTTTTGTCGTAGGCAAGCTTTGTTTTACCGATGGCTTTAGCCGCAGGGAAATCATTAAAAAACACGTCGCAATCAATCTGGTTAAAGAATTCTATCTCAATGTCAGTTCCCTTTCTTGTGGCTCTTATCTCCTCAATAGTTCCTTTAAGCGCAATCTTTCCGTCATGTAAAAAAGCTACCTCGTCACAAATCCTCTCCACGTCTGATAAAATATGTGTAGAAAATATTACTGTTGTTTCTTTCTTTACCTCTGATAAAATATCAAGAATTTCTTTTCTTCCTATAGGATCAAGGGCAGATGTTGGCTCATCACATATAAGAAGCTTTGGTCTTCCAAGTAAGGCTTGAGCTATACCAAGTCTCTGTTTCATGCCTCGTGAAAATCCATGTATTCTCTTCTTTGCATCGTTAAGTCCAACCAGACTTAATAATTCCTCTACTCTTTGCTTTAATTCCTTCTTATCTATTCCTGTAATATCACCACATAGCATAAGATACTCAGTAGGAGTCATATAGCCGTAATATTCAGGAACATCAGGTAAATAACCTATGAATTGATTGGTCTTTGTCTGCCCAAATTTGACCTTTTCACCACAAACAGTTATCTCACCACTATCCGCCTTAAGTAAGCCAAGTATCATCTTCATAGTAGTGGTCTTACCAGCACCGTTTTGTCCAATAAAGCCAAATACCTTGTTTTCCTCAACCGAAAAGCTTAAATCATCAATTATTTTCCTGCTTCCAAATGATTTACTTAAATTACTAATCTTAAGTATTTCCATTCTAAGAATCCTCTTTTCCTAATACAAAATATAAAATAGGTCCTACATAATTCATAAACACAATTGTTATAATAAGCCAAATGGTTCTATTTCCTCTTTTATATGTGTCATGCGTAAGAATATGTTTAAGTGCTAACACAAATAACACTATCTCTATTATAACAATTGGAATTAAAAATGGTAACATATCTTTTAACTGATTCATCATATCTGTTGCAAACATATTTTTATCCTCCTACTTTTTAATAAACTTTAATCCTATAATTTCAAACTGCCTAATCTGGCTTTTAAGTTACAAAATTCCTCATCTTCTGCATATGCACTAAACACCGGATTAGAAAAAACAGACATGGCACTTTCCCAAATAACCTTAATATCTCTTGGCAAGCCTCCTCTTAAATCTGTATCATTAAACCACGTATCAACTGTGGTAAAATAATCATCCTTTTTGAGCTTAAATTTAATGTCACTTTTAAATATCCTCTCCATCTCACTAACATATCTACCAAGCATTTCAATGGCTCTTTGCTTATTTTCATGCATTGAGTACATGATAGCTGCTTGATACCAAAAAACACCCGTAACATCCTGATTTAACTGTGATAAATTATAAGCTTCAACTATTTTTTCAATTCTTCTTATAATCTCTTCACATCGCTCAAAATTATCAAAATTTAGTGCTAAATCATTTGTAGAATTGCCTACTAAATGTATCAAATGATTATATATGCATATTTGCGTATGTTTTTTTGCCTTATCATTCTGCCCTAATACCTGATAGGCTTGAACAAGAGTCGCTTCACTCTGATTGATAAGATTTAAGGGATTAAGCTGTTCTTCCAGCATATCAACTGTCTCCAATGCTTTTCCAAGTTGCAATGCAACCAACGCCTTTATCGACAAAGAATTTCCACGCATCTCCATATCATTACAGTTATACATAATATGCTCACATAAATCATATAAATCCTGTAATATTTTTTGTTGTTCTTCCGTGCTATCAGCAAGCATATGATGATTAAGCCATAGAACTGCCATATTAAACAAAAATTCATAACAAGAATAATACTGCTTAACCATTTGTCTACTTTTTTCCATAGCCTCTTCAAATCCTAACGTTACAAAATCAGAGGACAAACTTGTATAAATCATATCAATCTGTTCTTTTGTAAGACTTGGCTCATATCCCATCAAATCATCAATAGAAACATTAAAAAATGCAGCAAGCTGTGGCAATATCAGAATATCCGGCATACTTTGTCCTGTTTCCCATTTTGAAACAGATGCCTTAGTAACACCAACAAAATCTGCTAATTGTTCTTGGGTAATCTTTTTTTCATGGCGTAATCTTGTTATATTTTGTGAAAGATTAATACCACTCATATATCAAACCTCCTTATCACTAGAAAGTTTATTAATAGTATACTTGGTTAACCTACATACATAATATCGTAAACAGTCAAGAAACGCAATCTCCCAACACGATACTTGTATTTATAAAAGTAAACCAACAGGAAACTAAAAAGGAGTACTCTTAAAAGTACTCCTCCTATTTTTATTGCATTATTATATATGGATTTTTAGAAGCATCAAGCTTAGCCAAGTATTGAAGCATCATATCTTGAGAAACAGCTATACATCCAGCAGTAGAATTATATCCTACATGGAAAAATATGGCAGAACCCTTACCTGGTACAACTGGATCCATATTGAAATTAATAACAAAGCCATATATGTACGCATCATAGTAGCTTATCATATGCTCTGCACTATCCCACTCTGGATCACCTTCAAGCTCAACTTTCTGATTGTAATAAGGTGAATCAGGGTCATCTACCCAGTAAGTATTTTCTGTTACATGGAAGCTGCTAAGACCTGTCTTTGGTTCATCCTCAATATAGAAGGCTTCGCCTACAGAGAAAAATCCAGCTGGAGTCATTCCACTTCCTTCATAGGATTCAGAGCTTACACCATTAGCTCCAACAAAGCCCTGAGTATCAAGACCACAATTAACCCATAAGCCTGTGTCATCTTTTTCGTACATATATATAGATGCCTTATTAGCCTCAGAATCAACAATTATAAGCTGGTTACAACCTACACTTTCAAGAGAAGTATAATCCCTTCCACTTTCAGCAAGAAGAGCTGTCAATTCCTCAGGCTGAGAAACATTATCTTCCTCAGAGGATGCATCTGTTTCAGACGCATCTTCTGTTGACTCAGTTGTCTGTTCTGTCGTAGGTTCCTCAGTTACAGAAACATCTATAACAACCTCCTGGGTATCAGCTACTGTAGTAGGCTCTTCTACATTTTCTTCTTCAGTAACCTCAGAATCCTCTGATTCATTATCTTTATCACTATTTACATATCTTCCTATAACAACTGTACCTACAAAAAACAGTGTAAACACCAAGAAAAATACAGTTATTTTCATTAAGATTTTACTCATGATTCATCCTCTTAGTTCGCATATAATTCAATATATGGATTCTTATCTGCATTTAACAATGACATAAGTGTTGCCATACTAGTTGATGTAATATCTACACAACCTGCTGTAGCAATTGGACTGTATTCACAACCACATATTGTTATAACTGAACATCTACCTGGCACAACGTTCTCTGATGTATATCCATTACCGTTATGTTCAATAAATATTGCCGCACTCAACTTACCACCAGTAATATTATTACCAATTGTGTCACAGCTCACTCCACTAGGAACCTGAGATGTATCACAAATAATATTGTACAATGGTGAAGTAACATCATCAACAATACATGTTGACGAGCTTACAATCTGATATGGCATATTACCTGATGGCTGAGTATCAGTTAATATCACGCCAAGCTTAAATGTTCCTGCAGGTGTAATCTTCTTACCTTCACCGTAATCAGAACCAATACCGTTAGCTCCTACCTTGGCCTCACAGGTAAACAATGCTTTCCATTCTCCACTTTGCCATTCGTATAATGTAAGGGTTGCATTACTACTTCCTGACGCAGCAGTAACTGTTACCTTCTGCTCATACTCATATGGACAAGGTGTTGGGCCGTTTGAAACAACAAAACTTATTTCTGTTCCTGCCTGAATAGTAACACCCTCTGCCACGCCTTGGCTAATTACATATCCCGACTGAACATTATCGTTATATTCATAGGTTGCTGTGACAACCATACCCATGTCTTCTAAATCCATTTTGATTTGCTCATATGGCTGATTCTCACAAAATGGCATACTATATTCTTCAACTACTTCTTCTGTAGTTGCCTCTGTCTTTTCCTCTTCTGTATCTTTCTCTTCATCAGAAGCATCCCCCGTAGAAGCTACATCTTCTTCTGAATCATCCTGCACAATAACATCTTCGTCCTTGTCTTTATCCTTGTCATCTGAATCATCCCTTGTAAGTAAAATAACTCCTACGGTAATAGCTACAACCAAAAGTAAGGCAACAATGATACCAATTATGACACCTGCTGATTTTTTCTTCTTAGGTACAGTAATCTGGTTATTATTTTGAATTGGCTGTTGACCACCAAGAGACATCACTTGATTGGACATTGCCTGATTAGGTATTCCATAGTTTGTATTTGGGGCTGAAAAGTTAGACGCTGACATTTGTCCCCATCCACTTGACATCGCCTGATTCTGCCAGCTATTAGCCTGACCTTGATTCATCATGGCTGGGTTAACAACCATACCTGGGTTCTCAATAGATTTAAGTGCCAACTGAAGCTGTTCACACAGTTCATCTGCACTCTGCCATCTCTTATGCGGATTATATTCGCATGCTTTAAGAATTGCATTTAAAAGTATTTGGTTAGTGCAATTAGCCGGCGGAGGTAACACCTCACCTCTAAATCTCATAGCATTAGACTGCTCCGACAAATCTGAAGTAAGCTTAACACTGGCATCACCTGTAAAAGGAGGCTTATTGTTGTTAAGAAGCCTATATAAAAGCAATCCCACTGAATATATATCTACGGTTTTATTTGCAGTCTGACCCTTTAATATTTCGGGAGCCATATAGCTATATGTACCTCTAATGGACATATTACCCATATTCTGAGTAATCATTCTTGCCTCACTAAAGTCACCTAACTTATATATTCCATCCTCTGTAACCATTATGTTAGCTGGCTTAATATCTCTATGTATCATGTTTCTCTTGTCCATAACCTTGAGACCATTACATACATCTATACCAAGCTTAACAACCTCTCGCTCATCAAAAGGATTCTGGCGCATAAATTCAGATAATGAAGTTAAATATTCCATACGAATAAAGACATCATATCCCTTACCTTCTGGTCTTTCAACAACAGAATGACCCTCGTATGATACAATATTAGTATGACCTTTAAGCTGATAACATGTATTTATTTCTGTTAAGAGCTTGTTCAATAATTTTTTGTAGTATTGAGACAATGATTCTTCGTCAGAAGCTAAACCCTCTGACAAAATACTTGCCTCATCAAATCCTTCAAAAGGAATTTGAATATGCTTTATTGCACAAGTATATGTAGTCCCATATTCTTGTTTTTCTGCTTTGTATACTGCGCCAAAAGAGCCTTTCCCTAGAAGCTCTTTCACATGCCACTCTCCCCAAAGTGGTGAAAAATCATTAATATTTGACATGTTCCTTCCTCCCTGAGTGAAATCAAATTATAATTAATCCTGCAATTATACCTAATATAGCTGATATAACTATACCTAATACCCACGATAATATTTCTGCACTTTTTGAGCTAGGCGCATACTTAATAATCATAGCTGTCACATTGTCTTTTGTTCCTTTTTTTAATGCTCTGTATAAAAATCTATTAGTTAGCTTATTTATATTAGTTGTCTCTTCAATGATTGAAACAATCTCATCATCATCTATAACATCTGTGACACCATCTGAAAACAAAAGAATCATATCATCCTTGGCAAGCTCAAATCCAGGACCTTCAAAAGGTGAAATTATAACATCATCCTTCATCATTCCTATATGCTGATATAACTGGTTTCGTCTCTTGTCGGTTTTTGCTTCCTCAGCTGTGATAACATTCATTTCCACAAGCTGAGATACAAGAGTATGGTCCTTTGATAATAAAGTTAAAGTGCCATCTCTATACAAATAGCATCTGCTGTCACCAACATTATAAATCTTTACAGTCTTATCATTTATTGATACAACTGTTATTGTAGTTCCAATTTTTTCTTTGGTTTCATTAATTTTATCACATATCTTACTATTGACTAGCTCTACATATTCATCCATAGCGGCCAAGCTATCAAGAGGTTTCTCTTTTACAAATTTATCAAGAATAGACACTGCACACTTTGAGGCAAACTCACCCCTTCTCATGCCTCCCATTCCATCAGCAACGGCAAATACACCGTCATCCAATTCAATGCTTTGCATTATATGCTTGGGATTATTTTCTGGCAGTGTAACACCGTTTAAATAAAAGTTATCCTCATTTTTCTTTTTCCTTGTACCAACATTAGAACTGACAGAGGCAAATATTTTTCTTCCTTTCATAAGTCCTCCATAAGCATTTTTTATTATTATAGCAAATTATTTTTCTATAAAATAGCCATATTTTTTATATATTTTCTTATATATGGTCCTGCTTCTTCTCCGTATTTAGCGATAAGCTTTACAATTGCACTTTTTACAATAATTCCTTCCGCAAGTGGTCCATATTTTAATACCTGGTCAGGATTTTTTATTCCAGACCCCATAACAACCGGCACATCAGTAACACTATGTATGTTATCTAAGACATCTGTAATATCTTCAGGTAACTCGTCCTCTCTAAATGCCTTTGCTGATGATAAAATCATTACATAGCCCTTAGCTTCCTTTGCAATCATTTTAACTCTATCCATACTAGTAGAAGCCACCGTAGAAATTATATCTACGTCATAAGAAGAAGCTATGTCTGTAATCTCCTTTGCCTCTTCGTAAGGCATATCAGGAATAACTATTCCGCTTATTCCTG
This sequence comes from Lachnospiraceae bacterium, assembly GCA_015057525.1. Lineage (GTDB taxonomy): Bacteria > Bacillota > Clostridia > Lachnospirales > Lachnospiraceae > Coprococcus_C. The sequence goes on along the minus strand of SVEE01000001.1, from coordinate 408,596 downwards.
TTTCCTGGCATTTCTTACAGAAATTATCATATCCATACTTAAATACTGGATTTAAATATGTCACAAAAACAAGAGGTACATCAACTTTTTTACTTACTCTTTCCACCATATCAAACACCATGTCTGTAGTACATCCCCTAGGTGCTGATAAAGCTCTCACATTGGCCTCTTGAATTATTGTACTCTCTGCTATAGGATCCGAAAAAGGTATTCCTATTTCAATTATTCCTGCTCCAGCCTCTGCCATTTCAATTATAAATTCTTCAGTTTTATCTAGAGAAGGGTCTCCAGCTGTTAAAAATCCAACAAAAACTTTTTTATTTTCAAATGCTTTACTTATCTTACTCATGTAAATCAACTCCTCTGTATCTGGCTATTGCCGCAACGTCCTTGTCTCCTCTTCCTGAAAGACAACATATAATAATTTGGTCCTTGCTCATAGTAGGTGCAATCTTCATAAGATGTGCAACTGCATGGGAGCTCTCAATAGCAGCAATAATACCCTCTGTTTTTGCAATATATTCAAATGCATTTACAGCCTCATCATCTGTTACAGGCACATAGCTTGCTCTTCCTATATCGTGAAGATATGCATGCTCTGGTCCTACTCCTGGATAATCAAGACCAGCAGAAATAGAATATACTGGTGCAATCTGACCATATTCATCCTGACAGAAATATGATTTCATACCATGGAATATACCAATACTTCCTGTATTAACTGTGGCAGCTGTCTTATCTGTATCTACACCAAGACCCGCAGCCTCACATCCAATAAGCTTAACTGATTCGTCCTTTATAAACTCATAAAACATTCCCATGGAATTACTTCCACCGCCAACACATGCCATAACTACATCTGGAAGCTTTCCTTCCTTCTCTAAAATCTGCTGTCTCGCCTCTTTGCTTATTACACTCTGAAAATCTCTTACAATCATTGGAAATGGATGCGGTCCCATAACAGAACCAAGAACATAAAGTGTATCATCTACTCTCTTTGTCCACTCTCCCATACACTCATTGACAGCATCCTTAAGAGTTTGTGTACCTGACTCTACAGCATTAACCTTCGCTCCAAGAAGCTCCATACGATACACATTAAGTGCCTGCCTAATAGTATCCTCTTTACCCATAAAGATTTCACATTCAAGACCAAGTAAGGCTGCTGCTGTAGCTGTGGCAACACCGTGTTGACCTGCACCAGTCTCAGCAATAATTCTGGTTTTTCCCATCTTCTTAGCGAGAAGTGCCTGTCCTAAAACATTATTAATCTTATGAGAACCTGTATGATTTAAATCCTCTCTTTTGAAATAAATCTTTGCTCCACCTAGATCCTTAGTCATCTTCTCTGCATAGTAAAGAAGCGATGGTCTTCCTGCATATTCCTTTAGCAATGTGTTTAATTCATCATTAAACTCTTTGTCATTCTTGTAAAATTCATATGCTTCCTCAAGCTTCTTAATCTCATCCATTAGTGTTTCCGGAATATATTGTCCACCATGGATACCATATCTTCCCTTTTCCATAATCAAATCCTCCATATATCAAAATTTAGTTAGTATTTATAAATAAAAAAATCCTTGATGACAGTCTTTTTCTGTCATCAAGGACGGTATATACTTTACCGCGGTGCCACCTTGTTTTGTGAAAACCACACTCTCATTAGAATACTAACATACTCTTAGCAACTCACGCATGCTGTCGCGTCATAGAATACTCAGAACCTTATGTTCCTTTGACTATGCCCTCCGTGGTCCATTTAATAAATAGCATTCTGTCGGTTCTCAGCAATCCCAACTCTCTGTAAGTGCCCTGTTTATTTTTATCTCCACATCAACGGTTTAGTTATTAAGTTTAACATGATTGATTATACTATTTTGGCGAAAAAAGTCAAGTTATTTTAGTATCTTCCAGCTCTTCTACATTTTTAAATCCATATAAGTTGTAACTAACTCATCTATGGTTTCTATATTTCTAGCCTCTATCGCTTCTTTCAACACTGAAATAAATTCATTGTCGTCGCCCTTATATTCATTTGCAGCAAGTTCATTCATATATTTGTCTACTTCTTCAAAATCTTTCTCCAAAGATGAATATTTGATTGATTCCAAAATAGTAAAGTCAATGACCTGCTTTTCTTCCTTCTTACTTTCCTTTTCAGCCTGATTACGCTGACTTAATTCTTCATCTGATACACCTGATAAACCGTCAATAAAGTCCATGTAATCCTCTACAGCAAGAATTATAGTAGATAATTCATCAATAAGTTCATCAATGTTATTACTAATATACTCTCGATTACCTATGTTTATGGCAGCTTCAATCTTTAATGCCTGATGTGCAAAGTCATATGCTCCAATATTGATGCTTGTTGTTCTAAGGGAGTGAATCTTAGTCTTGAAGCCTCTAATATCCTTCCCTACCTTTTCTTTCAACTCATCTATAGCATTAGCATTTTGATTGTAATAAGCAACGATAAGTTTGTTGAATACATCTATACTTCCACCTATCTTACCTATGGCTACTTCGATATCAAGATACTCTCTTAATCGATTTAAACCTTCTCCATATCTTGATTCCTCAATATACTGCTCTATATCGTTAGCCTTTTCCTTAATTTTATCCTCAGGCAAACAATCCTTTAATATGGCAGCCACTCGTTTAATATCCATAGGTTTAAGAACACTATCTGTAAAACCAGCACTAAGCAATTCTTCTTTGTTTTCTTCAATAGCATTGGTATCCATGGCAATAATCGGTAAAATACTATATTTTACATCTGCCAATTCCCTTATTTCCATCATTGCTTCCATGCCATTCATAATCGGCATGGCAACATCCATGAACACAACATCATAATCATTGTTCAAAGCCATATCTATTGCGCTAACACCAGAAGACGCCACATCAATCTTCATTTCAAATTGAGAAAGTGCTTTAAGAGACACCTCTCTACTTACCTCATCATCATCCACCAACAAAGCATTAACCTCAGGTAACCACAATTTCTCAGCAGTTTCCTTAGAGACTGTACCCTCTATCTTGGATACAACATGACCCTGGTTATATTTGTCTGTAACCTTCTGGTTAAGTGTAAATGTAAATGTAGAACCTGCACCGTATGAACTTTCAACCTCAATTTCACCATCCATAAGGTCCGCATAACCCTTAGCAATAGCAAGTCCAACTCCATTTCCTGAATGAGGATTATTCTTAACATTATCTGCAATATTATATATCTCAAAAAGACTCTCTAATCGCTCTTCCTGAATACCGATTCCGGTATCAGCTATTGTAAATACAACATTAACTATATCGTGGTGAGCCTTATCTCCATAAGCATAGCAATCTACAGAAAGAGTAATAGAACCCTCCTTGGTAAACTTAATGGAATTATCTAAAATTCTCTTAAGTATATCCTTTATTTTTTCTGAATCACCAATAACCATATCGGTTACATTTTCACCTATTTCAACAAAGAACTTAACCGAACGCTCACCTATTTTCTGTATAACAATTTCCGAAAGGTCATACATCATGGTAGATATTGAATAAGGTGCTTTTATCATATCAACCTTACCTGCTTCAATCTTAGCAAGTAAAATAATATCATCAACCTTACCTATAATATCATTACCTGTGTTATATATACTCTTGATTATATCGCTATAACTTTCGTTATCCCCAATAAGGTTATGAAGCTCTTCTGCCTTAACCATCATTGCATTTATAGGCGTCTTAATCTCGTTACTCATGTTTGCAAGATAGTCATTTTTAGCACTACTTGACTTAACAGCTTCCTCATGCTCCTTAGAAAGCTGCTCAAGTGCTATATTTTTCTTCTTAATCTTCTTCTGAAGCATTATGAAACCAATTATCATTAAAGCAAGTGCTATTAAAATAAGCACTAGAAATCCAATTCTGGCCGCTGGATTTTCAAAAAAACTATTTTCCTTTTCAATAATAAAGGAAACCTTACTTTCACACAATGTTCCGTCGCCATTTGAAGCTGTAATTACAAACTCATACACTCCACCATCAAGATTTGTGTATACCGCCTGCATCATATCTGTGCCAGATATAATAATTGGTTGTTCATCAAAACCATTTAGAGAATACTCAACCTGAATATCTTCTCTGTTACCATAGCTAAACACTGCAAAGGATATTGTAACTCTTGACACATCGCTCTTAATTCTAAGACCATCTGCCAAATCATCAAACTCATAGGTAACTCCATCTATATCAATAGCCGTTACCTTAATTCTTGGAGGCGTAATATTGTAGTAAATATTATTTGTATCCAAGGTATATATTCCGTTATTACAGCATACATATAATATTCCGTTCTTATCTATAGTAGAATTACTTATACTATTCAATGTTTTTGAGAGACCATCGTTTGAATCAAAATATCTTCCAGATATACCTTGACTTCCAAGAAGTTCTTCCTCTGTAGTCTTTAGCACACCCAAAGAACCTATGATCCAAAATGTCTCCTCTGTAATAATTACATCATATATACTGTTTGAATATTCAATATTGCTAATTCCTCTAAATGCATCCTTATAGAAACAAAGTCCATTATCAGTACCAATCCATATACCTTCATTACCCTTTACTATCGTTGTTACAACATTTGAATTCAAACCGTCATCTACAGTATAATTTTCAACTTTAGGCTCAACACCTAAGGTTATGGCATATATTCCACTACCATCTGTACCTACATAAAGCTTGTTATCTTCTCCTTGATACAAACAAGAAACACTAGCAGTAATTCCGTCTTTTTCTTCGAATGTTGCATTTACAACACCATCCGCTCCAATAATTGCCACACCTGACTCAGTACCTACAGCAACACTTCCGTCCTGTAATACAAGAGAACAGTTTGTAACAATGCTAGGGAGATTATCTCCTCTATCATAATATGAGATACTTCCATTATAAGAAACCTTTACTAATCCATATTTACGATAAGTGCTAATCCATATGTTACCATTTGAATCATTAGTTATATGTCTTACACTGATACCATTTAACATATCAGTTAATTCATTATTAATACGCTCGTTACTTGAATCATATATTATAAGACCATCATCTGTTCCAATATATTTGTGATTACCATAAATGTGAACAGCATTGACCATAGTCTCCTGCATACCCACATACATATTAAAATCTGTAAATTTACTTCTTGAAAGCAGAAGTACACCCATACGTGTTGATGATATCCAGTAATTACCCTCGTAATCCTGTATCATGTCAGACAAATAACTGTCAATTTCACAATCATTAATTTTGACAAAGGAACCCTCAGATAAGAAATATCCAACACCATTATCTGCACATACCCAAACGTAACCGTTACTATCCTGCATTACACTGTTGATACCTTCAATGCTAGCTGTCAAAATCTTATATTTACCTACATTGCTGTATCTTAAAATGCTCTGACCTGTACTACCAAAGTAAATATATTCACCCTGAACATCTAAAGATGTAAGTTCATCACTAAGAATATCTGATGTATCAACAACATTTCTTACATCATTTTCTTCAAGAATATATATTTTATCTGTTCCACTAATTGCCCAGATATTTCCTTTGAAAAATTCAATCTCTGAAAATTCCATGGAGGCTATATCACTGTCAGCATAGGCATTAAGTACCATATTACCGTTTTCATTTTTGTTGCAAAGAAAAAGACCTTGAGATGTGGCTACATATATATCTCCTTCTTCTGTCTGGCAGACATCATGAATCTGCTTTATTCCATTGTAATACTCATCCTGGAGGTGATATGTCTCTCCACTTTCTATATAGAAAAGACCATAATTGTCTGTACCAATCCACATACGACCTTCTTTGTCCTGAATAATACAGTTAATTGTGTACACATCTGTTCTATCAGTATCCCAAAGGTTAATACTTTGGAAGCTGGAACCATTAGACCTATATAATCCTCCATCTGTACCAAACCAAATATATCCTGACGAAGACTGATAAATACAGTTTACTTCATTACTTCCTATGCCATTGTTCTGGTTGTATACAGTTTGTATAAATTTTGACATAAATGTGTCTTTTGCAATGGCAGGAATTTCAGGCACCAGAAAAAGGCCCACTAAAAGTGCAGCCATTATCTGAAAACATATTAATTTTTTATATAATCCATATGTTTTTTTCATAGGTGAATATCCTCATCTATATCGGTACTATGCTTCCTTTAAGAATACCTTGTATCCCTTTAAAGTCTCATATATATCAGCCTTAGATGTTACTTCCCATGGAGCATGCATATTAAGCACTGCCACTCCACAATCTATAACCTCCATACCATAAAGGGATAGAATATAGGCAATAGTTCCACCACCGCCCACATCAACCTTTCCAAGCTCTGCTGTCTGGTAGCATATATCATTTTGGTCCATCATATTTCTTATACGAGCAATATACTCTGCATTGGCATCGTTAGAGCCGGATTTACCTCTTGAACCTGTAAACTTACTAAATACCATTCCTCTTCCAAAATATGATGCATTGTTTTTATCAAATGCACTGGCAAAAAGTGGGTCATACGCAGCATTAACATCTGATGAAAGCATACTTGACTTTGCAAGACATCTTCTGAGAGAAAGCTCATTAAACTCACCTAATGCATTCATTATTTCAGCTACGGTGTTCTCAAAGAACATGGAACGCATACCTGTAGCTCCAACACTGCCTATTTCTTCCTTGTCTGTAAGAAGACAGCAGGTTGTTTTTTCAACCTTATCCACATCAAGCATAGCCATAAGGGAAGTGTAAGCACATACTCTGTCGTCCTGACCATATGCCATTATCATACTTCTATCGATTCCCGCTTCTCTTGCATGTCCTGCTGGTACAATTTCAAGCTCAGCTGATATAAAGTCTTCCTCCTCAATATCATACTGTTCCTTTAAAATCTCTAAGACACCAGCCTTAACAGCATCCTTGTCCTTATCCTTAAGCTTCTTACTTCCAAAAAGTATATCTAGATTCTCGCCTTCAATAACCTTTCCAGCCTTCTTCTCCATCTGCTCTCCTGCCAAATGAATAAGAAGATCTGTAACGCAAAATACAGGGTCGTCCTTCTTCTCACCAATACAAATATCAATAACTGTACCATCCTTCTTAACTACAACACCATGTATTGCCAAAGGAAGAGTTACCCACTGATATTTCTTAATACCACCATAATAGTGAGTATCTAAATATGCGAAATCACCATTTTCATATAAAGGATTCTGCTTTACATCCATTCTAGGCGAATCAATATGTGCCCCCAAAATGTTCATACCCTTTTCAAGCTTCTTTGTTCCAATATTGAACATAGCAACGGTTTTATCCATGCAAACAGCATATACCTTATCTCCGGCCTTAAGCTTCTTCTTATCCTTGATAATATCGGCAAGATCCTGATACCCCTGCTTCTTAGCTAAATCTATAATTACCTTTACACATTCTCTCTCAGTTTTTCCTTTATCAAGAAAATCCTGATACCCCTTACATACCTTCTCTAGCTCATTAATCTGCTTTTTGTTGTACGTTGTCCATGCATTTTTTCTTTCCATTGATATACCTCATTAATTCACATCATTTATTAAAACATATAAATAATATTCTATCCACATAACAACATATTAAACAAGCTTTGTTACAACATTGTTCAATATGTCAAATGCTTTATCACAATCTGACTCAGTAATATTAAGTGGAGGTACGAGTCTAATAACTGCAGGTCTTACAGCAGTTATTAGTAATCCTTCATCTGCAGCATTGTATTTAACATCATTAGAAATATCCTTAGTAAACTCAACACCAATCATGAGGCCCTTGCCTCTTACCTCTTTTACACAAGGAAGCTTAGCTAATAATCCTCTTAAATACTCTCCCATCTTAAGAGAATTTTCAGAAAGATTTTCTTCTATAATTTCACTAATTTGAGCATATGACGCTGCACATGCCACTGGGTTACCCGCATATGTACTTCCATGTGCACCAGGACCAAATGTAAGAGCAAGCTTACTGCTAGTACACATAGCTCCAATAGGCATTCCACCACCCATTGCCTTAGCCATACTAACACAATCTGGCTTAACACCAAAATCCATATATGCCATAAGACTTCCTGTACGTCCCCATCCAGTTTGCACTTCATCAAAAAGAAGGAGCATGTTTTTCTCATCACAAAGCTTTCTAAGCCCCTGTAAGAATTCCTTAGTTGCTGGTATAACTCCACCTTCACCCTGAACTGGCTCAACCATAACTGCTATTGTATCCTCATCACAAGCTGCAGCAAATGACTCTAAATTATTGTACTCTGCATATGTAAATCCAGGAATAAAGGGATCATAATTATTCTGAATAGCAGTTCCCGGCTGTCCTGTAGCTGCAAGAGTTGCAAGTGTTCTTCCGTGGAAGCTATTTGATGCAGTTACTATCTTGTATCTATTTGGTCCAAAATTATCCTTGCCGTATTTACGAGCAAGTTTAATCATTGCTTCATTTGCCTCTGCCCCTGAATTTTGGAAATAAATCTTTTCCATTCCAATGTTCTTGCAAATTAATTCTGCTAACATTACCTGAGGCACAGTATAACAATAGTTTGAAGCATGTATCATTGTCTGGCACTGTTCAGCAATAGCCTTGGCAACTCTCTCATTACAATGACCTGTACTATTAACTGCTATACCTGCCATAAAATCAAGATATTCTTTTCCATCCTCAGCTATTATATATGAGCCTTCACCCTTATCTGCGATAAAATCAAAACGCTTAAATGTCTCGTAAAAATATGTATTATATAACTCTTTAAGTTCTTCCTTTGTTTTGCCTGTATCCTTTAAATTCATCATTCTCACCTCAAATTTTTATGCCGGCAGTTAACAACCACCGGCACTTGTTTTACTTATTTACCATATATATGGTCACCAATTAAATTATCTAAAATATTAACCAGAGAACCTATCTCAGGCTTACTAATCTGTGCATTAGCACCTAAAAGATCACCCTTTCTCTTCATATCATCATTGATAAGAGAAGAGAAAATAACTACTGGTATATGTTTTAAGCCTTCTGTATCTCTTACAAGCTTAATAAGTCTATGACCATCCATCTGCGGCATCTCTATGTCCGTAATAAGACATTTAGCACCGTACTCAACACCATTGTTTTTCTTGAGCTGCATGAGATAATCCCAAGCTTCCTGACCATTGTTCTTAATAGTAAGCTTAGTGTATCCTGCCTTGTTAAGAGAATCCTTAATAAGCTGACAAAGCATCATAGAATCCTCTGCAATAAGTATAGGAATCTCATTACGCTCTCTATCACCTAATGCATTAATCTGAGAAACTTTTAAGCTTGTCTCAGGACAAATTGTCTCAACTATACGCTCAAAATCAAGAATTATAAGTAGATTGTCTAAGTGCTTTATAATACCTGTTGCAATACCAGTTCCCGGACCACTTACTGTAGCATCTGGCTTAACAACATCCGACCATGAAACTCTGTTAATACCTAATACTGTCTGAACATCAAAGGCAATATTAAGATTGTTAAAATTGGTTACAATCAAGAAATTGTTTTTCTTATCTTCATTAGGAAATCCTAATGCCTGGAATAAATCAATAACTGTAATAATATCACCACGTGGCATAAAGATACCTTCGATACAAGGATGTGAGTTAGGTATAGGTGTAACCTCTTGATATGTCAAGATTTCTCTTACCTTCTCTACATTAATGCCGTAATGATTGCCGTTAATAACGAACTCTAACACCTCAAGCTCATTAGTTCCACTCTCAAGTATAATATTTGAATCCATATGTGTACCCTCCCTGTTTAGTAAGTAATAATCTATTTATTGAAGTTGAATTGTAACTTCGTCTGTACCATTGTCCACCTTTAGCTTAATATCTTCCATACTTTCCGCAATAGAATCTGAAAGTTGGAACAACAATACAACTTCTTCATACATGCTAGCTTCAACTGTATCCTGATATGTATATAAATCATCCATCAAAATAGTCAACATCTGCTTAGCACTTCTAGCATTATCAAGAATAATCTTGTATTCGATATCCTTAGAATATAAGTCAATATACTGGTCTTCGTTAGTCTTATTCTCTATCTTGAATTTTAATACAAGTAGCTTATAACCTGTCGGAGCCTCAATTTCTATGTACATACCATCCTTATCGTAAGATGGATAATGGTCTGTAACCATATAGTACATATACTGAACAGATACATTGGATTCTCCTACAAATGCTCCAATATCATAGCTAGAATCCTTGACATCTTCGTCATCTATATCCTCAGTTACAACCTCACTATTATCCTCAGGTAGAACAGAAGGTTCATCATCTTCCGGCTGGGAATCTTCAGGTGTAGCTATCTCTGGAAGAATCTCCTCTGTTGTGATATCAGCCACTTCCTCTGTTGTTATCTCTTCTGTTGTAGCTTCCTCTGTTGCAACTTCAGTATCTAATTCAATTTGCCCGGCATTAGCTTCGTCATATTTTAAGTTTATATTTCTATCATACTTAATCAATAGTTCTGCTGCGTACTCTGCAATAAGTTTACTCTCTTCATCAGAAAGCTCAATTGTCTTTGTACAACCCACAGCGAATAATGATAGAACTATAATGCTACATAGAGCAAAAAACTTCTTCATATTAATCCTCCGTGTTAAAGTCAATTTAACATTATAATTTTACCACTTTTTTCACTTATCAGCAAGGCATATTAGCATCTAAATCGAAATAAAATACTACTCCACCTTCAGTATTATACACACCATAATTCTTGCCGTGAGCTTTCATAGTTGCCGCCACTATGGAAAGACCAATTCCATTACCACCATATTCTCTAGTTCTAGCCTTATCTGACTTATAAAATTTAATAAAAACTTTATCTATATCATTCTCAGAAATATTTTGTCCATCATTATAAACATATACCCTAATATCTGAGCCTATGTTTTTTAAGAATATTTTTATACTTCCACCCTTACTTACATAGTGAATGGCATTTGTAAGGTAATTTGTAAAAACCTCCTCTATCATGTACTCATCTGCCCACACATACACAGGAGGGGTAGCTTCGAATTCTACTGTAGCATCTGCTTCCTCAACAAGAATTCTTGAAGCATTTAATATATCATTTATAAATTCAACCAACTCAAATCTTTCGATTTTTAGTGGAGCTGTTCCAAATTCAATCTCATTTAAGTCTAATAGTTTTTTTACCAGTGTATTCATCTTATGAGCTTCATCAATGATTACATCTGTATAAAAATCTTTGCTCTCAGGATCATCAAAAATATTATCCTTTAATCCTTCTGCATAACCTTGTATCAAAGCAATCGGTGTCTTTAATTCATGTGACACATGGGATAAAAACTCTTTTCTCATGTCATCAATCTGCTGTTTTTCCTTAATATCCTGCTCAAGCTTTATGTTTGCTGCCTTAAGCTCAGATATAGTATTTTCAAGCTTATTAGACATTTCATTCATGCATCTGCCCAACTCACCAATTTCATCGTTAGTGTACACAGGCACCTTAACATCAAAATCAAGCTGAGTCATACGCTTTGCGGCATGGGACAAACGCTTAATTGGAACAGAAAAAATATTACTAAACAGGAACATAAACAAAAATCCGCAAAGAAGCAGACCTGCTGCAACAAAATAAAAAAGCCTTGTTACCGTAGCCATAGCCGACTCAATTTGTGAAATAGGTGCTCTAATAATGATAAGATACCCATTATCAAGCATACCAATCAAATCAAAATATTCTGTCTTTAAAATCGCATCTCTGTTTCTGGTAATTTCAAATTCACCAAATTCGTAACGTCCTATAGTTTCTGGCTTTGTCATTTCCTCAATCATACCACTTATGCTATCCATCATCTGACTTTCCACACTTATAGAGGTATATGCCTGATGATTCAAGCTGTCATAGATAACTACAGCCGCACTACTTGGATTGGCAATATTTTTTTCTATTTCATCAATATCAAATTCTTTATTTTGGGAAAAATAAGAATTGCAGGAATCAAAAGTAACCTCCATGCTGACTTTGAGATTTTGTATGAAAACACTACCAACAAAGAAGTTACATATAATCCATGATGCACCTACAACAAATATAGTGAAAATCACAACACTCAGTGTGATTTTCATACGAATTGAACTTTTCATAAATTAAACCTCAAATTTATAGCCCATGCCCCATATTGTCTTGATATAATCACCTTTAGTACCCAGCTTGCTTCTTAGTTTCTTAACATGAGTATCTATAGTTCTGGCATCACCAAAATAATCATAATTCCATACGTTATTCAATATTTTTTCTCTTGAAAGAGCAACACCTTGATTAACCAAGAAATAATTTAATAGTTCAAATTCCTTAAAGCTAAGCTCTATGGTTTCTCCATCAACCTTCACAATGTGGGCAGATAAATCCATATCTATACCACCTACACTTATTAATTTGTCCTCATCGTCATTTTTTGTTCTTCTAAGAACAGCTTCAACTCTTGCAACTAAAATCTTTGGGCTAAAAGGCTTTGTAATATACTCATCAACACCAATCTCAAAACCTTTAAGTTCATCTTTTTCATCACTTTTAGCTGTGAGCATAATAATAGGTACCTTAGACACCTTTCTCACTTCCTCTGCCACTTCGTACCCATCAAGCTTAGGCATCATTACATCAAGTATAATTAAATCTATATCCTTAGTTGACATAAAAATATCTATAGCCTCTTCTCCGTCAGCTGCTTCTAACACATTAAAGCCACTTTTTGAAAGGAAATCCTTAACCAATTTCCTCATTCTGCTCTCATCATCTACAATTAAAACCTTCATATTATCCATCATAACGCCTCCAAACAAATATATGTATTACATAATCTGTCACAATTATACACATATTTTTTGTTTAAAGTGTGAAACCACACCACTTATTCCATATTATTTAAAATTTCTTCTCTCTCGTTTAACTCGTCTTCCCATGATTCAAGTCGTTCCTGCCAAGCCGAGTACTTATCTAAAACCTTTTCCTCTGCATTAAAATATCCAAGGTTATCATTGGTAACTATTATAAAAAACATTCCAATAATAATAGCAAGAAAAGCCACAAGAAAAATAGTTATTTTCTTTCTTAAAGTTCTTTCTTTGTCCAGTTCCTCTTTAAGTTTTTCAAATTTATTAAGGTCAACACCATCTGGAGCCTGCGTTTTAACAAGGGAAGTAACCGGAACTGGCGGAAGGTCATATATACATAGCTCATTAATAATATATTCTCTCATTTCGTGAAGAAAATTAATTCCGATAGGGGTTACATAGCACCTTTTGTCCACTAATTTTGTATATAATTGTTCCATCTTATCCCCATTATTAATATCTATTTCAGATTTGATTTTATTTATACTATCTAATTCTTTTCTAGCTCTTTCTGCCTCTTTAATACTTTTAAAGATGTAGCCGTCAACTATATTATTTCCTTTGTAAGCCATAAAGCTCCACCTCCATTAAATCACCAAAAATTAAAATATACAACAAACGACAACAGAAAAACTGTTGTCGTTTAAATACTATACGAATATATTAATACGAAACCGAACCTTCTATGGTTATACCATTATCTGTCGCAATAGTTCTTAAATTAGATTCGAACTGAGCCATACTTTCCTCAGCCTCTGTTATAAGCGTTTCAGCCTCAGTAAGATAATCAGGATTCTGTTCTTCTACCGCAAGAACAATCTTAAGCATGGCGTCATGCTGTTTTTGAGCACTCTGTAAACACAAATTCTTGAGTGTTGTTACCTCTGTAGTGGCAACCTCCACATTCGTTAAATTGCTTATGTATGTTTCCATGCTAGGAATTGCACTATCCTTCATATTAGTTATGAAAAGATTTAAATCAACATCTTCTGTTGCAAAATAAGAATTATAGACTGCTATCGCACTATTTCTATACGCCTCAATAGGTGTAAGTTCATCATTAATGAACTCCACAACATCCTCTTTAACAGAAACTTCTTCTGTCACATCTTTCTTTTCTTCCTTACCACAACCAAATGTAGCACATGCTAATGCAAGTAACATCGTAAATATATATAATTTCTTTTTCATACTTCTACTCCCACGTAATTAAAATAATTTTTATAACTGAACTATATTATACAACATAGCCATCAATAAAACAAGTTATCTCTTCTTACGCTTCATGAATTTAATATATTCTTCTTCATGTTCCTTAATATATTTTTCATATAGGTCAGGACGACGTTCCTTTGTCCTCTCAAGAGACTTCTCATAACGCCAATCAGCTATATTTTTATGGTGTCCAGAAAGTAATACATCTGGAACCTTCATATCCATAAACACTTCTGGTCTAGTATACTGAGGATATTCAAGCAAACCATCATAAAAAGATTCATACAGCGCGCTTTCATCACTTCCCAGTACTCCTGGAACTAATCTTGAAACTGCATCTACGATCATCATAGCTGGAAGTTCTCCTCCAGTAAGAACAAAATCTCCTATAGAAACATTGTCAGTTACAATAAGCTCTAATACTCTTTCATCAATTCCTTCGTAATGCCCACAAAGAAGTACTAAATCCTCTTCCTTAGCAAATTCCTCAGCCATTGCCTGATTAAACGGTGTACCCTGTGGTGTCATATAAACTACTCTTGGTTTTTTAGTCAAGTCTCCACCACAAAATCCATCTATTAATGACTCATAAGCTTTATAAATAGGCTCTGCCTGCATAAGCATTCCTGCACCACCACCGTACGTGTAATCATCAACATGACCATACTTATTACCAGCAAAATCTCTTATATTAATTGTGTTAATATTGATAATTCCCTTATCCATTGCTCTTCCGGTTATACTTTCCGACAAGCCATTGTTTATCATATCTGGAAAGAGGGTCATAATATGAAAATTCATTAATCTAACATTCCCTTCATAAGCTTAACATTTATCTTACCTTCCTCGTAATCAATGTCTAGTACACATTCTTTTATAACAGGAATAAGAAGTTCCTTTTTATCTCCTAAATCCACCACAAAAACATCATTGGCACCTGTCTGCATAACATCAGCAAGCACACCTAATTTATCACCGTTTTCACAAATATCCATACCTATAACATCGGCAATGTAATATTCATCTTCATCAAGGGGCACGGCGTTATCTCTTGTAACATAAAGCTCGCAATTTTTGTATTTTTCAACCTCATTAATATCCTTAAATTCCTTAAAAGATAAAATGACCATGTTCTTAAAAAATTTGCAAGAATTTTTTTCAACTTCTATATCACCCTTAGGTGTTCTTAATATACATTTCTTTAGTTTCTTAAATCTGTTCGCATCATCTGTTGTAGGAAAAACCTTTACTTCACCCTTTAATCCATGTGTTGAAGTAATAACACCAATTCTAAATAAATCTTCCATGCAATCTCCTATAAAAAAATTCCCCCGATATATACCGGGGAAATTCAGAATTATTTAATGTCTACAATTACCTTCTTGTCACCCTTCGACGCTGCTGCCTTAACAACAGTACGTATAGATTTGGCAATACGGCCCTGTTTGCCGATTACTTTACCCATATCATCTGGTGCAACTTTAAGTTCAATTGTAATAGTATCTTCCTCGACTGTCTCATTTACAACAACTTCGTCAGGGTAATCAACGAGGGATTTTGCAATAATTTCGACTAATTCTTTCATTACCGGCACCTCCCTTGTCTTACTTCTCGATACCTGCCTGCTTAAATAACTTTGCTACTGTCTCAGTTGGCTGAGCACCGTTAGAAAGCCACTTTTTTGCTGCCTCAGCATCAATCTTAACAGCTGCTGGCTCCTGATTTGGGTCGTAAGTACCTATCTCATCGATAAATCTACCATCTCTAGGTGATCTAGAGTCTGCTACGATTACTCTATAAAAAGGATGCTTCTTATATCCCATTCTTCTTAATCTAATCTTTACTGCCATGTCAGTTTCACCTCCTTAAAATGTAAATATCTATAATAGTAATAATCTATTATCAAAATCCAAAAGGTAATTTGAAGCCTCCACGCTTCTTACCACCCATAAGTCCAGACATTTGCTTCATCATCTTTCTGGACTGTTCTAATTGCTTAAGCAACTTATTTACTTCACTGACCTGAACTCCTGCGCCATCAGCAATACGCTTTTTACGGCTAGGATTAATAATGTCAGGGTTACTTCTTTCCTGTGGAGTCATAGAAAGAATAATTGCCTTTGGCATATTCATCGCATTGTCGTCTATTTCCACATTCTTAAGCTGTTTATTACTTGAGAAACCTGGGAGCATCTTGAGGATGTCGTTCATGCCACCCATCTTCTGCATCTGCTCCATTTGGTCTAACAAATCATTGAAATCGAAGGAAGCCTTTTTAATCTTTTGTTCCATTTCCTTGGCTTTCTCTTCGTCAATTGCATTCTGTGCTTTCTCGATAAGACTCTCAACATCACCCATACCGAGAATACGGCTGGCCATTCTGTCTGGATAAAACTGTTCCAAATCAGTAAGTTTTTCTCCCATACCTGCATAAAGTATAGGTTTACCTGTAACAGCCTTAATTGAAAGTGCAGCACCACCTCTGGTGTCACCATCAAGCTTAGTTAAAATAACTCCATCTATACCAATCTTATCATTGAAAGATGTGGCAACATTTACAGCATCCTGACCTGTCATTGCATCGACAGTAAGGATTGTATATGTAACTGAAATATTTTCCTTAATTTCTTGAAGCTCAGCCATCATATCTTCATCAATATGAAGTCGACCAGCGGTATCAATAAATACTAAATTAATATTATTCTTAGAAGCATGCTCAATAGCTGCCTTAGCAATATTTACCGGCTTATGTCCATCTCCCATGGTAAACACAGGAACGCCAACCTTTTCACCGTTAACTTCAAGCTGTTTTATAGCTGCTGGTCTGTATATATCACAGGCAACCAAGAGAGGTCTCTTACCTTTATTCTTAAATTGCCCTGCAAGCTTTGCAACTGTAGTTGTCTTACCAGCACCCTGAAGACCACACATCATAATGACAGTGATTTCATTAGAAGGAAGTAGCTTTAACTCTGTAGTCTCAGAGCCCATAAGCTTATCCATCTCTTCTTTTACTATCTTTATAACCATCTGTCCAGGATTAAGGCCTTTTAAAACCTCCTCACCTACCGCTCTCTCGCTAACAGAATTAATAAACTGCTTAACAACCTTAAAGTTTACATCCGCCTCAAGCAACGCACGCTTAACTTCTTTCATAGCCTCTTTAACGTCGGCCTCAGTAAGCATACCCTTACTTCTAAGCTTTTTGAATACATTTTGTAGTTTGTCTGTTAAACTGTCAAAAGCCATCAAATACCTCCTTTTTCTAAAAATCCTCCAGTATCTTTGACGTCTTTTCTTCAATATCTATAATCATCGAACCGAGTTGTTCATCTTGATTTTTAGTCTTAAGCACCTCTATACTCTCTTGTATATCAGCAATTTTATTTCGTGCATTAACAAATTTCTCAACAAGCTTAAGCTTCGACTCATAGCCTTCTAAAATTTTGTCGCATCTCTTAATCATGTCATAGACACCTTGTCTCGAAATACCGTTTAATCTGGCAATTTCTGAATAAGACAAGTCATTCATAACAATATCTTCATATATACTTTTTTGATGTTCAGTCAAAAGCTCACCATAGAAATCATAGAGCAACGACTGTCTGACTATCTTTTCCAAAAAAACACCACCTGTAAAGTTATTTTGCTTTACAACCTCTAGTATAATATAACACACCAATCAATATGTCAAGTATTTTTTCTTGACAAACATATTTTTTATAACATGTATATTTTTCACCTCCAATCATATAATTTAACAACGTATTTTATAAAGGAATTCCAGCATGGATACTTCAATTCTAAGTGACAAAGGTTATCTCAAGATAAATGCTGTAAGTAGCGAAACATTAACTCCAATCTCTGGTGCTACAGTTGAAATTTCAAGCACTGGTAATCCAAATATTATATTAGAAAGATTAACTACTGACTCAAACGGACAGACTGACACCATAGCACTTGATGCACCGCCTCTCGAATACAGCATGGAACCTTCTGACAATCAACCTTACTCTGAATATAATATACGAATAACTTCACAAGATTTTGAAGAACAATTAATATCAGCAGTTCAAATCCTTCCTGGGGAAACAGGGATTCAAGATTTCAGTCTAAATCTTCAAACTTCCTCCCAACCTGTATTCAACCCTATTGTAATAGGAGGTCATACATTATGGGAATACTATCCTCCAAAAATTGCAGAAGCAGAGGTGAAACCCGAGAATGAATCTGGTGAAATTGTACTCCGGAAAGTAGTTATTCCAGAAACCATTGTAGTTCACGACGGTGTTCCAAGCGACTCAACAGCTAGAGACTACTATATACCCTATCTTGACTACATAAAAAATGTGGCCTGTTGCGAAATATATTCCACATGGCCTGAAGCCACTATTCAAGCTAACGTTCTTGCCATCATGTCCTTTACATTAAACAGAGTATTCACTGAATGGTACAGAAATAAAAATTATAATTTCACAATCACCTCATCCACAGCATACGACCACAAGTGGATTTATGGAAAAACCATATATACTAGAATATCCCAGGTAGTTGACAGTCTATATAACAATTTTCTTGCTCGTCCAAATGTTAAGCAGCCTATTTTAACACAATATTGTGACGGTAAAAGAGTCACCTGTCCAAATTGGATGAGTCAATGGGGTTCAAAGGCACTAGGTGATGATGGACTTACAGCCAGCGAAATAATACGATACTATTACGGTAGCGACATGTATATTAACTCTGCTGAAATAATATCAGGAATTCCCGCCTCATTCCCCGGCTATAATCTTACTATAGGTTCAAGAGGAGACGCTGTAATCCAAATTCAGCAACAATTAAACAGAATTGCTAGAAACTACCCCGCTTTACCATCAGTAACTGCTGATGGAATATATGGAGAAAACACAGCTAATGCTGTACGTGAGTTTCAAAGAGTATTCAACCTACCTGTTTCTGGTATAGTTGACTACCCTACCTGGTATAAAATTTCCCAAATATATGTTGGCGTAACCAAAATTGCTGAATAAAAAAACAAAGTGGTAAAAAGAATTAACCTTTTTACCACTTTTATTTGTTACTGTGTAAATGTTGAATTATCGTAATCTGATGGATCAAAGAACCACTTATTGTCTCCCTTGATGAAAACCATATCTACGTTCTCTGCGCCTCTCTTACTTCCATCAACAGTTCCATAGAAGTTAGCCTTTATGTGATATGCTCTTTGGATACCAAAGGACTTACCATTAAGAGTAATCTCCTGCTGTAATGCCTTCTCTTCTGATTCAGTAAACTCCTCAGCAGACACAATTTCCCACTCAGTAAATTCAACACCTTCCATCTGCTCTAACTGATACTCAACCTCACCTAATCTATCATTAATGTAAGGTGCCATTATTTCTTTAAGAGCATTACTATCCTGTTCGTTAACAGCTTCCACGTATATCTCAAATGCTTCCTCATATGATGTTACATCTTTTCTAGCTAAGATAACATCATGGATTACGTAATATCCTGCGTATATAATCGCTGCAAGAATAATAAGCTTAATAAGAGTCTTAACAGCACTGAAATCCGTCTTTTCTTTAGCTACATAGTCGTCATTAGCATAAGGGTCTGTAAATGTAACAGGACCTCCTCCATAGAAGCTCTCGTCTAAGTCGCCGTGATCCTCAGCTCTAAGTATGTCTGTTAAACCAGAACCTGTACTTACA
Source organism: Lachnospiraceae bacterium (assembly GCA_015057525.1). Classification (GTDB taxonomy): domain Bacteria; phylum Bacillota; class Clostridia; order Lachnospirales; family Lachnospiraceae; genus Coprococcus_C. The sequence continues at coordinate 388,687 of SVEE01000001.1, read as the reverse complement.
GTTGTTCCCATTGGATTACCCTTTTTCTTAACTTCTACCTCTTCTTTTAACGACAAGTTACCATAGCTTTTAACAATCGTTGCGCCACATTCTGGGCAATACTGAGCTTTATCCTCAACGTAAGCTCCACACTTGTGACATGTTTTCATAATATAACCCCCTCTTATATTTTATAACATATCGTCTGAATCTATGTCAGAATCAGAATCATCTTCGCCGAATCCATCATCCATAATAAATTCCTTACTAGTTACTCTCTTTCTTGAACGTTCTTCCTCAACATATGAAGAAATAAGCTCCTTGACCTCACTAGGTGCTTTTATGTTCTTAATCTGGAAAACTCCCATTGACTTATCAGACGAATAACAAGTTATTGTTCCTAATCCAAAAAGTCTCTGCCAAAGCTTTCTTTCTAAGGAGACATCCATAATTCTATATAATCTTACTTCATTCTCATGTAAATTTAAAATTCCTGTCTCAATAAATATTCTGTCCTGTGATAAACCATACTTAGTAAATGTCCATGGCAATCCAAAGATTATACGTTTACGGTCCTTCCAAACTACATCTACCATATCTCTCCTCCGTAATATTAACAAAATCAAAATCAGTATATCGTAATTGTAACATTTTATCAAGTATTTTAGACTAAAAATAGTATTTTTCGTCAATTTACACACAATATATGGTATATATTGTACAAAACAAAATAAAAAAAGCAGAGAACATATTATTCTCTGCTTCTAGCAGTTCGTAGGGGAATCGAACCCCTGTTTTCGCCGTGAGAGGGCGACGTCTTAGCCGCTTGACCAACGAACCACGTTTGAACCTTTGTCAGTATAACAAACAATATAAATAAATGCAAGCATTTTTTTTAATTTTTTTATTTTTTTTATTTTAAAATGTAAAATAAGACCATTTTATGTTATTTATATTCAATTTCAACAATATCATTTACATGGTTTTTGCAGTATTCTTCCTGCTCTTCCCATCTACATAAGATATACCTTTCTGTATGACCCTTAGCAAAATATTTTCCATCCTTTTCTTCGTATTCCTCTATAAGGACCTTTATTTTCTCTCTCACGAAGGATGCTTCATATGCATCTTTGTGATTCTTAGTCATATCTAAAAGAATTTCACTTCTCTTATTCTTAACGTCCTCCGGAACCTGATTAGGCATTGTTGCAGCTATAGTTCCATTTCTTTTTGAATACTTAAATATATGCATTTCATATAAATTAAGTTTCTGTAGGTTTTTGTAGGTTATATCAAATTCTACATCTGTTTCTCCTGGAAATCCTACAATAACATCTGTTGTAAGAGCAGGCCTATCATAGTATTTTCTTATAAGATTACACTTATCCATGTACTCTTCTATTGTGTACTTTCTGTTCATTCGCTTTAGTGTTTCATTGCATGCACTCTGAAGCGAAAGATGAAAATGGGGACATATTTTAGGCTCATTGCTAATTGCCTTAAGAAACTCTTCTGTTATAACCCTTGGTTCAAGAGAACCCATTCTTATGCGTTCAATACCAGGTATTCTACTTACCGATAGTAACAAATCAAGTAACGAAGCCCCATTACTATCACAGTACGAGGAAAGATTAATACCGGTTATAACCACTTCTTTTATTCCTCTTTCTGCCAAACCTTCAATTTCAGCTATTACATTTGATAACTCTCTACTTCTAATTCGACCTCGAGTATATGGGATGATACAATAGGTACAGAAATTATTACAGCCATCCTGAACTTTAACATATGCACGGCAGTGTTCACTTGGTTTAACTAGCCACATATCCTCATAATCCTTAGTAGCATTAATGTCTATAAAGTTATCATTAACCTTGCTTGTACAAAAATATTCATCCAATAATCTCGCAATATCCTTCTTGCGATTATTGCTGACAACTATATCAATATCCTTATCCTGAAGAAGCTGCTCCTTCGCTGCCTGTACATAGCATCCTACTGCTACTACCACACCATTAGGATTTATTTTCTTTGCCCTGTGAATAATCTGTCTGGATTTTCTGTCTGCCATATTAGTTACTGAACATGTATTAATAATATACACATCTGCATATTCAGAAAACTGAACAATCTTACAGCCCTCTTTTTTTAAGATATCCATCATACTGTCTGACTCGTATTGATTAACCTTGCACCCCAATGTATATATTGCGACTTTTTTTTCACTTAAATTTACAAACATTTTACTAAAAAACTCCTGACACATTATTGACTTTTACTTTTCAAACTTATATTATAGTATCATACATAATAATAAAATGTAAACAAGGAGGTTTTACGATGTTAGCAGTTAAAATATCACTTAATTCAATTGATAAGGTAAAGAGCTTCGTAAATGATATTAGCGGTTTCAACGCTGAATTTGACTTAGTTTCTGGAAGATACGTTATTGATGCAAAATCTATTATGGGTATCTTCAGCTTGGATATATCAAAACCTATCGATCTCAACATCCACACAGAGGATGAAACAGAAGATATTATGGCAGCTCTTAAGCCATATCTTGCAGAATAATTGTTTAACGCAAAGAAAAAGTCGCTAACAAGCGACTTTTTCTTTATCCTGCATTATATAAAAATTATAAATATTGTATCATTCCTGGTCCCAAAGAATCTGTTGGTCTAGCCATAAAATCATGTTTTTCATAGAATTTTTCTCTTCCCTTAGCACACATAAGACAAAGCATCATAGTAGTTCCATCTTCTTTAATGCTTCTTACATATGAAATAAGCTTATCAATTATCAGAGAACCTACACCCTTGCCCTGCGCCTCTGGAATGACAACCAAATCCTGAATATAGCATATGACAGCACCGTCACCAACAATTCGACCCATGCCAATCACATTTCCTTCATCATCAATTGCCTTAACTATAAATAAGCTTTTCTCTATAGCCTGTTTTGTTTGACGACTACTTAATTTTACCCAACCGACTTTTTCTCTAAGATAAAGATATTCCTCTGATGAAATATCGTTAGTAATTAATGTTACCATGTTTCTGCCTCAAATATGTATTTATATTCTCATGGACAAGCCTCTGTCTCTTAAATAGGCCTTTAAGTCCATAATTTCAAGTTCTTTAAAATGGAATAATGACGCAGCTAAAGCCGCATCTGCTTTACCCTCAGTAAGAGCATCATAGAAATGATCCTTTGTCCCTGCACCACCCGATGCAATTACAGGAATCGAAACATTTTCAGATACCATGCGAGTAAGCTCAACATCATATCCAGCCTTAGTACCATCACAATCCATGCTTGTAAGAAGTATCTCTCCCGCACCTAAGCTATTTGCTTTAATAGCCCATTCAACAGCATCTATTCCTGTATCTAATCTTCCACCATGCTTATATATATTCCAGCCTGAGCCATCTTCCCTTCTCTTAGCATCTATTGCAACAACAACACATTGGCTTCCAAACTTATCCGCTGCATCGCTTATTAATCTAGGATTATCAATAGCTGCTGAATTAACAGATACCTTATCTGCTCCTTCTCTAAGAATAGCCTTAAAGTCGTCCACAGTTCTAATTCCACCGCCTACAGTAAAGGGAATAAAAACAGTTTCTGCAACCTTTCTTACCATATCAATGACAATATTTCTGGAATCTGATGATGCTGTAATATCAAGGAACACTAACTCGTCAGCACCCGCCTTGTCGTAAGCTGCTCCTATGGCAACAGGGTCACCTGCATCTATAAGATTTACAAAATTAACCCCTTTTACAACTCTACCTTTATTAACATCAAGGCAGGGAATAATTCTTTTTGTATGCATATTAAGTACACTCCCTATAAATCAATAAAATTCTGTAATATTTTCAATCCTACAGTTGAGCTCTTTTCAGGATGAAACTGACATGCAAATACATTATTACGCTCAACTGATGCATGTATATCAACAGAAAAATGAGTTGTCGCCGCAACATCTTCTATATTCTCAGATTTCAAATAATAGGAATGAACAAAATACACATATGAATTTTGTTCAATACCTTTGAAAAGTTTTGCTCCAGGAGTAATTTCTAAAGAATTCCAACCAATCTGTGGGATTTTTAATCCTGGTGCATCTGGTATACGAAGTATCTCACCATCTAATATACCAAGACCTGTCGCTCCTGGACTTTCTTCACTTGCTTTATATAAAAGCTGTAGTCCTAAGCATATACCAAGAAATGGCTTACCTGAATCTACTACATCGTATATAACATTATCCAGCTTATACTCTCTGATTTTGTCCATTGCATCCTTAAAGCAACCAACACCAGGCAAAATTACTTTATCACTAGACATAATTATATCTCTATCCTTGGTAATTATTGCTTCTTCACCTAAATATCCTAATGCCTTTTCTACGCTTTTTATATTGCCCGCATCATAATCCAATATTGCAATCATATTATTCTCCCACGACAGTCTCGAAATCCTCACAACATTCATTAAGCATGTCTGAATAATCCTGTCCTTCTAAGTTCATAATCTCGTATGCCTGAGCCTCCGATATGCCAAAAACCTCGGCTAAGGCTGTAAGTATCTTGCCTCTACAATAATCAATATCTTCCACTATATCAAGTTCTACAGCTTCCTCATAGTGAACATCATATTTTTCAAGACCTCTGAGCAATGCATCTAGTGCCTTATCATACCTAGCTAATGACATATTGTTCTCATATGATTCATATAAGCGCTCTACATACATAACTGTATATATTCTGTCTCGAAGTTCTTCATCCTCCTCCTTGACATCAACACCAGCCACTTCATCATATGCTAATCTATATCTGTGTCTCTCAAAATAATCTGCAGCTTTTTCAATAAGCTGAGCATAATTAAACTCCTTAGAACCAAGAACAACAAGAGCACCTAAAGCTGCAAATGCCAAGAATACAATTATTACAACTGGGGTTGGAACCTTTTTTGCACTCTTCTCTGCCTCTAGCTCCAGTCTAATCGCTTCCTGCTTGGCGAACTTCTTCTGCTTCTTTTCATCTGTTTTTATTTTGTCTGCCTGTTTTTTTAGGCTGAGTTTCTCTTGTTTTTCAGCTTGTTTTGCTTCTTTTTGAGCTTTCTTAGCTTCCTTTTTCTCTTCCTTTTCAGCTTGTTTTACTTTAAGATACTCTTCCTCTTCAAAATCATCCTCATCAGGCTCACCAAATACAATTTCAGATAAGGTTTTCTTTGTTTTGCTTCCTTTATTTTTCTTTTTCTTGCCCTTAACCCCAGGAACTTCCTCAATATCCTCTAACTCGCCTAACTCTATAGCAGACGCATTAGTGGACTCAAAAAGAGCATCTAAATCATCTTGACCTGCTGTATATGGGTTAGACTCAGACGTAGACTCTTCCTCTATTCCTAATGCTGAAAAAAGATCATCCAAATCAAAACTATCTGAACCTGTAGATTCTTCTCCACCAGAAGTAAGTTCATCCAAACCAGCAAAATCTACGTTTGTATCTTCCTCTAGCTGATTGTTTGCCTCATTAAATACACTGTCGAACAATGCATCCTCACTAGAAGTAGCTCCACCAAGTAATTCATCTAAATCAAATCCTGGTGAATCAGCATTATTATCAGAAATTTCCTCTCTCACTTCTTGTTCTTCTGAGATATCTTCAAAAGAATAATCATCTAACGCCTCTGTGGTTTCTTCTATTTCCTCTGATGCTTCGCTTTCATTAATTAAATCATCTAAACTAAAATCATCATCAGATTTATCTACTGATGGCTTATCATTCTTGACATCTAATCTTGTTATATCTAAATCGTCAAAATCCAATTCATCCAAATCTAAGTCATTTAAATCGAAATCACCTAAATCCAAATCATCCAGATTATCTAATTCATCTAACGATATATCGTCTAAATCGGACATATCTATGTCTACACTGGAATCACTGTTGACGTTATTATCAAAATTCTTATTCTGTTTTGGGTTTGAAGAGACCTCGTTTAATAGGTCATCAAGATAATTCTCGTCCATTGTTTCCTCCAAAAGTACCTTCATGCAAACTTCTGCCTTCATCAGTACATAATTGATATAATAATAACATATAATATTTTAATTAACAAGAAATTGTTTATGTATCTTGCTTTTTGAAAACTCATGTTATATTATAATATTGTTATGGGAAATAGCAGATATATAATTTGGGAGGTGACACTATGAAATCTAATTTCTATATCGAATACTACGGTAAACAGATTGAAGAAGCTGACTTAGTAAAAAAAGCTAAAGCAATTTGGACTAAGAGTGGTAATAAGGTAAGCGATATCTCTTCTCTTAACATTTATGTTAAGCCAGAAGATAATATGGCGTACTACGTATTTAATGAAGATGTTACAGGTAGTTTTTCTATTGAAGAATAATTTAGGTATTTCTTAAAAACTCCTACATAACAAAAAAGCGTTTGTAAGCAAATCTTACAAACGCTTTTTTGTTAGAATATATTGCATTCCGTTCTACATATCATAATAATCCTCGTAATCATCATAATCGCCATTAGCATAATTACGAGTATAGTTGACATTATTAGCCCTCTTAACTCTAGGTTGAGGTCTGTTGCTCTCTTTTTTCTTACTCTGTTGCTTCTTCTTCATAGTTTTCTGTTCTTTTTCTATGCGAAGCATAGTTTTATTTTTATCAGGAATTGCAACAGATGGCTTACTTTCCTTTGGACGAGAAGGCTTACTTCTACGACTATTATCTTCATCATCCTCATCCTTACCAGAAAATTTTGGTGCACTACCATAACCTCTGTTCTTGTCAAAACGCTGTTCCGGTCTTCCTGACCTGCTTCCTTCTGTCTTACCATACCTTCCTGTAGAATTGCGATTACCATCAGGTTTAGTAAATTTTCTTTCCCCAGTGCCATGCTTCTTTCCTGAATAATCAGACTTGTATGAGCCACTGGTTCTGTTCTTGTTCATGTTGGAACCATTATCATTTGTTCCCTGCGTTGCCACTTTCGTATCTCCTTCCAAATAATAAGAGTAAATATTATTCAACCTCTATATTTTAGGTTAGGTTTTAATATTCGTCAACAATTATTTGTTAATTTTGTATACTTTTTGTATTATAATCTATAAAAATCACGCGTGCATTTTATATTCAATTCGAAGTTTATCTGCAATCAAGGCAATAAATTCCGAATTAGTAGGTTTTCCCTTACCTGCACTTACTGTGTAACCAAACATCTCCTCAATAACATCAATCTTTCCGCGTCCCCATGCCACTTCAATGGCGTGTCTTATTGCTCTTTCTACACTACTTGAAGTAGTTTTATATTTCTTTGCAATACTTGGATATAAAAGCTTAGTTATATAATTAAGCATATTCATATCGTTAATTGCCATTATTATTCCTTCTCTAATATACTGATAACCTTTAATATGTGCTGGAATTCCAATTTCTCTGATAATATCTGTTACATCATTTTCAATAGTTGAAACCTCATATGTATTGTCAGCCTTTGACTTGTCAAAATCCGAAAAATCAATATCAGTCATATCTATGTCCGCAACCTGTACTATTCTTTTCCCCAAAATCTTTGAATCACACGGCTTCATTATATAGTAATCTGCCCCCAGATTAAATGCCATACTAATAATTCTTGGTGAACCAACATTTGTATAGAAAATTATCTTGGTATCGCTTAAGCTTTCATTTGCTCGTATTTGTTCCACAACCTCTAGCCCGTCTTCGTTGGTCATAAACACATCTATAAGCAGAACCTCCGGCTTAAATTCTTTTACCAAATCATATACCTTGGCACCGTCATCAGTAGTACCAACCACATCAATATTATTACCGATATTGACCTGTAATTGCTTTGATAACATTTCGTAGCCTAAATCAGCAATCACAATCTGAACTTTGTGTTCTGACATACAATCTCTCCTTTGCTACATCCACGTATCAACTTAACCGTACGCAGATGATAATATAATTTTAATTTTTTATTGTCAAGAAATATTCTTTAATTTTTAACTATATTCTCACGGTTATACTTTATTCGACACAATATGACAAAAATACAATAAATTATGCACTTTTGACCTTAGTCTCAAGCCTTATTTTGTCCGCAATAAGTGCAATAAATTCAGAATTTGTAGGTTTTACTTTACCTGAATTAATTGAATATCCAAATAACTCATTAATTGTATCTGTCTTTCCTCTTCCCCATGCCACTTCAATAGCATGTCTTATTGCTCGCTCTACTCTTGATGGTGTAGTATCATGTTCCTTTGCTATAGATGGATACAACTGCTTAGTAATTGAATTTAAAATATCCATATCATTTACAGCCATCATAATTGAGCTTCTTAAATACTGATATCCTTTTATATGTGCTGGAACACCTATTTCATGTATTATTTCGGTGACCTTAACCTCTAATTCATTCTGACTGTAGAAACCCTGATTATCTTTCTTATATATATAAATATCCTTCAACTTACTTCTGCTTGTATTTATAATCTCTTCTACAATATCAATATCCTGAATACTATCTTCAATAATATTTATAAATATATTATCCATAATACCCTTATATGTATTTTCCATAAATTTTATCTGACTACTGTTTGCCTTCACAATAAATTTATATCCCCTGCTTGTGCAGGAATTTATTTCTTCCATAACTGCCATACCATCAAGGTTAGGTAACAACAAATCAATAATTACTACATCGGGGTTATGCTTCTTTATAGAAGTTATAGCAGCCTGTCCATCATTTATGGTATCACACACTTCCATATCCTTTCTCTTTCCCAATATATTTTTTAATTCTGCCATACTTTTTATATCATGCTTAACAATAAGCACCTTTGTTTTCATATTATCCTCCTTCCAGATATTTTAATATATCTTCATTCGATACATGCTTAAGCCTTTGTTCTTTTGTATTATATAATCGCATTTTGGCCATAGCAATATATAACAATACGCAAGTTGCGACAGTAAATATTGACAGCATTTTCCAACATTTTTTGCGATAAAAATAATGTCGATACTTATAAAATTTATGCTAAAAAAAATGAAAAAGGACTATCAATAGTGTATATTGACAGTCCCTTCATATCTTATTCCAACATTTCTTCAATAAAAATTCCATACCCCTTTGTAGCATCATTGACAAAAACATGGGTTATTGCTCCTATAAGTTTTCCATCTTGTATGATTGGAGTGCCGCTCATTCCTTGAACAATACCATTTGTTAAACTTATTAAATCCTCGTCTGTTATTTTAAGCTCAATTCCCTTGTTACCTGCCGAAGATGATAAATCTATGCCTGTTATTTCTACATCATAATATACTGACTGTCCTGATACTGAGGAAAGTATATAGGCACTTCCTAAATGCACATCATTTTTTGTCCCAACTGGCATCCATTCATCACCAACAATCTTATTAGCTCCTTTTTTTGTTATATAACCTTTTATTCCATAACAATTGTTATCTTCTACTCTACCAACAATATTAGCGGAAGAATAATCAATCATACCCTCTAGACGTCCTGGCTGATTATATCCAGCTTTCACAATATTTATAAGACTAGTCTTATATATTGCTCCATCATAAATTTGAAATAATTCTCCCGTATCATTGTCGTTTATTCCATGGCCTAAGGCACCAAACCCATTTTCATCAATATAAGTTAACGTTCCAATACCAGATATGTCATCCTTGACCCAAACACCTAACATATAGTTTCCTTTATCAGCTAATACCGGAGTCACTGATAACGTTTTTTCTTCGTTATCCCTCATCACAGTAATATCTACACTTTCTCCCCCACAGGAATTTAAAATGGAGCTTAAAGCTTTCTTCTCTTTTACCTCTTGTCCATTTATTCCCACAATATAATCTCCTGTTTGAAGAATACCATAGCAGGGTGAACAATTATTTCCCATATTATCAGTGACCGTACCTACACCAACCACCATTATACCGTCTGCCTTAACATATATCCCTATTGTTTCACCTGACGGCATAACCAAATGCTGAGTTCCTTCACTACTTCCAAAGGTCTCGCTATATATTACGGCTTTCTCCCTATCAGCACCTTCAAGCTCACTAACTATGCTAAAAGTATAATTACCTGCTTGACTACTTTCCTCCTTATATAAAACCAAGGCAAACACAAGCAAAATACTGATAAATGAAAGCAATGTATATAATATAGCCCTGTACGACTTTCTACTCATAACATTACCTCCGCTTAATATATTTCAAAATAAAAAGAGTACATTCTCCATGTACTCTTAGTATTTAAAATATATAATTTTATAATCAGTATAATTTTGCTTTATCTGCCAATCCTTTCATTTCAGTGGCACTTACAATTGTTGCATCTGTAATTTCTGCACCACCCAAAAGTCTTGCAATCTCGCCAATTTGTTCTTCTCTTGAAAGAATCCTTATATTGGTTATTGTTTTACTATTTTCCACATTTTTTTCTATAGAATAATGTGAATCCGCCATAGCAGCAATCTGTGGCAAATGAGTAATACAAATAACCTGATGACTCTTGCCAATTAGAGACATCTTCTCTGCAACTTTCTGAGCTGTTCTTCCACTTATTCCTACATCAATTTCGTCAAAAACAAGGGTTGGTGTATCATCCTCATAGGCAAGACAGGACTTAATGGCAAGCATCACTCTCGATAATTCACCACCAGATGCAACTTCATAAAGAGGTCGCATAGGCTCTCCTACATTTGTAGAAATCATGAAACAAGCATCATCCATACCGTTGGCAGTAAAGTGATCTAATTTTTCAAATTTCATATCAAATTCAACTGTAAGAAAATTAAGTTCTTGAAGTGAAGCCTTTATTAATTCAGACAGTTTATTTCCTGCTTCCATTCTTGCCTTAGTAAGCTTATCACTTAATTCAGTCAAAATCTTACCTTTATTATTCAACTCTATATTTAATGAATCTATGTATTCCTCGTAAGAAAGAAGCTTATTATATTCTTTCTCATATTCATCACAGGTATTCATTATTGTTTCTATAGAATTGCCATATTTAGCCTTTAAAGAGTTAATCAAATCTAAACGTTGCTCTAAAGCAGCAAATTCCTGACCATCAAACTCAAGAGATTTCATATAGGCACTTAGCTCTCTGTTAAAATCATTAAGCATTCCATCTATATCTCCCAAGGTTTCATGTAAATTAACTAAATCAGGATCCAAATCTATTAATCTTCCAAGCTGTTGTAAAGCTCTTCCTACAGCATCTCCTGTTCCACCAACTTCATATCCTGTACTTTGGTAAATTCCGTCTGCTGTAGATAAAATATCCTTAGAATTAACAGCCTTTCTATACGCAATTTCAAGTTCTTCATCCTCACCAGATATAAGATTAGCTGACTTAATCTCATTAATCTGATACTTTAAGAAATCCATCTGCTTATTCTTCTCAGCCTCATCTATAGAATCTTTTTCAAGCTTATCCTTTATTTGAATATACTCTTTATAACAGACATTAACCTGTGATTTTAATTCTTCAATATTTTTTCCACCGAATCTATCAAGAATAACAAGATGTTTATCCTTCTTAAGCAGTGTTTGCTGTTCATGCTGAGCATGGAGGTCAATAAGTATTCCTGCTACCTCCTTCAGCTTACCCACAGTGACAGTATTATCATTTATACGATTAATGGTCTTTCCTGCCTGATTAAGTCTTCTGGATATGAGAATCTCATCCTCCTCACCAGGATCCACATCAATGCTTAAGAGCATATTCTTAATCCTGTCGTTATCAACAGAAAACAAAAGCTCAACAAGACCATCTTTTTCTTCATCTCTTAAAAGCTCTTTTTGAAACTTACCACCTAGGCATATTCCAAGAGAACCAATGATTATTGATTTACCAGCTCCAGTCTCTCCTGTTAAAATATTGAGACCTTCATTAAAACTCACATCAATATCATCAATAAGAGCAATATTTTTAATATGCATATTTAATAACATTTTTTTATATCTCCAATAATATCCTCGGCCATTTTACTGTCCCTTATTGCAAGAAAAATAGTGTCATCACCGGCAATACATCCCATTATTCCACTTATATCCATATGATCAATAGCTGCACCAACGGCCATAGCCATACCTGAAACAGTTTTAATAACTATGATATTTTGAGCATGATCAATAGACAATACACAATTGCCAAGAACATGCTTATAGGATGCTTTTGTACCGGAATCAATCACAGGATTAGCAGAATATTTATGCTTGTTACCATCATAAGATATCTTAGTAACCTTCAACTCTCTCATATCTCTAGAGATAGTTGCCTGTGTTACATCAAACCCTTTTTCCTTAAGTAAGGCCTGTAAATCCTCCTGAGTTTCAACATTGTTATTTGTAATAATTTGTATGATAGCGTTTTGTCTTTCCTTTTTCAAATAACTCACCCTCCGATTTTTTCACGAAGTACACTGTAAAAATTTACATCATACATTTTTATGAGGCTGATTTCTTTAGATGAAATATTGGCGTAAACATTATCACCTGCTGAAAGTTCCATATTGCTTCCACCATCAAAGGACACAATAGCCTCTGTTTCCTGAGTTTTTCTCTTTTTTACAATTTCTATACGAATATTATCATTACTGTCGAAAACCACACTCTTGGTTGTAAGAGAATGTGGGGAAATAGGTGTAACAACAATAACTTTAGACTTAGGGCTGACAATAGGTCCTCCTGCTGATAAATTGTAACCTGTTGAGCCTGTAGGTGTAGCAACAATAACACCATCCGCCTCGTATGTATCAAGCAACTGCCCATTAACATATACATTAAGACCAATTATTCGAGAAAAGCCAGCTCTTGTTATAACTATATCATTGAGAGAATGATAAACCTTGTCCTTAACTCTTCCCTCAATCATCATTCTATTTTCGATTTTAAAATCATCATTCAAAAGTCTATCTAAAGCTGTATATACATTGGATTCCTCAACCTCGGTCAAAAATCCCATTGTTCCAAGATTAACCCCCATAAGAGGTACCTCATAAGAGCCAATCCAGTGCGCTGCACGAAGCATGGTTCCATCGCCGCCTAAAACGATAGCTGCCTGCACACCTTCCATATATTCAGCCTTAATAATATTCTCATCCTGCTCTTTAAGCATGTCGCTTATTATGCGTACATCTGCTCCAAAGCCAGACAAATACTCTGAAATTTTATTGCTAAGCTTTAAGTCAATATCCTTTTCAGTATTAGCAAGTATAAGAAATTTATTCATATGCCTCTTCCTATTCTTTACTTATCAAGAGTAACATGTGAGGCCTCCACAACCTCATGTATATCTATAGGTGATGTTCCACCCAGTTCCTCTACCTGGGATTTATCCTTTGTTAAATAAAGCAAATATTCTATATTTCCTTCCGGTCCCTTAACTGGTGAAAATGATAGCATTATAGGATGTAATCCAATGGACTCTGCATAGTTTTTAACCATCTCAATTACTTCCTCGTGAACCTTTTTGTCACGAACAACACCCTTCTTACCTACCTTTTCTCTTCCTGCTTCAAACTGCGGCTTAATTAAACACACAATTCTGCCTTTATCAGACAGAAGCTCTCTTACAGGAAGGAGCACCTTTGTAAGAGATATAAAAGAAACATCTATGGATGCGAAATCTAAGACATCGTCTATATGCTCTGGAGTAACATATCTAATATTAGTCTTCTCCATCACAACAACTCTATCATCATTTCTAAGTTTCCAGTCAAGCTGTCCATGACCCACATCAACCGAATACACCTTAACAGCACCATTTTGTAGCATACAGTCTGTAAATCCACCCGTAGATGAGCCTACATCCATACAACAAAAACCATCAAGAGAAAGATTAAACTCATTCATAGCTTTCTCAAGCTTAAGACCACCTCTGCTCACATACTTTAAGGTACTACCCTTGACTTCTATATTAACAGTTGTTGGAAATGTAGTGCCTGCCTTATCCTCCTTGTTGCCATCCACATAGACAATTCCAGACATAATAATCGCTTTTGCCTTCTCCCTTGATGTGGCAAAACCTCTGTCTACAAGAAGAACATCCAGTCTTTCTTTTTTTATCTTCTCCTGCATTTTAAACTATAACTCCGTTCTTATCTGTTTATATATACTCTCAGCATCCAAGCCAAGCTCACTTCTTAAAATTTTAATATTTCCCTGCTCAACAGCACCTGTCTTAATAGAAACATTAATGTGCTTTATTTTTTTATCCATGGCTTCATCTGTCATGTATGCAGCTATCTTCTCTCCATAACCACCTTGGGAAATATTTTCTTCCATGGTAACCACAATATCATGATTATCAACAACATAGCTCATCATATCACAATCAACAGATGACAAAAATCTAACATTTACCAAAGTAGGTGAAATACCATCTTTACCAAGCATTTCGTGAAGAACATCTGCTTCTTCAACCATATTTCCACAAGCAAGAATTGCCACTTTGCTGCCCTTGTACAAAAATTCACTTTTGCCGTACTCTATAGGAGTATTGAACTCATCAAGACCCTTATAAGCATCTCCTCTTGGATACTTTATTGCTATAGGCCCCTGATGCTCCATGGCAAAATCCATCATCTGCTCAAGCTCGTACCTATTCTTAGGTGCCATTACTGTCATTCCTGGTAAATGTGTCAGATATGATATATCATATATTCCCTGATGAGTCTCACCGTCCTGTCCCACAAGACCAGACCTGTCAACGGCAAAAACCACATGTAAGTTTTGTAAACATACGTCGTGCAATAACTGATCATAAGCACGCTGTAAAAAGGATGAGTAAATTGCTACAACAGGAATCATTCCTGATGCCGCCATTCCCGCTGCAAAAGTAACCGCATGTTGTTCTGCAATACCCACATCAAACATTCTGTCAGGATATTTAGCATTAAATCTATGCAAACCAGTTCCTATGGACATAGCCGCAGTTATGGCTGTCATGTTAGGGTATTTTTCTCCCAAGGTAACCAAATGCTTTGAAAATACATCTGTATATGAGCTAGTGGTCTTCTTAGTTAATTCTCTGCCTGTTTCCTTATCAAAAGGAGAAATTCCGTGAAAATAATCCGGATGTTTCTCCGCGTATCTGTATCCCTTACCCTTTTTTGTCTTAACATGAATAATAATAGGTTTATTTAATCTAAATGCCTTATTGAACGTAGAAACCATAGATTCTATGTCATGTCCATCTATAGGGCCTACATAGGTAATTCCAAGTTCCTCAAAAAACATTCCAGGAACAAGTAACTGTTTAAGGGAATCCTTGGAACGCTTGATTGTTCTGGCCACAATTTCACCTGTTTTTGAACCAAGAAGACTATGTTCCACTCCAACCTTTAAATCATTATAGGCTGCTCCCACACGAATATTATTTAAATATTTAGACAATCCACCTACATTTTTGTCTATGGACATCTCATTATCATTAAGAATAATTACACAGCCTGTTCTTGCCTGTGCAAGACTATTCATAGCCTCATAAGCCATTCCGCCAGTCAAAGAGCCATCGCCAATAACAGCCACAACCTTCTCATTTGTTTTCTTCAAATCTCTGGCAACGGCAAAACCCATTGCAGCAGAAATACTGGTAGAGCTGTGTCCAGTGTTAAAGGAATCACAGTCACTTTCCTTAGTCTTAGGAAAACCACTCATTCCTCCATACTGTCTCAAGGAATCAAAGCCATCTCTTCTACCTGTTAAAAGCTTGTGTGTATATGCCTGATGACCAACATCAAATATAAGCTTGTCCTCTGGGAAATCCATGCACAGATGTAGTGCCATAGTAAGCTCAACAGAGCCAAGATTTGAAGCCAAATGCCCACCTTTTTCACTAACTTTATCAACTAAAAAAGAACGGATTTCAGACGCTAGCTTGTCGTAATCCTTTTTGTTGATTTTCTTTATATCGTTTTCATGCTGTATTTTATCTAATACACTCATATTATCTATCCCTGTCAATTAATGTCTTAATAAGACTAACAAGAGCTTCCTTAGACTCTTTATTTTTTGAACTAATTTCATTAATAATATTATTAGCCTTATCTGACATATTATTTACGTATGTTTTTGCTTTATCAATACCATAAATTGTTGCATAAGTATATTTGTCATTTTTTTCATCACTAAGTACAGGCTTACCAAGTGTAGCCTCATCACCTAATATATCAAGAACATCATCCTGAACCTGAAATGCCATACCAACAGCTTTGGCTGCCTGACCAATATTTTCTACTGTGGCATCATCTGCCCCACCTAAAATTGCACCTATCATCATAGAACACTCAATCAAGGCTGCTGTTTTATTTAAGTAAATATATTCAAGCTGATTGTCATCTATTTTACTACCTGACATAACAACATCAAGCGTTTGACCACCAATCATACCATATATTCCCGGTTTAGCTGTAAGCAAAGAAAATGCCTTCTCAACTCTTACATCTCCTGGTGAAACCATAAATGTCTTTGCAGCTGTTTCATAGGCATAATTAAGCAAACCATCTCCTGCTAAAATGGCTATGTCTTCACCAAATTTAACATGAACTGTTGGAAGTCCACGTCTAAGCACATCATTGTCTAATGCCGGAAGGTCATCATGAATGAGAGAATATGTATGAATCATCTCTATTGCGGCCATAAATGGACCGATTAAGCTCACGTCATCCTTATTCTCTGCGAACAAATCATAGCAAAGCTTCATCATCATAGGTCTAAGTCTTTTTCCGCCTGCCCTAAATGCATAATTCATGGCTACAATTACGTCCTTAGCATAACCCTCCTCACTAGGAAGATATGGATATATAATTTGTTCTATGTCTTCAGTGCTATACTTCATTTAGAATCTGTATCTCCTTTTCAACACCTTCAAGATTTTCCTTACAAAGGGAAACTAGCTTAACTCCCTCTGAATATAAATCTAAGGATTCCTTCAAACCAATATCTGATTTTTCCATCATGGATGTTATCTCTGTGAGGCGTGCAAATGCCTCCTCTATAACTAAATTATCCTTGTTAATTTCACTCATGTTGTTACCTCTTCCACTCTTGCATTGATTGTACCATCGTGTACAGTAATGCTAATCTTGTCACCAACATTACATGACTTGGCATCTGTTACCGGCTTACCACCTGACTCAATATAACCAAAGCCTTTAACTAATTTGGCTGTTGGAGAAAGTCCGTCAAGCTTTGTTGCCAAAAGCTCCAGTCGGTGATAACTGTCCTGATATTTTTTATTCATAGCAAGCTTCATTCTATCAAACAGTTCCGCAAGATATTGGTTCTGCTGTTCAAGCTTATAAACCGGGTTAAGCATACTAAGCTTAGTTTCAAAATTATCCAGTCTAATCCTTGCGAATGACAGCTTATTTGACATACTAATATACAAAGAATTATTAATACTATTAAGAGTATTTATAGTTGTCATTATATCTGGTATAGCCAGCTCACACGCTGCAGAAGGGGTTGGTGCCCTTAAATCTGCTGCATAGTCAGCTAAGGTAATATCTACCTCATGTCCGGTTCCCGAAATAATAGGAGTCTTAGCCTCGTATATGGCACGGACAACATTTTCCTCATTAAAAGCCCATAAATCCTCCATGGAACCACCACCTCTGCCTATGATAATGGTGTCAACATCCATAGAATCTAATACTTTAATACCCTTAACAATTGTATCAGACGCGCCTTCACCCTGAACCTTTGCCGGATATAACACCAGCTGAACATATGGGTTTCGTCTTCTTGCAATATTCATAATATCCTGAATAGCTGCTCCTGTTTTAGCAGTTACGATTCCTACCTTCTTAGGATACTGTGGTATAGGCTTCTTAATATCAAAGTCAAACAAACCTTCCTCATTAAGCTTGTATTTTAATCGCTCAAACTCCTCAAAAAGCTTACCGGCACCATCTAAAGTTACTTTACTTGCATAAAGCTGATATCTTCCATCTCTCTCGTATACACCAATGCTACCAGATACGATTACAGACTGACCATCCTTAAGAGTAAAGCCTAGGCCTGAGCTGACATTACCCTTAAACATCACTGCCGGCAAGGAACCTGTCTCATCTTTTAGCGAAAAATAAATGTGTCCCAGGCTATGATACTTACAATTAGAGACCTCACCCTTAATGGTAAGGCTCTTAAGCATATAATCCTGGGTTATAATATTCTTTATGTAGTTGTTAACCTGTCCCACACTAAAAATTTTCATAGATTATTCTTCTACTTTGGCCAATAAACCGTTAATGAAGCCTTTTGCATCTTCATTACAGTATATTTTGGCAAGCTCTACAGCCTCATTAATTGCAACCTTAAAAGGTACGTCATCATCATACTTCATCTCATAGATGGCAAGACGCAAAATAGCAAGCTCAGCCTTGCCGATTCTTTCAATCTTCCATCCATCTGAAATACTTTCAATAATCTTATCAATATCATCCATAAGACCAATAATTTTATTAGTCTTATGGATAATATACTCTTCATCAGAAGCTTCAATACCTTCTATAGTATCAATTGAAAAATCAATCTGCTCTTTCATCTCATCTATGCTGTTAAATTCTACTCTGAATAAAATACGAAAAATACTTTCTCTAAGAGCTCTTCTAGTCATCACTAAACCTGCTTTCCGATTAATTTTTCTCTAATTTAATGCCTGATACAACAACATTTACAACCTTAACTGTAAGACCTGTCATATTCTCTACAGACTGCTTAACCTTAGCCTGAATCTCTTCTGAAACCTTCTTGATGCTATTGCCGTATTCAACCTCAACAGAAATATATACCTTAACAGCACCCTTATCGATATCAACCTTAACACCGTTAGCAAGATTCTTCTTACCTAACTTGCTAACTAACTCCTTAGATATGTTACCTGTTAACTTCGAAACACCTTTTACCTCTATTGCAGCGATCCCAGCGATGGAAGCCACAACATCATCAGCTATACTTATGTTACCAATTGTAGTTTGTTCATTTAATCTTTCTTCCACTGAAAATGCCTCCTTATCATAAAAAATACTAAAATAATTATACCCAATTCTTTATGATAATGCAACAAATTAAGTATTATTCATTAACGGTTGTTATAATGATATCTTCAACATTGCAACCAGTTTTTCTAACCACAATATCTTCTATCTGAGCTTTCTCAACATCAGTAATATCACTCTTTCCTATTACAACGTCAACAGTGCCATCACCAATAGAAACTATGGAATTAGAAAAACCCTTTGCTGCAAGCAAGGTTTCGGCCTCAGATTCCTTCTCCATATCCTCTGTCATCTTAATATACGCATCTGTAGCTGATTGCACAGACATTTCATCCATATTATCTCCATTGATAATTTCCAAATAATACTCCTTTGATTTAGACCTTACCTGTTCTCTGTTTAATTTCATATTTATTAATGTAGCAGGAGCTGTATCCGCAGAGGTATATACAGCTTCTCCTATGTTTTCTTCATCGGAATTAAGTTCAATATTTTCCTCGTCCTCTATATCCTGCAAGGTAACCTCTCCTGCTGTTTCCTCAATGTCTGTTTCTACAAAAGCAACTTCTGTGTATTCACCCTCTATACCTTCTTCATTTCCTTTAGCAAGATCAATAGTATTTCCTGAAAAATTAATATACCCGGCAACACCTAAAAGCAATGCAAGAGCTGCGATTATCACCTGATTCTTTTTAATTATTTTCTTCATACTAAATAAAAATCCTCCTAATTTTTAATCATTACCGCCACCTTGTGAGCCGGCAAATCAAATAATGCACATACTGCAAATGTAATATCAGACACCGCCTGCTCACTATTTACATCTGCAACAATTAAAACCCCATCTACGGTAACCTCATTTTTCTCATCATAAGATATATATGTAGTATCTCCCTCACTATATTCCGAAACTCTGACCATAACATTCATTGTTCCAGCCCCATAAGACTCCTCCAATATTTCCTTCAGACGAGTTTCATAGTAATCTGAGTAGGACTCATAATCCCATGAGGAATTAACCTCATTTGAAGTATTCGAAGTCACTGCTTTTTCTTCATTGTTAATCGGAATAAATATAATCAGTAGTAGTACACCAACTAAAATAGCCGTAACTATCTTAGTCAGCTTGTCATTTTTCTTAAATTCAATCCCCATAATTCACCGTCTTACTATATATATACTATTAACCTCAACATTATAGACTTCTGAAATAATATTTTTTATTTCTAGACATAAATCCGCCTTCTCTCCTGTTATAATTATACATTCAGTAATATTATTGTCCTTATCCGTAATAACTGACACTTCCTCCACATCATAGCCAAGACCCTCTAGATAACTCAAAATAGACTCATTTAAACTGAGACTATAATAATCCTCCCCACTGTTATCAAAATTTCCTTCCCCATAACTTTCTTCCACAAATAGTCCAGCCTCATTATATATAGAATCTATATCCCCCACACTAAGGTTAAAAATATATGTAAGAGGCTCTGCTAAGATAACTATTACAATAAGCCCAGACAAAAAATTTATATATTTTTTATAATTATTTCCTGGTGAAATATTAATAACTATACCTGATAAAATCAAATAAATAATAATATTCTTCATCCATCCAAATAACATAACACTCTCCTATCCCCCTCCATTACTGGCAAATGCCATAATAGCTAAAGTGAGCACAAACAAAACCACAGAACTCCCTAGTGCCTGCAGCAAAAGACCAATTCCCTGAGACAGGGTCTCAATGCCCGTTACGTAACGTTTTTCAGCCACAGGCTGAACCATTGCTGCAACAAGCTTAACAGTAAGCATAATTAGAAAAGTTTTTAACACAGGAAACAAAACCACCAACCCAAGTATAATTATTCCCGCAATACCAATACTATTTTTTATAATCATACCTGCCCCAAGAAAGGTTCCTGTAAGCACAGACATCATGCCTCCACCGGGAAAAGAAGAAATAACCTTGTTGACTGTATTTCTGCCAAGGGCATCAATTTGAGGGTCAATAAGACTTTTTATAATATTCAATCCCACCACAAATATAACTATGGTCTTTAAAAGCCAAGACACAGCACTCTTTATCAGCTGGCAAAGCTTGGAGAAATTTTCTTCTTTATTTAGATTATTTACAAAAGACAATGTGACATAAAACTTAATCATAGGCACTATGAATTTTAAAATAACAGCTTGTACAACCCAGACACCTAACATTATAAGATTGTACATACTCATGGATACTGAGCTGTGACCTACAAAATTCATTGCTACTGCATATACAGGAACAATAACCCTAATCAATGTTAAAATCACTTCAAGGGCACTGCTGACCACATCAAGGGCAATACTAAAAGACACAAGCAAGATAGAAGTAATTATCAAATATGTAACATAAAATCCATTCTCCCCTATAAATCCATTTCCAAAGGAACCTGATATATGCATAAAAATAGAGCCCAGCAACACTATAGAAATCAGTTGAATCATAAGTTTCCTATTCTCACTCAATTCACCTGTGAGTATATTGCCTGCACTCTTTTTAAATACCTGTATAACATTTTCTATATTCCCCTGGGAAATTTCTCTAACAACTTGAGAAAAATCCATACCTATATCTATATCCTTAGCATTTAACTCCTTCTCTATTTCCTCTATGTCAAGTTCCTTATAAATATCCTCGTATATCTCCTCCTCACTTTCCTCCTCATAGCTCACCCCTGTATAAAGGTTCATATCATACTTATCATTATTATATATATACGGTGACCCGAAAAATATAAAGCTACACATAATAATATATCTATACATTTTTAAAAGCTCATCTCCATAATTGATTCAATAACCTTTAACAACACAGGAACAGAAACCATCAACATAGTCAATTTACCTAAAAGCTCTATCTGTGATGCTATGGCACTGTAACCTGCATCCTTGCTTATTCCACAGGCAAACTCGCAAAGGTATGCAATGCCTATAAGCTTAAGTAAAATCATGATATAAGTAGAATCAATGGATATATATTCAGTAAGACGATGCACCAAATCTATAATGGCAGAAATTCGAGTAATACATAGTCCAATAACCACTATACATATTGCAACACTTACCAGACTGCTTATCTCAGGTGAACGGCTCTTAAGACTAAGTGCCAGCATAACGGCAACCACTAAAAGTGCCATGATTACACCTACATCCATATGACCTCCTAAAACTCAAAAAGTCTGCTAATATCTGAAAAAAGTTGATACACATACGGAACTATCCAGGATAAAACAATCAAAAGTCCTGCCAGACTTACAAGATACGCCTGGTCATCTCTTCCTGAATGTTTCAAAATCTGATTAAGTAAAGAAACAATTATTCCCACTGCTCCAATTTTGAAAATTAACGATATAGTCATATATACACACCTCTATAAAAGGATAACCACTATAAGAATTCCACATAACGTACTTAACACTATAGAAATCTTAATTTTATCTGCTATAGCCTTACTCAACTCATTAACCCTGGAATGTATTAATTCCTTCTCATAACAAAGAGCCTTGTCCTGACTTTCTATATCCATATCAATAAGAGCTTGTCCAACAGACCTAAGCTCCCCAAAATCACTATCATTAAGCGAAGAATTTTCCTTCAAATATGACATGGAGCTTTCCCAAATCTCTATAAATGTGTTTTCCTGATTATTATTTTGTAAAGCCTCTGAAAGCTCATATAACCATATTTTAAAAGGCATCCTACATCTTTCTGAAGCATGCAAAAAAGCTTCAGAAAGAACAGAATGCTTGTATTTAATCTCCCCCTGCAAAAAACTAATTAGACGTTCAAGATCTTGCAATTGATTAAGTCTATTTCTATATATTCTGCTAAGATAAATCCCTAAAAAAAGACATCCCACAACTATAAGCAATGAACCTATTAATTTGCAACAGAATACGAGTGTATGTATAACTCATTACCCCTTTCGTCAAAAATACTTTCTACACTGCCAATCCCTCTACTTTGGCCTAGAACAATATATCTCCGAAATACCTTTTCTTCCACCAGTTTTCTTAAAATTGGCTTAGTCCTTATGTCATCAATGGAATCACCATGAACAGTTGCTATAATACTACATCCCGCATTGATTACATATGAAATTGCATCAATATCCTCCCTGCTACCAATTTCATCCACAGCAATAACCCTTGGATTCATGGAACGAAGCAGCATAAGCATTCCAGATGCCTTTGGGCAACAGTCTAAAATATCTGTTCGCATTCCCACATCATTTTGAGGAATACCCATATGACAGGCACCAATCTCGGATCTTTCATCTACCACCCCCACATTCATACCCTTTGAGTAACTATTACCATCTGAAATAAGTCTTACCACATCTCTAAGCAAAGTTGTCTTACCACATCCTGGCGGAGATATTATAAGTGTATGTAACAATCTTCCATTACTTATTATATATGGTAAAACCTCATTTCCACATCCTATAACCTGATGGGAAATTCTAATATTAATAAACGATATATGCTTCACGCTCTTTATTCTCCCTCTGTCTAAAACCACCTGTCCTGCCAATCCAACACGGTGTCCACCCCTTACAGTAATAAATCCCTGCCTCACTTCATCCTCAAAGGCATATAAAGAATAATCAGATACAAAATCAAGAGTAGATTTTATATCCGACTGTGTTACTAGATAAACACCTGCTTTTTTTTCAACAAGACCACGTGATTCGTGAATAAAATAGTCACCATGAGAAAACACCAAAATCAAAGGCTCATTAATTCTAAGCCTAATCTCCAATAAATCAGTAAAATCTATATTAAATTTATTAATTAAACATCTGATACCCGGTGATAACATTTTAGTAATACTTTTTCTCACAATTTCACCCCTAATTTATATATATGCTGTAAATATAGAAATATGACAAAGATATATAAGGAAAAAATAGTTGAAAAAAACTATCATATATATTAAAATTAGGTATATGCGATTTTAAGGAGGATAATTATGATATCAGCAGGCGATTTTAGAAATGGCGTTACTATCGAATTAGAAGGTAATGTTTATCAGATCATCGAGTTTCAGCACGTTAAGCCAGGTAAAGGTGCTGCGTTCGTTAGAACAAAGCTTAAGAATATAAAGAGTGGTGGTGTTGTTGAGAAGACTTTCCGTCCAACAGAGAAGTGTCCTAAGGCACACATCGACAGAAAGGAAATGCAGTACTTATATTCAGATGGTGACTTATACAACTTCATGGATATGGAGTCATATGAGCAGATTGCACTTAATCAGGAAGTTATCGGCGATGCACTCAAGTTCGTTAAAGAAAACGAGATGTGTAAGATTGCTTCACACAACGGTGTAGTATTCGCTGTAGAGCCACCTTTATTTGTAGAGCTTCTCATTACAGAGTGTGAGCCAGGTGTTAAGGGTGATACTGCTACTGGTGCTACTAAGCCATGTACAGTTGAAACTGGTGCTACTCTCAACGTTCCATTATTCGTTAACCAAGGCGATACAATTAAGATTGATACTAGAACTGGCGAATATCTTTCAAGAGTTTAATATCCACATACAATCAACATATCCATGTTGATAAAAAAAGAACCGTCGACACACATCGACGGTTCTTTTTTTTGTACACAACTCACTGTTAATAAAATGTTGATTACTATGCCAGTAAAAATAGATTTTTCTCAGAGAAAGCAAGATTCCTATATCCATCCTCTGTTACAACTACAAGGTCTTCTATCCTAACACCAAATTCCCCGGGTAAATATATTCCAGGCTCGATAGTCATGGTCATACCAACTTCAAGTATAGTATCACACTTTCTTGAACATCTAGGTTCCTCATGGATATATAAACCAACACTATGACCAAGACCATGACCAAAATAATCTCCATATCCGGCTTCAGCAATAATATTTCTTGCGCAGGCATCTATATCTGAACACCTTGCTCCAGGCTTAACCAGTTTGAGAGCCTCTCTCTGAGCCTTTAAAACTGTAGCATAGACATCATATTGCTTCTTGTTTGGCTCTTCTCCTATATAAACTGTTCTAGTCATATCTGAACAATATCCATCATATATACATCCAAAATCTAAGGTGAGAAAATCTCCATCCTGCAAAACTCTGTCAGAAGGCTGGGCATGAGGCAGGGAGGAATTAGGACCTGAGGCTGCAATTGTATCAAAACTAAGACCGGAAGCACCTAAACTCTTCATAGCATACTCCAGTTCCAAGGCAACCTGCTTTTCTGTCATACCAGCTTCAATAAACTCAATAATATGATTAAATGCCTCATCTCCTATACTTTCCGCCTTAGCTATACATTCAATCTCATAACTATCCTTAACCATCCTAAGAGCATTAACCTTATTATCTAAACATACTAAAGAAGCAACCTCTCCTAAGGACTCTTCAAATGCCTTATACTGCTTATATGAAATCTCTTCGTTCTCAAAACCAATACTTATCCTCTCTTGACAGGATAACTCCTTTATAAGCCTTAATATAGTCTTTGAATAACCTTCAAGTCCAACATCAACACAAATAAAATCAGGTGCCTCTATGCTAACCTGTTCTGTGTATCTTGAATCTGTTAGAATATATTTATTATCCTTAATTACTAGCATACAGCCTGTATGGCCTTTATATCCGGAAATATAATGAATATTATATCCATCTGTTAAAATAACTCCATCCAAACTATTATCTGCTATAACCTTTTCTAATTTATTAAATCTCTTATCCATAAGTATTCCCTTCTAATTAAAATTAAATATTAAAATAAATTATAAACATTAACAGGTTTATTATAACAAAAAAAGGAGCGAAGACAAATCTTCGCTCCATAAAATCTTGATTAATTTTTAAGTTAAGTTAAATAACTTATCCTTGTACTGTACTCTGATTACCTTGTATGTTGTCTTACCTTCTGTATCAGTCAAGGCAATTACTATATCAACATACTTACCATCAGTTAAGTAGCTTGGATCAATGAGAAGGTTCTCAAAATCTGCTCCAGACTCTAAGCTCTCTGGTACATAAATAAGTTCACCTTCCTTAGCAGTTGCTGAAGTAAACTGCTTAATTAACTTATCATTGTCTGCATTAAAGCTATTTAAATCATCAAGGTTATAGTAAATCTTAATATCTCTAAGAGTCTTACCCTTAGCAAGGTCATACTCGAACGAGAAGTCTGGACGAACTACATCCTCATCAAGCTTGATTATATAATCATAATCTGATGTAGGTTTGTCTTTAACAATCTCATTAGTCTTATCCTCATCAGTTGATGTATAGTCATATACCTTAATATCAGACTTAGGCTGCATTGTAACTGAGTTACAGATGATATTGATGTAGAGCATTCTCTCATCGTTATTATCCTTATTCTGACCAGTTACCTTTGTATGTCCAGCACCACAGTAGTTCAAATTACCAAGACTGTAGATAAAGTAGTTATCTGTACCGTCATGAGGTGTAGCACCCTGCATCTCTGATGCTGCCTTATTGTTATTACCACCTGCAATTGTATACCAAACTGATAAGTCCTCGTTCTCAACGTCAAGCGCGTAAGCCTGTGCATGAGTTGGTGCTATATTAAGCTCATCACTAAGTGTGAATGGGAATAATGTAACTAAACCATCATTAGTCTTACTTGCCTTGTTAGAACCTAAAGCTGTAACAGAAGCTGCATAACCGTTCTGAGTACATGCATGCCATTCAACTGTTGCATACTTATATGGTGAATAAGGCTCGTTGTCGTTGTGACCAAGATTTAAGCTGTCTGTGTAAGCATACATTGGTGAATAGTATCTTGCTGACGCCTGAGAAAGCTTTGCGTAAACCTGAGTCATATCTGCCTTCCATGTGAAGTATCTGCTATTATCAGTCTTACCTCTATATGATAACTCTGGCAACTTGTACTCTGGGCTAGCATAAGCAACGTTACCATCCTCATCCTTAGCAAATGTGTATGGTAAGAACCATGCATCATCAGCTGTATAAGTCGAAGTAACCTCTGCTGTTGTATAGTTAGGTATATAAACTGTTGCAACACCATTCTCTGCTACACCAGCATATTCCTTAGTATCATCAGCAAACACAACTCTGAAATTACCACTGTATGGAGTACCATCTGCATTAGTGATGTTAAATGTGAACTTAACTTCAACTGAAGCTGATGCTCCATCAGTATCCTTACCGTCTGAAACCTTACCACTATTCTGGTCATTTATCTTACATGTAAACGTAACCTCATCATATGCGTTAGAGAAGTTTAAGTTATTGTACTGAGTACCGTAAGCATTATCACCTACGTAAAGTGTAAGTGATCTACCCTGATTATTCTGCCATCTTGGAGTCTGAACTGTTGATGTCACTGTCTGTGAACCTGTTGCTAATGCTGTATCAAGCACAGCGTGGTTCTTATCCATACCATATGCATACATAAGGGTATCTGTAAGTTTCTGTGAACCTGCATCTGAGTACTTAGTTAAAGTATCATGGAAGAGAAGCATATGTCCATCTCCATCCATATATCCCTTAAGAGTCTCAAGAGCACCATCTGTCTTAATATCGTCACCACAGAAAGACTCTGCAGGTCCGATAATAACACTGTCATAGCATCCAAGTAACCAGTTGTCATAGTTTGCTAATCTTAACTTAGCATCATAATCATCCTTAAGAGCTAACTTCTTATCTAATGCTAATGCATAAGCCTCATATAAAGTCTTATACTCAGTATAATGCCAATCAGCACTAAGATTCTGAACCTCTCTAAATGATATTACATAGTCAGCATACTGACGTGAATTGTAAATATTATTAAGAGCTGTAGTAATAGCAGCGTTTCCTGAAGCATCCTTAATCTCTATTAAGAGATCTAAAAGCTTAGCCTCTGCTAATGCAAGCTCACCGTTCGCAGTTGTTAATCCTGCCTGAAGAACTGTTCTTTCTGCTGGAGTTAAATCTCCATATGCCTTACCATCATACTTCTCTGCTAACACATCATCCAAAGTTACATATGCATCATATGCAGCCTGAGCAGGAGCAAGATAAGCCTGAAGGTCAGTCTCTAAAACTGTTGGATCTATTGTAGCAGTATCTACTCCAGGATAATATGTAGCTAAGAATGTAGCAAAATCTGCTCTAACCTTCGCATCAGCAGCCTCAAACTCTCTTGAAGTCATAATGTCAATGCTAAAGTCATACATATCTGATACATCATCAGCAAAGTTATAATACCAGTCGTCTACTGTTGACTCACTATCATATTTTACAACACCAAATGTATGCTGATGTCTACCTGTATAAATACCATTGTAATATCCATTGGCATCTAATTGATTATCACCAATCTTACCATCATACAAGTTACCGTAGTTGTTATCATAAAGGTAACCACCCTCGTAACCTGGATTGCGGTCAAGAATTTCAATAGCTCTCTGACACTCAGTACAGAAGATTAATGAAACCCAGCTGTTAGCACCATAAGCACCCTGAATAGATTCGTCTGGTAATATCTGTAAAACATTTACTGGTGTTTTATCTGCATTCTCTTTATTAGCTGGTTCTACGTAAGCAAGCTGCTGAGTTGAAGACTTGGCTCCTGTTGCATTATCTACAACCTCGAGTTTCCAATAAACAGGACCTGAATAATCTTCACCATACTGAGCAACATTTTGTAATGCTAATGTAAGAGACTCAACATCAGTATAAGTTCCAACCTTTTCATCTGCATCAAATATACTATTCTTATCACTGTCAAGATACATATAAATTGTGTATCCACTCTCTAAACCTATGATATCAAGCTCATAATTTAAGTTTATTGCATCACCAACATACTTAGTTCTTGATGATGGATCATAAACATTATATGGAGCTGGCATATTTGTCACAGCAAGTTTAAGTCGTTTATTTCCATCTGTATACGCACTGTTGAACTCTGCCTTAGAATCTCCTGCAAATACTTCAACATAACCTGTCATAGTACTTCCAAGTCTTCCACCGTCATTGTCAACAAGTTCTGTATTCTTAACATCAAATCCCCAAAGAACTGAATCCTGTCCTACACAGTAGTCAAGGAAATCACACATATGAGAATCTGGGTCAATTGAATTCTGATAATATGGATTAGTACCATTCTTCTCAGCATCCTGTATGAAAGGTACATATACGTTAGCAACGTCATCACTGATAACTACAGGCATTCCTGCATCAACAAACTTCTTCAAATCTACAACATCATCATAAGTAATATCATTACCATTTAATGTTACGAATGTGTTTCCTGATGTTTTGCCTGGTGCTGCGTTAATAGGTGAACCTGACTGAACAGGACCTTCTTCTACGGATAAGAGGTTCTTAACCATATCACCTGTATGTGTATACATAGTGTAAATAGGAAGCTTCTCAATTCCGTTAGCATCAGTGTATCTAAAGTCATTGTGTAAAGCCTTTAAGCTGTTCCACTGTGTTGCATCCTTTAAGGCAGTTCTATTACCACCGATATAAACCATATCGTAGTTACCAAGGATTACATCCTTGTTAGTAGCCAACTCCTCTGATGACATGTGTACAACCTTAACCTGACTTGCACTCATTCCGAGAGCATCTGCAATCTTAGCCTCAGATAATTCCCAAGCATAGTACTCTACCACGTTTTCGTCTACGACAGTGTTACCATTCTCGTCTATCTGCATACCAAGCTGCTCTCTTGTCTGACCATTAATTACATCATATGGAATTGTGTAGTAGCTTCCATTAGCCTCTGCAATAGCAGTGTCTATTGGATAACATGGCTGAATCTCAAGTACTGTAAACATAGTAGATGTTGATCCAGGACCACCAATTCCTCTATATGAAGAGTTGTTAATTAAGTCAGCAATTATCTTACATGTTGAAGCACTCTTACTTGTTGCGATAATACCAAACTCTGTTGCATCAGTTATCATAACATTCTGATATCTTGCAATTCCGTTTGCTGTAGCAACCATATAGAAGAGTTCTTTATAGTTTGTATCATTGAAAGTGTCTTCTGCATCTGATGAACCAGCACCACCTGCTGTATTAGTTGCTAAAGCACCATCATATGTAATGTGAACATTAGCATACATAGCAGCTACAAATTTCTTGTAAAGGTCTACTGATATAGATAATGGTCCACACTCTGCCTCGATTATGATCATATCATAATCATCAAAGTTAATCTGGCTTGTTTCAAGACTTGCAAGAGCTACCTCTTCTACCTGTATACAATCAGGAACTACATATCTCTGGTTGTATGCTGCTGTCTCAAGCAAACCGTCACAATAATATACGTTAGGAATCACTGCTCCATCGGCATCAGTATAAATACTAGTATTAGCAGTAAGAGCCTCATTGAACATACGATAGCCAAGGGAACCTGAATAATTCATAACATTTCCGCTGTCACTTACTACAAGGAACTTAGCCATCTTTGCCTTGTTCTCACCTGCAGTTACCTCTGTCCAGTAAGACTGTCTGTCTCTACCAATAATTGGAATATACATAGAATCAGAACCAATAGCACCTGCTAAGAAGTAATCAAGTGACCATGATGCATTCCACTCATAAGTAGAATAGTAAATACCTGACGCACCGAAGTAATCTGTAGCCAACGATGCCATTGTCATTGTTTCCTCTGTACCACCAATCGATGGCGAAGAAGCCTCTGGGCTATCAATAACTAAAGGCTTGTAGCTACCAATCGCATATGAATGGAGAAGGTTATATAAAGACTCTCCAAAATCATTGCCAGCAATATAAGGACTTGCTGAATCCTGACTTACGTAGATGAAATCAGCTGCAGCAATAGTTGCAAGAGCAGCTTCGTTATCATCAGTAACCTTAGATGCCTGGAAATAATTGTAAGAAACAAGATCGCCAGACTTCATAGTATCTTCAATAGTTCTGTTACCATCAATAACAAAATCCTTAAAGCTTCCATCAGCTATCATAGCCTGAAAGCTAGGTGAAGAAGCACCTGAACCGATTTCTACAATACGATAATACGCAGTGTCTGCAATCGGTTTATCAACATCATCAACTTCATCCTCATCATAAGAATTCTGAATAATGTAATCAATGTTAGTTGTAGAACTTGGCTGCTGTGCAATCACAACATCCTGTAAAACCTCATCATTTGTTGGGTCATCTGCAAGAGAGAAAGTAAGAGCAGTTACAGCAAGTGCCATAAGAAGTACTACAGATAACGCTGATATCATTATTTTTCTGTTAAGTTTCATTTAGCTTTTACCTCCTCACTATTTTTTTGCTTTTAATACATAAGAATTTCTTATGTTTACCATACCAAGAGTTGTGTAAGTCATGTTCTTATCTGAGAAGTTAAGATCAAGACCAATTGAACCATTCTCGGCATCAACTACAATTGTGCATCCACTTACAGTAGTACCATCAGGTAAGTTCAAGAAACTGAATGAACTGCTGTATGTGTAATTAATTAAAGTATCATCAGCATCTGCACTATTGTAATAGTCATTTAACTCTGTCATAAATGCATATTTTCTTTCATAGTACAAATTGTCTGAATCAAAAGAATAAATATTTCTTAATGTGTCGTTAATGTTGTATACTGGATTTCCTGCATCTGAGTATACAGGAGTATCAACACCGCCAACTTTAGAAGTCGCCTGAACGATTTCTATGTCAGCTTCTCCAGTAAGATTATTTGTGAATTCTGTAGCACCAGGTGTATATCCACCGACATAATTCATATCGATTGCTACTGCTGTATCTATGATAAGCTCCTTAACATAGATAGATGAACCTGCTGCAACATTTTCAAAATATTCTATAGGATATCCACTCACATATTCTGGCATTGCCTCAAGAGCAATCTTCTGAGCTTCATCTCTAACAAAATATTTAAGTTCCACAGAGCCCTGTGCATCTCTGTCACTTATTTCAAAGTCGAGAACATCAGAGCCATCTGCTGAAATGTAACCTAAAACATAAATATCGGAAGCCTGCATTATTGAATCGGTAATCTGATCATATGTTTCCTGTGCTGAGTTATGAACTGAAATGTCTGCTTTAGACTTCTTATAACTAGCAACGCTGGAACCCATGAATGCACAAACTGCTGTCATCAAGAATGCCAATACTGCCATGGCAATTATCAACTCTATAAGAGTGAAACCGCCGTTACTTTTAATCTTTCTTTTCACAGTTTATCACTCCTATCCTAATATAATTGATGACTACCGTTAGTCTTAATACTTACTTCGTCAACAAGATTACCGTTGCGCTTATAAAACTCAAATAAGCCAGCACCTTCATAACATGTTCCGTTTTTATTGAAGATAATATATACACCATCTGAATCAATTGTTGATTTGTTGCCGTCTAAGTCCTTGTACTGAATAGATACCTTTGATGTAAGGTTATTACCCTTACCTTCATTCTTATTTTCAGAATCCACAAAGATGTACTTATCAGCATCACTTGCTCCATCTGGATTATAATATCCTATCCTTAAATAATATCTTCCACTTGAATCCTCTAAGTATAAGTGAAGACATCTCTTGTAAGTAGGCTCTTCAACTCCATTTACAACACACATCTGTCCCTTTGCCTTAGAGATAGTCTCTGATACAACAGAGTTAAAGTTAACTGCTGCATCCTTAGCTTTAGCAGAATTAATCATCGAAACTGTAACAAGCGCTACACTCGATAATATCGCGATAATTGCAATACATATTATCATCTCAACTAGAGAGTAGCCTTTGTTATTTTTCATAAATCTTCTCTTCATGTCGGCCACCTCTATTCTACGTTTTTCATCCAGTTAGATACACTAACAACATCAGTGTAATTAATCTGGTCAATTGTTATAGCTTCACTCTGTGCTCCATCCTCTTCTGGCTCGTAATCCTCGTATTCCTTGAACACTGTGAGTACCTCCTGACACAATGGGTCACTTGAAGTTAAACACTCTCTTAAAACGCTTCTACAAATTTCTGGGCTGGCTGTAATATTTGTAAGACCGTTTCTGATGTAAATCTTACCACCTGAGACAATAAGACCCTCAAATGTAACAACGTCATCTCCAAATATTACATCACCCTTAGTGATAATAATACCTCTAATATTTGCATCACCAGTAATTGTAAGAGTTTCCTCTCCTTCACTTATCCAAACATTGTATCCTGATGCAAGCTTAAGGTTAGCTGGAGTAACCTCAGTATCAATATTCTTAACTACAAGATACTTGTTGATTGGTGTTAACCAAGACTCACCATACTGTGGGTCTGATACAATACTTTTAACATACTGCTTCTCAAGGTCAAGGGATTCATAACGCTTGAGATTCCACTTCATAAAGTTGTATTCCATTTCAAGGTCATTAGACAAAAGTAACGCATTAACCTCAATTCCATCAACAACAGTATTAGTAGTAACATTTTGTGATAAATTATTGTATACAGGATCATTTAATAACTGACTTACAATGTCTGCATTATTTTGTGTCACCATAGTAAATTTAGTACCATTCTTAGTTGTAATTGCACCACTTGAATATACATTAGCTGCAATACCAGGAGCCTTAATATCTTCAACTGAGAAATCCTCGTATCCGTTAAGATAATCAACAAGAATTGGCATTGTACTGTCTTCACCCTTAGCAACCTCTGTCTGATAAGCAACAATAAATCCTGTTGCAAAAGCATCAGCAGAGTCATACTCTGAAAGAATCCAAGCTGCATCTAAGTTAATTGCACCCTGACTCTCAATAATATCATAAGCTGTAGCAAAATCATAATAAGTGTAAACCTTGCCTGATACTGTCTGTGTTATTACAGGAACAGCACCATCAAAAATACTTACTGGGAAGAAATCCTCAAAGAAACCTACTCCTGCAAGTTGGTCATCTAATACAGCACCAATATATGATTTTGTACCTGCAGTCATAACTGAAGGAGCACCAGACTTGGCAACTGGCATATAAGCAAGCTGTGAACTTGCCATAGCAATACTTTCACCTGTCTTGTAGTCTCTGATATAGCTTGTTGTAACAGTTCCATCAGTAGCTGTTACCGACTCCGTAGGCATATATGCGTACTCCCTAGAAAGTACATCTACATCATCTGATGTATCCTCTGTACCCTGATCAAGAGTCTGTTCACTAACAGTATTATCCTTAGATAACTCTATGTAAGCACGACCTGCAAGGAATAGCTCCTGTGCTTCCTGTAAGTTAAGAGTTGCACCCTGACCATTTACAACGATAGCACTACTGTTATAATGACCTCTGTTCTCAGTCGCCATAGTACCATCAACCATTACTATATTTCCATTTGCATCATATACAGGAACTGTGAAGTTCTCTGTTACTACAGTTGGAACAAAAACTCGTGAATCCTTCTCAGTGCTATCACCATAGCCATAATAGCTACCCTTTAATGTGAACGAGGCACCAGCCGAGTTTATTTCAGTGTCATCCTTAACAAAAAGGTTTGCTCTCAAGATGGCCTCAGCACCTTCGTATGTCTTATCCTCATTGATTCCACTGTATCCATCAAGTACAAAGTTATCAACCCACATTTCTGCTGGATTAGTTATAGTACCACTTTTACCATATACAGATACAGAACCTAAGTTCATAACTGTAAATGTACCTGGAACTATAATTGTATCTGCCATGATTGATACATCTGTGTTATCAATATAAAAGCCTGAATACATACTATTGAAGTTCTCACCATCGAACTTAGCATCATGACCTTCTTCATCCTTAGCATAAAGGTTCTCATAGTCATTATCTAATACTGTAGTATAATGCTTAGATGTTACAGGTGATAAGTCATAAGAGAAATTAACCGGACCTTCTGCAGTCTGAATTTCCATCTCATACTTTCTTGCTGTAGCATCCATATCAGATAAATTGTATTCCTTGTTGTAATAATCTGCCGCAGCATATATATTACCAACAATTGTAAGTGGAGTACCAGCCTGTGTAACCTCAACACCCATATCTGCTATCATAGCGAAATCAAAGATTGCTGAATAATCAGAGGAAAGGTTATTAAAGTTAACCTCGAAGTCTGGCTCGCTTATTACAATATCTGTAGAAAGTGTCTGCGTATATGTTCCACTTCCTGTAGTTGTGTACTCCTGTGTTCTTGTAAGAGTAATGTTCTTAATAGTAATCGCATCATCTGTTACAGAAAGTACAAGTTTTTCTTTGTCCATAACGACTGTATCGTTAGAGATATAATTAGCAAGGGACTCTGCAAGTATAAGATTACCCTGACTAAAATAATCGCTGTCTTTAATGTTATCCATGAACTTTTCTTTGAACATGGCATTTGCATCAGCGTCTGATATAGTCTTGTATGTACCCAATTCAATGTCATATCTGACCATATTTTCAATTGTATAGTTATATGCATCCTTCAACTGCTCTACTGTGTGAGTTCCTACACCGGCATAAATCTCCTGCATAGCCTGCTCAACGTAATAGAAGTTGTCTTTAGCATTCAAATCCTGCATTTTTAACTTATATGCATAGCCTGCAGCTGAAAGAAGTGCTCCAACTACAATACCGATAAATGCCAACGCTACTATAACCATAACTACACTGGAACCGCGATTATTTAATTTTTTGAAAAGCTTTTTAATTTTCTTCAATTAATTAACCCCCTTTGCTCCAGTAAGAATTACTGTGTTAGCTCTGTCATCATCTGGTGTGAGCTTAACAGTTACAGTGTAAAGTCTGTCTTCAAAGAATTCGTCTTCAGATAAAGGATGAATATACTGCTCTTTATAAACTGCTCTTACAGCAGAAGCACCTACCTTATCTGAAACTACATAACTAAAATACAAAATCAATTCATTACAAGTAAACTGTGGGTCTGGTTCTTCAATACTTGTATTGACATGCTCAGCAGGCAAATTAGTATATATATCTACATACTTATCACTTGATGCAGATGCATTGTTAATAAAAATGTTAACCTTATTGTTATCAGTCTCGTTGTTTACATAGTAGACAGACTCAACATCAACAAGTAAGGAATCATCATATCCATAAGTCTTAACATCAACCGCATAAGCATTAGCCTGATCCCACTGTGGTTTGTAAAGATACATCTTTACTGGGTCTGGATTGCCATCTCCATCCTTATCAGAATTCTCAATGTGACAATCCATAATAATATACTCTTTCTCAGCGTAGAAAATATTATTTCCATAACTATCAGTAGAGAACGGCTGATATTCCATGTAAATATCAGGGCAATCCTCACCTACATCCTCTTTGTAGAATAACTGAGAAAATACGTTATAAGTAAGTTTATCATTTCTGTTGCCATCAACAACCTCATCAGTTGCAATATTTTGGGCAACCTCATTCTCGTAGTATACATCAACCTTAACTATGAAATATTCCTTACCTTCATCATCCATACCTTCATCTACATATATCTTTGTAAGCTTCTTTAATCCGTTTACATACCCATATGTACTGAGGTAACCTGTGTTAGTACCAAGCATCTGCGCTTTCCACTTCTCAGGGTCGGCTACTTTCATACGCTCCATTGCCTTAGCATAGAGGTCTTTCTCAGCCTGAACGTCAAAGTTTGTTGCACTACCTGTTATAATAGGAATCTTTGTTGCATCTAAATCATGCATATTACCGAGATTTATTTCGTTAGGGTCTGTAACTGCTTTATCGGAATAAGCACCGATTTCTTTACAGACAATAGCCTCAACGTATGTGCCTGTTGCATCATATTTAACAAGACTTCCTTCGCTAGTAAGTACAAAGTCTGATGAACCTATATTAGCAGCACTCATGCCATAGTCTATACGATAACTCTTATCGCCATCAACCTTGGCAGCCATAATCTTATTGTTCAAATCATCAAGCACAACTGTTCTTGAATATGTTGTCTGAGAACCAGTTATTTTAACATCGTTAAGTGTATAAGTACGAATGTTATATGTAACGGCATCTAAATCATAAAGATTAGACGCTTCGTTATATATAGCAAGCGGTGTGTCTGAAACCTCACCAGTTGAAGGATCTATTGTGTACAGCTTACAGTCTGCCTGGGCAACTGTTGGAGCTGCCTGACAATAAATCTCCTGAGTGTTGTCTACTGACTCTAACACTTCCATACTTGACTTTTGATAATATTCTAATACATATTCCGCATTTTCGTTGGCATGTTGCTGTTCCTTAGCCTTGCGGTTAGTATACATGGTTGCTGAAAATTGCTTTAATATAGGTGTAATAAGTATTGTTAATATGGCTATGGCGATTACGACTTCAATTAAAGTGAAACCTTTATTCTTGTTTCTTGCCATAAATCCCATCCTCTCTTAGTAAACCTTTACAGTACCTGACTTACTTCCCATAGCAAATCTTGGAGCAGTTGTATCATCTCCATCAACCTTGAAGAATACTGGAACACTTGTAGTGTTGCTAACTGATACCTTAACTCCGTTCTTATCATCTGAGTCTACTCTCTGTGAAGACTCTACATAAATTGTAAGGTCTGAAGATGTGATTTCTGCTGAATATGTCTGATCACCAATTGTGTATGACATATAATTCTTGCCATCTTCCTCGTATACCTTAATCTCAAGTGAAGCAACATCGTTGTTGCCGTAAGTTACATAAGTGTCTGAGCTACCTGCTGAAACAATAACACCATCTGTAGCATCATTGTTAGCATTGTTTAACATAATCTTAATATCGTGGTCACCCTTGATTGAAGCTCCGTCATCTTCATCATACTCGTAAGTCTCTGCTGCAGGAGCACCTGCACCGCCGTGGAAGATGTTGTCAACACCAGTTTCAACATCAAGGTCAACTGTCTCAGGAGTTCTTCCTTCACCTGCTACGCTATAAGCATAAAGTGTAACACCACCTGAATAAATATCATTAGCTTCATCATATGCTATACTAATATCACTGATGTTCATTCTGTATTTGTAGTTCATTATGTACTCAACAAAATCTTTAACACCCTCGTATGAGCCAGTGTAACTAATTGGGAAGATAGCCTTCTCACAAGTATAACCACCAGTTACATTACCCTCAGCATCAGTTGAACCAGCTAATGTATAAAACTGCTGTGGTGCACCTAAACCAGTTGATGCTATCTGGAACTCACCCTGATGTACATCTTCAACACCCTTGATAAACATAACTGTTACTTCCTGATTAAGAGCCGCTGGGAATTCAGCAATAATTTCCTGGAATCCCTCGTTGAACTCAACTATCTGAGTTTCATACATTTCTCTATCTGCTTCCTTAGCTTTAAGATCTTTTAACTTAGTTTCAAGAGTCTCTGCCTCTGACTCAAGCTTAGCTGTCTCATCCTGATTAGGTTTAAATACATACATATATGTTGCACCTACCATAAGAACAGCAAGTAAAAATAATAATATCTTTGCGTTATTTTTAGACATAATCAAACCCTCCTTTTATCTTACTATTCTGCCTCAGTTGCAGCCTCATCTGCTGCTTCATCAACAGGTACAACGTATATAGCTGACACTGAGAAATTAAATGTTATTTCACCATTGTCACCCTCTTCTTTAGTAAGGTTTCCAATAAATACGTCATCTACACAGTCGATAGTCTTAAGCTGAACAATAAACTCCGCTACATCCTCATAGCTTGCTGCTCTAGCTGGGAGGGATACACCAGCGTTGTTAGATGAGAAACCTGTGATTACAACACCTGTAGGAGTCTTCTCCTCTAACTGGTTGATAAATGTGCTTACGTTTTCATTTAAGTGGTATGTAGAAGCATACATAGCTACTGAATCAGCAAATGTAGCCTGTGCAGCTTCCCAATCTGCAATAACTGTTTCGATATCCTTAATCTTAGCGATATCTCTCTCTAAATCATCTACCTCATCCTGTGCCTTGTTCTTAGCATTAATTGAGTAGAATGCAAGTCCTGCTGACGCAATAGCTGCTAATACAACTAAAGCAACATATGGGGCTATGCTTCCACCACCCTCTTTGCCAGACTTCTTAGCCACATCAAGTGGTACAAAATTCATAGGAGCAAATGCTGCACCGATAGGTGTTACAAGGTATACAGGGTTGTAAACCTTAAGGTCAATGCTTGGGTCAAACTTGATATTGTAAAGGCTATCCATGATACGAGTACTTACATTTAACTGTATCTTGAAGAGACCATCAATACCTCTAATAAGAGCTCCATCACCAGTAAGGAATACATCCTCGATTGGCTTATCTGGATTCTTAGTTGCGTAATAGTCCATAACACGACCGATGTTGTTAATAAGGTATCTAAATGCGCCTGTAGCTTCATTGTCATCGAAATCTACAGTTATAAGTCTGTCATTCTGAAGTAATGTCATAGCTGTAGTTGCATCTACACCCTTCTCATCCATTACTACATTAACTACTGAGTTAGTACCATATGGCACTGTTCTCTGAAGAAGAAGGTTGTCACCCTGTACAATATTAAGTACAGTAGACTCGCTTCCTAACTGGATTACCATGGTTGTTGCGTTAGCAACAGTCTGAGTCTTGATAAGCTGGAGCATAGCATTACCAATGTAATCAAGTGAAACTACATTTAATCCTGCTAAGATTCCAAGATCATAGTATGACTTAACCATCTGTGATGGTGCAGCTACTGCAAGAACTCTTAACTGCTTGTTGTTTTGCTCATCGATAACTGTTTCAAGTACTGAATGAGAAACCACGTAATCTTCTATATTTACAGGGAAATACTCTGAAGAGTTCTGGTTAATGATTCCTCTGATTTTATTCTCTTTTACGAAAGGTATAATAACTTCTCTGTTAACAATCTTAGTTGAAGAAAGTACGAAGATTGCATTTCTGTTAGAAATACCTCTTGATACGAGCTGTTCTCTAATAGCATCTGCTATTTTCTCAGGCTCCTTAATTACACCATCTTCATATGAATCTTCTGGTGTTTCAAAAATAATAACGTTGTGAATATTTGTCTGCTTTTTCTGTGAAGCAGTAAGTTCAATAATTGTAATACTTTCGTTTGTGATATCAATAGATAACACTTTATTGCTCTTTGCCATTCGTTATAGCCTCCCTCGCTAATCAGTGATTTAATAATTTTAAAGGACTAAAAGGTAGCCCACATACTCAGGTACCAGCTCACGAGCTGCTCACCCCATATCATTGCTATAAATACGCCCATAGATAAGTATGGACCAAAAGCCAACACTCTGTCAGCTTTTTTTATAGCCATTAACGTAAGATGTATAATAGAACCTACAAT
Source organism: Lachnospiraceae bacterium (assembly GCA_015057525.1). GTDB lineage: Bacteria > Bacillota > Clostridia > Lachnospirales > Lachnospiraceae > Coprococcus_C. Next base: position 348,298 of record SVEE01000001.1, on the reverse strand, counting down.
ACATCCTATCAGAAATCCTATAATATTAAGCTGCCAGCCCAATAGTAAGCCGGTTGCTGCCATAAGTTTTATGTCGCCGCCTCCTATACCTCTGCCTCCTGTAAATAGAAACAGCAAGAATAAAAAACCGCTGACTGCAAACAAACCGATTACGTACTGACTCCAATTACCTATATCAGTAATAAGTCTAATCAGTCCTAAAAGTAATATAAAAATGTTGAAACCTACTGGGATTTCATGTGTGCGCCAGTCAATAAAGCTCAGCGCAAGCAAGGCAGAAGCACACAGGCAGTAAAGAAATGTCTCCAATGTGAAACCTTTTACGAGGTAAAGAATCACATACAGCAAGCCGTTAAGTCCTTCGACAACAGGATACTGGGCGGATATATGAGCTTTACAGTACCTGCACTTTCCACCTAAAAATAAATAACTGAATAATGGAAATAAATCATACCAAGCTAAGGTATGACCACAATTCATACAATGAGACCTGGTAAGGGTGACACTTTCTCTAATAGGTAGTCTTAATATGAGAACATTGACAAAACTGCCAATAATCACACCATACAAACCAAACAATATAGAAAAAATTAAATCAATCACATCAAACATAAGTCCGATTCCTTCCAAGTCCTAATACTAAAATATACAGCTAAATTCCACCTGGCGAATCAGGTGGAATCTAACTGTTATGTGTTATAAAATCTTACTGGTAGCTATCGCAAACCTCTGGGCAGATTTCGTAAACTACATCTGAACCACCATCAAGAACCTTAGCAGTTGCGTCATAGTTAGATGTAAATGTTGCCTCTTTACCAGACTCACCAATGTATACTTCTACAGATCCCTTTGGAGAAACATATACATAGAATGACTGAGAAGGCTCAGCGTCGTTTGTCTTAGCATCCTTCTTGTACTTAAGCTTTGGAACTGTTCCGTTAAGAGACTGACCAAGCTCGTTAACAAGTAAATCCTGACACTCTGCTATAGTCTTTCCTGAGCTTGACTTCCAAGTAGTATCTGTGTTACCAACGAGAGCAATTGCCTTGTTTGATTTAGCTAAAGTGTAACCTGTAGTGCTACCGAACTTACCAGCTGGTGTAAGAGTGATAACAGTACCTGCAGCATTTGATGTAAGGTACTCTGAAATAGACTCGTTACCAAGTGCAGTGTTTACTGAAGTCTCGATAGTATCACATGATGATACGTCGTTAGATCTTCTTGACTTATCAATGTATCTGATAAGTGCTGGAGCGATAGCTCCTGCTAAGATAGCCATGATCGCGATAACGATGATAAGCTCAACTAATGAGAAACCTTTGTTGTTCATTTTCTTCATAATTTTTCTCTCCTTTTCTTTTTCTTTCTTCTTTAATTATATATGATATAAATCCGCCGTCCTCGCCCAGCGAATAATATCCCATAGGATTATGTAATAAAACTTTAGTAGCTGTCGATAGCGTCGTACATACCAAGCATAGGTGAATAAATCGCAATAACGATACCACCAACTACAACAGCCATAAGAACGATAATCATAGGCTCAAGCATTGCTGTAAGAGCATCTGTAGCGTTGTTAACTTCCATCTCGTAGTAGTCAGCAACCTTATCCATCATGTCTTCGATATTACCTGTCTCCTCACCAATCTTAATCATCTGAGGTAACATAGGTGGGAATATCTCCATATCTCTAATAGGCTTTGAAAGAGGAACACCCTTCGCAACCTGAACCTTAGCATCTAAAAGACCATCTCTAATAATCTTGTTCTTCTGCATCTTAGCAACCTGCTCAATAGCATCCATAAGAGGAATACCTGATGCCATAAGAGTACTAAGAGATCTTGCAAAGCTTGCTGCTGCAGATTTAATAGTTAAGTTGCCGAAAAGCGGCATCTTAATACCCATCTTTGCAAAAAGCATAGTACCTGGCTCTGTGCTCTTGAACATCTTAATCGCAAGAACAACAGCTGCAACAAGAGCAATAACTATGTACCACTTATGCTGTAAGAACTCTGACAGGTCTACCAGCAACTGAGTTGCCTTAGGAAGACTTGAACCTAAGTCCTCAAACATCTCTGCGAACTGCGGAATAACTGTTACTAAAAGGATAATAACAACCGCGATAACTACTATAAGGATAACGATAGGGTATGTCATAGCACCCTTAACCTTAGCCTGAAGTTTATTAGCATTCTCAAAATGAGTTGTAAGTCTTTCGAAACATACTTCAAGGTTACCTGACATTTCTCCGGCAGCTACCATGTTAACCATGATAGGTGGGAAAATCTTAGGATTTAACTTGAACGCATCTGCTAAAGTACCACCCTTCTGAACATATGCCTGAGCTTCTCTAACACCTCTCTGAAGAGTCTTGTTGTCCATCTGCTCAGCCATCATATCAAGAGCTGTAATAATTGTAACACCAGCATTAAGAACTGATACGAACTGCTTACAGAATACTGCAAGGTCCTTATCCTTAACCTTCTTACCGCCTAATTTAAGTCCACCGCTACCCTGTTCCTTAATATCCTGAACAATATAGCCTTCTGACTTAAGCTTTTCTTTGGCTTTGTCTTCGCTTATGGCCTCAATGGTACCCTTCTTATTCTTACCATTTTTGTCCATAACTTTGTAATTATATTGTGCCATTTTTATTCCTCCGACCCATAATTTTAAAAAATGAACAAATTATTAACAATATGTATCTTAAAAGATAATACAATAGTTTTGTATTTTTTGCAATAAAGTTCAATAAAAAATTAATTTTTTGTTAAATATGTACAAAAAAGATTACATTTGCTTCTTCATAGAAGCCTGATCCTGAGCATATATAAGTGCATTATCTCTAGTGATTCTTCCACCTCTATATAACTCCATAAGGAAATCATCCATAGTAATCATACCCTGAGCTCTACTAGTCTGAATTGTAGACTGTATCTGATGAGTCTTAGACTCACGGATAAGGCTTCGTATAGCAGGGCTGGCAAGCATTACCTCAAAGGCAGCTACTCGACCATTGCCATCAGCTGTAGGTATAAGTGACTGAGATATAACACCTTCAAGAATCATAGAAAGCTGAATTCTTGTCTGCTGCTGCTGGTGAGTTGGGAATACGTCGATGATACGGTCGATAGTAGACGCAGCACCGATAGTATGCAGTGTGGAGAAAACCAAGTGACCAGTCTCGGCAGCGGTAATAGCTGTAGAAATTGTCTCAAGGTCACGCATCTCTCCTACCAGGATTATATCCGGGTCTTCACGAAGCGCAGCTCTAAGTGCGTTAGCATAACTAAGTGTATCCATACCAACTTCTCGCTGGTTAACAACTGACTTCTTATGCTTGTGTACATACTCGATAGGATCCTCTAGCGTAATAATATGGTCAGTTAAATTTTCATTAGCTTTATTAATAATAGAAGCAAGTGTTGTTGACTTACCAGAACCTGTAGGTCCTGTTACAAGTACAAGTCCTCTTTTCTTCTTATATAACTGTACTACCGATTCCGGGATACCTAACATATCAGGTCTTGGAATCTGTGTATCTACCTTTCTGTATGCAGCTGCCATGTTACCCCTATCCATGAATACATTAACACGGAAACGTCCTGTCTCGGCAGAAGCGTAAGAAAAGTCCACCTCTCCTCTTTCTTTAAGGATTTGTTTGTGTCTCTCATGCATTGTGGAACCAATAGCTTCTGCTGCATCCGCTGGGCTAAGTGGTGCTACCTCTACCTCTGTAAGCTTACCATGAATTCTAAGCTTAGGAGGAATACCACATGCAAGGTGCACGTCCGATGCGTTCTGTTCAACCGCAAAGGCGAGCAATTCTTTCATATCTAACATAATCTCTTCTCCTTTATATATAATATAGGTAAATGTATTTTAATATTCATCACCAGTCTCGTATGTAATCTTCTTCATTTCACTAAGTGATGTAATTCCGTTGACTACATGCTTAGCTGCACCCATCTTAAGTGTAAGCATACCTTCCGATAATGCTTGCTTCTCAATAACGTCTGCAGTAGAACCTCTTGCGATAACTGCCTGAAGTTCCTTGGATACAGGCATCATCTCGTATACACCGATACGTCCTGCAAATCCTGTATCTCCACAGAGAGTACAACCAACTGGCTCATATATAACAACATCCTCATCCATATCCTCGATACCAAGAATCTTCTTCTCATCTTCTTCTGCAAGTCTGGCCTGCTTACAAGATGTACAAAGTCTTCTTACGAGTCGCTGTGCAATAACACCTACTAAGGCATCACCTGCAACATATGGTTCAATACCCATATCAATAATACGTGTAACAGTAGAGGCTGCTGAGTTAGTATGGAGTGTTGATACAACAAGGTGTCCTGTGATAGCGGCCTGTACCGCAATCTGTGCAGTCTCACCGTCTCGAATCTCTCCTATCATGATGATATCAGGGTCCTGACGGAGAATAGAACGAAGTGCAGCTGCGAATGTAAGTTCCGCCTTAACATTAACCTGAACCTGATTGATACCATCGATATTTGCCTCGACAGGGTCCTCAACTGTGATAATGTTAACATCTTCTGTGTTAAGCTCACTGAGAGAAGTATAAAGTGTTGTTGACTTACCGGAACCTGTAGGTCCAGTAACAAGGATGATACCATGTGGATTACTAAGGATACCATCAAATACTTTAAGTGTTTCTGCATCGAATCCAAGGGCACTCTTAGGCTTTGTAAGACCATCCTTGGAAGTAAGTCTCATAACTGTCTTCTCGCCGTATACAGTAGGAAGGATAGAAACACGGACGTCAAATTCTCTTCTATCTACCATGATGGTAATACGACCATCCTGAGGTTTTCTCTTCTCAGCGATATCCATACCACCGATAATCTTGATACGGGCACTAATACCTGAAAGAAGACTGTAGTCATATGTCATAACGTGCTTTAAGGCACCGTCAATACGATATCTAACTCTTACACTTGACTCAAGTGGTTCAATATGTATATCGGAAGCTCTCTGTCTTACTCCACCCTCAATAATCTGTTTAACAAGGAGAACGACTGGAGAATTCTCAATATCCTCGTTAAGTGCTTCTTCCTCAGCAGTTGTAAGTCCTTCTGACTCCATCTCACGACGGTACTGCTCAGCGGCCTCCATAGCCTGTGAATTACCAAAGTACTTACCGATAGTCTCCATGACATCATCTTCCATGGCAAGGAGTGGTTCTACCTGAGTGTTAGTGGCAATACCTATATCATCAACTGCATTGATATCCATAGGGTCAACCATGGCAACTCGAAGTACGTTCGGATTCATCTCATCGTATCCAATAGGAACCGCCTTGTATTTATTAACAAGGTTCTCTGGTACAAGCTTAAGTATTTCCTCGTCAAGCTTGCATGCCTTAAGTTCGATGAAATCAATACCCATCTGAGTGGTGAGAACTGTAACAAGAAGATCCTGGCTAATGAAACCAAGCTCCATAATGACATTACCAATTCTTCCACCGTGTTCTTTTTGGTAGGCAAGTGCTTCTTGGAGCTCTTCTTCTGTAATCGCCCCCGCTTCAACAAGCAAGTCACCTACACGAATCTTTTTTCTACCAGTACTAATTCGCATACACATTCCCTCTCATTTTAAATAATATATAACAATAATATACCACAAATTACATCATTTGGAAAGCATAACTTATATTATTGTCAACTATTTTTTATCCTTAAATAAATGCACTTACAGCAAGCCAAAAATCATATAATCCGTGAGCAATAATCACACTGATAAAAGTACAATCCTTTATGAAATATTTTGCATATCCAAGTACAAGTCCCATAAAGAAAGTAAATATAACCTGTTCCATACTTCCCTGAACTATATGGGCAAAGCCAAACACTATAGATGCCAAAAGAGGAGCTAACCATTTTGCCTTACCCAAAAGAACTGTCAGTTCTCCCTGCATGTACACACGATATATAAACTCTTCCACTAATGCAACAAATATAAAATAATAGAAAAAGTACCACAGGATATCTCCATCATATCTTGCATAGTCTGAAAAATCTGCAAATATATCTGTGTATGAAATTAGGCTTAATAACCAAATTGGCACTGCAAGGATAATGCCTATTACATACTGCTTCCAATTTTTGAAATTAACAGATTCTTTATATAACCCAAATTTAAAATATACTATCAAGATAGGCAATGTAGTCACTATCACCATTCCGGCTGTGGCAAAATTATACGGCCATGGCCACATATGTATAAGTCTGTCTGTAATATCATACAAATACAATGACAAATGATTTATGACAATCATCAAAATTAATATTTTTATATTCTTTTCATTTTTTATTTCTATATTCTTATTTAAATCCTTTAACCCCATTGTTTACTCCTTACATATTATTTTATCTGACAAACTATACCCATTAGTTTGCTTGTATAAAGTGCTTATTTCATCTTCTTTTAAGAATATAACAACATCATACTGTTGTTTGTCTACCCACGTCAAAAAGGTTTCACTGTTTGCAAAAACAATCTTCCTTGAATTAAGTTCATACTGAACAGTAAAAAAAGGTCTGAAGGGCGACAACATATTTCCTTCAATAACTCTGTAATCAAAATCATCCTCTCCATAAATCAAATAGGATAAATCTGCATCTAGCTTCTTATCCCCAATTATCTCTGAGATTGCTTCCCTGTACTCAGTGGATATGCCTGTCCTCTCTCCTATGTGCTTATTTGTCCAAAGGGGAGCAACTGAAACAACTAACAAAACAAAACCAGCCAATGCAGCAACTAATCTTATATTCTCTTTGCGTTTTTCCTTATCAGGTTCTTTATTAGCTGTTTTCTTCTCCGGCAATATGGTTATGTGTATCCCTTTTATCATCTGTATATATTTACTTGGTTGTAAACGGGAAATCTGACTAATCACAATATAGCTTATTAAAAATACACAAAACATCTCCCCAGAGCTTCTATACCGTTCGAAGCAATCCAATATGGAGGGTTTTGTGTCCTCCATAGAAAAAATGTACATTCCAAGTGTTCCTGCCATCCATACAACATAGGAAATTAGAACTGAACCTATTATATGTATGGTATCTTTTATTTTACTTTGTTTAGATATGTACAAAACTATTATTGCCAAAATAAAAATTTTGAGGATGTGAAAGCCTGGATTAGGTCTGTTGAACATCCTGTCATAAAAGGATATACATATTGCTTTTATCATCTCTTCGCTTCTTGAGCTATATACATCCGCATAGTGTTTTACCGACATGGCATGATTCGATTCCATTCCTCCCGGAAAAGCAACCTTTACATGTACAGTCCACAAAAAATACATTATTCCAGGAATAAGCACTGTATATATTATAGATTTTACTTTACATGATTTCTCAAATATGAGTATAACTATTGCTAAAGCAACAACAAAAGCAAAACCACTATTCTTAGTTAAAACACAGAAGCTTAATATAATTGCTATATAAGGAAAATATGATTTTAAATCTTCCCTGTATTCAAAATAAATCAAGAAGGCGACGCCACCCAAAAGAGGTATTATGGTGTCAAGCATTAAGCTGGTTATAAAATTACAATAAAAAATCATTCCATATCCAACAAGAGCTATATATATACAAGAAAGAGTTTTATTGCTTTTTATCACACCCACAAGTGCATACACACAAGCAATTAGCACTATGCCCTGTGTTGCTGTCATAGTCCAATCTGCACCGTTATTAAATAGACAGGACATATACATAAAACATGACATTGCAGCTGGATAACTCTTAAATATTATAACTGAATCCGTCCCATCAGGAAGTCCACCATGTAAGAGCATTCTCTTTACCATAATTCCATAATGGGAATAAGAATCATGTTCATTAAACAATCTCCCATAAGTCAAAAAAGCTATAGTGATTACACCTATTAAAAAAAGCAGGTAACTGTAATTTGTTTTAATAACATCTCGTTTATTAAAGGCTATGTATAAAAAAGCAATTAAACCACCTATATATATAACTATCGAAAAAAACTTTAGCAAACCAACATACGCAAATAACAGTAACCCATTAGACATGATGCTTATTATTAATATTGGAATAAATTCAAATTTAATCTTTTTATCTTTACAAGACCACAAGTATATATAACCTGATAGGGATAAGACAAAAAGTAATAATTTAATTGACCATACTATCATATAACTCACCCCGACATTTATACACTACTGTTTTTATTCATATATTATCTCCATTTCTTCAGGTATATGATAAAACTTCTTATAAAAATCTATTCTTTCATCATCTACAGGATATTCTCCCCACAAGTACTCTTCATAATTGTAATAATTAAGATGTACTTCGTCACTATTATTTTTTATTGCGTTTTGTATTTGTTCTCTAGAGTTACATGTATTCAAGTATATATCTGTATAAACGTAAAAACGATGCACAAATAAACCAAACACAACTATCCCTAATACTATGGCCGGTTTTATCTTAAATTCAAAAGACGAATCTTTAAATATATATATAATCAACTCTATAACTGTTATGATTATAAACATATATGAAGCCAAATATAATCTAGACCCATTTTCAAGAATTGCTGAAAGTGGTACTACAGAAAGAAATGCACTTATCCAAGAAAACACACATGTATATTTAACTTTTTTATCTGTTACACTGCATATGATAAACAAAACAAAAAATATAAACCATATGTAGAACAAACCAAAGAAAATATCTGTAGTCCGGTTTTCATTGACCACAGTCAAATTAAACAACATTCCTAAATACACAAATAGAGTTGCTAGCTCTGCTATAATTGCAATCTTATACTTTTTCTCTAGTTTAGTTTTATTTTTTTGAATAAGCAAAAATGTAACTATTAATACAAGTAACACTAACCACTTTGTGGAACGCCAAATATCAACCAATCTAATAGTGACAAAATTATCTAAAACATTCTTAATAATAGAAAGTAATCCTTTATCCATATCAAAGGAAAATTTTCTTACCACTACCAAATGAGTCAGTGTTTCGCCCGTCTTAAATAACTCTCCATATATATTACTGCTAAACATTATTATCAGGCCTATTATATTTGCCGCTAATATAATGGCATATCTTCTCTTATGAGTTTGTTTCTTTATAGCCACAACACAAATAAAAATACTTACTGAGAAAAAGTATATACTAATGTTTTCAAGAAAGAGCTGGAATATAACTACAAACACAAAAAAGAAAATATCTCTGGCATTTAATCTACCTGTTATAGGTTCATCACTTCCGTTGCACATTCTGATAAATATTCCTATACACAATAGGGAAATAACATAATTAGCAAACCCAGATACCCAACCATAGGTCTGTGCCCACATCTCTACAGGCATAAGCATAACAAAAACATTACAAAGCAAAAAGGATACAGTTTTTTCTTTGTATGACTTACTAATTATTCCTGAATATGTATATGGTATACCCCAAGCAACAACACTTATAATAATATTTTTTATTAGTTCGGACCTGGTCATTATGACAGCAAAAAAATTGCCAGCGTATCTACTGTTAAGACTGGCATTCTTTAATTGCTCTAATCCTACAGACAGTCCCCAATCCCAATCGTCATGAGTGTAGGGAATACATACAGCAATATACAAATAAAAAATATATGTTAAAACATTGGTGATTATCCAAAGCTTTTTATCCCCCACTTTAAACATCTAACCATTCCCCTTAATTACTTTAAAGTCTTGTGTTAAATTTAGCATATTTCAACGTGAAAGTCTATCTGCATTTATAGCTTCACACCTTGAAAACACATTTTATTTTGTTATAATAGTCATGTGCTTATTATTGGACAATAGCTACATTAAGAAAGGATTATATTGCATGGGAAACAATAATTACAAATGCTTATCTTCATTTGCTTTAAAAATAATAGCAATCCTTACTATGACTATAGATCATGTAGGAGCCATTCTTGGTACAAAAAACTATGACGGAATTCTCCCCTATGATACATATATGATTTTACGAACAATAGGAAGACTGGCATTTCCTATATTTTGTTATTTAATTGTGGAAGGATACTTTCACACAAGAAGCGTAAAAAAATATGCCATAAGACTTCTAGGATTTGCAGTTATTTCTCAGTTGCCTTATAACTTGGCTCTAAAGGGTGGAATATCTCATTTCTATAACCTTAACATATTTTTCACTCTTCTGTTTGGGCTTATATTAGTATGGTTAATTGACACTGCAATAAAAAAAATACACTCGAAAGAGGATGTTCCTCATCAAGGAATTATACTGCCATACCTCTTTGCTGTTTTAGCTATTTTTTATGCAGTAGACAATTTCTTACCTATTGATTACGGTGTATATGGACTACTCCTGATATTAGTATTTTACTTTTTCAGAGCTAAAGAGGAAACCCTCGACAATCCAGACGCAGAGACCAAGGCACTGTTTGCACAGTTTGTAGCCATGGGGGCTATTTCATTTTTATTTTCCTCACAGCTACAGATATACAGCTTGTTTGCACTTATTCCTATAGCTATGCATAACCACAAAAAAGGCAAAGGGCTTAAATACATGTTCTATACATATTACCCTTTGCACCTTTTGATTATATATTTTATATCTATTGTATTATAAAGCAGGTTCACTCCTGCTTTTTATTTTTGTAGGAAAAGCACTTTTTTATTTTTTTCACATATCTTATTAAAAAGAGGGATTGTGTGAGGTCATTGTGCAGACTTTCAAAAAACCACTAAACAAAGACGAGGAAGCTTATTATCTCACAAAAAGCAGACAGGGTGATTTGGAAGCCAGAAATCTACTGGTTGAATACAATCTCAGATTAGTTGCTCATATAGTAAAAAAATATCAATCTGGAAACAGAAATACAGAGGACCTATTATCAATTGGAACCATAGGACTCATTAAAGCAATTAATACCTACGATGAAAGCAAAGGTAGTCGACTGGTTACATACGCTTCTAGGTGCATTGAAAACGAGCTTCTCATGCGACTTAGACAGGAGCGAAAAGAAGCCAGAGAAGTCTCTTTATATGAACCTATTGGAACTGACAAGGAAGGCAACGAAATAAGCCTAATGGATATAATAAGTAACGATGACGAAAGCATCATAAATAATATTATTGTTTGTGATGGTATAGAAAAAATAAGTAAAGTCTACTTCAATGTTTTAGACAAACGGGAGCAAGAAATAATCGCTATGAGATATGGACTCTTTGGTTATGATGAAATGACTCAACGAGACATTTCCAAAAAACTTAATATCTCCCGTTCCTATGTTTCACGAATCGAAAAAAAAGCACTGCTTAAGCTTCGCAGTGCTTTGATCTTATAATCATTCCTTTTTTTACTTGTGACATATCTTCTAGTTTAACGTATAACAACTGCTTAGGATGAGGAGCTGATTCCATAGGTGTCATCTTCTCATCATAGATACCTGTAACCAAAGTCTCCTTGTTAGTGCCGTCAAAAAGCATGATACTTATTTCGTCACCCACCAAGAACTTGTTCTTCTGGTGAATTGTTATAAGTCCGTCCTCTGATATATCCTCTATAGTTCCCAAATATGTGTAGTTCTTAATATAGGTATTGTTATCATATATCTGAGAATTTTCGTCTGTTTTTCCAAAATAAAAACCTGTAGTGAACTGTCTGTATGTGCAAGCCGAAATCTCTGAGTCATAATAATCCTGTCTACTTCGATACAACTCCTCTGACTCAAAATAATCATCTATTGCCTGTCTATAGGTTCTTGTAACAGCAGCCACATAAAGTGCTGTTTTCATACGACCTTCTATTTTGAAAGAATTAACACCGGCATCAATCAGCTCTGGAATATATTTTATCATACATAAATCCTTAGAGTTGAAAATATATGTCCCTCTTTCATCTTCCTCTATAGGAAGGTACTCTCCTGGTCTCTGTTCCTCCATGATGGCATATTTCCATCTACAAGGATGGGTACAGGCTCCCTTGTTTGCATCTCTTCCCGTAAAGTAACTACTGAGCAAACATCTACCTGAATATGATATACACATAGCTCCATGGATAAATGCCTCTATCTCCATATTAGCAGGTATATTTTCTCTTATTGTCTTTAATTCCTTCAAGGAAAGTTCTCTAGCCGCCACCACTCTTGTAGCACCCATTTTGTACCAAAAATTATATGTGAGATAATTAGTATTGTTAGCCTGTGTGCTTATATGAACCTCTATGCCTGGAAGCATCTCCATAGCAAGTCCAATAATTCCTGGGTCAGATATTATAAATGCATCTATCTTCTCTTCGAGACCAGCTTCCTTAATTTCTGTGAAATATTTTTTTATTCCCTCAATATCATCATTATGAGCGAATATGTTAACTGTTACATAAAGCTTTGTACCAGCTGCATGAGCATAATCAGCAGCTTGCTTCATCTCATCTATTGAGAAATTGCCTGCCTTAGCTCTGAGGCCAAATTTCTGTCCACCTATATATACTGCATCCGCTCCATAATCTACAGCTACCTTAAGTACCTCAAGACTTCCTGCTGGAATAAGTAATTCTGGTTTTTTAATCTTGTTTTTGTTGTCCAAATCAATCACCATATGTTTATTTTTTTATTGATACTGCTATACCATCAGCAACTGAAAGTATTGCAGTGGAAAGCTCTTGATCGTGAGTAATCACATACAGATACTCTCGCATTCTATCATGTATAGTTCTATTTCTTTTTTCTACTACAAAATGGGATTCCAAAACCTCTCCATCCTGAAGTATATTATCTGATATAATAAGTCCTTCCGACTTAAGAATACGTTTTACATCAGGCAAATAATTAATGTATTGTCCCTTAGCTGCATCTACAAATGCAAAATCATATTCTTCAGTATTAAGAGTCTGCAAAACTAAAGCTGCATCACCCTGTAAAACAGTAATCTGATTTTCTTTACCTGCTGCCTTAATATTGGCAGTAGCCTCACGGACTCTATCTTCATCAAGCTCAATAGTTGTTATATGTGCTTCCTCTGAAATAAACTGACTCATATAAAGAGCAGAATATCCTACTGCGGTTCCAACCTCCACAATATTAAGTGGCTTCTTAAGCAAAAGTTGAGTTTTAATAAATTCCCTTGCCTCAGGTCGCATAACCGGCACCATATCTCTAATGGCCTTAGCATATATTTCTCCAAGAAAGCCTTCGTCATCTGGAATGAATGACTTAACAAATGACGATACCCTGTCTAATGTTACCAAGGTTATTCCTCCTCTTCCTCAGTGTCTATATTACAGATAATATCTAATATTTCTTCATAAGACATAGAAGCGGAAAGTCCATATTTTCCTGACTTGATTTTATCACCATATCCCTTAACCTTCACTTTAACATAGAACACATATTTATCCTCTATTATCTGGCTTTCTTCCAACGCCTCGCCTATTTCAAGAATAGTGGAATCTGCTGGTATTTCAATAACCTTATACTCTCTTGAAAGAGGGTCTGCACATACATCGCCAAATACACTGTAAGCAAAATTAAAGGAAAATGAAAACGCCTTTATAACAAGAAATACTATTACAAGGTTAACCAACAAGCCCCATGTAAATCCTGATGATCTCTTAAGACCTTTTCTCACCATATCAGATGTATCTTTTTTCTTTTTTTTCTTTTTCTTAGTTGTATCACTCATCTAAATAATCAAACTCCAATCCTTCTGCAATCGAATTATATACTTTCTGCATCATTCTACATATACGCTGTTCAGCTCGGAGAAAATCACTTACGATTGAATTATGTAATAGCTCGTCATATTCTCTGACAAGCCCACTAACCTCATCATAAGGATTTGTTCTGTTTTGTAATTCATAGTTGCGCATTCTAAATTCTCTAAGCTTATTACACAAGTCCATATTAGCACATAATTTCTTTTTTGTATCTATATAATTTTGGTATTCAGCAGACTGCTTGATTTGTTCATTCAATTGTCTACTACCATTAATTACTTCTATCATTTTTTATACCTCTGTAATAATTGGAAGAATCATAGGACTTCTCTTAGTTCTCTTCCACAAGAATTCACCCAAAGAGTCCTTTATGCTTGTCTTAATCTTGCCCCAATCAGATATGCCTCTCATCAAGCAAGAATCAAGAGCTTCCTGTACAACCTCACGACAATCATCCATTAATGTTTCTGATTCTCTTACATAAACAAAACCTCTTGAAACAATATCTGGTCCCGCAATAAGCTGATTAGATTCTTTTTCAAGAGTAACAACTATTATAAGTAGACCATTTTGCGAAAGATGTTGTCTGTCTCTTAAAACTATATTTCCTACGTCACCTACTCCAAGGCCATCTACAAGAATACCTTGAGCAGGAACCTTTCCGGTGATGTTAAATGTATCTTCAGATATCTCAAGAACATCTCCTGTGGACATTATCTTGACATTCTCCTTAGGTACGCCCATCTCAACAGCAAGCTCACCATGTCTTTTCAAATGTCTGTACTCGCCATGAACTGGTATTGCATATTTAGGCTTAGTAAGAGCATACATAAGCTTAAGCTCTTCTTGACATGCATGTCCTGACACATGGGTATCCTGAAATATAACCTGAGCACCCTTCATCTCAAGCTCGTTAATAACCTTAAATACAGCCTTCTCGTTACCTGGAATAGGATGAGACGAGAATATAACTACATCTCCCGGTTTAATGGATACCTTATTGTGAATAGAAGCTGCTATACGAGATAATGCAGCCATATTTTCTCCCTGACTTCCCGTTGTTATAAGAACAATCTGCTCATCAGGATAATTCTTAATCTGCTCTATATCAATAAGTGTATTCTCTGGTATATTAATATATCCCAGCTCCGTAGCAGTCTGTATGATATTAACCATACTTCTGCCCTCTACTACTACCTTACGTCCGTATTTGTAAGCCGAGTTAATAATCTGCTGAACACGGTCAACATTTGAAGCAAATGTAGCTATTATAATTCTGTGGTCCTTGTTATCTGCAAAGAGATGGTCGAAGGTTTTTCCCACAGTCTTTTCTGACTGAGTATATCCAGGTCTTTCTACGTTAGTAGAATCTGCCATAAGTGCAAGCACACCCTTCTTGCCCAACTCTCCAAATCTTGGAAGGTCAATGACCTCTCCAAATACAGGTGTATAATCAACCTTAAAATCACCTGTGTGAATAATTATACCTGCTGGAGTATATATGGCAAGAGCCGCCGCATCAACAATGGAATGGTTAGTTCTTATAAATTCTATTCTAAAACAACCAAGATTAATTATCTGTCCATGTTTAACTATCTTTCTCTTAACATTGTTAAGATTGTTATGCTCTTTTAGTTTGTTCTCAATAAGACCCATGGTAAGCTTAGTTGCATATATAGGCATATTGATTTCATTTTCAACATAAGGTATTGCTCCAATATGATCCTCATGTCCATGAGTTACCACAAGACCTTTTACCTTGTCTGCATTTTCCTTAAGGTAAGTAACATCAGGAATAACAAGGTCTATACCTAACATTTCATCCTCAGGGAAGGCCAGACCACAGTCTATTACTATGATACTGTCCTCGTACTCTATTGCAGTGATGTTCATTCCTATCTGTTCCAGTCCGCCCAAAGGAATTATCTTCACTGGCTTATTTGAATATTCTTTCAAGTTTATACCTCCAAATCAAAGTCATCCAGTAATTCATCAAATATTTTAATTACTGCTTTAAGTTCGTTCTCATCTTCTAAAATTTCGTAAGAAGCGAAGTCATCTTCACTATCAGAGCCCTCTTTAAGTATAAGAAAGCTTCCCTCCTCACTCTCCATGTCGTCAGTTACAAGTATATAATTTATTCCGCCGAGCATAGTCTGCTCAAGAACATAAAATTCTTCTACCCCATCTTCTGTTTCAAATACTATTTTTTCGTTTTTGTTCTCCATATTATCCCATCCAATCATATTTTTAATACTTAGCTTTAGTATTTAATTCTTCATGTTTAACCTATCTAAATATGTCTGCAAAATAATGGCTGCTGCCATCTTATCAATATGTTCCTTACGAGCGCTGTGAGCTACTCCTGTATCTTCCAATATTCTATCTGCTTGCATAGTTGTTAGTCTCTCGTCAACCAACTCTACAGTAAGTCCTGTTCTTCTCTCAAGTGCCTCCTTGAACTCATATGTAGCATCTGCACGTTCCCCTTCTGTATTGTTCATATTCTTCGGTAAACCAAGTACAATAAGTTCTACATCCTGTTCTTCAATTATAGCCTCAATCTGAGCATATGTCTGACGAAGCTTGTTGGCCTGTTTTCTCTCTATAGTGACAAATGGTTGGGCAATAAGCTTTGTTTCGTCACTAAGTGCCACACCAACTGTCTTTGTTCCGTAATCTAATCCAATAATTCTCAATGCAAATAACCTTTCATACACTAATTAAGGATATAGCCACCATGAGATAATACCCATCAGACTATATCCATAATCATGCTTGTTGTAAATAAAATTTATTTGAGTCTTGTATCGATATAATTCTCCAGCAATACTTCGATAATCTCATCGCGTTCTGCCTTCATAATAAGACTTCTTGCGTTCTTATAACTTGTAATGTAGGTTGGGTCTCCGCTCATAACATAACCTACTATTTGGCTAACAGGATTATAACCTTTCTCAGAGAGGGCTGCATACACCTGTGCAAGAATATCCGGCACCTCTATCATGGTCTCTCTGATTATACCTATATCCTGTGTATTTTGGTTACTCATCTCATCACGTCCTTTAAAACATATATTGCTATTCTAATATATTTGACCAAAAATAGCAACTCTTTATTAACTCTTTACTGCAACAGGCTAAAGAAATCATACTGGTTGGTTTCAGGCAATCCCTTCAACAAACCAAGTTCCTCCATATCATCCAAAATTGTTTTTGAAACCTTTCCTCTGTTTCTTATATCTTCCTTGGATGTAAATGTACCCTGGGATGCTGCTTCCTGAAGCTGCTGCGCTGCCTTTGCACCCATTCCAGGCAAAGAGCCAAAGCTCGGCATAATTTTGCCGTCAATTATTTGGAATCTTTGAGCATCAGCCCTATAAATATCAATAGGCATAAACTCAATACCGCGGGCATACATTTCCTGTACTATTTTCATATCTCTTATTGTATCTTTGATTGTTGCTGTTTGTTGATCCTTAGGTGTTTTCTGGAATTCTGCCAAATTAGCCTCCAAGGCCTCTTTGCCCTGACACATAAGCTTATAATCAAAAGCTGAAGCTCTAATACTGAAAAATGCTGTGTAATATGCCAGAGGATAGTTAACCTTGTAATATGCAACTCTCCATCCCATCATAACATATGCAGCTGCATGGGCCTTAGGGAACATGTATTTAATCTTCTTGCATGACCATATATACCAATCTGGCACTCCGTGGGCAGTCATTTCCTCCTCCCACTCTGGCTTAAGACCTTTACCCTTACGTACACTTTCCATGATAGTGAAGGCAAGACCTGATTCAAGTCCCATGTTTATAAGATATATCATAATGTCATCACGAGTACAAATGGCTGTTCCAAGTACACACTTACCCTCCTGAATAAGAGTCTGTGCATTGCCAAGCCATACGTCTGTACCATGAGAAAGACCTGCTATACGTACCAAATCCGAGAAATTTTGCGGATTGGCATCAATAAGCATCTGCATAGCAAACTCAGTTCCAAACTCAGGAACCCCAAGGGAACCAAGCTTTGTTCCACCTATATCTTCAGGTGTAATTCCAAGTGCCTCAGTGCCATGAAACAATGACATAACCTCTTTATCGTCAAGAGGAATTGTCTTGGCATCAAGACCTGTAAGGTCCTCAAGTCTCTTAATCATGGTAGGATCGTCGTGTCCCAGAATATCAAGTTTCAACAAGTTATGGTCAATGGAATGATATTCGAAATGTGTAGTTATTATATCCGTACTCATGTCATTGGCAGGTTTCTGAATAGGCGTAAAAGAATATATTTCTTCGTGCTTAGGAAGAACTATCATACCACCAGGATGCTGTCCCGTAGTTCTCTTTACACCTGTACACCCTTCTGCTATTCTCTCCATCTCACAGCGACGTTTTTCTTCACCCTTGTCTCTGTAATAATTAAATACATATCCAAAGGCAGTCTTTTCCGCCATTGTTCCTATAGTTCCTGCTCTAAATGCCTTCCCTTTACCAAAGAGTTCTTCTGTGTAAGCATGAGCATTAGGCTGGTATTCTCCTGAGAAATTAAGGTCAATATCCGGTTCCTTATCCCCCTTGAATCCCAGGAAGGTTTCGAAAGGAATATCATGACCTTCCTTTATTAGTTTAGTGCCACACTTAGGGCAATCCCTATCTGGCATATCACAGCCAGACTGACCTTGCATCTGATATGGTTTAACTGCCTCTGAATCAAAATCTGTAAAGAAGCAATGTGGACATATATAGTGGGCAGGCAAAGGATTAACCTCTGTTATACCTGCCATAGTTGCAACAAAGGATGAACCTACAGAACCTCGAGAGCCTACCAAATATCCATCGTCATTAGAACGCCATACCAGTTTCTGAGCTATAATATACATAACCGCAAAGCCATTAGTTATAATAGAGTTAAGTTCTTTCTCTAATCTTTTTACAACTATATCTGGCAAATTCGGACCATATATTTCATGAGCTTTGTCGTAACATATGTTAGTAAGTGTCTCGTCAGAATTCTCTATTATAGGAGGTTGCTTATCCGGACGAACCGGAGATATTTTTTCTATCATATCTGCAATCTTATTGGTATTTTCTATAACAACCTCTTTTGCCTCATCACTTCCCAAATACTGGAATTCCTCAAGCATTTCCTCTGTAGTTCTAAAGAAAAGTGGTGGCTGATTATCGGCATCTGCAAAGCCTTTTCCTGCCATAATAATCCTACGGTATATTTCATCCTCAGGGTCAAGAAAATGAACATCACAGGTAGCCACAACAGGCTTATTAAACTGCTTACCTAAATCAACAATACGTCGATTAACGTCCTGTAAATCCTCTACTGAATTAACAGGTATTTTTTCATCAGAAAGCATAAACATGTTGTTGCCTGTAGGCTGTATTTCATAATAATCATAAAAGTTTGCTAGACGGGTTATTTCATCCTCACTCTCATTGTAGAGCATGGCTTTATAAAGTTCTCCTGCTTCACAAGCTGAGCCTATGATTAATCCTTCTCTGTACTTGTTAATAAGACTCTTAGGTATTCTAGGTCTTCTATTAAAATAATTTATATGAGATTCAGAAACCAGTCTATATAAGTTTACCCTACCAATCTCATTTTTAACTAATATTATACCGTGATATGTTTTTGCCTTTTTAATGCTATCAGGGGATGCTGAACCCATAATATTAAGGTCCGCTATGGTTTCTATATTCTTGTCCTTAATCATCTTAAGCATTTTTACGAATATTTCCGCTGTAGCAGCCGCATCATCGCAGGCTCTGTGATGATTCTCCAAGGATACATTAAACTGCTTACAAAGCCTATCCAAAGTATACTTACCAAGCTCAGGAATAAGAATATGAGCAAGAGTCATTGTATCTACAATTGTGTAATCGAAAGCAAGACCTTGTCTTATGGCAAACTCCTTAATGAAGCCAGTGTCAAAGCTTGCATTATGTGCTACAAGAATAGCATCTCCCACATAATCTAAAAACTCAGGCAATACCTCTTCTATAGTCGGAGCCTCAAGAACCATATTATCATTAATGGATGTAAGTTTTGTTATACTGTATGGTATTGGCACCTCAGGATTAACAAAACGGGAATATGTATCCTTAATTTTGCCATCCTTAACACGAACAGCACCTATTTCTATTATCTTGTTAAATCTAGGACTTAGGCCTGTGGTTTCAATATCAAACACCACATATTCTGAATCTATAGACTGTCCCTTATCATTCACCACAAGGTCCTTCAAATCATCAACAAAATAACCCTCTAAGCCATAGATTATTTTGAAATCTTCATCCTTGCTTACACAGTGATTTGCTATAGGGAATGCCTGTACTACGCCATGGTCTGTTATAGCAATAGCCTTATGTCCCCAATCCTTAGCTCTCTGTATTATTTTCTTTATATCAACCACACTGTCCATCTCGCTCATAACAGTGTGCATGTGAAGTTCTACACGCTTATCTATGGATGTGTCTACTCGTTTTTCTCTGAAATCATTAGCTGGCTTTATTCCTGCTATTGATGAAAATGTAACCTCACGAGCATATGTGTCGTACATTGGAACACCCTTCATTATGTAGAAGTTACCCTTTTTAAGCTCATCCAGTATTGGCTCCCTGTCATCAGGGGACACGAAAAGCTTAAAGCTTATTGTATCCGTAAAATCTGTAATAGTTCCATTAATAATAAACTTACCGCTTCTCAGTTCTCTATCTTCCAACATAAGAATCTGACCATGAATACATACCTGACCAACTCCATCGTATATATCCTTTATGTTCATCATGTCAGCCTCACAGTTTTTGCCGTAGAAAACATCAGGATCCTGTCCATATGCTTTCTTTTGTTTAGGCTGATTCTTATCTTTAGGCATAGCGACATCTGCTGAAGACTTTGGTTCCACATCCTTTTCTTTTTTATTTGATGTATCAGGCTTTTCTTCAGATTTACTAACCTCAAGAGTTGATGTTGCTTTAGTTTCTTGTCCAGATACTTGCCCATCTATACCCTCTGACGAAGCTACCTCATCTTGTCCCTGTTCACTAGTCTGTCTAAGCTTTACATTAGCCTGTTCAATGGCAAGAAGTTCCTGTTTAAGTCTTAATTCGTTGGCAGCTCTCAAGCTTGATTTTTGTTCATCTGTAAAATCAAAACCAACCACAACATCCATACCAAATCTATTCTTATAGGTATCCTCAAGATACTCCTTAATAACAGGAGCATGACTTTTAGCAAGGTTAGTATCCTCCAAGGCAAGAGTCACTATGTTTTCATTAAAAAACCATTCGCCACGTTTCAAGATTCTGTAATCTACATAGCTTTTAAGCTTGATTTCTTCAAGAAAACTATCCTTGTATATATTAGTCAAATGAGGAAGGCTGTACTGCTTTGACAATGTGTAATGTTCATCTATCTCACACACGTCCGTTCCCTTACCAAAAACGAACTCAGTTAACATATTTTCAGCCTTAAATATCAATTCTTTAGCTATTAAATTATTGCTTGAAATAGAAATAACCATCTTCTTTTTTGATTTGAACATGGTTATTTTTGTAACCTCTGTCTGTCCTATGAGGTCATCTAAATCTTTACCTAATTTCAAGCCTGGAAATACTTCTCTAAAAAGTTTCTTATCCAAACTTTATTCCTCCCAATTGTCAAGTTCGTTCTTTAAAGCCCCAAGGAGTTCCTCCTGAGGAAGCTTCTTCACAATAACGCCCTTCTTAAAAAGTAAACCTTCGCCGTTGCCACCTGCAACACCAAGGTCAGCCTCCTTAGCCTCTCCTGGTCCATTGACAACGCATCCCATAACAGCCACCTTTATGTTAAGATGGTCGTATTCTTGGATTAATTTTTCAACCTGCTCCGCAAGCCCAATTAAATCAATTTTAGTTCTGCCACATGTAGGACAAGACACTAGCTCTATTCCATCTTTTCTCAGATTAAGAGCTCTAAGTATAGTCTTAGCTGATACAATTTCATCCACAGGATCACTGGTAAGGGATACTCTTATAGTGTCACCTATACCCTGTCCCAATATAAGCCCAAGGCCTACTGCCGACTTAATATTTCCTCTATATACTGTTCCTGATTCAGTTATTCCCACATGTAATGGATAGCTTGTCTTCTCAGCAATAAGTTCATGTGCTTTAACACACATCATTACATCAGAAGACTTTATACTTATAACCATGTTATCATAACCGCATCTTTCAATCATAGACACCTTATCTAAGGCACTTTCTACAATTCCTTCTGCGGTTACGCCGTTATATTTTTCAACAAGTTCTTTTTCTAAGGAACCTGAGTTTACGCCTACTCTTATAGGAATATTTCTTTTCTTTGCCTCTTCTACAACCTTTTTAAGGTTATCCTCACCACCTATATTACCAGGGTTGATTCTGATTTTGTCTGCACCATGCTCCATAGCCATAATAGCAAGCTTATAATCAAAATGTATATCAGCAACTATAGGTATATGAATATGCTTTTTTATTTCATGAAAAGCACACGCCGCCTCAGGTGTATTGGCAGTTGAACGCACAATCTGACATCCCGCATCCTCAAGTGCAAGAATCTGTTTAACTGTTGCCTCTATATCAGAAGTTTCTGTATTAGTCATAGACTGTATGGCAATAGGATTACCTCCACCAATTGCTACATTGCCTATTTTTATTATTTTTGTATTGTCTCTATGAATTATCTTATTCATAACATATTCCTTTCAGGATGTATCTTGTTAATTCACTATCATTTTAGAAAAATACATTCTTAATATCGTTGAAAAATACCACTACCATAAGAAGAATAAGAAGTGCAAATCCAATAAGGTTTACAACCGCTTCCTTGTCTGATGGTATTTTCTTTCTTCTTATTGCTTCGATGATAAGGAATAGTAATCTTCCACCATCAAGAGCTGGTATAGGAAGTAAATTCATTATACCTAAATTGACACTTAAAAGTATGCACCAATTAAGCATATTTAAAATTACATTAATAACAGCTTCCTTGGTTGAATCACTTTCTTCCTTAACTTCCTCTATGATATCATTCATAGCACCGCCAACTCCAACAGGGCCCATAATATCTCCACTTTCAACTCCGCCTGTGATTATCATCTTAAGACTTGTTATTGTTGCCTTAACCCAATATCTAAGTTCAAGTGCAGCATATTTCAAATCAGTACCAATACCATCTGTAGCAATATAACCACCTGAGACTCCAATCATATATTTTTCAAGTTTCTCGTTATATTCTGGTGTTACAGTTGCAGTATATGTGCTTCCATCTGGTTTTTCCATAAGAAGTTCAATTGGCTTTGAAGGGTCATTAATCTGCATGTAAAGAAGAAGCTCTCTATAATTATATATCTTCTTTCCATCAAGCTCTAATATAGTATCACCAGCCACAATACCAGCTTCCTGGGCAGGACTATCCTCCACAACTGTATCAAGAATTGCAGGGTCACAACCAGTGAAATGAATTAACACAATTGAAAATACAAATGCTAAAATAAAGTTGAATATTGGACCGGCAGCCACGACCACCATTCTTGCCAAAATAGACTTGTTGCCAAATGCATTTTCGTCCTCTGATTCCTCATCTTCTCCTACCATGAGGCAATATCCACCTATAGGAAATAATCTAATAGAATATTTTGTCTCATTTTTCTTGAAAGATACTATGGCAGGTCCCATTCCTATTGCAAATTCAGTTACTGCAATTTTGTTGTACTTTGCCATAAGGAAATGTCCCAATTCATGAAAGAAGACTATGACACCAAATACCAGAATAATTAAAATAATGTTCATGTTTAATACTTACTCCTAATATAATCATATACCCACTGCTCTGTTTCAAATATTTGTTCCAAAGTAGGGTTTTCAATCACCTCGTGTGCTTTAATACAGTCATCAATAATATCATATATTTGTAAAAATTCTATGTCCTTAGCAAGAAACATTGCTACAGCTTTTTCGTTGGCTGCATTGAAGACAGTTGGCATGCTTCCACCTATGCTAATGCTCTTATAGGCAAAATCTAATCCCTTAAAAGTTTCTCTATCAGGTTTATCTATTATTATGCCCGAAAGTGCTGTAAAATCCATTCTGTCCCCTGCAAGATATCTTCTTTCAGGATAATAAAGTGCATACTGAATAGGTAATTTCATGTCTGGGGTTCCAAGCTGAGCTTTAATTGAGCCATCTTCAAACTCTACCATAGAATGTATTATACTCTGTGGTTGTACAACAACCTCTATATTGGATGGTTCAATATCGAAAAGCCACTTGGCCTCTATAACCTCCAATCCCTTGTTAACTAGTGTAGCAGAGTCGATGGTTATTTTTTTGCCCATTGACCAATTCGGATGTTTTAAAGCATCCTCAAGAGTAACTGTCTCAAGAAATTTTCTATCTTTACCTCTGAAAGGTCCTCCTGATGCAGTTATTAGAAGTCTGCTTATTTTATTTCCGGTTTCTCCGTGAAGACATTGGAAAATAGCAGAATGCTCACTATCTACAGGAAGGATTTTAACACCCTTTTCCTTGGCAAGGGGCATAATAATATGTCCTGCTGTTACCAAAGTTTCCTTGTTAGCAAGGGCAATATCCTTGCCTGCTTTAATTGCTTCAACTGTAGGCTTAATACCTATCATTCCAACAATAGCTGTTACAAGTATGTCTGACTTAGCGTATCTTGCAATCTCAATAAGTCCTTCCATACCCCAAACTATCCTTATATCAAAGTTAGACAAGGCCTCACTTAACTGCTTAGCCTTGTCTTCACTCCAAATACCAACTATGTCAGGTCTAAATTCTTTAGCCTGTTTCTCTAATAATTCAATGTTATTACCAGCAGCAAGAGCCACTACCCTTATGTCCTTGTTTGCTCTGGCAATATCTAATGTTTGTGTTCCTATAGATCCTGTGGAACCTATTATTGCTATATTCTTCAAGATTAAACCTCCGGATTATCCAATCATATAGGTAAGACAATAATAGATAATAGGTGCAGTAAATATTATACTGTCAAATCTATCAAGTATACCACCATGACCAGGTATAAGCTTACCATAATCCTTAATATCATTGTTACGCTTAATTGCCGATGCAGCAAGGTCACCTATAACTGCCACACAGGCTCCAAGAGCACCTATTACAGCAAAAATAATTGGTGCATTATTTAATTCATATACATTATTGTTGATAAATATTCCATAAAGAGCACCAACAATTGCAGAACCTGCAATACCACCAATAAGGCCTTCTACGCTCTTCTTAGGACTGAGCTTAGGGGTCATCTTGTGCTTGCCCATTGTAACTCCAACACAGTACGCACAGGTATCGTTAACCCATGAGCACACAAATATGAGAACAACGAATGCTCCACCATGCTCTAAATCTCTTATAAGATACACATAAGAAATCATAACTGTAACATAGAAAAAAGCAAGTATTACAGCCATGGCATCCTTATCTGTGTAAGTAGGATATGTTATTACATATATGGCAAGTACAGCTAAGACAAAAACAATTATTACTGGCATAACATATTGGCTGTAGTCAAATACAAGAAGTGCAAAATATACCACTGTTGCAATATACGCAGCCCACCCTATCAGTTTATTGTGAAGCTTATACACTCTTAATAATTCCAGCACGCCACCTATAGCCAATAGTAATGTTGCTGCAGCTGTTACATATCCACCAAAATACAACACTGCAACCGCTAAAATCACAAGTACTATGCCACTTAACAATCTAGTTTTAAACATATTATTTTACCCCGCCATATCTTCTTTCTCTGCCATTGAAATATCTTATAGCATCTTTTAATTCATTAATATCAAAATCTGGCCATAAAACATCTGTAAAATAAAACTCCGTATATGCAAGCTGCCATATAAGATAGTTTGATAGGCGAAGTTCACCACTTGTTCTAATCAATAAATCAGGATCTGGCATATCCTTTGTATCAAGTCTTGAAGATATAAGTTTTTCATCTATATCATCAGGGGTAAGCTCACCTGACTTTACATCCTTCGCTATATCTAAAACTGCTCTTCTAAGTTCATCTCTTCCGCCATAATTTAGTGCTATAGTAAAATTAAGGCCATCATAGCAAGCTGTTTTAGCCTCAAGCTCTTCTATCTTCTCAACAATATCCTTATCTAATGCTGTTCTATCTCCGATTACTCTAACACGCATATTGTTCTTAGATGCACGTTCTATACAATCCTTTAAATATGCGCGAAGTAAATTCATAATTCCTGTAACTTCTTCAACGGATCTACGCCAATTTTCAGTAGAAAAAGCATACACAGTAAGATACTTAATTCCTAAGTTATGCGCATCTTCACATATCTGCTCAACTACTTTTGCTCCAGCCTTGTGCCCGAAATTTCTTGGCATAAGTCTTTTCTTTGCCCAACGACCATTGCCATCCATAATAATGGCAACATGCTCAGGAATATTTAATTCTTCACCATCAATAATATTCTTCAAAACAGCATCCCCTAAACAGTAAGAATTTCTTTAGTCTTTTCATCAATTGCCTTGTCAATATCTGCAACGTACTTGTCAGTAAGCTTCTGAACCTTATCTTCATTAGTCTTAAGTTCATCCTCAGAAAGCTCATTACCCTTGTTCATCTTCTTTAATGCATCATTTGCATCTCTTCTTACGTTTCTAACAACAACCTTTGCTGCCTCACCCTTTTTCTTGATGTCCTTAGCAATTTCCTTTCTTCTGTCCTCAGTAAGCTCTGGGAAATTGATAATTACGTTCTTACCATCATTGTTAGGCGAAACTCCTAAATCAGAGCATATAATTGCCTTCTCGATTTCCTTAATAAGGCTTGATTCCCAAGGTGTAATCATAAGTGTTCTAGCCTCAGGTACTGTTACGTTGGCAACCTGCTGAATTGGTGTTGGCGAACCATAGTAATCTACTCTGAGTTTATCTAAAATATGTGGGTTTGCTCTACCTGCTCTGATAGATGCATACTCCGACTTTAAGCTGTCTACTGCTTTTTCCATTTTGCTTTCATACTGTGATAACATTTTGTTTCCTCCTAAATAGATGTTTTAATCTTAAGTTTGTCTTCTTAATCACACTTAACCAGTGTACCTGTAAATCCACCTGTAACAGCCTTAACAATACTATCCTCGCCATTTAGACCGAAGAGCATCATAGGCATTTTGTTTTCCATAGCAAGCACAGCAGATGCAAGGTCAATAACACCAAGCTTTTTATCCACTATTTCGCTTATATTCATGCTATCATATTTCTTAGCATTAGGATTAACCTTAGGATCGCTATCATATACACCATCTATAGCTTTAGCTGATAAAATAACATCTGCCTCAACTTCAATAGCCATAAGAACAGTTGCTGTATCTGTAGAGAAATAAGGATGCCCTGTTCCTCCTGCAAAAAATACTACTTCACCATTCTCAAGGTATTCTATAGCTTTGTCTTTGTTAAAAAGCTCTGTCATACTACCACATGCAAATGGTGTCATAATATGAGTCTTAAGTCCTGCTGCTCTAAACATATCCGATGTATAAATACAGTTCATTACTGTGGCTAACATACCTATCTGGTCAGCCTTAACACGATCCATATTGTCAGAGGTTCTTCCTCTCCAGAAGTTTCCTCCACCTATAACTATGCTTACCTGTATTCCTTTGTCTACAATTTTCTTAACCTGGCTTGCGACATCAATTACTGTGGCCTCATCAAAACCTGTCTTTTTATCTCCAGCCAGTGCCTCTCCACTGAGCTTGAGAAGTATTCTATTCATCTCCATATCGTATCTCCTATTCAAAAAAGCTCTTAACATCTATTTCTGAATAGCACTGTGAACAAAATCCTTCAATTACAGCACCATTATTTATTTGAACTGAGCGTGATTTAATGTTACCCATTATTACTGCTGTTGAATCTACAATAACAGGACCATGCACATCAATATCTCCGTTAACCGCACCTGCAACAACTGCTGAATTAGCAACTATGTTACCCATAACAACAGAACCAACACCTATTTTTACACTCTCTTCTGTTGTAATTTCGCCTTCGATTTTAGCCGCATTAGCATAAATCTCTCCAGCCTTAACATTACCTTTAATTGTTCCACCAATTATTAGTTTACCTGCACAAGTAACATTTCCCTGAACCTCACCGATTAAATCGATTCCTCCTTCAGTTTCAATATCACCTTTAATAATTGTTCCCTTAGTAATGTACGTAGTGTCATTTGATAAAATGCTTTCTACTTCCTGCTCTTTATCTTTAACAATATTATCTACTTCTTCTGTCTTTACTACCATATCTTCTACCTCGTCCTCCTCGGCATTTTTTGGCTGTTTTGGATTAAGCGCTGCCTCAACCGCCTTATTCAAATCAACATCCTTAAGATCTACACCTAAAATAGTTTCCTGAAGTGTAGCATTATCTCCATCTAAGGCCATAGCCTCATCTATGCTTTCAAGCATATCCTTTTCATCCAGATTATCTGTCTCAACAAGTTCATCATCTGCTTCATTACCAAAGTCTGTGTCAAACATCTCCTGTTCTTCGTTTAAGCCCTCGTCAAGCATTTCTTCTTGCTCATCATCAAAATTTGTATCGAGCATGTTTTCTGGTTCATCACTAAAATCCGTGTCAAGAGTTGGTTCCTCTTCATCACCAAAATCTGTATCAAGAGTTGGTTCCTGATTAAGAAGCTCTGACACCATAGTATTAGCCACTATTTCATCTCTCGAATCTTCTATAGGCATATCATTTGATTCTGTGATAATTTCTGCTTCCGGAACTTTTTCGAAAATGTCTTCCTCTTCTTCCTCTTCTTCATCCTCATAGTCAGTTTCCGGTCTCTCTATTTCGTCCTCTCTATCAGATTCATCAGGGAAAATCTTATCATCTATAGTGTAATCATCTAAGTCCTCTAGCATATCTTCTGGAGCAATGTCCATATTGTCATTATCGTCAAAAGTATTGACCATATCTTCATCATCATATTCGTTAGCTAATTCATCCTTATCAGGCATAAGCTCATTAACTGCCTGAGCAAAGTCTCTTTTGAAATCTTTAAAAAACCCCATTTTATCCTCCTTTGACTTAATCACATTCTTATACGACATTATACACTATGGTGCATATTAAATCAATTAAAACTCCTTGTACATTCGTATCATAACCATAAGAATAGCAAAAGTTTTGTTGATGTCATCAGCATGCTCCAAAGAATGTCCAACATCCTCAAATTGTTTAAGAGCTATCTCTTGTTCCACACAGTATATTTTTAGCTTTCTACTGTCTAATATCTTATCATCTTTCCCGGACACAACAATGCATTTGCCTCTAGACATATATTTTAAACTATCTGCCACAGGTGTAAGATACACATGTCTTGCTTTAATTTTAAAATATAACTCCGCATATCCTGCAAGTGCAGTGCCCATACTCTTTGATATAAATACAACATCCTCATACTTGCTAAAATCAATTTTACTAAGCGCATGTATTACGTATACCTTCGCCTCTTCTATTAGAGCCGGTATATCATCTTTGTTTGATTTGAGCTTATAATTATAGTGAAGTCTGACTACATCATAGTCTCTTTTTTCGAAGACCTTACCCGCATAATAAAGTAAGGGCTTATCCACACTATAATTTCGTCCTGGAAACAAGACTAGCAACTTGTTTTTCCCCATTAAAATCACCTTCTTAAATATTAACTTTTACCGATTACATCGATATCCCCCACATCGAAAATAACATTAGGTAACACCAAATATGTATTTGAGTGATAAATACTTCTATTTGTCTGTGTTATCTGAATATAGGATTCTCTACTGTGATAGCTAAGTAAATCCTGTATTTCAAGATAAGACATATCTTCTCTAGCTATACCAATCAGTTCTCCTACCTGAATAATTATATCAAGCATAAGACTAATTGATTTGGAGTATTCAAAAAAGAAAAACTCTCTATTTTTTATCGCTTTAACCATAAATTCCATGAATTTTTCTGGCGATATGTTTAAGCCTACGCTCTTCAATGCCTCCATGAGTTTCTTTGTATCCAGCAATTTAGCTTCTTTTGATTTTTTATCCTTACGCGAAGGAGAATCTGGTATTATTTCAAAGCTCATATTACTATAGCAATCTGTTCTTATGTTGTATGGACTCATTCTAAGCTGACCATATGTCTCATTAAATTCTTCAAGACTTAAACTTCCATGAATAAACTTATCAAAATCCATATCAAAATCCATAAACACAGTTGTTATAGAGGCTTTAAAAGCATCCATTTCAGACTCTGTAAAATATCCCTGCTTAACAAGTGACTCACAGAAATTTCTTGCCATGGAAGCATATCTGTCTTGTCTCGCAAGCTGTTGAACTGCATGTTTTTTGATAGAATCTGTCAACTCCATAATGTATTTGTGAAGCTTCATAACATTGCTTTCTTCAAGAGGAGCACCGTCACTTATCTGCCGTCTCAGCTTAATAAGTAGCAACAACGCTGACTTATCTGCATTCGTAACCTCATCATATGCATAAATAGCTTCCTTAGTCAGCTTATATAAGCATGTTCTAATTTGTTCGATTTCTCCTTGATTAAAGCCCTCTTCATTAAGCTCCTCTAATCTCTTATCTGTAGCAAAATCAAATGTGCTAAACATAACCTCTGATTCCAGCTTATCATGTAATGATTTATCCTGCTTAAGCTTTTTCTCGTAATACGCATATAATTTGAACTTTAACTGAGAATTTAAGTCCTCAGGTGTGAGACCTTCAAAGCTATAGCTTAAAGAAAGATATGGTTTGTTACCAATCTTCTGTATTAAGCCATCAGGAACATAAGAATATCCTAAATCACAAAGTCCCCTGTTCCAAATTTTGGATGCAATAAATTCCTTTACAATGGAATAATCAAGGGGTCTTGGATTATGCCCTATAAGCTCAGCAACACCACAGTATGCCATATCAGAAAGAATATGGTTTGTATCCAAATATGAACACTTTGCAAAGGCTTTCGTATCAGCAAATTCTCTGTCTGTCATAGTCTTACTCTTACCAATCAATCGAACCAGCTGTCTGACACGGAATATGATTATATTATTTTTTTCATCTATTCCGAAACCAATATCCAATGCCTCCTCTTCTGGAAACATATCTTCAATTTCTTTAATTGCCATAAGAAGCTTTAAAAACTTTATATCAAGAAATTCTCTAGATACATTTCTAGCAATCCAAAGAGTTCTTTCATTTTTTCTAACAGATATAAAATCAGTTTTTCTGTTGGCATCATAATTAACCATATAATATGGTCTGTTATGAATAATATCTCGTGTAAATACTACACCTGATACAACTATATTTTTAGACTCACGTTGTATTAAAATCTGTTCATCTTTAATTAGCTCCAAGCTACCCTCGTTTAATTCGCCCTTAACATAAGACTTAACAATGCTTAATATGGCATCACAAACTTGATCTGAATCACCTGAATCCACATCTAATACATTGGCAAGATGAAGGTCATCCACAGCTGTAACATCATCCTCGTTCTTAGGAGAACTTCGTACTACAATTTTATCTCCCTTAAACTGTTCATATACCTTATGGAAAGTCTCTATTTTTTTGTTCATAAACTCTTCCACTGTTACAATAACCATATCTTCAATATGTGCTCTTTTTACATGGTTTTTAATTGCTAAAAGCGTATCCGCCTTGGTAGATATAACTTTGTTTTCCAAATTTGCATTCCTCTTATAAAATAAATTTATTTATTACTTCTACAATTCCATCTTCATCACAAGATGCTGTAATATAATCAGCATTATCCTTGACAATCTGCTGAGCGTTATCCATAGCAACACCAACTCCACCATACTTAACCATAGTAAGGTCATTAAATCCATCACCACAGCAAATAGAATTCTCTCTAGAGATTCCAATAATTTTTAAAAGGTTGTCAATAGATTCAGCTTTATCAACTCCCTGAGTTGTTATCTCAATAAAATATGGTTCTGAACGAAAAACATTTAAGTTTGGTGAAAGCTTATCATACAATGCTTTCTCGTGCTCAGGTGCCACCTTAGGGTCTGCTGTAAGAAGACATTTTACCATATCAAAATCCACAAATCCGATAAAATCTTCAACCTTCTCAATAGGCATCCAATTGAGCCTTGCCTCGTACTGCATGTACTCATCAACCTCTGTACCTGTAATAACCTTATTGTCCTTATATGTTACCATACCAATTCCGTGTTCTACAGCATAGTCGTATATTATCTTAGCATAAGAATTAGGTATTTTCTTCTCAAAAACAGCTTCTTTAGTTGCACAATTGATTACTCTTCCTCCATTAAAGGAAATGGCATAACCACCGAATTTATCAAGTTGTAACTCCTCTGCATATTTCTTCATACCAGGATAAGGACGTCCTGATGCAAGTGCCACAATATGTCCCATCTCCTGTATCTTCAAAAGATGCTCCAAAGTATTTGGTGTGATCTCCTTTTTAGAATTAACAAGTGTTCCATCAATATCTAAAATAAGTATTTTTTTATCCATTAATTGTTCCTCACATGATTAGTATAATATTAAAGCTCAGTTATAGTTATCATATCATTATTTTTGATAATTTTGAAGATGTATGATAAAATTTAAATAAATTTATTAGGAGTTAATTTATAATGGAAATCATAATACACATGGATACAAAAAAAATAGACACTTGCTTTAAAGAGGCGATTGCAGAATATGTAAAACGTACATCACCCTTTTGTAAGTTATCTATCAAAACCTATAAAAATTTAATTAAGCTGGATATGTCAAAATCCTCAAAAAAATATATTGTAAGTCCCAGTTCAAATACTATAACATCAGAAGAACTTGCAAGCTTAATTAAGGAACTTAATCTAAAGGGGTTCTCCTGTATCGAATTCATTGTGTCCAACAATGCCATACACTTAGAAGAATATGATACTGAGACTTTTAGTGTATCATCTTTTTCCATGAGTACAGACCTAACTACTGTTGTTCTTACAGAGCAGTTGTACCGTGCCTATACTATTCTTAACAATATTACTTACCACAAATAATTATATAGAATCCATTATCTGTTCAAGTAACATAACCCTCATTAACTGATGAGGAAATGTCATTTTTGAGAAGCTAAGTTTATAATTTGCCCTTCTTACCACTCTGTCAGATAAACCTAAGGAACCACCTATTACAAAATCAACACATTCTATACTTTGATTTGTTACATTTTGAAAAATATTTTTCATTCCTTCTTTTGTTGTAGTTTTTCCATCTATGCAAAGGGCAACTACATAATCCTGATTGTCTATGTGTTCAAGGATTCTATTTCCTTCCTTCTCCTTTACCTGAGACATAATACTATCACTAGCCTTTTTAGGAATACTTTCATCTTCTAATTCTATGATTTGGAAATTGATTTTCTTTTCAATAATCTTTGAAAACTCTGCAACTTTTTTCCTATAATATTCTTCTTTTATCTTACCTACTACTATTAATTTAAGCTTATACACTAGTTTTTTCTCCCATTTTTTCAAAATCGCAACATCTTTTTTACACAATGTTGTTACTCTTGTCATACTTTGTTCATAATTTAGTTCTATACTTTAATTAAAGTTTTTTTCATAAATCCTCTCTTTAATTATACAAAAAAATGCCGGTTATGTTCCACCGGCATTTTTTGTTTTATCTTTTTTAGAGATTTCCATTCTTTACATCTTCAAATTCCTGAATAATCTCATCGCTAACCTTAGGTGTAACTAAAGATACAATAACGATAAGAGCAAGACTTAAGAAAAATCCTACTAAGAGAGAATAAATTCCTGTATATGTTCCAAGTGTAACCATCTCTCCATTCATCTCAATAAACTTTATGTAATCCCATATAATAACTGTAAGACCACCACTTACCATACCTGCAACTGCTCCAGGTATATTAATTTTCTTCCAATAAAGAGATAAAAGTATTGTTGGACCAAATGCAGAACCAAGGCCAGCCCATGCATCAGACACAAGAAGCATAATACTTGAATTTGGATTCCAAGCTATTATATAAGCTATTATTGCAACAACTATAACAGTTACTCTACTAATAATAAGCATCTGTTTTTCAGTAAGATTCTTAAAGAATACTCCCTTAAACAAATCCTTAGCCACTGATGAAGATGAAACAAGAAGCTGAGAATCTGCTGTAGACATAATAGCTGCAAGTACACCACAAAGGAATAATCCACCGATGAAAGGAAGATTTGTATCCTCCATAAACACCTTTTTAATCATCTCAATAAATACATTTTCGTGAGTACCGTTTTCTGTAGATAAAATTGTAGGGAAAAGATATGCTCTACCAATTACACCTATAACACAAGCAACCGAAAGTGAAAGAAGAACCCAAACTATACCTATCTTTTTAGACTTTGAAAGTTCTTTTTCATCCTTAACCGCCATAAATCTTACAAGAATATGTGGCATACCACAGTAACCAAGACCCCATGCAAGCTGTGAGGCAATACTCTTTATTGATATTGGTTCTCCATTCTCATACATAATATTAAGGAAAATGTTAGCATCAACACCCAAATCACTATCCACAAGATTTGGAATTATATTTCCTGCACCCATAAGCATAACTGCAATTATAGGCACTGTAAGAATTGCAACAAGCATGAGCATACCCTGTATAAAGTCTGTTTTACATACAGCAAGAAATCCACCTAAAAATGTATACGCCAATATAACAATTGCACCTAAAGTAAGAGCCTGATGATAATCAAGACTTGTAAGACCATCAAAAAGTTTACCGCCTGCTGAAAAAGCTGATGCAGTATAAACAAGGAAAAATACAACAATAACAATTGCTGAAATTGCCATTAAAATATGTTTTTCATCTTTAAATCTGTTACTTAAGTATTCTGGAATTGTCATTGCATTTCCAGCCTTAATAGTATATCTTCTCAATCTGCCGGAAATAAAGAGCCAGTTTAATACTGTTCCTATGAAAAGACCTATGGCAATCCATGCCTGATTAGTTCCATATGCATAGACACATCCTGGAAGTCCCATAAGAAGCCATCCACTCATATCAGAAGCCTGTGCTGATAATGCAGCCACCCAGCCACCTAAATTTCTTCCTCCAATAAAATAATCATCTGCATTTTTGTTTTTCTTAGCACTTGATATACCGATTATCATCATACCTAGCATATATACTGCAAATGCTGCAATTACCCAAACTGTCATTTAATCTCTGGTCTCCATAATAAGCAGGCAACCTTCACCTACATATATGTGACCCTCCTCCTCTCTTAATTCATTGCTTATACCTATGGTATCAGCTTTTATCATAGTAGCATCTTCCAAATCATAGCAAAATCCGGAAATCGATATACCTGAAACCTTGTCAGAGAATGGAATACATGAAATATATTTTCCAAACATATCTTTCCTGCATATCTTGTAATGCTTATCTATCATTGTTATTTTGTTGTTTTTGTCTATTATTGTAGCAGTGATACCTGCATCAACAAACAGCTTCAACAACGCTATATTCCCCGAAACATGATCAAGTCTTGTACCTGTGGCACCTATAATATCAACTTGTTCAGGTTTTAACTTTATCGCCTCCTCACAAGCTACATGTGTATCTGTGAAATCCTTCATAGGATTCAATAGTATAGCATTAGGACTATTCTCATATAACTCTCTCGCCACTTTATTTGCCGAGTCAAAATCTCCTATAATAAGCTGAGGCTTTATATCCAATTTAATAAGACTGTCCAGGCCTTTATCTACACCAATTATAAAATCCGGATTATTGCACCTTATATAATCAGCTAGAAACTCTAAACAAACTGTACCACCTGTTACAATCAAAATACATTTTGGTTGATACATTGCATTTACCCATTCATAACTTCGTAAAATTTGTTAACATTCGAAGTAATATCACCGTTAAACACTGCTGAACCTGCAACAATAACATTGGCACCTGCATCTATTACTGTTTTTACATTATCCAACGTGATACCACCGTCAACCTGAATATATAATTCCTTGTTATATTCTTCCGAAAGTGCTTT
Source organism: Lachnospiraceae bacterium (assembly GCA_015057525.1). Lineage (GTDB taxonomy): Bacteria > Bacillota > Clostridia > Lachnospirales > Lachnospiraceae > Coprococcus_C. The sequence continues at coordinate 312,393 of SVEE01000001.1, read as the reverse complement.
CACTTGCTTAATCTTATCAATAGCATCCGGCATGAATTTCTGTCCACCAAATCCTGGTTCTACACTCATCACAAGAACCATATCTATCATGGAAATATAGTCCTTTAAAACTGTAACTGGCGTATTTGGTTTTATAGACACGCCCACCTTCATACCTGCCTTTTTGATGGCATATATTGTTGCCTCTAAGTCCTCACAGGCTTCATAATGAACTGTAAGCATCTGGGCACCAGCATCCTTAAATACATCTACATATCTTATAGGCTCCACAATCATTAAGTGAACATCAAAAAACCTGTCTGTTATTTTTCTAATACTTTTAATAACAGGAGGTCCAAATGAAATATTAGGCACAAATGTTCCATCCATAACATCAAGGTGAAACCACTGGGCTCCTGCCTTGTCTAAAATTGTAGCATCTCTTTCTATATTGTTGAAATCAATAGACAATAATGATGGTGATAGAATATTCATTTTACCATCTCCTTTTACTCTTCTGTTCTTCGTAAAGTTGTTTGTAATTATCATATCTGAGTCTACTTATAATTCCATCCTCAACCGCTTCCTTAACCTTACAATCTGGTTCATTAATATGAACACATCCGTTAAATCTGCAGTCACAACTAAATTGGGTAAACTCATCATAATAATTCTTTATGTCCTCAGGTTCCATATCCTCTACATAAAGAGAACTAAAACCTGGTGTGTCCATAATATAGGTATCCTCTGAAATATTAATAAGTTCCGAATGTCTAGTGGTATGTTTACCACGTTTAATTTTTTCGCTTATTTCACCTGTCTCAACAGTTGTTTTAGGATTTAGACTGTTTAACAGTGAGGATTTGCCAACACCTGATGGTCCTGCAAACACTGTGGTTTTACCTTTTATTTTATCTTTAAGTTCTGTAATACCGGAATTTTGTCCCATAGAATAAGTTGAGGTTATGATAACATCATAACCACAAGCTTCATAGATATTTTTAACTTTCAACGCCGAATCATCTTCTATAAGATCTGACTTGTTCAAGCACAAAATTGTGTGAACATCCTGTCGGTCCATCATAATAAGAAATCTGTCCAACAGGTTATAATTAGGCTCAGGATCTGACAGTGCAAAAATAATAACCGCCTGATCGACATTGGCAACCGCTGGTCTTATAAGCTTGTTGGTTCTCTCATGAATAGAAATAATATTACCAGTTAATTTTTCCTCATCAATAATATCTATTTCTACATTATCTCCCACTGCAGGCTTAATATTTTGATTGCGGAATGCTCCTTTTGCCTTACATTCAAATATTCTATTATCATGTAGGTGGATATAATAAAATCCACCTACACCTTTAATTATTTTTCCTTGCATCAAATTAGCCTTCTTCAACTATATAAGATACGGTCGGTCCCGAAATAGAGAATGAACCTGTTACATTGTTACCAGCTGCATCCTTAACTATAATTTCCGCAGAACCACTTTGTGCTGTAAGTCCTGTCTTAGAACCCGACACACTTACAGAATATCCTGCAACTAAAGGATCTGTTGTTATAGTATTAACTGTTTCACCGTTAAATACTACAAGAATAGTTACAGACTGACCATCAAAATCAGTTCCATTATATGATACTGTCGCAGCTAAATTAGCTGTATATGTTGTTTCCTTCGGCTCTGGTCCCTTACTTATAACAAAGTCTACCGTATCACCCTCGACAGCATCAGAATTCTGTACTGGGCTCTGACTTATAACACGACCTGCTTCAACTGTATCATTAAACTCCTGTGATATTGTACCCACCTTGAGTTTTAATGCTTCTATAGAAGCGATTGCTTCTGCCTCTGTAAGACCATATAGATTAGGAATTTTAACCTCTGCCTTCTCTGAACCATTACTTACAACAATTGTGATTGTTGAGCCTGCCGGAGCCTGAGTATTACCAACTGGGTCCTGACTAATAACCTTGTCCTTCTCAACCTCTTCGTCATAAGCATATGCATGGCTAACCTTAAATCCAGCTTCCTCAATAAGAGTAACTGCCTGAGCATCCTCATAGCCTGTTACATCAGGAACCATAAGAAGCTCTGCTCCGCCACTAACCTGGATAATGATCTCTGCATCAACAGGAACCACATCTCCCTCGGCATAGTTCTGTCCGAATACAAGACCTTCCTGAACATCGCTGTTAGTCTCGATTGAAATCTTTACATTTGTGAATCCCATGTTCTCTAACTGCTCCTTAGCAGCTTCACCCATGAAACCATATACATCAATCATCACAAGTTCACCAACTGCATCCTCCGATGAAGTTGCCTCTGTTTCCTTGTCATTATTTTTGTCTTTATTTTTGTTTCCTGAACCAAACCAGCCCATTGTATTACCGATTATTACTAAAACAATAATTGCAATTATTACTGCTGCCGCAACACCAGATATTATTACAGCTTTTCTGAGGCTTGGATCTAATTCATCATCATCTTCATATTCATCCTCATCCTCATAATCTTGAACTTTCTTAACGCTAGCCTTTCTCTGTGGTTTCTCATATACTTCTTCCTCGTAATCGTCTTCCCAGGAATCATCCTCCTGAAGCAATTGATTAAGTCTCTGATTGTTGACAGGTATAGTTGAAAGACCTCCCATAGGCTGCTGAATCTGCTGCATTGGTTGCATTTCACTCATATTATTTGGAACAGGTGTATTTGTATATCCATACGCAGGTGTACCATAAGCCGCACCATTAAAAGCATTTAACTGGCTGTTGTCGTATGGATCCTTTAATGCACTACCATCTCTAATAGCCTGCACATCTTCTTTAGTCCACTCCTGAGTTGGACTGTTAGTTATTGCTGTTGGAGCAACAACAATATCTATATTAGGATTATTCTTAACTCTCTTTAAATCTGCAATAAGGGCACTAGCTGTAAGATATCTTCTCTCAGGCTTCTTCTGTGTAGCCTTCATTATTACCTTTTCAAAGCTTGAATAAATATCAGGATAATACTGTCTTGGCTGAATCATCTCACTCTGAATATGCATGAGCGCAACGGAAACATTATTGTCTCCCTCAAATGGCACCCTACCTGTAACCATCTCATACATAGTAATACCAAGAGAATATATATCACTTCTCTCATCACTATAACCACCACGAGCCTGTTCTGGTGAAATGTAATGAACACTTCCCATAGCACCTGATGTAAGTGTATTAGAAGTGGCAGCCTTAGCTATACCAAAGTCTGTAACCTTAACATTGCCATTGCGAGATACAATAATATTCTGTGGTTTGATATCTCTATGAATAATGTGACTCTCATGAGCAGCCTCAAGTCCAGAAGCAATCTGAATAGAAAAATCAATTGCCTGATCCATTGTGAGTCTTCCGTTCTGAGCAATATACTCCTTAAGAGTTATACCATCAACAAGCTCCATTACAATAAAATAAATTCCATCATCATCATATACATCATATACATTGACAATATTTGGATGAGAAAGACCTGCTGACGCCTGTGCTTCAATACGAAACTTAGTAACGAAATTTTTGTCGTTACTAAACTCTGGTTTTAAAACCTTTATGGCAACATTTCTGTTAAGTCTGTGACATCTTGCTTTGTATACGATAGACATACCGCCGGCTCCCACAACCTCAAGTATCTCATATCTATCACACAATATCATTCCTGGTTTTAACATAACTTTTACCCTTTCTGTTACTATCCCTAAACTGTTTATTCAGATATTATGACTACGGATATGTTATCCGAGCCACCATAGTAGTTTGCTCTGTCAATCAAAGCCTGCGCTGTTTTCTCTAAGTTTAGTTGTTCTACTACGATATCTCTGATTTCATCATCTTCTACCATATTTGACAATCCATCTGAACATAACAGATATTTATCTTCAGAATCCATATCTATCTCGAAAAAGTCTGGCATAACCTCTTCCTTAGAACCCATCGCCTTAGTTATAATGTTCTTCTCCGGATGATTGCGCCCCTTTTTTCTCTCCAATTCACCATTTCTAATTAATTCTTCCACTAAGGAGTGATCCATGGTAATCTGTCTTATTTCGTTGTTAATTACATATAATCTACTGTCCCCAACATTAGCAACATATAGCTTGCCATCAAATGCAACTGCTGCAACCATAGTTGTTCCCATACCTGTTAAATCATGGTCACTGTTTGCCGCTTTGTATATTTCATTGTTAGCATATATCATGGCTCTCTTCAAGATTGCAATTGGATTCTCCAAGGTTGAATGTTCAATGAAGTCCACTGTAATATCTATAGCCATTCTGGAAGCCTTGTCTCCAGCCTTGTGTCCACCCATACCATCTGCTACTATGTACAAATTAGGTAATGGTCCAATAGGCTTGTCACTGAAGAATATGCTATCCTGGTTACTGCTTCTTTTGTTGCCAGTATCAGTTTTTCCACACGATCTCATCAGATTCCTCCCGACTGGTGTTTTCTCCTTAACTGTCCGCAGGCAGCATCTATATCGCTACCCACACTCCTTCTAATAGTACCATTAATTGAGTATTTTTCAAGTATAAATTTAAATTTTTCGATAAAATCCTCGTCGCTTCGCTCATATTCGCGTTCATTTATAGGGTTGACAGGTATCAAATTAACATGACAATTTATTCCTTTTAGCAGCTTCGCAAGGGCAATGGCCTGCTTTTCAGAATCATTTTGCCCCTTAACAAGACTGTATTCAAAAGTAATTCTTCTACCTGTTTTATTAAAGTATTCTTTGCATGCATTTAAAGTTTCTTCTATACTGTATTGATATGCTATAGGCATTAATGCTTTTCTTTCCTCGTCCGTAGGTGCATGTAATGAAAGGGCGAATGTTATACTTAAATCCTCATTGGCAAGGTCGTATATTCTTGGAACAATTCCGCAGCTTGACACTGTTATATTTCGCTGACTTATGTTGTAACCCTTCTCGTCTGATATAATTCTCACAAATCTAATTAAATTATCATAATTATCTAAGGGCTCACCAGTACCCATAACTACTATATTGGATATTCTCTCTCCTGTAAGCCTCATTGCCATATAAACCTGTTCAAGCATCTCCGAAGCACTGAGATTTCTCACAAGACCTCCAATAGTTGAAGCACAGAATTTGCATCCCATCCTACATCCTGCCTGGGAAGATATACATATTGAATTTCCATAATTATACTTCATGAAAACACTTTCTATCATTTGTCCATCATGAAGCTTAAATAAAAATTTAATTGTTCCGTCTTTCTTTGAGACCTGTCTGGTCTCTTCGCTTATAGATACGAAATCCTCTTCAATAACTTCTCTGAAACTTTTAGGTAAATTTGTCATTTCTTCTACAGAACCAACATATTTTTCGTGCATCCACTGATATAGCTGTTTTGCACGAAAAGCCGGCTGACCTTTTTCTTTAACCCAATTTTCTAATTCATTTAAATACATTGATTTTATATCCATAATGCACCTATCCTGCGTTTGTTCTATGACTTAATCATAACGGCATAATAAAATCCATCACAATTATCTATGCCCTGCAAAAACAATCTATCTTCTTTTAGTTTAAATTCTCTGTGTTTCTCTAAAAACCACTTCACATTGCCCTGATTCTCATCAGGATTGATTGTACATGTGCTATAAAGCAATGTTCCTCCTGACACCACATAGCCTGATACCACATCAAGAATAGATCTTTGAAGCACGCAAAGTTCATTTATCTGTTCTTCGTTCAATCTATATTTTATGTCATTTTTACGGCCAATAATACCAAGACCAGAGCATGGTAAATCCGCAATTACCACATCTGCCTCTATACCATTTATAGGTACTGTTGCATCATGACAGCTTATTTCTACATTATCAAAGCCTAATCTATTTACATTCTCTTCGATTAGTTCCAGCTTATCCTCTGAAATATCCATGGAATGAATCATTCCAGCATTCTGTAAGTATTCAGCTACACAAGTAGTCTTACCTCCTGGTGCTGCACAAACATCAATAACATTGTGTCCAGGTTTGATTTCAGCAGCTCTTATAGCACACATAGAGCTTTCATCCTGAACAGAAAAATATCCCTGTTTATATCCAGGAATTTTCTTGATGAAATCATAATCCCTAATCAAAAGAGCCTTGTCATCATAATAGCCATACTCTGCATTTATACCGGCATCGCTAATAAGCTTCTTTAACTCATCTCTCGAAATCTTTGTAGTGTTAACTCTTATAGATGTATCTCTATCCCAGAAACAACCCTCTAAAATTTTAATATATTTATCCGGATAATCATTTTTTAACTTCTTACATAACCATTCAGGAATAGAATATTTTACAGATGAATATGTGACATCATTTTTGTCACCTGATGGTTCAAAGATATCATCCTTATTTCTTGCAATATTTCTGAGAACACCATTGACAAATCCCGACAAGCTTCCAAATCCATGTTTTTTTGCAAGCTTAACTGATTCGTTACAGGCCGCACTATCAGGCACACCTTCCATAAACAATATCTGGTAGGTTCCCATTCTGAGCAGACATCTTATTAGAGGTTTACATTTATTAATTTTAGTTTTTGAAAACTGATTTATAACATAGTCCAATGTTATAATTCTCTCCATAACACCCTCTGCAAGCCTTGTTATGAAAGCTCTTCCCTGCTTATCCTCGAATTGAACCTTAGATAACGCCTTAGCTATTGCTGTATTGGAAAATGTATTCTTAGTCTCTATATCCATAAGAATATTTAACACTATGTCTCTCGAATCCATTGCGACTTCTCTCCCAGTCTTATTCTATACGTTTACACGCATACCTTTCTCTAACTTGTTGCCATTTAAATATGCAACTGTATCCATAGGTTTTTTACCTTCTGGCTGAAGATTTCTTATTACAAGAGCATCTTTGCCGCAGGCAATTGTAAATGTTTTCTTAGTTACTTCTATAATCTCTCCCGGATTATATTTTTCTTCCTCAGACAAAGCTTTTACATCCGCTTTAAATATCTTTACGCCTTTGCCATCGATTTTGGTGTAGGCACATGGCCATGGATTTAATCCTCTTATAAGTCTCTCTATCTCAGTAGCTGACTTAGTGAAATCTATGTCACCCATGTCTTTTCTTAACATAGACGCATAACAGCTAGCCTTATCATCCTGTTTAGTCCTTGTTGCAGTTCCCTCTTCCAAGGCTTTAAGTGTAGAAAGAATCAACTCAGCACCTGCCACTGCCAACTTATCGTGAAGTGTTGCACCAGTGTCATCCTTAGATATCTCTATTTCTACCTTCTCAATCATATCTCCGGTATCAAGACCCTTTTCCATATACATGGTAGTCACGCCTGTTTTATCCTCTCCATCAATAATTGACCACTCTATAGGAGCCGCACCTCTATACTTAGGCAACAAGGATGCATGAATGTTGATACATCCATATTGAGGAATATTCAAAATGCTCTCAGGTAAAATCTGACCATAGGCAGCAACCACTATAGCATCAGGATTAATATCCTTTAACATATTTACAGTTTCTTCATCTCTTACCTTTTCAGGCTGATACACAGGTATATCATGTTCCATAGCCTTTTTCTTAACAGGGGTTGGAACTAATGCTTTACTTCTTCCCTGCGGTTTATCCGGCTGAGTAATAACCGCCTTAACGTCATGGCCAGCATTAATTACTGATTCCAGTGCATAAACCGCAAAATCTGGAGTTCCCATATATACTATTTTCATATTGCTTCCTCCTTTAAAGGCACTTGCTATGCTTCCTCTGGTGCCTCAGTGCTATAAAGACCATCCTCAGTCTTATCCTTATATAAAATACCTTCAAGATGGTCAAGCTCATGGCATATAGCTCTTGCCAAGAGACCTTCACCCTCTACTGTAATCTCTTCCATATTTTCATTTAACGCCTTACATACAACATGATTAGGACGTTTAACTGTTCCTATTAATCCTGGAAGACTAAGGCAACCCTCATCACCTACCTGTTCTCCATCTGCTTCCACTATAACAGGATTAATAAGTGTATATGCCTCTCCATCACAAACATCAATAACAACGATTCTCTTTAAAATACCAACCTGTGGTGCAGCAAGCCCTACACCATTAGCCTCGTACATTGTATCGTACATATCGTCAATAAGTGTAGCTATTCTTCCTGTCATCTTATCTACAGGCTTGCATACCTTTCTTAATACATCATCACCATCCACACGAATTTTTCTTATTGCCATTTTAAACCTCCTAAATAAACAATTAATATGCCATCACAGGATTTATATCTACTGTGATGCTTATATTCTCATGTTTATATTCCTCTACCTTATCTCTTGTATATTTTAACCCTTGAAGGGTTTTGCTCTTTATATATATAACCCGTCTGAACTGATCATTCATCTTAGAAATAGAAGCATCTCCCGGGCCTATAATCTTTATTTTGTTCATATCTGCACATGCGAACTTTATTTCCGTGGAAATTTTTTCTGAAAAAAGCACCAGTTCATCATAATCAGGACCTGTCATTAGTACAACCATCATATTGTAAACCGGAGGATACCCTAAAAGCTTTCTATATGACATTTCCATATCAAAAAAGCCCTCATAATCCTGCTTTGCCGCTGCAGCTATAGCATAATGCTCCGGCTGATAGGTTTGTATTATTACATTACCTCTTTGCTCACCTCTTCCAGCCCTTCCTGCTGCCTGTGTGAGCAAATCAAAGGTTCTTTCTCCCGCCATATAATCATTTGCAAATAAGGACATATCCGCAAGTATTATACCTACCAGAGTAACATTTGCAAAGTCATGACCTTTGACTATCATCTGTGTTCCAATAAGAATATCTGCCTCATGATTAAGGAACTTAGCTAATATATCACCATGAGCACCCTTTCGTAAAGTGGTATCCTTATCCATTCTAAGTGTTTTAGCTTGAGGAAAAAGCTTATTTATCTCTGCTTCAACCTTCTCTGTTCCTGTTCCAAAGCCACCTATAAGCTTAGATGTACATTTTGGACACTGTTTGGGATGCCTTTCAATATGTCCACAATAATGACACATCATGAAGCCATTATTGTGAAGAGAAAGTGACACATCACACTTAGGACACTTTATTACCTCACCACATTCACGACAAGAAACAAAGCTATTATAGCCTCGTCTATTTATAAAAAGCATAATCTGTTCTTTTTTATTTAATCTGTCCTCTATCATATCGTACAGTTCTTTACTGATTATACTTCTGTTTCCCAAACGAAGTTCCTCTCGTAAATCCACGATTGAAACCTCAGACATATCCATGCCATCAGGTCTAACAGGTAACTCCCACAGCTTATATGCACCAAGCTTAGCTAAAGAATAGCTTTCCATAGTAGGTGTAGCTGAGCCAAGTATCACTGATGCCTCTTCTAGCCTTGCTCTTTCAACAGCAGTTTCTCTAGCATGATATTTAGGTGTTTGGTCACTTTTATATGCCGAATCATGTTCTTCATCGATTATAATCAACTTCAAATTTTCACATGGAGTAAACAAAGCTGATCTAGGACCAATTATAACATCAACTTCATGATTTTTTGCCTTGGTAAATTCTTGATATTTTTCACCCTTACTTTGCTTAGAGTTAATTATTGCCACTCTTTCACCAAAATGTTGCTTGAATCTTGCAACATTCTGATAGGTAAGTCCAATTTCTGGTATAAGAACAATAGCCTGACCACCATTTTTTATTGTTTCCTTAATACATTCAATGTAAATTTCCGTCTTACCACTGCCTGTTACACCATGAAGTAAATATGTTCTATTTATATTCTTCTCTATATCATCAATATACTCATCAACAATACTTTGTTGGATAGGGCTTAAAACCTGTACAGGTGCTTTGGTTATTTCATACGCAATTTCATGTACTCTCGCTGCAGTTTTTCGTATCTTTTCTTTGACAGGCATCACCGTCTTTAATGCAGCAAACATAGTTGAACCATAAGTTTCCTTCATCCACCCTGCGAGCTTAATAAGCTTACCCTCTATAGGAATACTTTTATCTGGTATCTTGGCAATAGTCTTCATCTTTTGAATATCATATGCCGGAATGTCTGTTATACCAATTATATATCCCTTACGAAGCCTGTTTGATTGACCAAAGGGAACCTGAACCTGCATTCCTATTTCCAACATTTCCTCCATATCTTCTGGAATAATATATTGAAATGTTCTGTCAATGGCTTCATGCGAAATATCTATTATTATATCCGCATATCTTTGTGACATCTTCTTCCTCCAAAATTTCTTTTATGAGTTCTCTTTCATCCATATGATGCTTGACACCATTTATCTCCTGATAATCTTCGTGTCCTTTTCCGGCTAACACTACTACATCTCCCGGAACAGCATTCATAATTGCATATCTGATTGCTTCCTTTCTGTCGGCAATCTCTATATACTTACCCTTTGTCTTAGCGATTCCTATCTTTATATCATCAATGATAGCCTGTGGCTCTTCATTTCTTGGATTATCGCTGGTGATAATAGTGAGGTCAGCCATATTTCCAGCTACCTCTCCCATCTCGAATCTTCTATCTCTGGAACGATTGCCACCACAGCCAAAAAGGGTTACAAGCCTCTTAGGCTGATAATCCCTAAGTGCCTTAAGAATACTTTCTAGGGACATGGCATTGTGGGCATAGTCTATCATAATGGTAAAAGAATCAGATATTGGAATCATCTCAACTCTGCCTCTTACCTTAATAGCCTTAAGAATTTCCTTAATACTTTCAAAATCAACACCCATCTTATGTGCTACTACTATAGCTGCAAGGGAGTTATGAATAGAGAATTCACCTGGCAGGTCAACAATAACATTGCCCTTCATCTCACCTGTCAATTGGTACTCTATGCCAAGCACTCCATCCTTAGAATATAGTTTGAAATCCTCTGCCCTATAATCTGCACCTTCATCAACACCATATGTGAGAAGCTCACAAACAGCACTCTCTGTCATATCTCCTGAATGTTCATCGTCGATATTGATTATTCCTGTTTTACACATTGTAAAAAGCTTTGCCTTCCACATCATGTATTCTTCAAAAGTCTTATGCTCATTAGGACCAATATGGTCTTTAGACAAGTTTGTAAAAATACCAAAGTCAAAATCAACTCCTGCCACTCTATCTAACATAAGTCCCTGAGATGAAACTTCCATCACAACAGTGTCCAAACCATTTTCTACCATATCATTTAAATATTTGTGAAGAATTATGGACTCTGGTGTTGTGTTAGCTGCAGGAATTGCTTTTTTTCCATTAATTATTTCTATAGTACCTATAAGACCTGTTTTATGACCTGCAAGTTCAAGCATCTCTCTAATCATGTATGTGGTTGTGGTCTTTCCCTTGGTACCTGTTATTCCAATTACTTTTAACTTCTTTGATGGCTCGCCATAAAACTTTGAGCTAATAATTCCCATGGCATATCTTGTGCTCTTTACCTTTATGACTGTTACCTCTGCTGGTACCTCAACCTCTTTCTCAACAAGAAGGGCCGCAGCCTTTTTAGTAGCAACATCTTCTGCATAATTATGTCCATCCGAAACAGCACCAGATATACAGAAAAACAAATCCCCCTCACCAACTCTACGGGAATCATTCTGTATCATATTAATATCTATATCATCACTACCTTGAATAATCTGATAATCAAGGTCAGCTAGTAAATCTCTTAGTAACATACATTAACTCCTTTCGGCTATACAAGGATGTTTTAATATGATATGGCATTTTGTATCAGAAGACATATAAACGCAGTTTAAAAGTTTGCTTTGTATATGTTTCTCGATACAAAATGTCATATCATATTTAAAAACATCCTTTGATACCTAAATCATATGATAAAATAAAGCCGCTGCAAAATGCAGCAGCTTATATTTGCTTATATTACTCTTCGTCACCAACGATTTTAACTTTTGAGTTGTAGAGTTCTTCAACAGCAATTGAAAGTGGCTTCTTACCCTTTGCAGAAACAAGTGGCTCTGAACCTCCAATAATCTGTCTTGCTCTTTTTGAAGTAGCCATAACAATAGAGTATCTACTCTGAACAACTGGCTGTTCACCTGGCTCAACCTCACTATTAACTACTGTCATCAAATCTGAATATGATGGATGTAACATATTTATATCTCCCTTCTTACATCTGCAATCAAAATTATGCGATTGCTATATACCTACTGAGCCTTAAGCTCCTGTTTGATATCTTCAATAAATTTAAGATTATTTGACTTCTTGCACTTATTGGCAACAATAACAGAATTTACAGCCTTAACGCATTCCTCTAAGTCATCATTGACAACAACATAGTCGTATACATCAATATCCTCTGCCTCATCTGCAGCACGGCGAAGACGTTTTGCAATGACAGCCTCACTGTCTGTTCCTCTGCCCTTAAGTCTCTCTTTTAATATTTCTGCATTAGGTGCTGTCACAAAAATAAGTAACGCATCTGGATATTGCTCCTTAACATGCATAGCTCCCTGAACTTCAATTTCAAGAATCACATCATGCCCAAGCTTCATCTCATCCTCAACAAACTTACGAGGAGTTCCGTAGTAATTATCAACGTACTGAGCCCACTCAATAAATCCGTTGTAATCTATAAGATTCTGAAAATCAGAAACAGACTTAAAGTAATAATCCTTACCGTCTACTTCTCCTTCTCTTGGTTCTCTTGTTGTAGCAGAGATAGATAAGCTGTAGCCATAGTCTTCAACTAATCTTTTAACAACTGTTCCCTTACCTACTCCCGAAAAACCTGATATAACTATCAAAAAACCTTTTTTATCCATAACAATACCACCTTTTGTATTACTCGATATTCTGTATTTGTTCTCTGACCTTCTCAATCTCTGTCTTGAGATTAATACCCACATCAGAAATCTGCAAAGAATTCGACTTACTTAAAATAGTGTTAGCCTCGCGATTCATCTCCTGAGCTATAAAGTCAAGCTTACGACCAACAGAACCACCCTCAATAAGAATAGCCTTGGTACTTTCAATATGACTCTTAAGTCTCACTATCTCTTCATCTACACAAACCTTATCTGCGAATATTGTTACTTCTGTAGCAATCCTTGACTCATCTATCTGAGCATTAGCAGTAAGTTCTGCAATCTTATCAGTGAGTTTCTTCTTATATTCAGCAATTATTTCAGGGGATTTAGCCTCAATGAAACCTACCATCTCAAGCATATCATCCAGCTTAGAAATAAGATCATTCTTAAGATTCTCACCCTCAGTTATACGGGATTCTACAAACTTAACTGCTGCCTCTTCAATAGAGCTCTTCAAATATTCCCATATAACCTCTTCATCTTCAGCCTTCTCCTCCAAGGAGAAAACCTCTGGAAATCTTCCTATAACAGATGGTTTTAAATCTGACACTAGACCAAAATCATCAACCATACTATTTAAATGGGCAACATATTCTGCTGCGATTTCCTTGTTATATTTTACACAAACATTAGACTTAGTATAATCTTCATACACTATGAAAACATCTACCTTGCCACGCTGTATGTATTCCTTTAAAAAGTTTCTTATAGTTGTCTCGAAATAATTAAGCTTCTTAGGGAGCTTAACATTCATATCGCAGTATCTGTGATTAACTGCTTTGATTTCCACAACTATTTTTCTGTCTTCATTTATCATCTCGCTTCTTCCGAAGCCAGTCATACTTTTTATCAATGCATTCACCTTTTTTATCAGTATAGTAAGTGCTGTGTATAAAAAAGCGCAATATACCAGCAATCTATACTATTATATTATATCCCAATGCAAATTGCAATTATTATCTTGTGGCTATTTTACTTCCCTTATCCCATGAATATCAGGCTCAATTGCCATGGAATAATTGGTGTGATAAATAACAAATCCTGGCTTAGCCTTAGGTGGTTTTTTAAGATTTTTTCTAGCAGTGTAATCAATATCCACCTTACCATTTGTCTTACCTGAGGAATAATATGCGGCAAGTCTTGCAGCCTCCTCATAGGTTCTATCTGGCAATTCCATCTCACCTTCCAGCTTAACTATAACATGAGACCCTGGCATCTGTTTAGCATGAAACCACATGTCATTTCCAGTTGCCACCTTAAATGTAAGCTCTTCATTCTGATAATTATTCTTTCCCACATACATATGGAATCCATCAGATGATATATAATGTAGTGGCTTACTTTTCTCGTTCTTCTTATTTTTATTCCTATCAATTTTGCCTCTTATATATCCACTTTCAATAAGCTCCGCCTTTATCTGAGACAGATCTGTTTCAGAGTTGGCAATATCTAGAGAATTTTGTACTGACAACAAATACTCAAGTTCCTCCTTAGAGCTTATTGTAAGTTCTATTAAGGCTTCATAAGTTCTCTTTAATTTATTATATTTTTCAAAATACTTCTTGCCATTATCCATGACGGATATATCGGGATCAAGAGGTATTGTCACTTCTTTTCCAGTATAATAGTTCTCACAAACAAGTTCCTTTGCACCCGGCAAAACCCCATATCCAAAAGCTGTAATAAGTTCACCATAAACTTTGAATTTGTCTCTTTTTTCCGTATCCTTTAACTGTGCTATTTGCAAATCGTATTTTTTCGCGGTTCTCTCAACGGCATTTGACACAATCTTTCTAAGGTCGGTTGAACGCTGTTTAATACGTGTAACTACACTCTTCTTGCTGTAATATTCTTCTATTACCTGAGATATGCAATCAAATTTCTTAAGTCCTAAAACTCCAGCTTCAGGCATAGATAACCCTTCCACAAATTCACCATATGCATTAAGTTTTATGGCTGAAAATTCTTTAGGTTCATAACCATTATAGGCTATACATGGAAAATAATTTTCCATCCTTATATCATCCATAACCTCGCAAAATACTTTAAATAAATTTTCTTTGGAAACCATATCAAGAGATGATGTGGAAATACCCCCATCTACACCTGCTCTATAGCATATTTCATTAGCAATAACAGGAGAAATACCTGTCAATGATGTATATATAGCTTTTGAAATATTTACTGGCTTACTTATGACATGATTCATAAAGTAATTTACATCCACTTCCATAGGATTAACCTTATCCTGTGCCGGTGGATATACATACTGTCTTCCAGGAAGCACCTCTCTCACTGAACTAACCTGGTACGAAACATGCTTAATGCTGTCTATTATCTGGTTATCTGAGTCAGTAAAAATAATATTACTGTGTTTGCCCATTATTTCCACAATAAGCTTCTTAGTACAAAGATCACCCATTTCATCTAAATGTTCAATAGTAAATTCTGCTATTCTCTCAAAGTCAGGTTGCTTTATTCCAATGATTCTTCCATTGCCAATATGTTTTCTTAGCAACATACAAAAATTAGGTGCAACAGCAGGATTTTCCTTTGTATTTTCAGTTAAATACATAAGCGGAAGACTTGCATCGGCAGAAATAGTAAGCCTGTATGTCATGTTCCCATCATCAGTTTTACTTTTTACAACCATACATATTTCATCTACCTCTGGCTGGTAAATTTTATATATCCTTCCACCAAGAAGCTTATTATTTAGTTCACTAACGATACCTGAAATTACAACACCATCCAGTGCCATATCTTACCCTCCTGTCCAATGTAAAAAACGCGCTTACGCGCGTTTTTACAACTATACTTGTTCGTAAAGTCTTTGGTATATCTCAGCTGAGTTACTCCAGCTGTAATTCTGTTGCATAGCTCTCTCTTGCATATCCTGCCATGCATCCTTATAGTCGAAGAATATACGCTTCGAATAGTTTATAGTATTAAGAAGTTCAAATGCATCATAATTAGCAAATGAGAATCCTGTTCCTGTTCCCTCGAATTCGTTATACGGCTGAACTGTATCCTTAAGACCACCTGTCTCTCTAACTATAGGAAGTGTACCATATCTAAGTGCCATAAGCTGAGTAAGTCCACATGGCTCGAATCTTGATGGTACAAGCATTGCATCACATGCTGCATACATCTCATGAGACAAAGCATCCGAATAATATATGTTAGCTGAAACCTTAGCAGGATGTATACCCTGGTAGTATCTGAACATATCCTCGTATCTTCTGTCTCCTGTACCAAGAATCACAAACTGTGTTCCATCTGTACAAATATCATTCATAATACGATCTACTAAATCAAGTCCCTTCTGGTCAGTGAGTCTTGAAATAATACCCATCATATATGCATTAGGATCCTCAGGAAGTCCCATCTTCTTTTGAAGAGCAAGCTTATTTTCAACTTTATTCTTGCGGAAGTTCTTAATATTATAATTCTTGTAAATCTTCTTATCAGTTGCAGGGTCATAATCATTGTAATCGATACCGTTAACAATACCCCAAAGCGACTGATTTCTTGCACTTAAAAGTCCCTCTAAGCCTTCACCATACTGTGATGTCTGAATCTCCTGTGCATATGTGTTAGACACTGTAGAAATCTTATCAGCATATACAAGTCCACCCTTGAGCATGCTGGCGTCCTTATGATGCTCAAGCTTATCTGGAGTGAAAAGATAATCTGGTAATCCAGAATACTCTTTAAGTGTTTTTATATCCCACTTGCCCTGGAACTGTAGGTTGTGAATTGTCATAATAGACTTCATTCCACTGTAGAATGGATTGCTGGCAAATAATGTCTTTAAATAAACAGGAACAAGACCAGCCTGCCAATCATGACAGTGAACAATATCAGGCTGAAATCCTACTGCTGGAAGTATAGATAATGCTGCCTTACTGAAATAGCAGAACTTCTCTATATCCCACTTAACATCACCGTAAATATTAAATCCGTTAAAGAAGTATTCATTATCAATAAAATATACAGGTACACCCTCGTACTCAAGATACATTACACCAACATACTGCTGTTTCCAGCCTATATCCATATGGAAGTGTGTTATATATCTCATCTTCTCTTTATATTTAGTAGGAAGACACATGTAGTTAGGAATAATAACTCTAACATCATATTCCTTCTTATCGAAAATTCTAGGTAATGTTCCAACTACATCAGCAAGTCCGCCTGTTTTTATAAAAGGTACACATTCAGATGCAATATAAGCAACCTTCTTCATAACTAATCCTCCTCGTTAATTCGTGACTAAAATCCTTCGTGCAAAGCCACGCCGTAAGTACTTATTATTTTAACATATTTATGTTAAATATTCAATTATCATTTAACGCTTTGTAAGGCGATTCATTTTCCTTACTAATTCTTTTGTCACAAGGATCTGTCCGTATCTTACATCCGAATATATATCAGTTATTTCCTTAACATCTCCTATGTCATTATCAGATATTTCTCTTTGAATTTCTCGGGGGGTTTTACCCTCCGTAAGACTTATATCATACTTGTGACGTAAAATTCTTATCTTATAATATTTTCGTATTTTTTCTTCTTCTGACAACCTACTAACAAAAATCCCTCTTTTAGTTATATTTTTTGAAGTATCCTTGTGATTCACTTCTGCTTTTTCTATTATATCATTAACAAACTTTCTTTTGATAGATAACTTTTTAATAACTTTGACTGCTATTTTATAGACAATATATATTGCCACAACTATGACCGCTCCTTTGATAACAAAATCAAAGGACTCACCAATTTCAGTGGCGTATTTTCGGCTCGCATGCTGTTCCATCACCACAGGACCACTTGTCCCTCCTCCACCGCCGGAAAGAAAGCTTGCTATAACACGCCATATATATACAAAGAATATAGCTATAACCTTAATAATGGCCACAAATCCCCTGCCTAAAGACCACAAAGCTTCATCAAGACCAAGAACATTGCCAAGAATAAGTCCTACTATAAGAAATAGAGTTATAACCATAACAATCATAGTGTTAGTGGATACAATTCTCTTAAGTGGTAATCCTGACACATCCTTTGTGGCATTGACGTACACCTTTAGACCATCCACATACACCATACAATAATATATTACGAGCAAGAAAACTGGAATAAAATATGCGCCATTCATCATTATATCCTCATGCATCATATACCCATAACCATATACTATTAAAGCAACTAAAAATGTAGGCCACGGAATATCATCCAAAGGCTTAAGCTTGTATCCAAACCTTGCATAACCAAAGGATTCCCCTAGTAAATATATATCTACAAGCACTAGTAAAGCCTTAATTCCTATGCTACTTGGCACTAACAAAATAAGTAAGCCCATAATAAGATGAAGAAAAAAAGTCCACAGATTGCTACTGGAATAATCTCTAATAATATAGGACAGTGAATACTCCACAAACAGTACAAGGAAAACAAACATAGGTGGTTTTTGTTTCATAAAAACTATAGAAATAAACAAAAGCACCAATGTCATGAACAATGCCTGATATATCATTCTAAGAAGCTTTCTGGTTCTTTCTATGTTATGTATCAACCAACTTCACCTCCCAGCCATGAGTATATTCCCTCATATTGTCAGGTCTTACGATATCGTAATAGGGAATTATCATATAAATATTCATCCCTACACTTCTCATGTAATCAAGCTTAAGCATCAAATCCTCTTTGTAGTATGGTGAAATAATCACATAAGTTGTATCTTTCTTCATATCCTTCAATTGAACATCTATAATATCAAAAAAGGATTCGACACCTGCATTTTCCCCAACTCTTGCTAAATATTTATCTATGGATATCTGATGATTTAATGATGCTCCATAGCTTACACTTCCCAATTCACCTGTCACAACATCCAAACCGTTAGAGCACATCATAACAGGAACCTTTTTATTAATAAAAAAAGCCGAAAGAGAGCTTGCTAACTCCACACAAATATCCTGAAGGCGTTCAACCTTAACCATATTGTTCGGTTCAAGGTTAACGAGAATTTTCACACGCTGCTCAGAGCTGTGATTATATAAATTAACCATCAGATCCTCTCTTCTTGCTGTTGCCTTCCAATTAATCTTACTCATATTGTCAGAAGTATCATACTCCCTAATACCTCTAAATGTATACGGATCTTCCACAAGACTTTTTCTGTTTTCTATATCACCCATAAGGGTATTACAAATCACATCAAAACCTGTGTTATTTATTTTAGCCGGAAAAACATATATATCCGAGTTATTCTTTATATTCTCTGCAAAATTTCTAGTCATAAAGAAATCTCTGGCAATAATATTAAAAGAATTGATACTGTACAATCCTCTTTTGTTTGCGACAAACTCAAGCTTCCTTGTTATTTTCTGGTTACCCATTACAGAAAAAACGTCATTTCTGTGATAATTATCTGTAACAACCGCATTTTCCAAATCATCAAAAACAAAGTGTCTTGTTGTAGAAAATTTTACATGAAAAACAGGCAGAGGAAGAAACTTAGCGTTATTAATCACTTCTGTAAGCATGCTTCTTTCTCCACACTCCACATAATCATCCTTAAAGTCAATTTTTACATGGAGATTTTTGTTCCAAAGCTTGCTATACACCCTCTGCTGTACAGTGTATACAATTGTAGCTATTATCAAAGCTATAATCAGTTGCATTTATTTCTCCCAGTCCTCAACAGGTACATCTATAGATGCCACTATATCTTCCATAAATTCATAAGAATTTCTATGACCAAATCCTGAGCCAAATATAATAAGTCTATGTGCAAGAACATATGGCGCTAACTTTTTAACATCATCTGGCTCAACATAATTTCTTCCTTTAATTGCAGCATAAGCCTGACAGCATTTGACCAGTGCAAGAGTTCCTCTTGTACTAATGCCAGCCACAAGTTTCTTGTTATCCCTTGTAGAAAGAATAATATCTACAATATATTCTCTGATACAGTTATGTACAAATACCTTTGACACCAGCTGTTTGACATCTAATATGTCCTCCATGTTACACACTGCTGATATCCCTTCTAACGGATTATCATTTATATACTTCTCTATAATGTTTAATTCCTGACTTTTATCTGTAACACCCATATTAAGTTTCATAATAAATCTGTCTAATTGTGCCTCAGGAAGCGGATATGTACCTGTTGTCTCAACAGGATTTTCTGTAGCAAACACCATAAATGGTTCTGGCAACTTCATAGTATTACCATCGATAGTAACCTGTCTTTCCTCCATTGCTTCAAGAAGACTTGATTGTGTTCTTGGAGTTGCACGATTAATTTCATCTGCCAATAAAATATTGGTAAAAACTGGTCCCTTCACCAACTTAAACTCCGAAATTTTACGGTCATAAACATTAAGACCTGTTACATCCGATGGCATTAAATCAGGTGTAAACTGAACTCTCTTATACTCACCTGATATACTTTTTGCTATAACCTTTGTAAGCATAGTTTTGCCTGTTCCCGGATTATCTTCAATAAGAACGTGACCTCCAGCAAACATGGCTGCAAGAATTAATTCTATAACCTCGTCCTTACCTACAATAACCTTGGCTACGTTATTGGTAATCTTATCTGCTATTTCCTTAACCTTAGTAATATCCATATTTTCTCCCTCTACCATTCCTGACTATCCCAAATTATTGTAAATGGTCCGTCATTAACAAGTTCTACTTTCATATCTGCCCCAAATTCTCCGGATTGTACGTTTCCATATAAAGCAATAACCTTCTCCTTGAAATATTCATATAATTCATTGGCTAAATCAGGGGATGCTGCCTTAACAAAACTCGGTCTGTTTCCTTTCTTGCAATCAGCATAGAGAGTAAATTGTGATACAACAAGAATCTCTCCTGAAATATCCTGTACACTTAAATTTGTCTTTCCTTCCTCATCTGCAAATATACGTAGTTTCAAAAGCTTGTCAACATACTTGTCAACCATGTCTCTTGTATCTCCTTCTCCTACTCCGAGAAAAACTAAAAGACCTTTATTAATCTCACCTGATATATTGCCATCTATTACAACTTTAGCCTCATTAACTCTTTGAATAATTAATTTCATAATTATATTCACCATCCTATTTTCCTTATATTTTTACTCTGTTTTTATAATATCACAACCCATTATATTTTTTAACAATCTTTACACATATATTTTTAAAAATATTATAGGAATTAAAGTTCATTTGTGCTAGAATTATATTATATTTTTTCAAAAAAAGGGGGATGAATTATGATATGTACCGAATGTGGGAAGGAATACAGTGGACAGGGCGCCTGCCCCGTTTGTGGCAATGTTCCATTTCAATCACAAACACCCTATCCCAACAATCAAATAAATAACGCATACAATACTCCGGCAAGCAACCAACAGCCGCAACAAATTTCTTACAGCAGTGTTGAACAGAATTTAAATAATTCTATCCAACAACAACCAAGCCACAATATGAGCATGGCACAGCCTACATACAATGGAGTTAATAACATAGGGCAAAATCAATATAATGCCGGCAACAATATGAGCCAGAGTCAATACAACGCCAGTAGCAATTTCCAACAAGCTCAGTTTGGTCAAACACCACCATATCAAGGTGGATACAATAATTCACCATACCAGCAAAACCCATATGTTGGTCAAGCTCAGCAGATGGCTTATGGAATGCCTCAAGCTGCATTCGGAGGAGCTCCATCCATTCAAACTCCACCACCAAAAAAGAAAAAGATGTGGCCTATCATTTTACTTGCAAGCTTACTTGTTGTTGCCATAGTCATTTTAGTAGTGGTTATAGTTTCAAACAGCCAGACCAGAGATTTAAGAGATAACAACGAGGTTGCAGATAACGACGACGATGACGATGACAAGACAACCGAGGAACCAGATACAGAAGAACCTACAGAAGAGCCAACCACTGAAACACCTACCACAGAAACACAGGTAGCAGTTCCTGGTTCAAGAACCATTATGGTATATATGGTAGGCTCAGACCTTGAGTCTTTCGGTGGGTATGCTTCCGGTGATATAGACGAAATGTTAGGTTCCGGCTTTGATGATGAAAAAACTAATCTTATTATATACACAGGTGGTAGTTTCATGTGGTATCACGAAGATGTAAATATGTTCGGTAATGGTTTGTACATAGCAAAAGATGGTTCACTTGAAGATATTGGTTCTTTAGAATCAACAAACATGGGCGATCCTGCTACACTTACCGAATTACTTACATTCGGATACGAGAACTATCCAGCTGACCAATACGGTGTTATACTTTGGAACCACGGCGGTGGTCCATTTAACGGATATGGTGTCGACGAAGTATACAGCGATAGATTGCTTACTTTAGAGCTTGAGGAGGCTTTTGCTAACAGCCCATTTAATGAAAGCAACAAGCTGGAATTTGTTGGTTTTGATGCATGCCTCATGGCTAATGCAGAAATCGCCAATGCTCTCGAGCCTTACAGTAATTACCTTATTGCATCTCAGGAATCAGAGCCAGGATGTGGATGGTACTACCAATTCCTTGCTGACATAGCTGATTTGAGTACAGGTGCAGAAATTGGTCAGGTTATTTGTGATTATTATGTAGAGGGATGTAAAAACGAAGATGTATATGACGGATGGGAAATCACCCTATCTGTTATGGACTTAAACGCATACGCAGAAGTAGAAACAGCCATTGCAGACCTTTTTGGTCAGGCGGATTCAAATATAACTGCCAGCAACTTCTCTGAATATGCTGAAGCAAGAATAAACACAAAGAAAATCGCATCTACATACACAGGTGAAGATTCATTAGAGCTTATCGACTTTATGCACTACGCATCTAACCTTGCAAGCATCCATCCAGATGAAGCTGATGCCCTCTATGAAGCATTAGATAATTTTGTAGTATACAACTCCTCAAATACTGCAAACGAAAACGGAGTTTCCGTATACAACCCATACGAAGCCAAAGAGAATGCTTCATACTTCTTATCAGAGTTTGCTACATTTGATTTCACACAAGAATATACAAACTATATCAACAGTTTTAATGACTTGTTGCAGGGCGATGAAGTATGTACAGCAGCATGGGATCCAAATACTTTAATTCCTGTTTCCAACGGTGATTATACATTTAGCTTACAGCTTACAGAAGAACAGGTAAGCGAAGCATACAGAGCATATTATGTTATTTCCCGAGCTGATTTAGACCAGCCTGGTAACCTTGTATTCGTTGGTATGGAAAGCACAAATATAACCCTTGATGCCAATAACGTATTGACAGCCAATTATGATGGAACAGCACGTTATGTACAAAACGACACTACAGGCGATTTGTATGAAGTAATGTACAAGCAACACGAAGTAACAGAAAGCTATTGTCAGTATCTTCTCACATGTATGTTCTATAACGATGACATAGAAGGCGATGATGCAGTGACAGCATATTTCGTACTTGAAACAACACCAGACAACCCTGAAGGTGAATTCCAAGGTGCATATCCTGTATTAAACATCTTATATGGTGAAGAGGATATAGAAACTACAGATGTAACTCCAGAAAGATATCTCATTGACCCAGATGACTACGAAAATATTGCATGGGGATACTGCTCACACTATTTCACTGGTGAAGAGAATCTACAGGAATACGAAAGTAGCGATTGGGATGATGTTACTATCATGTATAATTCATTCCCAGAGAGCGATGGCTACTCTGCAATAATAGGACCAATCTTTGAAGGTGTTCCATACTATGGAATGTTTATCATTGAAGATATACAGGGTAACCGTCACATGTCACAGCTAGTACAAATACAGTAGTGATTTACAATTTCATATAATAAAAAATATCCATGTTAACTTAATCGACATGGATATTTTTTATTATATATGATTATTATATTTTTCTTCTCTGACCAGTATTAATACGCTGCTCAAACTTATGCTGTTCTTCCTCTTCGTCATATTTTCTTTTTAATCTCTCTAGTTCACTCTCATACTGTATAACCTCTGACTTAGGTAACTCGTACGTGTAACCTACAGCATCTAAGAATCTATGTGCAATCATGAAAGTTACATCATCAAAAAAGGAAAAATATCTGGTATTTATATCTTCCACACATGCCTCAATAGTACTGTATGACGCGGGATTCATCTGATCAAATATAAGTTTGAATGTTTCTATACATATCCTTCTTTGTCTTTCAAAATCCGAAGATATTGACTGAACCGGAAAAACCTTTATGTATGCTCTAAGCCAGCATGTGTCAGACTTATACCATTCTGAAATATTGTCATAATGTTTACTCATGTCATATATTTCTTTTTCCCAACAATATGACATATATGAAGCATCAACAATTCTATCTATCTCTTCCTCAGTAAGAGTAAGGTCGTATTTATCATTAAACTTCTCGATTATTTTACGACGTTTCTTTACTGTTCTGGTAAGTTTTGTTCCAGTTTGATACCATTTTTTCCTATCTTTCGCATAAGAATTTGACTTGAACTGATTATAATATACCTGTTCATCCCTCTTATCTTTCATAGGATTATAAGGTTTTCTTATTATTCCCAAAGCATGCAATACAGCCATTACTATAGCTATAAAAGGGAAAAGAAAAATACCAAACACAATTAAAACCAGAGCCATGTCGAAAATAAAAGGCAGAGCAGATGTTATTACACTAAATGCAATAAAACCAACAATAATAAGCCCTAACTTATCTTCCACCGTTCTGCTATATTTGGGGTTCTTCTTGGCATATATGTTATACCATATAATAAAAGCTACTAAAAAAGGCATATCTACTCATCCCAATTGTGGTAAACTGACTGCACGTCGTCATCCTCATCAAGCAAATCAAGAATCTTATTCATCTTCTTGATATCATCATCAGAGCTAAGCTCTACATAGTTCTGAGGTATCATAGTAACCTCAGCCTGAGCCATAGGAATATTTTCTTTCTCTAATGCCTCACGCACCATAGAAAAATCTGCTGGTGCAGTTATAATTTCGAAGCTATCTTCCTCTTCAGCAAAATCCTCTGCTCCAGCATCAAGAGCAATCATCATAAGATCATCTGCATCCATACTGCACTCTTCTTTATCTATGATAATCTGGCCTTTCTCATCAAACATATATGATACACAGCCTGTAGTTCCAACGTTACCGCCACCCTTTGTAAAAGCATTTCTCACGTTAGAAGCTGTTCTATTCTTATTATCTGTAAGTGCATTAACAATAATTGCTGTTCCATTAGGTCCATATCCTTCATATGTAATAGAAACATAATTAACTGAACCCGCATCTCCAGCTGCTTTCTTGATACCTCTTTCAATTGTATCATTAGGCATATTGTTTGACTTAGCTTTTGCAATAACATCACGAAGCTTACTGTTGTTAGCAGGGTCTGGTCCACCCTCTTTAACTGCTACCGCAATTTCTCTTCCAATTATAGTAAAAATCTTGCCTTTTGCAGCATCATTTTTCTCTTTCTTATGTTTAATGTTCGCAAATTTTGAATGTCCTGACATGGTATTACTCCTTATCCTTTTTATCTGTATCTTCTTTTATTTTTTCGATTCTAACGCGGGTTATCATCTTATCACTTATCTCTACAGGAACAAACTTATATCCCTGGTATTTTATTTCGATAATTTCATCTGCAGATGGAAGCTTTCCGTGTTTATATAACATAAATCCATTAACAGTATCAATATCTTCATCTGGAAATTCTATTTCAATAACATCTGAAAGTTCATCTAATGGTGCACTTCCATTAACCATATATATTCCCTCAGACACACATGAAATATTAACCTCT
The DNA here is from genome assembly GCA_015057525.1 of Lachnospiraceae bacterium. Classification (GTDB taxonomy): domain Bacteria; phylum Bacillota; class Clostridia; order Lachnospirales; family Lachnospiraceae; genus Coprococcus_C. The sequence goes on along the minus strand of SVEE01000001.1, from coordinate 286,665 downwards.
TCTTCATCATCATGCTCGTCAAATATGTTACCAACTATTTCCTCGATAATATCTTCCATTGTAACAATGCCTTCTGTCTGACCATATTCATCTACAACGATAGCCATATGTATCTTCTCGGACTGCATCTTCTCGAGAAGTTTAGAAATATTAAAGGTTGGATGTATAAATATAGGTTCTTCAACTACATCTGTAACAACACTCTCTGGACTTTGAAGGTATTTTGCAACCAAATCCTTAATATGAATTACACCTACTATTGTATCAATATCCTCTTCAAAAACTGGATATCTTGAATAGTTATTCTCAATAACAAAGTGCAGTGCCTCATCTACGGTCATAACATTTTCTACAGCAATGACTTTCTGTCTGTTAGTCATAATATCTCTTGCATTCTTGTCACTAAATTCAAAAATGTTAGATATCATCTCAACTTCGTTATCCTCGATAACACCCTGCTCATATCCTTCTTCAACCATCGAAAGAATTTCTTCTTCTACCTTATCTTCATTTACCTTTTTTGAAAAAAACTTTTTTAAACTACTGGGACCACCCTGGGACATATTTTATTCTCCTTTTTTATAATTCGAGACTTATCCTAAGTGCTTCATTAACTCTTCCAATAATTTGGTCATCAAGATGACACACCTTTTCTCTAAGCCTCTGTTTATCAATTGTTCTAACCTGTTCTAACAGTATAACAGAATCCTTAGCTATATCGCAATACCTTGAATCAAGTTCAACATGAGTTGGCAGCTTCGCCTTATGTAACTGCGAAGTAATTGCTGCAATAATAACTGTCGAACTATGCTTGTTGCCAGCTTCATTCTGTATAATAAGTACTGGTCTGACGCCACCCTGCTCGGAACCTATAACAGGTCGCAAATCAGCATAATATATATCGCCTCGTCTGATTATCAAATGTTTCACACTCCCATTGTTATTACTAACTAATCAAAGTATTTCCAATAATCAACGGTTATATACATTACTTTACTTCCCGATGATAAATAATATTACACTTATGCATTTATTTCAAGTACCTGTTTATAGTATTACCACATACATAAATTTACACAAGATAATTGTTACATACAGTGTCTTCACCATGTTCGTAATACACACGAGGTACTCTTCTTCCTATATTGCAAATAAGTTCATAATTGAAGCTGGCTGCTGGCTCTGCAACCTCTTCCACAGATATGTACTTATCATCTGTACCACCAATCAAAATAACTTCATCGTTAAGCTTAACATCAGGTATATGGCTCACATCTACCATTATCTGATCCATACATACTCTTCCTATAATAGGTGCATATTCTCCATTTATTATCACTCTGCCAATATTAGACTGAGCACGTGGATATCCATCTGCATAACCAACTGTGACGGTAGCTACCTTTGTCTCTTTATCGGTAACATAGGTCCATCCATAGCCTACACCAACACCTGCTGGAAGAGTCTTAACATGTGCCACATGAGCAACCAAAGACATAACTGGTTTTATTACTACTGACTCATCCATCTCATTAGATGGATATAAACCATAGGTAACAATACCTACTCTGACCATATCAAAATCGTTATCATCCATCTCCATGGTACCTGCACTATTGTCTATATGCTTAATAGAAAACTTCATTCCTGAATCTTCCATTTCATTGATAAATCTTAAAAATTTATCCTTTTGGCCATAAGCATATCTCTTATCTACCTCATCGGCCTTGGCATAGTGAGTAAATATTCCCTCTATATCAAGTCCAGGCATATCCTTAAGCTTCTTAGCCTGAGAAAAGCCTTCTTCCGAAACTGAAAATCCAATACGGGACATTCCACTGTCAACCTTAATATGGACTTTAACTTTTGTTCCATTAGCAACGGCTAAATCCGACAGTTTCTGACATTCATCAACATCATACACCGCTTGAGCAATATCATAATCTACAAGTTTCTGAAAGTTATAAGAAGCTGTATATCCAATAATAAGAATTGGCTTCTTTATACCTGCATTTCTAAGCTCCACTGCCTCATCTATTGTAGCGACACCATAATAATCTGACAAATCATCTATTCTCTTAGCAACCTCAACAGAGCCATGCCCATAAGCATCAGCCTTAATAACCACCAATATTTTCATATCCGGTTTAACTAAGGATTTCATTAGAGATATATTATATCTGAGATTATCCATGTTTATTCTGGCAAATATTCTATTATATCCCACATCACTAATTGACATAATAATCTCCCTCTAACACCTTAGTAATACTTCTTACAATATCGCTTGCAATCATACTATATCTTCCTCTGCTTATGGCAGCTTCCTGTCCTGCCATACCATGCATACATACACCTAACTTAGCAGCTTCAAACGCATCCAAATCCTGTCCGGAAAGTCCTGCAATAATACCTGCTAAAACATCTCCCGAACCACCAGTTGCCATGCCATTGTTGCCGGTTATATTAATATATGCCTGTTGCTCTCCATTTGATACAATAGTTCTTGCATCCTTAAGAACAACTATCACTCCATGTTCCTTAGCAAAATCTCTTGCTATATCATATTTATTTTCTTTTATATCTCCTACCTTATCACCTGTGAGACGAGACATCTCAAGAAGATGAGGAGTAATAATTATATCTGCCTTAGACTCATCTAAAAGTGTAATATCTTCTGAAACCACATTAAGACCGTCTGCATCCAAGATAATGGTCTTATCATAGTTCTTAAGAACCTTCTCTACCACATATTTCGCACATTGGTCAGTTCCAAGTCCTGGTCCTAAAATAATTACATCAGACCAAGCCATAGTGCTCTTAATCGCCTCTCTTACATCACTTTTATCTTCTGGATTATAAGTTGTTAATACAGCCTCTGGAAGCTTTGTCTGAATAATTTCTCTGTTGGCCTCAACAGTACAAATCTTAACTAAACCGCAACCCATACGATATGCAGATTCTGCAGCAAACATTGCAGCCCCTGCCATATTCTTACTTCCTGCGATAACACCTATTTTGCCGTAGCTACCCTTGTGAGTGTCTGAACGTCGATAAGGAATTTTTTCTTCTAAATCTGTCTCATCATATGTATATAATCTTGGTTCAATAAAATCTACAGCCTGATGAGGAAAACCTATATCTGCTACAATCACCTTCCCACTGTACTCAAAGCCCATACCCATAAGCATTCCAAGCTTCGAGAATCCAAAGGTTATGGTTGTGTCTGCCTTAAAAGCAACACCAAGTACAAAACCAGTATAAGAATCTATGCCAGAAGGAATATCAATAGCTACCTTGTATGCATCTATGTCATTAATCTGTTTAATAGCCTCCGCATGCTCACCTGTAAGAGCACGATTCAGTCCTACTCCAAACATTCCATCTACAACTACATCATAGCCATAGTTAACTATTTCATCAATAAACTTAAGATTAAGCTTTCTTGCAATATCAAGTTGAGCATTAAATCCCTCGCTCTTAGCACTTAACTCATCTACCCAATATATATCTACATCATATCCTGTGTTATTTAACATTCGTGCAACAGCAAGTCCATCTCCACCATTGTTACCACTCTCTACAACCACAAGAACCTTAGATTTATTAGGAAATTTTTCATATATAAAATTATAAACAGATAAAGCTGCTCTCTCCATAAGGACCATCTGTGGCAATCCAATAACATTAATAGTATAGTCATCAATTTTAGCCATTTCTTTGCCACTAACAATATATTTCATAGCTTCTTCCTCCGTGTCATGTATAATATGATACTTAAATATAAACAGTTTAATTATAGTACAAATGTGGCTTAACTGCAACAATTTACATATTGCAGACCTATAGTTTTTAATGTATATTATAAATAGATTTTCCATTTGGATTTGTTTTAAGAAAGAGAGATACATATGATATACATTAACGGTTTAGGATATGTTGATGAAGGTGTCTATGGCATAACCAGCACTAGTGCAACACAGCCATCTAACGTAACATCTACAAGGGGCGTATCACCATTTGATGATATTCTTTCTGTAGAAACTGCCAAGCTAGATGCAGAAGAATCAACTAAAGAAATAAGTCTTAATGACATATTCAAAGAGGCTGCAAAAAAATACAATGTTTCAGAGGACTTGCTTAAGGCTATCGGTTATCATGAATCAAGATTCCAAACAGATGTTGTTTCCCAAGCAGGTGCCATTGGGGTTATGCAGCTTATGCCTTCAACAGCTGAGTATCTTGGTGTTGAGGACCCGCGCGACCCATACCAAAACATAATGGGAGCCGCCAAACTTTTAGGAAAACTTTCCGAGATGTATGATGGCAACCAATCTCTTATGCTGGCTGCTTACAATGCCGGTTCTGGTAACGTAGAAAAATACGGTGGAATACCACCTTTCAAGGAGACACAGGAATATGTTGCCAAGGTGTTAGCAACACTTTCTGCAGGGGTTGATGTTCCAGATAAGAATGTAAGCATTAATTCATCAGCGACAGCTTCTCAGGATATAATCAACACCACAAAAAAAAGTGCTAATGATTCTAGCAGTTCTATAGATAATTTAACCTCAGCAATTGACGATTTTTATAAATCCTCTAACCTTGAAAAGATTTTTTCATATGACGACTATCAGTTGCTTATGGAATATTTCGAAAATATGTTAGAAATTATTGCAAGCATAGGGGAGACATCTTCCACCTCAGGCAATGATGATTCAGGGGATCAATCCCTTATGAATCTGTTTAAACTTGGCGGAAGCACATATGCTTATCGCTCAAACAACTTATTGTAACAAACAAAAAGAGACTGTTTTCACAGTCTCTTTTATATTTAGCAAATTATCTTTGCTCGTTCTTAAGTCTCGTAAGAATTAAAATACTTACTCCTGCAAAAAGGAATGTTACTCCAAAGAGGATAAACCAGCACTTTAATGTGTGACCAGCTTCTCTAACGAACATTTCGTCTTCTTCCTCATCTTCATCTTTATCCTTTTTCTTTTTGTCATCGTCATCATCGTCATCTTCAGAATCTTCACCATCTGTTTCCGGCATAATTACATTACCGTCCTCATCCATTTCAATTTCGGCTGGTTCTGATTCATATGGCTCTATCTCTGTATTAGTTGCTACAGCCAACTGATCTTGAAGATTATTTATTTGCTCATCGTATCCATCCTGCATATCAGCGATGAACTCATTCATATCCTCAACCATCTCTTCTTTTTCCTCTAAGGCTTCTTCTTCAGCCTTCTCTGCATCTTCCTGGCCCACAGGTTCAAGGTCATTTAAGGCATTGGTACTACCCAATGCTTCCATAGACCAACGGCTAAAAGTGAAGTAAGATATCTTCTCTGTAGCACCGTCAAGAGAGAATAAAATTCCCGAGAAGAGAAGCTGTATAATAAGTACAAAAGGAGCTATGGTCATTGCTCTATCACCATTTTTAGATGCAGCGGAAATGAGAAGACCAAATCCTGCTGATACATAAATTGTGATAAAGATAGTTACCATCATTTCAATGGTTCCATTGCCAATGATAACACCGTCATATTCTGATGTACCCTTAACCAGTACAAACACAGCTACAAGAATAATTGCCTGAATAGCTGCAATCATGGCCTGCACAATATACTTTGACAACATATACAGTGGCAATTTCAGATTGGCCATATATTCTCGTTTCAGTATGACTCGTTCTTTGTATATCTCCTGGATAGTATTGAAAAGTCCCATCCATATACCAGCACTCATAAGTGCAAACAAAATAGATCTAGTCTCGAACATCTTCTCATAGATGCCGTCCTCGGCAACAAGTGCCATGAGTAAACCTATAAGTACCGGCTGTAAGAATATCATTGCAAGTCTCTGTAAATCATTCTTAATAAGAGTAAGGTAACGTCTTATTAATACAGAGAGCTGATTCATGTTACTAACTCGTCTAGGCTTGATTTCCTTGCCCTGACCTGCTTGTCCAGTTCCACCAAGCTGATTGATTCCTGAAGCCTTGAATCTAGCCTCCCAAGCTTTAGTGTCAGCAGTAATCATATCATATACTTGAACTATATCATCAGTATTGAAGAAGTCTTTGATTCCCTCTGGCTTGCCACAGTAGCAAAGTCTTCCACCATAACCCATAATAATAACCTTATCACAAAGATGGATATTATTTGTTGTATGAGTTACCATTATAATTGTCTTTTCCTGATCCTTAGAAAGCTTAGCAAGTGTGTGCATGAGATGCTGTTCTGTTCCAGGATCAAGACCCGATGTAGGCTCATCTAAGAAGAAAAGTCCTGGGTTAGCAAGAAGCTCTACTGCAATACTTGCACGTTTCTTCTGTCCACCACTAAGACGTCTTATGTATGTATCCTGGTGATCAACCAGTTCCACCATAGAAAGAACGTCGTGAATACGAGCATAAATTTCTTGTTTACTAGTATCCTCTGGCATCTTAAGTTTAGCTGTATAATAAAGCATCTTCTTAAGAGTAATATTCTCGTAAATAATATCCTGCTGAGGAACAAAACCAATTACATTTTTAAGTGTTTGGAAATGTTCTCTTAAACTAATACCATTACAGAATACGTCACCAGTAATCTCTGTATCAAAACCACTCATGGCAGTCATAAGGGTTGTCTTACCTGCACCAGAACCACCAATAATCGCAACAAACTCATTAGCTCCGATACTACAGTTAACTTTATCGAGAATACATTTCTTTCCACCCTTAGCAGGAACCTCTTTGTTGAGATTTCTGATTTCAAGAGCAATACCCTCTGTATTAACCTTATAGAATAACTGATTACCAGTATATATAAAGGTGGTATTCAAGATAGTAAATATATCTTTATTTGAAAGCTTAACTGGTCTATCAATCTTAAGGCCGTTTACAAAAACACCGTTGGCTGATTTGTTGTCAAATACATAAACCTCACCATTAATACATCTTACACCTGCATGCATTCTTGAAACAGCAACGTTCTTAAGTTTTATATCACAGTTATCAGCACGTCCAATACTATTGTCTCCATCATGAAGGTTGTATGTTCTCCACTTTCCCGATGTAGCATTGCTATCATAGAGCATGAGAACTGCCTCTCTACCTTCCATAGACTTAGTAGTACCAAGACGGATAATCATATCTCCGCCATGTCCACCTACATACTGCTGAGGAGCAATCTTAGTAAACTGCGGTCCATATGCAATATATGTTCCATTTGAGCTGTTATTATCCTTAATGAAAAATCTACCTTGGTTAATACATATTTCACCATGATGTCCGGAAACAATACTTGAACGAACAACAATACTGTTATCTTCTGAACGTCCAAAAGTATATGTAGCTTCCGAATACGCGCTTAAATCAAGCTCATTAATCCCCGCATCATCTACAATAACCAGAGTACTTTTCTTAGCTCCGGATTGCATTTGAGCCAGCATAGCCGGGTCAAAATATACGGTTCTTTCGCCCATATTGTCCATATCTCTCTCCTTTTCTCCTTGTAATAATAAAAGGCCTGTTGCACCCTAAAGGTGCAACACGCCTAAAAATCCTTATAAATTAACCTCTCTTTAAGAAGTCAGGAATCTTAATTCCAGCTGCCGCAGCATTGTTCTGTGGCTTAACTGGTGCTGGCTTTGCACTGCTTGTAAGCTCTGGGTTAATACCAGCAGGTTTAGCAGTTGAACCAATAAATGATGGTTTAGCTGACGAAGAAGTTGCACTTGATAAAGGCTGTCCCGAATATGTTGGAGTCTTAACTGAAGAAACCTTATTCTGAGCCTTAACACTTGAGCCTGGCATCGAAACTGAGTTAGACGATGAAACTGTAGCTCCTGTTGCATTGTCTTCAATACCTGTAGCAATAATAGTAATACATACATCTTCACCCATAACATCGTTGTCAACTGTACCGAAGATGATATTAGCTCCATCTCCTGCAACCTCTGTAAGGTATGTAATAGCATCATATGCTTCAACAATACCAATATTACCAGAGAAGTTAACGATGATATCTGTAGCACCTGTAACTGTAGTTTCAAGTAATGGGCTGTCCATAGCATTCTTGATTGCATCAACTGCTTTATTATCGCCACTTGCTCTACCGATACCGATATGAGCAACACCCTTATCTCTCATTACTGTCTGAATATCAGCAAAGTCGAGGTTGATAAGACCTGGCTTATTGATAAGGTCAGTTACACCCTGAACACCCTGCTGAAGAACCTCATCAGCCTTCTTTAATGCTTCAGGAATACTTGTACGCTTATCACATATCTGTAATAACTTGTCGTTAGGAATAACGATAAGTGTATCAACGTTCTCTTTAAGTTTAGCAATACCATTAATGGCATTATTCATACGAGGCTTACCCTCGAATGAGAAAGGTCTTGTTACAACACCTACAGTAAGTATACCAAGATTTCTTGCTATCTCAGCAACTACTGGAGCGGCACCTGTTCCTGTACCACCACCCATACCACAAGTAACGAATACCATATTAGCATCCTTCATGATATCAGTAATCTCTTCTCTATTCTCTTCAACCGCACTAGCACCGATCTCAGGCTTAGCACCTGCACCGAGTCCCTTAGTAAGCTTCTCACCAATCTGAATCTTAGTAGTAGCTCTACTCTGCGATAATATCTGCTTATCAGTGTTAATAGCTATAAGCTCTACACCTTCCACATTCTCATCGATCATTCTGTTTACTGCATTGTTACCAGCTCCACCTACACCAATCACAAGGATTCTTGCAGGGTTTTTTTCGTCGTTTGATTTTATTTCAAGCAAGGTTTCTTCCTCCTTCAATGTATTTCATTATTAAATTAAGCTGTTTATTCACAGACTTACCCACAATGTTGCATTATTACTTATATAATATAATTTTTTCACCAAAATATCAACATATTTTTGATTATTTCTTACTAAAACTTGCTGTAGCATTTTCAGAATTAAAATCTTTCATATACAGTGTACCTTCCTGTCCCTCCAGACCCTCCAGTATACTTCCCAGATTCATCATCTGGATTGCAAGATATTCCCCCTCTCCAAGTTCAATGGTAATCTTCTCATGTATAAGTATTATCTCATTTTCTGCTGTAAACTTTATTCCATCAATATCTAACTCGTATTTTTCAATCAACTGAGTTATAGAAAGTATGGATTGAAATTTACTTTCATCGTCTATAGGAAGTTTTTCTCCAACCTCCCACTGACTATAGTTGAGACCCTTTATACAAGGTATGCCTTCCAGCATTTCTGATGAAGCTTCTAAAATTACTCCATCTTTATCAAAATATACGTACCCATCCATGTACTCAATACATCCTGCCATGGATTTTTCGTATACTGTGACCGATATAACATTCTTAGATAAAAATTCTATATCTATTTTCTCAACAAAAGGTATATCATCTATTGGACTAAATTTATTAGCCAAATATAGCATAATAGTGTTGTTAGCAAAGCTTTGTGCTTCCACCGCACTGATTACATCCTCCGAACTAGAAAGCTCGCACCCAGACACCTTAATCTCCTTGAGATTAAATGTATTTACATATATGATGCCCGCAAAAATAATCACTAATGCTATTACTAAGATTATCCTTTTTTTCATAAGCATCACATCTCTTTCGCTATTTTCTTCTCATATGGTCTAATTTGTCTTGATACAGATAACACCATTCCTATTTCTATCATCATAAATACAAGTGAAGTTCCACCATAACTAACAAAAGGAAGAGTAACACCTGTGTTCGGAATAGTATTTGTTACTACGGCTACATTTATAATCATCTGAATAGCAATATGCGCTATTACACCTGTAACAATAAGACCACCAAAGCTGTCAGCTGCATTGTTTGCTATGTATCTACATCTGTATATTAAAAAGGCAAACAAAAGAATTACACCTATAGCTCCAAACAAGCCTAATTCCTCACATATAACAGAGAAAATCATATCATTGTGAGGCTCAGGTAAAAATCCCATCTTTTGTATACTCTGTCCAAGACCTTTACCAAATAATCCACCTGAACCAATAGCATATAAGGACTGCATTGTCTGGAAACCATTTTCACTTGTTTCCGGATTAAGCCATGCATCAATTCTGGCACCTCTATAGCCAACTGTTGTTATGGCAAGAATAGCTGCTGCAACACCGCCTACAAAAAGGCCAACAAGATTCCAGAATCTAGGGCTTGCAACAAACACAATAATAAACATAATCGCAAAACATACAACCGCTGTACTAAGATTTTCAGATGCTATGAAAACGATAGCAATAAGTGGTAATGCACACATCTTTGCTATACCAAGCAGATTATTTAAAAGTCTAGACTGTTTAACACAGGCATGAGCTACATATATTATAATTGCCGGTTTCGCTATCTCAGAAGGCTGAAAATGAATCGGTCCTATTGGAATCCATCTTGTTGCACCGTTGCTAGCTGTTCCTATAACCAATACCACTATGGATAAAGCTATAGATATGTAAATAAGCAATACAGAAAAATGCTGAAAGAATTTGTAATTCACCTTAGACACTATCATCATTGCCACAAATCCAAGCAGGGCAAATATAGCCTGTCGTCTTGCGTAGTATGCACTATCTACTCCATTTATTACCGCTCTATATGAACTTGAACTAAAAACCATAAGTATTCCGAACAAAACCAAAACAATCAGTATGAACAATATTTGATAATCAAAATATCCACCGCTCACCCAAAAGCTTTCTTTTTTTCTTCTACCTGATGATTCTGATATTTCTTGTGAAGTTCTATCCACTGATATCACACCCCTATAGTTCTCTTACATATTCTTTGAACATATTACCTCTTTGCTCATAGTTCTCAAACATTCCCCAGCTTGCACATGCCGGTGAAAGTAAAACTGCATCTCCAGGCTGAGCATTCTCATAACAAAACTTTACAGCATCCTTAAGGGACTCCACTGTTATAGTCTTTGTAAATCCGTGTCCATGGGCACATTCTGTTATATTCTTAGCTGTTTGCCCAAGTAAAACAAGATACTTGACCTTGTTATCAAAAGCCTCTATCCATTCATCATAAGATGACTGTTTGTCATATCCACCACCTATAAGTAAAGTAGTGGTTGTCATTGCTTTTATTGCTTTTATTGCCGCATCAGGGTTTGTTCCCTTTGAATCATTATAATATGCTACACCATTTACAGTCTTAACGTACTCGATTCTGTGTTCAACACCCTTAAATTCTACACATACTTTTTCAATGACATCCACAGGAACCCCCATGTAATATGACACTGCAACTGCAGCTAAGACATTTTCAGTATTGTGTGTTCCCAAAAGTTTAATATCTGCAAGAGATAACACATTTATCTTATTGTCAGCTTCCTTAATTACAATCTTCCCATCTTCTACAAACACGCCTTCATCAAGAAGCTTCTCTCTACTAAAATATATCTTTTTAGCCTCAATTTTATCTGCAAGCTTCATAGTTTCTGGGTCATCATAATTCAAAACTGCATAATCATCTTTTGTCTGATTCTTTGTTATATCAAGCTTACACTTTGCATAATTTTCAAATGTATAATGTCTGTCTAAGTGATCAGGTGTCACATTAAGAATAGCGCTCACATGTGGTTTAAATGAAACTATTGTCTCAAGCTGAAAGCTACTTATTTCTGCAACTGTCACAGACTTATCAGTTGTTCCATCTGAAAGCTTTGTATAAGGTATACCTATGTTACCTACCACATAAGTTTCCTCATTCCACGCTTTTATAATCTCTCCCACTAATGTAGTGGTGGTTGTTTTTCCGTTTGTTCCAGTGATAGCTGCCACAACACCTTTTTCATAATTGTATGCAAGCTCTATTTCACTCCATATTGGAAGTCCTGCTTCTTTTACTTTTAATGCAAATTTAGCATCCACAGGAATACCAGGGCTTATAACCATAATGCTACACTGTGATATTATTTCATCAGTTAATTCACCAATATATACTTCTATATTATCTTTATTTTCTACATCCTCAATTTTAGCTAGAACATCTTCAGGCTTAAGATTCTTGTTCTCATCAAAAAGAATAACCTTTTCACCATTTCTTGCAAGAAGAGCTGATGCACACAAGCCACTCTTTCCACTTCCTGCAACTAATACTTTTTTATCAAACATAGTGTTCCTCCTGTTAAATAGCAAGCATACCAATAAAACAAAGTATCGCTGTTACAATAGAAAAAATAGAAACTACCTTTGTCTCTGGCCATCCTGACAATTCAAAATGATGATGAATTGGTGCCATCTTGAAAAATCTCTTCTTAGTTTTCTTGTAGTAAAGTACCTGTATAATTACAGAAAGAACCTCTGCAAAATATATGAAGGCTACAAGTAAAATAATAATCGGCATTTTTAACACATATGCTGTAGATGCTACAAATCCACCTAAAGCAAGGGAACCTGTATCTCCCATAAACACTCTGGCAGGATATACATTATACACAAGGAATCCCAAAAGGCTTCCCACTGTTGCACATGTAATAGGTGCAACTCCTGAGCCAAAACCTATGGCTACAACTGTAAAGAATGTAGCTATCAAAACTGTTACTGATGATGCAAGACCATCGAGACCATCTGTGAAGTTTGCACCGTTAACTGTTCCAAGAATAACAATAAACATGAGTGGATAGTAAACCCAACCAAGATCAATAGTCTTATCCATAAAAGGAATCATAATATCTGTTCCTAGATTTGTATGTGCATGAATATAATATGCAAATACGCCAGTCACCACAATCTGTCCAAGCATTTTTTGCCAAGCTCTAAGTCCCATAGAACGCTTCATTACGACCTTAATGTAATCGTCAAGAAATCCAACAAGGCCAAATCCAAGAGTTGCAAAAAGCACAGGTATAATCTGTGGGTATTCCTTTATATAAAACAAAGAAGTTATTACAATACTAAATAATATAATCAAGCCTCCCATTGTAGGAGTACCTGACTTTTTAAGATGAGATTCAGGACCATCGTCTCTTACAAACTGTCCAAATTTCAATTTTTTAAGGAATGGTATAATAATCGGACTAAGTAATACACTTATACCAAAAGCAATTAAAATAGGTAAAATAATGTCATTTCTAATCATGTTCATGCTCCTTTATCTCATAAGTCTTTTTTAAAAAACTGTATCCTGAAAATAAGTTGTTTCCACATCCTCATCTTCAGAAGTCTCGCTCCTATCTACCCCTAAATAAGGCAAAATATTTTCATATATATCTCCAACCACTGGGGCGGCTATAGTTCCACCATAATACACCCCTTCTGGCTCATCAATCAAGATTAAAGTTAAAACTTCCGGATTTTCAGCAGGGGCAAAACCTATAAAAGAGGAAATGTATTTGTTACTGCTTCTAGGAAGTTTTTCGCTTGTAGCAGTTTTTCCACCTATGGAATACCCTTCTACATAAGCATTTTTTCCTGTCCCCTCAGACACTACATCTTCTAAAAGGGTTTTCATTATCTCAGAGGTTTCCTCACTTATATACGACTCTTCCTCCTGATAATCTAATTTATCTATAATGTTATTGTTATTATCTGTTACATATAATCCAAAATGTGGTGTTACAAGTCTTCCACCGTTAACTACAGCAGCCACGGCTCTCATAAGCTGTAAAGGTGTTATCTGAAAGGATTGACCAAATGCCATTGTGGCTAACTCAACCTCACCTACATTTTCTTCTAAGTGAAATATAGAACCAGCTTCTCCCGGTAAGTCAACACCAGTTTTTTCAAACAAGCCAAGTTGCTCTAAGGTATTATAGAAATCTGCCACTCCTACCCTAGCCACTATATCCATAAACACAGGATTGCAGGAATTCATTATTCCCTCCCTGAAGGTTTCTGAACCATGGCCAATAACCTTGTGGCATTTTATTCTTCTATCACCCACAAGTCTATATCCTGGGCAATAAAAGGAATCTTCTACATTTAAAACACCTTTTTCAAAAGCCGCCGAGGCAGTTATAATTTTAAATGTGGAGCCTGGTTCATAGGTGTCATTTATACAAAAGTTTCTCCACATTGCATTAAGCATATCCAATGTGACCTCTGTTCCCTCAGGCACCTCGTAGTTAAGCCGGAAAGGATTGTTTAAATCGTATTCCGGAACATCTGCCAAGGCAAGAATCTCACCATTTTGCGGATTCATCACTATAATGCACACTCTGTTAGCATTCTTAGCCTTCAAAACCTCCATGGCTTTTTGTTCAATATATGTTTGTATGTTAACATCAATTGTTGTAACCAAATTATTACCTGGAATAGGTTCCGTTCTCGTTTCAGCAGCATCTTCAACTTCTCTTCCTGCTGCATCTGTCAGGGTGTCAATACTACCATTTTTACCCATAAGTATTTCATCATACTTAACTTCAAGTCCTATAATTCCTTGATTATCTGAACCTGTAAAACCTATTACCTTAGATGCCAAAGTGCTGTATGGATAATACCTTTTGTAATCCTCATCAACCATAACACCGGCAAGATTCATATTTCTAATTTCATTGCCAAGTTCAATACTTACATTACTTTTTATATTTTCCCTTGAGCTTATTTTTTCAACCTTTTTCCTAACGGTAGCCTCGTCTATATCAAGCTTATCTGACAAAACTTTAATAACCGTTTCGGGATCTTTTATCTGACTATGTATAACTGATATGGTACACACTGCCTCATTTCCGGCAATAACCACACCGTTTCTATCGTATATAACACCTCTTGGTGCTTTAATACTTCTGTTTCTTTCCTGAACTTCAATAGCCTTCCTGTTATATTCCTCTGATGCAACAAGCATAAGCATTGTAAGCCTTGTTACCAGCACACATATTACCAAGCAAACTATAAATGTAAATAAGGATAATCTTCCCCTTTGCATTTTGGTAAAAGGAGTTATTACAATCTTCCTTGCCAAAACATTTCACCCATCAAACTTTTATTAAATTATTATTCTAAAATAAAGTTTAATATGTCTGACTGTAAATTTAAGCACATGGAAATCAAAACATTATTCTGCAGGCACATCAGAAGTCTCAGGTTCTCCTGAGTCATCATCCCCCGAGTCGTCGTCACCGCCAGCCACATCACCGGTATCATCACCCGAACTATCATCACCTGAACCGTCATCGCCTGTTCCGCCATCACCTGAACTATCATCCTGCACAGGTTCATCATCACTATCAGATACATATGGATTATCATCACCGCCAGCCACATCACCATCAGGCGTATCACCTGTATATATTGGCACTGCCGGCTGATCTACTGCATCCGATATATCTAAATCATAGTTATCATTTGTCTTATATATATTCATATAAGGGAATAACTCACCTGCTATTGCGGAAAAAAGTAATGTAGCACCTGAGCTTGATGATTGAACCTCTATATCAGGTTCATCAACAACTACATATATTACAACCTGTGGATTGTCCACTGGTGCAAAACCAATAAAAGAAAGAAGATATTTCTGATTACCTCTAGGAAGCTTCTCTGCTGTACCAGTCTTGCCTCCGATTGTATATCCTTCAACTCCAGCTTTCTTACCAGTACCCTCTTCTACAACCTGGAACAACTCCTGTCTCATAATTGCCGAAACACTTTCCGAAACAGTTCTTCTAACCAAAACATTATCTAGTGTATCAATTATATTTCCATCTTCATCCTCAATTCGGTCAACTACACTTGGCTCATAATAGTATCCACCATTAATAGTTGAACAAAATGCAGTTCCTACCTGAATCATAGAAACACAAACGCCCTGACCAAATGAAGATGTTGCAAGTTCTACAGGATTAAGGGTATCTTCGTGATATACTACAGTACTAAACGAAAGGGAATCTGGCTCTCCAGGAATATCTATTCCTGTCGGCTGACCAAATCCAAAAAGCACCTGATACTTATCAAATATACTTGCTCCTTCTGCATCGGCAATAGCCATCATGGCATCATTACAAGAGCCCTCAAGTGCTCTAGATAATGTAACCTCACCATGTCCACCATAATCATGAGAGTGACAATTAATATAATAATCTTCAACCTGCTCACCACCATCACACATAAATGTAGAATTTTCAGTTACAATATTCTCTTCTAACGCTCCTGCTATTGTAAAGGTTTTGTATGTTGAACCTGGTTCAAACACATCACTTATTGCAAAGTTTCTCCAAACTTGATTAAGTGCTGCTACGGTTTCTTCATCAGAAGCATTTTTCTTAAAATCTTCAAATTCCTCTACAGTCTCAAACTGATACTCTAAAGAATCTAAATCGTATGCATCATTAGGATCAAATTGGTGCGAATTGTACAAAGCTAAAATATCGCATGTTGCAGGGTCCATAACTAAAACAGAAACATTTTTAGCTCCCTCACCTGTTGTCATATACTCTTCAACCTTTTCCTGCACTATAGATTGAATGTTAGCATCAATGCTTGTAATTAAATTATAACCATTTACTGCTGGTTCTATAGTCTCTGTTAAACCATATTCTTCATTTAAATAAGAATATTGTCTTCCATTGTATCCATTGAGATAAGAATTGTAATTCTCCTCAATACCATACATTCCAACATTTCCACTCACCGTAAATCCAATCAAATGACATGCAAGGTCATTGTTAGGATATATTCTTTCGTATTCTTCCTCGAAATAAACACCTCTTACATTGTCAGCATCTTCACTGGCATAAAAATCATTAAAAGGCTTTACCTGTTCATATTCCAAATCCTTCAAGGCAATTTCATAATACGAGTCCTTATTAGAAAGGAATTCGCTAATTTCAGCATCCGTAAATGAAAAATATGTTTTCAGTGCCTCCACTGTAGCTGTAGTATATTCTTCCTTTTCCAAAATATTCTTTGGTTCTAATATAAGATTGTAAACTTTCTTAGTAGTTGCAAGGGTTGTTCCATTGGAATCTAATATGTCGCCTCTTCTATAAGGAATAACTGTACTGCTATATCCCTGCTGTGCAAGAACCTGCTGCTCGTACTTGGCACCCTCTTTAGCATTTATATATATAAGTCTGCTTATAAGCACAACAAAAACTGCCGAAAATGCCACAACGACAAACAGCAGTCTTTTTTTCATCTTACTTAAGAACTTATAGCTTTTTTTCTTCTTTGCCATAATTGCTCACCTTCATTACATCTCATTTTATGAAGAATTTTATCAACCAGATAAAACAAAGATATCCTGAGACTAATCAGCCTCAGGAACATCTTGATACTGCTTCACATAATCTTCATCAGCACTCTCGTAATATACAATCTGACCCTTTCTGGCGTAAACCATACCCAGTTCATTAGTTGCTATATCATACACCTGATCCAAAGTATACATATTATCAAGTGTTATCTTGTATGCTGAATTGTCGTTTTCTATAGCCTCAAGACTTGCTTCAAGGCTATTAATATTGCTCTTTTGAGCCTCTATTCTAGACTCCATATAGAGCATTGCTACACAGGCGATAACCATTATAATAACGGAAGTTACCACAAACACAGTGTAATTAGAATTAAAGGCAAGGGCCTTATCAGCTTTCTTTGTAAGCTGCTTCTTGGTCACTGTTCTTGGTGCAGTTTTCTCAGAAGGTCTACGCTGTGGAGTTCTCTCTTGCTGTGGTGCATGCTGAATTTTTCTTACAGTACTTCCATCAACATAATACATGCTTCTTGCCTGTCTTTCACCCATGACTATCTCTCCTTACTTTTATAGTTTGCTATATTCTTTCGAACACACGCAATTTAGAGCTTTTTGCTCTTTTGTTTTCCTCCAGTTCTTCATTACCTGGAACTATAGGTTTTCTGGTAATCACCTTACCCATAGGTTTCTTGCCACATGTACACACCGGAAAACTTGGTGGGCACACACAAGGATTCATATTCTTTCTGAATATATTTTTTACTATTCTATCCTCCAAAGAGTGGAAAGTTATTATAGAAAGTCTTCCACCCGGATTAAGCATTTCAATCATCTTATCTAAGGAATTTTCCAAAACCTCAAGCTCACGATTGAGTTCAATTCGTATTGCCTGAAATGTTTTCTTAGAAGGATGTCCTGTTCCCTGTCTCATCTTGGCAGGTATAGCAGCTTTTATTATTTCATTAAGCTCACCTGTAGTTTCGATAGGTTTCTCTTGTCTAGCCATAACAATATGCTTTGCTATATTCTTTGCAAAACCATCTTCACCATAATCTCTGATTACTCTAAAAAGCTCCATCTCCGAATAATCATTAACTATGTCTCTGGCAGTCATAACCTGACTTTGATCCATTCGCATATCAAGAGGCGTGTCCTCTCTATAAGTAAATCCTCTCTCAACTGTATCAAGCTGATACGAAGACACTCCCAGGTCAAGAACTATGCCATCGACACCGCCAATGTCTAAGTTCTTGACCACAGAGTCCATATCCTGATAATTACTGTGAACGATTGTTACATTATCCTTATATTCCTTCAATCGCTCACTGGCAGCTCTTATGGCATCCATATCCTGGTCTATGCCAATCAATCTGCCTTCCTTATTAAGCCTCTTGCATATTTCCAGTGAATGTCCTCCACCACCCAGTGTTCCATCCACATATATTCCATCAGGCTTAATATTCAAACTATCTATTGTTTCTTCAAGGAGTACCGAAATATGTTTAAATTCCATAATCACACCCCTATATTCCGTATTTATCACTCATAATTGCCGACAATGCATTGATATCCATGTTGTCCACACTATTGTAGTTATCCCATGCAGTCTTGTCCCATATTTCAGCAACTGCACCACTACCAACCATAACGACTTCTTTATCAATGTGTGCCCATCCTCTTAAAGTCTGAGGAATAACAATTCTAAACTGTCCATCCACTTCACAATCAGTAGCTGAACCTTGGAAAAATGATTTGAACTGTCTCGCTGCTGCATCAGACACAGGAAGTCCATTGAGACGTTCTGAGAATTTCTCCCACTCTTCTTCAGGATAAGCATAAATATTATTATCCATACCTCTGCACAGCACAAATTTATCGCCAAGACCTTCTCTAAGTCTTGCCGGTATTATCAATCTGCCCTTAGCATCAAGATTATGATTCGATTGACCCTTCATACCCTTGGTCATAGTACGCTTATCCTTCCCATTCACTTCCACTAAAACGAAAATGAATTGTATTAGGTGCCACTCAGCGTTATGTAACTCCACTTTACTGGCACTTCACATCCACTTCACACCCACTTTGCATCTATTTTATATCAACAAAAAAGGAAATGCAATACTTAATTTGCATTTCCTTTTGATTTCAAGAGTCAATTTTTCACAAAACATATGTTTAGTTTTTGTGAACAATAGACAAATTTGCAATTTTTTTATGGGAATTCACTCCACAAGCTATTCTTCATCTGAATCCTCATCGTCATCTTCTGAAGTTGCCACTTTAACTGTTTTAGCCTTATCAGGTGTTGCCGAAACATACTTCATACGCATCTTAACCAACACTATTGACGCTGCAAGAACACATATCGCTGCCACGAGCTGTGAAACCTTCATGTTAATTCCTGGCACCATAAGGGAATCCGTTCTTAAGGCTTCTATCCAAACTCTTCCAAGACCATATCCCCAAAGATATATAAGACCAAGCTCTCCATCGAACTTTTTATGCTTTCTGTAAGCAAATATAATTATGAGTATTATAATATTCCAAAGACTTTCATATAAGAATGTAGGATGAACACTTATCCACTGCATTGCATCGTAATTCTCAGCGGCAACCATATCCTGAGTTATTATTCCCTCATTAACTAAAGCTGTAAGATTACCCTTCTCCACAAAGTATTCTGTAGGAATACACATTGCAAAAAGGGAATCCGTTGGTCCTCCAAAAGCTTCTCTATTAAAGAAATTTCCCCAGCGACCCATTATCTGTCCAACAAGAAGGCCCATAGAAACTGTATCTGCCATAAGAGCAAAATTAGCTTTTTTCTTCTTAGCAAATATAATAGCCACAATCACTCCTGCGATAACACCACCGTAAATAGCAAGTCCACCGTTACGTATATTGATAATATCAAGCAAGGTCTGGCCGAAACCCTTACCAGACGCAAAATATTCACCTGAGTTAAATATTACATAATATAGTCTGGCGCCAAGTATAGCAGGTATTATAAGCCATAAGAGAAAATCAAGATACAATTCTTCGTCCTGCCCTGTTCTCTTAGCTTCTTTAGTTACTATTAAATAAGCAATAAGAAAACCAAGAGCAATTATTATTCCATAAAACTTTATCTCCAGGCCACCTATGGTTATGCCCTCTTTTACATTTTCCAGCAACAATCCTAAATTAGGAAATCTGATATCTAACATAGCATACCTCTTTTATACATTAAACTTGAACAGGATTACATCTCCATCCTGTACTACGTACTCCTTACCTTCCTGACGAACAAGACCTTTTTCCTTAGCTGCAAGCATATTTCCCGAAGACATAAGATCATCATAAGCAACAACCTCAGCCTTAATGAATCCTCTTTCGAAATCTGTATGGATTTTACCTGCTGCCTGAGGTGCCTTAGTCCCCTTAGTAATTGTCCAAGCTCTTGTCTCATCCTCTCCCGATGTAAGATAGCTAATAAGACCAAGAAGAGAATAACTTGCCTTAATAAGCTTATCAAGTCCTGATTCACTTACCCCAAGTTCCTCAAGGAACATAAACTTCTCATCATCATCAAGTTCAGAAATCTCCTGCTCAATCTGAGCACAAACAGCGAACACTTCACTGCCAAACTCCTTAGCATATTCCTTAACCTTCTGAACATACTCGTTGGACGCTCCATCATCTGCCAAATCATCCTCTGATACGTTAGCAGCATATATAACAGGCTTACCTGTAAGTAAGTTGTACTCCTTAAGCCACTTCTTCTCATCGTCATCATCTGTCTCAAAGGCTATCGCCAGCTTACCGCCCTCAAGGTGCTCCTTCATACGTTTCTGAAGGTCTAATTCTTTAGCCAGTTCCTTATTGTTGTTAGCACCTCTTCCAGTCTTAGCAATTCTTCTATCAAGAACTTCTATATCAGCAAAAATAAGCTCAAAGTTAATTGTCTCAATATCTCTTATTGGGTCAACTGAACCATCAACGTGGATAACATTAGTATCCTCAAAACATCTTACAACATGCACAATTGCATCTGTCTCTCTAATATTAGAAAGGAACTGGTTACCAAGACCCTCACCCTTAGATGCACCCTTAACAAGACCTGCGATATCAACAAACTCGATTACTGCAGGTGTTGTCTTAGCTGAATTATACATCTTAGTAAGCTCATCTAATCTCTTATCAGGAACAGGTACAACTCCCACATTTGGGTCGATTGTACAGAATGGATAGTTAGCCGATTCTGCTCCCGCCTTAGTCAACGAATTGAACAATGTACTCTTACCTACGTTAGGTAATCCAACGATTCCTAATTTCATTTTTATTATTCCTCCAAATTATTTCTTATATTTACTAGCTTTGATTGCTTAATATTTTTATAAGTGTACCATTTAGTGTACCACAAAAAAACCTAATACGGCAGAATCATTCTACCACATTAGGGCTTTTTTGTACAACTCTATTTTCCGTACACAAAGGAAAAATAATCCGCTTCTATCATAGCATCTGACACAGACAATATATTTTCCACCTTCTCTATGGTTTCATCAATGTAATCCGGACCTATGTATCTTTCATCCACAAAATATTTAACTTCTCCAGTGGAAGCGTCATATTTAAGTTTGTCTGTTATAAAACTGTGATCAGAAAAGATAACTAGCTCTTCCGAATCTGACAGTATATCGTTTCCCGCAAGTAGTCTTGAATCATAATTAACCCCAAACAAATTAAGTATTGTTGGAAGAACATCTACACTGGCACAGTATTTATCTACAATCACACTTTTCTCCATAGAGGGCGACCATATACCAAGACATGACCTGTGTTCCTCAAATGTATCTCCTGAAATTTCTTCCCCTGCCAATTCGTTATATGTGGAGCCAGATAATCCATATGGATAATGGTCGGGCGTGACCACAAACACAGTGTTAGAAAGCTTCCCTGCCTCTTCAAGTTTCTCAATTAAAAATCCCAGAGCCTTATCAAGCTCCATCTGAGCAGCAATATAAGCCACCGCCTCCTCAGAAAGTCCCATGCCCTCTGTCAATTTCTCCGCCTCTTCCCTATTCTTAAGAGACATGGCGTTGTAGCCATAGTTGTAAGGTAAATGTCCGCTGAAGGACATAAAATACATATTAAATTTATCCTTACTTATTAATTCTTCATATACAGCTTCCATGGTATCAAGGTCTGAATAAGGTGTATAGTATGGAATTTCCAAGCCATAATCTATAGCTTTAAAATCATACCCCATGTTTGCATGAGTTTCGCTTCTATTGTAGTAGTAAAATGTGTAATCATGGTAAGCATAGCTTGCATAACCTTCCTCGTTGAGAGCATTACCAAGAGCGTAAGGCTGGTATGTGTCAACAGTCTTATAGAAGCTCCACTCAGTCGAACTAGGATATTGTCCCAGACAATTCACATACTCTCCATCTATTGTACTGTGATACCACAATGGATTATAGTAATTCTCGAAAACAAAACCCTCATTCATTATTTTATTCAGGGTAGGTGTACAGGCATCTGATATGCCATACTTACTTAAACTTTCCGCAGTTACAAACACAAGATTATATCCCTCAAACATGCCTGTATATTCATTCTCATAGGTAGGTGCTTGATTTGAAAAATATGCTGTGATGTTTTTCAAACTCTCATCTTCTGTAGAATAATAAAGCTGTGACAAATCAATATCCTCATCAATCTGTGGACCATACACTATTTCTTCAGTTGCATCAGTATCGTTTCCAAGTTCTGTATGATTTTCAGTTGCATCCGTATCAGTAGCAATATTTATAGGTTCTTCATTAAGAGTAAATTCCTCTATTTCATCACCACCAAAAACAAGAGCTGTTCCATCCTTAACAGTTGTCACCAAAACCCCAAGCTTATTCATTGATATCTCAAGAACAAATTTGTTGTGAAACAATTGGTATGGTGAGTAATTCCCTCTCCCATGAATATTAAGAGCAAGTAAGGCAACAACAAAAGCCACAACCACTCCTACGCCACCACATATTCTAAGCTTTCCCGAGGGTCTCTCAAATATCAAGAACTTAAGTTGCATTATCACAAGCACAACCACAGGAATAACAAAACATATTATCCAACCAATATTGTTTTTAACCACATCTTTTAAAACCACCTTGAAATCCATGGCGTTTTGTGCACCACCAATAGACACAAGACTTAAGAATGTTCCAAATATTTGATAATAAATATATTGAACAAGGTAGATTAGGAATGTGCTAACAACCAACACATAGGATGTCACAGCATTTCCAATATTCTTAAAAATGCTTGTAAGATTTGCCACTAGAATTCCCACAACTATTGCAAAGAAAACTGGATTTATTATGTACTTATCAATTTGACCATATATGGCAACGTGAAATAATATCTCATAAAACATAAATATTATTGGATATGCTATAAAACGCCACCATGCTGGCAAGGTTTTTCTATTTTTTAGATTTTCTTTCATTTTAATTTTCTCTTCTTTATTTCATAATTATATAAACAACGAAATTATAAATCATTATAAGCAGCTTAATCAACACATTTATTTTCTTGAAATTAGTACCCGTTTAATCTATAATCAAGGACAGCAAATATTGTAGAGGAGATTGTTATGTCAGAAGCTTATTCAGACTTTGCCTCTGTGTATGACCAGCTTATGGACAATATTCCATATGATGAATGGTTTAATTATATACACGGATTGTTAATTGAATATGGTATCAAAGACGGTATAGTTGCAGAGCTTGGATGTGGTACTGGAACTATTACTGAAATGCTTTCTAATGTGGGATATGACATGATAGGCATCGACAATTCTGATTCCATGCTTGACATAGCCAACGCTAAAAAAGCAGATTCAAACTCCTCCACCCTGTATCTATGTCAGGATATGCGTGAGTTTGAGCTTTACGGAACAGTTGCCGCCACAGTTTCTTTGTGCGACAGTATTAATTACATAACCGAACCAGATGAGCTCTTACAGGTATTCAAGCTTGTAAACAACTATCTTGACCCTAAGGGAATTTTTATATTTGATTTTCATCCACGCTACTACTATAAAGAAATAGTTGCTGATGCTACAATCGCTGAAGACAGGGATGATATTAGCTTTATTTGGGATAATTATTATGATGATGAGGAAAATATAAACGAGCTTGCCCTCAGTCTTTTCTTGAAAGAAAACCTAGAGGATGATTCTTGTAACCTGTATCGCAAGCATGAGGAATTTCATTTTCAAAGAGGATACACTTTAGATGAAATAAAAAACCTTATAAAAGCGTCAGGTCTTGAATTACTTGAAGCATACGATGCATTTACCCACACTCCTGCTACTGAGGAATGTGAACGTATATATATAATTGCCAGAGAACAAGGCAAATAAGATTATTAACTATAAAATGGAGGCAAATATGACAGATTATATAGTAAGAGGTATGGCAGCAAGTAATCAGGTTAGATTCTTCGCTTGCAACTCAACAGACACAGTAGAAAAAGCCAGAGTAACACACAACACAAGTCCAGTTGTTACCAACGCTTTAGGACGACTTTTAACTGGCGGTGTCCTTATGGGTGCCATGTGTAAAAATGACACAGACACATTGACTATAAGGCTTCAATGTCAAGGTCCTATTCACGGTATGCTGGTTACAGCAAACTCTAAAGGTGAGGTTAAGGGATATGTAAGTGAACCTCAGGTTATGCTTCCAGCAAAGGACGTAGCAAAGGCTATAGACTTAGGTGTTATGAGTGTCATTAAGGATATAGGACTTAAAGAGCCTTATGTGGGACAGACTCATTTAGTAAGCAGTGAAATCGCAGAGGATTTAACATATTATTTTGTAACTAGTGAACAGATACCTTCTTCTGTTGCCTTAGGTGTATTACACAACGCTGATGCCACAGTTTCAAAAGCTGGTGGATTTATTATTCAGCTTATGCCTTTTGCAGAGGATAAGCTTATCGATGATTTGGAGGCTAGACTTAAAGAATTCTCTTTTACTACTCTTTTGGAGCAGGGAGTTTCTGTAGAGGATATTGTTAAGAAGCTTTTTGAAGGATATGACGTTACATTTACAGACACTATGCCTTGTGCTTATGTATGTGACTGTAGTAAGGATAGAGTCGAGAAGGCTGTAATAAGCTTAGGCAGAAAAGAAATCGCTGATATGATAGAAGAAAACCAGCCTATAGAGGTTGTGTGTGATTTCTGCCATACCAAATATTCTTTCTCTCCAGATGAATTACTTAACTTCTTAAAAAATGGACAGGTTTAGAACCTGTCCATTTTTATTAGCAATAATTCAATTACTATATATCTTGCTAAGACTTGTAAGATACTCATTAACCTGACTTCTCACCTCAGGTGGTGACACTATCTCCACATCAGAGCCAAGACCTATTATCCAACCAATAAATTGATTACTTACTGCCACGTCCACATTGACAGTGAAGTATTCGCCTTCTCCTCCTGACTCCTTTTCAGGGATTATCATTATATCCTTGCCAAAACGGTCAATTATCACACCAACCATGTGGCTTTTTGCTCTAAGTTTAACTGTTTTTTCCTCGCCACCATACATTCCAAACACCTTCTTGGAATAAGAAGCAAGGTCAAACTTGTCAAAGTGTTCTTTACCGTGTCTAGCTTCAGATGTTTCAGAAAGGGAATCCATCTTGTCTACACGGAAATGCTTTATCTTGGCTTCATCCTCATCATATCCGATAAGATAATAATTCTCATCATCCCAAGTAAGAGCCCAAGGACTCACATGATATATTTTGCCATCATGCTTAGGCACAAGTTCCTTTTTAAGATTCCAATAAGTATACTTAAATGTCACCTGAACATTTTTATAAATAGCTCTGTGTAAGGTATCCACAGAAAAATATATTTTTTCATTAGGATTCTTAACTCTGTTAAGAACATGAACCTGTCTTTGAAGTTCTCTCGCTTCATACTTACTGGCAAGACTCTCTAATTTCTTAATGAGTTCGTTAGTCTTATTGGCAGTAATAAACTTCGCTGCCTGAACAGAATCCACAAGAAGCTTAAGCTCCGGCAATTCAAACTCTCTGGAAATAAGCTTGTAATAAGTTTGCTTACCAACTTTTTCCTTAAGAATATCCATGCCATAAATTCTAAGTGTCTCTATATCATCATAGATAGTTTTTCTCTCCACTGATATATCATATCCAGCAAGATATTCTGTCAATTCCTGAGTTGTTATACCATGTTCCTCATCAGTATCCTTTATGAACTTGTCCATAATATACAAAAGCTTTAGCTTTTGATTTGCCGATTTAGCCATGTGCACTCCTAAATAATCAAATTAAAGTAATTTACCAAACTCAAGAACCTTCTCAACACTTCCTTCAATCTTAAGCTTGCCTAATGTAAACGCAAGTACTGGATCAAGTTTACCATCCATAAGATCAAGGAAATTCTTAGACTTCATAATGATTTTAGCCTGTCTGTCATGGTACTCATATGGCTCAACAGAAAGCTTACCATCTTTAACTTCTACATAGAAAGCACCTTCGCCCTCTCCTGTTATATTAACCTGAATTGCAAGAAATCCATTAACCTTATTAGGGTCAACTCCTGCTAATCTGTCTTTAACCTTTGCAACGATTTCTTCGTATGTCATAATATTATCTCCTTATTATTTAAAATTTATAGTACATTAATAATGCCTGTACTATCTATAAATTATATAAAATTACCATTGTATTAGTCAATGTTAATTTGTTATACTGAGGTCACTAAAAGTGAGGTTAAAATAAAATGGAATTAATAGATTTACACGTTCATTCTAACGCATCAGATGGTTCTCTTACACCAAGTGAAGTTGCAGATGAAGCCATTCGCATGGGGCTAAAGGCTATCGCACTAACAGACCACGATACTGTAGATGGAGTCGCTGAAATATTAGAATATACTAAAGATAAAGATTTAGAGGTTGTCCCTGGTATAGAGCTCTCCTGCTATTATAACAACAGAGAAATTCACATACTTGGTTTTTATGCAGATTACGAAAATCCTGAACTGGCAAAGGAACTTGATATGTTAAAGAAGGCTCGAGAAGACAGAAATCTTCGCATGGTGGAGCTTATGCAAAAAGATGGTCTTAACGTTACCATGGAAAAGCTCTTGCACGGTAACCCTGACAGCGTTATCACCAGAGCTCATTTTGCAAGAGTTCTTGTAGAAGAAGGCATCTGCAAAACTAAGGATATAGCATTTAAAAAATACATTGGAATAGGCTGTAAGTACTATCTGCCTAAGCCACAGGTAACCTGCGAAACTGCAATGAACATTCTCACCAAGTACTGCAAATCCGCATTTCTTGCACATCCACTTTTATATCACTTTGGATATGCACAGATTGAAGAACTTTTAATATATTTAAAATCTTTAGGATTAAAGGGTATTGAGGCATATCATTCCTCAAACAACATGTATGAAAGTGACAAGCTGCGCTCTATGGCACTTAAGCTTGACCTTGCCATATCAGGTGGTTCAGACTTCCACGGTGTGGTTAAACCAAATATTGAAATGGGCAGAGGACGTGGTGGAATGAGAATTCCTATGAGATTACTAGATAATATAAAGACTTTATAAAAAATACTCAGTGTGCTTTAAAGTACACTGAGTATTTTTTCATCCCCAAACACAGGATGAGCCGTCATTAAGCCTTCCATACACATTAGGTTATTATCTGAGTGTTCTATCTGCCTTGAATATGTGTATGCCACCTTTATCTGTTCATCCACAGAAAATTCTTTGTCATTATCAAGCCAGACTGTCATTCCCATTTCTCTTATTATTATAGTGCTTATTACTGACATTTTAATCATGGCAAGTGCGTTATAGTCGTACACACTACCAAGGAAATAAGTATACAAGAAATAGTTAAGAATATGCTCATACTCATATTGTCTATCTTTCATATACACATCAAATTCATCTGATAATTTTTTATATTCTTCATCAGACAGATCCACATACAAAACATTAATTATATGATTTACAACTTCCTCCCAGTCATCATTTATCTTCTCAAGTCCTGATAACACTTCGAAAAAGTCCCTCTTGATTTTGGTTATGGAAGTTTCTGCCAAGCCAGAAAGCCCAACAGCTTTAACTTTAACAGCATCTTCAGTATTTAAATCATCATATTTACTTCTTATTTCCTCAATATTATTAAGGAGGCCATCACGGCTTGCCTTTATATATTTCTTTAATCCTAATCTCTCATAATCATATAAAACAGGCTGTATATCCTGTCCTAATTTCATGATTGCCTTAGTTCTTTCCCCGACACCACATTTCCTGTTGCTCACTATGTTAAATATTGTTTTTCTAACCCTGAGTAAAACCTCTAACAGTTTTTTATCCACCTCTTTATCACGTGGAGTTTTTTTATCATTAGCTTTAATCAGAAAACGGTCTTTTGCTTTTCTATCAATAATCATCTTTGCAGCAACAGGACATGATATAGAAAGGGCAGCTTCTACAAGCTCACCGTACTCTTCAAAATGCCTTGGATATCTAAAGCAGGTTTTACACAAACTTTCTTCCCCTGCTCTCGTGTATAAATCACAGAGATTGTTATCATTAAGAAATGAACACCGCGCTCCACATCTTTTGAAAACCTGCTCACTCTCATTAATATTTCCCATAACATAGTCCTTTAAGTCACCTTCAAAGGACTTATACTTTTTCATGGACTTATCATCAATAACAATATCCCAACCAGCGCAACATGTATCAGGACATTTGTCCGCTATACATTTGAACTGGTTATAATAATCTGGCATTCTGTACTTCATTTTTGTTCCTCTTTTTTACGCCCTCATGGCAATCTTAGCATACGCCTGAGCTATATTTAAGGCGTGGTCGCCTATTCTTTCGATGTTACCAGTAATAGTAAGGAAATGTGTAGTTTCAAAGGAAAATGTCTCTGAATTAATGGTATTCAAAGAAGACTGCTGTAAAAATGAATTATCAGATATAACAACTTAACCCCCATAGACATATTAATCGATTTTTAATCAAATAGCAATTACTCAAAACATTAAATTTGATATTTTTCTCAAAAAGTATATTGACAAAACTTTCCAAAGCAATTATATTAAGACACAACAACAAAACATTCCTATGAGGGAGTAGTGGCACGAAAGTGTGGCAAGTCAACATCCTGGCTTATTAGCCTGGCTTGTCTTAAATAACGAGACTCATGTATTGCTATTTAAAGCTATACGTGTAGTCTATTTTTTTACCAAGTATAGCAACATAGCATACTTGGTTTTTTTGTTACCAAAAAAGAAAGGATGATAAATTATGTTCTTACAAATTAACGGAATCAAAAAACATTTTGGAGAAGGAGAAAGCAGAGTCGATGTTTTAAAGGGAATCGATTTAGAGCTTGAAAAAGGAGAAATCTGTGTACTTCTCGGCCCCTCAGGCTCAGGCAAATCTACTCTTCTTAACATCATAGGAGGTATTGATGACGCAGACAGTGGTTACATATCCATAAACGGGGAAAAAACAGTGGATATGAACGAAAAAGCCCTTACTGCATACAGAAGAAAGCATCTTGGTTATATTTTCCAAATGTATAATCTTATTCCTAACTTAAACATTAAAGAAAACATCGAGGTTGGTGCCTACTTAAGTGACGACCCACTTGATGTTGATGATATTCTTAAAACTCTTGGTCTATACGAGCATCGTCATAAATTACCTAATCAGTTATCAGGTGGCCAGCAACAAAGAACTGCTATCGGACGAGCAATTGTCAAAAATCCGGATATTCTACTCTGCGATGAGCCTACTGGAGCTCTCGATTTCAACACATCAAAAGATATATTAAAACTTATTGAAGATGTCAATAAAAAATACGGTAACACCGTTATTATGGTTACACACAATGACGCTATCAAAAACATGGCAGACCGTGTTGTAAAATTAAGAGATGGTGTTATTCGCAAAAACTATCTCAACGAAGAAAAGATTTCAGCTATGGATCTTGACTGGTAAGGAGGTAGTCCAACATGAAAAATCCACTTAACAAACGATTTCCACGAGAAATAAAAAGCGAACTAGGAAAATACATAATATTATTTATCTTTATCACTGCAATGATATCCGTTGTTTCAGGATTTCTCGTTGCCAGCCACAGTATGCAAAAAGCATTTGATGAAAGCTTTGAGAAATATAACATAGAGGATGGTAACTTTGAATTAACGGCTAAAGCTGATGATGTTTTAATCGAGAAAATCGAGGAAGAAGGGCTCACAGTATACGAAAACTTCTATCTTGAGGAAACCACAACTATAGACACTACTCTTCGAATCTTCATAAACCGTACTGACATTAACCGAGTATGTCTTATGTCAGGCGAATTTCCTGCGGATGCAAATGAAATTGCCATAGACAGAATTCATGCAATTAAAAATAATCTGGAAATCGGTGACACAATCTCTGTTTCTGGAAAAGAACTTAAAATATGTGGTTTAGTTGCATTTACTGACTATAGTGCCCTTTTCCAAAGCCCTACAGACACAATGTTCGATACAATGAAATTCGGTGTAGGTGTTGTTACACAGGAAGGCTTTGAAAATATCGGTGATACACATATTCACTACTGCTATTCTTGGGAATATGATGTTGCACCTGCTGACGATATCGAAGCAAAAAAAATGAGTGAAGACCTTCTTGAAGAACTTTACAAATTGGCTCCACTTGAAGGCTTTATCCCTGCTTACAATAATCAAGCCATTCATTTTACAGGAGACGACATGGGTAGAGATTCTGTTATTTTCAGTGTATTCCTCTACTTGTTAATCGCTATTATCGCATTCATTTTTGCAATAACAACCAGCAACACCATTGCTAAGGAAGCTACAGTTATAGGAACCCTCAGAGCATCAGGCTATTCAAAAGGTGAACTCATAAGACATTATCTCGCCATGCCAATGCTTGTAACATTTACAGCGGCAATCATGGGAAACATATTAGGATACACAGTTATTGAGGACTATGCTGCAGACATGTATTACAACAGCTACTGTCTCACTACTTATGAACTTTTATTTAATGCTGATGCATTTGTAAAGACTACAGTCATCCCTCTTATAATAATGTTCCTGATTAATTTCCTAATTCTTGTTAACAAATTCAAGTTGTCACCACTTAGATTTATCCGTCGTGACATCGGCAAGAAAAAGAAGAAAAAAGCCTTTAAGCTTAACACTAAAATTAAGATAATGAAGCGTTTTAGACTTCGAATTATCTTCCAGAATATGCCAAACTACATTACTATAATTATTGGTATATTCCTTGCAAATATTATTATGGTTTTCGGCACTGCATTTCCTGCCATACTCACAAACTACGGAGATGATATTATTGATAACATGATATGCAAATATCAATATATTCTTAAAGCTCCTCTCGAAACAGAAAACGAAGATGCTGAGACCTATACCGCTTATTCTCTCAAGACACTTGAAATAAGAAATTTTGTGGAAACTGTAAGCATATATGGTATTGAGGATGATAGCCAGTATATCAATATATCTTTCAAAGAAAATGATATTTATGTATCTAGCGCATATTCAGATAAATATGACGTGGCTGTAGGTGATACAATCACCCTCAAAGAAGAATTTTCTGACAAAGAATATGATTTTAAAGTGACTGGAATTTACGACTATCCAACAGGAATTGCAATATTTATGCCACAGGACGAAATGGGTGAATATTTTGATTTTGAGGAAGGTTATTTCAATGGATATTTTTCCAACGAAGAGCTTACAGATTTGGAGGAAAGAACCGTAGCTACAGTTATTACCAAAGACAACTTAACCAAGACCACAAGACAGCTTATGGATTCTATGGGAAGTATGATGGACTTATTCTTCGCAGTTGGAGTAATGATATTTATGCTTGTAATATATCTTCTCTCTAAGATTATTATAGAGAAGAATTCCCAAAGTATTTCCATGATAAAAATACTTGGTTACACGCAGAAAGAAATCAATAAGCTTTATGTAATCACCACCGCTATTGTTGTAATTGCTTCTCTTATTCTTACAATACCGCTGGTGGACTCCATAATGGCTGTACTTGTTGAATTTATGTTCTTCATATATTCCGGATGGCTTACATACCAGACAGATGTTAAAAGTCTTGTTCTTATAGCAATCACAGGAATTATTGCATATGGAATTATCGCCTTCCTTCAGATGAAGCAGGTTAAGAAGATTCCTTTGGAAGATGCTCTTAAGAACGTAGAATAACAAAAAAGAATCAGAAGTAGTACACATATGCACACTACTTCTGATTCTTTTTTATATGATTTTAAAGGGAAAAAGCATCCCACACATTGTCATCCTTTGTATACTCAGATTTTTTTCTAAGAAGTAGCGCCTTTAATTCCACACACTCCTCTGGTGTAGCTGTCAGAACAATATCAATATTATCTCCATTAATAATTTCATATCTATCATATAGCTTGTAAAATGCATTAGCCATATCACCTGATTCAACAAGAGCCTGCACTGTTTCTCCGTCTGGCATAAGTTCCTTTAGAAAGCTTATGTACTTGTCTTCTATATCCTTGTTCAGAGCAAATGTATCGGCAGACAATAATCTAGTCAGTATAACACCAACCTTCTCAAGCCTTTTCATATGACAATAATATTCATAGTTGTTTTCTTTGTCTATGTAATCCTCTTCTCCTCCTGCTAGGAAGGGTGAGAATTTTAATCCATGAGGCTGATTAATATATTCAAGACAAGTTTTATCCCATTTACCAATCCACTCTCTTGTTCCAACGCTCTTTATATCTCTTAGCTCCACCTCATCAAATTTCAAAAATGCTATACTTGTCATCCTAGCAAGGAATCTATCCTTCTCCTTTACATTGTCGAAAAATTTTTCCTCGTCCTCTAGCTTAGCATCATAAAAGAATATATATTCCAGCCTATTACAATCTAAAAACACATCCTTACCCATGATATCTAAGGTTATTGGAATTGCAATTTCTCTTAGGTTTGTACACTGGGCAAATGCCCAATTTTCAATGCTTAGAACCTTGGAAGGGATAATTATTTGTGTGATGTCTGTCCTTCCTAAATATTCTTTTTTGTTTATAAAATCATCAATTACATCAAGATACATACATAAACCTCAATCCAAGTTATTCTTCATCAATCTCCACCACAAGCTTGTGGGGAAGGCATATTATAGTTTCTCCCACGTTACTTATTTTAGCGTGATTAACACATATTTTATCTGGGCAATCTGCCTCTGAAACGTATACCTCACCTTTATCAATGACTATAACATTTTCTCCTAAGTCTGTTTTTAAGTTATATTCTTTATCCTGGTTGATATCAAAAGTCTCCACCAACTCTCCATCAACCATAATTCTTACACTGTATCCAGGTTTGGAGTTCATCTTAAAAATAAACAACAGTCCAAGACATATAAGAATGATAATTGAAAATAAAACAATGTCTGCTTTGGATATTACTTTCATATTTATAATCCTTTTCTAATAGAAATATTTATTATTATATCACAGACCACTATATTTTTAAGCTTTTATTGATACAAAACTTTTTGCATTGTATAATATTACCGTTAGTAATTATATCAAGGAGTATTCTATGACAGACAATAAATTCAAGAAAGATTTAACAACTGGAAATGTATGGTCACAGCTGATTATTTTTGCAATTCCGTTTTTCGTAAGCAATTTAATCCAATCCATATATAGTGTTGCCGATATGATAATTCTCGGTACCTTTTGTGGAGAGAACAGTATTTCTGCCGTAAGCACAAGCAGTCAGGTCATAGTGATTGTAACCAATATTGCCATGGGACTCTCCACTGGTGGAACAGTTATGATTGGTCAATATCTTGGTGCTAAACAGGAGGATAAAATAAACAAATCTATCAGCACACTACTTATTACCCTCTTCTCCTTAGCAGTTAGTATAACAGCAATTTTGCTGTTTTTTACAACTCCAATACTCAACTTAATGAACACACCTATTGAGTCCTACAAAGAGGCAAAAGACTATCTCATCATATGTCTTTCGGGACTTATATTTGTCTACGGCTACAACGCACTAAGTGCCATAATGAGAGGCTTAGGGGACAGTAAAACTCCACTTAAGTTTATATCTATTGCCTCTGTCACCAATATTGCTTTAGATTTCTTGTTCGTTGGATATTATGAAAAGGGAGCCGCAGGAGCTGCTCTTGCAACCATAATTGCACAGGCTCTCTCCGTGATTTTATGTATAATATATCTAAAGAAACACAACTTTGTTTTTGACTTCAAAATATCATCCTTTAAATTTGACAAAAGCTGTTTCAAGGTGCTTCTTGGAGTTGGTATGCCAAGTGCAATTCAGCTTGTAGCTACAAACTTTTCATTTTTAATTTTAACATCTTTAATCAACGATATAGGAGGAGTTACTGCCGGAGCAGCAGCCGGAATTGTCAATAAATTCAATGGCTTCGCCATTCTTCCTAGCGTAGCAATCACTTCGTCGGTATCTGCAATGATTTCACAGAATATGGGGGCGAAGAAATACCAACGTGTTAAACAGGCAACCAGATATGGACTTATTCTTTCATGCTGTTTGTGTGCTATAGTTTTTACTATTGTTCACATTTTCCCAGATGAAATTTTTATGCTTTTCGGTGCCGAAAAACATCTCATATATGTAGGCAAGGTGTACCTCTTTGCATTCTCGTTTGAATATGTTTTCCTTCCATTTATCATAGGCTTCAATGCGGTTTTCACAGGTACAGGCAATGGCTGGATTACCATGATCAACGACATTACATCTGCATTTTTAGTGAGAATACCTCTTGCATTATTCCTTGGATTTTCACTAGACATGGGATTAAAGGGTATTGGATACTCTATCCCTGCAGCAACATGTCTCGGTGCTATTATGGCCATAGGATTTTATCTAAGTGGCATATGGAAGAAAAATAAGGTGGTTAATTAAACCACCTTATTTTTTAATCCTCTGCTAAAACTATTAATTTGTCATTTTCTGTGAAATAATCATTACCTTTAAAGCTCATACATATAGGCTCACACTTAGGATTAAGTCTTACTTCTACATCCTGACTGTTCTCTTCATAGTGAATCCATCCAAGTGCTATTTCATGTTTTTCTAATGCAACATCTGAAACATATTCAAATGTAAAGTCATTATTGATATCAACATAATCTATAATATCACGAAGATAAAATTCCGAACCATCATCATTCAATAAGTCACGGAATACCTGATAAAGGTCAGTGTTATTTGCTACCTGAACCATAATACGGTTAGCAATCTCATCACCAACAACGAAATCGTTAATCTCAGCACTCTGAAGTAGCATCTGATCCTCTACCTGATTGATTTCACTAGTAACATTTATTGTGTTATCCATATCATATTTATTGAGATACGTTCTAAGATTAAGCAATAACACTGCTGTTCTTCTATCCGCCTCTTCACGTTCAACATCATCCTGACAAAGAATAAGAATATTAGTAATCTTTTTATTTTCTTTGCTTGATAATTCTCTCTCCATATCAAGGAAATTAGAAACATATTCCCAATGATATGGCGACTTATCAATATATTCTATGGAAACATTTTCTAGCTTATCAAAAATGCCTCTATTAGCCTCTTCACAGCCTTCATAGTCTGATACAATTTTAATGGTAGAGCCTGGCATTGCAAAGTCATTGATATCAATAACAATATCCTTAATTGCATGACTCCATCCGAGAATTATAATATGATATGGTTCTTCTTCGTGTTGTGCAGCCACAACTGCTTTACCGTAAGCTTCTTCTGATGTTCCAGAATTCCTAAGCTTAATTTCATTGTCATCTAAGGCAAGATGAACTAATCTGTCACCCTGCTCAAATATTGTCTCATCGTAATCCGGATTAAGAAGAATTCTACCATCAGCTTTCTGAATACCAAGCGCAATGGATGTCTTAAGCTCCTTTGAAATCTGTCGGAAAGATTTTCCTACAAACCCCATATCAACCAAGGATGTTCCATTACACCCATCTTCTATGTAAAGTTCTGAGTTATTATAACTAAATATCTCCGATAAAACCCAAGAAAGACCTGGCTGTCTACATATTTGCGCAAATATATGGGCCAATATTTTATCCATATACATAATTTGAATTTTATTTGCTGCCGGACATTGAATTTCATTTCCACTTTCATCAAATATTCCTATTGCAACTTTTGCCGCCTGAATATTTTCTTCATTGTGCATCAAGGTTACAATGTTAGGCATCTTTTCTGTCATATGAACATTAATATCTTTTCTCTTGAAATACTTGGAAATAGCAAGCAAAATTCTAATTACTTCAAAATCGTCAGACTTATTAATAATGATTGACTTTGCAGACTCTAAAGAAACCATCTGAAGAGTCTTTTCATTTACAGTATTACCAGTTCTATATATAAGCTTAGACCTCTTAACACCACGTTTTGTTCTAAGCTTTTTACCCAGATTAAGCTTGGCTTGCAAATCTGTTTTCATATCAACAGAAGGAATATTGTCAACAACCACTATACTTCTGTTACCTGTCCAGTTCTCGTTGGATTCCATCTGCTGTCTTACTATACATGAACAATTATCATCATATCCAATAATAACAATATGCCCTTTCTCCATAACCTGAGTAAGACCCTCGTCCAAAATAGCAAGTCTGGAAGAAATCGCATTGTTTAAGATACCCACAATAGTACCCATGAGCAAGAGGCCAAATCCTGTGACCACAAGCATAAATGTTAAGTAAAGCTTATTATTTGTCTCATCACCTGTGATAGTTCCCTGATCAAGCAGATGCATAAGGCTATCCCAAATTCCACCTTTCAGCGAAATACCATCTATAAATATCCCCACCAAAAGACCTGCTATCACAATAATCACTAAAGCAGCCACAATAAGCATCACAAACTGAACTCCCATACCCTTAGAAAGGAATTCATCAAATTTGTATATTATCTTTTTCCATATAGTTTTGTTCTTTTGTTTTATTTCCTTTGAATTCATACTACTCCCCCACGTAAAAATTTACCATATAACCATCATATATCCTATGTGTAAATAATTCAAGGAAAGATGTTGAAATTCAATATTCATTATGTTACCATGAGATAAACACAAAAAAGGTGTAAAGCCATGTTAAATCAACAGGACTTTACACCTTATAAATGTTAATCGTACTTCTTACCAAAGTCACAATATATGTATATTTCTCCGTACGTATCTGCTGTAGTGTCATAATCGGATAACCTCACATGTGCATATCCTAAATCTGTACTTACAACAGTGTCATCTTCTTTTATACCCAATTCAGTTCTTGCTTCATCAGCAGACACTTCAAATACATTCACACCATTTACCATGAACTTATCATAAGCCATATAAGACTGTTTCATTACAGTTACTTCACCTATATTACACTCAGATAACTCTTTTTCAGATGAACTAGTATTATATAATGTCACATACGCATATAAAACACCGTCTTTTTCAACTTCAAACAACATCTCCCAAGTCTTTGCTGGAAGCTTTGACACCTTGCCGCTTATCTCAAAGCCTGCATCAGTAAGCACACTAGCCTTATCTTTTAATTTGAACTCCACACCATCAATAGACATCACCGGTGCATCAGCCTGCTGCTTGTATAAATATATTCCTGCTATTGCAACAAGGGCTATTATTACTATTACTGGTAAAATACTATTTTTCTTTTTACCCTTAACAGCTTTCTCCTCTGCTCCAGTCTGCTCTTGAACCATATTTTCGTTTTCCATATTTGGGAACCTCCTCTGTATTACACTATTGTTCTATAATAAGCTATTTTCTTTAAACAATCAAGCCAAGCAATATCTTTTCAATCCATTTATATCCAAAATAACTTGTACATTGATACTTTAATAAAGGCTTTACACAAATAAAAATAGCCCCTATAATTTACTTATACTTTATGAAAGGGGTACGAAGGGATGAATGATGATATGAATCAAAACGAACTGGCAGTTTTTGCATTTGCATGTCAATTGTTACTTAAAAACAATCTTTACAACGATTTAAATGAGCTTCTTGAATTTGCCAAAAACAAGGGTGTCTCAGTAACTGCACCAAACGAAAGATGAAATATTAACATTCACCAAAGATAAAAGTAATTGAATACGTACAAAAGATAAAGGTGTAAAGTCTTTGTTAAAATATCAAGACTTTACACCTTTTATATATTCGATATATATTTAGTTATCCACGCAGCTGTAGCAGTCTCTTCAGTAATTACTACTTTTTCCTAAACTCACAATCAGCATTTGCCTTACTAATGTTTATCATAAGGGTATCTCCGTCATCCTCTATTTCGGCTGTCAAACTAGCCCAACCATCTTCAAAGGTAACTATGTACTCATCATCCTTATACTCAAGTTTTCCCTCATGTGACTTCCCATTAAACCAAAAAACAACATCTGTTCCATCAAACTCTATCTTTGGATCCACACTCTCAGTCAAAGGAGATGCTCCATAAACTTGCGTTCCATAAGTTATTTTCACAAATTCCCACTCATGATTAAAATCATCATAGTTATTTTTGCCACATCCCACTAACGTGCATAACATCACAACAATAAGAAGCCCAATACACACAATCTTCTTTGTACATTTTTTGTAATTTGCTATTCCTTTCATCTTTCATTCTCCTTAATTATAATTTACGCCTAGTTTATTCATCAAGACCTTACATCTTTTATCACCCAAAGTAAGAAAACATCAATTAGATTCATAAACCACTTTTATACATTTATATATACATATATTGGCGTTTAACTTATTCATCATACTCTAACTTTAGAATTTCTGCAATACATATAAAAGATAAAGATGTATCTACCTCTTTTTTGAAATCGCATAATTCCAATAAAAAAGTTGAACACATCATGAGCATTTTGCTCAATATGATGTGTTCAACTATCTTATATACATATTCGCCATGCGACTTCGTTTTCGCTTCGCTTCAACTCAGTCTCGGACATTCGTCCTATGTAGCCAGTCCATTCTTCGACTGTTTGCGAGTAAACTCGCACAGTCTCTAATGTACTGTCTACGCATGTCTCATTGTCTCTAGAACTTACCAGCTGTAGCAGCTTCCTCGATAGAAGCGTTGGAGTCCCGTAAAATCAAGGATTTAGAGCCAATTGGGACTTACGTGGGTCTTATAGCAGACAAACCACACCAAACCACAGCCCATGTCAGTCGCCGTTTCTGTAAAGTGTGTCTTAGTGTAACTCTTATTAAAGTAACTAACAAGTCTCTAACTTCATATTCTACTTAAACTCAGTAACCTTATAATTTTGTATCCAACCAGTACAATAATTACCCTCACTATCTGTCCAGTTAATCTCAATCCACTTTTTCCACTTGTCAGATACACTTACCACTTGCCCAATATATAGATGCCCCGTTACTCTTGATGAACAATCTGGTTTAACACGTGGCATTACATTGTTTTCATTTATAATTCTACACCCCATCGCGTTCAATAACTGAGCATCCATACCTGTTTCTATAGTATAATAATTATTTACTTCAATAGTATTATTGTATGTATTATTTACAACTTGTGGTTTTGGAAAAACAAGACCACCTACAAGCAACAAAAAAGTTACTACTTCAATAAAAAAGCGTATATCATCTCTAGTATTTTTCTTTCTATTTTCTTTACTTTCTGACGAGCTTACTATTTTATCAATCTCTTTATTATCTTCAGAACACTCAGCAATATAATGTTCGGCAACATCCTCTGCTATTTCTTCCACAGACACATCCTTAGTCCAATCAACTTGCCCTAACACATTTTGATATGCATTACCAATTTTTTCAAAATCATATTCTTGAAACAGCTTAGAAATCTCTCTAAACCCTTTTAAACTTTCCAAATTAGTATACTTTTCCAACATCGAAGAAAGTCTCACAGAATATAACTTATTTATATTTTGCATTCCTGAGAATGCCTTTGATACCCCTAAGCTTTCTTGTAATTTGGTTATATTTTCTGTTACTTGTGATATGTTAATTTTAGCAATATCTACATTTTCTAAAACATTAAATCGAGCATACACATCATCTAAAGTTTTCGTAAACCCAAGCAATGACTCAGCACCTTGATACACACCTAAATTACTCTGTAATTTACTTGTGAATTTTAATAATCCATCATAACCATTATCTGACAAACTTAAGCAATCAGATTTTTCACATAACCTTATACTATCTCTTTTTGTATTTACTTTTACATTACTATTCATAAGTTTTTCCTCTCTTTCATCTTATTATTTATATAAAAATGCATTTTTAATCTCTTAATCACCCTATATTATCTTCTTATGTTTAATATCATTCTTGTTATATATCCGTTTATAATGGTTGCATTGTCTGTACCTTAACTATTTCGTATATATATTAATATAACAATTTAAGCTTATTTTTACAAAACAATACATTAAAAATATTTTTATCCTTATTTAATAAAATAATACAAAGTATGTATACAAATACTTCCTCAGGAATTATCGCATTATAATATTGTTATATCCATCTAAGTAACATAATATGGTTCATGAATACTCTTCTTATATATTTTCTTGCACTATTACTTTTGCGTGTAACTTTTAACTATCAGAAGTTGAACATCATCTATAATAGATATCTTTATCTCTGTATATAATTCTGTTAATAACCTTTACTAATATATAAATCTTATATTTACTATCACCTATCATTTGACATATATGGTGCTTACCTATTTTAAAGATAAAAAACTCACAAATAAACCATTTAAAGTCTATCTGTGAGCATGTTACCCCTGTTTGTATTTTGAACATCTCAAAATTCACGATTTATTATACTAAAATAGTGTTATTTCAGTTGCATAAAATTTTTCTAACTGAACACTATCAACCGTAACTATTAAGCCTTCTATTTGCGCCTGAATCATTTCATTATTAACCAAATTTTCATACAATATTTCTCTGTCAATTTTTAATGTATATATAGGATTATTTATTACATACAATTTACATTTGCTTTTTTCTAATACAATATAATA
This sequence comes from Lachnospiraceae bacterium, assembly GCA_015057525.1. Taxonomy (GTDB): domain Bacteria; phylum Bacillota; class Clostridia; order Lachnospirales; family Lachnospiraceae; genus Coprococcus_C. The sequence continues at coordinate 245,269 of SVEE01000001.1, read as the reverse complement.
AATGTAATATAAATCACACATTTTTTCGGCACATTGTAATTCATTACGAGATATAAAAAATCTATTGTCATTTCCTTTTGTAGTTTTAACTTCAACAACAAATTCTCTATTTGGTAATTTCACGGAAAAATCATACCCCTTGTAATCTGGTTCGACAATAATACTCGCTTGATACCTCTCTTTAAGAAATTTCTTTACAATACTTTCACCTTTCTGACCAAGTTCCTTTTGATTATCCAACCATCTAGCATCTCTTTCAGATTGTTCTTTTTCTACTATGTCCATATACTTCCGTATAGGCAAAATATCCATTAATGAAATCACTTTACTCATCTTTACCACATTTTTCCCTACAAACTATCCAAAATTTTCCGTTATCGGTAAATTGTCTTGCACACCAATTATCAACAACTGCCTCATATTTGCATCCACATTGAGGACATCGCAAAAAAAGTAATTCATGTGTCTTCTGCATATCCTTAGGTTTGAAATTGCTTATACCTACTTCTTTTAACTCTTGTTTCATATTTTTGACTATATGGTCTATATAAAATTTTCTTGACAAAATGGGTTCATCTCTCAAACTAGAAATAAGCTCAACCATAGAATTAGGCACAAAAATTTTTCTTTCACCGATATTAAAACTATTGTCAAGCGTATCAAAATCAGAGTATTTTAAATCAATAATCTCCTCAGTAGTAATATCTGTATAATAGAGTAATTTGAAAATGAACAACTTAGTTAAATTATTCTTATATTTCTCTTCACACAATGCTACCTGTTCAGCAGTTAATGAACTCTTTATATTCTTTTTTGATGTCGTTATTTCTTTGCTATCTATTAACAACGAGGACAAATCTATAGAATTTTTCAACTTATTTTTGTGAAATTCTAAATACCCTTTTATATGTTTAACTCTGTTATTATAGTTATTATCACTTTCGTTATTAATGAACCCCAATAAATGCTCATCTATATCCTCTTGTGTTATATCATCGAGTTTAATTTCTCTAATTTTTGAAGATGATAAGAACTCTAATATTTTACTTCTAATACTTTTGTAAGACTTTATGCTTTTCCCTTGTTTTAAAAAATCATTTTGATAATCTACAAATAAATCAAAATTATAATCTGAAAGCAATCTACATTTTCTAATTGTATCTTCACTACAAAGTACTTTCCCATCTATACGAGTATTTAACCACTTTGTATATATTTGTTCTCTTTCCATATTAATCATACCTTTTAATCACCTACACTGCATTAATTCGACTAATTGTTATTCAACAGAAATATACATTTATTCTATCACACCACCATAAAAAAACATACATAAAAATAGGTGCTTACTAATATTACCAATCAACACATAAAGGAGACACATTTAGGTGTCTCCTTTGGAAACTTATTCTACTGGCTTTTCATAAAGATACCCCGTATACTCATAAAACAACTTCGGAGATATGTAGAAATCATACTGACTGCTACCCTCTTTAACATAGGCTACCCCAATAGGCAAAATCCCCTTAATCATACCTTGTCTTACAAACTGCTGGTCTTTCTTCATAATCTTAGCAGCTTCAATAACTGGTATATTTGCACCAGAAAACTCAATAATTTGTTCATTCATAATAGAACACCTCCTATAAATTTATACCTACTATCCGTCGCCTCACAGTACACCTTACTAATCTACTTTTTTACCAAAGCTAATATAACAACTCAGAACTTCTTACTAATTTTCATAAGTACAATAACAATATCCAAGAGAAACTTATAAGCAAAAAACAACCTCAAAATTTCAGACAAAAAATAAGACCAAAAAGATGCATATAACCACATCTTTCTGGTCACTCATAACTAAATATTGCTAAAATGGGTGTAAATTAGCCAGCTTATAAACATATAATAAAACTCAATCAACAGATACATTTGGAAAATAGATAATCATATCTACCCCCATATTGTCGTAGCAAACTTTACTAAGCTCTTTCTCAACAGATGATACCCCACACTCATAAAGGTAATCCGCTAGCTTTATTATAACTTCAACAATGTTTTCGCCTGTAACAATACCAACACACTCCTTGCCAAACATATATCGACCAGAGTAATCTTTACGATATTGATACCCCATTATTTCACAGAACTCCTGAATCATATTTGCCAAACTCATAGTAATACCTCCTGCTGTGTCAAATATAGCTTCCTCAATTTATAAAAAGAAGTCTTTTTCAAACCCAGTTCACGCATGGCTGCAACTGCAGTGATCTCACCCACAGCCACTCTGTCCATAACTTCCTCATAGCCGTCTGGCTTTTGTAGTTTAGGTCTACCAAAAGATACCCCCTTGCTCTTTGCTATATCAATACCTTCCTTTTGTCGTTGGTGGTTCTTCAACATTTCTTCTTCAGCTATGGTAGACAGAACCTCAATAAGAATATTGGAAACCATTTCCATAATCCACTCTTGCCCCTCACAGTCCATAAGTGTTGTAGGCACATTAAGAATCTTTACCCTAATGCCATTAGCTTTGAACCATTCAAGCTCCTCTTTAATCATTTGCTTATTTCTGCCAAGTCTGTCTAATTCTTTTACCACAAGAGAATCACCCTCTCGCAACATATTTTCCTTAAGGGATAGATACCCCACACGATTAAAATCCTTGCCAGACTGTTTGTCTACGATAATATCCCTCTCAGAAATACCATACTCCTTTAAGGCTTCAATTTGTCTATCAGTACTTTGGTGGATGGTAGACACTCTAGCATAGCCAAATTCCTTTGCTTTCATAAATCACAACCTCCTTTGATAATAGTAAGACATATACAATGTTCGCAAATGTATCAACTAATGCGTGAACGACCGTTAATCAGATACCCCATTATTACGAACTATTTTTGAGCCACTCCTGACACCTTCCGTAATTCCGTGGTATTATGAACCATTAGCCAAAACTGGGCAGGTTCAACCGAACCTTTATACCACGCATCCAAACGGAACGATGAACAAGCCTTTTTCACGCACCCCAAACACCACTTTTAACACCAACAAGCGTGAAGCCGTGTTTTGCCCCGTGTTGGCTTTTTGGGGGCAGGGTGGAGCTATTTATACCCTACAGCCCTGAAAAGGGCTGTGTGGGCAAAATAAGGGCGTTCGTTATTTGATACCCCATTTTACGAACCAGTGATAGGATGTTAGCTCTCAAACACCATATTTACAAGTCGCTAATACTGCCAATTTTGCCAGTAGGTTCTTTGGTGGTTATGTATGATTTGAGCCAAAAGCAAAAAGGCTGTAGAACCAAACGCTACAGCCTTCACAATTTAATTTTCATCTTCATCATCTATGCCCAATTTTTCTTTGAGATACAAAAGCATATCATCAAGCAACGCTTCATCAGACACAAACACAAATGCATGTTCCAAAGGCAATCCTATATCAACCAGTTTATACACTAGCATCAGCTTAGATAAGGTAGCTTTATCATTTGCACCTAGCCAAGCCAAGAAATCAAGAAACTCCTCAAAGGTAATACCAATGTCCATATCTTCCAAGCCTTCTCTTTCTTTTTTATCCAAAGCCTCTTTGATAGGTTTCCAATCAAAATTCTCCCAGTCCTTCATCCACTTTCTTTCCATATACCAAGCCTCCATAGTTTATTTTCTTAAACTATAAAGGCAGGCTACCCCAAATGCAAGGAAGTGACTACTTGAGGACATTTACTTTAGAATCCAATATTGTATATAGCTCATCAGCAGGAATACTGGCAACAAATTCTGTCAGACCTTCAACAGAAAACAACTTCATCAATAAACTTACTTTCTTATAAGTTTTATCGCTTATGCTCGATGCATCAACCCTATTTTGATTTTGAAGAACTCTATCATTCAATACAGTAACCAAATCACTCATAGAATCAAAACCATACTGGCTATAATTATCAACCTTTTCAACCTCTGGTTCTTTTACCCCATCAGAACCCAATTCAATCAACTTCCTCAGTATAAGAACTTTATCTAGGTTAACGCTCCTATAACGATTACTTAACAAAGGGGTTTGTAATACAGTCTTTAGATACCCCAATTTATCTCGATTAATACAATCAATATCGTCGTAGATATTTTTTCTTGTGAGCTTACTGAGCAGACATAATTCACTTTCACAATCTGAAATATCATACCCCTTACCAGAATACTCAACACTCATAGCTGACAGCTCTTTAATGAATATATCAGAATAACTTTCGTCTCCATCTTCAAGCAAAGTAACTGTAAAAGCTATCCTTCCAACTTCAGCAACCCTATTCTCTGAAAAGCTCTCATATATAGCAGGGAACAAATCATACAACTGCCGGCTTAAGGTACTTACCTGACTCCTCCATGTTATAGCTGACTTTTCGTCACAGTTCTCATCGTTCCACTTGCGAGCCAGCTCACCACTTGTCAGCCTCCAATTAGAACAAATAAAACGCATACTTTCAGACTTAGTAAATACCCCTGACTCAACAAAGCCTATGAGTTTTCTTAATACCCCTAAAGTGTAACCCTCTTGAGTAATTGATTGTTCCAACTCAGCCAAGTCTTTAAAGAAGTTCTTTCCCATCATACATACCCCCTTGTTAATCACCTTATTACTTTTGGATTTTTTAATACCCCAAGCAATTCAAAAGCTTACAACCACTTTACCAACTGACTTTAGCATTTTGTTTATCCCAGTTAGCAAATAATTAATCCCTATTTTAATCAATGTAATATTACCTACATAAAGCATTAATCAATCTTACCAATTGCCAAATCATCAATATAGATAATGGAAAGTGAATTCTTAACAACAGCAGTTTTCATCAGAACGACAGCAGTTTATAGCTTAACGATTTCAGTTTATAAATCTACGAAATCAGTTTTGAACAAGACACTATCAGTTTAGCCTTACAAATAATCAGAACGACAGCAGTTTTCATATTGACGAAATCAGTTCTACCCCAAAACACAATCAGAGTAGCCTAAAGGCACAAAAAAGGCTGATGCATACACATCAGCCTACTAAACCACTACATTATTCTTTTAAGTGATACCCCATTATTCTACCCCACCTTCATAGTCTGGTAGCTCATCGTTGCTACCTGCTATAAACAACTTGTCAAGCAACCTAAACGCAGGGATGAGGTGTTTGTTGATTACTTCCACATCTTCTTCCTTTATTGAAACAAATTCATCGTCCTTATGCCTAACGCACATAAGATTACCAAGCAACAAAGTAAGAATCATACCTTCACTACCTACAAGGGCTCTGTTTACTGGCAAATTTAATATACATCCCTCTTCATTATAGATAAGGTCTACCTCATCATTTAAAGAAATGACACCAATATGCCCTCCAACAAAATCCTGCTCAGCCTTCAAAGAATTTTCCACCTCAGCGAAATACCCCTTATAAGGTGTATCCTCATCTACTCGAAGCAGATACGCTTCTTTTGTGCTGATAGCAGTATACTCATACCCCTCATGACGTGCATCAAGCAAAAGCATACCTTGTAACATAACTTCCAAATCTGCTTCTCTACGAAGCTGTGCTACCGTCATACAAGCAGACTGTGTTAAGAAATCTGACTGGCAGAGTTCTCTTAACCAAAGAGCCATCTCTGAGCCCATAATGCTTCTTGTTTTTTGGATTGGCGACAATGGAGTGCTGGCATTAAGCCTAGCGAATATCTCTTCCACTTCATCCTCAGTAGCACCCTCTATACAAGAGATGCTAAAGCGATACCCCAAGATTTCATCTTTACACCCCATTATTTTATTCACTATCACAACACCAATATAAAAACAGCAAAACAAAAGGATACCCCAACAACACTTTCACAAAAGGAAACAACCTCATTCTTTCAGATTAAACACAATGATTTATGCACAAGCTCAAGGATAAAAAGAAATACTCACTGCTTCTGCCTACCAGAACAAACACCATTAACTGCAATATCTTTAATAACTACAAAATCACAAAAAAAACAGAAGTGACACAATCGTCACTCCTGATTAAAAATAATTGCTATCTTGTTAGTATTGTCTAGCAGCTCTCCAATGTCTGCATACTTCTTGTTGTCTATATGCTCACATTGTGGAGTTAATCGTCTAATGGCGAAATGCTACTCAGTAAACATATTATCTCTACTGAATAAATTTACTAGATAACTCATTAACTAGATACTATATGCTCTTGGGTACATTTATAAACTAATCCATTTCACCCAAACCTCTTTCTCTTATCTGTCAACCTATCCTAAATAAGTTAACTGCAACTAAAAGAATCACTTATCTATCTGAGTAAATGCTATTAATTAATCTATGTTATACATGCTATATCTCGATATATATTAAGAATTAATTATTTCCTACTACACCTTGCCATCTTATCTCATCTTCTAAATATGGTCCCATAAAACGTGGTAAAGTTGTACCTTGTAGAATATACCACTCTCCATCACTTTCATATACAACTACTGAGTAGATTTTCTCTCCCTCATCTCCCAATGACTCCATATGTTCAATTGCTTCATCATAAGTAGAAAAATCATCAGGCACAGCTGCTCTGAACTCTTTATTTTCCCACCACTCTTCGTCATAACCATATAACATATCATCATAGCTCCACTCTATGTATAATCGTACAACATAAGCATCATCTACGGACACATCGCTTTCTTTTAGTTCTCCATCCACATATGTACCTATATTAGCCCTATCTTCTAGATTTTGCCAATCTACATCTACAAAATCAAGTTGCTGACGTGCTTTTACATCAACTTCATCAAAAGGCTGAATATCTATTATCTCATATGATACATTAAACATATCACACGTCTTATTTTCAATTTCCTCATCACTTAGTCCATCACTTTTATCTGGATAGCTGTCAAGTACAAACTGACATAATGAAGGATTATCATAAAATCCTCTGTAAAAGAAAAAATCATGTTCAAGTGTATATATCTTAGAGTCGAGAAAAGGATAACCATCACGTACAGCTCTTGCTTCCTCTGTATAAGATAATTCATATATCTTCTCAAAATCGCATTCGTTAAGAGCCTCGAAATATTCAGCTAAAACTTTTTCCTGAGGTGATAACTCCTTTTCTGGTTTCTTCTTTAAATTAATAATTACCACAACTGCTATTACTGCTATGATAGCCACTACAATAACTCCAATTATTATTGCCGTCTTTTTCTTTCTTTTATCTGTTTTCTTTGAGTCAACCTCACTTTCATTATTTTTAGCCTGATTTTGATACCCCATATTTTGAGTTTCTAAATCAGTGTTGCATGCAGTACCACAAACTGAGCAAAACGCTGAACCATCAGGAATTTGATTTCCACAACTAGTACAAAACATCTTATTTAATCCTCTCTTCTGTATAATTTAAACTATATAGGTTATAAATAGACTATTTTTTCACATATATTAATGCATCTTAATTATGAACTGTATATACTCTAACAACTTGATCATCTTTTACTACAGCTGTAACACTATAATTCAGTTCCTCACCATATTCGAGATATTCAGACCTACAATCTTGCCAATCACTTTCAATCTCCTCGTAGGTAATAGGTGTTGATGCTTCACTAAAAGGAGAATCAAACTCCCAAACACAATCGTCAGCTACTGGATAACTGATTTCTTCTCCATCATCACCTTTGATATATAATACCCCATTGTCATAGCTCATGGCTTCTATGTGGTAAAGAGAATAACCATACTCAGTAATACCAAGGTTCTCATAAGCTTCGAAGATAGTAGTATAACGTCTAGACACTCCAATTTGGGTATACTCTCTATACTTTTCTATAAATGCATTATATGTGGCTTCATCACTTACCTCGTCATTGTAGTAATATACATAATTATCATCTATTCTATCTAATCTAACATAATCCAACTCCACAAAATCTGTTATGGAATCATTTATTTCCATTAAGCTATATGCTTCTGAACCTCCAACATGACTAAAAACTACTATTATATTCTCTCGTTCTTTATACTGATATCCCCCACTAGAATACATGCATTTTACATCTTTATCTGTAGCATTATAGAGCAGTAATCTAGGGTCATCAATTATATCGAATGCACACAACTCTGGAATATCATCATCATTTATATATACAAGTTCATATCCCCGTATATCAAGATTATTCTCATCAATATACCCCTGATATGCATTCAAAGCCTCAGCCACTTTTGCTTCATCTGAGCCATCACGGAAAAACATATAGTCAGAACCACCTCCACCATCGTGTAGGTAATCACTGTGTTTTAATCTATTACCTTCTATCGTATATGTTGCTCCGTGATAAGAAACTGGTGCTACACCTTCATTCCATAAGCCTTCAAATGGGAAAACATAATGCAACGTCTTTCCGTCATAAAGGCAAACATAGCTATCGTTATGATAACAATAATACTCTCGTTCCTCATACTCTTTCACATGAATACTACCACATTCATCACAATATGCTAAATTCATAACACCTCCATATGGATAAGAATCTAAAAATACTTCTCCACCATCTATCCAAGTACCCTCATACTGTAATAATGTTTCTTTAGCTATCTCTCCTCTTTTGAATGTGTATTCTGCGAAAATAGGACTGCCATCATATTCATACCTATTATCTACAACCAACTTTATTGTATCATTATCGACAATCTGTATGTCATACTTTGAAGTACCTAAATCTGAGTCTATACTAAATATAATGTTTCCAGCCCCACCATTATATTTATATCCATTATAACTATGCAGTAATTCAAAACCACTATTACTAGCAAAATCCTGACTCTGTAAATATATTGCAAAGCCTTCATTACCACCACTTACATTATAACCTATATACATGCCTGCTCTATCACTTTGCCAATACCCCATTATTGGAGATTGCTCGCTGATAAGTTTCACATAGCTGTATTCAGGATTTACTGGCATATCTTCTGTGGTAATTTCATCAACTACACCATAATCATACCCAGACTCGACAGTTGGATATACTTGCCACTCTGCAGGATTAGTTTCTGTTGAAATATACACAGTAACTATACCATTTGAGCTTACAACAAAACTAAACCCAGTAGCTCCATCATAAGTATGCTGTATCTCTGGAACAGAGTTGAGATACCCCATTATTGCTGTTTGAACTGACTCAGGTAAATACTCTAAATCACTTTCTAAATCAATCACTACATCATAGTATGGCTGAAAACTATTATATACTTCTTCGCTACACAAAGCACTCTGTATAGCTGTTGATATTTCCTCAGCACTTTGTATATCCTCTGACTGCCAAGTATCAACACAGTACTCAAATACCCCTGGCAATATGTACCACTTATTTCCTACCTTATAGGCAATCAACTGAGATAATTCTTTATTATCGTCAAGCACATTACCATTTATATCATAAGTTGTAGTTTGCTCTCTTTCAGCATCCTTTTTATACTGTATGTTTATGTTGACAATTTTAAGTGCTGTATATTCTACATCTATATCAGCCTCATCAAATATCTCGTCAATCATAGCAGATACTTTTTCGTCAGCATCAACACTATTTACAACAGAAATTGATTTTACTTCCTCGTTCATATCCTCAAGCAGGTCATCTATTGCTCCATCTGCATACCAATCTTCTCCGTCATCTCTGGCATCCTTAGGGAACATAATTTCATGAAGTAACTCTTCATCTTCCTGCCTAATAGCTTTCATATACTTTTCTATGGTTTTATCAATATTTCTTCCTACAAAGAGCATTACGCAAGCAACTACAACAGCTATGACAGCTACTGCGATACCCCCTATTATGAAAGGCTTTTTGTTAATAGGTTTCTTTTCCTTTTTAACAACTTCTTTCTCTACTACTGGTTCAACCATTTTTTCTGGCTCTACAGCCACCACTGGTTCTTCCTTAAGCGATGCACCACAGAATGGACAAAAGGCAATACCATCTCTAACTTCTTTTCCACACTTTTTACAAGTCATCGTTAACACCACCTATCGCTTTATCCTTCGCCTTTCTCATTTTCTTGTCAAAAGCTTTAACTGCTTTAGTGCCACCATACTTAGACACATCAAGACCAATTGAACCACCTGCAAAAGCTACTATGTACATACCTTTCTTTGAACAGAAATATGCGAATAACAACACTCCTGCCAAGAGAAATCCTACAACAAAATAAATTGCGTCAGCCTCACAAGCTGAACCATATATACCAAAGCCAAGACAAGCTATTGCTAAAAGTAATAACAGTATTCTGCCTTTATAAATAAATCCAGTAGCTGTAATATCTTTGACATCAACACACCACTCTTCGTCTGTCTTAACAAAATGACCAGCTTGCTTGGTGTAACATCTACCCTTGAAATAGTATCGCTTATCAGTGAGTACACCAAACCCCTTGCTTAAGCCCCCACCATGCAACATATTTTGAAGATAGCTACCACCTAATACAGCAACTTGCTCTTCATCTTCATTAACAAATAATTCTTCAACCTTCTTTATTGTTCTTTCTTCGTCTACTTTATTAGGTCTAGGCTGCATTTGTTTATTTTGGGTAATAGTTTGAGGTTTCTGAATCATATTTACAAAACCACTTTGGTTGCTCATAGGCTGATTTTGATACCCCATGTTCTGAGTTTCCACCTGCATCGTTTGACCACCTTGATACCCCATATTAGAAGCATTCATCTGAGTAGTTTGATTACTTTGATACCCCATACCCTGAGTTTCTAAATTGATGTCAAAGAAGTTGCCACAAACTGGACACACAGTTGAGCCATCAGGAATTTGATTTCCACAACTAGTACAAAACATCTTATTTAATCCTCTCTTCTGTATAATTTTAACTATATAGGCTATAAATAGCCTATGTGGTTCATTCAATATTATCACAACTGCCTATACAATTCAAGTATATCAATATACACGGGGGTGTTTTATGAACTACTACGACATAGGGCAGAGAATCAGAAAATACAGAAAGGCTAATCAGTTGTCTCAAGAACAACTGGCTGATATGGTAGGAATATCAGCCACACATCTGAGCCACATAGAAACTGGCAACACAAAGCTAAGTTTACCTGTATTCGTAAAAATAGCAGACTCACTTTCAATTAAAACAGATGAATTACTGAGTGACATCTCAGACATAAGTTCAAATGAAGCAAAAGAGGAAATTTTAGAGCTTTTAGACAATTGCTCTACCAAAGATACACTAATCATAAAAGACCTGATAAAATCAGTAAAAATCTCTCTTGATAAGTATAATGACTAAAGAAAAAGGTCTATAGGCAAACACCTATAGACCTTTCTGATACCCCATTATTTACTTACTCACCTAGCATAGCTACGCACAGAAACTCTGTAATCTTTATCCATTGCTTATCTGCCCAACTAATTTCAGTTCTAAATTCATTAGGAAAATCCTCTTTCGCTATAAATTCATACTCTCGCAAATATGTAGAATAGTATAGATAATTCCCATACAATCTTGTAATAGCAATGGCAACAAATCGCTGTGTAAAGCACTTTGAATGTTGTTTGTAGTAATCCAGCATATACTGTGTCTCAGCAACAAGTTTTTCTTTATAAGACCTCAAATAACTCTGCAAGCTATCAATTGCTTCTGGAGAACCTGCATAACCCTCCCTTAAAACATTTTCAATCTTTACCATATCATACTGTAGCTGTGTTTCATATTCCAATAATGGAAGCCTTAGCCCATCAGGAACAAACTTGTTTGTAATCATAAGATAGATACCCCCTTGTTTTATTTAAACAATATATACCTACCTGACTCATAGCAACAAACAACTGAATACCATATACATTATCAAAGGGGATTATTTAATTTGGAAGTAACATATTTTCATCTATAATTTTCATAAAGTCTTTAAACTTATATACTTCAAACTTAAAGAATGTTTTACTGCTCTTTTTATAATTATCAAAACTCATAATAGGGAAATTAGTAACCATAATCTCAATTACCTTATTTTTCCTAATTGCTTCATCTAAAGATATATTCTGGTTCAAAATAACTAATACATATAAACGCTTACTCTTCTTGAAAGTATTATAAACAGAATCATATATATCTTTGTTGCCCTTACCAATATCCACCTTTTTTTGCTTATTACCACCTGATTTGACAGCTCTCATAGAAAAAATAAATTTCTTCTTACTTTTAGTCAATAAATCAATTAATTCTCTTATATCATTCTTTGTAAATTCATTTACATCAATATCTTCATCATCATAATCAGATGTGGCAATGTATGGACTATCAGAATAAAATAGAACATTCTTGTTTTTTTCAGCAAACTCTTTTATAACAGTTCTAAAATCTGTATTTCTTAATAAAGCTTGATTATAACAACGACTTACTCTATTGTGATAGTTAGTAATTTCTATATTTAGTTTTTTATTATTTATAAAATTCTTAAGCTCATTTCTCTTATTCTCTAACTCACTACGATTAAATCCCAAAATAGAAGAACTTATAATATCACCTTGTGTAGCCAATTTGTGTAAGTAAATCTCACCTACTGCACACTGTATTTCTTTACTATTCTCCTTAATATTTGTCTTTCGTAGATTTATAAAATATGCAAAATATGCTAATGCTTTCAACTGAACAATATTAGCTTTATAGTCACGATAATATATATCTTTTCTAACAACTTGTCCATCTTTTACAATATCTCCTGATAGTCGAATAAGCATTTTATTATGGTACATTATTCCAAAGAATTGTTCTTGTATACTATTTATCACATCAAAATATTTATCAAAATCTTCCTTTGTAGTCCACTTCTTAATTTCATCATAAGTATAACCATCAAACTCCTTATTTCTTGGGTACTTCATATCAATCTGGTCTTGGAATACCCCCATAAAATCTTCTTTTTCACTATCATAAAACTTAAAATCACAATCATAATTTCCAAAGATTTCACACTCTTCCTCAATAGTATCCTTCTTCTTTCTCACACTATTTAATTTATCATTACGGTACTTACTCAAAACCTCTTCTATATCAAACCCATAATAAGGATCTATTGTATAATCTGGCTTTGCTAAATCTTCTTGCAAACGCTTAATACCTTCTTGTAATTCAACATATCTTTCACTAGATATTACTTCAAACAAATTGTATACTGCCTTATTCTTCTCATTATATACTTGTTTCACTTTATCCTGAGGATACAATGCTGTCGAAGCAGAACCTGAACCACCAAATATATCCACAAAATATGAATAAGCACCTGCCTGATATGCTAAATTCTTAATAGCATATGCAAGTTCATCTTTCTTTTGACCTTTATAAGGACATGGATTAACTGGTTGCTTGTATTTACTCATAGTGTAATATCCATCTGGTGTCATACCACCCATGTTCAAGAATTTCTTTGTTTTGGCTAACCCTCTATTATTCAACTCTTCCATAAATTTTTTAGTTGTTATATTACTTTTCTTAATCTTATAACATAAATAAAACAAGACCTGTTTTATCAAAAAAGGCATCTCCGTCGCAACCAACGGAACATCTCCGTGATACCCCAAATCAAAGTCTCTTACTTCAGGATGATTATTTATTATACCCACAATCTTATCCAATGCCTTGTCATAATCAAAAGACTCACTTGTTTCACAATCATCAATAATGTCATACAAAGTTTGTTCTTCATCAGCACTAAACACCTTATTTGCATTTTTTGCACGATTAAATTTCTTAAAAGGAATCGCTCCTTTGTCTAATATCTTTTGTAGTTCACTCTTAGTCATATTAACCTCCGTTGTTTTACACACCCCGATGTTCTTATGTATAAAAGTGTATCACAACAAAAAATATATATCTACAAAAAATAGTGGCTGATTTATAATTCAGCCACTATCACCTACATCAATATTGGGTGTATTAACAATCCCCCTCTATCTTGCATATTTCATTATATAAATCAGCAAACTCTGGATGATAATATACGCTTTCTGTAATATCTCCTTTTAGAGTGTGCCCAACTATTCTTTTGAGAGCACCAATATCTACCCCAGCTTTTCGTGCCCTAGTAATAAATGTATGTCTCATAGCATGTCCAGTATTCTTAATACCCAACTCAGACAACACCTTTTCAAATCTACGTCTAAATTTGTCATAAGTCATCCATGTACCCTGCTGTCCACGTGCATCATTAAACAACCTTTCACTTTTGAACCTTTCTGTAGCTTGAATATATCGCTTCTCAACAAGATGCTTTATTCGTGGATGGATAGGCACATGTCTATCTGTCCCAGCTTTTGTTTTCATACCACCTATAATCTTATTCTCATCAAGAAACACATTACACACCTTTAGCTCAGCTAACTCTCGTGGTCTAAAGCCTGTATAAATGCCTATCAGCACCATATCAGCAAATGGAACTTCATCCACATATTTCCATAACAGTTCAATTTCTGCCTCTGAAAATGGAATTACCTCCCTCTTTCCTTCCTCTGCTTTTTCTTGATATATTTTAGCAGTAAACTTTCTCGCTACATTCTCCTTAACAAGCTTACGTTTATACGCATAATCAAACATTAAATTAAACAAAGACTTCATTTTGCATTTCGTATTATCAGAAGCAAATCTCTTTTTACCTTTATCTTTGCCCCTATCTATAACAACATACCCCGTTGTAAGGCAATCTTCCAAATGTCCCTCACCAATATCCTTTAACTTCATATTGTTCAAGCCCTCACAATACTTATAAGCTGATGTAATTGTTCTAATAGAGCTTTCTCCACTTAACGTAGGGAAATATGCCTCACTCCATTTTTCATACAACTCCTTAAAGGTCATAACCTTTGAGGATAAATCATATGGACTCTCAATATAGTCACATAATGCTTTCTCAGCTTCAGCTCTGGTCTTAAAATAGCCTAAAGTTTTTACCTCCTGTTTCATCTTACCAGCTTCCTCATCATAGCTACAACTAACAGTAACTCTAACCCGATAAGGTTTCTTACGACCATCTTTCACCTTAGTGATACCACCTAAACTGTTTCCTCTTAATCTGCTCATAATGAGCCTCCTTTCTGCCAACTCATAGTTGGCTCTAAATAAATTTTATACTTACTATTTTTCAACTGACGGAAACCCTTACTAGTATCACGTGAACTCATGTATCACACACATAACTCAATCTACAAGAACAACTTATGCCTAAATAGGTGTTAAGACCGGTCTATAAGACCCAAAACTCATCTATGGGTCTTACTTGGGACTTATACGGGTCTTATAGCAAAGAAAAAGAGAGCCAATCAGACCGAATCTCGACCTAATTGACTCTCGAAAAATCAAGGTTTTACACGATTTTATTAGAACTTGCCAGCTGTAGCAGCTTCCTCGATAGAAACTGCAACTGCAACAGTCATACCAACCATAGGGTTGTTACCAGCACCGATAAGACCCATCATCTCAACGTGTGCAGGAACTGATGAAGAACCAGCGAACTGTGCATCTGAATGCATACGTCCTAAAGTATCTGTCATACCGTATGAAGCAGGACCTGCTGCCATGTTATCTGGATGAAGTGTTCTACCAGTACCACCACCTGATGCAACTGAGAAGTACTTCTTACCCTGCTCAAGGCACTCCTTCTTGTAAGTACCAGCTACTGGATGCTGGAATCTAGTTGGGTTAGTTGAGTTACCAGTGATAGAAACGTCAACACCCTCCTTGTGCATGATTGCAACACCTTCGCAAACGTCGTTAGCACCGTAGCAGTTAACCTTTGCACGAAGTCCCTCAGAATATGACTTTCTGAATACTTCCTTTACAGTGTTTGTATATGGATCATACTCAGTCTCAACAAATGTAAATCCGTTGATACGAGCGATAATCTGAGCTGCATCCTTACCAAGACCGTTAAGGATAACTCTAAGTGGCTCTTTACGAACCTTGTTAGCCTTCTCTGCGATACCGATAGCACCCTCAGCTGCTGCGAATGACTCGTGACCAGCTAAGAAAGCGAAACACTTAGTCTCTTCCTCAAGTAACATCTTACCGAGGTTACCATGTCCAAGACCAACCTTACGTGTATCAGCAACAGAACCAGGGATACAGAATGACTGAAGTCCCTCACCGATAGCTGCAGCAGCGTCAGCAGCTTTTCTGCAACCCTTCTTAATAGCAATAGCAGCACCTACAACGTAAGCCCACTTTGCGTTCTCGAAACAAATTGGCTGAATACCTTCAACCTGCTTATATACATCAAGACCTGCGTCCTTAGTAATCTTCTCTGCTTCTTCAATAGAAGCGATGCCATACTCAGCAAGCTTAGCCTCGATCTGCTTAATTCTTCTCTCATATGATTCAAATAATGCCATCTTCACTTACCTCCTACTGTTCTCTAGGATCGATGATCTTAACTGCATCTGCAACACGACCATACTGTCCCTTAGCCTTCTCCCAAGCTGTGTTAGGATCGTCACCCTTCTTGATGAAATCAGTCATCTTTCCAAGACTTACGAACTGATAACCAATAATCTGATCCTCAGCATCAAGAGCGATACCTGTAACATATCCTTCAGCCATCTCAAGGTAACGAGGACCCTTCTTAAGAGTACCGTACATAGTACCAACCTGTGAACGAAGACCCTTACCAAGATCCTCAAGACCAGCACCGATTGGAAGACCATCCTCAGAGAATGCAGACTGAGTACGTCCATAAACGATCTGTAAGAATAACTCTCTCATAGCTGTGTTGATAGCGTCACAAACAAGGTCTGTGTTAAGAGCTTCCATAACAGTTCTTCCTGGAAGAATCTCAGATGCCATAGCAGCTGAGTGAGTCATACCTGAACAACCGATAGTCTCTACTAATGCTTCCTGTATAATACCTTCCTTAACGTTAAGAGTAAGCTTACAAGCACCCTGCTGTGGTGCACACCAGCCTACACCGTGTGTTAAACCAGAAATATCTTTTACTTCTTTTGCCTTTACCCATTTTGCTTCTTCAGGGATTGGTGCACAACCATGGTTAACACCCTGAGCAACTGGGCACATGTTCTCTACCTCATGTGAATAAATCATTTTGAGACTCCTTTCAAATATAAATATTTTCATATGGGACATTTTCCTACACTGGAAAACGTCATCTTCTATATTTTCTCATAAAGCAACAAAATAGTCCACCCTTTTTTGATAAAAATTATGGCGATTTAACATATTTTATTTTACAAAAAGAAAAAGACTGTATATTGCTATACAGTCCTTATAAACATTATCTGTTTATATTATTTTTCTTCTTCCTCATCCTTAACTATTGCTGAGCCTGACTTCTCTACCTCTGCAATAGCATTTTTGTGCATTGGGATTCTACAGTTCTTATTGTTACCAAACTCAACAATAACTGTGTCTCCATCAATATCAAGGATTGTTCCGTAGAAACCACCTGTAGTCATAATGCTATCACCTGGCTCCATACCTTTATGAAGCTCTTCTCTAGCCTTCTGCTGCTTCTTCTGTGGCTTAATTATAATTAAATACATTAAACCAAAAATTACAACAAGATAGATAATTGTAAACATCATTCCGCCTGTAGCACTACCTGTTCCTTCTAAAAACATTTATATGTCCTCCTAAATATTATTCCTCAATACATAATGTATTGGTATATGCTTTTTATATTTTGCCAGCAAAACCGTCAAGCATCTTACGCTTGTAATCCGCATAACGTCCCTGCTCTATAGCCTCTCGAATCTCACTCATCATATTATTATAAAAATACAAATTATGCAATACACAAAATCTCATTCCAAGCATTTCTTTCGCCTTAAGAAGGTGTCTAATATACGCCCTTGAATAAGTTTTACATGTCGGGCATCCACAGCCTTCTTCAATAGGTCTGTCATCAGTCTCATACTTAGCATTAAATAAATTAAGCTTACCTTGGTTAGTATAGACATGTCCATGTCGTCCATTTCTCGACGGATATACGCAGTCAAAGAAATCTACGCCTCTATCAACTGCCTCCAATATATTTGCAGGAGTACCTACACCCATAAGATATGTAGGTTTATTCTTAGGAAGATATGGCACAGTCGCTTCAATAATTCTGTACATCTCCTCGTGGGATTCTCCAACAGCAAGACCACCTATAGAATATCCATCTAAATCCATATCAGATATTCTTTTGGCATGTTCTATTCTAATATCCTCAAATATTCCGCCCTGATTTATACCAAAAAGCATCTGTTTCTTGTTAATAGTATCTTCCAAGCTGTTAAGACGAGCCATTTCCACCTTACATCTCTCAAGCCATCTAGTGGTTCTATCAACAGAAGGCTGAATATAATTTCTATCAGCTGTAGCTGGTGGACACTCATCAAACGCCATAGCTATTGTGGATGCAAGATTGGATTGAATCTGCATACTCTCCTCTGGCCCCATGAATATCTTTCTTCCATCTACATGAGAACTGAAATAAACGCCCTCTTCCTTAATCTTTCTAAGCCCTGCCAAAGAAAAAACCTGAAATCCACCTGAATCAGTGAGAATCGGCTTATCCCATACCATAAACTTGTGAAGGCCACCCATTTGTTTAACAATCTTATCTCCTGGTCTCACATGAAGATGATAGGTATTAGAAAGCTGTACCTGTGTACCTATTTCCTGTAAATCTGTAGTTGCAACCGCACCCTTTATTGCTGCAATTGTTCCAACATTCATAAACACAGGAGTCTGAATAACTCCATGTGGCGTAGTAAATTCTCCTCTTTTTGCATTTCCATCTGTTGTAATAAGCTTATACATTAATTTCACCACTTTTCTCGTATACTAATATGCATGCAAACTCGCACACACACTTACAAAACCATTAAGTAGTATATCACAGTGTTTATCTTTAATAAAGCAAATAATTTATAATTTAATCGTTAAATTGTAGTTTACATAACTTGCAATGACAACTAGTATAAGACATATAATATACAAACATTTGGACTGCGTTTTTAGCGACTGACAAAATCCACAAGTTACGAAGACTAGGCTCGAAGGCATTCCTGAGAGTCTCTAGTCGAAGTTACTTGTTAGTTTGTCAGCGCGTTGCAGGTTGTTTGTTATTATATGTCTTATACTAGCAGTCGTTTCAAGTTATGTAAACTTTTATAACGATAAACTATTTTCCTATATTGATATTTGATTTTTAAGCAGATATAATATCAGATATATTTTATAAATTAACACGAGGTAATTATGTTTAGAGTTTGGGGCAAACTAATCCAAAAGAATAAAACAATAAAAGACTACACTGCTTGTATAGAAGATTATTCTATGACAAGAACAAACAAGGTCTACAAAGCGCTTGATGAAATTTGTTATGAATTTGATCTTGCTAAACCTATATGGCTTCAGTCTAACAAAGAAGACTTCATAAAAATGGCAAGAACAAGATTTACACAGGATAATTTTATTGAACACATAGAATTTGATTATTTGGATTTTCAAGTTATTGAAGAAGAATATTAAAAGGAGCTTTTTGCAAAGCAAGCTTGAAGTATTCTTTATCAAAATAAACCCACAAATGGGTCTATAGAAAAAAACTTACTCCCCAAACCCATTTCCCCATAAAAAACACATTGAATTACCTTGTAAAAAGTAGGCACTTGGGTCTATGTGGAAAATGTCACGCTCCAGCCCCCACTTTTTTCTTTTTTGTGGGTCTAGAAAGCAAGAATTTTCTTATGTACCCAAAAGCACCATTCAAGTTTACATAATTCATGCTTCCGTATACCAACCCGGGTCTAGAAAGTAACTTATTTTACATAGACCCACTTCCAACAAAATAACTTCCCAAATAGGAAAAAGGCAACCCCTCAGGTTGCCTTTTATTATAGGAATTATGTAATTATTCTTCCTCTGATTCTTCATCCCAGGATTCTTCTGTTTCTTCTTCGTACTCCTCTTCGGACTCATACTCTGGCTCTTCCTCATACTCCTCTTCGGCTTCATACTCCGGCTCTTCCTCATACTCCTCTTCGGCTTCATACTCTGGTTCTTCCTCGTATGCTTCCTCTTCGGCTTCATACTCTGGCTCTTTCTCATACTCCTCTTCGGCTTCATACTCTGGCTCTTCCTCGTACTCTTCCTCTTCGGCTTCATACTCTGGCTCTTCCTCGTATGCTTCCTCTTCGGCTTCATACTCTGGTTCTTCCTCGTACTCCTCTTCGGCTTCATACTCCGGCTCTTCCTCGTACTCCTCTTCTGATTCATACTCTGGCTCTTCCTCGTACTCTTCCTCCTCAGACTCATACTCAGACTCTTCTTCGTATGCTTCCTCTTCGGTTTCATACTCTGGCTCTTCCTCGTACTCTTCCTCTTCTGACTCATACTCAGGTTCTTCCTCGTATGCTTCCTCTTCTGGCTCGTACTCTGTTTCTTCCTCTTCAACCTCAGGTGAAGAAGCAGCGGTTGACTGCATCATCTCTTCTGCAGCACCATCCTTAAGACTACCAATAATCTTAGCAATCTCATTAAGCTCTGCTATAACGCTATTGAGTTCTGCAAGGTTAGAATCACAAAGATCTGCTGACGACTGTGCATTAGCTGCAATCTCTTCACTGGCTGCCTGCTGATTAGCAAGACCATCAATAATAGAGTTGTTGGATGCATCAAGGTTACCACTGATTTTATCAAGCTCTTCCATATCTTCATGTAACTCATCAACAACACCAGCGATAGTTTGGAATGAACCGTCTGCTGCATCAATGTACTTAGCCTGTTCTGCAACTGCCTCAACACTTCGTCTTACTAACTCAGATGTATGATTAGCAAGTTCTGTTACACCCTTGAGAAGGGCTGTTATATTATCAATAGAATTTCTTGTATCGTCTGCAAGCTTTCTAATCTCATTAGCAACTACCGCAAAACCACGACCCTGCTCGCCTGCTCTTGCTGCCTCAATAGATGCATTAAGCGCAAGAAGATTAGTCTGGCTTGAAATCTGATATATAATCTGAGTAATCTGCTCAGCTGATTCAATCTTTTCGCAAAGTTCCTCAGAAACTCTTGTAACATCTTCATTGGCAACATTGATGTCATATGACTTGTTTTTCAAGCTCTCAATGACCTCTAAACCTGACTTAACTGACTTAATAGCCTTATTAGTAGAAGCAACTGTGCTATCCTTAACATCAATAAGATTATCAATTACATCCTGAATCTGCTGTGTCATAGTTGTGGAAGTTTCCATGTTCTCAGCTGTGTCTGTTATACCTCGAGAAATGGCATCTACAGACTTTGTAACCTCCTCTGTAGCCGACTGGAAGTTATCAAGCTTAGACTGAAGAAGTCCAATATGTGTGTTACCGTTGTCAACTACCTTAACCATGTTTGCTGTAATTTCTTCCTGGTAAGCAACATGATATTCAATCTCCTGCTTATCTCTTTCCTGCTCACCAAGTGTTATATTACAAGCAAGAATAATACCAACTGTAAATACAATTACTAAAAGTAAGATCTCAATCCAAGTAGCTGAAGCACTAAATCCAGCAGCTGAAATCTTCATTATTGTTCCAATTAACGTACCTACAACTGAAACACCGCATGTTACCTTGATGTGGAAGGTATCCATATATACGATACACATACCCATAGCCAAAAATACAGGTAAAATATCAATTATAGAATCTGATATGATAACATTAACTGTTGTAAGAACAGAAAACAATGTTATAGATGTATACTTTGTAAGGTCGCTTTGATAGCTTATTATGTTCCAAACAATATTACCTATTGCATATAAAACAAACAATGTTATCAAAAGCCCTAAGCTCTTCTGCTTGTCATGATTAATAATGAAAATTAATATTTTAGCAATAGCTAAAACCGTCATAATCTTAATTGTCAATGCATTCTTTTTTGCTATTCGCATTCCATTCATGATATCACCTCGTATATTAAATCTTAAGTTAAGCCATATTTCTTAAATTATATCAAAATGTGTAAATAAAGTCCATAATTTTGTATCCCTTTTCATATACTTTTAAATATGCATTATCCCTCTGTTTTTCTTGTGCTTTAATATCAAAAGTGTTATTCTTATATTTAATTATTTTAAACACAAAGAGGTGCTTTATGTTTACATTGGAACATATTTCAAAATCATACAAAACTAAAAAGGTTTTAGAAGATATTTCCATCAGTGCCGCTGAAGGGGAAGCTATTGGAATATTAGGAACAAACGGCGTAGGTAAATCTACACTTCTTTCCTATATCGCCACTTTTTATGCCAACAGCAAGGATTTTAACATTGGATATCTTCCACAGGATAACCCTTTGTTTGACGAATTAAAACCAATAGATAATATAAAAATGTGGTGCAAATTTTCAAAAAAAGAAATTCTGGATAAGTTAAATTCTGCACCTCTAAACAAGCTGGGAATCACAGAATTCCTTGATGTTCCTGTCAAAAATATGTCTGGCGGAATGAAAAAAAGACTTAGCCTTGCAACTGTGCTTATCAATGAGCCAAACATATTACTTATGGATGAACCCTTTGCAGCACTAGATTTACCTGCCAAACAGGACATAGCTTCATATATGGAATTTTTCCTATCTAATAAGGGCATCATTATCGTTGCATCCCACGACGAGGAAATATTTGATTTCTGCAACAAGGTATATCTTTTAAAAGACGGAAAACTTGTTGACACTAAGAAGCTTACGGAACAAGGAATCAGCTATATAGATATGTTAAGGAGCTAATTATGAATCTAACAAGCCTATTTTGCAGATTGATTACAACCAATCTCAAGCGCTTAAAATCATATATTATTCCCCTGTTTATTTCTGTTCTTGTTCTTCTTTTATCCTGTGGAATAGCCGGAAAGCTCATTTCATCAAACTTATACAAAGAGAAGAACATGACCAAAATAACCTTGGCTTACTATCTCCCCAACGACGAAGACATGACTTATAATCTTGTAGGTCTAAACTTCTTCGAAAATATTGATAGTGTTCAAAACACAGCCAATTTAGTTCAGGTGAATACAATCGACGAAGGAAAAAATATGGTTGAATCTGGTAACGCAGATTATTTTGTTATAATTCCTGAATTATTTTTCTCTGGAATTATGAACGGTACTAACCCTGCCATAGAAATCATAATTAGAGAAAACTCTTCTGCCTCTGCACACGTAATTAATGAATTATTTCTCTCATACGGAAGATATCTTGGAGTTGCACAGGCGGCTGTGTATAGTGCAATAGACACTGCTAGAAACCATGAACTTTCATCAGAAGAAGTAAAAGAAATTCAAGATAAGGTTAATGCAACATTCTTAAATAGAGCATTAAAAAAAGACAACTACACACAAACAATTAGCGCAACTAACGAAGGTAATTATACTCTTTTAGAACACTACCTGGCTTCTGCCTTAATGATTACTCTGTTTTTTGTTGCAGTTGTATTTATGCCTATTATCAAAGAATATGGCAACGGTGTTATGTTGCAATTAAACGTTCGTAAAATAAACACTTTACACATATATCTATGCAATTTTTTCACTACTTTAATTGCTTTATATATAGCTTATATTCCATGCCATATTGGTATATCAATTTATACTAGGCACTTTAATCCCGCAGGTTTTATAACAGTTATACCTGCCCTATGCATTATGTCTTTAATAATTGCATTAATAGCTTCGCTTTCTAAAAATTTATTTACTGCTAACATTGTTTTATTATGCGTAGTTATAACAATTGCATATATTGGAGGAGGTCTGTTACCTCGTTCCTTTTTACCTCAAATAATACAACAGGTGTCTAATTATTTACCTGGTGAGTATTTAATCTCTACACTTGCCAAGGGACTATTTTAAATAAGATTAGGAGAATCTATGCAAACACTTAACAGATTTGTTATTTTTACAAAAAGAATATTTACTAAGAAAATATATGTGCTAATGCTGGCAGCTCTTATTCTTATGACCTTAGTTTATGTGTCACTCCCAACCAAAAATCAGACTGCAGACATAAAAGTAGCTCTATATTGTCAGGATACATCTGGATATTATGAACAGGTACTCTCTACCCTATATGAGAAAAACTCCTTATACACCTTCTACGAAGCAAATTCCGAGAAAGACCTTATCTACGAGGTCAAAAGCCAGAAGGCAGAATGTGGTTTTTATATTCCAGAGGGTTTCTTTGATGCATATATTTTAGGACAAAAAGATACACAGATGATTCAATATGTCATCCCAAGCTCTGCACTTGCCACAGCAATAAGCGAAACATTATACAGTAATATTCTTCAGGTGTGCTCTCCAAAAATACTTGAGTCAGCTGTTAATACCCCAGAATATAACCAAGAACTCACAGAGGGTATGGATTACTATATGAATAGCGATGAAATATTTACTGTGTCCGATGTATCTAATGGCAAGCTTGACACTAAAACCTACCAGTACAAAATCAATCTACCTGTATTTGAGCTTTCTGTTATCCTTATACTTGCAAGTGGGCTTATGGGATTACTTGTCTACTACGAGGATTTGGAAAAAGGAATTTATACGCCTCTTGGTAACAGAGCAAAACTTGGAATTAAAACTATATCTGTAATTACAGCAATACTCCCTATACTTATTGTAGGGACTATCTCATCATTGATTGCAACAGGCAAAACAAGCCTTATACTGCTATTTGCAGCCTATGCACTTGCCATCTTCCTGATTACAATCTTAATCAGTCTTGTAATAAAAAAGAGTCGTCATCTGACAACTCTTATTCCAATTATATTACTACTTACCGTCATTTGTAGCTTTGCATCAAGTATCATATAAAAAGGACGAAATATTATCCAAATATTTCGTCCTTTACTGTTATCTCAGCTCTGGCTCCTGTGGCCTCTGTTATTTCACTGACAATTCTATCCTTGTCATTCACAGGAATTTCCGTTACAAAAAGCACATCCTCAGCAAATATGGTATCCAGTATCCTTATTTCATTGGTATTGAGAATATACTGTATTTTACCCATATCAGTGTAGTTAGTCTTTATATCAACTGGGTAAATACGTTGCATAAGCTTAGTTTCGCACACTTCTAATGCAGCCTTGCTGGCGTCCGTATAAGCCCTAACCAAACCACCTGTTCCAAGAAGTGTTCCACCAAAATATCTTGTTACAACAATACAAATATTATGGATGCCTGAATTAGTTATGACCTCCAATATAGGCTTACCTGCAGTTCCCTGTGGCTCACCATCATCAGAAAATCTTAGCAAAGGCATCTCTTCTCCTATGGAAAAGGCAAAACAATTATGTCTTGCATCATAATGCTTTTTCTTTATGCTTTCTATAAATGCATAAGCTTCTTCTTCGCTGGAAACAGGCATAACCTGACCAATAAAACGAGATTTCTTTTCGACTATCTCATCCTGACCACCCTTAACCAGCTTTATGTAGCTATCTAACATACATATCTCCTGATTATTTGTTATCGAGAAGCTTCTTAAGCTCACTCATAAATGTATTAACATCCTTGAATTCTCTATATACAGAAGCAAATCTTACATATGCAACCTGATCCAAATCCTTGATTTCGTCCATAACGATTTCTCCGATTTTAGTACTCTCGATTTCCTTAACCTCTAAATTAAAAATCTTGTTTTCAATCTGGTCTATACAAGCAGCAATGCGCTCTGCCGAAACAGGTCTCTTATGACATGAACGTACAACACCTGACTCAATCTTAGAGCGGTCATAGGTTTCTCTGTTCTTATCTTTTTTAATAACAATGAGAGGAATAGTCTCAACCTTCTCATAGGTAGTAAAACGCTTTCCACACTCATCACACTGTCTTCTTCTTCTAATAGCCTCATTATCATCAGCTGGTCTTGAATCGATTACTCTAGTATTGTCATCTCCACAAAACGGACACTTCATAAGTTAATTCTCCTTTATTCATTAATCACATACATCGCATATCTTTCTTATATCACAAGCATCAATATCAACTAATATTATATCAGGTCCTATACGAACTATGTTACAAAATTTAATATAATATTCCGTTGTAGCCCCAAAGCATGTAAAAAATTTACCCTGACCTGGAACTATTATGGCTTTGATACACCCTGAAACAGGGTCTATCTCCAAATCTGCCACATATCCTAATCTTCTGCAATCCTTACAATTAATAACTTCTTTTTGCTTTAATTCCAGAAAACGCATATAGGTTTAACCTGTTTTTTATTAGTATATTCACCCTTACTATCTAACGTCACCCATAAAGAATATTGCTATTGTACCTGGGCCAGTGTGAGCACCTATTGTAGGAGTAATTCCGCCTACAATAAGCTCCTTAGGGTTATATAATTCCTTAATCATATCTGTTGCGAAATCTATATCTTCAGCATCAGAATGAGAAACAACAATAACCTCCTGCTTGTCCTTCCATGAACCCATTGCCTCTCCCATATTCTTAATAAGCTGAGTAAGAGCCTTCTTACGACCTCTTATCTTAGCCTCTGCTGCAAGCTTACCCTCATTGTCTACATGAAGTAAAGGCTTTATATTAATAAGTGTTCCTATAGTTGCAGATGTCTTAGAGATTCTTCCACCTCTCATAAGGTATTTCAAATCATCAACAGTAAACTTCTGCACAATGTTCATCTTAATACTTTCAAGAGCATTGAAATTTTCTTCTACAGTCATGCCATTTTCTTTATTCTTAAGAGCATGATATAAGAATAATCCCTGGCCACCTGAAGCACAAAGGGAATTCGTTACCATAATTTTAGCATCAGGATACTTTTCATTTAACTCCTCAGCAGCAGCATAAGCATTTGCGTTAGTACTGCTTATTCCCTCTGAAAGACACATAAAAAGTACATCTTTCCCCTCATTTATTATTGCTTCAAAGCACTCTAACATTTCATCGATATTAACTGCAGCCGTCTTAGTAGGCTGACCTTCTCTCATTCGAGCATAGAATTCTTTAGAAGAAAGGAAACTGTCCTTGCCGTATGTTTCTCCACCTATTTCATATAACAGGTGAACAATTCTAACACCTCTTGACTCTGCATAGCCTTCTGGTAAATCATTTGTTGAATCTGCAACAATCACATAATCTCTCGCCATAACTACCTCTTCCTTTCAACTTCTACGCTATAATCTTAACAGGACACTTTTCTTTACAAGTGCCACAGCCAGTACACTTTGAATAATCAACCTTAGCAAGCTTATCTACAATTTCAATAGCCTCCTTAGGACAATTCTTAGCACATATTCCACATCCTATACATCCAGCCTGACATACAGCCTTAACATCCTTACCAAAATCATGAGAAACACATTCTACAATGGCACCTGCATCATAAGGAACCATCTCGATTATATTTCTTGGACACTGTGCAACACACATACCACAAGACTTACATTTGTCCTTATCAATAACTGCGATTCCCTCAACTATAGTAATTGCATCAAACTGACAAGCCTTAACACAGCTTCCGAAACCAAGACAACCATAGGAACAAGCCTTTGGTCCACCACCTGGAGCATTAGCTGCAAGCTTACAATCCTTTGGTCCTACATATTCATATGCATCCTTAGCCTTATCACAATTGCCTGCGCATCTCACATGTGCAACAAGCTTAACTGCATCTGTGTCTCCACCGACTATCTCTGCAATCTTCTTGGCAACCTCTTCACCACCAACTGGACAGGCATTTGCTTTAGCCTCACCTTTAGCAATTGCTGCCGCAAGTCCATCACAGCCTGGATAACCACATCCACCACAATTATTACCAGGTAAGATTTCTCTTACCTTTATTTCTGTCTCATCAACTTCAACTTTAAACTTTTCGCTAGCTACTCCCAGGAGAAGTCCGGCTAATATACCAACTACACCAACTACACCAGCAGCGATTAAAACTGATACTATATCCATACTCTCCCTCCTTATTTGATAAGTCCTGAAAGTCCCATAAATGCTATGGCCATAAGTCCTGCAGATACAAGAACTATAGGAGCTCCCTTAAAGCTTTCTGGAACATCATTTTTGTCAATCTTTTCTCTGATTCCTGCAAGGATTATAATTGCAACTGCAAAACCAACTGCAGTAAATAATCCGTTAACAACAGACTCAAGAATATTATATTCTTTCTGTACATTTGTAAGTGCAACACCTAAAACAGCGCAGTTTGTTGTAATAAGTGGAAGGAATACTCCAAGTGCCTGATAAAGAGCAGGTACTGCCTTCTTAAGGAACATTTCTACAAACTGTACAAGTGCAGCAATTACAAGAATAAACACTATTGTATTCATGTAAGAAAGATCAAGTGGAACAAGCACAAATTTGTATATAAGACTTGTAACAAGAGAGGCAATAGTTATAACGAATATAACCGCTCCACCCATACCTGCTGCCGTATTAATCTTCTTAGATACACCAAGGAATGGACAAATACCCATGAACTGGCTTAAAACAACATTATTAACAAATGCCGCTGATATAGCTAAAAGTATCAAATTCATGAATTACTCCTCCCTTCCTGCACAAGCTTTGTTTTGGCAATTAGCACAGTCTGCAAGCTTACAAAGCTCTGCCTTAGCACCAGTCTTCTTAGCCTTGTTAATATTCATCTTATTGATAAATGCAATTATAAATGCAAGTACAAGGAATGCTCCCGGTGCAAAAACAAATATTGAAATGGTTTCAAAGGATTCTGGAAGTATCTGGAAATTAAATATTGTTCCACTTCCTAAAAACTCTCTTATTGTACCAATAACTGTAAGACCAAGAGTAAATCCAAGTCCCATACCGATACCATCGAAAATCGATGGAATAACCGGATTCTTAGAAGCATAACTTTCTGCTCTACCTAAGATAATACAGTTAACTACTATAAGAGGTATAAATATACCTAAACTCGCATACAGGCTAGGTACATATGCCTGCATAACAAATTGTACTATTGTAACAAATGAAGCAATCACTACTATATAAGCAGGAATTCTTACCTTATCCGGTATAACCTTTCTGAGAAGTGCTATAACCAGGTTGCTCATTGTAAGAATAACTGTTGTTGCAATACCCATACCTGCACCGTTAATAGCTGATGTAGTAACTGCAAGTGTTGGACACATACCAAGCATTTGAACAAATGTTGGGTTTTCTTTTACTATTCCGTTGTATAATCTTTCTGTTATCTTGCCCATACTACACCCCCTTATAGAACATAGTTAAAAATGTATATATGGCCGCATTAACAGCTTCCACAACTGCCGAAGTAGTGATAGTTGCTCCCGATAATGCATCCACTTCATTTTCATCAACTGCACCTGATTTAGAATATTCAAATTCAACAAATCCCTTGCCATAGAACTGGCTGAGGAACTCTTCGTTTTGAGCTTCCATACCAAGACCAACTGTCTCACTTATACTGAGGAATGATATTCCCTTGATATTACACTCCATGTCAATACCAACGACTAACTGTATGTCACCTGCGTAGCCATCAGAGGTTGTTACAATAATAATTGCACCATTAAGGTTACCATCTGTGTTGGCAACAAGATTAACTTCATCAACGGTAACACTTTCATATCCAGCATTTTGAACTACTGCTGTAATTTCCTTATAGAAATTCTCATCTTCAGATATAGGAATAACTTCCTTAATGTTAGGGAATACCTCTGCATAAGCAGCTTCCTTTGCTTTAAGGTTTGCCTCCTCGATTGGCTTCTTAGTAATGCTGTAAACAAGACCAAGAGCCGCACCCATAACAGCTGTAATAACAAAGATTGCGGCTATAGCCTTGGCAATACCCTTGCCATCCATCTTTGCCTTAACTTCTTCTTTATCTTCCTCAGCTTCCACCTTAGATTCTTCCTTATCAGAAGCTTTCTTTGAATCTTTCTTTTCCTTCTTATGTTCCTTACTAATATCTGCTCCAGCACCAAAGCCCTTAGGAACAGTTACCTTTTCAATAAGAGGAACAAAGAGGTTACTTATGATAATTGCATAGGAAACTCCCTCTGCACTACTTCCAAATATACGAAGCACAAATGTGAGTAAACCGAGAATTATACCAAATATTATCTTACCCTTCGAGGTAATTGGTGAAGTAACATAATCAGTAGCCATAAACCAAGCACCAAGCATGAGACCACCACCACAAAGGTGAGCCAGTGTAAAATCTAAAACATCATAGTTCTTTGTAGCTGCATAAATAGCTATGCACGCTGCAAAAGTTCCAATATAAATAAGAGGAATCTTAGGGCTGATTACCTTTCTAATCAAGAGGTAAATCGCACCGATTAACAATGCAGCTGTAGATACTTCACCGATTGTTCCTCCAGTATATCCCATGAACATATTCTGCAAGCTAACCTCTCCACCAGCTTTTAAAACAGCAAGTGGTGTTGCAGAAGTCACACCATCATATACAAATGTAGTCATTGGCTTGGTAAAGGAAAGGAGAAGAAAACATCTTGCTGCAAGAGCAGGGTTCATAAAGTTCTGTCCTAAACCACCAAACAACTGCTTAACTACGATAATAGCAAATACCGAACCTAAAACTCCCATCCACACTGGTAATGTAGGTGGAAGGTTAAGTGCAAGTAAAAGTCCTGTAAGTGCTGCAGAAAAATCTCCAATTGTTGACTTCTTATGCATAATAAACTTCTGATATAAATATTCAGATAACACAGCACCTAAAATACAGGCTAAAATAAGTATCGCAGCCTTGCTGCCAAACTGATAAACACCAAATGCAGTGGCAGGTACCAAAGCTAAAATCACATCAAACATAATGTCTGAAGTAGTATCCTTATCTCTCACATGAGGAGATGCCGAAACCTTTAAATTTAATTCTTCCATTGTCTTGCCACCTCCTACTTCTTACGGCTTGCAAGAACTTCTTTTCTTGTTCCTGCTATAGCCTGTGTTAAATGTCTCTTGGCAGGGCAAACATACGAGCAACATCCACACTCGCAGCATTCCATACCATTGTATTTCAAAAATCCGTCGATATCATTTCTCTCTACTAAATCCATAAGTGTACTAGGCATAACTCTACCTGGACACACATCTATACAACGTCCACATCTGATACAGTTACTTGGCTCATACTCTGAAACCTCATCCTTAGTCATACAAAGAATTGCTGATGATGACTTAGTAGCAGGAATATCTAAAGTATAAATTGCCTTACCCATCATAGGTCCACCTGCGATAATCTTCTCTGGATCATTCTTGAATCCACCAGCAGCTTCAACAAGTTCTTTGTAATTTGTTCCCATCCTTGTATTGATATTACATGGATTTTCAACTGCATCTCCAGAAACTGTAACTAATCTGTCAATAAGAGGTCTACCCTCTCTCACAGCTTCACAGATAGCATATACTGTATCTACGTTGTGAACAATACATCCCACATCTGCTGGAAGCATTTTAGAGTTAATATATCTGCCTGTGTTGGCATAAATAAGCTGACGCTCAGCACCTTCAGGGTATTTAGTTTTCATTGAATTAACTACTATATCCTTATCACCTACAAGCTTGTCTTTAAGAAGCTTAATCGCCTTAGGTTTATTATCCTCAACAGCGATAATACCCTTAGCGCCCTCAAACATAGATATGACAAGTCTAAGACCCTCTATAACCTTGTCAGCTTCATCCATAAGTCTTCTGTAGTCAGAAGTAAGATAAGGCTCACACTCAGATGCATTGACAATAATAGTGTCAATTTTATCTGGCTCCTTAGGGGAAAGCTTCACATGAGTAGGGAAACCTGCACCACCCATACCAACAATGCCGGCTTTCTTAATAGCGTCTAAGATTTCTTCCTTTGTAAGTTCTTCAATTGGTTTAGCGTTTGGAATAAATTCCACAGATTCAAACAAACCGTCGTTTTCAACAATAATAGAGTTGACCTTGGAACCTGATGAAGTAAGACGTGGTTCCACTGCTTTGACAGTTCCAGAAACAGAAGAATGAATATTTGCAGAAACAAAGCCTGAAGCCTCTGCGATTAACTGACCAACTAATACACGGTCACCTTTCTTGACCAATGCTGTAGCAGGTGCACCAATATGCTGACTAAGGGGATAAACCATGTCGCCCTTTGGCATATATTCAATTACATCCTTATCCATGGTAAGCTCTTTACCCTCGAAAGGATGTATACCACCTTTAAACGTAAATTTCATTATATCGACCCCACTATAAAATGTATAATCTATGAAATCAAATAAGCTTTTTAGGCTTATAGACTCTCACATCTTCTATTTTAATACATGGACGTGGTTTTGACAACTACATGTTGTAGTTTTATGATAAATTTCTTATAAAAATCACATAATATACTGTTACAAATTCTTTAATATTACAGACGCAAGAATTCCTATTAAAGTCCCTGCTATTGTTCCAGTTAATGCAAGAATAATCATGTAGTACATTATATTAGCATTCTCCATAATTAATGCAGCTACAATTATCTGGCCTAAATTATGAAAAACCGCTCCACATATGCTGACTCCTGTTACAGAAAATGCTTTTATTTTTCTTACAATACACATAGCAAGAATACTTAAAAAAGCCCCTGCCAAGCTATATATTATCACAGTTACATTTCCAAACAATATACCTGAAAGAATAATTCTTCCTACGCTAATTAACACAGCTGGTTTTATTCCCATTTTAACAAGAGCAACTATAGTAACAAGATTGGCCAAGCCTAATTTTACACCTGGAACCGCCACATTAATAGGAACAAGATTTTCCAAATATGATAACACCATAGCTAATGCGATAAAAACACCACACATAGCTGTCATTTTGTTTTTACTCATATTATTCATAAATAACCACCATACAAATAATCTAAAACCCGTCCAAGTTTCTTGGACGGGTTTTTATATATTCTAATCTCCGGACAAATATTCATAAAGGTCAAAGCATCTAACGTTAAGCCACATTTGATTTATACGTTCGTTGCCCTCCTTATCAAAATAAGCCATTACAACACTTCGCTTCATAACATCCTCTGGAGGATACTGAGCAAAAAGCTGTCTGTTGATTTGATCCTCATAAGTATATATAGTATATGCCTCTATTGTTTCCTCATCTAAATCAGCTTCATCCTCACCAGTGAAGAAATAAGCTATAGGATAAGGCACCATATCTTCCTCATCATCAGAAGAATAAAGGAACTCTGCATACTGGAGTATAGATTCATCTTCGCCACCAGAAATAACAGAAGTATAGCCGATATACCACATGTTTCTAATAGCGTTTTCCGGTTTAGAAAGGAAGTTAACAAATGCCTCTGCAGCAAGCTGTTTATCCGCATCCTCACCTATACCATCCTTAAGCATGCACCATCCATCAAACCATAAATTTGTAGCTTCTTCAGGCGCTGAATAGCAGAGAATTACTCCCTCCTCCTCAGCCTGGTCCAATGTATAAACTGCATCTCCTGACCACTGCTGGTTAGCTACAACCTTACCTGAAACCATGTCTGCTTTACCGCTGTCTGTCTCAAAGGAATAAACATTATCCTTAATATCAGAAAGTATCTCCTCAACTGAATTTACAGTAGCCGTGTCTGTCGAGTTTAGGATAACCTCCATCTGGGCATAGTAATCATCTGCATTTATAAAATCCTCAGATAAAAGGAGCTCCTCGTTGTAAATGCTGTTTCCTGCAAAATATGCGTCTCTAACACTATCTTTAATCGTAACTCTCTTATTAAACTTCTTCATAAGAAGCATATTCCAGTGAGAAGCTTCATCCTCAGTTACTTCCTCTGGATTATATACGATTCCCAATGTTCCCCACATATATCCAGCAGCATATTTAGAAAGAGCTTCTCCGTTAATAGATAACTCATCATATACATTCTTAATATATGGGGATACACATTTTGCATAGTAATTAGTCTCTATGGTCTCATCATAGAAGGAATCTGAATATGGCAAAAGCATATCCTCTGCCATCATCTTCATAATCATGTATTCAGATGGACAAACCAAGTCATAAGTATCACCCATAGACATTTGGTTATATAACTCTTCATTTGTACCAAATGTGGAATATTCAACCTCAACCTTTTTGCCATAGGTTTCGTAAAACCATGCTTCAAAGTCCTCAATCATGCTTGTCTCTGGACAAATGACAGTTCCATTTTCAAGTTCAATTGTTTCCTCTTCGTCCCAATCGCCTTCGTCAATATATTCTTCCCAGTTGCTGACTCTAAGAACAATAACATCCTCTTCCTCTGAGCTTTTGCAACCTGACAAAAATATTGTATTCGTCAAAAGAAGAGCAACACACATGAGATAGGAAACTATTTTCTTAGATTTTAAATTAAGTAATCTCATTATTTCTCCTCTTTCTTTTTTGTAAAATTAAGCGCTACAACATAAAGTGCCACCAGCACAAATATAAGGGTGGACAAAGCCCAAAGAGCTGTTTTAATCTCTGTCTGAGAACCCTTGGTAGCATTTACAACGTAAGTACTTATGGTGTCAAAGGTTGCCGGTTTAGTATATGTTGTTATGAAATAGTCATCAAGTGACAATGTTATGGCTGTCATAAAACCAGATATAATACCAGGAATAATCTGAGGTATAATAACCTTTCTTAATGCCTGAGATGTGGTACATCCAAGATCTAATGCAGCCTCGTAAAGCTGATGATCCATCTGCTTTAATCTAGGTAAAACTGACAAATATACGAAAGGTGTACAAAGAGCTGTCTGTCCTATAACAAGGGGTATAAATGTCTCCTTGTTAACCTTGAAAAATACAATCATAAGTATACATACAGAAAAACCTGTTACAACATCTGCATTTACAACAGGTATCTGATTGGCAAGCTCTAGGGCTCCCCTAGTTCTCTTCTTGGAATAAAATGCACCTATAGCACCTGTTGTTCCAAGAAATGTAGAAAGTGCCGCAACACCGATGGCAAGCACAAATGTACCAACTATCATTTCAACCAATTCAGGTGTAGTAAACAAGGTTACATAGTTTTGCATAGAGAAGTTTTTTATTGTTCCAATCATAGTGGAATCAGTAAAACTATACACCATCAATATTAAAATTGGTGCGTATAAAAACAGCAATACAAGCCATATACAAATATGCTGAAAAAACTTATTCATTCTTATCTCCATTCTCAAGTCCCACAATAAGTGGTGGATTATCTTGCAACACGGGCATCATTTTCCTGGTCCGTGTATCTGTTTGAAAGTACGGTTATTCCTAAAATGATAAGAAGTAATATGATAGAAATAACTGAACCATTGTGCCAATCATATGCACTAAAGTAACTTCCAATCAGACTACCCATAATGTAAGTACTGTTGTAAATCATATCAAGCACTACATAGTTAGTCATAGATGGCAAGAATACCATAGTTACACCACTTACAATACCGGGTACTGAAAGCGGTAAAATAACCTTAAAAAACACCTGTACCTTATTAGCACCAAGGTCCGACGCCGCTTCAATAAGACCATTGTCAAGCTTAGTCAACGCATTGTAAAGTGGCATCATCATAAACGGAAGAAAATCATACACCATACAAAGGATGGTATTGAAAAACTGGTAGTTAGCAAGATTCCCCTCAATAAGTGTCAGTATTTCCTTAAGAGCTGTAATACGAAGTGTAAAATTAATCCACATAGGTAATACAAAAATCATAAGAAACTTTGAACGCTTACTGTAACATCCCTTAGCAATAATAAGGGCAACCGGATATGCCAAAAGCAGACATACAATAGTTGTTATAAGTGCTATTGCTATACTGTACACAAGTGTACCCATGGTCTTTCCGTTTTTAAAAAATCTTATAAAGTTATCAAAGGATGGTTCTCCATCACCATTTGTAAATCCATAATATACAACAACCAAAAGAGGCAGTACCACAAAGAGAACGAGAAATATAGCATATGGTATTGCCAGTTGTTTCTTAGAAAACATACTATTCTTCATCTGCTTTATCCTCTATAATTCTAAACGATATCTTGTCCTCTGGAATAATTACACCTACGTAGTCCTCCTGATTCCACAAATCCTCGTCATTGACAACGTAGTCCTCCTCGGACTTACTACGAACTGTATATCTGTAGTGATCATCAACATATATGAAGGAGAAAATGTTACCAACAACAAGTCCCTGCTCAGCATCATCTGTAAGGTCTGCGTCAGCAGGAGCAAATGAAGCTTCCACGTAAAGTCCTAATGTGTCTATAATCTCTCCGTCAGGTCCAACAACCTCTCCATCGCCCATAGTTGCACCAGGAATAATTCTTGATGGCTCAACGTCAATTTCAAAGTCGACAAACTCAACATGTAAGAGTCCTTCCTCTTGTGACTTAGTAATCTCACCAACATAATGGTTAATACTACTATCGTAAGGAATTATGTGAATATTATCAGGTTCAATACACATACCTACCGTCTCACCAATCTGGTAATTTTTTAAGCTGTGTATTTCTATCTCATTTTTACCAGCCTGAACAACAACTATATAGAATGTTCCCTTGAAATCACAGGAAAGAACCTCACCAGTTATCTGACCCTTGCTTGCATCTGTGATTACAATATCCTCTGGACGTATAACCGCATCAATAACCATGTCCTTCTCATAGTCATCAACACAATCAAACTCTGTTCCACAGAATCTAGCCTTATGGTATTCAGTCATAGTACCCTTAAATATATTACTTTCACCGATAAAGTCCGCTACAAATAGATTCTTAGGCTCATTATATATTTCCTCAGGAGTTCCAATCTGCTGTATTTCACCGTCTGCCATAACTACTATCTTGTCAGACATGGTAAGTGCTTCCTCCTGATCATGTGTTACAAATATAAATGTAATTCCAAGTTTTTTATGCATGTTCTTAAGCTCGACCTGCATCTCCTTACGCATCTTGTAATCAAGAGCACTTAAGGACTCGTCAAGCAAAAGTACCTCAGGCTCATTGACAATAGCTCTCGCTATAGCAATACGCTGTTGTTGTCCACCTGATAGTGTATGAATTGTTCTCTTCTCAAAGCCTTCAAGGTCAACAAGTTCAAGTGCCTTCTTAACCTTTTCATCCTGTTCCTTCTTAGAGATTTTCTTTAATTTCAAACCAAAGGCTACGTTATCATATACATTTAAATGTGGGAAAAGTGCGTATTTCTGAAACACCGTATTTATAGGTCTCTTATTTGGTGGGAGCATACTTATGTCCTTACCATCAAGCATTATTGTTCCCTCTGTTGGAAGTTCAAAGCCTCCTAATATTCGAAGCATGGTGGTTTTACCACATCCCGAAGGGCCAAGTAAGGTTACAAATTCTCCCTTCTTAACTTCCAGGTTGAAATCCTCAACAACTACCGTGTCATCAAAGACTTTTTTTATGTTTTTAAATTCGATTAGTGTATCGCTCATGTTATATACCAACCTTTCCTCAATTTAACACTTTACCAAGCTACATCATAATATATATTGCGACATATTCCAACTATTTTTTTTAAAATTTTCAGATTTTTTTTACACTGAGATTCCGGTCTATAAATCTCTTTGTTAAACACTGTGGTTGGATGGTAAAACTTATATTCAAACATAGTATGGCACCCTACATATAAACATATAAATTCAAACACACTGCAACGCGCTGCCGAACTACCCGTTAACCTCGACTAAGACGCTCAGGAATGCCTTCGCGCCTAAGTCTTAGTAAACGGTGGATTTCGTCAGTCGCTAAATACGCAGTTCAAATGTTTGATTTTTATATGTTTATATGTAAGGTGCCATACTATGTTTTAAATATCAAGTTTTACCATCCAACTACAGTGTTTTGTAAATAAACTTTCCATGCCGTAATCTCATGAATATTTCAATTCTTCTAAATCTTCCCATGTTTAACAATAAAAAAAATGCCACATAACATGTGGCATTTTTTATTTACAATTTATGTAACGATAATTTCTTATCTTTAATATTACTACTCGTTCTGTAATTCATTTAAGCGTTCTGCTAAGGCCTGTAATTCGTTGACAATATCTCCTACCTCGTTAACGATTGATGAGTTCTCCTCACTACATTCCATAGTTTCCTGTGAATGTGCGGTAACTTCTTCTGTTGCTGCTGATATTGTCTGGATGCTCTCAACGATTGCTTCGTTAGAGTTAGCAAGTGCAGATACAAGTCCTGAAAGGTCTGATGTCTGTCTCTGTATGTTTTCTGTTCTGCTTGCGATTGTTTCAAAGCTTGATGCTGTCTCTGTTGCAGCTATACTCTGAAGCTTGCTGTTATCCATAAGGTAGTTAACAACGTTGACAACCTCTTCCAGCTCTCTAGATATATTATTGATAAGCTCTGTTATGTGTTCTGTAGCTTCCTGTGTCTGATATGCAAGGTTTGATATTTCAGATGCAACAACTGCAAATCCCTTACCAGCTTCTCCAACTCTTGCTGCCTCAATAGAAGCGTTAAGAGAAAGAAGACTTGTCTGTGTAGTTATGTTTTCAATCATGCTAATGATATCCTGCATCTGGCTTGTATATGCAGTAAGTTCATCTAACTCCTTAGATACCTTAGCACTTGCTTCATCAGATATCTGTACCTGATTAATAAGCTCGTCTATCTTATCTTTACCCTGCTGTACCTCTTCAGTAGTATCTTCCATGTCTGATACTATGCTACCTGATACAGATTCAACCTTCTGAATAAATTGCTGTATTTCTTCTGTCATAAGCATCTGAGACTGAATAGAATCTGCTGTATCACTAGTTCCGTTAGATACCTCTTCCATAGAATTCTTAGTCTTAGATACAGATGCCTCAAGAGAACCCATACGCTCAGATACAACCTGTATATCACCAATCATGTTCTCAGAGATTTCCATAATCTGCTCCAACATGGCAGATACTGTTTCCTTTTCCTTCTCAATCTGAGAAAGCTTCTCCTGATTATTAAGTATCATAACCTTAGTCATCATAATCATGTATATAGCGTAAATGATACTGAAGCCTATTATTATTTCTACTGATGCAAGGTCTGCCTTAGTAATAGCACCATCAAGTCCCATTCTAATGATATTTACTATATTGATTAACACGAAACCTATTGCATACTGCTTACTTGCCTTTAAATCACAATAACTTATTATAAAAAGTGATATTAAAATCGCATATACAAAGGCTACCTGTGTAACTGTTGTAAACACTGTAAAGCAATATGATATAGCATAAGAACCCATCAATATATTTTTTATCATGGTGCTTTCTTTGTCACGTCTGTATGCCAAATGAATTGCTACTAGTGGCAATATGGAAAGGAGTGAAAATACTAATACATATGACACGGTTCTTGAGCCTTTAATAACCTCTATTATATAGCATACAACAAGAACTATGTTGTATATTGTGTAACCCCATACTGTAAACTTGTTATTCTTAGCCTCACCATTAAGACCTGCAAACATACCTTGTTTTATCTCCATGTATCCTCTCCTATTCTAATAAAAAGTTTTTAACACACTATTAATGGAATACCATATTTCATTTAATAAATAAATAAAAACTTTATGAACTCAAACCTGTGTAAAGTTGATAATATTTACCCTTTTGGGCTATAAGTTCATCATGAGGTCCTCTCTCGATTATACGTCCCTGCTCAAGAACAATTATACAATCACTGTTCTTAACAGTGGAAAGTCTGTGGGCAATTACAAATGTAGTTCTTCCCTTCATAAGACCATCCATTCCTGCCTGAACAATCTTCTCAGTTCTTGTATCGATAGAGCTTGTAGCCTCATCAAGTATAAGAACCGGTGGGTCTGCTATGGCAGCTCTTGCAATGGCAAGAAGCTGTCTTTGTCCCTGACTAAGATTAGCTCCGTCTCCTGTAAGCATTGTGTTATAGCCATCTGGAAGCTGATTAATAAATCCATCGGCATTTGCGAGCTTTGCGGCTGCTATTACTTCTTCATCTGTAGCATTAAGTCTGCCGTATCTTATGTTCTCCATAACTGTTGCAGTAAAAAGATGGGTATCCTGCAAAACAATACCTAAGGAACGTCGTAAATCTGCTTTCTTAATCTTGTTTATATTTATTCCGTCGTATCTGATTTTACCATCCTGTATGTCATAGAATCTGTTTATCAGATTAGTAATTGTAGTCTTACCGGCACCTGTAGAACCAACAAATGCAATTTTTTGTCCAGGTGTTGCAAAGAGGTCTACATTGTGAAGAACCATCTTCTCATCTGTGTATCCAAAGTCAACATCATCGAATACCACATCTCCTGTAAGCTCCACATAGGTTACTGAACCATCAGCCTGATGAGTATGCTTCCATGCCCACATACCGGTTCTCTCAGTAGTTTCTTCTATCTCTCCAACTATGCCCTCTGATTTTTTTGCATTTACAAGAGTTACATATCCATTATCTACCTCTGGTTCTTCGTCGAGAAGCTTAAATATTCTATCTGCTCCTGCAAGTCCCATAACCACAGCGTTCATCTGCTGACTAATCTGATTTATAGGCATACCGAAGCTCTTATTAAATGTAAGGAAGCTTACAAGTCCACCTATAGTAAATCCACCTATACCATTTAAGGCTAGAACTCCACCTGAAATAGCACATATTACATAGTTAAGATTGCCAAGCTGAGCATTAATTGGTCCAAGCATATTAACAAAGGTATTTGCATTCTTAGCCGAATCGCAAAGTGCTTCGTTAAGCTTATCAAATTCTTCCTTACTCTCCTTTTCGTGACAGAAAACCTTTATTACCTTCTGTCCTTCCATCATCTCTTCAATGTATCCATTTACCTCACCTAAAGCCTTCTGCTGCTTAACAAAGTACTTACCACTATTGCCAGCGACCTTAGTGCTAACCTTAAGTATAATGGCAACCATAACAAGGGTGATTAAGGTAAGAGGCACATTTAGTATAATCATACTTGTAAGAACGCTAATAATAGTTATAACACTGCTAATAAATTGAGGTATACTCTGGCTTATCATCTGTCTCAAAGTATCTATATCGTTGGTATACAATGACATCACATCACCATGAGCATGTGTATCAAAATACTTAATAGGAAGACTCTCCATGTGTTTAAACATATCAATTCGAAGGTCCTTCATAGTTCCCTGAGTAACGTATGCCATAACTAATCCATGTATAAATGTAGCAATTATTCCGCAACCGTAGAATATAGCAACTCTAAGCATTTCCTTCAGCATTCCGTCGTAATTGAGTACGCCGGTTTTAACCATAGGAGTAATATACTCGTCGATGAGAGTCTTGGTAAACATAGTTCCCTGAACATTAGACAGAGCACTTACAAATATACATATAAGCACCACTAAAGCGTGAAATTTGTATTTTCTTCCTACATATCCCATTAATCTAGCAAATATCTTGCCAGGATTATCCAGTTTAGGTGCTGGGCCTCTTCCTCTGCCCATAGGTCCCTTTACAACCTTTGCATTTGCCATTACTGCTCACCTCCCTGCTGGTCAAAATCACCACTACCACCAGTTTGTGATTCAAATACGTCTTTATATATTTCATTGCTTGAAAGAAGCTCATCATGTGTTCCAATTCCATCAATGCGACCGTTATCCATAACAATAATACGGTCTGCAAACTGAACACTGTTGATTCTCTGAGCAATAATTATCTTTGTTGTATTAGGTATTTCCTCTGCAAATGCCTTACGAATCTTGGCATCTGTAGCTGTATCAACTGCACTTGTACTGTCATCTAAAATAAGTATCTTGGGTTTCTTGAGAAGTGCTCTTGCAATACAGAGTCTCTGTCTTTGACCGCCGGATACATTGGTTCCACCCTGCTCTATCTTAGTGTCATATCCATCAGGGAATGACATTATGAAATCATGGGCACATGCAAGCTTACAAGCTCTCTGACACTCCTCATCTGTAGCATTTTCATCACCCCAGCGAAGATTGTCATATATGCTACCACTAA
The DNA here is from genome assembly GCA_015057525.1 of Lachnospiraceae bacterium. Classification (GTDB taxonomy): domain Bacteria; phylum Bacillota; class Clostridia; order Lachnospirales; family Lachnospiraceae; genus Coprococcus_C. The sequence goes on along the minus strand of SVEE01000001.1, from coordinate 203,222 downwards.
ACAAAACATTTTTTTGCAAAACAACAGAAACTTGATTTCTCAAGATCTCCACGTCATAATCCTTGACGTTAACTCCACCTACTAAAACCTCACCTTTTGTAACATCGTAAAGTCTGCTTATAAGGTTAACAAGGCTTGACTTGGAGCTTCCTGTTCCACCTAATATGCCTATAGTCTCACCTGATTTAATAGAAAGATTTATATCGGTAAGTACATTTTTCTTATCTTTTATTTCAACTGTCTCAGTAACCTGACCATGTTTATTTTCAATGGTCTTAAAGTGCTTATATGCAAAGTCCACATTCTTAAATTCAACACTGCCATCCTTAACATCCATAACAGGGTTTTCAGGATTAACAATATCTGCTTTTTCATTCAATATTTCGGCAACACGCTTAGCACTAGGCAAACTCATAGACATCATTACAAATATCATAGAAAGCATCATAAGATTCATGAGAATATTCATGCAATAAGTAAGCAAACTGGTAAGCTGACCAGTAGTAAGGTCTCCTGCCACAATCATATGTGCACCAACCCAGCTAATAAGCATAATACAGCTGTAAACTGTAAGATTCATAACAGGACCGTTCAATATAAGAACCTTCTCCGCCTTCATAAAAAGCTTGTAAACAGCATAGCTTGCCTTGCCAAACTTCTCATTCTCATGTTCCTCTCTGACATAAGCCTTAACAACTCTTATGGCAGAAATATTTTCTTGAACCGATGCATTTAAATCATCATATCTTCTAAACACCTGTGTGAAATAACCTGTGGCAAATTTGATTATAAGTGCCAAAATAACTGCAAGAATAAGCACTGCCACAAGATATATACTTGCAAGTCTTGAGCTTATTGTGAATGCCATTATCATAGCAAAAATAAGGCTGACAGGTGCTCTCATACACATTCTAAGTAACATCTGATATGCATTTTGTATATTAGTAACATCTGTGGTAAGTCTTGTAATAAGTCCTGCTGTGGAGTACTTATCTATATTTGAAAATGAAAATGTCTGAATGTTGTCATACATTCCCTTTCTTAAATTCTTAGCAAAACCTGTGGATGCTGTTGCTGCAAACTTACCTCCCAGAATACCTGTTGTAAGTGCGCAGGCAGCAAGGCCAAGCATAAGTAAACCCACTGCAACTATATGCTTCATATCTCCCTTCTCAACACCATCATCAATAATTGATGCCATGAGATAAGGAATAAGTATTTCAAAGAATACCTCTAAAATCATGCATATAGGAGTCAGGATTGATGCCTTTTTAAATTCTTTTAAGTGAGCTCCTAATGTCTTTAACATGTTAACATTCCTTTCTAAATTTAGATTACATCATATCTTTAATCTGCTGTACCATTTCAACGTCATCAGCCGTGACGCGCATATTGGTACATATATTTTTGCCCTCAGGAGATGTAACTGTTATCTCAATTATTGAGCCTTCTCTGATTTCTCTTACTGCCGCGTTAAAAAACAAGGGAACCTTAGGATGATTAGCCTTAAATTTCTCTCCTAACGCTTTCATTTTCATTAGTGCCATTGGATTCATAATTTTTACCTCTTTATATTTTAATATGTATATTCTAATTCAAGTTTTTATTCCTTAGCCCAGTCAAAGGCATATTGTACAGCCTTCTTCCAACCGGCAATTTTCTTAGCACGCTGTGCCTCATCAATATCAGGTGTAAATGTTTTATCTATCTTGGCATTATTCTTAATATGGTCCGTACTTGCCCAATAGTTCACTGCAAGTCCCGCAAGATAGGCCGCACCAAGAGCTGTTGTCTCCACACAAACAGGTCTTGTCACAGGAACATTGATTATATCTGCCTGTGTCTGCATAAGATAATTATTTGCACTGGCACCACCATCAACCTTTAAAGCATTCAATGTAATTCCCGACTCCTTATGCATAACAGAAAGAACATCATCAACCTGATAAGCAATGGAATCAAGGGTTGCTCTTACAATGTGATACTTATTGACACCTCTGGTAATTCCCACGATGGTTCCTCTAGCATACTGATCCCAATATGGTGCTCCAAGTCCAGTAAAAGCTGGAACAACGTAACAGCCGTTAGTATCACTAACCTTGGTAGCCATCTCCTCACTGTCACTTGCCTTCGAAATGAATCCCATCTCATCTCTAAGCCATTGAATAGATGCACCCGCTACAAATATAGAACCCTCAAGAGCATAAGTAACCTTGCCATCAATTCCCCAAGCTATAGTAGTAACCAAACCGTTCTTTGAATAAATAGGTGTTTCCCCTGTATTCATAAGAAGAAAACATCCTGTTCCATATGTATTTTTGGCATCTCCCGGTTCAAAACAATTTTGACCAAAGAGTGCCGCCTGCTGGTCTCCGGCTGCTCCCGCTATTGGAATACTTCCACCAAGTAAGGTCTCCTTAGTATATCCATAAATCTGACTGCTGGACTTAACCTCCGGTAGCATAGAAAGGGGTATATCTAAAAGTTGAAGAATTTCTTCATCCCACTTTAGCTCCTTAATATTATACATCATAGTTCTTGAGGCATTAGAGTAATCCGTCACATGAACCTTGCCTCCAGTCAGCTTCCAAATAAGCCAGGTCTCCACTGTTCCAAACAAAAGCTCGCCAGCCTCTGCTTTCTTTCTTGCCTCTGGAACATTATCCAGTATCCATTTTATTTTAGTGGCTGAAAAATAGGCATCGATAATAAGACCTGTCTTTTGTCTAATTTTATCCTGTAGCCCATCCACTGCCTTTAATTCATCACAAAATCCCGCAGTACGCCTACACTGCCAAACTATTGCATTATATACAGGTTTACCGGTAGTCTTATCCCAAACTATAGTTGTCTCTCTCTGATTAGTAATTCCTATAGCTGCAATATCTTCGGCAGAAGCTCCCACCTTAGACATTGCCTCCACCGCGACACCAAGCTGGGTGGACCAGATTTCATCGGCATCATGTTCTACCCATCCCGGCTCAGGAAAAATTTGTGTAAATTCCTTCTGGGCCTGACAAACTATCTGACCTTCCTTATTAAAAAGTATGCATCTGTTACTGGTTGTTCCTGCATCCAGAGCCATAATATATTTCTTTGCCATTGTATACTCCCCCATTCACCATGAGACTTTCTCTATTACTACACTCAATATTGTTGCAGCCCGCACATATTCTTTCACAATTTTCATTTGGATTATCTGATAAAAGCGCATAAAAAATAACGCTCTTTGTAGGCTTTAAAACACCGTATTCATTGGCCTCAATCTCTGCATCCTCGTTGATTTTGCTAAGTATATCAACGGACTTAGTCAAAGGTACCTCATTACCTACAAAAACATATTTCTTAATGTATCTTCTGTGATACTTACCATATAACCTGTTAAACTCTTCATACATGTTAAGCAAAAGTTCATTGGAAACACAGTCTATGATATAAGCCTTATCAAGCTCTCCTTTGGCTGTGTATTCCTCCTGTAGCTCATCTACCGCCTCTCCCAAGGTCATGGCAACAATGGCCGCCTGGGAATCATCAATCACCTTAACCCCTGTGGCCTTCTGATTAATTCTGTAGATTGCATAGGGTTTTATAATATCCTTCATCTGACTGTATATGTTGATAATGTCCCCTCTGCTTGAGTCATCAAAATGATACTTGGACATTACATTTCTCACAAAGCTGTCAATATTATATTGTTCAACAGATAAAGTGATTTTCATGTTAACCTCATTTCACGGAAAACTATTTTTTAATTTTTCCATTTATAATAAATTCATATATGTCACTATATACCCTCTTTTTGTTCTTTTCATTCAAAACCTCGTGTCTCATTCCACCATATAGTCTGGCGTAGATATCATTGTAGCCCACAGACTTTAGGAAATGTACACTCTTACCAAAGTTTTTAGGAGAAATATTGCAAGGATCGTCCTTACCTGACGCAAAAAACACAGGCAAATCCGGGTTATTAATCTGCCAGCCCTTCTTGCTATAGCAATCCATCATTAATTTTAACATTTCTCTGTAGCCACCTATGGTAAATGTAAAATTACACAGTGGATCCCTATTGAACTCCTCCACAACCTTAGGGTCAGAGCATATCCATGAATGTATAGGTCCATCCTTAAATCTACTCTCAAAAGTAGAATTTACTACAATATAATCCATAAACTTAGAGTGATTTCTGTCACCCTTTAACTTACCTATAAGAATAGTTCCAAGAAGTCCAAAAGGAACTGCCCCATTGTAGGATGGACTTCCACTTAAAACAACCTTGTCTACGGAGGAATCATATTTTTTAAGGAAGCATCTAACTGCCATAGAACCCATACTATGTCCAAAAAGAACATATGGAACATCCTTGACATGCTCTCTTATCATCAACTGAATCTGACGAATATCCTCCACCATGGCCACATATCCACCCTTATAGAAATGTCCTAAATAAGACTCATCCTTCAAGCTCTTGCCGTGACCTCTATTGTCATGTATTACGCACAGATATCCTCTCCTAGCCAAATATTCCATAAAGTCATAATATCTGTCCTTATATTCACACATTCCATGTACCAGTTGAATCACACCTTGGATTTTATCATCTGGAATAATTGCTGTCGCATGGATTTCAAGTTCATCTGAATTCGAGATAAAAGAAAAATTTTTATATGTAAATGACATGTACTCACCCCTTCATTAAAAAATGTGATATACTGTTGCTAATTATAACTAAATACATTTTATAAATCAACGCAACAACAAAATTATTAACAAATAATTCATTAGTTTATTGCCTATACCAAATTGAACAAAAAAGAGGTTATCTATGAAATTTTTACTTGTAGCAATCAATGCAAAATACATACACTCCAATCCTGCAGTTTACAATCTCAAGGAATATGCTCAGGCATATATTGAAAAGCTTAACGCAGGCTACCCTGATAATTCCTTGGATTATATTAGTGATCAAGAAATAGTTATCAAGGAATTCACAATAAACAATCAGATAGACCAGATTCTAGAAGAAATATATCTTGAGAAACCAGATGTCATCGGTTTTTCATGTTATATCTGGAACATATCCTATGTGGACTCATTGATACCCGAATTATGTAAACTTCTTCCTGATTCCCATATATGGGTAGGAGGTCCAGAGGTTTCATACCGTAGCCATAAATATATAGAGAAAATGAATTATAACATACAGGGAGTAATCATTGGAGAAGGAGAAGAAACCTTCGCACAGCTTGTTGTCGCTTATTCAAAAACCAAATCAAACAAAGCCAATGATTCCATTGATATTTCTAACTTTTACACAAAAACACTACCCAATATCAATGGACTGGTGTACATTGTAAGCAACACATTTCCAACAGTAGAAAGAGTACTCCAAACAGCCAATATACCTATTATTGAATCTACTGCTCCAAGAGAGCCTATAGACCTTAATAATATACCTTTCACATACAATGATATAGAAGAATTCGAGAACAGGATTATATACTATGAAAGTAGTCGAGGATGTCCTTTCTCTTGCAGCTACTGCCTTAGTTCCATAGATAAGAAAATACGTTTTAGAGATATTGACCTTGTGAAAAAGGAGTTACAGTCACTTATAGACAAAAAGATTCCTCAGGTAAAATTCATCGACCGAACCTTCAACTGTAACCCAGACAGAGCTACCCAGATTTGGAGTTTCATCCATGAACATGACAATGGTATCACCAACTTCCATTTTGAAATAGCAGGAGATTTACTCACTAAATCACAGATTGAGCTTATTAGTAAATTCCGTCCCGGACTTGTGCAGTTTGAAATCGGTGTTCAGTCCACAAATCCAGATACTCTACGTGAAATACGAAGAAGTTGTGATATGAAAAAGTTAGCAGATAACGTGGAACTAATAAGAAATGGCAACAATGTTCACCAACATTTAGACTTAATTGCAGGTTTGCCATACGAAAACTTAGAATCCTTCAAACAATCCTTCAATGATGTATATAATATGAAACCTGATCAGCTCCAGCTTGGATTTCTTAAGGTGCTTTCTGGCTCATACATGAAGGAAATGTCACAGAATTATGGCATTGTCTATAGAAGCTATCCGCCTTACGAGGTTCTTAGCACAAGCTTTTTAAGTCACGACCAAGTGCTTCTCCTAAAAAAAGTAGAAGCTGTAGTTGAGATATACTACAACTCCTACCAGTTTCATAACAGTATAAATAAGCTTTTGACTTACTTTGATAGTCCATTTTCACTTTATGAAGCACTAGGCAACTTCTACAGTGATAAGTTCGATACCAAGGCTAAGCATTCCCGTATATCAAGGTATATGCTGTTGCTGGAATTTTATGAGTCAATCACTAAATCAAAGGAGAAAATTGATTCATCAAGGGATATTCAAAAACCTGACTCAGGCAAAGACTTAAAGGAATTCTGCCAACTCCTTACACTTGATTTGTATCTTAGGGAAAACGTTAAATCAAGACCGTCTTTCGTCGAAGATATAAGTATTTATCACAAAAATATAACCATATTAAGACAGAAATATAACCTGTCAAACAAGGAGCATATAGAGGTATTCATCAAAGATAATTCAGAAATATATGTACATTTTGATTATGATAATCGAAATCCTTTAACTTATAATGCAACAACAAAGGAGTTAAGGCTTTAAGCTTTAACTCCTTTCTTTTTACATATATCATTAAGACAACATTTGTCACAATATGGTGTGGTTCTTGCAGTACACACTTCCCTGCCATGATACACAAATCTGTGACACAGGTCACTGCCCTCCTCAGGAGGCACAAGCTTCCATAGTGCCATCTCCACTTTCTTAGGGTCCTTCGTATCATCCACCAATCCAATACGATTACAAAGTCTTATACAGTGGGTATCTGTGACAATTGCCGGTTTCCCAAAAACATCGCCCATAATGAGGTTAGCACTTTTTCTCCCAACTCCTGGAAGCTTAAGTAGCTCATCAAAATCATCAGGAACTTGTCCATTATATTTGTCTCTTATTATCTTCATACAGGCACTTATATCCCTAGCCTTACTGTTACCAAGACCACAAGGCCTTACAATAGCTTCAATATCAGATACCTCCGCCTCTGCCAGGGCATCTACAGTTGGATACTTGGCATAAAGAATCTTTACTATCTGATTAACTCTGGCATCTGTGCATTGAGCGGCAAGTCTTACCTCAACCAAAAGCTTCCATGCCTGGTCATATTCTAAAGAACATGTAGCATCAGGATATTCATTTCGTAGTCTATCTATAACCTGTAAGGTTAATTGCTTCTTAGTCATAATAACACCTATATTAATTAAGTAAATATTCCTTGGCTTTCTTATATTTTTCAAGTCTTTTTTTAGATTCTATATCTGGTTCTACCAATCTACCAGAATCACTGTTGTGATCCAAATCTGCCAATTTAACCTTAGTTGCTATGGCATTAGTTTTCACAACCTTAATATATTCCATATAATCTTGTCCCTTAGGTCTTGTTATGGCATCAACAGCACATACAATCTCCTCTGGAAAGCCTTCTTTTCTTAAATCCTCAAGAGTGTACTCTGTATCCTCCACCACGTCATGAAGAAGGGCAACACATATGGAATATTCATCATCCATTTGCTCAGCAACATGAAAAGGATGAAAAACATAAGGAACTCCACCCTTGTCGAAATATCCATCATGAGCCTTGTAGCTTAATATCATAGCTTTCTTGGTTAAATCTGTGTATATCATACTATACCTCGTAAAAAATAATATGTATAAGTATAACATTTTTTTGTATGTATGGGAATGTAGATTTTGATTAATGTAAAAATAAGTTAGAAAGTAAAAAAAGCCACTTGGGGATAGTGGCTTTTCGCTGCGTTTGTATAAACGCGAAGGAGAAATGTGTGTCTATATGACACAATATATGAATCTTGGGGGGATTCCATATATATCCACAGCAGTTTGGGAAATAACCGCTATGAAATATCAAAATAACTGTGGGGTCACCTTATCTTACGTATCCTTTATCATCTGCGAGGTCTAATCATTATACAGAATTCTTGTAACCGTTTTCTTGTGACTTCCACAATGATATAATACAAAATTTTTCTATGTATTTATATCATTTTTATGTTTTTTTTTACATAATTTTGTAGTATTATGTTATTAATTGAAATAATGTATCGAAAAGGAGTTTTTCATGGATATTAAACGCGAACTAAATCATAAACTATTCACTCAACGTGAAGCTATTTTCCCTTCTCCTAATATAAATGATGAGACTTTATTTTTTCATGCAATTTCATCAGGAGATCTCGAACTACTTAAAGAGAAAATGGATGTTTACTTTGAACAAAGAAGGAATTACGGTAGAAATGATGGCAGGCTTTCCCAGGATTACCTTACCAACAGAAAATACTACTTTGTAATGCTTGCCTCTACCATAATGCGTTTTTGCATTTCTGCTGGCATGGACAGGGAAACCGCATTTTCTTTATGTTGTATATATATTAACAGAGCAGATAAAATGACCAAACGTGAAAATATTGATGAGTTGGAAGTTCAAATGCAGGAAGATTTTACAAAACGTATGCAGGAATACCGAAAAAGAAATGTTATTTCAAAGCAAATCACCAAATGTATCGATTATATATACGACAATTTACACTACAAAATGACAGTGGAATCAATAGCAGCTCATCTTGACATGAACCCTTCATATCTTTCCAAGCTATTTTCCAAAGAAATGAATATCTCCATTTCAGCGTATATAAAAGAGCAGCGACTTGCAGCCGCTGCTAAAATGCTTGAAATAACTGATTTAAGTATTTCAGAAATATCAGAATATTTTACATTTTCATCCCAGAGTCATTTTACTACAGACTTTCATAAAAAATATAATATGACTCCAAAGAAATACAGAAATACATTTTATATAAACAAAAACCCAAGAACCTTAAACTAACTTTTCCATTTGGTTTTTGTGTAAAACGCATGTTTTATCCTATCGGATAAAGTTCGTGCGTTTTTTTATTGGTCTTTCAGGAAGGTTAATTCCCTTTTCCTTAGCTGCTTTAATACAACTAAGAAGCCATGCCATATTATCTGCAAGTATCTCCATAGTCTGAATGCCTTCCTCATCTTTCATTACCTCTTCAGGTGTATTACCATGTACCTGATTCCAATAATTAGATGTAACGATAGGCATATTTGATATTGAATAGTATTTATGGAGTTGGTCAAAGGCTGCTGATGCTCCACCTCTTCTACAACTCACTATGGCCGCACCAGGTTTTCCATCAAAAGTTTTTCCTCCAGAATAAAATGCTCTATCTAAGAATGCAGTCACCTGTCCACTTGCCGCCGCATAATATACAGGTGAACCTACAATAAGTCCATCCATATCCTGCATCTTATTTACGAACTCATTTACCTTGTCATCAAACACGCATTTGCGTGATTCTACACATTTTCCACAAGCAATACAGCCTGGTATTGGTTGGGCTCCAATGTGCATGATTTCGGAGTCGATTCCATGCTCCTTTAGTCTTGCTGCTATAACCGATAAAGCGGTGTATGTACAGCCTTTTTCTCTTGGACTTCCATTTAACAATAAAACCTTCATATTATTCTCCTTTCTAGATTTCACTGCTCAAGAGTAGGGGTAGGTTAGATGGGGTTAAACATAGTTTAGCATTGAATAGATATATAAATGCAAACTCACTGCAACGCGCTGCCAAACTAACCAGTAACTTCGACTAAGGCTCTCAGGAATGCCTTCGAGCCTAAGTCTTAAGTAACTGGTGGATTTCGTCAGTCGCTAAAATCGCAGTTAATATGTTTGCAGTTTATATATCTATTCATCTGCCAAACTATGTTTAACCTCCATCTTATTACTACCCCCTACTCTTTTGAGCAACTATTATACTACTGGTTATTTATTTTCTCGGCTAATTCTTCGAGATACATCCATCTATCCATCTTGTTTGCTAATGTTTCCGTTAATTCTTCTTTCTCTTCATAGAGTTTTTGGAGTTTTACGAAGTCGTTGGTATTAGCGGTTATTTCTTTTTCGATGGTCTCTAAGCGTTCCTCTAGGTTTGATATTTCACCTTCTATGCTTTGGTATTCGATTTGCTCCTTATATGTGAACTTGAGTTTTTTCTCTACTTTTTGATCTGCTCCCTGCTTCCAGTTTTTGGAGTTGGTGTCTTTATCTGCTTTATCAGAGGCATTTTGCTTAGTAGGTGTCTGTTCTTCCTTATATTTTATGCGATTTTCATAGTCGGTATAACCTCCCTCGCTCTGCATAAGGGTTCCATCAGGTTTAAATGCGAATATTCTTCTTACAACTCGGTCAAGGAAGTATCTATCATGTGATACTACTATTACGATTCCATCAAAGGTATCTAAGTAATCCTCTAACACGTTTAAGGTTGCAATATCAAGGTCATTTGTAGGCTCATCCAATATGAGTACATTAGGTGCAGACATGAGTACTCTGCACAGATTGAGTCTTCTTCTCTCTCCACCAGACAGTTTTCCTATAAGTCCATACTGGTCTTCTCCCTTGAAGAGGAATTTCTCAAGGAGTCTTGCAGCAGATATTTTACCTTCGCTGGTATTTACGTATTCCGCCTCATCTCTGATGTAATCTATAAGCCTCTGATTCGGGTTCATATCTACATTCATCACAATTTCTTGAGCAAAATATCCTATCTTAACTGTAGGGCCAATGACCACATTTCCTGCATCTTGGTTGTATATTCCCATGATAATTTTAAGGAGTGTACTCTTGCCACATCCATTGCTACCTATTATTCCTATTCGGTCATCCTTAAGGAAGTTGTAGGAGAAATTGTTGATGACAACTTTTCCGTCGAAGGATTTAGTTATATTTTCAAGCTCAATAGTTGTTCTTCCAAGTCTAGATGAAAGGGAGCCTATCTCCACCTTCTCATCTCTAACAGGTGCACTCTGGTTCTTCATATCCTCGTATCGCTCAAGTCTAGCCTTCTGCTTAGTTGAACGAGCCCTTGCACCTCGCTTAACCCACTCAAGCTCAACTCGAAGAATAGATTGTCGTTTTCGCTCGGATGCATCCTCGCTTGCCTCTCTGGCAGTCTTAAGTTCAAGAAATCCAGAATAGTTCTCCTTGTAGGAGTATATATTCCCCTTATCTATCTCGATGATTCTATCCGAAACACAATCAAGAAAATATCTATCATGAGTAATCATAATGATTGAGCCCTTATATGACTTAAGCTGTTCCTCAAGCCAAGCAGACATCTGGCTATCCAAGTGGTTTGTAGGCTCATCTAACAGCAACAGGTCTGCACCAGAAAGGAGTACTGATACCAATGCAAGTCTCTTCTTCTGTCCACCTGATAGTGTTCCACAGGTCTCATCAAAATCATATATCCCAAGCTTAGTAAGCATAGTTTTGGCGTCGCTCTCCACAGTCCACTGATTCTCTTCAGTTTTGTTATCTCTTACAACAGCTTGAAGAATAGTGTCCCCGTCCTCAAATACAGGAGTCTGAGGAAGATATTTGACTGTTAAATTGTTGGCAACGGTAATCTCGCCTGTATCAGGTGATTCGATGCCTGCAATAATCTTGAGGAGAGTAGACTTACCAGTACCATTTATACCTATGATACCCGCCTTCTCTCCCTCCTGAAGATAGAAGGATGCATTGTCAAATATTTTACGCTCGCCGTAGGCTTTAGTAATCTTATCTACTGTTAATATATTCATGACATACCTCTCACTAGTCTAATAATTCTTCTATAAGGTTCTTGTAGTAATCTGAGAACAGATTATCCTTCTTCCAAACTGCACATATTTCATGCTTAACGTTCCAGCCTGTAATATTAATCTTGGCTAATTCCCCAGTTCTAAGTTCTTCCTCTACAGACTTATCATATAAAAATGCTACACCACAATCTCTGGCAACAAGCTCCTTAATGGTGTAAATGTCACTAACCTCTATCTTGTTCCTAAAATCCTTCAGCGCAAGATTCTTCTCTTCAAGAACAGTTTCAAGAATCTCTCTTGTACAAAATCCCTGGTCACCTACAATAATTCTCTCCTTAATGACCTCTGATAATTTGACAGACTTTTTGGCAAGTGGATTATGACCGCTACAAACAGGTATAAGATTCCCTGAAGAGTATATATGGTTCTCATAATCCATCTTCTGGAAGTTACCCTCCAAAATAGCAAAATCTATATTACCTGACTCCAATGCAACTAAAAGCTCATGGGTATCTGCAATCTTCATGGAAATATCCGCCTCTGGATGATGGAAGATATACGCCTCTAATGCATCACCGATAATAAACTCTCCAACAGTGTGAGTCACACCGAAGCGAAGTTCCTCTCTCTCCTCCTTAGCCTGGCTAATCTGCTCCATGAGATAAATCTGATTATTATGCATGCTAACCATGGCATCGTATAACATCTTGCCTTCCTTAGTAAGAAAAATCTTCTTACCCTCATATCCAAAAAGTAATGCATCATAATATTCTTCAAGCTGTCTTATGTGATTAGAAACTGCCGGCTGAGTTATCTTAAGTCTCTGAGCTGCCTTAGTAAAATTCATCTCCTGACAAACCACCAAAAACGTTGCAATACGGTAATCTAACATAGTTTCCTCCTGTGTAATATAAATAAATATAATTTATGGTTAATGATGTATCCATAAATTATATTTGTCGATTTATGTAAATAATAGTGTCTAAAAACGTTATTTTTATTATAACATAAATTTATTGTAATGCAATTATTAATAAGTTAAATTTATGGTGTGGGTTGGAATATGAGCGAACGGAAGATGAATGGTGCGAAAAAGGTATAAAAAAGGCTGCATTTTCAATGCAGCCTTGGTTGGATAATAATTGTATTATGTTAACTGGTGTTAATAACTCTACAGCACATTCTTATATCTTAAAATCTCTAATTAATAAATCCTGTAATTTTTCACAAATAAATTTGCGTTCTTCAACTAAACCACCAGATAAATCATCTAAAAGTATCTCCAAACCTTTAGAGCATCTGCTCAATATAATTTTTGTTTATAATTACATATCTGCTACACGGAATAAAATAATCTGCATTAAGCTCTTCTAGAATCTTCTTTTGAGAAATAAACCCAACTTCTAAACAATCGTTTTTATGAAATATTTTTAATCTCTTATTGCTATTAACAATATAAATAATGCTTTCAACATCCAAGGAATGAATTATGCCATCTTTTCTGAAATATACATGTTTTTTCACATTATTATTTACAGGAAACTCTAACGCTTCTGCTATAATTTCTCGTATTTTGTCAACCTTAAAAGGCTTCTCTATATATCCAAAACAATGTAATTGACTATAAGAATATAAACGAGGGTCTTCAAGCGCTGTAATAAATATCACAGGTGTAATCTTGTATTTTTTACTATCACGTAAAGTAGTAACAAAATCTATACCAGACATATCTTCTCTAACAGAAGGATCCAACACAATATCAACCAAAAAAAGATGAATAGTTTTCTTATGAGATATGTTCAAAGCCTCAGCCACAGATCTTGCAGTATAAATTTCAATATTATCGTAACATGACAACATGTTAACAATGGCATCAATATGCTGTTTTTTATCCTCAACAATTAGTACATTTCTTTTCATAATTATTTTTTAAATCTTTTTATTATTTCTAACATTTTTTCTTCTGAAATTTCAGGTTCAGTATTTTTAGGGTTGCGAAAATCTTCTATTAGTGTTACAAATATTTCCATTTTTTCAATTCCTGAACGAGATTGTACATCAAGTAATAATTGTTCAAATTCGCACTCACTTCCATGCAAAATATAATCACTAGATATATCCATTTTCTTTAATTCATATAAAGTTTTTATAGAAATATTGTTTTCACCACTTTCTAGTTTTTTATATGCTGACGCAGATAAATCTAATTTAGCAGCAAAACTTTCCTGAGTTTCACCCAACTTTTCTCTTATAAATTTTAATCTTTTGTTAAATGTTTTATTAAACTCTTCCATTTCTACCTCTCTTTTCAACACAACTATATAAATTATAAACATTTATACAGAAAACAAACAGCCCTCGCCAAGATACCTACCATACCTTAGCAAGGGCTGTTTGCTACAACTCTTTTTCACTCTATCCACTTCCCTAATACATCTTCCTATACAACTCCACCAGTTCTTCCTTAGTAGCCAGTTCTTCCGAAAATGCACTTGCGCTTCCTGCGCATATTCCTATTCTAAGAGACTTCTCGTAGTCTTCTGTCTCTATGTAGCCTGCTAAGAAGCCAGCCACCATGGAGTCTCCTGCTCCTACTTCGTTCTTAACCTCTCCCTTAGGAGCCTCTGACTGGTATACATTGCCATCCTCTGCTATAAGGACTGCACCATCACCAGACATGGAAACAAGTACATTTCTTGCCCCCTTCTCCTGGAGGATTTTACCGTACTTTATAACGTCGTCCTTAGTGTTTATTTCCACATCAAATATAGTTGCAAGCTCGTCCTTGTTAGGCTTAACTAAGAATGGCTTGTATGGAAGGACATTTATAAGAAGCTCTCCTGTAGCATCTACTACGATTTTAATATCGTTGAACTGGAGACGCTGCATAATGTCCATGTATACTGAACGAGGCATACTGTCAGGAATACTTCCTGCAAGCACAAGATAATCGTCGCTGTCAAGATAATCAAGTTTTTCGTAAAGTCTGCCTATGTGATGTGAGCTCACCATAGGTCCCTGACCGTTTATCTCTGTAATTTCTCCGGAACGAATCTTAACATTAATTCTTGTTGTTCCCTCTTCTATATCAATGAAATCTGCATTAAGCTTCTTCTCACCTACTAATTTCTTAAAAGTCGCACCTGTAAAGCCTGCTGTAAATGCAACTGCTCTTGTATCCACACCTAAATTAGTTAAAACCATGGATACATTAATTCCCTTTCCACCAGGAATTATCTCTTCGTTAGAGGAACGGTTAACCTTACCTGTAGCCAACTCAGGAACAGTAACAACATAATCAAGTGATGGGTTAAATGTAACTGTATATATCATAGCCTTTCCTCCTAAATATCTAAAATAAGTTCAACAGGACAGTGGTCTGAACCCATTATATCTGTGTGTATTCCTGCATCCACCAGTCTGTCGTTTAAATCCTCTGAAGCGAGGAAATAATCTATACGCCAGCCTGCATTCTTCTCTCTAGCCTTGAATCTGTAAGACCACCAAGAATATATCTGCTCCATATCTGGGTAGAAATATCTAAATGTATCTGTAAATCCTGAATCAAGCAGGATAGTCATTTTCTCACGCTCTTCGTCAGTGAAGCCTGCATTGCGTCGGTTAGTCTTAGGATTCTTAATATCTATCTCCTTGTGAGCAACATTTAAATCACCGCAAACTACAACACCCTTCTTAGCTTTAAGGCCAAGGAGATAATCTCTGAAGTCATCCTCCCACTTCATACGATAGTCAAGTCTTGCCAGCTCGTTCTGGGAATTTGGAGTATATACAGTCACCATGTAGAAGTTTTCATACTCAAGAGTTATGACTCTTCCCTCGTGATCATGCTCATCAATACCTATGCCATAAGCCACAGATATTGGTTCGTGTTTTGTGAAAATCGCTGTACCTGAGTAGCCTTTCTTCTCTGCATAATTCCAATATGCATGGTATCCTGCCTTGTCCCACTCAAGCTGACCCTCCTGTAGCTTAAGCTCCTGCACGCAGAAAAAATCTGCATCCATCTCATCAAAATATTCCATAAACCCTTTATTCATACAAGCTCTAAGGCCGTTAACATTCCACGATATAAATTTCATTATATACTCCCTCTGTCTATTATTTACTAATAAATTAACTATATATTACATAGCCTGATTAACAAGCAATGCCTTGATTTCATCTATATTTTCGTAACCCTTCTTCTCCATAATATATCTGAGGGCATCCTGTATATCTTCCTCTGAAAGTACAATCTGCTTACTCTTGTCTGTTACAACAGTACATCCGCCCTTCATGTCACAGCATCTTCCGTTACAATTGGTCTTCTGGATGTTCTTTCTGCTGATTGCGCCTATATCTTCCAATACATTTATCATACGGTAAACTGTAGCAATACCAATGCTTGAATCTCTCTTGTGAGCCAGGAAATATACCTCCTTACAGCACGAATATTCTTCATTGGCAATTATATCTACAATAAGCTTACGCTGCTCCGTAAGTCGTAATCCGTTCTCCTTAACTCTGGCAAGAATATCTTCCTTGCTGAGCATTATTTCACCTACTGCCTGTTCATCTCTTCCTGCCATATTATTCCTCCTTTATTCTTCGTATACACCTAATATCTTAATTCCGTTGTATTCACCTATCTGGGTTAATGCATCTATTATAACGTCCAGTCTGTCACAGAAAGTATCTATCTCGATATAAAAATTGTAGGTACCCATAGCCTGCTTAGTAGGTCTGGACATAATGGATATCAAGTTAATATCTTTCTCATAGAAACATTTAAGTATATGAAAAAGAAGTCCCGGCCTGTCCTCCTCTGGCATTATGTAAACCGGTATTCTTACCTTGTCCGATGTTCTTTTTTCCACTATATGGTTGTCCATATTATGTGGCTTGCCAAACTCTTCTTTTAAATTCTCTATACCTATTCTACCCTTGTCAAAAAGTACAAAACGGGTATAGTTGGAATCTGTATCTGTTACATTGTCTACTACAAATCTTTCTGTCTCATCCTCAGCAATATGCTGTGGAACGATGGCTGCATATCCCTTAGTATCACCTATCTTGTAATAGGAATCCATGTTGCTCTCTGTTGATACTATCTCTACACCTTTTAAAGTGTTGATAAACTGTCTACACTGACCATTAGCCTTAAACTGCACAAATAATTTTTCAATTTCATCCAGAGAATTAACATTACCAACCAAAGAAAACTGTACGGAAACCATGGTCTCATCTATTATGTGCACGTTCTCCTCTAAGAGTAAATCAAGAGTTCTTTGAACATAGCCATCCAATGTATTTTCAATTGGAACTAATCCTAAGTCCACACTATCTGAAAAGAACACCTCATCTATGGTTGGAAAATATTCCACCTCGAGGTCAATGCTCTCGCCCTTTTTCTCTAACTGCTTATTAACATATTTTTTGAATTTAATATACGCTTTATCGCTAAATGTACCCTTAGGTCCAAGTACGCCAATCTTCATGTTGCACCACCTGTTTATATTATATCCAATCGTAATTTCCGCCTGTTATAGCAAGGCTTAAGAGTGTATCCATTTTCTCCACATCCTCACCTTCTAAAACCTGAATAAGCTTAGCAGTGTCCTTAACATCGCTCATGTCCTCATCTGGACCAATCTCTAAATCCATATCAGCCTCACAAATAGGGCAATCTATACTTTCCATTGTCTGAAGTGAAAGAAATTTCTCTCCACAAACCTTACACTCATAATATCCACATTTGTTAGTACCATCAGGAACATAATACATATTCTAAATCCTCCAAAATGTCTTAATCCTAACTATATAATATACACTAATCCTAAAAAATAGGCAATATTTCAGCACTTTAATTACTCTATAACTTTAACTAATTTCTCCCCTTCATACACAAGCTTTATGTGAATATCCTCGACCCCTTCTATAAGTGGTTTAAGGAACACCTTGTCTCCCTCCCATGCAGGAAGTTCCATTACTTCATCCTTAGGTATCCACGCAAGCTCTCCCTCATCGCACACTGGCTTAAGCTGACCTGTAAAATCATCTGAGGTGTAAAGAAACATGAATTCATTGTCCCATATATCCGAAACAAATGTTATTATTCCACGAAATTTAACGGAGTTAAGGCTAAGACCAGTCTCCTCAAATACCTCTCTTACTACGCACTCTTCGGGACTTTCTCCCGACTCTATCTTACCACCTACACCTAGCCATTTACCTTCACTTTGATCATCCTTTTTCTTGTTGCGATATAACATGAGGTAGTTTCCATCCTTCTCTATATAGCAAAGTGTTGTTAATTTTATATTTTTGTTTTCTTTCATTTAATCTACCTGCTTTTCCTTATTTACAGTGTTTTTGCTTGTTGCATCTCTCACTGATTGCATCTTTACTTGCTTATCATAAGTCTGTCATTCTTTGCATTATTGTTGCCATTACTTCATATACTATAACACATCAAAAAAGAAGGTAAAAGTCATGAGTATCAAAAAAGGCAACTTAATCCCTTTCATATTTGTTGCGGTTCTAGGCACGCTGCTACATTTCACCTACGATTGGTCCGGGCAAAATCCCATAGTAGGCATATTCTCTGCACAAAATGAATCCACTTGGGAGCATCTTAAGCTCTTTTTCTTTCCTATGCTGTTTTTAACCTTAATACAAGCTTTTATTAACAACACCCAAGAGGACTTTATTCAACGAAGAACAATCGGTATTGTATCTGGCATGCTTTTTATTATTGTAGTATTTTACACAACCTGGGGTATATTCGGAAAGCTAGTGGACTGGTGGAACATAACCATATATTATCTCTCCCTAATATTTGCATTTTGGATTGAATCAAAATCCCAAGAAAAAGCAAAAAGAATGGCACCTTATACTGCATTAGCCATTCTCTTTGTCATTACATTTGCTTTTGTTATGTTCTCTTTTAATTCCCCTGACGTTGGGATATTCTATGATTTATCACTTCATCCAAAGGGATAATCTACGCCAATTTAACTGTGATTTCTATACAAATAACACTTTTTTCTAACCCATCCATTAATCCAGTTGTATCACTTGCACTTACTTGTTTGCCATTCATGCCTGATGATTCAAGAGTATTTTTATCATCTTTGTCTAACAGCTCTGCGGTAATTCCACCCTCCATAAGGTGCATGAGACTACGACAAATATATAATCCAAGTCCACTTCCCTGTTGCTTATCTACATTGGTTCCTCTGAAGAAGCTGTCAAAAATATGTGGCAGCTCTCTTTCAGACAACTTGCAACCTGTGTTAAATACTTTGATGGTATATGACTCCTCATCCTTGCTCATATCAAGCCATATTTTCTTGCCATCTCCATACTTGATTGCATTTTCGATAACATTTTGAATAACCTCAATAAGTCTGTCCTTATCACCATAAACCATAGAGTTTCTATACTCGCTTAAGGTGAAATCTATTTGATTGAGCTGCATTTTCTCCTGATAGTATTCTCTAATAGCCTCCATGACATCCTTCATATAGAACTCACCATTATTCACCTCAAAATGAAGGAAGTCCTCCTTAGATGCCTTAACTATTTCCGAAATATATGCCTCTATCTCATCAACCTTATCGCTGATATTAATCAAAATCTCATCTCGTTTTTCTTCTGTCTTGTACAGATTCTTGCTAAGAGCCTTAGAATAAAGCTTTATAGCACTGAGAGGAGTCTTTATATCGTGAGACAAGGATAACAGAAGCATTTTTCTTTCCTTTTGTAATTCCAGTTCCTTGGTTTTATTCTCCTCAAGGTTTTCTCTTAGCAAATCCATACCCCATACGAATTTACCAAAAAATTTGTTCTTATTCTCTGTCAGAGGCATATTCAAGTTACCTTTGGCCAACTCGTAAGGCATGGTGGACATGGAGTTGAAAGGCTTGATAATATTAACTCTAATATAGATATAGACAAATATAACGCCTATAAGCAATATCCCTGCGATTACATTAACATATAAGAATATGATTTTACTCGCATCAGTATCAGGAGCATAATTTATCTTATATATGTAATTGTCTGTGATTACAAGATGGTAGTCGTGAGAGTCTTGGGTAACTAAGTTTTTTAGTTGGTTGCTGTTATTAAGAGCTACAATTTCCAGCCCTAATATCGACTCACCTACATCAATACCCTCTATCTTACATAAGGTCTCAAGGCCTTCCGGTGCCTTACCTTCTCTTTCTTCGTAGGACTTTAGAGCTTGTTCTACTCTGTTTAGAGAAACTTTATATTCCTTACTTCCGTCACCAAAATCTTTATTTTTTATAAATACATTTATTCCAATTATTGCAATTATGAATATAGCAATACAGGCGATAAATACGCGGTCGAATTTTTTCATATTTCTACCTCTTGTTTTTCTCATTACATATCTGTTCAATTTCTTTATACGCTTGTACACTTTTTTACATTACTGAATGTTTTGTATAATTTTTTATACATTTCTGAATGATTTGTATACTTCTTTTTACATTTGTATACATTTTGTATACTTTACTGATTTGAAAATATCTCTATGATATAATAATGCCAGTAGCAATTTGCTACTGGCAATCGTGTTACAGGGTGGTTGGCCTACATTCTACATAGAATGGAGGTGATGCTCATGAATTTTAATTTCAGAGACCTTATGTCTTTCGGAATGTTCATTCTGACACTACTAACATTCGTATATTTAATATGCGCATAAAGTAGAAAACCTTCCCTGTACTTTGACCCTCAGGGAAGGTTTTTTATTCTCCCAGGTCAACCACTCTGTGGCGATTGCCTTTTATAATTGTATTATATCAGACATATATTAAATTACAAGTTAAATTAACTAAATTTATAACCCACACCCCACACTGTTAATATGTGGTCTGGTTTTTTAGGATCTGCTTCAAGCTTTTCGCGAAGCCATTTTATATGTACTGTCAAGGTCTGAGGTTCACTTTCACTGTCAAAGCCCCATATTTTATTAAAAAGCTCATCTTTGGAAATCACCTTATCCTTGTTTTCCATAAGATATAAAAGTAGTGCAAATTCCTTGGCGTTAAGAGGAACTTCCGTACCGGCCTTATATACCTGATGCCCCACCTTATCGATTTTTATATCCTGACAAACAATCTCGTCAGTAGAATATCTTCTCTTAAATATTCCATTTATCTTAGCAATTAAAATGTCTATGTCATATGGCTTTTCTATGTAGTCATCTGCTCCAAGCATGAGACCATTTAACTTGTCATCCTTATCATTCTTGGCAGAGACAATTATTATAGGTGTGTTGGAGTTTTCCCTAATTTTGCTACACACACCAAAGCCATCTATTCCTGGCAGCATTATATCAAGAACAAGAAGCTTCGCACCTTCCGATTCATACACCTCAAGGGCTTCCTCTCCACTTGTGGCTAAATATGTATCATATTCCTCAGCAATAAGAAAGTCCTGAAGCAGAACTCCTATTTCTTCATTGTCTTCTACTACTATTATGTCTGCCATATTTTTCTCCTTTTGGTACTACATCATAAAACATCTCATAATTAAACTCAAATTATTGGGTCTATACTAAATTTGGGGAATCTCAGACCCAAAACATGCAGCCAAACAGCACTTTTCTACCATCCCATGTCTGATAACCAGTTGTTTACTTTTTTCTGGCGTTCCTTAAACAGCTTCTGAGTTTCATCTGCGTTGCTTATATCATCAAGCTTATCAAGTGTAAGCTCTCCCTTTATATTACCATCTTCTATATACATTATTCTACTACATTTTGCTGCAACCTTCATATCGTGAGTTACAAGCATAACTGTTGTACCTTCCTGATTAAGCTTAATAAGCTCCTGCATTACATCGTTAGCTGCACTCTTGTTTAATGCACCTGTTGGCTCATCAGCGAAAAGTATCTTAGGATTATTAATCATACTTCTGCAAATACATGCTCGCTGAAGCTGACCTCCCGACACCTCTGTTATATCGTTATCTGCAAGCTCACTTATCTCAAGCTTTCTCATAAGCTCTTTGCAATATGCATTTATCTCTTCTCTTGTTCTATCCTTCTTCTCAGACTGATACGCTGGAAGTAAAATGTTATCCATCACAGATAAATTCTTGAGCATATGCATCTGCTGGAAAATAAATCCCATGTAATCGAGTCTTACATCAGCAAGCTCCTTCTCACTAAGATCAGTTATTTTCTGTTCACCAAGAAATACTTCTCCCGCTGTAGGTCTATCCATGCCTGATACGCTATATAAAAGTGTAGACTTACCTGAACCAGATGGGCCCATAATTGCCACCATTTCGCCTTCGTCTATCTTAAAATTAACATTCTTAAGAACATTGTTCTGTCTCTTATTTGTTATATATGTCTTACATAAATCCCTTACATTTAAAGCTGTTGCCATAATTATTCCTCCTATATTCCTGGCATCATATGTATTCTGCCATCTTCAATCTCTGGCATCTCATGTCATCTGCCACCAACAATTACTCTATCTCATTCATATCATTAACAGTTATCTTTCTAACACTTAGCATTGTGAGCATACACATTAATACCGATGCCGCAAATATGGCAAGAGGATAAATTATGTAAACTTCTAACACATTTATATCAAAGGTTATCTTACTTGCTCCCATAAACTTGAACACCTGACCTGAAGTGATTTGTGAAAATGGTGTTCCGGTAAGTGTTCCAACGATTACACCTAAGAAAATAACCATAGCAATTCTCTTTGTCTGCCAATTAATAATATCCTTATTAGCAAATCCGATAGATTTAAGCATTGCCATCTCTCCCTTTTCACGGAGAATAAACATCTTCTGCATAAGCATAACAATAAGAATATTGACAAGTGTTACCACAGCGAGCATTGCATATTTTATTGGAATGAGTCTGTCTGCAATTCCACCTAACATACTATTCAAACTTCCTTTCGAGCTATCAATAGTACAACCTTTAGGCAAAATTTCTGCTATCTCCTCAATAAGTTCTTCTTTTTCTTTATCAGAATACTCTTCTTCAAAATTAAATTGAACACCTGTTGCAAAGTTTATCATGGTGTAATCAAGGTCAACTTCAGTTGAAAATCTTGCTCCCTCACCCATGTTATTCATAGACTGGAAAAATGCAGTTATAACAAAAGGCTTATCTTCACCCTTTATATTTACATAAACTGTATCTCCTATTTTTGCACCAAGTCTCTCGGCTACAACATGAGTTATAGCAATTTCATTTTCATATTTTGGAGCTACACCTTCTGTGTAGGCATATTTACTTATATCATTTCCAAAGCCTTGAAATGCCATGGTTTTTGTTGATTTATCTCCAAAAATAAACTTTACTGAGCTTACACCTATTTCTATAGATACATCCTTAACTGCATAACCGTTATCCTCTAAAAGCTTTTCATATTTATCAATACAGTCATAACATACCTGTTTAGTACCTTCTAATACTATCTCGTAATATTCTGTGTCACTTGAAATAATACCATCTTTCTTCTGCATGGCAAACCACTCAACAAGGTTCTCTGAATTAAGGGTATTAATTGTGTTAATCGGCATTACAACCATCCATATTCCAACGATAGTTGCCAGGAAAAGTATAAGATACTTTTTCTTTTCGTTAAGTACATCATTTACTGCCATAAAGCTTGTTGCCTTAGACTTTGATTTACTAAGTTTAAATGTACTCTTCTTATTAAATCTCTCACCATTATTTCCACTTCTTATGGCATCCATAGGCGTCATCTTCTTGATTCTACCTGTGCTTAAGTAAGCAAAAAGTATAACTACAACTGCTACTAAAACACATATCACAAGCTGCAAGAAAATATTACTACCACCATCGTCTGCCACCATATTTTTTAAAGCAGGCTTCATGAGTACCTTAGAAAACGGTATACTTGCTCCAAAACCTATAATCGAACCAATAATAGCTATGATAGCATATTTAGTGATGTACAGCTTTCTGATTCCTGTATCACCAATACCAATTGCTTTCATTATTCCGATTTCTTTGTAATCTTCATTTACAGTAAATATAATTGTAAATCTAAGTATTACAATGGAAATGATAACAAGTAAAATGGATGCAACAATAAATATTGCCGCTATAATCATATCCATTATGTATGTTATTTTGAAAGTCTCTTTTCTGTCTGCAAATAAAGTTGACATTTCTTTGCTTTGATATTCTTCTATAAAAGCCTCTGTATCATTTAATTCTATTGAGAAAAATCTACTGTATAAATACTCTTTATCAGCAAAGATTTTATTCATGTTATTTTCACTAATCAAAAATCTGTGAGTTCCCATCATATCAGCACCAAGTGCTGCATCCTTAGAAATACCAGCCACTGTAAGTTCTATATGAGAATCATCAGACATTACAAAATATATTTTATCTCCAATGCTTATGTCATTAGTTTCAAATTCTCTATACGGAATATAAATTTCATCATCATTAATCTTAGTTATCTGATTATTGTTTTCATCAAAGAATTTCTGTTGTTGGATAGTACAAGTTGAAATGACAACTGGTCCATTCAAACTAAATTCTGTATCGTCATCCTTAAATACCTGTCCACCGCCTGCATACGCTACATCATCCACAGTATAGTTATCTATGTACTGATTACTCTTTAAAAATTCTTCTATCGCTATATCACTCTCAAGAGGCTCCTCTATTCTTCCTCCCATGCTTGATATAATGATGTAATCGTCCATTCCTGCCAACTCAAAGTAAGAATCAACTCCACCTGTGATTAATATCAAATTATTCACGCTGCCCGCAATAAACATAGCTGCGAGCAAAATAAAAACAAGCAGAATGAAATTGATGGATTTCTTACTTTTTAAACTACGTTTTAAAATCTTGAAATACATATCAGACCTCCATAATTATCTTTCTGCTTGTATAATATTATACCAATTATTAAATTTTCCTTAAATGTTTTAATAATTCTCAGGCTTAACCTGGAAGTAGCTCTGTGGATGTGCACATACAGGACATACCTCTGGTGCCTTCTTGCCGATGCAAATGTGTCCACAGTTGATACACTGCCAAATCACATCGCCATCCTTAGAGAAAACTAAGTCTCCCTCTATGTTAGCAAGAAGCTTCTTATATCTCTCCTCGTGTTCCTTCTCTACCGCTGCCACACCATCAAAAAGTGCTGCGATATCATTAAAACCTTCCTCTCTAGCTTCCTTAGCGAACTCAGCGTACATATCTGTCCACTCATAGTTCTCTCCTGCTGCCGCATCCTTAAGATTCTCCACAGTTGAAGGTACGCTTCCACCATGTAAAAGCTTAAACCAAATCTTAGCATGCTCCTTCTCGTTATTAGCAGTTTCCTCGAATATATTAGCTATCTGTACGTATCCGTCCTTCTTAGCCTTTGACGCATAATATCTGTATTTTGTTGATGCCTGTGACTCTCCTGCAAATGCTGCAAGTAAGTTTTTCTCTGTTTTTGATCCTTTTAATTCCATAGTAATACCTATCCTTTCTTTTATTTCTATAAGTCTTGACTCATAGCACATTAATTATACCATTGTCAGGTAATAAATTCCATCAAATCCTATAACAAAATTAACTTACGTATATGAGATTATCAAATAATTCATGCTCCGAAACTCCATTTATATATCTCGTATAGTCTATAAGCTCATATGTTAATTCTCCATAGGTACCATCCTCTAAGTAAAACCCAAGCGTTGTTTTAGATAAATCTGTATTTACAGGATATATCTTAGCTCCTACAGGAAGAACGTAATCCACAAGAGTCCCATTCTGCATTATCTTCACATTTACAGGTTGCTTAGCTATTGGACATCTAGTTTCATCTGCCAGATTCTCAGCTACATTGAAAGAATATCTGTCATCTATAATACTATAACCTGTCGATGTTATCATTGTATTTACAGTGTATCTAAATGAGCCAAAGCAATGTATTCTATCAGAAACATGTGCGTAGTTCCCAATGAAATCATCTACTCCTCCTTCTTGCTCGCAAATAAGTGTAACACCACTAGGTGTCAAATTATAAAAATATAGATTACGCCAATCACTATCCCCCACTGTAGAAAGAATGAGTATATACCCTTGATTTTTCACCTTGTATGCGTACATTTCCTGTACGTAAAAATGCATAACTGACGAGCTATAGGTATTACCATTTATAGTAATATAAAATCCTGTATTTCCATATTCTTCTTTAATAATCCACGCTTTTACTTCTTCATCAGTTCCATTGTCATCTAAGTCAAGATAATGTACTTCATTCTCATTGAGAACTGTGTAGTAATTTTCCACACTTCCTATGTATTTGTCTTCCAATCCTGGCAATTGGTCATATGGAATATATACTACGAAAAAGCTAGCATCAGAAGAACCCAAATCACCAATTTTAAATACAACCTTTAACTCTTCACCGCACAAAGACCATTTTAAATTTCCATCTAAAACAGCATCCAACTTACTTTCATAATCTGCATCTAAATTAACCGCCAAATTATTTGTATTAATATACGAAAGAACATACGCCTTAATATCGCTCTTTACATCACCTAAATCATCTATACTTAATCTATCTCCTGTGACAACATCAAATGTTGCTGTAGAAATAACCGATTCCTTAACCTCATCTTGATATGAAGATTCAAAAACCTCCACACTTAACACTCTATCATCTGCTCTATTTACAATATAGCTGTCAGTATAGAAATGCCAACCACTACTAAACTGCGCAAAAATCGTATCAAATCTGTCGTTGTACTGTAATATCATTTCTTCATTCCAACTATCAACAGATGCAGTCAACGCCTCGTAGCCCTCGCCTTCAACAGTTAGATAATCAAATTGAAATCCACCTACATTGTCTTTATTTTGGCTTACAGATTTCTCTTTAAATGTATACTGGGCATCATCCTTATATACCACTTCTGGAATTTCCTCTGTGATTTCTTCTGTTGTATTTTCAATCATATCTGTAGGAGTTGCGTCTGTGTCACTCGCGTTGCTAATTTGCTCAGTTGTAATATCGTTATCATTGTCCTCATCCTCTGTGACAGCATTATGTATTGCTACACCACCAACAGCAAGAATCGCTGTTGCGGCAACACCAAGAGCTATTTTGCCTCCAATTGTTGCAAGGATACCTGTGCCAGTTGCTCCTGCAGCAGTTGCTCCACTACCTGCAACTGCACCACCTGCTGCAGCTCCGCTTCCTGCTGAGATTCCATTTCCAGCAGCCATACCACTTCCTGCTGAGATTCCATTTCCAGCAGCCATACCACTTCCTGCCGAGATTCCATTTCCTGCAGCTGAACCTCCTATAGCAGCACCAGTTCCAGCAGCCTGTCCACCACCTGCGACGGCAGCTGTTCCACCAACAGCACCACCTGCGACAATACCACCAACTACTCCCATAGTGGCATAATCAAGCACATTCTTAAATATAATCCAAAAAACTGGAATTTGGGCAAGGCTGTACATTTTGGTATTATTATTAAATGGTACAGAATTAATTATGTCCTTAAACATTGCCTTGATATATCCTACAGCATATTTCACCTGCTCCTCAGTAATATTTAATCTCTCCGCAATCTCCTTAATGGACATTCCCTCGTAGTAGAAGCACTGAAGAACAATCTTATATCCAACAGCTAAGCCATCAATGGTGTTCTGAATTACTCTCTGGACTTCCATATTGTTCAAAACATTCTCAGGTATAAATGCTTCCTGGTCCTGAAAAATATTATCATGAGCGTAAAGCTCGCCTACAGTCTCAAATTCCATGGGCACAGTGCCTGTAGAGTTTACATATTTAATACTTTCCTCTGTAGCAATACGTCCAGACCACATATAGAATAAACTATCATCCATAAGAGTATTTATTGTGTTATATATCTGATTATATGTGGTTGTGACAACCTGTGCAGTTGCGTTATCATCAATAACAATATCCTTGATTATTTTGTAAATGTATTGACATGTTAAATTATAGAAAGCTTCATAGTCATTAAAATTTCCCTGTTTTAGCTTTTGTATTTCTAATTCAAGCTGATTGTTCATATTAATGTCCTCCTATTACTTGTGCAGAATTACTCCTAATATACTATGTTATCAAATAATTCTGCTTCTGTTTTTCCGTCGAAAAGTACACCACTGTCTGTAGTTTCAAAATAAATTTCTCCATAGGTTCCATCTTCAAGGTAGAAGCCTAAAACTGTTGCATTATCAGTGTTAGCTGGATATATAACTGTTCCACTTGCAAGCTCACCATCTACCATGTAACCATCTGACGCAAGCTTAACCGCCAACACATCCTTGGTTGTAACAGACTTTCTTCCTGGGTTGTTTTGACTGTTGTCAAGTATAAATCTATCGTCTACAAATACAAACTGTCCATTTTCGATTTTACAGAGTCTTTCTGCCTGATATGAGCCAAGTAAATTAATGCTTGTTGTAAGATGTAGCGTATCACCAACCATATAGCCAAGCTCAAAGCCATCTATCTGATGCAAATATTCAACCCCTGTTTTGGTGTATGTATATAAATATATTGTTCCAACACCAGCATCATTAATGGTTGATAAAATGAGATAACGTGTTGAATCTGCTGCTTTATAAACATATTTAACGCATGTTTGGTATGTATTTAATCCTGTTATTGAGAATGTCTGGTCGCCTATAATAACGTCCATTCCTGTATACCCTGAAGCACTTTCATCATAACCCGTTTGTTCAAAATTTGTATATTCAGTAGCACCATCATTATCTATATCAATTGCTAATCCTCTATATCCTGAATGCTGTGTTAATCCGCACTTGTTATTCAAAACATATTTCTCATTCATTCCTGGTAATTTATCATAAGGAACAACAATGTGGAAAGAACCCATAGCATATGCCGCTAAATCATAGGCATTAAATACAACATATACACCTTCACTTGTCAAAAACCAAGAAAGAGTATCATTTTGAATATACTCAGATATTGTTTCCATATACATGTATTCAGTGTCTTCAGTACTTTCTATGTAATTTGTAATATATGTTTCTAAGTCAGTTTTAACATCACCTAAATCATCTAATTTAAGAATTTGACCTGTCTGGGTGTCAAAGGTTACACCATCAATCCAAAAATATCCATGTGGACCACCCATATAAGAATCATTATTACATTTTATGCTTAACACACTATCATCGGCTCTAGCCACAGAATATCCTCTCACTAAATATGTACCATAATCGGTACCATTTTCCTCCATAAGAATAGCTGTATCAATGTAGCTTGGAAGATCTGTTTCATATTGAAGATAAGATTCATCTGACCACGTATTTACACTATTTGCCAAATCCGGATACTCAGTGCTTTCCACATATATTCTATCACAATAAGCCCAAAACGTAGTTGAATTGGGATCTGTAGTATGAGTTCTATTTATATCAATATCATATATCTCTTCAGCTTCAACATATGCTAAAATTTGTTCAACTTCTTCTGTTGTTTCTTCATTAACCAAGTCTGTTGGTGTAGCATCTGTATCACTTGCGTCACTTATCTGCTCAGTTGTAACGTCATTATCATTATCATCGTCATCATCTTCTGTCACAGCATTATGTATTGCTACTCCACCTACAGCAAGAATCGCTGTTGCAGCAACACCAAGAGCTATTTTGCCTCCAATTGTTGCAAGGATACCTGTGCCAGTTGCGCCTGCTGCAGCTGCTCCACTGCCTGCAACTGCACCTCCTGCCGCTCCACCGGCTGTTGCTGTGGCACCTCCTGCTGCGCCTCCTGTTACAGCACCACCAGCTGTTATTCCACCACTTCCAGATACTGCTCCACCAGCTGTTATTCCACCACTTGCAGACATTCCTCCAACAGCAGCTCCGCCACTTGCAGAACCACCTACTGCGGCACCTGCCCCAGCCATATTACCGCCTGTCATGGCAGCTGTGCCTGCAACAGCACCGCCTGTAGCCACACCTCCAACAACTCCCATTGTTGCATAATCAAGTACATTCTTAAATATAATCCAAAAGACTGGAATTTGGGCAAGGCTGTACATTTTGGTATTATTATTAAATGGCACAGAATTGATTATATTTCTAAATATTGACTTAATATAGCCAACCGCATATCTCACCTGCTCCTCAGTAATATTTAATTTTTTAGCAATCTCATTAATAGACATTCCCTCGTAATAGAAACACTGAAGAACTATCTTGTACCCAATAGATAAACCATCTATCGTATTCTGAATCACTCTTTGAATTTCCATATCACTCAAAACATTTTCAGGAACAAATGCTTCCTTGTCATCAAATATCGTCTGATATGCATAAAACTCGCCTACAGGCTCAAACTTGACAGACATATTGCCGGTAGCATTCACATATTTAAGACTCTCATCTGTGGCAATACGTCCAGCCCACATATAAAACAAACTGTTGTCTGTAAGGTTGTTTATTGTCTGATATATCTGGTTATATGTAGCAGTAAGCACCTGTGCAGTTGCATTGTCATCAACAACAATATCCTTGATTATTTTGTAAATGTATTGGCATGTTAAATTGTAGAAAGTTTCATAATCCTGAAAATTGCCCTGTTTTAATTTATTAATTTCTCCATAAAGTTGATTCATAACATTTTCCTCCCTGGGTTTAATCTTATGTTTTGATTATATATGTCTAATTTTAAAAAATTTTACACACTATTTACCACTTGATGATTATATCACTTTTTACTCAACTTGTATCAAAGTTACAATCCTTTTTTTAATTTATATTTGAAGTGAAAATATCCTTCACCGTATCTTTCAGATTAGCTATGGCATTATCCCGCTTCATGGCATCCTGCAAATCCATGCCCTTTCTGTCCACCTCGTATATTTCATCTATCAAGCCCAACTTTGTTAAACTTTTGGATGAATCATCCACAAGCCCAGCAAAGGCAATAACCTTCTTTCCATATTTCTTGGCAAGACGAGCCACACCTATTGGTGTTTTACCATTGATAGACTGACTGTCAATTTTGCCCTCACCGGTTATGACCAAATCAGCATCCTTAATATCTTCTTCTATACCAAGCTCTGACAACACTATATCCACGCCTGATTCAAGAGTTCCATTGAGAAACATGAGAAATGCGTAGCCTAGGCCACCGGCTGCTCCTGCTCCAGGATAATCACGGTTTACCACCACATTTTTATCGTTATTTCTACTTAGTTCTTCACATTTTCTCGACCATAATCCATGTATAGCACCTATGTCACACATAGCCACATGTTCAACTAAATTAGCGTATTTAGTCATGGCATTATCCATTCTCACAACCATGTCAGGAGTTGCCCCTTTCTGAGGAGAAAACACATAACTCGAACCATTTTTTCCTGTGAGAGGATTTGTTACATCACACGCCACTCTAAAGGTACAGCCAGACAGTTCATACATAGCATCCTCAAAATAAATATCCTGCAACTGCTCCAAGCCTGCCCCACCGTAAGGCACATCATTACCCTTAGCATCTACAAATCTATATCCCAGTGCCTGAAGCATTCCAATTCCACCATCGTTAGTAGCACTGCCACCTATACCTATAATAAAATCTCTACATCCCTTGCCTATGGCATATCGTATCATTTCTCCTACACCATAGGTAGTTGTGTGAAGAGGATTTCGTTTATCCTCTGGAACAAGAGGAAGCCCCGCTGCAGATGACATTTCTATAATGGCGGTTTTATGTTGCACTGATGAGTACATTTTATCCTCTTTGCGTTCCATGTCTTCACCATATTGTGCATGACTTTTTGGTTTACATAAAATATAATACTTTGCTAAAATTCTATCTCCTAGGGGTCCTGTAACATTTACCTCCTGTGACATAACCACATTCTCGTCTGGAATATTTTTCTCATTACAACATGAAAAAGAGAGAGCCTCAAGGGTTCCCTCTCCTCCATCTGCAACAGGATACACTTTTATATTCTCATCAGGGCAGGACTCTAAAATGCCTGCTTTAATGGCATTTCCCGCCTCATAAGATGTTATACTTCCTTTAAATGAATCTATTGCAACTATTATCTTCAACTATATTACCTCGTCTAAACTAGTCATTGAATCTGGTTAACATAATTAACCTGCATAGAAAAGATTGTCAAATATCTCATAGTCTGGCTCTCCATCAATAAGCATGGTTATACGGTCAGGGCTCATAGTAAAATTAAGTTCTCCATACGTGCCATCCTCAAGATAAAATCCAATTACAGACTCATTATCTGTATTCGCAGGATAAAGAACAGTTCCTTCATCAAGCTCAGTTTCAACAAACTTGTCTCCCTGCATAAGCTTAACTTTGACTGGTTTCTTAACAACAGCATAACGTCTGTTCTCAACATCTTCTCCGTTATTGTAATCATATCTTGCATCAATAGGTTCAAAGCCCTCACTTCCAATTACATAAGCTCTGGTTGCAAAGAACGTACCCAACCTATCAATCTTAGTATTCATAACAATAGTATCAAGATAAATATAATCTATGGATGAATCATATGTATTTGAAATTTTTTCTACACCATCCATGGAAATATTATATAAATGAACCCCCTTGGTATCACCGTCATAATGCGAAGTGATTATAAGATACATTTCACCATCTGAAGTTCTAACCAAATATGGATCAATATCATAGAATATAATATCCCTTACTTCATAGACTTCATTATCAATGTGTACATCCAAGCCATTGCCACTTCCAAAATCATCATAAACGTAATCGATTTTAAGGAATTCATTTATGTCGTCGTTATTTAAGTCTGTGTAATATCCAAATTCAGTAAGTTCGTCATCCTGACATCCATACTCTGGAATAAGAGTGAAGCTGTAATCATCAGGAAGATACTCCTCCTTAAATCCAGGAAGTGCATTATATGGAATTACCATATCTATAGAACCCTGATTGTAGTTTACCTGATATATCACGTAAATGCCGTCGCCTGTAAGCATCCAAGGAAGGCCAGCTGGGTCTTCCTCCATAAGAGCAGATAAATCATCAGCGAAAGTTTCACCTACTACAGAAGACAGATTGTGGTCACGGACGAAGTTCACCATGTAAATTTGCATATCAGCCTCAATATTACCTAAGTCGCCAAGGCCAAGATTCTTACCAGTTTTTACATCATAATTTATGCCATAAATAGATATATTTTCTGTCTGACCACCGTTGTAGCTTACCTCTTTTTTCTGGAAGCTGAAAATCTTCTCATCTGCACGCATTGGTATAACGCTCTTATATAAATAATAATACATTTCACCGTCTGGTACACTTGCAGAAGCTGCTATGTAATCAGCTTTTTGAGCCATGTAATCTGCATAAAATGTAGTGAAGGATTGATTAATGGCTGTTGTAAGTTCAGGATAATTATCGCCTGTCATGGTAAGAACATCGCAAGAACCGTAGAACTTACCTGTCTCAAAGTCAGAATGAGTCACAGTATTTATATCAATGTTATAAACGAAGTTACGAGAATTATTATCTGTTGAAATAGAATCTTCATCAGATGTATCTGTCTCGGAATCCGTATTTGTAGCTATAGTGTCATCGCTTGCGGCTTCTGTTGATGCATCAGTTGGAGTACCTTCATCAGAATCTTGTTGCTCCTGAGATTCCTGAGTGTCTTTGTTTTCCTTTTTATTGTCTGATTCATCATCTGGCTTAAGTACAAAAAAGTATACTCCTGCTCCTATTGCCACAAGAAGAAGCAATATAAATAGTACCGGCAAAATGCGTTTCTTCTTAGCTGGCTTGTCTTGTGGTTTTTCTTTTGATTTACCCATAATAATCCCCCTTTGTGGTTTGTATTGCACATTATCTCATTGATTTTAGCTCACATTTTTTATAATTAAATTTTATTGTTTTTTATTAATCAATAAGTTTATTTTATCATTCCATTGACTTTAAGATATTCAAGTAAAGCCTCACATCCAGTTAAAACATCTCGGTAGGTCACGTCAAACTTGCCTGTGTACCATGGGTCTGCAACCTCTCTGCACATACCTGCGTATTCTAAGAGAAGCTTAACCTTACCTTCAGGATCACCGCCTATAATACGATTGATATTTCTAATATTAGCAAAATCCATGCCTATAAGCAAATCATATTTGCTATAATCATCCTTCCTTAGCTGAACTGCCCTCTTGCCCTCACAGGAAATACCATGCTTGGCAAGTTCAGCCTTGGCTGGTGGGTAAACAGGATTACCTACCCCGTTCCAGATTTCTTCCGTGCTTGTCGCAGCTGAAGCTATATAAAATTGGTCTGCTATGCCGAGTTTGCTTGTTAAGTCCTTGAGGACAAACTCAGCGATTGGCGAACGGCAGATGTTGCCGTGGCAGATAAATAATACTTTTATCATAAATTTTTCTCCTTTATAACTCCTCTCATTTTCAGGTCTTATTACAACTCCAAACTATTCTCCTTCATCAAAAAGTCATAAATACTCATCGTTGTAATTCCATCCTCATCTCTCGTCACGTTCATAACATCCTTAACCAGAATAATCTTCTTAAACGAATCATTCACATTAACCAGTGAAGCCTTCTCCTGCAATCTCTTTTCTTCCGTCGGCATACTAAATGCTGATTGGATATAATAACGCTTGCTTCCAAGATTCGCTATAAAATCAATTTCCAAATAGGTTCTTTCCATTTTTCCTTCCCGGTTTACACCTCTCTTTTCTACAACTCCGACATCCACAGAGTATCCACGACTCCTAAGCTCATTATAAACAATATTCTCCATGATGTGTGTCTCTTCAATTTGACGGAAACCCAATCTAGCATTACGGAGACCGACATCTTCGAAATAGTACTTCAAAGGTGTTCCTATATATTTTCTTCCCTTTACATTGTAACGATTTGCTTTGTTGATGACAAAAGCATCCTCCAAATACTCAATATATTGTCTGATGGTATTGCCGCTGATATTTGACTGTACTACGCTTCTAAAAGTCGCTTCAATCTTGGGTACATTGGTAAGTGAACCTATTGCTGACGCAAGAATATTAACCAAATCCTCCAACTCCTGTATTTTGTCAATTCGATGTCTCTCAATAATATCTATCAAATACGTTTCTTCAAACAATTTGGTTAAATAATTAATCTTTTGTTCCTCTGTCTTCATAGTTACAGTAAGGGGTAAACCACCGTAAATTACATACTCTGCCCAGCCATGATAGATATCGCCTTCATATACCTGCATAAATTCTTTGAAAGTTAGTGGATAAATATGAATTTCATCGCCCCTACCTCTAAATTCCGTAATAACATCTTTTGAAAGAAATTTAGAATTACTTCCGGTTACATACACATCCACGTTTTTAATATGCAACAATGAATTGAGTACCTCTTCGAATTCTTCCAACAACTGCACTTCATCCAATAAAACATAATACTGCTTATCATCTACAATACGGGATTCTATATAATCTAAAATAGTGTCCGGATTACGATATTTTTTATCTTTTCGCTGGTCCAACTCAATAGAGATGATATGCTTTTCATCTACACCTTGCTCCAACAGATAGTTTCTAAAGATCGTAAAAATCAAATATGATTTTCCACATCTTCTGATTCCGGTCACCACTTTAATCATGCCGTTATGCATTCTATTAACTAAATCATTTAAATACTTATCTCGATTAATGTTCATAGCAAACTCCTTCTTGAATATTTTTGACACTAATGACAATTTTATTCAAGATTATTATACACCTATGGGTGTATCTAATCAATTATTTATTGAATATTTTTGACATATTTGACAAAAATATTCAAATCGATTTTTTAAATAAAAATGGCGTCCCAACAGCTCTATTTGTCAGAACGCCATATATGAGTTTGAGCTCTATTAAATTTTTTCTTCTGCCCTTTTGATAATTTCTTCGTAAACGCTCTTTATTTAGGCAATTCTACCCATACCCAGTTTTCTACATCATCATAATCATATGTATAAAAAGTAATATACTTTGGTTCTTCTCCAGATTCTTCTATATTATATGAAAAAATATAAGTATCTCCCTCTCCACCTGCGTGCAAAGACAGATTTTCACAATATAACAAATCCATACAATTTGGATCCGTAGTATCAGTTGTAAATCCTATGTCTTCATAATTCTCGCTCACATACGTGACAATTATTGCATAATCACCAAATGGTTCTATACTTCCCTGCTCGCCAGTGTCATCAAGTTTAATATTTAACTCAAATGTATGTTTTTCCTTATCATAATTTGACAATTTAATTGTAGCACCACCATGATAATAATCATATAGGTCAGTCATTTTTTCTATATATATGGTGTCATCAAAACTATATGGCATTTCCTTATCACCTAATTTATGTTCCACAACTATTTTAGGTATGCTCTCTGAATATGTATCCTTACATATCTCACATTCAAATTTTTTCTCACCCTCTTCGGTTTCTGTTGGTTTTTTTTCTATATTTTCAACATATTTATGTTCAGTTATTGGTATAGCTTCATACTTTGCTTTATTACAAAGTGAGCATATATATACCATTTCTCCTTCTGAAACACACGTGGCCTCTGTTTTAACTATTCCATTATTATAGGTATGATTGCAAGGTTCTTCTTTTTTACAACCAGCCAATAATAAGCATCCAAACGCTACTGTAATAGTAATCAATTTAATCTTTTTCATCCGTTTATCCCCTTATAATAATTTTATATATGTATTATTTCTTATACCATACATATGTGTAACATCTTGCACAATCTTACTTTATCATACTTTATCCTATCTTTCAATATTTTATCATATAAAGTGGTATGCTATACAAAAGGCAGGTGATTGAATGAAACCATTAAAAGATAAAGTTAGCATTACACTAGATGAAGATGTAATCAAAAGCATTAAGGAATTAGCTGAAGCTGATGATAGGTCATTCAGTCAGTATATCAATATGGTATTGAAGGACTGGATTAACAACAAAGACAATGATTAGGGTGTTACGTTTGTGGCATCCTATTTTTTAGTAAATTTTCTTAAACGAAAAAATTATGAAATTTAGGGTTTTATATGTTACACCAACATAAATATTGACTAATTCCGTCGATATACTAATATTTGTGCAAATCATTAAATAAGCCTTATTTTACAAGGTGTATCTAAAAACAAGTATATCTCCCACAATAAGCACAAAATTCTCATTTCTGCCAACAAATAAAGACTTGGTATTTGGTAATTATTCTACTATTAAATTCGTAATAATAATTGAAGTATTATCAACCCAATGTCAACACCCTTATCTGCAATCCATTTGATAATACCTTTAGCATTTTCCCATTTTTTTGTTTTTCCATCTTTAGAAGTAACTATTTCTTTTAATTCATCTATTTTTTTCAAAACCTCTTCTACTTCAGAATCCGTTAATGCTGACATTTCTTCAACTTGTTTCTTTGCAGTTTCAAATGTAATAGACAAATCAATATTATTTGAATTACTATTGTTTATTATAGTTTGAGGTATCTTTTCAGAATATCTATTTTTGTATCCCATTGCGACAAACAGTTCTAGTTTTTCCACCATTGTCTTTATATTTTGCATACAATATGTTTTGTCATTATCATAAAACAAATCTCGTAAATGCTTGTCAAACCCATCTATAATAGGTGTATATTTCGATAATAGACGTACATGAAATTCATTACATTCTGAAGTTCGTCTATTATCTATTATTTCATGCCCTTTCTGTATATCAACATCTATGATTTCAATAAATTTTTCATCCATGTACATATTCACCCCTATCCCTATTTGTATTGAGTATCATCAATATTTCTCCTATACAAATCGAATTTTATCTTCCAACATCTATCAATATCGCTCTGCATGGAGCACCATCCGCGCCCGATAAATTCAGTGGTGCTGCATTCAAAAAGTAAATACCTTCAGGCACGTCTGACAAACGAATTCCTTCAAGTAAGATAACATTAGCCCCCAAAAGCACAAGGTGTACTTCCATTGGTGCATTTTGCGGGCCGATGGTCTGAGGTTCATTTCCCAGAAGTAAAATATCTGAAGATGCAAACACTTTCGCCGCCTCCAATGACACTTCCACATCTCCTTTGAGCAGAATTCGTTTTGCCGCTTCTGGGTTCTGTTTTTTTGCTTTTTCAATTATTTTTATAGCATCATCGCCTGTGACAATCCCATGATGTTCTGCTACGTAAGCCATTCCCACAAATGCCTCTAAGCATATCTCATCCACAGTTTTTCCATCTTTAATAAAATGAAATGGCGCATCTATATGAGTACCATTATGGGCACACATGCTAAATGTAGTCAAATTATATACTTCACCATTTTCCATTGATTTAATTATCTTTTTCTCTGGTGCCGGGTCATCGGGATACACCTGACAACTGAACACTTCTTGGGAAATATCGTAAATTTTCATTGCTAAATTCTCCTAAAACTTCAACCCAACTCACACTGTTATACTATTTTGCCTTGCATGACAGTTTATCTACATCTAGTCTAAATATTGCCACTGCCTCAAGCATTTCATCACTGTAATGCCATTCGGCTTTAGATGTGGTCTGTTTCATAATTGTATTAAGTCCTATAATCTTTTCTTCATTATCTTCTACTAAAGAGAACTTTCCAGTACCTACTACACTCTGGAAGGTTGCAGAAAATTCACAAGCCACATCGCCTTCTAATAGTGAATAATTTCCGTCTATCTCAAATCCCACATTCGGTCTACTTTTCGCCAATTCATACTTACGCCCTGCCTTTGCACCGTGAAAATAAAATGTATATTGCTCATCCATTAAATAACCATAATTTAAAGGAACAATATATATTTCTCCATCATCATAAAAAGCAATTCGCATTATTTGCTCCTTGGCAATAAACTCTTCAATTCTTTTTTTATCAGTAATTTCTCTGTCTTTTCTTCGCATGGGAATTTCTTCTTTCTTTTGTTCAGTAATATTCAATTTTGATATTCCAGATGAAATCAAATGCAGTAGCAAGGTATGCCCCTCGCTTTACTATCGCCTAGATTACACAGCTATGTACTACCTTCCGGGTAAATCTTTTGTTAATGGCTCTAAAGTCTTCAACATTGTGCTTACTGTTTCATTTGCAAAATGCTTTAAAAGACCATTATTAACCTCTTGTTTCGTCTTTGCCTTTAACAACAATTCAATTACTTCCTCTTTCCGTTCAATATATATTTTTTTCTTAAAATGTTGTCCAAAAAAGGATCTAATCTGTGCCTCTCTCTTATCTTTTTGAGACGAATTTGTAGATTTCTTTTTAGCAACTTTAGTATTATTAGTGGTTGTTATCTTTTTTTGATCAGGAGTAGCATTTTTCTCTGTTAGCTTGCATATCTCCTCCACTTTTTTGACTTTTAATTTTCTTCCTTTAAAATCCTCAACAGCCTTATCAAAATCCGAATCCTTAGACACTATAAAATATTCTGCCTGGCGATTCTCTTTGGACAAATCACGAATATCAAATAAAATCTGACAGTCCACAGCATTCTTAATAGGCATTTGAACCTTTATATAGTCAAAATGTGCTTTAGAAGCATTAATTCTCCTATGCAATCCAAATGTCAACGTTTCTGCTGCTTCACTATAATAAATACGCACACAATCCTCATTTGTAAGCTTGGTTACACCATTAAGCCCATCTCGATTTACATTTTCATAATCCACTAAAAAATATCTTTTAAAAACGACTTCTTCTTCATATTCTAATTCATCATCTTCATCATATTCATATTTACTATTATAACGCTCAACCCAGTCCCAAACTCCTGGTTCCTGCATTTCCATATAAAGTTTTGCATCGTCACCCATACACATTACCTCGTTCATTTTTGATTACTACATATCTTTTATCCGAATCCATATTATTATACCACCCCTTCCCATTAATCTCCATATTATTCACTACATATTTCGCCATTTCCTCTTTTCAAAACTCATCTCGAAACTTTCACTTTATCTCCCCTATCCCTATCGGACACAATAATCTTCGCACAGAAGCACCCACGATTTCCTTATTCAGTTTGTGCTGTTTCATCTTTGCACTACTAGACATCCTAACTCTGTCTCCAAATCCGCAATTTTTTCTACGGGCAGAGGGTTCCGATACGCATTTCGACATTAATAGATTTTTTATTGAGACGTCGAACTAGGATGACGTTTACTAACACATGCTAATGTTTCATAACAAAAGGCACCAATCTCCAGACTTACATCTGAAAATCAGTGCCTTTCGGCGCCGTAATAGGCATCGCCATTGTTTGACAAAAGTAACAGGATACGTCTAACGTTGTACAAATCTTAGGCGACAAAACCGCTGAGTATCCAGGCTGTTCACTTTAGGGTATGTCCTAAAATTCGAATCTTGATCCTTAGTCACTATGACCAGAAGTGATTTATCTCTAAAAAAACAAAACTTTATTACTTATTGAATTGCATCCCTAACAAAATCTTGCAATATTTTTGCAGAAGGATAGTTTGACATTGATGCAATTCCATTTACTAATTCAATTGGATAAAGTGCACCTTCATATTTTCTACTAACTAATGAAGGCAGAGTGGCTAATATCCTTTTTAATCCTATTATATCCTCAACACGCGGGAATAAATCTTCTGGATTATATTCACCAGTAGACATATTTAATGTCATATGTGTATTGTTATCTAAAACAACAAATACTTTTTCCCCCCAGTTAGTTCGTGACCCATATGGGTTAACATGGTCTGGTGCTCTTTGAACTTCCTTTCTTATATATCCATGATTTAAAACTGCATATTTCATTTTACCATCTGTTAAATCTACAGTTTTTGATATGGCACTAAGATGTTCAAAATATGTTCCTGATTTCTCACATCCCATGATATGTATTGGCCTATTCTGTTCTTTTGCATATTGCAAGAAACTCCTGATAGAAGGCACTAATTTTGAGTACTGTCTTCCTAGTGTCATTGGACCATCTTTTATATATAATGTCTCTGAAACCAAAGACTTATCTCTATTGCTCCAATGCAATCTAATAACTGTAAATAACATAAGGAGTTCTCCAATTAACCTCATTGGATAAGAAAATGGTGTTATGCGATTATAATCAAATGGCAAATCGATTTGATGCCAGCAACCTCTTCCCTTAAATTCAATAAAACCATCGCGAGACTCTTTAACTCGTGTATCCATTTCATTTACTGGATCTACTATGGCAAAATCACTACTTTCAAGCAATTTTATTAAAGCTAATTCAAACAATCTTCCTCGTAATTGCGCTCTCAATCTATTATTTTCCCCACGCATATAACTCTTCTCCTTCGTATCAATTATAACTTTATTATACTTAAAAATATTTTAATTCTATAATATCTCCTTTTAACAAGCATCTTTTACGCTTTAATGTTTCGAAGGTGCAAATTTTGCATCTTCCCTTTCTACTATGGGCAAATATTACCCATACTGTTTTTCGTTCGAGCCACATCATAACTCAATCAACTTTTCCCTTAGGCTTAAATTTGGTATAAAAATCCTCTCTCAAAATCCCACAACACTTGATTTCTCCACACTTTTCCATAAAATCAACTTGTTGCCGTAACATTATCATCCATTTCTTGTATATCTACATTTAGGGAAATTACTGCAACCTATAAACACACCATTCTTTCCATTTCTTTCAACCAATTGTCCCCCACATCTTGGACATACTTTAGCCGCAATCTTCGCATTGTTATCATTAACTTTTGTTTTAATTTGCTTTACATGTTCTTTTCTCGCTTCCTTAGATATAATATTGGCTGACAATATTTTATCAACCATCATATCCAATTCATTTTCTTGAAATACAGTATCCTGATATCCTTTTATTACTCTTTTAACCCGACTAATGTAAACAACAGGTTTTTTAGATTTAACTTTTATAGTACTTCTTGTAGAAAACGCAACAATAGGAATGAATTTTTCTTCTTCAATCCCTATTTTATCTTCTAACGCTTTAACATGAGCATAATTTTGTTTTAAAGGATTTCTAAATTTATATTTATTTCTGTATATATTTTGTGTCCAATAATCACCATATTCACTTCCTGTAATCCAACCTTTATAGTATTTTGTTTCAATGACAAATACACCATATACAGAAACAACTATATGATCAATTTGTGTTGTTCCATATTCTGTTTCAAGCAATATATCATTTAGTACTCTGTACTTTTGTTTAGGTAAGCTTGCCAATCTATTTGCGACTATTTTTTCACCTATGTAACCTTTTATTTTTTCTTCAAAAAACAGCCATAATACGTAACAAATAAAAAATATAATTATATACTTTTCCATTTTTATATCCTCGTACTATAAAATTCTTTTATCACCATTATAAAATTGTATATCCCATTTAATATCGAATAATTTTAAATCTTTACTGGTGATTTTTCTTGCTAAATTACAATTACCTCGTTTAACTTATCAGTAAATCACATACTATTGGTTTTCTACATTTTTCTTTTATTCATTATAAATTTACTCATCGCTAATTCGACATATATTTACATTTTAACTTTACATAACACACCCCTCAACAACCCATACATAAGTGATAGTTCATTTTGCACAAGTGATAAATTGGCGTATCAAAAAAAGTCGCCTATAGGCGACTTTTCTACGCATTTCCACACTCAAATTGTCTTCTCAAATATGCTCTGTTAAATTCCGCAGCTTTTCGCTGCGCTATGTCGATATCATTATCATTTTTCAAGTATATTATTTTCTTATCTACACTTGCTATCTCATCCAAATTAACAATGTATGAATTGTGACATCTAAAGAACCACTTCTCATCCAGAATAGTTTCCAGCTCTTTCATGGTATTATTGCATCGTATATCTTTTTCTTTTGTATGAATCAATACATGATGCTTCTCTGTCTCAATATATATAATATCCTTTAATACTATTTTCCGTATTCCAACATCTATAATATTTACTTCGATTTTCGTATTTCGACCTAATATCCTTTCTGCTGACTGCATAGCCTCGGTCATTTCATCTACTAGCTTTATCTTATCAATATATCTATATGCATCTACCAGATATCCTCTTCGACTCATCTCTGTGTGTGTTGTTAGTATAATATAGATTCCATCTGGATTATAAACTCGTGCCTTTTCAATGGTATCAAATCCATCAATACCAGACATCTCAATATCAACAAAAGATATATCATACTTAATTTTGCTATTTAGATACTGTTCTCCACTCTCATATGTATCTATAATAACTTCCACATTGG
Source organism: Lachnospiraceae bacterium (assembly GCA_015057525.1). GTDB lineage: Bacteria > Bacillota > Clostridia > Lachnospirales > Lachnospiraceae > Coprococcus_C. The sequence goes on along the minus strand of SVEE01000001.1, from coordinate 160,062 downwards.
AATAGTGCTGACTCACCACCTGTTCAGTAGTATCTCTCCAATGCATTTCATCATCAATTATTGCTATTCTCATAAAATCATTCCTGTCTTACATAATTAAATGCTATTGTTATTTTATAAATATTTTGCTCTATATCGATACTCCATAATCCGTTATATTTTCTAATACTATCCTTCACATTTTCCAGACCAAATCCATGATTATTTGCATCCTTCTTATGTGTTCGCATCTTACCATTTCTAGCGGTATTTTTATCATCAAATGTATTCTTTACCTCAACTAAAATATTGTCGCCGGTATATCTACACTCCACGCTAATCCATTTTTCTTTAGCTTCAATTGTCGCCTCAAGAGCATTACTCAATATATTTGAAAATATGGTGCAAAGGTCATATGCATCAATCTTGCAATCACCAGGAAATCTACCCTTAACCTCCATATTAACATTATTGGCAATAGCTTCCGAGTAATACTTATTTATAATCGCATCAACTATACCATTCTGAACAGTAACATTATTACCAAAACGGTCTATGTTTACATTGATTTCCTCCACATACTTGTCGAACTCATCATATCGGCGTTCCTTTGCCAATACTGAAAGCATCTCCATATGACTTCTCAAATCATGTCTAAACCTCTTTGTTTCTATCTCTCGCTTTTCTAAGTATTCATAATGGCTCTTTTGTTCCTCAAGATATTTTTCAGTTAGTTGCTGGCTTTCTTTGTATATGTTACGTTGCATTAATGCGAGTATTACTGCCCCTAGCTGAATATACAAACCGAATATCGCAAAAATAAAAGCAACATAATATATAATTTGTTTTTCAGGTTCATTATCAACAACAATGATATTTGCAATTACCATTACAATAACTGTATCTACAATGGTTAATACTGTAAAAGTGACCAAACTACCCTTGTCTATAGTTTTTATCCCTTCACTGTATTTTCTGTTATATAATAATCCTACAACTGCTACGAATAAAAATATAATAGTAGCCCTAGATATTTTTGCTACGCCTATATTACTAATACCTGTAATTTCATATATTACATCAATAATAATTACCGACATTTTGTCCAACATTTCTATTATTCCAATTGTCCAAAACGAAGATAATAATAATGTTTTAAAGTTTTCATCAAAAATGATATATGTTATCACACACACCAATGCTATATATATTAAACTACCAAGAACTAAATTTTTTTTAATATTTATAGCTAATGAGATTCCTATCACGCAGACAACTACAACCATCAATTTTATTTTGTTTAAAGAATCTCTTTTTACATTAAATTTAAATATGATTTTATCAAATAATAATATTGACAAAAAAAGTACTAAATCAGATATAACAAGACAGGCAAGCAATACTTTATCCTCCGCAATCAAACATCATTTACCATAAATATACCAAATAACATCTGATTACGAAAGATAAAAGTCCATTTTTGCTCTTATTAATTAACTAAATATTGAAAGAGCTCAAAAAGAATACCAAGCACTCCTTGTCCTTTCCGTATATACTATTTGTATTGTCCGGACAAGTTAATAATACCTTTTGGATATTGAATGTAAATAGGGTTTACGTAAGTGATATTTTAGTTTTCATAAGTGAATACAGGCGTCTGCCAAATTGATGTGCCTTCCATCTTTAGCCTCTCTTCATTTAGAACACTTATCGTTACTTCGTTTTCCCATCAATTAGCATTATATCCATACTTCCCTGTTTCTAAAGTCTTCTTCCACCAAGCCTCTCGTTCCAGTATTACACTATCATCAACCTTTGCATTATAATTTTCCAGAATAGAATATTGAAAATTCTTTTTCACATAATCAAATCCCTTTTTATCAACTAATTCTTTCAACCTGACATTACCACCATGACCATTTTCTATGTAAGTTTTCCATCTACTCAGTAACATATCATTATCACTTGTTGCAGAACCAACATACAACTTGCCATTAGACTTGTCTGTAATCAAATATACGGCCTTCTGATTCTCCAATGCAGTTATCCAATCTTTATTTCCATTTTTTATTATGTTGGCTAGTTGCTGATACGACACTCTAACCTTATCATATCCAGGAAAATCTTCACCATCGTAAACATCGGAAAGAATATACGCAACCTCTAATTCTTCATGTACATTTTCATAGTACACTATCTGACTTTGAAATGTTTTATGAAACTTTACAACTAATCTACCAAAATAAGGCTCATATTCTGTAAGCTCTTCTGCTTCATAGCCAACAGAATATAATTTATCCAAATTCTTAGTTATACGTTTTATAGTAGTTAGTAGCCATAGATCATCTTTCAATTTGAGCAAACATATTCCAATCTGTCCTTCATCGAAATATTTCATTTTCTCTCGCCAAAGAAAATATCTAGTATTCAAATCATCATGATTATTTATATATAACTGTAAAGGATCTTCATTTTGTGAAGGCTGATTAAAACGTATTTTTATCTTTTTCAAATCAGTATCATCAAAATGTAGTATGTCATTTATAAGAATTGGTTTCATATAATCCTCCTTTTATTGATTTTTCTACATATTACATTAAATATACCATAGATTAATAAGACCATCTACTAATTTACTTGCTCATTACATAACTCCTCAATCCATTCCCTTTTCACAATAGCCTCCAACCATTCATCAGGAATCAAATCATATCCATAATATAAACCTGCCAATCCTCCTGCAATGGCTCCTACCGTATCTGCATCATCTCCTAGATTGACAGTTTTCAACAAGCAATCTTTATATGAATCAGTGTTTATCAAACACCATACAGCAGCTTCCAAGCTATCTAATACATACCCTGTGCTTTTGATTTCATCTTCCTTTGTATCTACAAACTTGTTCAAATAAAACAGTCTTTTATAATATCCAAGTTCCTCATAATTATTGCTATCTTTTCCATAATACCTCATAGCATTATCTATTCCAAATTGTAATACTTCAGTAAGGTTACCACAGTGTTCTAAAATAGCTTTAACCATAAAATAATACATACCGCTGGCAATACAAGCCCTTTTGTGATTGTGTGTAATAGCAGTGAGCTTATGTACTATATCAACAGCATCTTTCTCAGTAAATCCCCCATTCTTCTCATTTTTATAAGCATACAAGCACACTGGCATTATTCTCATAAGTCCACCATTTCCATTTGCACGTTCACCTACTTTTCCACATGTATCAATATTTCTCTCCTCTTTATACTTTTCAATAGCATATTCGCAAGTCTCACCAATATCGTACGCCTGACCATATGGTGTAAATACACCATCGTATAACCACTTCACAAAATTATCCATAACGTCTTCTGCTATTATCTCATTATTCCTTCTAATACTTTCCAATGTAGCAATAGCTAGACTACTATCATCAGACCAACTACCTTTTGGTAGATTAAATGTTCCATCACCTTCCATTTTTGTCACTGGATTTGATTTTAGTTCATCTCTGTCATAAAACTGAACAGGTAACCCTAATGCATCACCAACCACAAGGCCCATTATTCCGTCTTTCCAAATATTCTTGTTCATAAATTCACCTCTTTATTTGTAATGTCTTTCCTGATAATCCTCATTTATAGATGTATCCCATCCTGACAAACATTCGTCTAATTCCTCGACATTTTCACAATTCCTCACATTAGATACAGCACAACAAACAGCTTCATAAAAAACTTTTGTCCCTTTACTATCGCACTCATAATTTGTTGCCCTATTTGCATCTATTCCAAATCTACCAGCCTCTGCCACAGCGTCAATATTTGCCCCCAAAAATAGGAACTCCCACCCAAACTTCTTCTTTTGTCTTTCCACCATATGTTTAACCCTATCATAGGTGTATCTATGGCTAGAATTTTCTAAACCGTCAGTGGTAATTATAAATAATGTTTTCTCTGGTCTATCTTCTTCTCTTGAATACTTATGAACATTTCCAATATGATGAATCGCACCACCAACTGCATCTAACAAAGCTGTACAACCTCTAACATAATACTCGTTTTCCGTCATAGGCTTAATTTTTTCCAAAGACTCTCTATCATGTAGCACTTCTGTTTTATCATCAAATAACACTGTGGAAATGAAAGCTTCTCCATCTTCCTTCTTCTGTTTAGATATTAGAGAGTTATACCCTCCAATAGTATCTGATTCAAGCCCACTCATAGAACCGCTTCTGTCCAAAATAAAAACTATTTCTGTTAAACCTTTTCTCATAATCTTATACCTCCCTAGCACTTTCAATTTGTTTGTATTGTCACTATACTACTTTGACAAATAAAAAAAGTCGCTTGGAAAGCGACTTTTTAAAATCATTCACAACCAAAGAAATGCTTTTCCTCAAAATCATATAAAATACAATCAATTTTGTATATATCATATATTTTATTTTGAAATACATAGGTCATTATCAAATCAAATTTGTTACTATTTGAAACCGCAAAACCTGCTGTCTGCAACAAATCTTTAAGTTCATCTAGAGACAACTTTAGGGATATAGCAAAAGCATACACCGTATGTTTAGTTGGTTGATAGTTTACATTATTTCTGATTTTATAAAAAAGCTTTTTGTCCTTACATGCACCCTTATATACCTCAACTTCATCTCTGCCTTTTTCTTTTATTAACCTAAACAACATCTGTTGGAATGTTTCACCAACATTATTCATTAAATCATCTAAGGAACGATTAGCTTGTATTTTCTCATGCACCTCATATTCGTCATAACTTTCATCTTCAAGCTTGTAACAATCCCCATACTCTAATAAACTTTTTTCAACTACATAATTTTCATCAATATATGATTCAATATCATCATACAATAGGCCCGACAAACGCACAGCTTCTTTATCAAATACAACGAGATAAATCATCATGTCTTCTTTCATGAGAAAGTTATGAATAACACTCAATGCAATTTCCATACCTTCTGCTTTGGGGTACTGAAAACTTCCAGTTGCAATAAGTGGAAAAGCAATACTTTTACACCCATACTCAAGTGCCATATATAAACTCTTCTCGTAGCATGAACGAAGTTTCTTATCTTCTCCTGATTTCCCATCTATGTAATATGGACTAACAGCATGAATAATATATTTTGCCGGTAGCTTAAATCCTGGAGTAATTGCAACTTGCCCAGCATCCAATACACCTATCTTTCTTCTCTCGGCAAGAAGTTCCTCTACGCCTGCAGCTTCGTATACAGCAGTATCGGTACCATACGAATAAATAGGCTCCTCATTAGCAGTATTAACAATCACATCAACCTGCATCTTAGTTATATCATTCCTCACTATTTTAAAAGGCATTACCAATCCACCTCCAATTCATCCATAGCATCATCCACCCCTGCTGCGTAATCATCATCTTCATAGTATCTGTCCCAATCATAATCATCATCTTCATACACCGCTTCATACCCCTCATCGTAAGATACATGGGAGTCATACGCAGACGAGCTACTTGGCTTATAGGAACTGCTACTTGAGCTACTACTTGAACTATTACCTGAACTACTTGTGGTAGTATCATAATCATAGCTGTAATTATGTTTATATGGTTTATGAAGATAACAATATATCTCACCTTCCTCTCTTCCTCTATCGCAATACTCCTTGATACATTTCTCCCCTTCACTTCCATTTACTCCTGCCACTATCAAGCATATAAATACAAACGCCAATGCCAACGCTAAACCTGAAACAAATGAATCATCCTTATTATTCATAATTTTTTCCTCCCTTTAATCATGTGTATATTTTCCTGTTATAACCATCTTACCAAACTATAAGTCCGATAAAACCCCCTCAATATTTTAAGACAAAAAAAACCTCGCTTCCTTCTGTCTGCGAGGTTCATAATTTTTTATTTAGTTAGACTGCCACAATCCGTGTAAATTGCAGTACTCATATGCAGCTACAAACTCTTCACCATCTGCAAGTTTGAACTCTGCTTTAGGTTTATCTGTGTATTTTAATTTTGCAATCTGACTTCCGCGAGTAGTTTCAATTACAATCCACTGAATATAATGTGCTTCCACCATAGGATGTTCTACGGAACCTACCTCAACTGTAACAGTATCACCATTCAAGGTAACTACAGGCACATGCTTTTCATGTGCACCATCTGAAGTACCAGGAACCATCTCTGTCATCTTCTGTCCACAACACATAACCGACACAGGAGTCTGATTTAAATACTCAATAATATTGCCACAATGTTCACATACATAAAATTTCATTCTAATTACCTCCTCTGAACCATTGTTATAGTATATTCAAATTACGCTGGCATAGCCAAATAAAATCCCTGCAAATAATCAATATCTGTTTTCTTTCTCAGATATTCCAGTTCTTCCACAGTCTCTATACCCTCAGCCACTACTTCAATTCCTCTCTCGTGGAATTGTTCAACCAATTCATGGATTTTGGCCTGTTTTGCCTCATCATTATGTACGTTGGATATCATTGATATATCAAATTTCACATAATGTGGCAAAAAGAAATCAACTGCAGAAATGTCGTTATTGCCAGTAGAATAATCATCCAAGGAAACCCTCATCTCATGATAGCTAATCTCATCCTTCTTATCCGACCACTTATATTTGTTGAGCTCTGTGTACTCTAACATTTCTACAACAATTCGACCATCCATCTCAGGAAACTGTTGAAAATATAATTTTATTTGGTCACGACTCATAACTTCACTTGGAAATGAGTTAAGACACAAGTCCTTGCTATATCCACGTCTCTTATATTCCATGGTAGCCCCAAAACATGTTGCAAGCTCTATTACATGTAATTTGCCCATACGTTGGTATTCGTCAATCAAGGTCAATGGTGTCTTTCCCTTAGGCCTCATCAATGCTTCGTAAGCCGAAATCTCCAGATTCTTGGCATCAAAAATAGGCTGGAATACAAAATCAATTTCCAGCTGTATCAGCTCTTCTAAATCTTCTTGTTGGAATTGTAACTCACGAAAATCAATCACTGACGTTTCTCCCATTTATAACTCCTAAATCAACTTATTACCTCTTTTAAATATAACATATTTTGTGTTTTTTTCAACCATTTACCTATGTAAAATTAAAACAAACCAAGAAAAATAATTGCACACTTTATTCCTCGTATTCACGTTTTTCTTCCGGTACCCAGCGTTCTATAACCTCATGAAGCTGAGTCTTCTCAAATGGTTTAGATAAGAAGTCTTGGAAACCATTCTCAAGATACATTTCTCTTGCACCCTGAATAGCATTTGCAGTGAGAGCAATAAATGTAGTCTTATCAACCATTTCACCATACTGAGATTTAATTATATTAGTAGCCTCTATACCATCCATCTTTGGCATCATGTGATCCATGAATATTATGTCATACTCATTTTCCTTAACTAAGTTAATAGCCTCTTGTCCACTTTCGGCCTCATCAATCTTAGTGGTATAAGACTTAAGCATTGCCATGGCAACCTTACGATTAATCACATTATCATCAACTACAAGAACACGCAAATCACTTGCCTTAAACATCATGCTTTCCTTCTTAGGAATCTCTTCTATAACAATTGGCTTATCCTTAATTGGAGCCTTATCCACTACCTTCTGTTTTATTGTAATGATAAAACGTGTGCCCTTTCCATACTCACTTTCAACTTGAATATCACCATTCATCAATGTTACCAGTTGCTTAGTGATTGCAAGTCCAAGACCTGTTCCCTCGATTTTACGATTCTTGTTCATATCAAGCTGTTGGAATGATTCAAAAATAAGAGCCATGTCTTCTTTCTTGATTCCCATTCCTGTATCCTGAATATCAAACTTAACCGCCACCATGTCATCATCTATATAGTCGCCAGAAACAGCCAATGAAACATAACCCTTCTTAGTGAACTTAATTGAATTGTTCATTATATTAATTAATACCTGGCGAATTCTTCCTACATCACCATACAGTTTATTAGGCATATTTTCATCTAACTCAGTCTTCATCTTAAGACACTTCTGTTCTGCCATCATTTTAACCAAACTTACAGTATCATGAACTAGTTCTTGAACCAAGTATTCATCCTCCACAAGCTCCATCTTGCCTGCCTCAACCTTAGATAAATCTAAGATATCATTAATAATAGAAAGAAGATTAAGCGCAGCCGTCTTTATATCACAGGCATAACCATAAACCTTACGACCACGGCTTTCTTCAATTATAAGCTCACTCATACCTACAACCGCATTCATCGGTGTACGAATCTCATGGGACATATTCGCTAAGAAGTTAGACTTAGCCTGATTAGCAGCCTCCGCCTTCTTACGCATTTCATTAAGCTCATTTATATATTCATATGTGCTTGTAACATCAACAATTAAAACTGTATATCCTCTTACAGACTGCTCGTAATCATACAAGATGTGCAAATGTCCTTCATAATATTTATCACCAATCTGAAACTTCTCCTGACCGTTTCCTTCAAGTAACTGCACAGGGAAATTTTCCACAGTTTTTATTTTTTTTTGTATCTCTATATCTGGAAACAAATTCTTAGCCGCATTATTAAACATGAGAACTCTTCTGCTCTCATTGAGGGTAATCATGCTGTCTCCCAATGAATTTAAAACCGTATTTGTAGCCATTCTTGTGAGGTCAAAATCTTTTCTATTCCATACAACAATTATCAACAGTGAGAACATAACAGCCAATGACGCCGGTGTAGGATCATATCCCTCTGGAAATAATTTGAATACATATAAAACAAGTACAAAAAGTTCAAATGTTGCACCAGCTATGATAAACCATAATTTACCTATTCTTTTTTTGCTCTTTTCTTTTCTTAAAGATGCAAACAAGGTATAAACAGAAATTGCCCAAGGAATAACGGTACAAGTAACCATATAAAAGTAAAATCCAGGACCATAGGTAAGTTTCAAGTGTGGATATAAACCACTATGTACAAAATTCACATCCCTATAATATAACTCATGCATAGGACTTGACCAAACCATAATAATTACTGCACAACCACACAATAACATAAGGCGCTCAAAGAATATATTTTCACGCTTTCCACAATAATTATTTATAAACATCATGAAAAATATAGCCACCACACTACTACCAAGATATTCAACCTTGACAGCAATCATGGCTTCTCTCTGTGTCTTGGCGAAAAGTTCAAGCAAATATCCTGCATTATGAACCATCTCTGCAATCATAAAACAAAGCATAAGTCTCTGGGTATATGTTGAACCCCCTCTAAACATATACACCATAGCCAGCACTGCTGACACTATTGCTAAAATTTGTAAATATACCAATACATCAAACATAAGCCTCTTCTCTCCTAACGTCTCTTCGAGTCATTAAATAACATCCTAAGCCAAATATTTCAAAACAACCGCCTCTAGTTCCTCCACCTCAATAGGCTTAGCAACATAATCATTAAAACCGGCATCCATCAGCTCTTTTTTTGCTCCATATATAGCATTTGCAGTCAATGCTATAACAGGTACACTCTTACAATATTCTATATCAAGCTTACGGAGCTCCCTTGTTGCCTCCACACCATCCATCTCTGGCATCATATGATCCATAAAGATAAGTGCATACTCTTTCTCCTTAGCCATAGAAAGAGCCTCCATACCACTTGCCGCAGTATCTACCTTAAGCTTATATGGTTCCAAAAGCTTTTGGGCAATAAGAAGATTCATGGAATTATCATCTACCACAAGTACTTCCTTACCCTCTGCACCATTAACAGTCCTTGGCTTAAAATTATTTTCTAAAGCTGCTGTTTCAATATCGCTGACATTCTTCATGTTTATAGGTGTAGGGTCCACAACCTTCTGAACCATAGTCATGGTAAATGTTGTTCCCTCTCCATATACACTTTCAACACCTATGGAGCCGCCCATCAACTCACATAAATTCTTTGATATGACAAGCCCCAGTCCTGTTCCCTGAACCAATCTATTTTTCTTAGTGTCAACCTGACTAAATGCGTCAAAAATTTTACCTATATTTTCTTCCTCTATACCAATACCTGTATCAGAAACCTTAAAAATAAGTTTTATTTTCTTATCCCTTATTTTCTCAGCCTCAACCTTAAGCTTAATATAACCTTCATTAGTAAACTTTACAGCATTTCCTAAAATGTTTATAAGTATCTGCTTTATTCGAATTGAGTCTCCATACAATGCGCTTGGAACATTTTCACTAATCTCGTATTTAAACTCTAAATCCTTCTCAGCCTTTCTGGCATTTATCATATTAACCACATCCAGAAGAACCATTCCAAAATCATATTCACTGTTCACAATTTCAAACTTGCCTGATTCAATCTTGGAAACATCAAGTACATCATTAATTATACCAAGAAGACTTTTTCCAGCATTACGGATATGTAATACGTTTGTTGCTGTTTCCATATCCAAATCTTCACGCAACAATATTTCACTCATTCCAATAATAGAATTCATTGGAGTTCTAATCTCGTGACTCATATTTGCAAGGAACGCACTCTTCGCCTCGTTAGCTTTTATGGCTTCTTCCTTAGCCTTATTTAATTCATCGATAATTCTATGTGTATCAGTCATATCGTTGACCACAATAATGTCACTTAAGAATTCATTGTAATTGTCCTTAATATGACTGACCTGAAGTTCACAACTTCTGTTATTCATAGTACATATACACTTGATGGTTTCCGAATCACCACCCAGCATATGCACTCCACTCATATCAAACAAGTCGCTCAATTTCTTCTGTTTAAGAAGCTGGTCTGGCATATCAAAAAACTGAATTGCTTTTGCATTACATATTTTCAAATGTCCCTCTTCATCTGCAATAATCATTGGCACATCTACAGATGCATATATATAATTTGATAAATTCTGAATACTTACACTATTTATCTTTGTTCTTCTCGATAATACATAAATAAATATAACCGCTAAAGGTTGCACAATTGCAGTAGACGGAAAAGCTGGTTTCTCAGGATTAGAAGAAAATGTATTTAATAAAAGTGTTACACCCATTATGATAAGCACAAGAAAACAAGCTCTTGCCATTATCAGCTGACGGGTATTGGTATGCTTTACCATGCAATAAATTATTTCAGTTATGATAAATATGCCGTATCCTAAAAGGTAAGCAAAATATATACTTCTTCCAGAATAATTTGTTGTTATATATGACATTCCGTACTCTGTCTGAACAAATATACATGCGTCAGGGACAGACAACACCGGATAAATCAACAATGTAGCAAATATGTAATATGCATTAGCAGCTTTCTTTAGTGGTTCAGGAACGCCTATCCACTCTCCTATAATTATACCCGACATTAATATAATGCCAAAGGCACCTATAAGGTAAAATGAACGCCAAAATGCTGCCCCCTCCTCTGTGGTCTGCATGGTGAACAAAGACACACCAAAATTCCATACAAAGCTGGATACACCTAAAAAGAAAAACAACCAGTTATCTACTGAATTTTTATCCTCTTGGATAATATTTGTTATAGCTAAAACTAAGGAAACGGTTCCTAATGCTATGAAAATAAACGAAAGCCAAACACTCATATCCCGTCCTCCTTAAACAATGTAATTTAACCAGATATGAATCGTTGCAAATATCAGAATAATCCACCATTTGCGCACTGGCTTCTCTTTATAGATAAGTATCTTTATAAGTGTATATGCGATAAGACCATATAACACTGCATGTCCTGTATTAAATGTAACTCCGATATATGTTATTAGCAGCAAACCAAAGACAAATAATATCTTATTGCTCTTCTCAAACTCCTTAAATCTAAGCACAAGAGAAAGACCTACATAAATAAGAGCAGGTGCAGCAACATATGTAGGCATAGAAGTAAATAGTGGTGCAAAGAAAAAGCTAAGTAGGAAAAGACATCCGGTTGTAATTGCAGTAATACCTGTCTTTCCTCCACTTACTACACCAACAAGTGATTCTGCATATGTAGTAACTCCAGATGTTCCCATAAGACCACTTATGATTCCACCCACACCGTCAGCATTGATGGCTCTCTTTAAGCTTATTGTCTCCTTCACTCTTGTATCTATATTGTTATTGATAGCATCAAAAGATGATGTATTAGTTCCTATAGCATCAAAGAAATGTCCCATGGCAAATACAAATACGGCATTAACAAAGAGAACAAATCCTTCTTTTTCTGTAAAAACATCAACTATATACGGAAATGAAAGCATAACATTTTTAATATCTCTTATGCTGTATGAGATATCAAATATTTTGCTAAAATACTCGCTTATGGAAGTACCTGTATTTTGGAAGGAGGAATAAAAATCCCCACATATACTCATGATATATGCAATTACCAAGCCTCCAAGAATATACCCTTTAAAGTTATATTTTTTAAGGTAGTACATTGCACATAAGCTAATTATACAGATAAGTAATGGGAACCATTTTATCTCGCCAATAGTATATATTCCTCTCTTTTTTTCAAGCAAACCAAGTGTGCTAAATCCGTACAAAAACAAAGCCAGTCCAACACCCGACATTATGATTCTTCTAAAACCCACATCCATTATTTCCATAATCTTGTCATATACGCCGAATCTAACAAAGGCGCAAACAACTATTCCACCCACATATGTGGCAAGAAGCAATACACTCCAATGAACCTGAGCAGGACCAAGAGCCAAGCCCACAAACATGCCAGCCAAGCCAAGTCCTGGTGCAAATGCAATTGGAAGTTTAGTATAGAATGCAGAAATAATAGTGGTTATACCCGATACAAAAACTGTGGCAAGAAATACACCATTGTAATCCATTCCTGTTTCAGACAACATAGACGGACATACCACCAAAATATATGACATAGCCATAAAAAGAGAAATACCTGCAAAGATTTCATTCTTTATGGTTGTATTATGAAATTTAAGATTAAAATAATCCATAACCTTCTCCCCTTAAAAACCCTCTATCCTTTATTATATTACTTTAATAGAAAATTTCCAATAAAAATAGATGCCAATAGGCACCTATTTTTTTATTTTTCTTTAATTTTTTTCAAATATTGGTTCTTAAGCTGATTTTCATCCTCTAATCTTTTAATTTTTGTTTCAAGATGATTGATATATTCTCTACAAAGCTTTACTCCACCTTTGACAGCTATATCTTCATGCTGTTCCATTTCTTGAAGCCACTGCATAAGAGACTTCTCTCTTATATCATTAAATGTATTGTCATCTGGCATGAACATAAAAAGACTCCTTCCTATGTATATTTGTAAAAATTTTAGTTTTCGTCTGATTCATTAATACGTTTATTGTATTCTATTACATCAATCCCTTGTTCCTCACACTCTTTTAAGACATGTAAATTTTCCCTCTTCACCTCATTTAAGGATTTCACCATCAGCCTAGCTACAAAGAACATAAGAGTTCCAAATATACCTGCATAAAGTCCACCCTCCACATATTCACCTGCTAAACAAGATTTCACAGCAGGTACTACAGTTGCAGTTACAAAAATTAAAATCATTATCAGATTGTACACCCCAGTATACTTTGCTTCGTCCACTATAACCTTTGTAAATTCTTTATAGGTATACTCGGGCTTTCCCTTTTTCTCATTCTTTTTTCTAAGCTTCTCGAAGCGTTTAGCCATTATTTGAGCTGATTCCTTAACTCCTGACTGGAACTCAATTTCCTTATCAAATTCTTTTCTTTCAGCCTTGTCGGCTTTAGTCATTTTGCTGATTGTGCCTGTTTTCTTATATCTTACTATAGCAGTCACACCATAATATACAAAGGAAAATACACCTGACACAATTAACACAGGAAGAAGTGGCAAGTCTACTGCATAATCACCCAAAAATTTATTAGCTATAACTATACCAATTATAATAAACAACAAGATAAATATATAATAAAACATAGGCTTAATCTTATTATTCTTAAAAATTAGGTTCTTAGTTGCAAGTTTACATAACACAAGCAATATTGTTCCAACTCCACATCCCACTAAAAATGGAATTATGTCAACCTTCATATCATTTAACTTTATGCCTTCATCTATCTGCCATAAAATCTCTATAGCAGAAAAAATAAACATAATCATGGACAAATATGCAATTCTTCCAATCACCTTTTTTATAGGATAACTTTTCTCATATACCTTAAAATAGTCCTGGCAAAATGCCTCTATGTCCTTACCAATAATCTTATCAACTGGCTTTTCCTCACTTTGTGCAGCTGTGAACATATCGTAAAGATTGAGCATTCTATCCTCATATACATCTACATTAACATTATTCATGCTACCATATAAATCAATTTTTTGAAAAGCTTCTTTGTATTCACCACTAAGCATGTTTCCCATAGCTAAAGTATCTAACATATCTCTCATCCCCCTTATTTTTCTTCACCAAATAAAACTCTATTGGTGCTCTCTGATATCTTTCTGTAGTTTTCTTTGAAACCTTCTAATCGCTCTTTCCCTGTATCAGTTATGGTGTAATATTTCCTGATAGGTCCAAGTGGCGACTTGGCCTTCCTACATGAGATAAATCCATTCTTATCAAGTCTTGTGAGAACCGGGTATAATGTACCTTCCCCAAGGTCGTCAAACCCAACAGCCTCCATCTCGGTAAGTATCTCGTATCCGTAAGTTTCCCCCCTGGCAATAACGGACAGCACACAGCCCTCCAGTATGCCCTTCATTAATTGTGTATCATCCATACAAACCTCCTATATACGATTAAATGTATAGTTTCCTAAATATGCATATTTCTATAACTACTTTGTATTATCAAGTAGCTATGTATAAAAAATACCACAGCTACTTTGTATTGTCAAGTAGTTGTGGTATTTTTTTATTTTTTTATATATTTTCTAACTTCTTGTCAAGAATTTCCTTGATTACTGCTGTATCCGCTGTGTTCTTAAGCTCTCTCATACAAGCACCAAAGAGTGCCTGCTTAGCCTTAACCTTACCATTCTTATAATCTTCAATAGCTTTGGCATTATCAGCAAATACCTTATCCATAATACTCTCGATTGTAGAAGTATCTACCTTAGTATCAAGGGCATTTTCCTTACAGTATGCAACTGGATCAACACCTTCCTCAATGACAGCTGTGAGAATCTTTCTACCACTCATTCTGTTGACATCACCGCTGTCTACCATCTTGATAATTGCGCCAAGGTCATCTGAGGAAATTTCAAGTTCACCAATGAGCTTACCGTTCTTACGAAGAATACCTACACAGTCTGTAAGAATCCAGCCTGCAACATTCTTAGCATCACAACCCATTGCAACAACATCGTCAAGAAGCTTGCTCACATTGTGGTTGTGTATAAGCATATCGATTTCTTTTTCAGAAATACCAGCTTCTCTGTAGTACTCTGCTTTCTCATCTATTTCAACTGGTTTAGCAGCCTTAATCTTCTCTAACCACTCGTCATCAATGATGATTGGCATAAGGTTTGCATCTGGGAAGTAACGGTAATCAGCCTCTGTTTCCTTGTTACGCATTGCAAATGTTTTGCCGCTTACATCATCAAAACGTCTAGTTTCCTGAACCAGTTCCTCTGTCTCAAACTCAATAGCATCCATGTGACGCTGAGACTCATAGCGAATTGCACGCTCAATAGCCTCAAATGAAGCCATGTTCTTAATCTCAGTACGTACACCAAATTCCTCGCTGCCTTCAGGTCTAACTGATATATTAACGTCACAACGCATAGCGCCTTCTTCACACTCAGATATTCCACCTGAACGGAACATTGTCTTAAGCTTATTAAGGTATACTAAAACCTCTTCTGCACTTCTAAAATCAGGCTGTGTAACAATCTCAATAAGAGGTACACTTGTACGGTTAAAGTCAACAAGTGAAGCCTTTCCTACGTGAACAAGCTTACCTGCATCCTCCTCCATATGTATCTGCTTAATACGAATATCTCTTGTACCCTCTGAAGTTTTAAGTGATACAAGACCATTTGTACAAATCGGATGATTAAGCTGTGTTATCTGATATGCACAAGGAAGGTCTGGATAGTAATAATTCTTCTTATCAAATGTTGTATATCTGCTAATCTCACAGTTAAGCATAAGTCCTGCTGTAACTGCAAGCTCAACTACACGCTTATTCATTACAGGTAACATACCTGGCATACCAGCGCATGCAGGACATACACAATCATTTGGCTCCTTAGCAGCGGAATGTCCACCACATGAACAGAATATTTTAGACTCGGTACTGAGCTCTACATGTGTCTCAAGTCCAATGACAAGTTCATACTTCATACTTAGTTACCTCCCTTTTCAATACTTTTAGCTAAGCTAAGTAATGTGCTTTCAGAGAAAGCCTTACCCATAAGCTGTGCACCACCGCTTACAAGTGCAGGGACACCTATAAGGTTAGGAACTGCTGTAAATACGCTCTCATCAAAAACCTTCTTGAAGGCTTCATCTATCTCATATGTAACATATGATTTCTTGCTGCACACTGGAGTAAGAACTGCGTCATATTTTTCCATAAGCGAAGCAAATTTATCAGAAATAACACGTCTAACCTTAAGCGATTTACCGAAGCAATCATCATAACGGTTTTTAGAAAGTACATCTGAACCGTAAAGAATTACTGCCTTAGTAAGGAAGTTAAATCCTTCAGTTCTTGTATTTACATATAACTCATCGATATTTTTGTAATTCTCTGCACGGAAGCCGTACTTAACTCCGTCGTAACGAGAAACATTATTACATGTCTCAGCAGTCATGAGAATCTGCCATGTAGTATTTGCTACATCAAAGAAATCAAGGGAAACTTCCTCTACAGTAACACCTGCCTGACGAAGCTTATCTGCATATGCAAGAATATCCTTCTTAACATCCTCGTCTACCTTATCAAGTAACTCTTTAACTACACACACCTTTTTACCTGCAACTGCTTCTTCTGTGCTGTAGTTATACTTCTCATCCTTAAGACTTGTTCCATCCTTTTCATCATGTCCTGCAATAACGTCCATAACATCCTTGATACCATCAACATCACCGGCATAAACACCTAACTGCTCACCAGATGATGCACAGGAAATGATTCCGTAACGTGAAACTGTTCCATAAGTTGGTTTAAGGAAATCTACTCCTGAAAGAGCTGCACTACGACGTGTAGCTCCGTTCATATCAACACCAAGTGCTGCCTTTACTTCGCCCTTAGCTATTAATTCTGCTGCCGCACCCTTAAGCTCATCTTCCTTTTCTGCGTAGTAAGAAAACTCACCTACAAGGTCAAGACCAAACTCACCTACATGAGTTTTTCCTGCAACAACATAGCCTGCTTTTTCAAGACGTGTAACTGCTTCAGCACTAAACAAAGGCTTGAAGCCTTCCAATATATGAGAACCTGCTGCTGACTGAGCATCCTTAACAAGGATTGTATCGTCAACTGCTATATTTCCATTGTCAGCTAATTTAATTGAATAATATTTCATCTTACGCACCTCACTTTACAAGTCGTGGCACCTGCCAACTGTCTTCACTACGCTCAGGAGCACCCTTTAAGAGGTCCTCTTTAGCAAACTGCTGGTTTCTTGCGTCCTCACGAAGAACATTTGTCATAGGCATAACATATATCATCTCTTCAACATTTTCAGTATCAATGTCTTTAAGAGCATCCTCGTGCTCCTTCATCATCTTGAAAATGTCCTGCATGTTATTTTCTTCAACCTCAGTCAAAGAAAGCTGATTAAGCTGCTGGTCGTTAGAGAAGGTTGCACGCTTTTCACTGCGCTGCTTGCCACCTGTTGTAAGACCTCTTGCAACAAGGGCACTACTGTTTCCAAGAAGGTGTACATCCTCAAGCTGCTGATTTGTAACCTCACTAGGAGCACCAAGCAATAAGTCCTGAGCATTTCCGTTAAGTGGGAATGCAATAACCTCCATAATCTTCTCTTCATCTGTGAGAAGCATAACTGTACGGTCGATACCAGGAGCCATACCGGCATGTGGTGGTGCACCGTACTGGAATGCAGTGTAAAGTGCATTAAATCTGCTCTTTAACTCATCCTCTGTATATCCGGCAATTTCAAATGCCTTCTTCATTATATCAATGTCATGGTTACGAACTGCACCTGATGCAAGCTCGATACCGTTACATACAAGGTCATACTGATAAGCTAAAATCTCTGTTGGGTCATCACCTAAAAGTGCATCCATTCCACCCTGAGGCATAGAGAATGGGTTGTGAGTAAATATTGTATCTCCTGTCTCCTCGTCAATTTCGTACATTGGGAAATCTACTATGAAGCAGAATTCGAAAGCGTCATCACGAATCAAATCAAGCTGCTCTTTTCTTGCAAGCCATGAACGAATATGACCAGCCTTCTTCTCTGTATCATTCTTCTTGTCGTCACAGATGAAGAAGAGTGTCTCTCCCTCTTTCACACCTGTTAACTCTATAATCTCTGCCTTCTTAGCATCGCTTAAGAACTTAGCAATAGGACCGGCAAATACGCCTTCCTTAAGTGTAATATAACCAAGACCGCCAAGTCCTACCTCTGGTGAAGTAGCAAACTTTAATGAATCTTCGAAGAACTTCTTAGATTTTCCCTGACAGTTAGCAACAATACCTCTTACCGGCTTACCCTTAAATGCAGGGAAGTCAACATCTGCGAAGAAATCTGTAAGGTCACAGATAATAAGAGGGTTACGAAGGTCTGGCTTATCTGAACCATATTTCATCATAGCCTCAGCGTATGTGATACGACGGAAAGGCTTTGGAGTAACCTTCTTCTCTGTAAATGAAGTAAATGTATCGTAGATAACATCCTCACATACATCAAGAACTTCTTCCTGAGTTGCGAAAGCCATCTCAAAGTCAAGCTGGTAGAACTCACCAGGTGAACGGTCAGCTCTTGCATCCTCATCTCTAAAACAAGGAGCTACCTGGAAATATCTGTCAAATCCTGACACCATAAGAAGCTGTTTAAACTGCTGTGGTGCCTGAGGCAATGCATAGAACTTACCAGGATGCTTACGGCTAGGTACTAAGAAATCTCTGGCACCCTCTGGTGAAGAAGCTGTAAGAATAGGAGTCTGCATATCAAGGAAACCAAGTGACTCCATCTTATTACGCATATGGCGAATTATCTTTGATCTCATAACTATGTTGTCATGATTCTTAGGGTTACGAAGATCAAGATAACGATATTTGAGACGAAGCTCATCCTTGCTAAGGTGTGATGCTCTAACCTCAAAAGGTAACATGTTGTGGCTCTTTCCAAGTACCTGAAGTGTATCTGCCACAAGCTCTACATAACCTGTTTCAATCTTAGGATTAACCGTTTCTTCATCACGTTTATTTACAACACCGGTAACAGAAATAACTGTTTCACGGTTTACATTTTTAAGTAATTCCTCATCATGGACAACAACCTGCGTTACACCTGTATAGTCACGCAAATCGATAAAGATAACTCCACCGTGATCACGAACAACATCAACCCAGCCAGCAAGAGAAACTGTACTGCCCACATGTTCATCACGTATGTCGTTACAGAATAGTGTTCTATACATAATAAAACCTCCTATAAAAAATAAAATAATAAGTCCCGGGAATATTTTAAATATTCCCGGGACGAGTAAACTAAAAATTAACCCGCGGTGCCACCCGCATTGATACCAAAGGTATCCTCTTTTAAATATAAAATTATAATCAACCAGAGTGTTCCCAAACTTACTACTTATCTAAAATGCGCTTTCAGTCCATGACGCATAATCCCTGTTAGACTTTCCACAAAAGCTGAGTCTCCAGTAGGAATAATAACAAACCCAATTAATTTTGTCAACACAGTATTAGCTGTATTTTTAACAATATTATTGCAATTCTACCTTTATTTTATGCATCATGCTGTGTAATGTTTATTCCTCATCACCCTCAGCAACCTTGTTAGCTCTTGCTGTAACCTCTGCTGTCTGAATATCACTTGGAGCCTGCTCATATCTTGCAAACTCATACGAGTATTCACCACGTCCACCAGTCATAGAACGAAGAACTGTGCAGTAGCCCAAAAGCTCCATCATTGGTACATCAGCCTCAATAAGCTGTTTGCCCTTGCCTGCTACATTCATTCCTAGCACTCTACCTCTACGTTTGTTCAGGTCTCCCATTACATCACCTGTAAATGTATCTGGCACAGTAACCTTAAGGCTCATAATAGGTTCAAGAAGAATAGGACCTGCTTCCATGAAGCCTTTCTTAAATGCCTGCTTAGTAGCCTGCTTAAACGCCATCTCCGAAGAGTCAACCGAGTGTGCTGAACCATCATATAAAATACCCTTAACACCTACTACTGGATATGCTGCAAGAGGACCCTTTAATACAGATTCCTGCATACCCTTCTCAACTGCTGGGAAGAAGTTCTTAGGAACTGCACCACCAACTACCTCCTGTTCAAATACATAAGGTGTTTCTAAATCACCAGATGGTTCAAAACGCATCTTAACGTGACCATACTGACCGTGTCCTCCCGACTGTTTCTTATACTTATATTCCACGTCTGATTTCTTCTTGATTGTCTCTCTAAAGGCAATCTTTGGTTTCTTAAGTTCTATTTCACATTTGTACTCATTGAGGAGTCTGCTCTGAATTATTTCAAGCTGTTGCTCTCCCATACCGTACATAAGAGTCTGACCATTTTCTGTGTCATTTACAAGCTTTAAGGTCTGGTCCTCGTGAGTAAGTTTCTGCAAAGCTTGAGCAACCTTGTCAATATTGTTCTTGTTAGGCACCTTATATCTCATAAATGTATATGGCTTAGAAATCTCGAATTTACCATACTCAATAACTGTAGCCTTAGTAGAAAGAGTATTACCGGTTCTTGCTGCTGTAAGCTTAGGAATCGCACCTATATCACCTGCGTGAAGCTCCGAAACTTCAATAGGCTTGCCTCCACAAAGTACATAAAGCTTGCTAACCTTCTCCTCTATATCCTTATCCTTATTGTATACCATGTCCCCAGCCTTATATACACCTGAGCAAACCTTGATAAGGGAATATTTACCTATAAACGGATCAACAATTGTTTTGAATACATAAGCTGATTTAGCTTTAGCGAAATCATAGTTGGCAACAAAAAGCTCATTAGTCTTCATGTTAAATCCAACCATCTCTTTGTTTTCAGGGCTTGGAAGATATTTGATTATATCGTCTATAAGAGCATAAGTACCCTGACAAAGTGTATTAGAGCCCATAGAAATAGGCACCAATGTACCATTAATAACATTAGTTCTAAGGGCCGCACGAATTTCAAATTCAGAGAAGGTATCTCCACTGAAATATCTATCCATAAATTCTTCGCTAGTCTCCGCAACAGCCTCCATAAGAGTTTCTTTATAAAGATCAAGATTCTCCTTACTGTAATCAGGAATCTCACACTCAACAACCTCTTTGCCTTGCCAACGGCTACCAGTTTCACTTATTACGTTTATGTAACCAACGAATTTTTCATTCTCTCTTATTGGGAAATGAAATGGTGCAATCTTCTTGCCATACATTTCAGTAAGAGTCTCAACAACATTCTTAAAAGACGCATTATCCGCATCCATTCCAGTAACATATATCATTCGTGGAAGCTTATATTTCTCGCAGAGCTCCCAAGCCTTCTCAGTTCCAGCCTCAACTCCAGACTTACCGGAAACAACTATAATCGCTGCATCTGCTGCACTTATTGCCTGCTCAACTTCTCCAATAAAGTCAAAATATCCTGGTGTATCAAGAACATTTATTTTAATTCCATTCCACTCTATAGGCACAAGGGAGGTACTAATGGAAATCTGTCTCTTTTGTTCTTCTTTACCGAAGTCACTAATGGTATTTCCATCCTCAACTTTACCCATTCTGGTGGTTATCCCTGACAAATACGCCATTGATTCAACCAGACTGGTTTTACCTGCTCCGCCATGACCCAATAATACTACGTTTCTTATTTTGTCGGTTGTGTACACGTTCATAGTTGCTACCTCCTGCTTGTTAAATTTTGCTCATAAAATACGTTAACTAGTTACATAAATAAACCCTTCCCTGTTTGAATTTTGTACTACGAATTTTTTATACAGAAATTCTAGTATTATATTCGTTTTTATAAAAAATGACATTATATTTAATTTTATGCAAGTATTAATGTTGCAAAACCTTAAAAATACAATGTGTTGAACATATAATTTATTATACCATATTGAAGTCCTGTCTACTATATTTTTTTATATTTTATAACATATAAAACGAAGCCTTTTCTGAGACTTCTCACTACATTGTTTCTTGCCAGCTTCTCGCCAGCTTCTCGCCAGTTTCTTGCCAGCTTCTTGCCAGTTTCTTACCAGTTTCTCGCCAGTTTCTTACCAGCTTCTTACTAGCTTATTACCATCATACTTTTTGCTGTTTTCTACTATATCCACGTTTCTTCATTTTACTAGGCCCCCTCTTTGTGTTATGTAAACTTTTGTTGCGTTATTGGATCTAGAGAAATTTTCTTTCTGCCTAGACCCAGCAGGAATCATTTTTGTGTGTTATGTAAACTCAAAACATGCTGTGTGGGTACATACAAAAAAAGTTGTCGCCAATACCCACAATCCACTAAAAAAATGGGTCTATAGAACAAAAAATTCTCGATAGACCCATACGGTCATTATTATTCATTATATTTACACATAATTCAAACCAACATGCAATTTTGTGGGTCTCATAATTACTTCATTCTCTATAGACCCAAACATATACCAGAATGCATGCCCAAGTCTATAGAACCAAGCTCATACCTAAATGCATGCCCAAGTCTATAGAACCAAGCTCATACCTAAACGCATGCCCTAATTACTTCTTTCAAGACATTTCTATTAACAATTCTGTGCCCGTATTTTATTTTTAGGTACAAAAAAGCAATGGGCTTAGCTAGAATATGATAAAAAAACAGTCTTCCTAATCGTCTTCCCAGACCTCCCAAATAACAATAATCTTTGTCTATTTTTTTAGGAGTAATTTGCGATCTTGAAAATTCATCCTCTAATTCATTTTCAAAATAAATCACATTTGTTTTTTCTAACATATCTTTATTCCTAATTCCCATTGCTCATAATTATTCACAAGAATTCCAATAATTATTTACAAGTGTCTCAAAAGCTCTTTGTGGAAGCAGTGGTTCTGATGCCTTTTTTATCATGTCCTCCGGCACCGCTTTACCCTGACCAAGCAAAACACCAATTTCTGTGTAGCGCTTTAAATATGCTTCTATTTGATGCTTAAGTGGTTGTATTGCAAACATCTCACCTTGAGGACAAAGTAACGCCGTATACTTACCTGCACCACAAATGAAGTTGTATTCCTTTATTAAAGAATCATATATTTCTTCTGTTCTTCCATATCCACAGGTAGATATTACCACTAATTTCTTTCCACTCATGTCAAATCTTGGCTCATGAAATGCATCATCGCCAATTGTTCTTACTTCCCCCTTATAGGTTTCCATAAGTGGCATCATTCTATCCGTAAATGTTTTCATTGGGCCGGGCATTCCAAAAAAGAATAAGGGAAAGCTCTCAACCACAAGGTCTGCAGCCATTACCTTTTGGTAAACCTCAGTCATAACGTCGTCAATTACACATTTACCTACCGTATGTCCCCAACAACTCATGCAGCCAAGACATGGTTTGATATCCATATCCTTTACTGTAAGCATTTCTATTTCTGCATCTGAATTTTGTCTTATTCCATCAAGTAATGCATCGGTTAACCTCAATGTATTACTATTTGCCCCTTTGGGGCTTCCGTTTATAACTAGTACCTTCACTTTATCACCTCTTATGCCACGGCTTTAAGTTCAACGTAATCACAAATATCCTTCACAGTTTCCAATTTTGCGTCCTGCTCAAAACGAATTCCAAACTCTTCCTCAACGCTTATTGCAAGTAGAAGCATATTAAGCGAATCCACTCCTAAATCGGATGTAAGTATACTCTCCATTTTTATTTCACTAGTATTTACCTGTGGCATTATTCTTTCAAAAATATTTACAAGCCTTTCAAAAATCATTTTCTTATCCTCCGTTTTATATCTTATTGATTTCTATCAATCTTCATCGCACCTGTACGTTTAAAATCCTCTGTCCTTACCACTACCTTAAGAATTCTTTTAAATGGTGGCAATTCTTTATTTATTCTGTCAGTGATTTCCTGCATTTTACTTTTAATTTCATCCTGACTCATACCTTGGCATGCAGGTTCAAATGGCAAAATATCTATTCCTATTACAGCGTTTCCGTTAAGCTCCATCTCACTTACAAGACAATCCTTAACCATTGGCTCCTTGTAGAATAATTCTTCCAGTTCCTCCGGAGATACATTTTCACCATTAGGAAGTATAATAAGGTTTTTAATTCTTCCAGTTATATAGATACAATCATCCTCATCAAATTCCACCAAGTCTCCTGTCTTAAACCAGCCGTCCTCAAACACAGCAGCTGTAGCCTCTGGATCCTTATAATACTCATTCATAAGGTTATCGCCCCTAATCCATAACTCACCATTTACTACCTTATATTCCTGTTCCGGATAAACCTTACCCATGGAATCGGGCTTAGAAACTGTATCACTGTTTGCAAAAGAAAGATTTGCACCTTCTGTAAGTCCATAACCTGCACACATACATACACCCATTTCTTCCGCAATCTTCATAAGACGAGGAGGCACAGGCGCCGCACCACACACGATAGTTTCCAAATCACCTAAAAATGCTTTCCCCTTCATTTTAGCAATAGAGAAAATTATATCTACAAGTCCTGGAACAAGAACTAAAACATGTGGCTTAACCACCGGAATATCTGCTACTGCCGCTCTCATATCTGTACATGTATATACAATTGAGCCTGTATAAAGACATGCAAGAAAGCTCTTTATGGAACCAAATATATGTGAAAGAGGAAGCATTGCAAGATATCTCTTATGCATTACCTTTCCCGGCTGGAACACACCGTTAAATGCACCTCTCATCATGGCACCGTGTGTCATTACGGCACCCTTAGGAGCACCTGTTGTTCCTCCTGTAAAATATATTGCTGCAATTGTATCTTTCTTTACTTCTGCTGGTGCAGCCTCCTTGTCACCTATGGAAGCTGTAGGCCATACCTTACAAGGAAGCCCCTCTGCAAGTGGCATAAATTCCTCTGCAACAAACATTCCTGCAAGCTCGAACTTCATAGATATGCCCATCAGTGCATCGTGATTTAATGCATTTGGAAGCATAATGTATGTGTACCCTGCAGTTGCAATTGCAAGTAAAAGCTCCATTGCATCCAAATCGTTCCTTGCCATAACAGCAATTTTTGAGCCCTGGGTTAACCCTTGTGAATATATAAATTCTCTTCGTCTTGCCACACGCTCATATAACTCTTTATATGTATATGTTGTCTTTCTGTCACTTATTGCAGGATAATCTGCATAGTCTCTCTTACATTTCTCTAATAAATCAACATAAGTGGGAAGATACTCAAACTTTGCCATCTCTTCCGGGTCTACCATGTCATAAAAATAATTTCCCATTACACCTTATCCTTTCTCGTACTTTTCTCTCATATCCACAACCATCTGCCTAAATCTCTTACACTCTTTCTGCAGATACTGGGCATTCATTCCCTTGCCCTCGCTGTCAAGCTCCTCTACCTCTCCAACGTATATCTTAAGACGCTTACCCTTAAATACCTCTGTACTTCCATCAATATACATAGGAACTATAGGTGCACCTGTCATTATTGAAAGCATTACAAAGCCTGCCTTAAATTCATCTATCTCTTTAAATGAATTTGTATGCCCCTCTGGGAATATAAATATGTGCTTACCTGCTTTGTACATATCAGAAGCATCCCTCAACCATGCTGTATCAAGTCCTTGTCTGTCTATTGGAATAACAGGCTTTCCATATACAGCCAGCCTTATCCACTTTCTCTCGTACCAGTCTCTTGCTACTATAAGTGAGCTGTTTTTAAACAGAAAATAACAGGTTGGACCATCTCTATAGCTGAAATGATTTGGTACGAATATTACTGGGTTTTTCTTTATATATTTCTTAACATCTTTATTTGTGTATATCACCTTAGGGCGATAGCATATGTAATCGTATATTCTAAGTATTCCTCTGATAGTCATTGCAACAAGCTTGAGGAATGGATTTTTATCCTTGTTCAAGAACGACACCTCCCCTTTTACTCCTACAAATATAAATTAGTAAATGCAACTGAACTTCAATTAAATGTCAACATTTGTTGAATTTTGTATTTTATCGCAAGAATATATAGAAAAAAGCGATTTTGCCACACAGGGCACAAACAGTTATATATCATGCAATTGCAAACTACTGCAACGCGCTGACAAACTAACCGCTAACTTCGACTAAGTCTCTCAGGAATGCCTTCGAGCCTAAGTCTTCGTAACCGGTGGATTTCGTCAGTCGCTAAATACGCAGTTTTAATGTTTGCTATTACATGATTTATAACTGTTTGTGCCCTATGTTTCAAAATCACTTTTTATTATTCTTGCCCTATAAGACAAAATAAAAAGGTGAAGCTAATACTAGCTCCACCTACATCGCAGGTAGTTCCACAGTAAATCTACAGCCTGCCTCTGGTAGATTTTCTGCTATTATTTTGCCGTCATATATATCGACTATCTTTTTTACTAGAGCAAGTCCAAGGCCGTTGCCCTCTGCTTTGTGGGAGCTGTCGCCCTGATAGAATTTATCGAAGATATGCTTTAATGCATCTTCTGATATTCCGCTTCCATTGTCCTCTATCACGAACTTAATTTTTCCTTCTTCCCTTGAAAGTCTTATTTTTATCATTCCATACATAGGGTCAAATTTGATTGCATTGCCTATGAGGTTATCCCATATATGCACTAATAATTGAGCATTTCCGACAATTTCCACTTTTTCCAAATCGACATCAAATTCTATTTCTTTTTCGGTCCACTTGGTTTCAAGTTGCATTATTGACTGTCTAATTTGTTCATCAAGTCTAAATGACTTTTCATTTTTTGTTATTGCCTGATTGTCTATTTTAGAAAGTAATAGTATATTCCCAACCAGTTCTGAAAGTCGTTTTGTATTGAATAATATTTTCTCTACAAATTCTTCTTGTTCTTCCTTTGTATACTGGTCATCCTGCAAAAGCATGGCATAGCCTTCTATTGCATTGATAGGTGTTTTGATTTCGTGAGATACATTGGATACGAAATCTGACTGTAAAACCTCCGTTGCATCTAGCTCTCTTACCATAAGGTCAAAGCTGTCATATATTTCTTTTACTTCATTTATAGGACTTCCTGTTTTAAGTCTTACAGAAAAATCCCCTGCCGCAACCTCATTCATTCCAACATTAAGCTTTTGTATTGGTCTAAAGAAAATCCTGTTGACGAAAAAGGCAAGTGCAACTCCCATCAATACTACAATCATGAAAAGGAGCCATGTGTCAGAAACCTCTGTCTTAAAAGTCTCCTCCAAAAGCCACTGTACAAATCTGGCTACAGCAGCAGAAACCATGAGCTCCAAAAACACCAAAATGGTAAAAAATATACTTATTCCGGATAATATAAATCCTTTTTTCTTTTTGTTTCTTCTCATAGCTTAACCACCTTGTAGCCTACGCCTCTCATGGTAACAATCTTAAAATCCTTGTTGTCACCATATTTCTCACGAAGACGGCCAATATGTACATCTATTGTGTGGGTATCTGTATCTGATTCGTAACCCCATATATCATCCATAAGCTGCTGCCTAGTGAAAATCTTTCCCGGGAAGGAAACCATCTTGTAAAGAAGCATAAATTCCTTCTGTGGTAACACCACCTTTTCCCCATTAGAAATCACTGTAAGGGAATCACACTCAAGTACGGTATCACCTATAACCTGTCGCCTCTCACTTATCATCTGAGCACGTCTTAGTAATGCACCAACTCTAAGCACCATCTCATTAACATTTACAGGCTTTACCATGTAATCATCTGTACCAGACAAAAATCCCTGTCGCATGTCATCATACTCGCCCTTAGCGGTTATCATGAGCACAGGCATAGTATTTCCTGCCTCTCTCAAATTAGAAACCAGCTCGTAACCATCCATCTCAGGCATCATTATATCTGATATAATCATGTCATAATATCCATTATATACAGCGTCTAAGGCCTCTTTTCCATTGGCAACGCCTGTTACCGCATATCCATTCTTAGTAAGTACTCTGGCGAAAAGCTGTCTTAATTCGCTGTCATCCTCTGCTATAAGTATCTGAAACATTGTCTTCCTCCAAATCCACGGAAAATCCACAAATTATACTATAATATTATATAACATACAGCGAAAAAAACAACTTAACCTCAATTAAAAATCAACATTTGTTTACATTGGATCGGTGATACACCATACCTCACTTCCATCTATTGCATTCAGACTAATATAATTTATCACATGGGCAGTTGTTGATGTTGCATCTGAATGTTTCATATAACTCCATGTTGGTATTATCGCATATTTACCATCTTCCTCGATTATACTATATCCTAGTTTTATTTCATCGATTTTAAATTCGTCCTTATATTCATCAGCCATGGAATCTAATTTTTCTATTGCAATCTGATTTATTGACTCGAAATCCAGTAGTACAACATCATCAGCTAAAAGCTCTATTTCCCTCATAGGATTACAAAATTCCACATCTGTAACCCCATCATCAGAGACATAAACTCTTATAAATTCATGACCTACAACCTTATATGGATTCTCTCCATTTTCATCAAAATAACATGTGCCATACATACTCTGAAAATGGCTACCATCATATGCAACATTATAAGTCCCATAACTTCTAGAAAAATATATATTATAACCATTTACTTCGTTTACCTGAACGTAGGTTTCAATTTCTTCTCCAGCTTCATTGGTGTAAGATTGATTTTCCATAGAATATAAAATTGTATTATAGCTTTTTGCAACAGACATATTTTCATATCCCATACTAACAACAAAATCTTTTGCAATATCCTCCGCTTCACTCATGGTATAGCCACAAACATTTCCATATGCTCTTATATCATATGACTCGTCACCCGAATTGGCAACAGTTC
This sequence comes from Lachnospiraceae bacterium, assembly GCA_015057525.1. Taxonomy (GTDB): domain Bacteria; phylum Bacillota; class Clostridia; order Lachnospirales; family Lachnospiraceae; genus Coprococcus_C. Next base: position 130,889 of record SVEE01000001.1, on the reverse strand, counting down.
TGTTTATATAACCGAACAATGAAAGTCGCATCTGACAGTTGTAATCATCCTTGGAAAAATATACAACCGCATTTTTTCCATCTATAGTCCCAAAAACATTACATTGATATTCATTTAAATCCTCATATTCTGTATACTCAGCAATATTGTAAAACTTTATCTCGCCATCCATTTCAGGAGCACCTGACTTAAGATTTTCCTCTCTATAATCCAGATTATATAATGCATCTGTAAAAGCCTGAGTTTCATCAGGTGTTTTAGCATAAGGTGCCATAGCTGTAAGTTTTTCTCTTATTAAATTTATCTGCTCTGATGTGTATGGCATATACAGAAAATAACTGCCCTCATCAAATATATTTTCTACTAATGTTTTTACATCATCGTCATCAAAAAAGTCGAACTCAAGACTATAAACAGAACAATCCTCTATTTTCTCAGGAGTAATAACTGTTGCATCTATACTTACAGAGCCACTGTTTCCTGTGGATTCATAAACGACATTTCCCATTATTTTCTCTTCTTCAGGAATCTCTTCCAAAGCAAACGCATCATCTCCTGATACCACTGTAGTTTTTTTGTTTTCATCACCACAGCCGGAAGATATAAAAACAACGAGCATAACAACAGCCAATGCATTAATTATCTTAAATAATTTCTTTCTCATTACTTCCACCAATTCTTTATACTTAAAGCATTTAATATCACCTTTTGTTTACATTTATTCTAAAATACTATAAACCACACTTCCATCCATGGCATTAAGCTGAAGGTAACAATTTTCATACGCATATCTGCTTGTAGGGTCTACTTTAGCAATGTAGCTCCATGTAGGTATAATTGCAAACTCACCTGCATCCTCAATTATGCTATACCCAAGTTCGATTTTATCAACATACCAAACATCCATATACTCCTGACTCAAGGCTTCAAAATAATCTATAGCAATTTGATTTATAGCATTAAATTCAAGTAATACTACCTCGTCAGTTATAAGTTCTTTCTCCATCATAGGATTACAAATTTCCACCTCTGTAACACCATAATCAGAAACATATACTCTTATAAATTCACTTCCTGTAACAGCGCTGGGATTTTGACCATTTTCACCATTCTCATCAAAATAAATGGCTCCATACATACTCTTAAACTGCAATGAATCATAAGTCACTGTGTAGCCTTCATATCCTCTTGCAAAATATACATTATATCCGTTTGGATTCTCTACCTGCACATAGTTAGGCATCTCTTCCCCATTCTCATCTACATATGTGCTTTCGGCTACCACAGAGCTTAGTAAAACATCGAAGGATTTAACTGCTCTCATGTTCTCATAACCCAAACTAGAGATATATTCTGCTGCGATGTCCTCAGCCTCACTAATAGTATAACCACAAGCATTTCCTGTTGCTTTCACGTCATACGAATCCGAACCTGTATTTTGCATAGTTTTAGTTTTAAATCCAAACAACACAAGCTTCATCTGACAGTTGTAATCGTTCTTAGAAAAGTTTACCATTGCGTAATTTCCATCAATAGTTCCAAAAACATTACATTGATATTCATTTAGATCTTCATAATCTGTGTATTCAGACATATCATAAAATTTTATTTCACCCTCAATATCCGGTGCACCACTTTTCAAATTTTCTTCATGGAAATCCAATTCATATAATGCAGTAGAAAACTCCTGTTCTTCATCTTCATTTTGAGCATAAGGTACTAAAGCTGTAAGTTTATCACGTAAGAAATTTATCTGTGCTGATGTATAAGGCATATAAAGAAAGTAGCTTTCTTCATCAAATATACTTTCTACCATTGTCTTTACATCATCATCATCGAAGTTATCTTTCTCTAAGCTATAAAGCAAACATTCATCGTTTTTTTCCGGAATAACAACCTCTGCATTGATATTTACTCCACCCTTACTTCCTGTAGACTCATACACTACATTTTCAACTATGCCTTCTTCCTCTGATACTTCCTCTAAAACTAAAGCATCTGTCGATGTAGCATCTGTTGACGAAGATTCTGTAGTCGTAGTCTTCTCTTCACCACATCCGGTTAATCCCAAAAGTAGCATCCCCATAGCTACCATACATACTTTCTTCTTAAATTGTTTTCCCATTTTTATTTCTCCTTTTTTAATATTTAAAATGCATATGCATTTATAAGACCTTCTATTACTGTACCATCCAAAGCGTTTATTTCAATACAAATGTGTTTATATGCAAATGTCCTTGTATATTCAGAGCCTGAGTCCCTCTGTGAATTTCCATTTTCGTCAAAATGCCAGCTACCATCATAACCCTCACTTGTATTCTACACTATTCAAGATCCGAAATCTGGCTATATACTACACTTCCATCAATAGCATTTATTTCAACAAAAATCCATCTAAAAGGATAGTTAGATGTCTGATCCTCACCAGAATAGTAATACCATACCGGAATAAGAACTATTTTACCTTCTTCCATAATATAATCGTATCCCAACTCAATACTATCTACGTACTCTGTATATTGCCATTCATCAACAATGGTTTTCATGGTATCTTTCGCTACCTCGTGTACCGTATCAAAGGAAAGCATCGTTGTATTCTCAGATAAAATCCCCGACACTTTCATAGGATTATTTATTTGAACTACATTTACACCATTACTATCAACGTAAACTTTAACAAATTCTATGATGTCTTCTGAAATACGTCGTTGATTTGCGTTTTGCGTCACATCCCAATATACTAAATTATACATCTCATTATAATTTTCATAAGACATGGGAACATTAAAGCTATTATATGTTCTTCCCAAATAAACATTATAACCTTCTACAATATTTGTTTCACCATCATAGGTTGTATCACATATAGCATTATATGTTCGTACTACACCAAAATCTTCATAACCTAGACCTTTTACATATTCAAGAGCCAGCTCTTCTGCCTCCTCTATTGAGTATGTACAAGCATTTCCTGATAACCTCACATCAAAGCACTCATCGCCAATATCCATATATGAATGTGACACATCACGCCATTTCTTAAGTTCCATAAAGCAATACTCTTCCTCAGATTTAGTAAAGCTAAGGAAATAATTTATGCCATCAATTGTACCAAATATATTACATGTACATTCCTCACCTATACCATCCTCTGAAACATTATAAAACTTTATCTCTCCGTCTATTTCATCATGTTTCTCAGCCAAATTTACCAAGTTATACTCTAACATAAATTGAGCCTCCTCAAACTGCCTTATTTCCTTAGGATCAGTTGCAAGCGGTGCAAGTTCAGCAAGCTTTCCCTGCAAAAATGCAATCTGTTCGTTATTGTAAGGCATATAAAGAAAATAGCTTCCCTCATCAAAAATCTGTGTTGCTATATCTTTAATATCCTGATCATCATAAAAATCTGTCTCCAACTCTACAATACTACAAGTATTATATTTTTCTGGTAGCTTTACCTCTGCCTCTATAACTGCACTTCCATATTCCCCATTAACCTCTTCACTTACTGTCTCTGGTATCTCCTCCTCAGAAGAAATCTCCTCAAGTACAAGTGCATCTGTTCCTGTTGCTACGGTTGTTGTCTCCTTTTTTGAGCCACAGCCTGTCATTGCACAAAGAACCATTAATACAACACCAGTTATATATTTTTTCTTCATAATCAATTCCTCCTACTGCTTATCATAAACAAAAATCTTTTCATTGCTAGCTATGTCTATAATTTCACCATCTATTGCATTTACCATAACATAGCATTTGGTATCAAATATATCTTCCTTCGTCAGTATCCATATAGGCATTATCGCATAGTTGCTTTCATTATTATCCTCATACCTTACAGGATAATATTTTAATTCCAATTTATTAAATATAACATTTTTATATAGATCTTGATTTGCAACTAGCTCTTCTGTGATAATATCCTGTATTTTATTGTACGAAAGAAGCTCTGTGTCCTCAGATATTGGCTCTCCTATCATATATGGAGAACTGTACTCAAGCTCTACTATTCCATCATCATTTATTGCGATAACAAATTTCTCATAGCCATAATTTAACGAATACTCATCTTCTTTTATTTCTTCTCCCGTAAGTTCTTCAACCCCACTACTATTTAACATCATCTGTCTCGCATTTTCCCATAATCTTCCGTCAACCTCTATATCATTTATTTCCCTATATAAAGTGATTACATATCCTTCATTCCATTCATCATCCCAACCATCTGGTATAATTACGTCCTCTGTCCAGCCCTTACAGCTCAGAGGAAATACTTCTATAATTTTAAAATCTCCTTCACCTATTGAGTCGGCTATGTTCTTAGCCTGTTCGCAGGCTTCCTCTTCTGTCATCTCACACATATTGTCAGTATATGAATATCTGTTTGAGATATCAAAAGAAATCTTTTCGTACTCCTTACCGTCATATCGTGTTTTATAATCCTGTATTTCCATAACAAACCCTGACGTAGTAGGAAACTCAGAATCCCCCACAAAAGAAAAAATATAATCATAGTTACCATATTGGGAGATAAAACACTGTCCCATATAGTCCTCAGCAACCTTATAATCAGTAGGTGCATTCTCAAGATATCCATAAAGTTCCTGTAAATATTCCTCCATAGTATTTAATTCTTCTGAAGATGCATATTCGCTTGCACTCTCCATATATTCTTCAAACCATTTGATTTCCTCTTCTAACTGACTTACAGTCATATCCTCTGAAATCGCCCTAGAATATATATATACTGTCTCATCTGTAAACAATCTAATAATCTCTTCTTTTTCCTCTGGTGAAAAATATCTCTCCTGTGCCTGTACGATTTGCATAGATGTTGCATCCGGTATAAAAACATCTGCCTCAATCGAAATATTGTTATCTGTGCTAACGCTCTCAGACCAGTAATCCTCTGCTCCCACATCATCTTTTATCATTGTCATAGATAAATCTACATCTATCTCAGATAAAGGAGTTTCTTGTGATACTTCTTTCTTACTTTCACCACATCCTGACAATAAAATCACTATACCTAATAAAAGCGTAAGCTTATATATCTTAATATTCATGGTATTCCTCCTCGTATGCTTTGTTAAAGTAAATCTCATCATTTATACACTTCTAAAGTAATTATCTAAAAAAATATTTATATCCTATATTAGGCTACTATAAAAAAGTATCTTTTTTGTATCATTTTGTATCATTTTTGCATCATAGGGTCTATAGCGAATATGTTTCTTTCCATACCCATTTCATAACAATAATTTGATTTTATGTAAACTATTGCAACAAAAATTGGGTCTACATAAAAAAAGTTGTACTCAATACCCTGCTTATCTATATAAGTTGGGTACTGAGTACAACTTTTTTTCTATAAACCCAAAGATATAATTTTCAATTATATTTCATTATATCTTTTCACCAAAAGCGGCTCCAAATGTCAGCAAAGATTATTCATTTTTCTTTTGCCTAACAAACATAAATACCGCAAGTCCCAGGAATAATACTCCAGAAAAAGCATAAGCTCCCATCTTTCGTTTAGCAGATTCCGGTGAATCTATTTCAACAGAATAATCATCAGCCATGACTGTTATACGTACATTCTCTCCCACAACGAAGGTTGGACTACTATAGGTTCTGCTTCCTTGAACCAGCACTCCATATTCATCTTCCCACTCATAGGTATATTTGTACTCAGTAACCCATCTATATCTGCCGTTTCTTCTTACGCGTTTTTCTTCCCTGTCCATATCGGTTATAACACCTATAACCTCAACACTATCAAGCTTGCTTTCCTTGTTTTTAGCTATAGCCTTACCGAAAAATACCATAGCACAAATTACCATTATGCCACATATTATATAGGTAAACATAAAGCCCATCCCAGAATCTCTACTAGAACCTAGACCTACACCACTCCATACACCTCTTCGTATCCTATTAGTTTTCTCAACATGAGATAAATTTCGGTAATCTTCAATTTTATCTTTACGAATATTGGCTTCCAATATTTTCCTGTCAAGCTCATTCATGGCGTTGTTGTACTCATTCATAGCTGTGTAATCTTCCACCACATCATCTACATTGTAATCCTTTGTTTCTACCTCAGCAGACTCCTTTAGTTTAAATCCCATTTTATTCCCCTCTCTATATCGTCCATTCAATTTAATTCAAAACACGGTTAGAGTATATCATATATTATTTTTTCTTACCATATAACTAACGTAGTATTTGACCACTTTTAGAGGTATCTAAAGTAGATAATCAGCATTGAAATGAACACCACAATCAATGTAGCAGGAACCATCTTCTTACAGTAGGTTCCCCACTTAATAATATAACCCTCTCTTGAAGCAATAGATATTCCTACAACGTTAGCTGATGCACCTATTGGAGTTGCACTTCCTCCAATATCTGTACCCATGGCAAGAGTCCAAGCAAGAACAGATAAATCTACACCATAGGCTACTGAAAGACTCTTAATCACAGGAATCATTGTTGTTGCAAATGGTATATTATCAACAAATGCACTGGCAATAGCCGAAAGCCAAATTATAATTGCTATCATCACCATAACATTTCCACCACTTATTTTTCCAATAAAGCCTGCTAAAATTTCAAGCACACCAGTTGTTTCTAAACCACCAATAACCACAAAAAGTCCTATAAAGAATACTAGGGTTTTATAGTCCACTTTTTTAAGTAATGTTATAGCATCCTTACCAGCTGCAATAATAGTTGCAACAGCCACAATTGTACCTATACAAGAAACTGTAAGACCTGTTGTTGAATGTGTAATAAGTAACACTATTGCTACTATAAATATAATTGTGTTAACCACAAATCCTGCTTTATTTGTAATGGCAGACTCTGGACTTGGGAGGGATGCATAATCTATGACAACTCCCTCCTTTACCTTCAAATCCTTCTTGAACACAAAATAAAAATATGCCAATATAACCACAAATGAAACAAGAGCAATCAAACCAGTGTTAGTAATAAAATCTGCAAATGAATATCTCAATGATGTTCCAATTATTATGTTTGGTGGGTCTCCACACATAGTTGCCGAACCACCAAGATTTGCACAGAAAATCTCCGACAAAATCATAGGTATAGGATTAAATTTTAAAAGTTGAGAAAGTTCAATCGTAACAGCTGCAAGGAATAAAATAACTGTAATACTGTCAATAAACATTGCAAGTATAGTGGAGAGCACCATAAATGTCATGAATATTGGAACTATCTGGTAATTAACAAGCTTAGCGATTCTCATGCAAAGCCATCTAAAAAAGCCTACTTTCGCCATACCTTCAACCATAACCATCATTCCAAATATAAAGATTATGGTCTCCCAGTTTACACCGGTGGAAGAAGTTCCACCCTCACCTGTAACTCTCCAGAACTCAGGTGTGATTATGCTATGTACATTTATCGTATCGATAATTGCATCTACACTGTGCATTCCCACTCCGAAAACCAATACCAAAGTAAGTATTGCACATACACCTGAGACAATGTGTCTCTCAATTTTTTCTGTAATAATAAAACCAAACATTATTACAAAAATTGTCACTGCTAAAATTTGTGCTAACATACTAAACGCCTCTTTCTTTTTATTATTTACCCCCTAATAACAGTTTCAAACTTGTTGATTATAACATAAATGCGCCAAAAATAAAGAAAAAATTCTATAATATATCCCATTTTTTTATTCATTGGATATATCATAGAATTTTTAGTTCTTTTTGCTAATTTAATTAGCCTTAATATCACGGATTATTTTCCTTATTGGAAGTATATAGGATGGTGACACAGAAAGCTCATCAATCCCCATCTTTATAAATGTTTCTGTAAGAGTAGTGTCAGCACCAAGTTCTCCACAAATACCTACCCATATTCCTTCCTTGTGTCCATTATCAATAACCATCTGAATCATCCGTAGAACCGCTGGATGATGAGAATCATAAATATTATCTAGTTTTGAATTCTGACGGTCTATAGCTAAAGTATATTGTGTCAAATCATTTGTTCCAATACTAAAAAAATCCACTTCCTTAGCAAGCAAATCGCTTATCATTACTGCTGCCGGGGTCTCTATCATCACCCCAAGGGGTACCTCGCCAAAAGCTATTCCACTAGTCAAAAGCTCTTTTTTTATTTCATCACAGATTTTTTTGATTTCCACTATCTCATCAACAGAAATAATCATAGGAAACATAATTGCAACAGAGCCAAATGCTGATGCTCTATATATTGCTCTAAGCTGAGCCTTGAATATATCTATTCTATCAAGACATATTCTTATTGCACGATATCCCATAGCAGGATTTTCTTCTTTATCTATATCAAAATAATCAACCTGCTTATCAGCACCAATATCAAGTGTTCGTATAACAACCTGTCTGCCTGCCATATTCTGTACAACTGTTTTATACACTTGAAACTGTTCTTCTTCCGTAGGATAATCCTTTTTTTCAAGGTATAAAAATTCACTTCTAAAAAGACCAATTCCAGCCCCATCATTTGCAAGTACATTAGCAACATCTGCAACACTTCCAATGTTAGCATAAAGTTTTATATGTTTTCCATCTAGGGTTTCATCCTTTAACCCTTTTAAATTGGCTAAAAGTCTTTTCGATTCCTCTTCTTTATCAATCTCAAGCTTATATTTATTGAGAGTTTCCTCATCTGGCTCAACAATTAAAATCCCCTGTCTACCATCTATAATAGCAATTTTACCATTCCACTCTCTGTCAATATCAACGCCAATCAATGCAGGAATATTCATTGTTCTAGCTAAGATAGCAGTATGTGAATTTGATGAACCAAGCTTAGTAACAAAGCCAAGAAGCTTTGACTTATCCATCTGAACAGTCTCACTAGGCGCAAGGTCTTTTGCCACAATTATTGCTGGTTCAGAAAGAATATTAGGATCAGACGTATTCCCTGTAAGAATTGCAATTACTCTCTCTGATATATCTTTTACATCCATGGCTCTGGCTTTGAAATATTCATCATCCATCTGGGCAAACATGGCAGAAAAATTATCCCCTGTAGTAGCCACCGCAAATTCAGCATTAACACCTTCATTAGTTATGATATTATATACTGAATCATTATAATCAGCATCCTCAAGCATCATTGCATGGACATCAAAAATCATTGCATTTGTCTCACCTACATCAACTAATGCCTTATCATATAGCTCTTTTAACTGTTCAACAGCCTTCTTCTTAGCCTCTTCGTAACGATTTATTTCTGCTTCCGGATTCTCAACCTTAAGTCTTTTTATTTGGCTTTGACTCTTTTCGTAGAATAAAATTTTACCTGCTGCAATACCACTTAGTATAGATTTCCCACTGTACTGTCTCATAAATTAGCCTCAAAAAATTCTTTGATTTTTTTGATTGCAGCATCCTCATCTTCACCTTCTGCCTTGACAACTATTTCTGAACCTTTTTTTATACCTAATCCCATAACTGCCATAAGCCTTGTAATATCCGCGTTTTTGCCGTTTGCCTCAATTGTAATATTAGATGTAAATGCCTTCGCCTCTTTAGCAAGAAGTCCGGCAGGCCTTGCATGAATACCAATTTCATCCGTAATAACATATTTGAATTCTTTCATGTTCTCTCACCTTCTTAATTCTTTTAATGTTATTATGGATAATTTATTAAATTTTACTACTGCCACCCTATTCTTTCATACCTGATGGCAAGTTTTCTCAATTTTTCTTGCAATTCTTTAGAAAGTGCTTCCTTTTTTATTCTCCACTTCCAATTTATTCCAATTGTAGATGGCTTATTAATTCGAGCCTCATTTCCATATCCCAAATAATCCTGTATTGGAATTATTGAGAGATTTGATTTACTCATAAGTACTGTTGATATAAAACTCATGTACATCTGGTCATCAGGTGTATAATAATCACAAAGATAATCCCGGGCCAATTTTCTATCTTCGTCAGTTATACTCTTAAACCACCCTGTAAGAGTCTCATTATCATGGGTTCCAGAATAGACAACACTGTTCTCATTATAGTTGTGCGGAAGATAATCTCTTGCGCTTTCTGAATCTCTAGAATCAAATGCAAATTCAAGAACCTTCATGCTTGGAAAGCCACTATCTGACACCATCTTTCTAACAGAATCATTAAGGTATCCCAAGTCTTCAGCAATAACCTCTTGCTTGCCTAAAACCTCTTCCATCCTTCTAAATAATTCTATTCCTGGTCCTTTCTCCCAATGTCCATTCTTTGCATCTACCGAACCGTAAGGTATAGAATAATATTCATCAAATCCTCTAAAATGATCTATTCTCACTACATCATACAGCTTAAATGTATATCCAAGTCTTCCCATCCACCATTCATATCCTGTCGCCTTATGATACTCCCATTTATAAAGAGGATTACCCCAAAGCTGTCCGTTTTCTGCAAAACCATCTGGAGGACATCCTGCAACAGCAATAGGGACATTATCTTTATCTAATTGAAAGAGTTCTGGATGTGCCCACACATCTGCACTATCCATAGCTACATATATCGGGATGTCACCTATAATTCTAACACCATTAAAATTTGCATAGGATTTAAGTGCTGTCCACTGTTCATAAAACTTAAACTGCATATATTGATGGAACTCTATTTCAAAGTATTGTTCTCTTCTATAGTAATCCATGGCAAAATCATATCTGTTTTTTATATCATCTGCCCACTCAGTCCAAGGCACTCCACCAAACACATTTTTGACAGCCATAAACAAAGCATAGTCCTTTAACCACCACTCATTTTCAGCTACAAATCTGTTGTATGCATCATTGTTACTTATATTACTTCTTTCGTATGCTTTCCTTAAAAGCTTATATCTGCCCTTATACATTTTTTCATAGTCTACCGAAGAATCATCCTTACCAAAATCAACTGCACCACATTCTTTTCTTGTTAGGACTCCTTCCTCTATTAGTGACTCAAGACTGATAAAATATGGATTACCTGCATATGTAGAAAAAGATTGATATGGCGAATCCCCAAAACTCGTAGGCACAAGTGGAAGTATCTGCCAATAGCATTGGCCTGCTCCCTTTAACCAATCCACAAAATCATAAGCACTTTTTGAGAAACAGCCTATTCCATATTTTGAAGGAAGGCTAGCTATAGGTAATAGCACACCTGTTGTTCTTGTCATTCCTCCACCTCCTAATCACATTCAATTTCAACCATCACACCATAGTGATCAGATACTACATTGTAATTCTTTCCATTAAAAATCACTCTACTACTTAGCACTTCGATTGCCTTGTTGCACCAAACATAATCTAGACGCATACCTATTGCCTTGTCAGCTTCATCCTTGATTCTATCATGCCAGCCGTCGATAACATGACCTACTGTAAGACCAGAATCCTTAAATTCTGCCAATTCCCAAGTGTCATTCCAGCCCGACTTTTTAACATAATCGTATCCCTGATTTCTAATTTTGGCTGGAGTATTAAAATCACCCATTATAAAGCAGGTATCGTTGCCTATAATATCTTTAATAGTGCCATTGGCATTATCCCACTGACCAAGGAAAGGTTCCTCTTCATCATCCCACCATCCAAAATGAGCTGAAAAAAACCATGTATCTCCATAATCTGCAGTTTTTATTCCAAGTATTTTTCGTGATCTCCAATTGTTATAATCCTTAATTTCACTTACATAAAATTGCTTAGTTTCTATTATTGGAGACAAGCTAAATATAGCAACACACTCTTCATATCTGCCATATCCACGCTTTATGGGAGTAAAGGTCCACTCATATTTCAAACCAAGCTCAAATAGCATTTTAGCCACTTTGAGAGCATGATTGTCCTCTCTAATAATAGCACTTTCTCCATCTATCTCAACATAGCCCTCACAAATATTGCCATCCACTTCTGACATGTCAATAGATTGATTAACCTCTTGCAAAGCGAAAACTTCAGGGCGTTCTTTAGCAATCACATATACAAAATCTATTAATTTTTCTTCGTAATTTTCTTCCAACAAGCTGTGGGTATTTAATGTTATGAGTTTCATATAATCACCTCATACAATAATATATCATATTTTCTCTATCATTGAAGTATATTATTACACAAAAGCTGTAAAAATATTATATTAAACAAAGAAAAGGCAACCTAATGGTTGCCTTTTCTTACGTGCGTAAGTTCATTTTTTATTATTAATAATAATCTTTTAAATATTATTCTTTGTCAGCTTCCTTGCTGTCAATCTTCTTCTCTATTTTCTCAAGAGTATTTGCTGCAAATGTACGTCCACCAACACCAAATGCAATTGCAAATGCTACACAAACAGCAGCGATTATTGATACAAATGTTGTCTCAACAATAGCAGATGCTACGCCTAACTCGCTTAAGCAGAGGAATGCAACAAGTACATAGATAACAACCTTAGCTACAAGAGCACTTCCCTTTGCCTCTGGGAACTTCTTAACGATAGCTGACTCAGCAGTATATGCTGCAAACATACCAACTGCAATAATGATAACTGCGCTAAGAACAGAAGGCATATAGCCAATAATAGCAGCTCCAATGCTAGTTAATACATCAAGATTAAGAACATTGATACCCTGTACAAGGAATACTACTGCTAATACATACTGTACTACAGAAGCAATAACCTTAGAAAGAACAATTTTCTTTGCAGGTGTTCCTGTAATCTTCTCGATTAATGTATCAGCACCAACGCCAGCTAAGAGGCTCTGTAATAACTGAGCAACAAGCTTAGCAATAAATACACCGATTGCAATGATAAGAATAGCACCAAGTACATTTGGAATCATATCAAAAATCTTAGCAACAACTTCATTTGCAGGTGCAGAAATAGCTGTAATCTCAAGCTGATCAAGTGCACATGTAATAACGAAAAGAACAATTATACCATATATTACGTTAGCGATAATTGTAGAGAATGAAGTATTCTCTGAAGCATCGATTCCAGCCTTCTCCTGAAGGGAATCAACCTTAACAGCCTTCAAAAGCTTAGTAACGATAGTTCTCACAATACCTGCAACAACAAATGCAACAACAAGTAAAACTATTGCATAAATTATATCTGGTACCTATGATAAAAGTGAATCAAGAAAATTTTCAAGTGCATCCATTATAATAGTAACCTCCTTGTTATGTTTAAAAATGAACTACATTATATATGTCGACATTTTTTGTTTTTTATATAACAAGTTACAGGAAATATCTTTAAAAATACTCCAAAAAAATACAGCAACCTAAAGTTGCTGTATCTCCTGTGTTTTTAAATCAATTCGTACTGTAGCATCTCATATTTGAGTTTGCTTCCTTCTGATATTTCTGCAGGAAGCATAGCTCTGGCTACAAGTTTCAAATCTGAACTTTCAATATCTGTTCTTCTTAGATTAGCATAATCTCCATCAATATTTACTACCTCATAATACATTGTTTCCATCGATTGCCTCCTTTAATATTATTACATAAATAAGTATGCAAAATAACCTGCGTAGCATGCGAGGAATATTATACCCCACACACGTCTGAGTTCTAATTTTCTAAATACTGCTATCCAAAGAATAACGCCTGCTGCAATTGCAATAATACCATCAATAATGAATCCAGGCTCATAGATAACCGGAATAATAAGCGATGATGTACCGATTACGAAAAGAACGTTAAAAATGTTACTTCCTACAATATTGCCAATAGCAATATCAGCATTACCCTTTCTTGCAGCTGTTACAGATGTAACAAGCTCTGGAAGAGATGTACCAAGGGCAACAATTGTAAGACCTATAAATCTCTCGCTAAGACCAACCGACTTAGCTATATAAGTAGCAGCATCTACTGTAATGTCACTACCCCAAACTACAATAACTAGACCTACAATGGAATAAGTAATAAGTTTCCATGTAGCTGTTGTCACTTCATTTTCTTTATCTTCCTGCTTACCCTTCTTTGCAAGAACAAAAAGATATGCAAGATAGATAATAAACAAAATCCATAAAACAATACCCTCTAGTCTAGAAATCTCATTTCCTGTTCTACCCATTAAAATAAGAACAACAGTAACAAGAATCATATATGGCATCTCGATGCATAAAGTGGATTTTTGAATAGCTACAGAAACTATAACTGCAGTTATACCAAGAATGATAAAAACATTAAGAATGTTACTTCCTAAAACATTACCAATTGCAATCCCCGCATTTCCCTTTAAAGCTGCAGTAACACTAACAGCGGCCTCAGGTAAGCTTGTTCCCATAGCAACAATTGTAAGACCTATTACAAGCTGTGGTATTCCAAGCTTAGTTGCAATACCTGATGTTCCATCAACAAACCAGTCTGCACCCTTAATAAGCATCACAAATCCTAGCACCAATAATGCAATTTTTAAAAATATCATTTTAATCCTCCAAAATTAAATCCTATTATATGTTCTATTCAAGTATTTTTTATACATAACTCTTACCATCAATATTATGTATATACTCAAGAACATAAATCTTACTGTATAATTCTGGAGATTTTACAAATTCTAAAGAAAACTCATAATAATAATTTTTATTTTCTATACTTTCTATATTACAGAGTTGAACATATACTTTCATATCATTCTTAATATTAGAGCGTTTGATTCCTCCAGCTACAAATGTCGAATTTTGAAATCTAATCATTTGAATTTTACTGTCCTGAGAAACTGAATCTTCTTCTCTAATATCTACGAAATATGTATAATCATCAGCATTTGAGCACGCAAAAACATTATCCACATCAATTACTTCAATGTGCATGCCCAGAAAAAGTAAACATATAACAATTAAAGAACATATGAATCGTTTCATGTATGCCACCTCTCATGCCACTATAACATATAACTTTGCAATTTACAAAGTATACTTTAACCAAAAACACTTATCTAAAAATAAAAGGCTGGTTTGAAACCAACCTTTTATTTAGTATGAACTAGAAGCTCATCTTAACATCCTGTCTCTTAACATCTTCTGCTACGAAGAATTCTTCTGCAACTGCTCCCATACCACCTGCAACTATGCTGTTAGGGAAAACTGCTATCTTAGCATTGTAAGCTGTAACATTTGAGTTGTAGAGTCTTCTTGATGCCTGAAGATGTTCCTCAACATCCATAATAGCTTTCTGAAGCTGTACAAAATTATTGCTAGATTTAAGCTCTGGATAATTCTCTGCAAGTACGTTAATCTTACCTGCAAGTACATCCATCTGACGGCTAGCGTTGTTACGCTCCTGCATAGACATACCGCTTCTTAAGCTAATTACCTCTGTGAGTAACTCTGTCTCATGCTGCTTAAATGCCTTACATACATCTACCATCTTAGTAAGAACATCATATCTCTTAGTAAGAGCTACATCAATTCCTGACAATGCCTCATCAATCTTAATCTTAAGTACTTTTATTCCGTTGTATGTGCTTATATACCAAATAAGTATAATTAACACAACAGCAAGAATTGCAATAACTAGACCCATAATATCATTCCTCCTTATGTATCAAAAACGATTATGTGGTTATTTTATATCAAGTTTTGATTTTAGTAAAGATACTTAAAGCATATAATAGAAGTTTTTTACTCTAAAATTCGTTCAAAATGAATACTATTAAATTGACGAACATTCACCAATATGATACGATACTTTAGGCGAAAAAGCTTTATTATAGTAGAATACTAAAGTATTTTACATACAAGGAGGATTATTATGAAATTAGGCAAAAAAATATTATGCGGAATTATGACTATGTCATTAGCTGCAGTAGCTCTTACAGGCTGTGGCAAAGAAAAAGATGGCAAGACATTTACTGTTGGTTTCGATGCTGAATATCCACCATATGGATATATGGATGACAACGGCGAGTATACTGGATTTGACCTTGAGCTTGCTGAGGCAGTTTGCGAATTAAACGGTTGGACATTAGTTAAGCAGCCAATTGAGTGGGCTAACAAGGACAACGAGCTTAATTCAGGTACAATTGACTGTATTTGGAATGGATTCACTATCAACGGTAGAGAAGATGATTATGAGTGGTCAGAGCCATATGTAGATAACAGCCAGGTTATCGTAGTTAAAGCTGATTCAGGAATTACTTCCTTCGAAGACCTTGCAGGAAAAACAGTTGCTGTTCAGGCTGCATCTGCTGCACTTGATGTTTTAACTGATGAAGAAGCACAGAAGGCTCTCGCTGACACTTTTAAGACTCTTCAGGAGTTTGGTGATTACAACACTGCTTTCTTAGAGTTAGAAGCAGGTTCAGTTGATGCCATCGCTATGGATATTGGTGTTGCACAGTATCAGATTGACAGTCGTGGAGATGAATTTATCATCTTAGAGGAGCATTTAAATTCAGAGCAGTACGGTATTGGTTTCAAGCTTGGTAACACAGAGCTCCGTGATAAGGTTAATGAGTCGCTTCACACTTTAAAAGAAAACGGAACCTTTGACAAGCTTGCTGAGAAGTATGGTTTGACAGATATGATTTGTTTCGAATAATAAGGAGTATTACATATGAGCTTTTCAACAATAATGGAACAGATGTCCATGGGTATGTTTAGGTCCATGTCCATCTTCTTCCTGACATTGCTTTTCTCTCTTCCATTAGGCCTGGTAATTGCCTTTGGAAGAATGTCCAAAAACAAAATAATAAGCGGCATTATTTCTTTTCTCATTTCTATATTGAGAGGAACTCCACTCATGCTTCAGCTTATGGTAGTTTTCTATTTTCCATACTACCTTTTCGGAATGTCTATTGGTAACTGGAGATTTCCAGCTATTATAGTTGGTTTTTCAATCAACTACGCTGCCTACTTTGCAGAGATATATAGAACTGGAATTGAGGCTATTCCTGTTGGACAATATGAAGCAGCCCATATTTTGGGTTACTCAAAAGCTCAGACATTTTTTAAGATTATATTCCCACAGGTAATTAAAATAATTATACCTGCTATGACAAACGAAATTATTACATTGGTTAAGGATACCTCTTTAGCATTCTCGCTTTCTTACATAGAAATGTTTACAGTTGCGCAGCAGATTGCAGCTAGAGATACAACCTTCCTTCCATTTGTAATTGCAGGAATTTTCTACTACGTATTTAACTTACTTGTTTCATTTATAATGAGACGTGTTGAAAAGAAATTAGATTATTACTAGGAGGTATACCATGATTTATTTTGAAATGAAAAACATTGAAAAATCATTTGGAGACCTTCATGTACTAAAAGGTATTTCCCTTCAGGTAAAAGAAGGCGAGGTTTTATCAATCATTGGACCTTCCGGTTCAGGCAAGTCAACCTTACTTAGAATTGCTACTATGCTTGAGACAGTTGATACTGGTGAAATATACTACATGGGTGAAGCTGCTGTCGTATCAGAGGATGGTGTTTCTTACTATGAGAAACCAGCTAAGCTTCGAGAATTAAAGAAAAACTTCGGATTAGTTTTCCAAAACTTTAATCTCTTTCCTCATAAGACTGTGTTAGATAATATTATTGACGCACCTATTTCTGTACAAAAACGAGACAAAAATGAGGTCATTAACGAAGCAAAAGACCTGCTGGACAAGATGGGACTTTCCGACAAAGCTTCATATTATCCTTCTCAGCTTTCAGGTGGTCAACAACAGCGTGTTGCAATTGCAAGAGCACTTGCACTTAACCCAAAGGTTCTCTTCTTTGATGAGCCAACCTCAGCCTTAGACCCAGAGTTAACAGGCGAGGTACTTAAGGTAATAAAATCCTTAGCCGAGCAACATATGACCATGGTTATTGTTACTCACGAAATGAATTTTGCGAAGAATATTTCTGATAGAATTATCTTCATGGATAAAGGCGTTATTGCCGTTGAGGGAACTCCTGATGAAGTATTTAATTCAAGCAACGAACGTATGCAGGAATTCTTAGGAAAACTTAGCAATTAAATTTATCAACTAAATTTATCAACTAAAAAAATGCTTGTATTTAATATTCTTAAATACAAGCATTTTTTTACTACTCTTGTCCGTTCCAGCAATATGTGCAAAGATTCTCTGGATCAATACCTACTGCCTCTAACATATCATCAAGTCTATGGAATCTCAGTGACGTAAATTTAAGTTTTTTACAAATCTCATCTACCATTCTCTCATACTTTGGAGAATTGAAATCAGCATATTCGCGAAGTACTTCATCTGTAACATCGCCACCTTCAAGCTCACTTATTACCTTTCTTGTAATAAGCTCCATCTCTGAATTAGAACGGGAGAAATTAAGATACTTACATCCAAATATAAGTGGTGGACATGCAGGTCTAATATGAACCTCTTTAGCGCCGCTGTCATATAAGAACTCTGTTGTTTCTCTAAGCTGAGTTCCTCTTACAATAGAGTCATCCATAATAAGCAAGCTCTTATCTTTAATTAGGTTTTCAACAGCAATAAGCTTCATTTTAGCAATAAGATTTCTCTTGCTCTGAATTGTAGGTATGAACGATCTCGCCCATGTAGGAGAATATTTTATAAACGGTCTTGAAAATGGTATTCCTGACTCATTAGCATAACCTATAGCATGTGCTGTACCTGAATCAGGTACACCTGCTACAATATCAGGCTTGACATCATCTCTCTTAGCAAGAAGCTGTCCACAACGATTTCTCATCTGCTCAACGCTTACACCTTCATATGAGGATGAAGGATATCCGTAATATATCCAAAGGAATGTACATATCTTCATCTTGTTACCAGGTGCAACCAGTGTCTTAACATAGTCCGGAGTTATGATTGCTATCTCTCCAGGTCCTAATTCCTTTTCTAACGTATAACCTAAATTTATGAAGGAAAAGCTCTCAAAGGCAGCACAATGGGCTCCATCTTTTTTACCTATTATAACAGGCGTTCTACCGAATTTATCGCGGGCACAATATATTCCCATTGGGGTAAGAATGAGAATCGAAATAGAACCTTCAACTATATCAAGAGCATATTTAATTCCCTCAATAAAATTGTCTTTTTGATTAATGATAGCAGCTACTAATTCTGTCGCATTAATCTCTCCATTACTCATCTCAAAGAAATGTGTATTTCCTTTTAATATTTCTTCTATAATTTCATCTGAATTATTAATCTTACCTACAGTTGTTATTGCAAAGGAACCGTGATGTGAACGAACTAGTATTGGCTGTGCTTCATAATCTGATATACAGCCAATGCCAAAATATCCATGCATCGAATTGGCTTCCTTATCAAATTTTGTTCTAAATGGTGAATTCTCAATATTATGAATAGATTTCTCGAATCCATCATCACCATACACTGCCATTCCTGCACGTCTTGTTCCTAAATGCGAATGATAATCTGTTCCAAAGAACAAATCAAACACACAATCTTCCTTTGATGCAACTCCAAAAAAACCGCCCATCTGTGTCCTCCATTAATATCTGTTATATCATCTATGTATAAAAAATTACAATTATCCCGTTTCCCCGATTCACTATTATATCAACTATATATAAAAAATGAAACCTCAAATATTCACTATTCTTAGAAAATTTTTCCAATAATTTTATATAATTTTTACTAATATTTATTAGGTTTTGGGGAATTATAAACTTACGAACATAAAGTTTTATATTTAGAAAGCTATAAATACTTTATTTAGGAGGTATATTCATGAAACTATTAAACTGTTTTTGTTTAACAATTGCAATTATTGGTGCAATTAACTGGGGCCTTATAGGATTCTTTGATTTTAATCTTGTATCAGCACTTTTTGGAGATGCAACATTCTTCTCTAGAATTATCTATGGACTTGTTGGCTTAAGTGGTCTTTATTTAATTGGTTTTTATAAATACGCATGTAGAGATAATTACTAAAAAAAAGCAGGTTAATCTATAAACATTAAGATTAACCTGCTTTTTTATTTATCATAATATGTGTCAAGGAAGTGATGTTTTTCACCCTTATTCTTATAGGCTATAACTGTCTCCAAATTGACATTTTCAACACTTCTGAAAATGTTTTTCTCAACAAATGAGTTAGTTTCTTTCAGTTCACTTATAAGTCTTTTAATTTCAAATCTCTTAGAGGAAAGCTCTGACTTATTCATATCCACAAGACTGGATGTAAGTTTACATGCACAGTTAATAAAGGTTAATTCATTGTATTCTTTCCAATGAATTATATCCTCTTCTCTAACAAGGTAGAGAGGTCTTATAAGCTCCATGCCTTCGAAATTAGTACTGTGTAGCTTAGGCATCATTGTCTGAATTTGGCCTCCATAAAGCATTCCCATGAGAATTGTTTCAATTACATCATCAAAATGATGTCCAAGAGCAATTTTATTACAGCCAAGATCCTTTGCCTTGCTGTACAAATGTCCACGTCTCATTCTTGCACACAGGTAGCAAGGCGCTCCACCCTGTCCATCTACAACATCAAATATATCTGACTCAAACACTGTAATTGGTACATTGAGCATTTTTGCATTATTTAGAATATTGTCCAGATTAATTTGGTTGTATCCAGGATTCATCACAAGGAATTCTACTGAAAAATTCTTCTTACCATGCCTTTCAAGCTCTTGAAAAAGCTTAGCCATAAGCATTGAATCCTTTCCACCAGAAATGCATACGGCAATTTTGTCTCCATCCTGAATTAACTCATATTCGTTAATTGCCTTAGTAAATTTGCACCATATTCCTTTACGAAATTTCTTGACAATACTTCGTTCAACATCCTTGCATTTATCTTTTACTTCTGAATTTATATTTTTTTCTGTATCTGACATGATTTATCTCCACAAATAATTATTTGTATTCGGTTAAATCTTTTATAACCTCTGAGGCAATTATAAGACCAACAACGGAAGGAACAAATGCATTTGAGCCAGGAATTGATTTTTTACCTTCAGGTAGGCTTTCACCAATTTCCTCCAATGTAACAGCAGGTTTCACAGCTTCCTCCTTTGAATATACAACTTTGAGACTTTCCACACCACGTTTTTTTAGCTCTCTCCTCATAACCTTGGCTAAAGGACAGACTGATGTCTTATATATATCTGCAACCTGAAACTCAGTGGGATTAAGCTTATTTCCTGCTCCCATGCTACTGATTATTGGAACGTTTGCTTCACGAGCCTCCATAACAAGCTGAATTTTTGCAGTTACTGTATCAACCGCATCCACAACATAATCGTACTGAGAAAAATCAAACAAATCCTTATTCTCAGGGAGATAAAAGCATCTATGTGCAGTCACCTTACAATTAGGGTTGATTTGGTGAATTCTTTTTTGCATAACATCAACCTTATACTCACCTACCGTATCCATAGTTGCAATAATTTGTCTGTTCAAATTAGATAATGCCACAGTATCACTGTCAATTATATCTATGGCACCAACGCCACTTCTAACTAAAGCTTCAACTGTGTATCCACCTACTCCACCTACTCCAAACACTGCAACACGAGCATTAGCAAGCCTTTCCATGGCCTTGGGTCCAAATAAAATTGTAGTTCTAGAAAATTGCTCCTGCATACATGCTCCCCTAATTTACTCTATCTTTGTTCTTGGTACAAAAACTCTTGCCACAGGCTTTTTTTCTTCCTCTTTAACAGCATTAGTTGCCTGTTTACAAAAGAAACTCTGTGCCTCTA
Source organism: Lachnospiraceae bacterium (assembly GCA_015057525.1). GTDB lineage: Bacteria > Bacillota > Clostridia > Lachnospirales > Lachnospiraceae > Coprococcus_C. The sequence goes on along the minus strand of SVEE01000001.1, from coordinate 109,217 downwards.
GCTTATCTCGTCCTCTTAAATCCTGTTTATCATAAGTACCATCAGGCTGCATAATATGAGCCTTCAATGTATCTGCAAGCTGAATATGAATTATCTCTATTACCTTTTTCTTTAAATCCTCATCCTCAACTGGGAATGTGATTTCAACACGCTTATCAAGGTTTCTAGGCATCCAGTCTGCACTTCCCATATAAACATCCTCAAAGCCATCATTGTAGAAGTAGAAAATTCTTGAATGCTCAAGGAAATTACCTACAATGGAACGAACTGTAATATTTTCACTTAAATCCTTGATACCTGTCTTAAGACAACATATACCTCTTATAATAAGGTCTATCTTAACGCCAGCATTAGACGCTTCGTATAATGCTTTTATAATCACAGGGTCGCAAAGGGAATTCATCTTAGCTATAATGCGTGCCTCCTTGCCCTGTCTTGCGTTTTCAGCCTCACGCTCTATTAATTTAACAAATCTGTCCTTCATCCATATAGGTGCCACAATAAGCTTATTCCAAGCTGGTGGCTCAGAATAACCTGAAAGCATATTAAATACGGCTGTAGCATCCTCTCCTATGGAATCTGATGCAGTAAGCATACCCATATCGGTATAAAGCTTAGCTGTGATATCATTATAGTTACCTGTTCCAAGGTGTACATATCGCTTAATACCATCCTCTTCTCTTCTTACAACAAGAGCAATCTTAGAATGTGTTTTAAGTCCAACTAAACCATAGATTACATGGCAGCCTGCCTTCTCCAATTTCTTAGCCCAGTTAATGTTATTTTCCTCGTCAAATCTAGCTTTAAGCTCAACAAGAACTGTTACCTGCTTACCATTTTCTGCCGCAAGGGCAAGGGCTGCAACAATTGGCGAATTACCACTTACACGGTACAGGGTCTGTTTAATGGCAAGCACATTTGGGTCAATAGCAGCCTGTTTAATAAATTCTATTACAGGAGTAAATTCATCGTATGGATGATGAAGAAGGATATCTTTCTTCTTTATCTGTTCAAATATACTTTCCTCATAATTAAGTCCGATCACTGGCTGTGGAATATATTTCTTGTATTTTAAATGTTCAAATCCATCTATACCATTAACCTTCATAAGGAAAGTTAAATCAAGTGGACCGTTTATATTGTAAACAGCGTTATTAGAAACCCCAAGCTGTTTCTTAAGCTCCTTGAGAAGTCTTTTATCCATATCTGCTTCTACCTCAAGCTTAATAACCTCGCCCCAAGCTCTTTTCTTAATCTGCTTTTCAATTTCCTTCAAAAGATCAGCTGCATCATCCTCATCAATAGTAAGGTCTGCATTACGCATAATTCTATATGGATGTGCACAGATAATTTCATAGTTAAGGAAAAGCTTTCCTAAGTTTTTCTCGATAATCTCCTCAAGAAGAATAATCTCTCTTCCTTCACCCTCAGATGGTAGTTCTACAACTCGTGGAAGAACTGATGGAACCTGCACTGTAGCTATATCATCCACATTTTTCTTTTTATCGTGTATAAGGGCACCTATATTTAAAGTCTTATTGCTAATAAGCGGAAACGGTCTGGAAGAATCTACCGCCATTGGTGTAAGTACAGGATAAACATCCTTCTCAAAATATTTATCAACAAATTTAGCTTGTTTTTCAGTTAATTCCTCGTAGTGCTTAACCAACTTAAGACCATTGTTTTCCAAAGCAGGAAGAAGAGAACGGTTAAGTGTTACATACTGACTGTTCATCATCTCCTTAGTCTCAGGTATGATTAATTCAAGCTGTTCTTCTGGTGTAAGACCTGCTATATCCTTCTTTTTCACGCCAGCGTTAACAAGGTCATGCAATGAAGCTACTCTTATCATGAAAAATTCATCTAGGTTTGATGCTGTAATACTCAAAAACTTAATTCGCTCAAATAAAGGGATATTCTTATCCTTAGCCTCATTTAATATTCTATAATTAAAGAGGAGCCAACTCATTTCTCTGTTGTAATAGTTTTCTTTTTTTTCTAATAATTTTTTATCCATAATTATTACACTCCCCTTCTAAGTCTTAGTATTGGTCTGATTCCATATACCTTTTCAAAGAAGTCAGCTCTTGACTCAAAAAGACCTGCTTCCAAAGTTAAGTCATCATATGTTTTTGCTGTTATAATCATTTGATTATCCTTAACTGTAACTGTAATGTCTTCTATCTTCTGCATATGGCTTTTGTCCAGTATATTCGCGATTCTTAGTATTGCCGCCAGCTTAGCAATAACGATATAGTCACATTCGCCAAGCTCCTGAACAATCACATTCTTAGCAGGGAGATAATGCATATTGTATTTTACAATATTAGCTACTTCCATTCGCTCCTTATGAGACAGACCTATTATCTCTGTATTTGCCACTATATAATATGAATTTCTGGCACCATCATGAAGATTTATAAAATTGCCACATTCATGCAATATTGCCGCAATCTGTAACTGCAATCTTTCATGCTTGCCCATTCCATGAATCTTTTTTACACTGTCAAAAATCTTCAAGGCATAATCAGAGGTTCTCTCTATATGATTTCTGTTACATCTATATCTTCTACTCAAATAATATGCCGATGCAACTATGTCTTCTTCAAAATTATGTTCAAATGCTGTCCTGCTACCTTCATCGATGTATGAAGCAACTATTCCCTCTGCAAAATCTACGTTAGGAGCATAAATTTCTTCTGCCTTACAGTTATTTAAGAAGGACTGATATATTGTAATATTAGGAAGCATAAGGGTTGCTCTCTCATATGGTATTCCATATTGCTCTGCCAAAGCCTGTGGAGACATACTTGTAATTCTGTTATAAATGAAGTCAAACTGCTCCTTGTCAATCTTCTCACTTATGTCAAGTTCAGGAACAATTTTCTTAACTGCATTTATTACTTCTCCAACAGCAATAACATTTTTAATTTCCTTGTCGTTAAGATATATATTTCTAAATGTTACAATATCGTTTTCAACATATTCAGATATAATTTTGTCAAGTCTTCCTGACTTGGAGCCCATCATAGAAAGATAGTCTCGTACTCTTACAGCTCCAATAGGAATATTCTCTGTTACAACTAAATTGTTTTTGTCAAAAAGGGATATCTGAACACTTCCTGCTCCAACATCAACAAAGGCTGTATTTTTGCTAACTACCTGATGAAAATCAGTGTACTTAGTAACCAGTCCCTTAAAGTTTATATATCTTTGTTCTGAGTTACTTAAAACCTTTACTTCAAAGTTAGTTCTTCTCTTTATGGCATCAATAACTATCTCTGTGTTTTCAGCTTCACGAACCGCACTTGTGGCATATGCTCTGTAATCGGTTACCTGATATTCCTTCATCTTCTTTCTGAAGCCATTTAATACTTCGCACACCTGATCTATAGAATCAGTACTTAAACTTCCCTTACTATAGGTGTCCTTACCTAACTCAATAATTTTACTAACCCCATCTACCTGAGTAAAATTCTTCTTGCCATTAATCTGATATATTTTCATAGCAAGCTCACTGGAACCTACATAAATTGCCGCAAACATTTTGTAAGCCATAACATGCACCTCCCACCATAAGTTTATAATTTTACGCTATCCTGTCCACTTAACATTTCAAGCAATTCAAGAACTGTTTTATTATAGCCTGGGTGATATGCAAATGGTGCAATTTCACTAAGTGGTCCTAAAACAAATTCTCTTTTTGCCATCTCAATATGTGGAATTTTTAAATTCTTCTCCATTATTATATCTTTGTCATATAACAAAATATCTATATCTAAAGTTCTTGGTCCCCAATGAACGATTCTCTTTCTTCCTGCTCCCTGCTCGATATCACTTGTAACTGCCAACAGTTCTGTAGGAGTGTAAAGAGTTTCTATTTCTACACAGCCATTTAGAAAATCATCCTGCTCAACTTCACCATAAGGCTTGGTAACTATGTAGCTTGATATACTTTTTACTTGAATGTATTCATCCTTATTAAGCTGGTCTACAGCGTAATCAAGGTAACCTTCCTTATCGCCCAAATTAGAACCTAATCCTAAGTATGCTGTGTGTTTTCTTCTTGTGATATCTACACACACCGTATCAAAGGTCATATCTATAGGAGCTTCAGGTTTGCTTATAATTATGTGTACTTCTTTGATTTTTTCGTACTTAAGAAGAATCGTACCCGCTATATTTTCAGCTACTGCCTCGATAAGGTCATACTTTTCTTCTGTCATACATTCTGATATATCCTCACACACCTTGGCGTAATTAACTGTCTTATCGAGCTCATCTGTCATTCCTGCATCTCTTAAATCAAGGTATAGCTCAGCAGTAACTATAAAGTTTTGTCCCTGTTTTTTTTCTTCTGGTAACACACCGTGATATGCAAATATTTCCAAATCCTTAATTATTATCTTATCCATGTATTTACCTCCAACAAAATACCTTAACCATTACTCTTTAATATAGCATCTGCCATCTTAAGAGCTCTAAGATTAGCCTTAACATCATGAACTCTAAAAAACGAACATCCCTTAGCAAGTCCTAGAACTGAAGTTGCCATAGTTCCCTCTTCTCTTTCTTCCACAGGAAGATTAAGAGTATTACCAATAACCGACTTTCTTGAGGTACCAAGCAAAACTGGATATCCTAATTCTACAATCTTCTCTAAGTTATTAAGCATATATAAATTCTGCTCTGTACTCTTAGCAAAACCAATTCCTGGATCAACAATAATTTTATCCGGTGCAATTCCTGCCGTAAGTGCAATATTTATACTTTCCTCTACATCAGAAACTACTTCCTTTAGGAAATCACAATAAGTAGCCTGCTGTCTGTTATGCATAAGACAACACGCCACTTTATGTTTGGAAATAATATTTGCCAGTCTATCATCCCATTTTAGCCCCCAGATATCATTAATCATATCTACGCCGGCTATGATACCTGCCTGAGCAACCTCCCACTTATAGGTATCTAAGGATACTGGTATTTCAAAATGCTCCTTAATAGCCTCAACAACGAAACAGGTTCTCTCTATTTCCTCCTGAACAGATATCTTGACATGTCCCGGTCTGGTGGATTCTCCACCTACGTCAATTATATCCGCACCCTCATCTATCATTTTCTTAACCTGCTTTAAAGCTTTGTCCAAATCAGTGTAGCTGCCACCGTCAGAAAATGAATCTGGTGTTACATTAAGTATTCCCATAACATAGGGTTTTCTTCCGATTTTGAAGTTTCTTTTGCCAAGCATTATCTCTTCAGTCATACTAGTATGTTATCTCCTTATTCTTTAAATTTTCATCCCAATAACATTCTGCGTACATCCTGCAATCAAAGCAATTTCTAGAAAGCTTGTCTGCTTTATATAATAAATATTTTAAATCTTTTTTATTGTTATCAACATACTTATGGCTTGCAATAGCATCACATATTTCTTCAACCTCTAATGTATCAAATCCAGCATCCTGTAAAATCCCTTTGGCAATATCCGCCCCTGCCTGATGGTGAGAAACCTTATTTTGATACTCTGCACTTCTTCCTATATCATGAAGCAATGCCATAGCATATATAATTTCCTTGTCATAGGAAAGTTTCTCTTCCAAATTAAGAATGTAGCATATTCTTGCTACGTCAAGACTATGCTCCACTCCATGAAGACAAAACTTTCTATCTACCTCAGCATCTTTAATATATGTCATAGAATTAATATATGTTGTGTTATTCATTATCTTACGGATTTTGTCCATTTTTAAGCCTCGTAATTCAAATAATCTGAAATAAAAGAAAGAGAGCCACACACTAAAATAACATCATCACCACAAGCCTTATCCATGGCCAAATCAATAGCTTCCTTAGAGCTTTCAGCGGTGACAACCGGTATATCATTCTTAGATATAACCTCCGCCAAAATTGTATTCTTTAAACCCCTTGGAGTATCTGGTGTTACTGTTATGGCATAGGAAATTGTATCACCTAAAATATCTATCATTTTAGTGTACTCTTTATCCTTTAATACACCTATTATATAAATAATATTCTTATTTGTAAAATATTTATTGACGGTATTTTTTAATATTTTCCATGCCTGCTCATTGTGAGCACCGTCCACATACATAGGTGGTTTTTTATTAACCCTAGTCATGCGACCTTTCCAAATTGTTTTAGATAATCCACGTCTTATTGACTCCTCTTTCACAGGAACATCCAAATGATTTACCACCTCAATTGCAGTTGCTGCATTCAAAATCTGATGTTCTCCCAAAAGCTTAATTGTATATATTTTTTCTTTATATTCAAACACAGTCTCATTCTCGTCTGCGCTTATTTCTCTTATTGCGTTTTTATTTACAAACACTATATCTGTCTTTTGTTTACTGCATTTATCAATAAGTATTCTGGTTGTAGCCCTATCCTGTGGATATGAAATACACATGCTATTTTTCTTGATAATCCCAGCCTTTTGTTTAGCAATTTTTTTAATAGTATTTCCCAAAAAATCCATGTGGTCCATACTTACTGACGCCATAACAGAAACTACTGGTTTTTCTATTACATTTGTGGCATCAAGCTTACCACCCATACCACATTCTATTAATGCGTAGTCCACCTGCTCTTCACTAAAATAAAGATATGCCAAGGCTGTTTCTATCTCAAATGCAGTAGGGCTAGATAATCCATCCTTCTCCATAGCCTCAATTTGCTCACTTATCCTTGTAAGTAGCTGACTAAATTTTTCTTCCTCTATTATTGTCTTATTAATTTGAAATCTTTCAAGATAAGTAAAAATAGTTGGAGAAACATATCTGCCTACCTTATAACCCTCAGCTATTAATATATCCTCTACAAAAGAAAAAATAGAGCCCTTGCCGTTGGTTCCCGCAATATGCAGACACTTGCACTTATTCTGGGGATTATCAAGTCGTAGCAACAACTCCTTTACATTATCTAAGCCCGGCACAGAGCCGAGCTTATTCTTATCTTCAATATATTTCATCGCCATAGCAAAATCCATGACATATACCTCTCAGTGTAAATTAATCTTCCTGGTCGTACTTTACATGCTGTACCGGAACAGTATTTTCATCTATAGGAGCGATCATATAGCCTTCATCTTTTAATGTATCAATAAGCTCCTGTAAAGATTCTATAGTGTTGTAATTATTCTCTAAATCATGAAGGAGAACAATGGAATCACCTGAATTACCTCTTACATAATCCATAATGTTTTCATTGAGTTCCTCGGGAGAAAGACTTGTATCCACAGCATCCCCTGAAAGTGAATTCCAATCGTAATATGTAATTCCCTCATCGTAAAGAAAACTCATACATTCCTGTATATCTACCTCGGTAACTGTATTTGAGCTTCCACCTGGGAATCTATAATACTGACAATCCACACCAGTCAACTCATATAAGAAATCATGTATCATGGTAACATCTTCTATAAAAGACTCCTTTGAAGCATACATTTCTTCGTAAACATGGCTGTAAGAATGCATTGCAAGCGTGTGACCCTCTTCAACAATTCTGTTGTACATAGGCCAAAGTGATTCATTATCACTGTAAACTACAAAGAATGTTGCCTTAACATTATTCTCAGCGAGTATATCTAAAATCTCATCTGTATATATACTTGGACCATCATCAAATGTGAGATAGACTTTTTTGCCATTACTACTTTCCTGCTGAAGACTGTCATTAGCCTCTAAAGACACTTCTTCCTCTAAACCATCAACAACTTCCGCCTCAGTCACTGGTTCTCCCTCTATCATCATGAGATATTCATTGGACTCAGTTGTATTAATCTCTATATCATCACTGGCAATATATTCCATGTCCATAATATAATCAGAAACTTCTTCTGCTTCCGCCTCAGCCTGTTCAGCAGCAAGCTTACGTGCAGCAAGCTTATCAGCAAGAACATCTATTTTATCTTCTAAGCTATTCATTCTCACCATAAGATAAAGACAGAACAAAATAGGCAATACGCACATAATGAAGAACACAATAAGAATAGTCCTCTTGATATTATCAACATGACGTCTATTATAGCTTGATTTTTCTTCAGTTTTAATATTTTTTTCCTCAGCCATAACTTTACCCTTTACAAATCTACATATTGTGGTTTAATACAATATAGATACAAATTGTTACGTGCAACCTTTTATGTAAACCACAAAAAAGGTTGCAATTTTTATTGTAATATTTTATATGATTTTTGTCAAGTTTTTCTTAATTATTTCTTAACATTTCTGTAATATAATTCCCTCCATTTTTTCCCTTCTTCTTGTATTTCTTGGGTTAATTTCACCAGTTCATCATATTTATTTTTATACATTTTATGTAAACCATCTATCTCTTTTTTCACATTTTCTTCTCTGTCATTTATTACTTCTTCCTTTTGCGCAATTTCAGTTTTTAATTCTTTTATAACTTCTTCCTTTTCTGAAATATTATTTTTTAGATTTTTTATAATATCTCTTTTTTCCTCAACCTTGTTTTTTTCCAACACAAGCTTTTCTTTTATCTCTTCCACCACACAATTTTTACACAAGGTGTATTCTTCAATTTTCATTTCCCCCTGTGAATTATTTTTTACCTGAAATTGTCTAACATCCTTTTTGCCTATACATTTATACTTCAACAAGGATATGTCACCTTCGTTATATACGTCATAATATTCAACTAAGACATCCAGGTCTGTTAACTTTTTACTAACTCTCTCTCCACTAGGATTTATGTATCTTAACTCATATACATCGGTCTGCGGATTTTTCATTACATAGAACAAAAGAATTTCTGAACCCATTTTTACTATTTTAATGTGACTCATTTCCAAGGTGTCACCAATCCCAGAAAATATCACTAATTTTTCTCCTGCTCCTGCTATATCCCATATAAGTTCATTTTGCGTATTAAAATATGCAATATAAACCTTATCCTCATCAATATAGCAACTTAAACCTCTACTATAATCTCTACTGATTAATATTTGCCTATTTACTCTACCCTGTCCTACCATCAACATAAATATGTTATTTCCTTCATCATATATTGCACCTTTGCCACCGGTACTGAGTTCATAAAAAATCCCCATGATACTCCAACATATTTCTTTTTTATAATATATGAGGTAAATGAACAAAAATAACACTTGCGAATATATTATTGTAAGCATATTTGAAAGGAATTAAACTATGTCTAAATGCTCTTGTAATCAAAAAATTATGAGCACAGCTGTTGCTAATGGTCTCTTCACAGATAGTTGTTTAGATGTGTGCGTTAATCCTCAGTGTGGAGACCCTGAATATTTAACAATCCTTGCACCAGTAGTATACGATGAGATAGGAATAAATATTTGCCGTACAGTTCCTCTTCCTGGAGACGTAGCCTTGGAATATCCAACTGCAGTATACGCAAGCGCTGAGGTAATTGATATTGCCATTACGCCAGGAACTGGCGAGACACCTGGAACAACTATAACACCTCTTTCAAACAGAGCAAATTGCTATGAGGTAGAGTTATCCAATCTCTCTGTTACGTTTGCAGTAAGATTATATGACTGCTGCAAACGTTTACTGACAACTCTTACCGTTACAGGAATTGTTTATCTTCCTTCAGCAACAACTGATGAAGGATATGACCCTGATACTAATCCAACTTCTGTTGCACTTGATATTTTTGCTCCATATGGCGTTGTTTATGATGACGGAAATATAACTAGTCCTGTAATCAATTTTGTTGGTTTCTCAACAACAAACAGCCAGCTTGAGCAAGGACTAAACTTAATGGCTATACCTAAGGTTCTGGATTTTGATTTAACTGGCGGAACTATTACTATTGGTATTACACTCATTGTTAAATCTTTGTATTTTACTCAATATCAAATTCCTCACAACGGAAGAGCCATTGTATCAAAAGGAAGTCTCAATTCTAGTGAAGATTCCGTATGTATGGATTTTGTATCAGGAAGTCTTCTTGATAGAAATATTAAGCCTCTTGAAGTATGTAATCCAAGAGACAAGAAAGAGGAATGTGAAGACGTAGACCCAACTCCATGCTATGAACAGACCCAAGATTAAATTAAAAAAATGATTTTTTTACCAATGGATTTTATTCTATTCTTAAATATTCTTTGTAAATAAGGTAATACTATTTTTACAAATTTATAAAACAAGGAGTATTTAGTATGAAAAGAATAAAATCCATTTTATTATTATCCGCTACTTTTGTCCTGCTTTGTTTTTCACTGACAGCCTGTGGCGATGATGAAACATCAAGAGATACAGCCACAGAAACAACAACTGAGGACACAAACAATATGAACAATAATGACACAAACACTAATTCAGATGCAGATAATGCTGTTGACAAAATGGAAAACGGTATTGACGATGCAGTGGACGGTGTTACTGATGGTGCCGAAGATGTTATAGACGGTGTTACCGACGGAATTGATGAGGCTACGGACGGTGACATGAAAAATAGTGATAAAAACAAGGACAAAAACAACACAAGTAGAAGATAGAAATTAAGACCTGATTATATATTTTCTTAATCAGGTCTTTTTTTTATTCATTCTTGAATGATGGTTCTATTTTGTTAAGCATCTTGTCATACTGTTCATACATTTTCTGAACACTATTTTCCAAAAGATAATAATGCATAACGTAAGGTATGAGAAGTATAAAAAACGCTACTGTAAGAGCAAGTATTACAGGCTCACCACTGTGATTAAAGTATAAAATACTAATAACCGTACCTAGGGCAAACAAAGCCATAACAATGAGATGTACTAATCTCTCATGTGCGAAAAAACCAATCTGAACAAGATGCTTTTTTATTTCTTTTTCCCAATCTGTATTTTCTGTTTCCAGAAGTGTATCTATGTACGAAAGATAAGCTAATATTCTTTTCTTCATATTACTACCTCCAAAGCATTTTATGATTATATATTACAGCCTTTTTTTGGTTCTTGCAAGAACAAGCAACACTATCTTTTCCATTGCAAAATATTCCATAGTATTGTTAGCAAAAAAGTGTTATAATAGGAGCACTTGGTGAATATACTCTCACCACATTACATTTTATACAAGAGCGTTTTTTGAACGGAGGATAATTATGTCTGATAATATAAATAATAATGATGAGTTCGACGATAAGGACGAATACGAAAAATATTGTTACCTCTGCAGAAGACCAGAATCTACTGCCGGACCATTTATAACATTGCATGAGAATATACATATATGCAATAGCTGTATGCAAAAAAGCTTTGATTCTTTCAACAGCAACTCAATGCAATATATAGACTTGAGCAAGATGCCAAATATCAATATGTCTCAGTTTATGCCTTTTGATGATATACCTAAATCACAGAAGGTAAAGAAGAAGAAAAAGAAAGAGAAGGCTGAGGAAGTTCCTCTTACAATGGAAAACATTCCTGCTCCACATAAAATCAAGGCAATGCTTGATGAGTACGTAGTAGGCCAGGAATATGCCAAGAAGGCTATTTCAGTAGCTGTATATAATCATTATAAGAGAGTTATTACAAATTCCATGGATGATATCGAAATAGAGAAATCCAATATGCTCATGCTTGGTCCTACAGGAAGTGGTAAAACATATCTCGTTAAAACTATAGCAAAACTACTCCATGTACCACTTGCTATTACAGATGCTACTACTCTCACCGAAGCAGGCTATATTGGTGATGACGTAGAGAGTATTTTATCTAAGCTTCTCGCCGTTGCCGATAATGATGTTGAGAAGGCTGAACGTGGTATCGTTTTCATAGACGAGATTGACAAAATTGCCAAGAAAAAAGAAACTCACAGCAGAGATGTAAGTGGAGAATCCGTACAGCAGGGATTACTTAAGATATTAGAAGGTGCAGAAGTTGAAGTGCCTGTAGGCTCTGGAAGCAAGAATGCCATGACACCAACTACAACTATGAATACAAGAAATATTTTGTTCATATGTGGTGGTGCCTTCCCGGATATAGAAAATATTATTAAACAGCGTTTAAATAAGCAGTCATCTATGGGCTTCAACGCTGATTTAAAAGACAAACATGATAACAATGATAATATAATTAAAGAAGTAACCAATGAGGATTTAAGAGACTTTGGTATGATACCTGAGTTCCTAGGTCGTCTTCCAGTACTCTTTACTCTTGATGCTCTAGACAAGGATATGTACATTAAGATTTTAAAGGAGCCTAAAAACGCTATATTAAAACAGTACAAAAAGCTTCTTGCCCTAGATGAGGTTGACTTGCAGTTTGATGACAGTGCGTATGAAGCTATTGCGGATTTAGCATTAGAGAAGAAAACAGGTGCCAGAGCTCTCCGTGCTATTATCGAGAAATTTATGCTTGATATTATGTATGAGATTCCTCGTGATGACAGCATAGGAAGAGTTACTATTACCGGTGATTATATAAACAAAAAAGGTTCCCCAATAATAGAGTTGCGAGGTACAAACCTCTAAGAAGGAGAAACTATGGATACTGCAATAATTGCACACCGCGGTGCATCTTATCTTGCAAAACAAGAAAACACTCTGGAGGCTTTTCAACTTGCAATAGATATAGGCGCAGACTATGTTGAATTTGATATTAGACAAACTAAGGATGGGAAGCTTATTGTTTTTCATGACAACAATATTAAAGGACGTCCTATATCTGATATAACTTATGAGGAAGTATGTGATATATCTAAAAAATATGATTTTAAGCCCCCTCTTCTGTCAGAGGTATTAGAGTTGTGTCGTGGTAAAATTAAATTGGATATCGAAATCAAAGAATCGGGATATGAACAAGAAGTTATAGATATGGTAATCAAATACTTTAACTACGACTCCTTTATGATGAAGTCTTTTTTAGACCGATGTATTTTCAAAATCAAGCACATTGACCCAAAAATAAAAACTGGACTACTCATCTCCTGTCGACGTGGAAACCTAAAAAAAAGATTCAACGATTTGTTTCCCGAAAGAAGATTAAAGGCTTGTAAGGCAGATTTTGTATCACCACATTATAAGCTTGCATCACCTTTATTTATTCATCTTATGAACTTAAGAGAACGGGAAATATATGTATGGACAGTTAACGAGCCAAAGATTATGGATAAATTCCTTAAATACGAGGTTGCAGGCATAATAACCGACAAACCTGATGCAGGAATATTTACAAGATTAAAATATACAACATAAGTAATTATACTATATAGAAAGGGATGCATATAAATATGCATATGGTTAAGAACATGAAATACAAAGTTGGTTTTATAGGATGCGGCAACATGGCATCTGCAATTATTGGTGGTCTAATTAAAAATGCAAATTTAAATCCTAAGGATATTATTGCTGCTGATGCATCTGTTGTAGCCACACAGGCAGCACAATCAAATTTAGGAATTGATGTTACAACAGATAATATTTCCGTTGCAGCTGATTCCAAGGTACTTTTCTTATCTGTAAAACCTCAGTACTACGAATCAGTAATATCTCAGATTAAAGAAACTCTTACACCAGAGCAGATTATTGTTACTATTGCTCCTGGCAAAACATTAAACTGGTTATCAGATAGACTTGGTTCAAATATTAAGATTATACGTACAATGCCTAACACACCTGCACTTGTAGGTGAAGGAATAACTGGTGTGTGTAAGAATGAACTTGTTACAGACGAGGAATTTACATATGTAATGTCACTTCTTGGAAGCTTTGGACTCGCAGAAGCTATACCTGAAACTTTAATGGATGCAGTGGTTTCTGTTAGTGGAAGCTCTCCTGCATATGTGTTTATGTTTATTGAAGCTATGGCTGACGCAGCTGTTGCTGACGGAATGCCAAGAAATCAGGCATATAAGTTTGCCGCTCAAGCAGTTCTTGGTAGTGCAAAAATGGTTCTTGAAACAGGTAAACACCCTGGTGAATTAAAGGATATGGTTTGTTCTCCGGGAGGAACAACTATAGAGGCTGTTCGAGTTCTTGAAGAAAAAGGATTCAGAAGCGCAGTTATGGATGCTATGAAGGCCTGTACAGCAAAAGCAAAAGGAATTTAATTTCACAACATTTTTTAATATAAAAAAAGGAGACGGTGCACCTTATGGATACATCGTCTCCTCTTTTATATTGGTAAAGTGAAATTATAATGAGAAAGATCCTTCCTCACCGTCTGCTGTATAATATACCATATTAGTCTCTGGCTGATAGTATACATTTAAGCTCTTAGGAGCCTTAGCAAGCATCTCTAAAGTCTTAGCTGTAATATCTGCTGTATCAACCTGTCCACCAGCGTACTCTACAACAACCTTAACCTCAGCTGCCTTCTTAGGAGCTGCCTTCTTAGCTGGAGCCTTCTTAGCTGGAGCTTTCTTAGCTGGAGCCTTCTTCTCCTCTGCTGCCTTAGCTGGAGCTTCCTTCTTCTCTGCTGCTACCTTAGTTGTAGTTGCCTTCTTAGCAGGTGCCTTCTTAGCTGGAGCCTTCTTCTCCTCTGCTGCTGCCTTCTTAGCTGCTGCCTCTACCTTTGCCATAGTTGAATCAACTGTTGCCTTCTTAACTGCCATTTTACATTCCTCCGTATAAAATAATATCTTTATGTGTATACATTGTTGTCTTTCTAAATCGCTACGACGATAATAACCTTTTTTTGTTGAATTTGCAAGGTTTTTGCTAATTTTCTTAAGTATTTACCAATGGTTTTCATTTTTATTCGAAAAAAAAATACATTTTGCACAATAAAAAACAACGATAATAAATACATAACTCACCAGTTAATATTTACTATCGCTGTCTATTTTTTCTCTGCTTAAGACTTATATAAGAAGATAAATCCTTGCACAGATTAGTTATCTCTAATCCGTATATAATCATATCTTCATGCTCCTCTGTTCTTACAACACGTCCAACCAAATCAAGAGTATGCCCCAAATCCTCAAACTTAACAGGAACTTTCTCTCCTATGTCAAAGTTAAGTTCCTTTTTTCTGTCAGTAATAGAAAATCCCGAGATACTTATATCTCTAATCATAACCTGAGAAGTACCTTTACCCATCATTCGAAGTTGGGCATATGTGGAAACACCTACTCTAAAGCTACTTCTTCGATTATGTCTTCTGCCATCAGAAGTAGTCTGTAATACATAGTCCGTCTTATAGAATGCAACTCTGACATCCTTCCATAAAACAGGTACGTCCTCCTCTTGACCATATTCAAGGTCAACATTAACCCCATCAAAATTAAGCCTCTTTCCAGAAGGATGGTCTATCTCAATGAGAGCCATATCAGCTCTTGCTATCTTCTTTATGACTCCATCAATCTCTATATTGTTTTCGCCTTTGCTAACTAAGAGTTTAACATTACTACCCTCGTCAAGCTCAGATAATTTAATACCCAAACAGTAATCCTCCGTAAATATAATATCTTAAAATCATCATAACATATTTTATCTCAATATCCTATTAATAAATTGTAAATATTAAAAAATATCTATATATTAAAAAAGGATACGCTATATTACAAGCGTATCCTTCACATTTTATTCGATTTCTACTTTTTTGAATCTTATAATTACTGCTGTTGACATAAGCATTAACATAATTAATAATACTACATTAGTGCTGTCTCCTGTGGCAGGACTTGGTTCAGCAGGTTTCTTTGGTGGCTCAACAGCTTCTGTTGTTGGATTTTCTGTTGTTGTGTCCTCAGACTGAAGCTTTGGTATTACAACAGATGTCTTATCTGTAATCTCCACCTTACCTTCTGCATCCTCAAACATTTTTCCACAATCACAAATCCAGTATGCCTTATTACCTTCTGCAGTAGTTGTAGCTTCCTTAGCAGGAACTGCTGTAAGTTTATGATTAATTCCATTTACAGAACATGCCATTGGAATCTTTTCTGCAATAGTATAAATACTGAAATGGTTTGTATTAAAGCTCACGTAGAATTTACCATTCGGCTCCTCTATTATTGTGGCATCATATGGTGTTACATCTCCATTATCTTCAATATAATATACTCCCAAATCCTTCTTATCCCATCCGTCAGGTAAAGGAACCTTAACTTGGAATTCACCAGATGATAACTTAGAAATATAATCATTAGTTGAATTTGAATACAGTTTTAAATCATATGTAAGGTTTTCTTCAACACCTAATGTCTTAACTACATTATCATATGTTTCCCCGCTAGTTAATGGCTCTGCCTTAATAACTGTGTCAAGCGGAACCTCTGATGCTGTAGAGCTAATCTCTATATTAGTTGTGAGATCTGCTGTCTTATATGTAGGAACAATCATTTGCTCTGAATCTGGAATAATAAGCATCTTATGCTCAATATCTCCCACCTTAGCAATATAATATTTGTCTACACCAGTTAAATCCAACTTAGGATTTGCCAACTCTAGCTCAGCTATCATATCTAAATAGTAATCTGTGTAATTAGGATCCCATGGGTCTCTCAAGTCAGCAATATTACCACCTGCCGAAACTACAACCTTACCACTTTCACCAAGATATTCATCAATTCTTGCCTGTGCTGCCGCTATCAATTCAGCATCACTTGAACCTGTTCCATCAGGAACATATATAATATTCTGAGCCTGAACCCATGCATTTCTGCAAATACCATAATATATTCCATCATGAATAAAGACAGAATCTCCCGCAGCAAGATTAAGCAACTCCATATCCATTCCAGCACCTGGATAATAACCTATAGATATATTGCTATTGCCCATCCATGACTTTAATTCACCAGAGAAATTAGGCATGTCTCTTGTCATCTTATAATTGAATTTATATGGGTCAAAACCTCTTACCCAGAAGTTGATTACCTCCATATCCTTCATAAGATATGTTCTTCCTTCATTTAATGCCGATAACTCATCTATATATTTCTTAACCTGAGCATTAATTGTCGGGTCAACACTGTCTAAGTAAACAATCTTTACATTGTGTGCTTCAAGCACAGCACCTTCACTATTATGTCGATAAATAATTGCAGTTGATGGGTCATCATAAAATGTGCTCATATAGAAACCATCATTTGATGAAAAACTTCCTAAGTACACATCCAACATACCTTGAATCTCGTATTGAGGCCAATCTGAGCTAGCATCATACTTATTAAGGAATGGTACGTACATTGTTCCATCTTCAGCTAAAGCTGAAAATTCATCACTCCATGTAGCTGATACAACATTCACCATGGAATCACCTATTGCAAGCATTTCTGTATCTGCTCCAAGATAAGGAGTTATCTCTTCTTTTGTGCAAGGAAATTCTCCGCCATTTATAGTGATTTTAGTTGATTCCTTGCCATCTGTTGCAAATAACTTCTCATTATTAGCACTAGTTTGAGGGTTTGTGCCTTTGCTAAAATTACCATCATTAATAACAATTTCTGTTGTGTATCCATCAGCAGAACTTGCCTCAAAAACAGAACCAGCGGCTGATAGATTGTAGTCGCCACCCTCTACTACGACCTTAGTATTACCTGAAATATTATGTGCCTTTATTACACAGCCCTCAGGTCCGTTAAAAATAATACCGGCAAAATCATTAGCTTTAATTGTAAGGGTACAGTCTGCCACATCAAACAATGAATATGCCTGTTCCTGTCCATTGCCCATTGCAGAACCATAGTAAAGACTATAATCACCAAGAATGATAGTTGTATCCTTTCTTATCTCTAATGGTGTCTTAAGAATATCTTCTGGCAAATTCATTACATCTCCACCAAGAGTAATATATCCTCCAAGAATTATGGTTCCACCGTTAGCTACTGCATCTCGCAGTTCTTTTTCTGTTGTTACAGTTACTCCTGTTTCCTCAGCCTTAACGTTCCCTACTGGCATCAAGGTAAGTACCATAATAAGGGTTAAAGCGAAGGTAAAAAATTTTCTCATTAATCTTTTCATTTTCACCCTCCTTTTTTTTAACACATCCCCTTTTTATGTCCGTAATTTACGTTCTTAAATGTGTAAACTAATAATACCATTATACTAAATTTGGATATTTTTATCAATAAAATAAGGAGGGATTGTAATAAAAAAACAGGAATACACCCTGTGGTGAGCAAGCTCCCCTCGGGTGTATTCCTGTTTTTTATTGCATGGCTTGTAGCTTAACCGAAGTATCTCTTAAGGAGTCCCTCAAATGCCTTACCATGTCTAGCCTCATCCCTTGCCATTTCATGCACTGTGTCATGGATTGCATCAAGGTTGAGTTCTTTAGCTCTCTTAGCAAGGTCAACTTTACCTGCAGTTGCTCCATTCTCTGCTGCAACTCTAAGTTCAAGATTCTTCTTAGTGCTGTCAGTTACTACTTCTCCTAAAAGCTCTGCGAACTTAGCAGCATGCTCTGCCTCTTCCCAAGCAGCCTTCTCGTAGTATAATCCGATTTCTGGATATCCTTCTCTATGAGCAACTCTAGCCATAGCAAGGTACATACCAACCTCTGAGCACTCACCTTCAAAGTTAGCTCTAAGATCCATAATAATATCTTCTCTAACACCCTGAGCAACACCTATAACATGCTCTGCAGCCCATGAAAGGTCTCCCTCCTGCTTGTTGAACTTCTCTGATGATACCTTACATACTGGGCAAACCTCTGGTGCCTCATCTCCTTCGTGTACATAACCACATACTGAACATACATATTTAGCCATAATATTTTTCTCCTTTTCTCTCTTGTTTTTATTAATAATAGTAATGATTACTATTTTCTATGAACTTAATATAACATATATGCATTTTCATGTCAAACATTTTTTGATAAATTTTTTCAACTTATTTTATTATACCAAATTATACCAATATAACAAAGAGAGGAATAAATTTTTATTCCTCTCTTTCTTTATCATTATAATATTATCATCCAACCATATTGGATACAATCTCATTAAGATGCATTCCGTTGGAACCCTTAATTAAAGCAACATCATTAGGTTGCATAATAGATAATAAGTAAAGTGAAACTTCTCCATTATCTTTAAATGAGTAACATGCTATATCAGATTCAGAATCCTTTACAGCCTGCATTATGTGTTGAGACAACTCTCCAACTACAACAAGTTCATCTATATCCTTACCTGCCAAGAATTTGCCAACCTCGTAATGATATTCCTCACTTCTGTCACCCAATTCAAACATATCGCCTAAGACAGCAATTTTCCTACCCTCTGTGTTAAGCTCAGCCAATACATCAATACTTGCCTTCATCGAATCAGGACTAGCATTGTATGTATCATCTATAATAGTGTATTTATCAGGTATTGTTATGATCTTTTGACGTAATCCCTTGAAATCCTCAAAGCCTTTTGCTGCCTGTGCTATATCATAGCCCATATAATCTGCAATAGCCATACCAACAAGAGAATTCTCGATATTATGTCTGCCAAGCATATTTAGTTTAACTGTAGTTCTCTTATCCCCATGAACATAATCATAAACGCAGGTATAATTCTCCATACGAATATTCTCTGCTCTATAGTCACACCATTCGTTAGTACCATAAAAGAATGTATTTACATTTGTTTTACCACGAAGCTTAGCAAGCATCTTATCATTGCCATTTAAGAATAAAGCTCCCTCAGGATTCATTCCAGTAGTAATAGACAATTTTTCCTTGCAAATGTTCTCCTGAGTTTTAAGATACTCTATATGAGCAACACCGATTACTGTAACAACACATATATCAGGACGTACCAGCTTTGAAAGTGTCTCCATCTGACCTTCTTCACTCATACCTAGCTCTAAGACTGCAACCTTTGCATCATCAGTCATTCTAGACAAGGTAACAGGAACACCGATTTGTGAATTGAAATTACCCTCTGTCTGATATACATCTGTACACTTTGATAATGCAGCTGATATCATCTCTCTGGTAGTGGTTTTGCCAACACTTCCAGTTACTCCTATAATAGGTATATTAAATCTATTTCTAATGTACGCACCTATATCCTGCAGAGCCTGAACAGTGTCCGCCACTTGGATATAAGGCTTATCAGCTATAACAACTCCAGAATGCTGTGAGGTAAGAGTTGCTGCGCCAATTTCAAGGGCACTTTCTATAAATCTGTGTCCGTCAACCCTCTCTCCAACAATAGGTACAAACAAATCTCCCTCTTTTATTTCTCTTGAGTTAAAACAAATATCTTTTATTTCAGTTTGAACATTACCACAAAGGAGACGACCTCCTGTAGCCTTGATTATATCTTTTACTCTTATATCAAACACTTCTATCTCCTTTATATACTACATTTCTGTCGTATATACTATTTTACTCGCCAACTGGCTTGCTGTTACATCATCCTTAAGTATACCAACAATCGCAAGACCAAAATCTATTGCAGTTCCAAGACCTCTACTTGTTATAATATGGTCGTCACAAACAACATTGTCCTCTAATGGTGTTGCACCTACAAGTCCATCCTCCATGCCCGGATAACAGGTAGCATGTCTGTCCTGTAATAATCCTAATCCACCAAATACAGTTGGAGCTGCACATATAGCAGCTAAATATTTACCCTTAGCATCATAGCTCTTAATAAGTTTTACAAGGCCTTCATGTGCTTTTAAGTTAGTTGTTCCTGGCAATCCTCCCGGAAGAATAAGCATATCAGCACTATCATCTATTTCCTCAAAAAGCTTATCCATCTTAACTGTTATTCCATGAGAACCTGTAACTTCTTTTTCTCCTGTTACAGACACCATGTTTACTTCTATTCCTTCGCGTCTAAGTAAGTCTACAACTGTTAATGCTTCAACCTCTTCGTATCCTGTTGCAAAGAACATATTAACCTTGCTCATATCGTACCTCCATAAAACTTATATGTGATTCTGATTATATTCTAAAATGGTTTTAATAAAAACAAATTTAGTATATAATATATTGGTAAAATCTTCAAGCTATGAAGCACTTATTATTTATTAAGATTGGAGTCTGATTATGGAAATCGAAAGAAAATTTCTCTTAAATAAACTACCTGATAACTTAGAGACATATGAAAAAATAGATTTAGAGCAAGCATACATTTCTACAGAACCTGTTATTCGTGTTAGAAAGAAGGTTTCTGCTAAATCTGAAAAATACATTCTTACAGTAAAGTCAACAGGGCTTATGTCACGTCAGGAATTTGAACTAGATATGGAAGAAAAAGCATACAACAACCTCATTCACAAAGCAGATGGAAATATTATCTCAAAATCCAGATATCTCATTCCCCTTGAGGAAGGACTAACACTTGAACTTGATGTATTCCATGGTATCTTTGATGGACTAGTTATGGGTGAGATAGAGTTTCCAGACGAAGAAACTGCAAAAAAATATACCCCTCCAGAATTCATTTCCGAAGAGGTAACATTTGATACACGCTTTCATAACAGCACCATGAGCAGTATGTCTAAGGAAGACATATCAAACTTGATGCTTTGGATTCATAAGAACAACCGCTGACATAATAATATTTATAGATACAAATATCATTATAATATTAACAATATCATATGGCAAAAAGTTCATTGCCATATTAAAGTTTGAAACCACCATTCCCAGAGTTTCTCCATAAAAGCATAGTTGGAAAACCTGCCCTGATGTAAGTTTTAAATTGAATTGTTTATTAATAGAATTAATTAAAAGACTTAATATTAATGCATAAAATCCATATTTCACAAAAAATGATATGCCCTTAATCAACACACCAAAGAACAATCCTACATAAATAACTGGTATTATTTGTATCAACATTTGGTTGTTAAAGCCTTCTGGCAAATAGTATCCCAAAGGGAAGGCTTGCTCCTGATATATCTTATGATCATACACTAAGGCCAGTTTCAAGTTTTTCTTACCAAAGGCTACATAGTAACCATCAGAATCTAGCTTATCATCAGCCACCACATCTTCCTCAGTATCAATAACAAAATATGTGCCCTTGATATTTAATTCGAAAGGCTTCTCTATTGACAGCTCACCATCCTCATATTTCATAGGGGCAATCCTTTTGCCAAACAATGTTTCAAAGCCACCAAATCCAGAAATTATAGCAGCCGCTGGAACAGCCGTAGTCACTATTCCCAACACCAAAGATATGGCTATAGCAAATATAACAAATCTGCTGGTCTTTAGATTAACCAGTTCTTTGTATTTTGATGGTTTAAATAACGCATAATATATTTGTTCAGAAAACGTCATATTCTACTCCTTAATAATAAAACCTTCTTTAGGAACCTTGACAGTTACTATTGTTCCCTTTTCAGGTTTGTTATTAATTTCTATAACCGCATTACACATAGTTTTTAAGCGTTTTTTGATATCCTTAAAAGAATATCTCTTGTCAAACTTCTTATCTGGTCCAGGACCTTTTCCATTGTCAACAATCTGTATAGCAAAGCAGTCTAATCTTTCATAACTTCTTACAACAATTCTTCCTTCGCCAGAATCTTTGGCAACGATTCTATTGAATGCATTTTCTACCAAAGGCTCTATTGTATTAAAAGGAACTTTAAACTCAACTACTTTATCCTCAATTGAAATATCTACCTGTGGATAGTTTTTTCTCTGCATTCCAAGATAAGCCTTTATATACTCTAACTCCTCTGAAAAATGCACAAAATTTTTATTTGTAATAGCCTGAATATTATATCTCATATACATGGATGCATCATAAATTACTCGGCTATTTTCTTTGTCTTTAACCTTTAATTCGTTAACAACATTGTTAAGGGATGTATATATAAGCTTTGTATTAATCTTCTTAACAGCATTTGTTTTTTCTGTCTCAATATTAGAAAGTGCATTATCCTTTTCTTGATTCATTTCCTTAATAATGTTTTTCTCAACAGCTACAACTAGAAGAATCATAAATATAAGCACACCAATTTGGAGGACTACTCCATCGTACGCTTTGTAGAAATCAAATATAGATAAGATGGCTTCTACAATGCAAGATACAGTCAATACCGTATTGGCCCAGAAATTACTATATATGGTCTTGTCTGAATATGTGTCTGCTGCCAGATACATTATTCCCGACAAAAGAACAAGAGCTACAGTTATAAGTGCCTTTGTAAATATCATGTATGTTGCAAAATCCACAACCGACAAAAACTGGAACACAACTCCTGTAAGGAAATTAATTGAAAAAATATATATTCCCATTTCGAAAATTTTAGCAAATCTTCTCTTAACAGCGAAGCATCTCTGATACATTATATATAAGACTGGCATAATAAGAAGTAATATCATGTTAGTCATATATGTACCAAAGGTATTGTTGATAAAAAGTTGCATAATAGGACTTGATGTTAAGCTCCACAAGGCAACTGTAAAGATAAATCCGAAAGCATATGCCGATTTGCGCTTATCAACATTAACATTCTTCATGAATACAAGCGAAAATGTCAATATTATTGTGATAATCAAAATAGTTACTGACACAAGAAATGCAATGCTATTCTCCTTGAAAATATCCGCTACTACATCTCCCTTAGAGCCAAAGTAAATGTTGCTTATTTTGCCACTATACTTATCATATGCAGATGCATAATATATAGCTATTATATCTCCTGGCTGGGCACTTCCAATTTCTGCGACATTAATGCATGGCACAACATTTTTCATCATCTTCTGATTGTTCAGTACTCCATTGGAATATACAATTTCGTCGTTAATCATAACAACAACATTCTGAAATTCCGTCTCGAATGCTATAACAGAATCCTGACTCACGTCTTCAGGTACCACATTCATTATAACAACAACATCATCCTTAGTTGCGTCTATATCTTCAGGCAAGGTAAGTATCTTATCTGTACCTCCCTGAAACTGCTTGAGAACCCAACCCTCATTAAAATCATTGAGATGATTGCTGTCTATACGATTTTGGTTCTCAGGTGAAAATCCAAACACAAATATTAAAGCTGAAATTATACCTGCAAAAACAGCAATTAAAACTAAAATATTTAATTGTTTAATCTTTCTTTCATTCATTAATTAGTTCTCTCCAAACTCACTCATAAGGTTAATCATTTCAATTGCACCAAGAGCACAATCATATCCCTTATTGCCTGCTTTAGTTCCCGCTCTTTCGATTGCCTGCTCAATATTTTCAGTGGTAACTATACCAAACATAACAGGAATTTCTGACTCCATGGATACTGCAGCGATTCCCTTAGAAACCTCATTACATACATAATCATAATGGCTTGTTGCACCTCTAATTACAGTACCAAGACAGATAATAGCATCATACTTTCCTGACTTAGCCATCTTCTTAGCTGCAAGTGGTATTTCAAATGCACCTGGCACCCAAGCGAGTGTGATGTTCTCAGGCTTAACATCATGTCTTAAAAGAGCATCCTCTGCGCCACCGATAAGCTTAGAAACAATAAATTCATTGAATCTAGCTGCTACAATACCAATCTTAATATCCTTTGCTACCATTTTTCCCTGTAATACGTTCATTTTATTATCCTCCATATGTTTATTTTAATATATTTTGCTTTAAATAAATAGGTTTTAAATTAATTTCATGAAAATTTCATATTATAAATCAAGAATGTGTCCCATCTTCTCTTTTTTAGTTCTAAGATAGAATTCATCAAATTTTCCTGGTTCCATCTGAATAGGAACTCTTTCTACAATTTCAAGATTGTATCCTGCTATACCATATACCTTGAGTGGATTGTTAGTCATCAAACGAAGTTCTTTAATACCAAGATCCACAAGAATTTGAGTTCCGATAGTATAGTCTCTTGCATCCTCTGGGAACCCAAGCTCAATGTTGGCTTCTACAGTATCTCTTCCTTTATCCTGAAGTTCATAGGCTCTGATTTTATTTATAAGCCCTATTCCACGACCTTCCTGTCTCATATAAAGAAGAACTCCTCTGCCTTCTTTAGCTATCATTTTCATGGCTGCATCGTACTGCTGTCCACAATCACATCTTGCTGAACCAAGAGCATCTCCTGTAAGACATTCTGAATGCACTCTACAAAGCACTGGTTTGCCGTCTGTTATATCTCCTTTAACAAGAGCAACATGATGCTCTCCGTTTAACTTGTTGATATATCCGTGAATCATAAACTCACCATATCTGGTAGGCATCTTTGCTTTTGCAACACACTCGACAAACACTTCATGCTCTTTTCTGTACTGAATAAGCTTCTCCACGGTAGAAATTTTAAGGTTATGCTTCTTGGCAAACTCAACCAAATCATCAAGTCTTGCCATATTTCCATCATCCTTCATAATTTCACAGCAAAGTCCAACAGGTTTTAAACCTGCTAGCTTCATAAGGTCAACCGTTGCCTCTGTATGTCCCGGTCTTTCTATAACACCACCTGGCTTAGCTTCAAGAGGAAACATATGACCTGGTCTTCTGAAATCTTCTGACTTAGCATTGTCATCCACAAACATTCTGGCTGTAATTCCTCTTTCGTACGCAGAAATTCCAGTTGTTGTACTAACATGGTCTACTGAAACAGAAAATGCAGTACAGTGATTATCAGTATTTGTAATGCACATCTGTGGTAAATTAAGCTTATCTGTATATTCAGGTGCCATAGGCATACATATAAGACCCTTTGCGTAGCTCGCCATAAAGTTTACATTTTCAGTTGTAGCAAACTCTGCAGCACAAATTACATCTCCTTCATTTTCTCTGTCTTCATCATCCATGATAACAACTATCTTACCCTGTCTGATATCCTCTAATATTTCTTCAATGGAATTCAACTCTATCATGTCTTTCCTCCCTATTACATAAATCCATTTTTCATAAGAAATTCTGCATCTAATCCTGATTTTTTAGGTGCATCTTCCGTC
Source organism: Lachnospiraceae bacterium (assembly GCA_015057525.1). Lineage (GTDB taxonomy): Bacteria > Bacillota > Clostridia > Lachnospirales > Lachnospiraceae > Coprococcus_C. The sequence continues at coordinate 83,386 of SVEE01000001.1, read as the reverse complement.
TGTTTTTGTCCCAATAACTTCTCAACATATTTTCCAATAACATCATTTTCAAGGTTTACTACATCACCTTGCTTCTTACTCAAAAGTGTAGTCTCACTTGCTGTATGAGGTATTATTGATACCTTGAAGCATATGTCATCTATATATGCCACCGTAAGGCTTATTCCATCGATGGCTATTGAACCTTTTTCGATAATATATCTAAGAATTTTTTTATCTGCAAAAACAGTTACCCACACCGCATTGTCTTCCCGCTTAAATTCCTTAATAACTCCTGTTCCATCTATATGTCCTGAAACAATATGACCTCCAAATCGACCATTCGCTGCCATAGCTCTTTCAAGATTTACCTTACTACCCACACTAAGGCTCCCTAAAGATGTTCGTCTCATGCTTTCTGCCATAACATCTGCTGTAAATGTATTTCCACTTATACTTGTAGCTGTAAGACATACACCATTTACCGCTATACTGTCTCCCACCTTTGAATCAGATGTTACAACTGGTCCACAAATAGTAAGCTGAGCTGACTTAGCACCATGTCGTATATTTTTAATTTCACCAACTTCTTCAACAATTCCAGTGAACATATTTTTCCCTTTCCAACTAATATATATTATTAACTATCTTACATATTTTAAAAGTACATCACCATCTATTTCCTTTATAGATTTTAATTTAAAATTATGTGCCAAGTCAGGAAGTTCTACACCAACACCTTCCACTGGTGAAAGAGACTTCTTTCCACCAAATATCTTTGGAGCAATATAAGCATGTACTTCATTTACAATTCCAGCCTTAAGAGCACTGTAATTAAGTGTTCCACCACCCTCAAGAAGAATACCATCTATTTTCATCTCTCCCAATTTCTTCATCAAGGATTTAAGATTAAGATGTCCATCTTCAAGTTCCACAGTAAGAACCTTGACCCCACACTCTTCTAGCTTAGCTATCTTCTCTTTATCTGAAAAGATACCTGTTGCCACAATTGTAGGTATATCCTTTGCTGATTTTACAATATTACAATCCATAGGTATATTTAATCCTGTATCGCAAATAATTCTCACGGGATTTCTACCCTCTGGCAGTCTACAAGTAAGCATAGGGTCATCAGCTAAAACTGTCTTTATTCCAACCATTATGCCCATAAGTTCATTTCTTGTTTCCTGAACCTTGGCTCTTGACTTTTCATTAGTTATCCATTTACTGGCACCTGTATATGTGGCAATTTTACCGTCCATTGTCATAGCATACTTCATTACAACATAGGGCGTACCTGTAGTAATATAGTGAAAGAACACAAAATTCAAATCATCACATTCAGTTTTCATAACCTGAGTTTCAACTTCTATACCATGGCATCTTAGATATTCAATTCCCTTACCTGCTACCATGGCATTTGGGTCATCAGAACCCACATAAACCTTAGATATCTTATGCTCCACAATAGCTTCAACACAAGGTGGTTGTTTTCCATAGTGACAACATGGCTCTAATGTAACATACATTTCTGCACCCTCTGCAGATTCTGTAAGGTTGGCAAAGGCTGCCCTTTCCGCATGAAGCTCACCATATCTTGCGTGATAACCCTGACCTATTATTCTGTCATCCTTGACAATAACTGCTCCAACTAAAGGATTAGGATTAACTGCACCTACACCCTCTTTAGCAAGTTCTATAGCCAATCTCATATACTCTTTATTAAATCCCATGAAACCCTATCCTTTCACCATATAAGGAATATTCAAAAAAGCACCCTGAAACTCAGGGTGCTTAAGATAAATCAAAATAGTATGATTGCGAGCTAAATAACAACTCGCCACCATATACAAAAATAATTTTGTACTTAACTTCTCTCATCCAGACTTTACTGTCGGCTTTGGAATCTCACCAAATCATGCCTTACGGCTCGCGGGCTCATGCACTATGCATACACCGCCGGTCGGGGAATTAGCCCTGCCCTGAAGTATTACAATATAAAATTAATCCATTTTTCCAATAGAAAGGTATCCATTCTCGTTAGAGTGTAAGAGGAATGATAAACCAATCTTCTTCTTTGACTCTTCTGTTGCTACGTAAATCTCACCAGTTTCAACAAGAGACTTAGCTATTTCAAGCACCTTATCCTTGAACTGCATCATCTCACGTCTATCTCTTGAGCTAAGCTTAAAGAGATACTGGTTCTTAGAGCTTATAAGAAGAATACTATATGAATGAACATTATCCTTAGTATCTCTCATACCAGAACCTATCATTCTAGAATTTGCAATAATGATTTCTGCATTGTCATCAGGAAGATACTCTGAAAGAATAAGCTTATAAATCTTAAGATAGCTTTCTTCCTCATCTGCACTTACAGGCATTTCTGCAACCGCAAATTCTACAACAGAATCAGCAAACTTGATTGTTCCACCTTCATCATTAATAACCGCTGTACATTCCTTAGGTACTGCAAGTCTGAAGAACTTATTCTCAATAACCTTCTGATTATCGTTAGGCTGTTTCAATACAAGCTCAATATATTTCTTCTCAAGCTTATTCATAGCAATAATAGCTGAATCATCACCTGTCTCTGCTATCTCAACAAGCTCGTCATACAATTCTCTAATCTGTGTTGTTATTCCTGGCACAAGAGAAATAACTTTATCTACAGCTGGAACATATCCCATCTTGGCACTGTTAAGATAAAGGTCTACCTGTGTAGCCTTATCCTCAGCCTTGCTAGCCTTATATTCAATAACCTTATAGAGGTTTTCTTTATCAAATCCATCATACTGATGGTCATATGCTCTCTCAAAGTATTTGATACTCTTGATTTCGCCCTTGTAATTCTCATCAGCTTCCTGAACCTGATAAATCTTACCAAGCTCATAAGCTGCCTGATAGCTTCCAAGACCAAGAGCTTCAATGAATGCCTTCTCAATCTCATATGAGTTAGCTATAAAGAACACCTGACTCTGCTTGTAGAGAGCAACCTTAAGAGCAGCTTTGCCACTTCCTGCTTCAACTGCACGCTCCCACTTCTCTACAGATGCCTGAAGATCCTCTCCTTTGAGTTCTTCAATATCCTTTATATATGCTTCAGCCTCAAGAATACCATTGGACTGTGCCTCTTTAAAATACTCAAGAGCCTTAACGCCATCTCTCTTTGTTCTAAGAACACCATAGTAATAGAATCTACCAAGATAGAAGGCTACTCTCTTATGTCCTAATCTATGAGCATGCTCATACCAGTTAAGAGCCTTCATGTAATCTTTAAGTTGCTGGTCGTAAATATTACCTAAAAGAAATGCAAGATCTGGATCCTTTGTTGCATCAAACAACTGCTTAGCATAACTAATAGTTTTCTCTATATCCTTGTATGGAGAATCATCATCAAAGTAAAGCTCAATAAGAAGGTAGCTTGCCTTGATACTTCCAAGCTTAAGTGCCTGCTTAGCTGCTGCCATGGCACCTTCGTAATCTTCAAGGTAGTAGCAGTAAAGTGCTTCACTATAGTACTGGTTATCCTTACGGTTAAGACTCTGGTCACTTACAAGTGTAGGGTCTACAAAAGCAAATGAGTTAGCAGTCTCAAAGATAATCTCCTCGTACTGTTCAATAATTTCCATAGATGCACAGACAAACTTCATACAAGCAAGTCTCTTACCCTGATAGAATGCAAATGTAACGATACCCTTTTCCATCTCCTTGTGATAGAAAGTAGTACAAATACCATCTGCATACTCAGTAATATATGCCTTAAGCTGAAGTTCCTCTTCAAAAGCATCATTACAATATCTAAGATAATTCTCTAAGGTTTTCTTTGAATCTCTAGGAATACTGTCGTATGAAACATACATAGCAAAGTCTTTGTATGTAAGACTTGGTGCATAATATTCCTCGTCAGTAGACTCATTAATAGTCTTAACCCAATCCTTAGGTAATTTGTGAATATATCCATCTACCTGATTGTGTACATAAGTATACTGATACTGTAATCTAGAAGCTTCAATAGCCTTATATCTAGGCTCCTTACCCTTAGCTCTTCTTGCTTCTGCTATTGTTGTATATAACTTATCTTTCTCTTCGAACTCAATACTATCTGTATGCTTACTTGCATACTCAACTCTGTCATATGCGGACTTCGCCTTGCTATCCCCTTGATCTGCAAGAATCTTATACCACATCATAGCCTTATCATAGTCCACAGGCACAACAAAATCACTCTTGTTACCATATTGGTCAATACGGTTAAGACCGTTCTCATATATGCTACCAAGATTCATATACGCAGCCTTGATACCACAATCAGTAGCTTTCTCAAAGAATGTGATAGCCTTAGAGAAATTCTGTATCTCAAGCAACATCTTAGCAAGCTTATAAATCATCTCGCCATCCTTGCTAAGATTTGTATACTTCTCGTAGTATTTTGTAGCCTTATTCATATCAACTGTAACTGTACAGTTGCTGTATTTTCCAGTTTCATGTAATTCCCCGAGTATTTTGAGAGCATCCATTCCGAAATTCTTGTAGTTTGGATCAACAATGGCGATATCAGCTATCTTTTCTAATATTTCTATAGCTTCTTCTGCATTACCATTCTCCATAAGGTTAATTGCCTTATCATATTGGAGCTCTACATTACTTTTGTTTGATTTCTTTTTGCCACCTATGGCAGACAAAAACGGAATCTTTCCCAGGATATTGCTAAGCTTTCCCATCAGATATCCTCCTTTGTAGCATTTCATACATAGTACATTTTATCATAAATAAGCTTCTTATGCAAGGAAGTTACTACTTTGATTCTATATAATTAGCCATTTCCTCAACAGCTGCTTCTGCATCAGTTCCTTCAGCTTCAACTGTAAGTTCATCACCATTACCAAAGCCAAGACTCATCATCCCCATAATGCTCTTTGCATTAATCTTTTTCCCCTGGGAAATGATAAATATTTTGCTCTCATATTTGCTGGCAATCTGCACTAATACCGCTACAGGTCTTGCCTCTGCATCTGCTGGTAAATTAACAACTACACTCTTATTAATCATTTTCATTCCTCCTTAGCTCACTAGCTATTTCACTTATTTTTCTTAATCTATGATTTATTCCTGATTTACCTATTGGGGGATTCAATTTTTCTCCCAGTTCTTTCAAAGGTGTTTCCTCTTCCTCAAGTCTGAGTTCTGCAACCTTTCTTAAATTATCAGGTAAATATTTCAAACCTTTTGTTGCTTCAATATATCTTATATCTTCAAGCTGTCTCAATGCTGCATTAACAGTTTTGTTGATATTGGCTGTCTCACAATTCACTCTTCTATTTACAGAATTTCTCATATCTTTCAGAATCCGAACATTCTCCATGTTCATGAGCGAAACATGTGCTCCCATAATATTTAAAACATCTACTATCATTGAGCCATCCTTTATGTATACCACGAAGTATTTCTTTCGCTGAATATACTTTGGTTCTAACCCAAAATCCTTTATTATATCTATAAGAATACGAGCGTGTTCTTCACACTCGCATACAATCTCAAAATGATATCCCTTTTCAGGATTTGTAACAGAACCTGCCGCTAAAAATGCACCTCGAAGATAGGACTGCTTGCAACAATTTCTTTCAATTAACATCCTATCTACTATACATCTTTTTTTCTCGGTGTCAAGCAATTTTACTGCCTGTTTACCTTCTGGCGTATCAATATCAATTTTTAAAGACTTCTGTAAAACAGCCACCTTATTAATAACATTTTCTTGCTCAGCATCAAAAATTATCTCTCCATCCTGAAACTTTGCTGTCATGGTAACGAGAGCTCCAAGTTCAGCCAATTTACAATGTCTAGAGCTACTTATCTGTTGTGTTAGTTCTTTCTTAACATCTGAAGAGAAGGACATAATTCTACTCTCCTTTTACTATCTTATCCTTTGTAATGTCTCTGTGATACAATCGAACAGTATATGGAAGTTTTTGTAAACGTTCATATAAATCATTAGCTACCGTTACTGAGCGATGTTTGCCACCTGTACATCCAATGGATATCACCAGCTGATTTTTGCCCTCTCTCTTGTAATATGGCAATAAATATTTCAGCATATTATTTAAAGTTTCCATAAATGTAGCATATTCGTCACAACCACTTACCATGTCTGCTACAGGCTTATCATTACCTGTCATAGGTCTAAGTTCCAAATCATAGTAAGGATTAGGTAAGAATCTTACATCCTGAACAATATCCGAATCCCTTGGTATACCATATTTGAATCCAAAAGACATTACTGTAATGATAATGTTATTATAAGTCTCACCTTTTATGAAAATTTTATCAATCTCAGTCTTAAGCTCTCTTGTGAGAAGATTACTGGTATCAATAATATAATCTGCCTTTTGCTTAAGGAACTCGATTTTTCCTCTTTCCTGCTTTATACCTTCATTAATTCTGCCACTTGGAGAGAGGGGATGCTTACGTCTTGTCTCCTTATATCTCTTCACAAGCGCAGGCTCAGAAGCATCTAAAAACAATATCTCATAGTTATGATTCCTATTTTTTAAATCCTCAAGACAAACAGATAACTGACCTAAGGCATCACCACTTCTTATATCCACACCAATAGCTACATTATCCACTTCTAATTCGTCATCATATGCAATATCGGCAAACTTCGGAATCAGCATAACTGGCAGATTATCCACACAAAAGAAACCAATATCTTCAAGCATACGTAGCGCTGATGACTTACCTGCTCCACTCATTCCTGTAACAATTACAAATCTCATTGTATAACCTTTACCTCCGGCTCAAGCCTTACCCCAAATTTATCGTACACCATATTACTAACATTATTCATTAGTGTCACAACATCCTCGCTTGTAGCATTGTCGTAATTAATAACAAATCCACAATGTTTTTCAGAGACCATTGCTCCACCTACTTTGTAACCTCTAAGACCACAATCATCAATTAATTTTCCAGCAAAGTAGCCTTCAGGTCTCTTGAATGTAGAACCAGCACTTGGATATTCCAATGGTTGTTTAGAAACCCTTGCCTCTTTAAGCTCATTCATCTTGCTGATTATGACAGATTTGTCCCCAGGCTCAAGACTAATCATAGCACCTAAAACTATTTTGTCTTTATCTATAATGCTATGTCTATATTCAAATTCCATCTCTTGGCAAGTATATCTCTTAACTTCACCCGTTGTTTCAAGCACATCCACATAGGTTACAATATCTTTCATTTCTCCACCATATGCTCCAGCATTCATAACAATAGCTCCACCGAGAGTGCCAGGAATACCTGCCGCAAATTCCATACCTGAAAGACTATTATCTCGTGCAGCCGCGGCTATCTTTGAAAGAAGAGCACCTGCCTTAGCATATATGGTATTACCACTAACCTCTATATCATTTATTTCATTATATATCTGTATTATGACACCGTCATAACCCTTATCCGAAAAAAGTACATTGCTTCCATTACCCAAAACCATATACTTCTCATTGTTTTCCTTACAATAATCTATAACTGCCTTAATTTCATCTGTATTTTTAGGCATAAAAATAAACTTAGCTGGTCCACCTATTCTAAATGTAGTATGACCACTTAAGGGTTCATTAGCTATATATTTCACATCTTGGAATATATTCTGATTCATCATGATTATCCTTTAAAAATATATTTAAGATATCTTTTCAAAAAAAATGAAATCTATCACATTGTAATCATACATGATAGATTTCATTTATTCAATGTTAAAATATATACAATTTTCGAGCTTTTCTGCAAATATGTTCGTGGAATTTAACAATTAGCTATTTAAAATAGCACATGCTCCACCGTACATACCTGCATCATTTCCTAATGTTGCAAGAGCAAACTTAGTTTTCTTACATGCATGGAAAGCATTCTCCTGGAAATACTTAGCAGTTGTATCTGTTATAATATCTCCTGCCTTAGAAACACCACCACCAATTACAAATATCTCTGGATCAACTGTTGCTGCAATTGATGCGAGGGCCTTACCAAGACATTTACCGTGATTTTCCACAAGCTGTGAAGCAAGTTCGTCACCCTTCTTAGCTGCATCGAAAACTTCCTTAGCAGAAACATACTGAACATTTCTAAGACTTGATGGCTTGTCTGAATTATTCAAAGCAATATTTGCTGATCTTACTATACCTGTTGCTGATGTATACTGCTCAAGGCAGCCCTTTCTACCACATCCACATACTTCACTTTCATCAGCATTTACCTGAATATGTCCAATCTCACCACCGGCACCATTAACACCTGAAAGCATCTTGCCTCCGATGATAATTCCACCACCTACTCCTGTACCAAGAGTAACCATTACTATATCCTGATAGCCTTTTCCGCCACCCTGCCACATTTCTCCAAGAGCAGCCATGTTTGCATCGTTTCCAGCCTTTACAGGAAGACCAATAATCTTCTCAAGTTCCTCAGCAGCATTGAATACACCCCATCCAAGGTTTACGCATCTGAGAACTGTTCCGTCTGCTTTTACCGGTCCTGGAACACCCATGCCGATACCAGCTACATCTTCTTTATCAATAAGTTTCTCTGTAAGCTTATCTTCAATAGACTCTGCAATATCACTTAAAATATATTTACCACCTTCATCTGTTCTAGTGGTAATTTCCCATTTTGAGAGAAGCTCTCCCTCTACCGAGAACAAACCAATCTTAACTGTTGTTCCTCCAATATCAACACCAAATACATACTTTGCCATTTTAAAATCCTCCGTCGTCTTATTTTAAACTTTGTATTAATAATTATTTATTGGAATTTCTAGCTATATTACGAGTAACTCTATTATATAATTCCTGTGCAGCATTGTAACCCATCTTCTTCTGTCTATGGTTAACTGCTGCTGACTCAACTATAACCGCTATATTTCTACCTGGTCTAATTGGTATCGAATGACTGACAACCTTATTGCCAAGGAACTCTGTATACTGGTCTTCAAGACCAAGTCTGTCGTAATTGGCTTCTTTGTTCCAGTCTTCCAGATTAATAACTAAGTCGATAGTCTGTGTCTGCTTAACACATTCTACACCATACATAGTCTTTACATCAATTATACCAATACCACGAAGTTCAATAAAGTGTCTTGTAGTATCTGGTGATGTTCCAACCAGTGTTTCATCACTAACTTTCTTGATTTCAACTACATCATCTGACACAAGACGATGACCTCTTCTGATTAGCTCCAGAGCCGCCTCACTCTTACCTATTCCACTGTCTCCCATGATAAGAACACCTTCGCCGTATACATCAACTAAAACCGCATGGATAGATATTCTAGGAGCCAATTCAACGTGAAGCCATCTAACAACCTCATGAACAAATTCAGAAGTTGTTTCTGATTCATCTGTAAGAATCGGAACACCATATTTGTTTCCTAATTCGATAATAAAATCATATGGTTTTAATCCTCTACAGAATATCAAACATGGTATTTTGTAGGCAAAAAGCTTATTGAAGATTTCTATATTTTCTTCCTCTGTATGCATGTTAGCAATATATGCATACTCTACATTTCCACATATCTGAATACGTGCAGCATCAAAATGTTCAAAGAAACCAGCAAGCTGTACCGCTGGTCTATTCATGTTTGGATCCTTAATTAATACCTTATCAGTATCAATATCAGGTGTATGATTAACTAAGTTCATTTTGTTAATCAGGTCTGTGACCGTTACACTATATTCTTCCATGAATTATCCTCCTAAATATTTAAAGGAGCTGTCGCGAAGGCAGCCCCTTTATTCATCTGACTATTCGTCAATATCAGAAGCAGTCTCCTGATATTTTTCTAAGATAAGAGCCTGTATCTTGTCCCTTGTCTCAGAATTAATAGGATGTGCTATATCTCTATACTCGCCATCTGATGCCTTACGACTAGGCATAGCAATGAATAATCCCTTCTCGCCTTCAATAACCTTAATGTCATGAACAACGAATTCATTGTCGATTGTAATAGAGACTACTGCTCTCATCTTACCTTCTTTTGTAACTCTTCTAACCCTTACATCTGTAATCTGCATACGTTAAATCCCCCTTTAATATATGACTGTAAATACCTGCTGTTACCGATCAAAGCGAATATCTGAAATTCTTCTCAACAATAACTTTAATCTGATTAGGATCTCCTGTGTGAACTGTATTCGCTCTTAAAGTATCTCTACTTTCAATGATACAGTTCTCAATATATGAATTATCTCCTATATGAACATCATTAAGAATAATTGAGTTCTTAATAACGCAGTTATTACCAACATATACCTTCTTAAACAGAATGGAGTCTTCAACTGTACCATTGATAATACTACCACTGGCAATAAGACTGTTATTAACTACCGCATCCCCATTGTACTTAGCTGGTGGCAAATCTTCCACCTTTGAGTATACATCTGGATGCTCTCTGAAGAAATAATCTCTGATATCCTTATTAAGGAAGTCCATATTAGTCTTAAAGTAAGACTCTATTGTACCAATATTTCTCCAGTATGAATCAAGCTTATATGCGTAAATCTTCTTAACGTTTTTATAACGAACAAGAATATCATTAACAAAGTCGCTTCTTCCCTCTGCTGCACATGCCTCAAGAAGTTCAATAAGCTGTCTTCTTCTTACAACATATACACCAATAGAAGCTGTATTAGTTTCCGCTACAAGAGGTTTCTCCTCAAAGCTTACAACACGATTATCCTCTGCAAGCTTAACTACACCGAATCTGTTAATATCATCATCACCAGCAGGAATATCCTTACATACGATAGTGATATCTGCACCTGTAGCGATGTGCTCCTCAAGAACCTTGTTATAATCAAGTTTGTAAATACCATCTCCTGAAGCAATAACAACATATGGCTCATGAGCTGACTTAAGGAAGTTGATGTTCTGATAAAGAGCATCCGCTGTACCCTTATACCAATAGCTGTTTGTTGCTGTTATAGTTGGAGTAAATACATATAATCCTCCCTGTTTTCTTCCGAAGTCCCACCACTTAGAAGAATTAAGGTGCTCATTCAATGAACGTGAATTATACTGTGTATATACCGCAACCTTCTGTATATGTGAATTTGTCATATTGGAAAGAGTAAAGTCAATAGCTCTGTAGCTTCCTACGATAGGCATGGCTGCAACTGCTCTCTTAGACGACAAATCTCCCATTCTGCTGCTGTTACCACCAGCTAAAATAATACCTATAGCTCTCATCTTACTCACCTACCTTTATTATGCTTGAACCACTCTTGAGTAATCCATCTGGGTACTCATCGATTGTTGTCTCGCCGAATATAGCAACATTCTTACCAATCTTAACACCATCTGGAATAATAGAGTTTTCACCAATTGTTACAAGGCCAAATGAATAGATGTGTGGTGCAAGCTCGTTTGGAACCTCATCTCCAACACCAAGCTCAGCATTAGCTCCGATGACAACTCCCTCAGCAATAATTGCCTTATCAATCACTGCTCCGTCACCAATAACTGCTCCGTTCATGATGATTGAGTTCTTAACCACTGCACCCTTACCAATAGTAACACCCGAACCGATAACCGATTTCTCAACATTACCATATACTTCAGTACCTTCACCTACGATACTCTTTGTAACCGAACTGTCTGAAGCAATATACTGTGGTGGTAAAATATCACTCTTGGTATATATTCTCCAAAATTCTTCGTATAAGTTAAACTCAGGAATGATATCAATAAGTTCCATATTAGCTTCCCAATATGAACCTAATGTTCCTACATCCTTCCAATATCCCTTATACTCATATGCGCATACCTTACTGCCTCGTTCATGGCAATATGGAATAACATGTTTACCGAAGTCACATGATGGCTGATCCTTCAACGCAATAAGAGCTTCCTTAAGAAGCTTCCAGTTGAATATGTAGATACCCATAGATGCTTTGTTACTACGTGGATTCTCAGGTTTTTCCTCGAACTCCTGAATACATCCTGTCTCATCAGTAATTACAACACCAAATCTACTAGCTTCTTCCATAGGAACCTGATATGTGGCCAATGTAATATCAGCCTTACTTGTCTTATGGTAATCAAGCATTACCTCGTAATCCATCTTGTAGATATGATCACCTGACAATATTAATACGTACTCTGGATTATAGTAATCTATATACTCCATATTCTGATATATAGCATTAGCAGTACCTGTGTACCACTGACTGTTTGCACTCTTCTCATATGGAGGAAGAACTGTAACACCACCTATACTTCTATCCAAATCCCATGGCATTCCAATACCGATATGCTGATTAAGTCTGAGCGGTCTATACTGTGTGAGTACACCGACAGTATCTACGCCCGAATTAATGCAGTTACTGAGTGGGAAATCGATTATCTTATATTTACCACCAAATGCAACTGCAGGCTTAGCAAGCTTAGATGTAAGAACGCCCAAACGGCTTCCTTGTCCACCTGCCAAAAGCATAGCTATCATTTCTTTCTTAATCATAATGTCACCCCTTTTAGCATAATATGTGATTATTATAACATTAATACTAAAAAATTAAAATAGTTTTATGCATTTTTATCAATGAAAAAATACGTTAAATTATGCCAAAAAAAGATGCCAGAAAACTTTTATCGACAAATCGTTTCTCTGGCATCTTTATTTTTGTATTTATAGAATATTTTAATTACTTGCTGTGAGTCCTGCGAACTCCATTGCCTTAAGGAAAGGAAGAAAATCAACTTCAAGACACGCTGCAATTTTAATATCATCTTTCTCCTGCAAAACCTTACCTAAACGAGTAACCGCTTTGGCCATTTTTGACTTGTCAATTTGCTGGCCATCCTTATTGATAAGTGATTCACAATTGTTGAAAATTTCTATCTCCCAATTTATACCCTGAATAACAAGGCTAAACAATTCATCCGTGTCATCTTTTCTAGCTCCACGAAATTCCTTGATAACTTCCTCAGTTCCTTTAATAAGCTTCTCACTATAATCAACTAACTCACTTAAAGCCTCTTTTTGTAATTCAATTTTAGAACTCATTTTTGCCTCCTTAACTGCGATATATCAAACCCTATACGCCTGGTTGATTTTTAGCATCAACTATACCTCTTAAAGTCAATCCTATTCCCCCAAAGAACATACCTAAAATAAGGAATATTTCAAGTGCTGTCATATGAAGAATATAGAAATCCAAGCTAAGTATAATTGTTATAAGGAAAACTAAAAATGCAATGGCAAGTATACTTCCTGTCACAATATTAGGATATACAATATAAACTACAAAAAGTATACACAAAAGCAAAAGCACGAGGGCTGTAACATTTGTTCCCTTGTATCTAAAAAACAAAGAGAAATTAGACACTCTCACATTAGAGAGAAATGTTATTGCACCCACTATAGTCAATACAATTCCAAGCAAAAAGCTCATTAAACTTTTCATATTATCACCTTTTCATGTAAAAATTATTCTGCATCCTTTTTAACTATCTCAGTAAGAGAAGATGCGAGACCTGCCATTCCTGCTATATCTGATGGAATAATAAGCTTTGTAGCTTTTCCATCTGCTGCCTTAGCAAATGCTTCAAGGCTCTTTATTGTAAGAACTGCCTGCTGTGGAGCGGCCTCATTTAAGAACTTAATACCATCTGCATTAGCCTGCTGCACTGTAAGAATCGCCTGTGCTTCACCTTCTGCACGCTTAATAGTTGATTCTTTAGCAGCCTCTGCCTTAAGGATTGCCGACTGCTTCTCAGCCTCAGCTGCAAGAATAAGAGATTCCTTCTGTCCTTCTGCTCTAAGGATTGCAGATTTCTTTTCACCTTCTGCAATAAGAATCTGCTCTCTTCTTTCACGCTCAGCCTTCATCTGCTTCTCCATGGCATCCTGAATAGCTGCTGGTGGAATGATATTCTTAAGCTCTACTCTGTTTACCTTAATTCCCCAAGGGTCTGTTGCAACGTCAAGTGTCGCTCTCATCTTTGTATTAATAACTTCTCTTGATGTAAGTGTCTGGTCAAGTTCCATATCACCGATGATATTTCTAAGTGTTGTTGCTGTAAGATTCTCAATTGCCATAATTGGCTTCTCAACACCATAAGCAAAAAGCTTAGGATCAGTAATCTGGAAGAATACAACAGTGTCGATTCTCATGGTAACATTATCCTTAGTGATAACCGGCTGTGGTGCAAAATCCACCACCTGCTCCTTTAAAGAAATTCTTTCTGCCACCTTATCAATAACAGGAAGCTTAAAGTGAAGACCAACTGACCATGTTCCCTGATAAGTTCCTAAACGCTCTACAACAAAAGCGTGAGCCTGAGGAACGATTCTTATTGAACTTGCAACAATAATAATCGCGATAAATACGAGGAAAAGTGCAAAAACTGTTCCTCCTGAAATTTCTGATAACATCATAACATTCATTATATAATCCCCCTTTTATTTTTTGGATACAATTGCTTTTACACCCTGGATGTTCTGAACAACAACCTCTGAATCTTCTTCTATTACATCTCCGTTTTCAGAGCGCGCACTCCACTCAAGGCCATTTAACATTATCTTACCTGTCTGCTTTTGGTTATCAATTGTCTCAATAACCATAGACATACTTCCGATAAGACTATCAACATTTGTCTTTTCGTTGTTTTTTAATAAATGTTTTTGTGCCAAAGGTCTTGTAAATACCAGCAACACCACAGATACAACAGCAAACACAACTATCTGTACCATCCATCCGGCACCTAAATGAGTTGCAATAGCTGCAGCAAGTGCTCCGCCGGCAAACCATATGGTCGTCAAGCCAAGTGTTGCAATTTCAACAATCACAAGCAAAGCAGCTATAGAAAGCCATATAATAAGCCACATCTTAAATTCCTCCTTCTTATTATAATCAATATGTTCCTATAATAACACATCAAGAAATGTAATTCCATAGTATATAAATTTTTACTTAAACTTTATACGATTGTTTCGTTGTTATTTTTCATTAATACTAAATGTCTGTACTCATTAGAGAATTAAGTTTTTCCTTAGCTCCTTCAATATCAAATTCGTCAAGATGTTTTATTAACTCCTCCAATAATTTTTTTGCCGCATCCGACACATCGTATTTATATAATTTATCAGCCATACGAATAGCTTCATCAGCCTCAAGCTCATCAAGTAAAAACTTAAGTCTAAACAAATTTTCTTCCCACACGCCGGTACTTACAGGTATACTTTCTGTTGCGAAAGCCTCTGAAGGCTCTTGTATGTCTTCATCCTTTTCAAGCTGAGCTTTAATCCCTTCTATAACCTCTGTATACATTAGCAAAAGATCATCAGTTTTTTCTTCTATGAGAGCAATATTTTCTTCCTTGCCTGCAAACTCCAAAGTTCGAGAAAGCTCACTCAGTTCTATTGCACCTATATTAGCTGCACCACTCTTCAAAGAATGAACTAGTATTGTATAATTTTTGTAATCCTTAGCATCATAGCTACTCTTGATTTTATCATATCTATCCCTGTAACTTTCTACAGAAATTTTTAATATTTCCTTGTAGTATTCAACATCTCCGCAGAACTTAACTCCTTCATCCATATCTACACCTACTTTAGATAGAGCAAGCTTAAAATCCATGTTGTCAAAAAACTGTGCTGACGAAGTTGTATTTTCCATTTCATTTTCCATAATTATATTTACCTTATCTGATGGTAAAACCTTCAGAAGCTCCTTTTCTAAAACTTTGGTATCAATAGGTTTTGACACATATCCATCAAACCCTTTAGACATGAGTTCCTGTCTGATTTGCATTACAGCATTTGCCGTAACAAGAAGCACAGGTGTTGTTGAATTATATTTGGATGACTGCCTTAATTTTTCAAAGGTTTCAACACCATCCATATCCGGCATCATATGGTCCATGAGAATTACATCATATTTATCCAAATCTGATTTCATGATGCAAAGCTCTCCTGAATCAGCTAAATCAACTGTTATTTTGTACTTCTCTAAAAGGCCTTTTGCTACTTTTAAATTTATATCATTATCATCAACTACAAGAGCTTTTACTCCTTCGGCATACATCTTGTATGCTTGACCAGCATCCACGCCTTCTTCATTTTCTTCTATATTAATTCTAAGGAGCTTTTGTGGAAGAATAATGCAGAAATCACTTCCTTTTCCATATTCGCTCTCCACAGTAAGACTTCCACCCATCAACTCTGTAAGCTGCTTAGCTATAGAAAGTCCAAGTCCCGTTCCTTCAACATGATAGTTAGCAACATTATCAACTTGTTCAAAGGTTTTGAATATACTTTCAAGTTTTTCAGGCTTTATTCCAACCCCCGTATCCTTTACATGTATTTCAAACACTAAGGCTTCTTCTGTTCTTTGTTTAACTCTGATAGAGAAACTGATTTGTCCCTTTTGTGTGTATTTTACTGCATTCCCCAAAACATTTATGAGTATCTCTCTAAAGCGGAGGCTATCCCCATATAACACTGAAGGAATTGCATCATCAAACTCCAGTTTAAACACAAGCCCCTTAGCTTCAGACTGAGTCTCAATTACTACAGAAATATCTCTAAACATTTTAAGGGGACTATATTCAACCTCAATTATTTCCATTTTACCTGATTCAATTTTTGATATATCCAAAACATCATTTATTATTCCAAGCAATGAATCTGCAGAATTTTTTATATATTCTACATACTCCTTAGTTTCTGTATCAAGTTCATTTTGAAGTGCCAAATCAGCGAAGCCCATTATTCCATTCATAGGTGTTCTTATTTCATGAGACATTTTGGCAAGAAACATACTCTTTTCTTTGTTTGCCTTCTCCGCTTCAATCCTAAGTCGCTCCAATTCTTTTGTATATCTATAATCCTTAGTTTTATCAAAAATCCAAAGCATATAACCGCTTATAGACTGTACATTATCCTGATTTTTACCACCTAAAACAGAATATCTAAGCTCGTATATTACATCATCTTTTTCATATATTCTCTTTTCTAGATTGTCTTCGTCCACACCAGCGAAAAGCTCTTGAAGAAGTTTTTTTCTATCTCCGTCAGAACCAAGTTCTGGCAAAATTGTTTCAGCTTTCTTATTTGAATATATATAATTGTACCCTTTACCTACAACTATAACTCCCTCCTGCGCTAAATCTATTACATCCTCTCTGGCAAGCTGCATAGCATCCAAAAGGCCATACCTGAGTACAGTATAGGTTATAATGAGACAAGAACCCATTATACCCGCAGGAGTAGGATCAAAGCCCTTCATAACTGGCAGAAAATTCAAAATTAACCCAAAAGCTGGAACGATACAGGCAAGGCAAAGTAACATCAACCTTCTTCTTTCCCGTCCCTTTCTTTTAATTAACGAAGAAAACGCTATTGTTACATAAGTCAGCATTACCATAAGAATTACTGCCATAAATATGTAGTACACTATTCCTTTTGAAAGAACTAAGTGAGGAATATTAGCATCTGATACAAAACTAACATTTGTATAGTATAGGTTATGATAATCATTTGATAAAATTATGATAAGCATTACTGTACTAAACATAAGCAATCCTTTTTTTATAAAATCAGGCAAATGAAAATCACAATATTTTGTTATAAACAATAAAAAGAGCACCATGGCATAGCTTTTACCTATATAGCCAAATTTGGCTGCCAAAAGTGCTTCTTTTGCATTATCTGAAAGCAACTCAAACAGATATGCAACAAGTCCTATAAAGCTGCATATCGATGTAAGAGAAAGAATCTTCTGATAGTATGAAGATTCCTGAATATTTAACACTACAATTGTAGCGAGACCAACAACAACTCCGATTGTCTGAATTATTGTTACCATTGTGAGCAATGACATATTAACACTACCCTTCTTAATACTTTTCTGTAAATCGTTGTATCATTTTTAATAATTCATCCATGTCAACTGGTTTAGAAACCACACCATCAGGTGGGTTCTTTAAGCATGCATTCATTATTTCTTCCTCACTAAGAGCTGACACAACAATAACCGGAAGTTTCTTTGTAGCATCTCTGTGACGCAAAATATTTAGTATATTCTTGCCATCATAAAGAGGCATAAAATAATCAAGCAAAACCACATCAACTTTATGCGTAGATAAGTACTCAAGGGCTGTTTTACCTGAATTCACAGTCAATACCTTGTAATACTTCGATAACTTGATTTTTGCAACCTTGAGAAACTCAGGATCATCATCTACCATAAGAATAGTCTTGTTTGCCTTATAGGCATTAATCTTACCCAAAACATCTTCTATTTTAGCCACTAATTTGTATCTGAAAACCGGCTTGACCAAATAACCGTCTGCACCCTTTCCAATACATCTCAACACAGTATCCTTATCCTCTTTACCTGTAAGAAAAACCACAGGTATTTCGCTCAAGGAAGCACTATCCTTCATTCTGTCATACACCTGAATACCATTTAAACCTGGCATTTCAATATCAAGAAGAACAAGGTCTATCTTGTTCTTCTTGGCATATTCAAGAAATTCTTCTCCCGAAGAAAAAAGTATTGTTTTATACCCATTTTCTCTCAAAAGGTTATGCTCGATTATCTGTCTTGATTCTTCATCATCATCTACTATAGCTATATTGATTATTCCTCTAACCATGACGCCCTCCAAATATAACCCCAAAATAAACTAGTTTGTTTTGTAATAGTTAATAAGACAGCCTGCTAAAATAATATCTCTTTCATCATCTGTAAGATCACCAAGTCTTAAATCAATTTCTTTCATATTGTTATTTACAACATAACCCTTGATAATCTCAGATTTATTTTTAATTGCATCTACAACACCAGGTATAAATACATAATCATCTACATTAAATGCATAATCTTCATCCATTACAAATGGAAGCATACCCCAGTTAATAAGATTAGATCTATATCTCTTTGTTGCATATTCCTTGGCAATGTTTGCCCATCCCCCAAGAACCTTCTGACATGATGCAGCCTGTTCTCTAGCAGAACCATCACCAGGTTTAACTGCAAATATTGTACTACCGTATCCTGTATTCTTACCCTTAACCTCAGGGAATTTTTCTTTAATTGTATCCATTATACTCTTCATCTCATCAGATGTAGAACACATGCACTCACCTGATTCGCGAACTCTCTCTACTGCCTGTATCGCCTTAGCACGACCAACATACTCAGGATCCTTACGTGAAAGTGTGAATTCAGCAAGTCCAAGTGGATTTGATCTGAATGATGAAGTCTCTCCTGAAGGAATAAGCTCATCTGTAGTTGTTACAGGATCATTAATAACTGAAGCCATCTTAAGTAAAAGATTATCAGTAAGAGAAATCATCTCTGGCCAGTCTTTAATATTTGGACCAAATTTAATTGCAACATCAGGATCTGCCTTGCCAACTCCATCATATACTCTATTCTCATAGATAGTCTTATCAAAGAAATACTTTGGTGAAGTATACTGTACATCTAAGTCTGTAGCCGAAGTAAGGTAACCCTTATTTACAGCCGTTGCAGCTATTGAACGTGCATCCATAAGTGCAACCGAAGAAATCTGTCCATTCTGAATCTTAGAACCTTCTCTGTTAGGGAAGTTTCTAGTTGAGTGTCTAATACTAAATGCATTGTTAGCAGGAGTATCTCCGGCGCCAAAGCAAGGTCCACAGAATGCAGTCTTAACAATAGCACCTGTTCCAATAAGGTCTGCAAGTCTTCCATTCTTAGCAAGTTCCATATAAATAGGCGTACTTGCTGGGTATACCGAAAGAGTAAACTCATCTGCACCTATGTACTTGCCCTTTAATATATCAGCAGCGTCTACGATATTCTCATATCCACCACCTGCACAACCAGCAATAATACCCTGCTCTACATAAAGCTTTCCATCACGAACCTTATCCTTGAGTGTGAAGTCAACCTTGCCATCAAGAGATACAAGTGCTTTTTTCTCAACATCATCAAGAATATCCATAAGGTTAGCATTAAGTTCATCAATTGTATATACATTACTTGGATGGAATGGCATAGCAATCATTGGCTTAATCTTAGATAAGTCTACGTATACAACTCCATCGTAATATGCAACAGCACCAGGATTCATCTCTTTGTATGCTTCTGGTCTAAAGTGAATGTCATACCACTCCTTAATCTTCTCATCTGTTTTCCAAATTGAAGAAAGACATGTTGTCTCAGTAGTCATAACATCAACACCAATTCTGAAATCAGCTGAAAGCTTGTCAACACCAGGTCCAACAAACTCCATAACTTTATTCTTAACATATCCACAATCAAATGTTGCTCCAATAATAGCAAGGGCAACGTCCTGTGGTCCAACACCCTTAGCAACCTCACCATCAAGATAAATTGCAATAACACCTGGCTTAGCAACATCATATGTTCTCTTTAAGAGCTGCTTAGCAAGCTCTCCACCACCTTCACCAATAGCCATAGTACCAAGAGCACCATAACGAGTATGGGAATCTGAACCAAGAATCATAGCACCACATTCAGCAAGCATTTCTCTTGCATACTGATGAATAACAGCCTGGTGAGGTGGAACATACACACCACCATACTTTTTAGCACAAGAAAGACCAAACATGTGGTCATCTTCATTGATTGTACCACCTACTGCACAAAGTGAGTTGTGACAGTTAGTAAGAACATATGGTACAGGGAACTCAGTAAGTCCTGAAGCTCTTGCAGTCTGAATTATTCCTACAAATGTAATGTCATGAGAAGTCATCTTATCAAATTTAATCTTAAGCTGACTCATATCATCAGAAGTATTATGAGCTTCTAAAATCCCATAAGCCATAGTATTTTTCGAAGCTTCTTCCTTAGTTGTGTTAATACCTTTGCTTGCAAGCTGTCTTGAAGCCTCTGCAGTATCAGCAATAAGTTCCTTTCCATTGAGGAGATAAGCTCCAGTTTCATAAAGTTTAATCATAATATTTCCTCCATAATTCTTATGTTTTCTTAATATTCCATAATATATTTCTTACCGTCCGTTATGCTTACATATCCAGAATTTTTAACCTTTATTTCGTTAACGTGAGCAAGTATAGCACTCTGAGCAGATAAATAAGCTACGTCATCAACCTCTTTGCCATCAACATAATAAACTTCTCCAATATACTGGCAATAGGATTCTACTGAAAAGCTTGTTCCATCATAAACAACAAGGCTACACTCATCACCTGTTTCTCTATCAAAGCCCTCTGGGAATGCCACAATATAGCTATCTGAACAGAAGTTTTTCACATTTACGAAACCAATATACGTCGGTGTATTATTTTGATATCCATAAACAAAACATCCTGTATATTCGTCCTCTGCATGAGCGTCATTAAAGAGGAACAACTCAGCTATTCCATTCTTATCTATATCATATAAGAACATGGCATTAGGTCTTAAATTCTCATATTCATTCATTAAAATGTACTGTCCTGTCTCCGAATTATTAAGATCTGTTTGGAGAGACACCTCATAATTCTCAAGGAAGGTAACGTAAGCAGACTCCCAAGGTTCAAGCATAGTTTCTTCAGCACTTGATACATCAAAATCATCACCATAATACATTTGGATTACTTCTATCAGCAATGCTGTATTTGCCTTATCCTTGCTTGCTGCATAGGAATCAAGCAAATCTCCATAATATGTTTTTCCTGTGTCATATGCATCAGAATAAAGTTCAGCATATTTTGTTGCATAATTGGTATCAAGAGAATCTACATGAACCTGCTTACATATATCCATAACCTCAAAATATTTCTGCTCATTCATGTAATTTGAAGCTGTGGCATATAATTCTCTATACTTAACAACATAATCTACATTGGATTTAACTACTGGCACATACGCATATGCATCGTAGTATGCAATGGCTGCAATTATATCTGCATAGCTATGAACTGTTGTGGCGCTGACTTCTTCATTAATGAATGCATAGTATTGCTCATTCAAAAGTTCAACCATTATGGACTCTCTTGTAGCGTTATCCATACGAAGATTCAATGAAGATATGTCCATCTGTGCATCATAAGCTGCTTCTGTATCATAGGCTGCATTAGCTGTATATAACCTCTTTATAGCAAGCTTATACTCGTTGTGATTAATAGACGACATATAATTCTTACTTATTGATGCTGTTTCATCAATACAATTAATAGCATCAAACATGGCAGCCACAAGCTGATATTCTATCTCGCCCTGAAGATATTCGCCTGTAATATATGCTGCATAGTCGTTAAGGTACGACTGAACTTTTTGTTTCTGTTTATCATTAAGCTCATCATAGCTTTCCTGCGTCTCAATCCAGTTGCCATTGTCAATTCCATTAAATACTGTCTGAATCTTGTAATATGGATGTAAAAATACCATTATACCTACAACCTCAAGAACAACAAGAACCAACGAAATAATTATAATTTTTCTCCAAGTCTTTTTCAACAGTTCCACCTCCTATTCAACAGCATCCGCTTCTGTAGTTTCATCCGCATCCGAAGCTGTTGCATCAGTTACTGTTGTATCAGTTTCTTCTATATCTGGGTTAACCGGAGTATATATAGCGTCCGTCCCCGTAGCCAGCGGAATCAAACTAATATAATCTCTAGGTGCAGCAAATTCTATATCTGAATTTGTAGCAATCTCAGGATAGTATAATTGTTTGTTTGATTCCCCAGATTTATCATAGGACGGCTTAATAACCATAAAATATATGCAAACACCTACCATGGCAATTCCTAAAACCGCAAGAATTATTGATAAGATTCCAACCACCTTAATACCTGTTGTGGCCTTTTCCTCTCCAGGTTTAATTTTTGCATTATCATTAGCAACGTGGTCTTCAACAACCTCATCTAGAATATCCATCATATTCTTATCTTCTATTTCTTCTGATACAAGCGATACCTCTTCCACCTCAGACTTAGGTTCATCCCCAATAGGTTCTGCCAATTCACTCTCGATTTGAGTCTGAATGCTTGAAACAGAAGCCATTATCTTGTCCATATCAAAATTATCAAGTTCACTTTGAATGTCATTCTGGACATTATCAACTTGTTCATCATTTACAGTCACTACAGGTTCTGCCTCATGTACCAGTTCACTGCCACAGATTCTACATATCTGTTCCTCATCGGAATAAATAAATCCACAACACTTTTTACTCATATGTTACTCCTAATCTCTAATATTGTGATAGACAAAGTAATCCACCATAATTACAATCTTAAAAATTATATCATTTTCGGTGTATTTATTCAAGAATTATTCACTTCTTGTAATATAATGTCACATACAAATAAAATATGAAGTAATTTGTCATTAAACACTTTACTTTTCTTTACATAATGATATAATTAGCTGTGATTTTTTATTTTGAAATAAATTTTAAAGGATTTTTCCTTTTTTAGAAAAAATCCTTTTTTAATAAGCGGAGAACAGGAGTGAATTTATGAAAAAGAACATTGAAATCAGATGGCACGGCCGCGGAGGTCAGGGTGCCAAAACTGCAGCCCTACTCTTAGCTGATGTGGCATTCAGTACAGGCATGCATGTGCAAGGATTCCCTGAATATGGTCCTGAAAGAATGGGTGCACCTATTACTGCATACAACAGAATAGGTCAGGAGCCAATACGAGTTCATTCAAACATTTACAATCCAGATTTTGTAGTAGTTGTTGATGAAACATTGCTTCATTCGGTAGATGTTACAAAGGGACTTAGCAAAGACGGTGCTATTATAATCAATACATCAAGAGAAAAGGACGAAATCATCCCTCTCCTCAACGGATACGAAGGAAGAGTTTATGTAATAGATGCCCGCAAGGTGTCTATGGCTACTTTAGGAAAATATTTCCCTAACTCTCCTATGCTTGCCGCAATAGTTAAAGTTTCTGAAGTTATGGAGCAGGATATTTTCCTGTCTCAGATGGAAGAATCATACAAACACAAATTCGCTAAAAAGCCAGAAGTTATTGAGGGTAACATGAACGCTCTTAAGATGGCACTTTCGGAGGTAAAATAATGGCAAAAGCAACTGATATAACTAAAATAACTGAACAAAGTCCATATACTGACATCACACCTGGTAATCAGGTTTACGGTGGTGGAGGTGCCAGAATGTTTAATACAGGAGAATGGAGAACTCAAACTCCTGTCATTAATTGGGACAAATGTACACATTGTCTTCTCTGTACACCAGTATGTCCAGACAGCTCAATCCCTGTAAAGGACGGAAAAAGAGAAGATTTTGATTATGATCACTGCAAAGGTTGCGGAATCTGTGAAAGAGTCTGCAGCTTCGGTGCTATCACAATGAAGGAGGGTATCTAATATGTCTATTCGTGAAAGAATGTCAGGAAACGAGGCTGTGGCTTATGCAATTAAGCAGATTAATCCTGACGTAATGCCAGCCTTCCCTATTACTCCTTCTACAGAAATACCACAGATGGTATCAACATTTATCGCTAATGGCGATATTGACACAGAATTTATTCCTGTTGAATCAGAGCATAGTTCAATGAGTGCCACAATGGGAGCTTCAGCCGCTGGTGCAAGAGCACTTACTGCCACATCATCTTGCGGACTTGCTTATATGTGGGAGCTTCTTTACGTTGCAGCTTCCGACAGACTTCCACTTGTACTTGCTCTTGTAAATAGAGCTCTTACAGGACCTATCAACATTAACTGTGACCACTCAGACAGTATGGGTGCAAGAGATTCTGGCTGGATTCAGATTTACGCTGAAAACAATCAGGAGGCATATGATAATTTCATCCAGTCCTTCCGTATATCAGAGCATCCAGATGTAATGCTTCCTTTCATGGCATGTCAGGATGGTTTCATCACAAGCCATGCTGTAGAAAATATCGAGCTTATCGAGGATGACAAGGTTAAAGCATTTGTTGGGGACTACAATCCAGAAAACTATCTCCTTAATGCAGAGATGCCTATGGCGGTTGGTCCTTATGCTACTTCTCCATTCTATATGGAAACAAAGATGAACCAGCGTCTTGCTATGAAGAATGCTAAGCAGGTTATTCTTCAGGTAGCAGAGGAATTCGAAAAAATCTCCGGAAGAAAATATGGTTTCTTCGAAGAATATAAATTAGATGATGCAGACTACGCAATCGTAATTATTGGTTCGGCAGCAGGTACAACCAAGGATGCTGTTGACCATTTAAGAGAGCAGGGAATCAAGGCAGGTCTTCTCAAAATAAGAGTATTCAGACCATTCCCAGGAGAGGAAATTGCCGAGGCACTCAAGAACGTTAAAGCCGTAGCAGTTTTAGACAGAGCCGAAAGCTTCTCAGCATGTGGCGGACCTGTTGGTTCAGAAGTTAAGGCTGCTCTTTACGATGCAAAATCAAATGTAACCACTGTTAACTACTTCTACGGAATCGGTGGACGTGACTACACTGTTGAATCAGCAACATCAGTCTACGAAGATCTTATTAAGATTGCAGATGGTTCTATGGAGCCAGAGCAATTCAAGTATGTTGGACTTAGAAAGTAACGGAGGATATCAAGATGGCATTTAATTTTAAAGAGGTAATGAATAAACCGGAACGTCTTGCTCCGGGACATAGAATGTGTGCAGGCTGTGGTGGTACAATAGTTGCAAGAACTGTACTTCGTGCACTTAAGCCTGAAGACAAAGCAGTTATAGGTAATGCTACAGGTTGTATGGAGGTTTCAACTTTCATGTATCCATACACAGCTTGGGAAGACAGTTATATGCACAACGCATTTGAAAATGCTGGTGCTACTCTCTCAGGCATCGAAACAGCCTATAACGCACTCAAGAAAAAAGGTAAAGTAACAGACAACTACAAATTTATCACCTTCGGTGGCGACGGTGGTACATACGACATTGGTTTCCAGTCTCTTTCCGGAGCTATGGAAAGAAATCACGATTTAGTTTATGTTTGCTACGATAACGGAGCCTATATGAATACTGGTATTCAGCGTTCATCAGCAACTCCTATGTACGCGGACACAACTACAACTCCTGTAGGAAGCCAGTCAAACGGTAAAATGCAGAACCGCAAGGATCTTGCTTCAATCATAGCAAGCCACGATGTTCCATATGTAGCTCAGTCTACTCTCCTTGGAACAATGAAGGACTTATACGAGAAAGCCGAAAAAGCTATCTATACTCCAGGTGCTGCCTTCCTCAACGTTATGGCTCCTTGCCCACGTGGTTGGAGATATGACACACCTGACATTATGAAAATCTGTAAATTAGCAGTAGAGACTTGCTACTGGCCTTTATTCGAGGTAGTAGAAGGCAAATGGATATTAAACTACGAGCCAAAGAAGAAGCTCCCTATCGAAGACTTCCTTCGTCCACAAGGTCGTTTCAAACATCTCTTCAAACCTGAAAACGAAGCACTCTTAGCCCAGTATCAGGAAGAAGTAGACCGCAGATGGGAAGACCTCCTCTTCAAATGTTCAAGATAATTCCGGCACCTACTCGCCCACTTATCAAAAAGCAACTGCACAACCACACAAAACTCGCAAAACATTTATCTTTGCGAATAAACTTACAATAGGATATACCAATAATAAATGTGCTTGAAAACACGCTTTCGCTTGGACGAAAACGCAGCGGTACGTAAGCTTGTGGGAATGCATATCAGAATAAAAATGGCGCTGGGAAACTGTCAGGAAACGCCAGCACTTAGTGCGAAAAGAACAGCCACGGATTACAATTTAATTGTTAATCCGTGGCTGTTCTTTTCACACTTACGTACTGTTGCGTTTCCGTCCAAGCGAAAGCGTGTTTCAAAGCACATTTATTATTCTGATATGCATTCCCACAAGCTAAGTGCCGGCGTTTTCTGACAGTTTTCTAGCATCATTTTTATTGGTATATCCTATTTGTAAGTTTAGCCAAAGGTTATCTTAAACGCGGGTTTTGTGTGGTTGTGCAGGTTGCTTCTAATTTGTGAGTAGGTGCCGGAATTATTGTGGAGTGCTAGAGATGAGCTCCATAAATTCGGTGTCTGGTACCGCTTTGGAGTAGTACCAGCCTTGCATATAGTGGCATCCTATATTTTCGAGTTTGTCTCGCATTTCTTCTGTTTCTACGCCTTCTGCTACTATGAGAAGTTTAAGGGCATTAAGCATTCCGATCGTGTATTCAAGTGTTATGCCAGCCTTTTCGTTCTTGAAGGCATCCCATATGATACATTTGTCGATTTTGATAATTTTAAATGGCATGTGATTGATATAATCAATGTTGGAATGACCTGAGCCGTAATCATCAAGAGAGAATGATATGCCATAGTCTACCAATCTACCAATATTGTCATTGAGAACTGCCATAGTACCAAGAGATGCAGTCTCTGTTATTTCGAAGTTAATTTGTTCAGGTTTAACGCCATAGTTTTCAAGTATTTTTATGACTCTTGTAGCAAAATCTAACTGAGTAAGTTGGACTGGACTTATGTTGATTTCTATGTACTCTATATCTGTATCTGCTATTGAATAATCACGAATAAACTTGCAGACCTTCTTTAATATCATGTCACCCATTTCCATAATGAGTCCATTTTTCTCAGCAATAGGTATGAATTTTTCTGGTGAAATCCATCCTAATTCCTCATCTTTTAATCGTACGAGTGCTTCTGCAGAATTATATTTCTGTTTTTCTACAGAGTAAATTGGCTGGTAGTGTACCATGAGTTCATCTCTGTCCATGGCAAGTTTAACTGCCTTTTCAATGGCTTTATCATTTATAAGATTATCTACATCAAGTTCAGAAGATCTTACAACGCCACCCTTTCTGGTCTTTTTGGCGATAGTCATGGAGTAATCTATTACTTCTATGAGACCCTCATATGTTTTTGCATCTTTAGGACAATCTATACAGCATATTGATGCTGACATCATAATAGCAGCTGATGATTCACTGTACCATGGATGTAAAAATCTATTATGTATATCCTCTGTAACTTTATCTATATCCTTACTTTTCTTGCGAAGAAATAAACAAAACTGGTCAGAACCAAATCTAAAAACAGCTTCTACTCCACTTAACTCACTAAGATAGCCACCCACCTGTTGCAACAAGCTATCACCGGTATTAACACCATATGTCTTGTTGATGAACTTGAAATCATCCATAGCCACAGCGATTAGGTTAAATTTTTTACCTGTAGAAAACTCATAGTTAAGATAACTACCCATAAAATTTCTGTTGTACAAAAGTGTTGTGGCATCTGTTATTGTTCCAACATTATTAAGGTAGTGATATACCATAAGGCATGCACAAGCAATTGAGAAACAAACTATTGGCGTATTAGTTATATGCTGATATATAATAGCCAACACACATAAACAAATACTCATGGTTACCATTATTGCATGTTTAAATTCTACCTTGCTTCTATTTTTAAACATGCTTAATATGCTGTATGATACCAGTAGTAAATCTACTATAATCAACACCACTGCCGCTCCACCTCTTTCTATGCCTGAAGGAGTGCTTTCAAACATCCACTTAAGCATAGGATTAAGGCATATCAATATAGCCACAAGAAAAGCAGTAAAGAAACATGCTATACTAAGCATTTTATTTACACGTGCATCATTACTTACTACAACAGAAATGTAGTAGGCAAACAAAAGAGGAATGAGGTTCACAGTCAGTTGCTGTACACTAAGTACCACAATATATAATATATCCTCATGATTCCCAGAAGTTCGAACCATATTCATAGCAATGATTTCCAATAAACCTGCGGTAAATATGGTCAGAACCATTCCAAAGTATATTTTTCTGCTCAATAGAGGTATTCTTTTGTCAACAAGGTACCATAGGATTATAAGTCCTAATATAGCTAGGGCCATACAATCAAAGGCAAGGTCACTAACACGCATACTGTTACACCTTTCTTTTTATCTTTAGTTATTTAAACCAAACGTTTAAATCTACCGAACCATCAACACCATCAAGAGTTCCCTGATCTGTATACTGCCATCCTATATATTCGTAAGGAAAGTCTGGTTGATTAGTATAATGGGCCAGCCACAGCTTGTAATCGCCTAATCTAGACATGTCCACACTCTGCACGAACCAGTTTCTATTGGAATATATCATAGCTGTATATCCAGCTGCTTCAACAGTCTCACAAAAGCCCACAATACTGTCTGTTCTAGAATCTATATCAAGTTCATTTGTACGAGCATCCGAAGCATCCATAAATTCCGTATCTATAACAACAGGACAAGTAACATCAAACTCTCTGATTGTTTCAAGTACAAAGTTAGCCTCTGAAACTCCCTCGTCATAGTTGAGTGCCTGGCTGAAGAAATACACACCTACTCGAAGACCTGCATCAAGGGCTCCCTGTATGTGGGTTCTAAACATATCGTCTTCAACAATTTTGCCCGAACCATAGCCTCTATATCCCACTCTAATCATGGCAACATCTACACCCGCTGCCTTAACAGCAGTCCAATCTATCTCCGGTTGGAACGCAGATACATCTATAGCCAGTGTGCTTACTCGCTCACCTTCTGCATTGTGATAATACATTTTGTCACTATTGTCATCGATATAAAAATTCTCAACATCATAATCATGTCTCTTTACTTCACTGACAATTTTGTAGTATTCACAATCAGGTGGCGTACCAATTAAAATATAGCTGGCTCTAATAAAGTTCCAATAATTCTCCTCTATTCGGGCTTTCTCTTCACCTTCACCTAATGTCCACGTCTTGTCTGTTATACTGACAAAAGCTGGGTCTCGAGATATTGTCCTTATATTTATTCCAATAATTACTCCAATAGCTATAAGCAAAATACATGAAGCAATTACAAACAACCCTTTAATAATAGTATTTTTCATTTTACCCCTTATCCATCATGTAATAACATTAATTCTTATCAAAATATAATAACACATTTATGCTGTCTTAACAAGGTAATTACATTTTAATTTATTGCGTAACTTCTTCCTTTTCTTGAATAATTTGTCTTCCCAAAAACATTAATATAACACCCAAAACAGACAACACCATAAAATCAAATACGGTTAATGTTTCCGCGGCAAAAATAGGTATAATTTCCCCCATTTGTTTAGGATAAACCATCACAAGACATGATAAGGCATTGTTCATAAAATGCATTGTCATTCCTGGAATTATGCTCTTTGATTTATGTGCAATATAAGCAAATACATATCCCAGCAATGCAGTTGTCAAAAACTTAACAATGCTCATGTGGAATACACCAAACACTACTGCTACAATTAAAATTGCTCGCTGTGATTTGAATTTATTTTCAGTAGCAGAAAGAAGATATCCTCTGAACATTAATTCTTCGCATATGCCTGGTGCAAGTGCCACAACAAAAAGCATTTTGAATATATTATCTGTCATGAGAGCATCCATAGATTCAGCTGCCCCCTGCGCACTTGTTTTAAATATAGCACTCATTATGCTAGATAAAACCATACCAACCATAATAGCACCAACTGTCATTACAAATGCAGATGCAAAATACTTAGGTTTGCATAGCCTTAGTTTGAAAGTTTCCTTAAGATTTTTCTTAGTGTATATAGCTATAAACAGTGGAATAAAGACGAATATTAGTTGGCTTCCAAGTATACCAAAGTATCCGAATTTTAGTTGCATCATACCTCCTGCATATATCATACCCACTGCAGCAAGAGCAACAACAAACCAGGCATCTCCCAAAGTTGGGACTCCACCCTGTTTCATATTACTACGTTTTTCAAAAATCTGTACTGAGGCACTGTTATCACCAAATAAAATTGCTTCTGAATTGTATATTTTACCTAAAAGCATTACTGCTATAATTCCGTAAGCCACATTGCTAATTAATACAATTGCAATTATCCCTGTATTAAACTTAAAAACAAGTATATCCCTTACCAAAAGACATATGTTTACCACTGGAACTAAAGCCATGTTACTATTCAATTCTACATTTGGAATAAACCCAACAAAAGATGCAAACATAATCACAAGCATAAGAGGTGTTATATAATTGTTAGCCTCTTTATATGTTTTAGCAAAAGCACATACACACATAGTAATTGCACTAATAAATACAGCAAAGGCAAATATACATAAAACACATATTATTATGGCAGGTAAAAAACTAATAATATTTACATTTGACTCTCCTGTTCCCATGGATTGCATCATATTAACCATATATGCACCAATACCACCCATGGATATAACATTAAGCAAGGCTGATACAACACCTATAGTTGCCACTGTCATAAATTTACTCATTATAAGTTCTTGATTTCTAACTGGTAACGTAAGAATTGTTTCCAAGGTTCCTCTTTCTCTTTCACCAGCTGTTGTATCTATAGCAGGATACATAGTACCCATTAAAAGACTCACAATAAGCATAAAGGATATAAGATTACCAAGCATGTTACCTGCTGATTCTTCGCTGCTTGACATATCAACAAACTCTGCCTCCACAGGATTCAACACCTCATCAGATGACATACCTGCTTCCTCAATTATGTCAATAGTGATGCTTTCTGAATAATCAGAAAGAACCTTACTTATCATAGACGCCGCATAATTAGAGTTTGTGACAGCTGATAAATAATATACTTTGAAGCTTTCTTTCTTGGCTTCATCATCTTTAATTATGTATGCATCAATGCTTTGATTTTTGAGAGCTTCGTTTAAATTATCAACATGTACAACATTAAAATAATATCCTTCGTCATGATATTCTTCAAAAATATTTTCATATACACCTGACTTGTCATCAAATCCAAAAGCAAGAGTATATGTACTTTCAGAAAGACCAGTTGACACAGAGGCCATAATCTGCATTGTTACAACAATCAAAAGAGGATATACAATAAGAGGAACAACTAACATCATTAATACCGTCTTCTTATCTCTAAGTACATCTAAAATTTCTTTTTTATATAGACACTTTACTATTTTATAATTCATTTTCCATGCCCTCCTTTTTTACAAGTGCATTGAAAACTTCTCGCAAATTATGGGTATCTGTATCTTGTTTTAACTCATCTATTGTACCCTGTTTTATTATTTTCCCTTTATTAATCATGATGATTCTGTCACATATATACTCAGCTTCTTCCATGTAGTGAGTGGAATAAAGTACAGCCTTACCTTTAGCCTTTTCCTTCTTCATAAACTCTATAATTGCACTACTACTTAGTATATCTAAGCCCAGTGTGGGTTCATCAAAAATATATATATCAGGATTATGTATTAGACATCTTGATATAGCTGCTCTTTGAGTTTGTCCTGTAGACAATTTCTCAATCCGATTATCTATAAAGCCTTCCAAACCAATCACCTTGGAAATATCATCTATTCTATTTGCAACTATTTCTTCTGATAAACCGTATATTTCTCCCATTATATTAAGTAGCTCTCGCGTACTTAATCTTCCATATAACTTAGTGTTCCCCGACAAATAACCTATTCTACGTTTTATTTCAATAGTATCTTCAATAATCACTTCTCCAGATTGAAACACAACTTTCCCTGAAGTTGGCTCCATAAGATTACCTAACATTCTTAGCAATGTTGTTTTACCAGCACCATTCGGACCAAGAATACCCACTATTTCTCCCGGTTCTACTGTAATTGAAATATCATCTACCGCATTAAATGTTATTTTTTTGTTTTTCTTTTCATTCTTATCAAAAGTCTTAACAAGATTCACTGCTCTTAACATTTTTTAATCCCCCTAAACAAGAAAAGCTGTCCAATACTTTATATCAGACAGCTATTCACAACTCTAAAGTGCAACCTCATAAGCTTCACTACCAAGTTTTACACGCACAACCTTATAATTGTACGTCAACTTGTTATATGCAATGCCTATCTTTGTCTTTAATTTGAGTTTCGTATCCTTCTTCATATCCTTTGTCATGTATTTCATCAGTGGTTCTTCCGCCATTATTTTGTAATCAGTTCTCCATCCTGATATAACTTTTTGGGCATCATTAACTGACATCTTTCTAGTCCTCAATGTTCTTGTACTACTGTTAAACATGTTCATATACGCAGTAGCGCCCGATGTTGCCATTGTAAAAACAAATTCAGCCCCTGGAAATTTCTTCCATATTTCTTCCATCATGCCTTTAATAGCATTCGGTCTATAATAAGATAGTTCATCATGACACACAAACATTATACCCTTGCTTCTGTCACAAGAAATCGCATCAAGCCATGTCAAATCTAGCAAGCTTCTTCCAACCATCTTCTCTCTAGAACGTTCACCATACATCGCTCTTCTTACAGACATAGTATTGTGAGAATCTATACTATACCACTGTATTCTTCCATTATCTAATCTTTGAAACATATTATCCAGCTGGCAACCAATATTAACAATAGTTGCATTTGGATATTCCATAATGTACTTCTCCACAGCCTTATCGCAAGCCACAAGGGATGTAGCCATAATAAGATTGCGATACTCACTAAAATTAGTTCGTATACTAGAAAAATCAAACTTGTGTCCGTACACGAAATTAGAAGCCCAATCATCTCTTACCAGTTCCGGATACTTCTTGGACCAGCTAGATAAAAGCTTTAATGGATATATATCAAGCAAAGATGCTTCATATGTCTTATTAATTACATCAACAAGATACTCAAAAGCCTTTTTGCTTTCCTTGCTACCAGAATGAATCATAAAATTATGATTTTCTTCATCAAATTCAAATAATCTTACATTCAAACCTTGTTTTTTTGCCTTTTGGTAAAATGCTCTTGCATAGCAGTTAAACATGTCATCTATGCCCGAAAAAACAACTACATCATCACATAAGTCTGTATAGTCCTCATAGTAGGGACTTGTGTATTCTGTTTTAACAGCATAATCCTTAACCCAGAAAGAATTAATAAAATCCTTAGCTCCTTCACTGTAAAAGTATCTATTTTCATTATACACACTATCTAAAACCTGTTGTTCTAATTCTGTGTCAAAAAATTCCGTATCTAGAGCTGGTGACAAAAGTATAAGTTGATCTGGTTTTCTAAGTCCTTCCTTCCAAGCAACCATAGAAAGAGATAGTGCAAGACCTGCTCCTGAGGAATCGCCAAGTAAAACTACCTTTTCAACGTCACAACCCATAGTTAAGTTCGCGTATGCCTTCTGAAGCATATCAAAAACTTCCCTACAGCAATTTTCTGGTGCCAAAGGATACATAGGAACAAAAAGTCCAGCTCCAGTCTTAAGACTAAGCTTTGTTATAAATTCCCACTGCTCATCCAATATATTTTTACACATGCAGCTACCATAAAGATATACTATATATGTTCCACTAAAATCCTTCTTGGGAATCATACGATAACATCTTCTGCCACCCTCAAGTAATTCATCCACTTCAAACTGTTTTTGAATAAACGAAGGCAACTTGTGAAAATACTTTTTTCTTTCTTTGAGCACAGCTTTTTTAAGAGCTTCCTTATTAAGTTTTAAAGTTTTTGTAGAAACCTTCTTGCTCATCTAACTCTCCATATTAATCATTATATCCATTAGGATTCATACTTTGCCATCTCCAAGAATCCTGACACATCCTGTCTATATCGTATTCTGCCACCCAGTCAAGTTCTCTCTTTGCCTTGCCCGGATCAGCATAGCAAGTTGCTATATCACCTGCTCGTCTATCCTTTATCTCATACGGTATGTCTCTCCCTGATGCTTTTTTATATGCTTCTACAACCTGAAGAACACTATATCCGTTACCTGTTCCAAGATTATATATTGACAAGCCTTTATTTTCTTCTAGATTTTTTAATGCTTTTACATGTCCTCTTGCTAAATCAACAACATGAATATAATCTCTTACTCCAGTACCATCAACTGTAGGATAATCATCTCCAAAGACACCTAATTTTTCCAGTTTGCCAACTGCAACCTTGGAAATGTAAGGAACAAGATTGTTAGGAATGCCACAAGGATCCTCACCAATAAGTCCACTTTCGTGTGCACCAATAGGATTGAAATATCTAAGAAGAACTACATTCCAACTATTATCCGCCTTATATATGTCTGAAAGAATCTGCTCAAGCATGCTCTTAGTATGTCCGTATGGATTCGTTATATCTCCCTTAGGACATTCCTCTGTTATAGGAATTTCTTTAGGGTCACCATAAACTGTTGCAGAAGAGCTGAATATAATGTTCTTCACATTTTTTTCTCTCATTACATAACAAAGATTAAGTGTACCTGTAATATTATTATTATAATATTCCCAAGGCTTAGAAACCGATTCCCCAACTGCCTTCAAGCCAGCAAAATGTATGACTGCATCAATATTTTCTTTATCAAAAACATCTTTAACCCCTTCAATATCAAGAAGGTCTATTGGATAGAATGATATTGTTTTACCTGTTATTTTCTCTACGCGTCTCACTGCCTCTTTACTGGAATTAATCAAATTATCTAATATTACCACATCATAACCAGCTTCAATTAACTCGATACAAGTATGACTTCCTATGAATCCAGCGCCTCCGGTAACTAAAATTTTCATGGGTTTCCTCCTATTTACACAGATATGCTTATTATAACAAAAAAAGGCTCAAAACACAATGTTTTAAGCCTTTTTATTATACCATATAGAACGGTAATCTATTATTGATGCAGTTGATGGGACTTGAACCCACACCCACGTAAGTGGACATGAACCTGAATCATGCGCGTATGCCAATTCCGCCACAACTGCGAATTGCAAACAGAATCATATCATTTATGCATGGCCTTGTCAATCATCAACTTTCCCTTATATTGTAGGTTTAATCTACCTTTTTGTTACTGTGCATCTGTAGTTGTAGATGTAGTAGATGTACTATTTTCAAGAAGGAAATCGCTTACCTTATCAGAAAGTGTGTAATATAAAACATCCTCTTCTGAATAAGTCTTATCAAATTCGCCCTCACCTGTTAAACCTGTGTTAATAATCATCTGCTCTCTGTATGCCTCAATCTCTGCATCAGTAACTCTTATATTTTCAGCCTTAGCGATAGCACAAACAACTATTTTTTCTCTCATATAATCTTCAACAATACCTGAAATGTACTGTCTAAATGATTCCTCTGAAGCCATACCATACTTAGCAGTTACATATGTTGCAAGGTCATATCCATATTCCTCAGCTTCAGCAGTTGTGTCAGCAATTGTGTCATCAATAAGTTCTTTCATCTCTTTTTCAGGATACTCATTGATTGTTGTGTTAGATACAACAACTGTCATAATTTCTATCTTATTATAATAGCTGTCATACTCTGTTGCCTCTGTTGTAAGTTCATCGATAATAGACTGCTCATATTCAGCAATTGTGCTGTAATCTGTGTTGTTAGCAACAAACTCATCTGTATAATCAGGAACTGTCTGTACAACCTTAGCATTAATTGTTATCTCAAATACAGCATCCTGTCCTGCAAGATCTGCACTGCCGTAATCCTCTGGGAAAGTTACATTAATATCGAAAACGTCTCCCACATTGTGACCAACAATCTGCTCCTCAAAACCAGCTATCATAGTTCCTGAACCAAGTGTAAGAGTATATCCTGCACCTCCAGTGGAACCTCCAGCAAATTCAACTCCGTCTATGCTTCCAACAAAATCAATATTAACAGTGTCTCCGTTTTGTGCTGTACCTGTTGTAATATTCTCAGATACTGTATATGTTGCAAGCAACTCATTTACCTTATTCTGTACCATATCCGATGTTATTTCAGTCTTTGTTGCTTCATATTCAACACCTTTGTATGTTCCTAAATCACAATATGCAGCATATTTATCTATATAGTCATCCTGATTTACTGATTTATCTCCACATCCCGCAAGCATTGAAAGACCCAATGTCATCATTAATGCACAGCTTATCTTTTTGATACTTTTCTTCATTGCATTTATCCTTTCTATAATAAATATAATATCTAACTTTAATTTTATATCACATTTTATAGAAAAAATAAAGATGTTTTAAATATTTCACATTATAGCCACAAGTTATTTACCCCTATAAACACTATATATAGTTTTACAAAAAGCCTTATTTTCCAAGGTTTTACGCATTTTTTTAATTATTTGATTTACATAAAATCACAATATCTAGAGATTTTTTTATTTTTTTACACAATATTTAGTAGACAAACTTATCGCTCGGTGCTATAATGACAAAGCATACTAAAAGAAAATATAAAATCCCATATTTTGGGATTTATTTTATAGGAGAGGTGTTATGAAAGTTATTAAAAGAGATGGTCATACTGTCACCTATGACCGCACAAAAATCATCACAGCTATTCAAAAAGCTAACGCAGAGGTTGAACCATGCGAAAAAATTTCTGATGAAAAAATCGAAGAAATTGTACAGGGGATTGAAGCTAAAAATCGTTCAAGAATGTTAGTAGAGGACATCCAGGATATCATTGAGCAAAAGCTCATGGATGACCGCAAGTTTGTACTTGCCAAAACATACATTATTTACCGTTATACTAGAGAATTAGTTCGTAAGGCTAACACAACTGACGATTCAATCTTAAGCCTCATTCAGAACAGAAACAAAGATGTTATGGAAGAGAATTCTAACAAGAACGCAACTGTAGCATCAACTCAAAGAGACTTAATAGCTGGCGAGGTTTCAAAGGACCTCACAAGGAGAGTTCTTCTTCCAGAGAAGATTTCTAAGGCTCATGACGAAGGAGTTCTTCATTTCCATGATGCAGACTATTTCCTTCAGCCAATATTTAACTGCTGCCTTATCAACATAGGTGACATGCTTGATAACGGTACTGTTATGAACGGAAAACTTATTGAAAGTCCAAAGAGCTTTCAGGTTGCTTGTACAGTTATGACACAGATTATTTCATCTGTTGCCAGTAGCCAGTACGGTGGACAATCTGTAGACGTGAGACATTTAGGAAAATATCTCCGCAGAAGCTACGAAAAATATAAGAGCAAGCTTGTTGAAGAATACGGTGAAACAATTGATGAAGCTATTCTTGATAAAATGGCTAAGGATCGTCTCAACGATGAGCTTCGTTCAGGAGTCCAGACTATTCAGTATCAGATTAATACTCTCATGACTACTAATGGGCAATCTCCATTCGTTACTCTCTTCCTCAACCTTGACCCTAAGGATGAATATATCGAAGAGAACGCTATTATTATTGAAGAAATACTTCGCCAAAGACTTGAAGGAATCAAGAATGAGAAGGGTGTCTATGTAACACCTGCTTTCCCTAAGCTTATCTATGTTCTTGATGAACACAACTGCTTAAAGGGCGGAAAGTATGATTATATAACTAAGCTTGCTGTTAAATGTTCCGCTAAGAGACTTTATCCTGATTACATCTCAGCCAAGAAGATGCGCGAGAACTATGAGGGCAATGTATTCTCTTGTATGGGATGCCGTTCTTTCCTTTCAACATGGAAGGACGAAGACGGCAACTACAAGTGGGAAGGACGTTTCAACCAGGGTGTTGTCAGCCTTAATCTCCCTCAGATTGGTATTATTGCCAAGGGTGACGAGGACAAGTTCTGGAAGCTTTTAGATGAGAGACTCCAGCTTTGCTATGATGCTCTTATCTGTCGTCATCATGCTCTTCATGGAATCACTTCAGATGTGAGTCCAGTTCATTGGCAGTATGGAGCTATTGCAAGACTTAAGAAAGGCGAAAAAATTGACAAGCTCCTCCACGATGGATATTCAACTATATCACTTGGTTACATCGGTCTCTATGAGGTGACTAAGCTTATGAAGGGTGTAAGCCACACAGAGCCAGATGGTGAGGAATTTGCATTAAAGGTTATGAAGAAGCTTCGTTCTTCTTGCGATAAGTGGAAGGCAGAAACTGGCCTTGGTTTCGGTTTATACGGAACACCAGCTGAATCTCTTTGCTATAGATTTGCACGTATTGACCAGGAGCGTTTTGGAACAATTCCTGACATTACAGACAAGGGCTATTACACTAACTCATACCATGTTGATGTAAGAGAAAAAATTGATGCATTTAGCAAATTTAGATTTGAGAGCCAATTCCAGAACATTTCTTCAGGTGGTGCTATCTCATATGTAGAAATCCCTAATATGAGACACAACCTTGATGCCTTAGAGGAAGTTGTAAGATTCATCTATGACAATATCCAGTACGCAGAATTCAACACCAAGTCAGATTACTGCCACATCTGTGATTACGATGGCGAAATCATCGTTAATGACAACAACGAGTGGGAGTGCCCACAGTGTGGTAACAAAGAACATTCAAAGATGAATGTTACAAGACGTACTTGTGGTTATCTTGGTGAGAACTTCTGGAATGTAGGTAAGACAAAAGAAATCAAATCAAGAGTATTACACTTGTAATATATAATCGAGGATATAAATTATGAATTATGCAGACATTAAACGAATTGATGTTGCCAACGGTCCTGGAATAAGAGTTTCCCTCTTTGTATCAGGATGTACTCATCACTGTAAGGGTTGCTTTAATCCAGAAACCTGGGACTTCAATTTCGGTGAGTTATTCACAGAAAAGCAAATAGACGAAATAATTTCATATCTTGAACCAGACCACATAAAAGGTTTGTCCCTTCTCGGGGGCGAACCTTTTGAATATAGTAACCAGCAAGGACTTCTTCCTCTCCTTAGAAAGATGAAAGAAATATATCCTAACAAAGATGTTTGGTGCTACACAGGTTACTTATTCGACGAAAACATTGTGGATGAAATGATGGTCAAATGGCCTGAGACAAGAGAACTTATCAAATACATCGATATTATGGTAGATGGTAAATTTGTTCAGGAGTTGAAGGACTTAAATCTTGTTTTTAGAGGCTCATCTAATCAACGTATAATCGATGTTCAAAAATCACTTGAAGCTAAAGAGATTGTTCTCTGGGAAGGAAAAGGAAGTTTAAAATGATTACGAACGTACCTGTTAATATAAAGAAATTACGTGAAAATGCAACTATCCCAACTTATGGTTCAGCCTATGCTGCAGGCGCCGATTTATATGCCTGCCTAGACGAAGCATTAACCATTCAACCAGGGGACACATTCCTTGTACCAACTGGACTTGCAATGGAGCTTCCTGATGGATATGCGGGACTTATCTATGCAAGAAGTGGTCTTGCATCAAAGAAGGGACTTGCTCCTGCTAACAAGGTAGGAGTTGTGGATTCTGACTATCGTGGAGAAGTTATGGTGGCACTTCACAACCACTCAAAGTTAGAAGCAACAATAGAACCAAATGAAAGAATCGCACAGCTTGTTATTACCCCATATATAGCAGCTTCATTTGCACTTGTAGATGAACTTGATTCCACAGAACGTGGAGCTGGTGGTTTCGGTTCAACAGGAACACACTAAAACAAAAAAGAATCTCTCTTACGAGAGATTCTTTTTTATTGGATTTTAATTGTATCGTAAACATCCATATATACCGAATCTGGATATTTGAAGTCAGGGTCTATCTCGTTCTTCCACTGTGTTAATGTGTCTGAAAGTCTTGTGTCTATAGCTTCCTTAGTCATGACATCCTTACGGGTTTTAGTAGCTTCTGGGTCTGTAAGATGTATCATCTGGAATACATGATATCCATACTCACTTTCTATAACTGTACTGTAATCACCATTTTCCATTGAATAAAGTAAGTCATGTATTTCCTGACCATAGGTGTCTACTATTTCCTCTGGAGTAAGTGTCATATTTCCA
The DNA here is from genome assembly GCA_015057525.1 of Lachnospiraceae bacterium. GTDB lineage: Bacteria > Bacillota > Clostridia > Lachnospirales > Lachnospiraceae > Coprococcus_C. The sequence goes on along the minus strand of SVEE01000001.1, from coordinate 42,652 downwards.
CCCTCTTCAAGCTTGTAATATGCAGCTAAGTTTTCAATATTCTCAGCCTCTTTGTTCTCATCCATTGATGCTGTAGCAAGAGTAGAACAAGCTTGCAAAGCATTTTCATATTGTACTTCTTTTTCCTCTTCTGTATAAGGAACCACATTGCCAGATTCATTAATAGAATAACATGCAAAATACATATCATAGAATGTGGTCATTCTAGCTTCTTCATCAGATATCTCAATAGGGTCGCTCTCTAAAATTTTATTCTGTACAAGCTTAGCAACAGCATTTTCATACATTACCTGATATACAATATCTTCTGTAATTTCCATAGCCTCTATATCTTCATCTGTTAGCTTGGAATAAAATTCGCCAGCATCAAGCTGTATCTGCTCCAACTCTAAATCAGAAAGCTTAACTCCATATTCTTCAGCATGGGCGCAAAGAGTTTTAACTTTAACAATCTCAGTTATAACCTCTTCCTTGGTAAGAGCAAGTATAGATTCCCCTGTTTCAGCATCCTCTGGAAGTGTCATCTGCCATATATCTTCTCCATACTGAAGTTCATATCTGTCTTTAACTGTGTTGACATAGATATACGTCTCTCCAAGTCTAACCACATTATCTCCATATTGGAAAACAATAGTTCCATCCTGAGAAACAATATTTTGCTTTTTTTCTTTGCCACATGCAGTCAAAAGCGAAAGCATACAAGTAAGCACTAGAAAAAATGCTATTCTATGTGAAATTTTATTCTTAATATAAAGCATTATAATTCTCCTTTTGATTACTCCTCGGTAAGAAACATTATATCATTTATGGCTTTCTCTGCAACCTCTAGAAGTTCATCTTGTATATTCTTAGATGCCTTAAGGTGGAAACCTACGAATTTACCTGTAACAAACTTCATATCGCCTTTATAGCGTTTTAGCAAGGTATCCATTCGTTCCGGTTTAACCGGGGTATTTGGCCACATAAGAAATCTTATTTCATCCTGAATATATTTTACCTCTGTAATATATGCCTTATGTGCAATTGCTTTAAGGTATGCAATATCCAATAATCTCATAAAGGATTTTGGTGGTTCTCCAAATCTATCCCTTACTTCTTCGAGTATAGCATCATTTTGCTCTCTAGTCTCGCATTTTGATATTCTTTTGTATAAATCCAGTTTTATATATTCATTTTTTACATATTTATCTGGTATATACGCATCCACCGGAAGTTCTATTGATGTAGCAAAGTCAGGTGCTGTTTCAATACCGGAAAGTCTCTTTATAGCATCATTAAGCATCTTACAATAAAGATCATAACCAACTGCTTCAATATTACCAGACTGTTCCTGTCCTAGAAGATTTCCCGCTCCTCGTATTTCCAAATCCTTCATAGATATTTTATAACCGGAACCAAGCTCTGTAAACTCTCTAATGGCCTTTAAACGCTTCTCTGCCACTTCTTTAATCATTTTATCTCTCTTGTACATAAGAAATGCATAGGAACTTCTGCTGGAACGTCCAACACGTCCTCTAAGCTGGTACAACTGAGACAACCCAAAGTTATCCGCATCGTGAATAATTATGGTGTTTACATTCGGTATATCAAGACCAGTTTCAATTATTGTAGTTGAAACTAAAACATCAATCTCCTTATTAATAAAATCACGCATAATATTTTCAAGTTCTCGTTCATTCATCTTACCATGAGCAAATTCGATTCTAGCGCCTGGAAGCACTGCCCTTAATTGAGCCGTAATATCTTCAATTGTATTGACTCTGTTGTAGACATAGTACACCTGCCCCTGTCTATTAAGTTCTCTGTTGATTGCTTCTTTAACAAATTCTATATCATATTCCATAATATAGGTCTGAATAGGCATTCTATCCACAGGAGGTTCCTCTAACAAGCTTATATCCCTTAAACCAACTAAACTCATATGAAGAGTTCTAGGTATAGGGGTTGCTGTAAGAGTAAGAACATCTACATTGTTTTTCATTTGCTTTATTTGTTCTTTGTGTTTAACACCAAATCTTTGCTCTTCGTCAATTATTAAAAGGCCCAGATTCTTGAACTCCACATCCTTTGACAACAGTCTATGAGTTCCAATAACAATATCCACCATTCCATTTTTCATATCTGAAATTGTAGCTTTAACTTCCTTCGGCGTACAGAATCTAGAAAGCAATCTGATATTTACAGGGAAGTCTTTCATTCTTTCTGAAAATGTATCAAAATGCTGCTGGGCAAGAATTGTAGTTGGCACAAGGTATGCCACCTGTTTGTTATCCTGCACAGCCTTAAAGGCAGCTCTAATAGCAATCTCCGTCTTACCAAATCCTACATCACCACAAATAAGTCTATCCATGATTCCATAGCCTTCCATGTCTTTTTTCGTATCTTCAATCGCCTTTTGCTGGTCCAATGTTTCCTCATAAGGGAACAATTCTTCAAACTCTTTCTGCCACTCTGTGTCCTCTGAATAGGCAAATCCCTTGATTGTTTTTCTTATTGCGTAAAGTTCTACCAATTCCTTAGCAATATCATCAACGTGCCCTTTAACACGCTGTCTTACCTTTTCCCACTCTGTTCCACCAAGTCTGTTAAGCTTAGGCTTAGCACCTTCCTTACCTGACAGCTTACCAATCATATCAAGCTGTTCCACAGGGATAAAAAGCTTACTTCCCTTAGCATACTCTATGCTAATGTAGTCTCTCAACCTACCCTCAGTTTCTACCTTATCAATACCCTGATAGATACCTACTCCGTGTCGCTCATGAACTACATAATCTCCAACTACAATGTCAGAAAAACTATTTATTTTATCACCCTGATATTTAGGAAGTTTCTTTCTCTTTTTAAGTTCCTTTGAGGTAAATATATCCCCCTCGCTTATTACTACAAGCTTGCAATCAGGTATCTCAAATCCTGTTTCAAGTCTACCTATGGAAACTACAATCTCACCTGATTTAATTTCCTTTTTATCCTCTGAAAAATGTGCCGGCACATCATTTTGTTTTAAGTCAGCTACAATTCTCTTGCCTCTTGTTCCTGATGGTGAAAGTATAACTATCTTATACTCTTTCTTCTTCCATTTGAGAATATCCGACATAAGAGCCTCAAAGCTATTGTTATAGCTTATAAGCCCCTTTGATGACATGGAAACCTGACTTTTTTCGCCCCAGGCAAGCTGTTTTGTATATAACTCTGACATAAGGATCAGCTTTCGTAAAGAAAGCTTTCCTACAACCATTTTTCCGTCATACAAAACATTAGTCTGTCCCGGAAGAACATATCCCCCTTCTAATCTTCCTGCCATAGAAGCGGCAAATTCCATAGAATAAACTGTAGCCTGTCTTGCTACTCTCTCCGGATCATCTATAAAAATCATGGAATCATCCGAAAAATAATCCAAAAATGAAACTGTATCATCATAGAAGTATTCAACCATGCTATCAAGTCCCATGGTTGAGTTAAATTCCTTAAGCTCTTCTTTTACATTTTCAATTATTTTATTAAGTCTGGCATATTGTTCTGTTCTGAATTCTTTCTTCAGCTGTGCTGACTGTTTCTTGTATTCTTTTTCTATCTTTTCAAGACCCTTATTTATACGTTCATCTGTGAGAATCATTTCGCTAGACGGATATATTTTTACACTTTTTACTTCTTCTATAGAGCGTTGACTTTCCACATCAAAAATTCTAATAGAATCAACATCATCACCCCATAATTCAACACGATAAGGGCACTCTTCAGTCAGAGGGTATATATCAATAATACCTCCTCTTACCGAAAACTGCCCTGAAGTTTCAACCATTGTAGTTTTTTCGTATCCAAGAGTTGAAAGTTTTCTTGAAAATTCATTAAGTTGAAGAGTTTGACCACATTCAATATCCACCACATAGTCTGTAATATGAGACAAAGGGGGAATCTTATCCATAAGTCCCTCAATAGTGGTTACAACTATGGTCTGTTCTTTTTCAGCAATTCTTTTAAAAATTTCTAATCGATTTTTAACGGTTACATTGCTGTGAATGTCTGCATAGTAAAACAATGCATCCTTGGCAGGGTAATAATAGACATCTCGATTATAAAATCTATAGTCATCCACTATTTCTCTGGCTCTCTTCTCGTCGTAAGTCACGATGAGTTTCAAGACATTATTTTGCCCCAGGGTTTCCATCATAAGAGGTGTGACACGCTTATCAAGTCCCCAGACGTGAACTGGATGTTCTCCCTCAGATAATTTTTCCTGAAGCGTATTAAATCTTGGATACTCCTTAAATGCTGCAATAAGTGCCTGCATATTTAAGAACCTCCATTAATTATCTAATTAAATTTATTCATGGCCACATCTATACCTTGGGTAATAATTGTAGCAACTGCCTGTTTAGCTTTGTCGGCAGCTTCTCTTATAAGAGGCTGTTCATCCTTACTAAATCTGCCCAAAACATAATCTGCAAGATCCATATGCTTAGGTTTCTCACCAACGCCTACCTTTATTCGAGCAAACTCCTGAGTACCTAAATGGCTTATGATATTCTTAATACCATTGTGACCACCGGCACTTCCCTTACCTCTTATTCTAAGCTTACCCACATCAAGGCTTATATCATCATAAATAACTATCAAATCTTCTAAGTCACATTTGTAATAATCCATAAGCTCTCTGACACTTTCACCGCTTAAATTCATATACGTCATAGGCATGGCTAAAATTACTTTTTGACCTTCTATAACACCTTTACCTATGAGAGCTTTATGTTTCTTTGTATCAACCTTAATATTATAGGCATCACTAATATTATATATAACCGAAAAGCCCACATTATGTCTGGTGCCCTCATATTCTCTTGTAGGATTACCAAGTCCAACAATAATCTTCATGGTATTACTGTCCTCTATTCATCATAATTTCTTCTGCTTCTTTGAGCTGCTCAGGTGTATTTACACCTCTTATCTCATCTACGGCATCTCCAGTAAGTGGCATTGCCGAAACCTTTAATCCTATTCTCTTAATAAGTGCAATAGTATCTGTTAAATAATATTCCCCAGCAGCATTGTCGTTGCTTAAAAGTTCTAAGCTTGCAGAAAGCGCCTCAGAGTTAAATACATACATTCCTGAGTTAACTTCATTAACTGCAAGTTCTTCCTCTGTTCCATCTTTCTGTTCAACAATTTTAACAAAATTGCCATCGGCATCTCTTATTATTCTGCCATAGCCTGTAGCATCCTCAAGAATAGCAGAAAGTACAGTTGCCCCATTAGCTTCTTTTCTGTGCAATTCAACCAAAGCCTTGAGAGTATCAGCTGTAATAAGAGGAGTATCTCCACATACAACTATAGTATCTCCCTCAGTTCCAATAAAATCCTTGGCGCACTTTACAGCATGACCTGTACCAAGCTGTTCCTCCTGCTCAACAAACTGAACTATATCATATATGGCATCTTTAACTTCTTTAGCCTTGTATCCAACTATAACACAAACATCTAACGCATCTGCACCCTCAACAGCTTTAATTACATGATGTACCATAGACTGACCCAAACACTCATGCAAAACCTTAGGCAAGTCCGAATTCATTCTTGTGCCCTTACCTGCCGCTAAAATTACAGCCTTTAATTTATTCATAATTGACCTCAACTTTCGTTTTATAATGTAATTCAAACTAATTTCATGTATAAACTATATTATGTCGCGCACATTATAACATATATTTCCAAAGTATTCCACTTAAAAAATCTGCCCATGCTCATATTTAGACAAGAAGTATTTTTTGTAGGGATAGGTTTCTGTACAACAAGACAGTTTTATAAACATATAATGACAAACAACTGCAACGCGCTTCCGAACTAACCAGACAACTACGACTAAGACTCTCAGGAATGCCTTCGAGCCTAAGTCTTCGTAGCTGGTGGATTTCGTAAGTCGCTAAGGACGCAGTCCAAATGTTTGTCTTTATATGTTTATAAAAACTGCCTTGTTATGCAGAAACCTGCCAAATAAAAAACACACTTCAATTAAAACGAGGGCTGCCATTTGGCAACCCTCTAAGAGAAAGGAGTCGATTTTATCCTAACATGACATATTTATTTTTGTGTGGAATTTTTACACTGTCCTGCCATAGAGCAAGATGAACATCCACATCCGCAACCGCTAGACTTTTTAGGGTCCTTCTTATCCTTGACCATAGAATATATGGCTAAGGATACTAGGGCTATAATAATTATAATCAGAATAATATCAATCACTTAAAATAATCCTCCAATTACGTTAACTAAAAGTGCAACGATATATGCTGTTAACATCTGAACTCCAACTGCTGCTCCAGTTGCCTTCCATGTCTTAAGCTCTCTCTTAAGAGCACCAACTGCTGCGAAGCAAGGCATACAGAGAAGGTTAAATACCATGTATGCGTAAGCTGCTGCCTTAGTCTTAATATCATCCTTCATAGTAGGAAGAGCGTTCTCATCTGCACCTTCAAAAAGTGTTCCCTCAACATAGATATCATATGCTGCCTCAGGGTCGTATTCTCCACCTTCAAAGCCTAATTCTTCAAGTTCATCAGCTTCCATAGCTCCAAAGAACTCATCTAAATATTCCTGAGTAACATCTTCCTCATACAACTGAGCAAATGTAACTACAACATTCTCCTTAGCAATCCAACCAGTTACAACACCAACTGTAGGTCTCCACTCACCAAATCCCAGTGGTTTAAATACAGGTGCTATAGCCTTACCTGCTGAAGCAAGGAAACTATCATTCATCTCACACATTATTGTGCCATCCTCATTAGCTTCTTTGTTCTTACCGTTGAATGAATCAACATTGAAGCTGGAAAGGAACCAAATAAGTATAGTTGATAAAAGAATAACTGTACCAGCTTTCTTACCAAAGCCTTTAACCTTCTCCCAACCATGGAAAAGTACACTCTTAGCAGTAGGCACTCTGTACTGTGGAAGCTCCATGATAAAGTTTGAAGCCTCTGATTTATAAACAAGCTTATTAAGAAGTAAGCTTACGATAATTGCTACAACAATTGATACTAAATAAATTGAGTAGTTAAGTATAGTCTGGTTGTCATCTGCAAACATTGTGGAGAAGAACATTGCAAAGATTGGAAGCTTAGCACCACAAGGCATAAATGCTGTGATAATCGCTGTAATCTTTCTATCTTTTTCCTTCTCAAGTGTTCTAGTTGCCATAATAGCAGGAACACCACATCCGATACCCATAAGGAGCGGAATAAAGGAACGTCCTGAAAGACCAAACTTTCTGAAAATTCTGTCTAGAATGAATGCAACTCTTGCCATATAACCGCTGTCCTCTAAGAAAGACATAAGTAAGTATAACACAAGTACAAGTGGCATGAAACCTAAAACTGCACCAATACCAGCAAGAATTCCGTCAACCACAAGGGCATATACCCAAGGTGAAGCACCTTCAATAAGTCCTGAAATAAGTTCTACAACCCATTCCCATGCGCCTTCCACAACTCCTGCTAGCCACATACCAGGACTGTTAATTCCAAGCCACAAGAAGTTCTCACTAAATGTACAAGCGTACATAGCAAACATAATAAGAAGGAATATAGGTATACCCAGAAATCTGTTGGTAAGAATTTTATCAATCTTATCAGACTTAGTTTCCTTTGCACTTTCAACTGATTTACCCTTCTTAACTGTTGCAGATACCACTGCATCAATAGTCTTATATCTAAGGTCAGCTACTGTTATCTCTACCTCTTCCTTTTCTTCATCAGTCTTTGCTTCAGCTTCAACCTTCTTAATCTCTTCAAATATAGGAAGGTTCTTTGGTGTGGCTTTAGATGCTGCTACCTCCTCGATAGCCTTAACTACGTCATCAATACCTTTACCACTTCTAGCTACCATAGGCACAATCTTAACACCAAGTTCTTCTGAAAGCTTAGCAACATCAATCTTAGTTCCTGCTGCCTCTACCTCATCCATCATGTTAAGCGCAATCACCATAGGTACTTGAGTCTCCATAATCTGAAGGGTAAGGTATAAATTTCTTTCAATAGAAGTACCATCAACAATATTAAGTACTACATCAATATTTTCTCCATTTTTACCTGTAATTGTCTCACCAGCAACAATTTCTTCTGCTGAATATGGCGAAAGAGAATATGTACCAGGAAGGTCTAATATTTTAATTTCTTTGTTCTTCTTACAAGTTCCTTCCTTCTTATCTACTGTTACTCCAGGCCAGTTACCAACATGCTGTTTAGAACCGGTCAAATCATTAAATAAAGTTGTTTTACCGCAGTTTGGATTACCTGCTAATGCTACCTTTATCACTATTATCCTCCTTAATTATTAGAGTTAGCAAAAACTAACTCGCATTTCAAATAATATGCAGACCTATGTCTGCTGCCTATTGTTACTACTTAGTTTATAACCTTATTTTAAATTAATAGCTTCTGCCTCTTCTTTGCGAAGACTTAAGTTATAACCTCTAAGCATAACTTCTACAGGATCTCCTAAAGGAGCAACCTTTATTACATCAATCTTAACTCCCGGTGTAACACCCATCTCAAGAACTCTTCTTCTGATGTTGCCCGCGCCCTTAACTGAGTCAACTACTCCGGACTGTCCTGGTTTCAACTCTCTTAATGTCATAGCCTTTAATCCTTTCTTCATATTCCCCTTTGTAAATACATTCTTAGCATGTATTAATCACACACTATTATTCTAGATGCTAAATTTCTATCAAGTGCAAGTCTGACACCTTTTACCAATAAGATTAAGCCACTAGGATTCTGCCCCAAAACTTCAACTCTTTCTCCTGGTACAAAGCCCATTTCTCTGAGTCTTGTCACAACATCTTCCTTACCAATAAATCTTTGAATTGTTTTTGTTTCTCCTTTTAAAGCCATTGATAATGCCATAATCTCACCCACCTTTCTCGCATCCGCGTCAAAGTTAGTAGCCACTAACCTTGTTTTTCAACTATATGTTAGTCGATACTAACTCATTTGTCAAGCTTTTTTATAAATAAAAACAAAAGGGCAATTTGCATATTAAAAATAAATATGTTAGTATAGTGTATGCGTGATACATTTATATTATTATACGCAGTTACCCCAAGAATGAATTCACTATATTGTAATTATAGGAAGTGATTATTTATGCAGATAAGAGAATCCGCAGAGGATTATTTAGAGGCAATCCTCTATTTAAGTAAAACCCACGAACATGTACGTTCTATTGATGTGGTTCACCACCTTGGCTTTTCAAAACCAAGTGTAAGCGTTTATTTAAAAAACTTAAGAATAAACGGATATATAAACACTGATACAAACGGACATATTACCCTTACCGACGAAGGTATGTCTATTGCCACCAAGATATATGAGAGACATCAGGTCCTTACAGATATATTAGTGAAATTAGGTGTCACCAAGGAAGTTGCACTTGAGGATGCATGTAGATTAGAGCATGCGTTAAGTGACGAAAGCTTCGATGCCTTAAAAAAATATTACACCAATGTAATGCTGTAATATTTATCTAAAAATATTTATGGGCATGGAGAAAACTATTCTCCATGCCCTTTTTATATTCATCTATTCAGTTTCATCAAATGTATTAAATGATATGCTATACATATCATAATGTTCATTCCTATATTCAAAACAATCTTCAACACTAGAGCATTCTGCTGTTATACCAGGTTCAAAATATACAATATGACCGCCATAATTATCTATACTTCTTAGTTGTTCCTCAATTAAATCAACTACCTCTTGAGCTTTAGCTTCATCCGTTGGGTCCATGTCAACAAACACCTGCAAATCAATCTTCACATCCCTGCCCATATCAACAACTTCATCAACGGTGGTTTCAGCGTCTATTTCTTCACCAAAATATCCACTCAGTTTAGTATACACAAAAAAATCTTCTAATCCAGCATCAGTAAGAAGTTCTTCCACCATATCTTGATAATCTGGTCTTAAAACATATCCCCATAAATTATCTTCAGCCTTATAGCCATCATCTGTAACTGTTACTTTAGCTGTGAAATAGTTTTCCGTATCATCTACATTAAACTCTAAAGTAGTAAAATCATCAAACTTATCACTAGGGTTAAACAGGAAGAAATTATATTCATACTCAGGATATTTCTTTTGTAAATATTCTTTGGCAAACCTAAACTGTCTCAAAGCCTCTATCTGGTAATCATAAAGGTCTCCTTCATTAATCTTATCTTCATTAACATATGTACTGCAAAGAATTTGTTTTTCTTCATCGGTCATAACAACAGTTCCATCATCTTCGTATTCGATAACAATGCCACTATCTACACTTGCTTCTGTAGTATTCTCAGTATCACCATCACAGCCCACAAGAAGTAACGTCATCAAAGTCAAGACAATTCCAAACAATCTAACTTTTTTCATAAATACCCCCTAAGTTCCATAATAAATATAAGGTTTAATTATATATCATATAATTAAACCTTAATTTTTCATGTTTTAATGTAACATATAATCGTGAAAAAAATATGTCTTAGAGCTTATATTTTAATCAACCTTTTTGAAGTTTAATTTTGCGCCATCAGAGTCAATTGATATAGTCTGACTACCTGAGTCATATGTACCCTCCATGGTATCTGAACAATCGGATATGGTAACTTTATCTCCTCTGAATTTTATCTCGCCCACATCTTCCATTTTAATAATTGTGTAATCTATTTTAATCTCACATTCACTACCATTTACAGTTATGCTGGAAAATATGTCCATACCAGATATTCGTTCCAGTTCATCTATGGAATATGTAGTACCATATCGCGAAACAGAAACCAACTCATATGTACCATCACGGTCTTTTATTTTTTTGTTATACATGAGAATACCACCTATAACAAAAAAAGCAACAACTATTAATATGGCATATTTTACTACATCTGAACCCTTGCTTTTACTTGGCTGAGCCTGATATGGTATATCCATATCTATATTTCCAAATAATGCATCATTGACACTATTTCTTTCACTATATACACTTTCTTCACTTTTTGGTGCTTCGTCTTTTTTTAATTCCATTTTCCTCTCCTATTAACCAAAAAAGATGTCACAAAATCATGACATCATTTTTGTAAAATTCTAAGTCTACTTCTTATCTACGTCAATTCCCTCTTCATCTAACTCATCTACACAATCATTGCATAACCACAAGTCTTCTGAGTAACCGAAAACTGACACTTCATACTCCTTACATCTTTTCTCCTCTTCGCAACCTTCGCATTCCATCTTCTTACCACAACCAGTCAATGACATCAATGTCATCACTGATAATGATACTAACAATAACTTCTTTCCTAATTTTTTCATATGTTTCCCCTCCAAAATTAAAATAATGTTTAATAGTTTGAATGTAAAATAATAAGTCAAATATCCAAACTACTAGATACCAGTTTACCATACCTATGGATAATACTCAACTTTAAAAAGTTCAAAAAACGAACTATTGTGCATGATATTTACGCATTATTACTTTTTAATTTTAACACAAAAAAATGTATCAACCACACCAAACCGGCTATCAATATAATCGGAGCAGAAAATATTGTTATAAAAAGAGCTTTCCATGCCAAATCCCCAGAAATTTTCTGCCTGCATTTATCAATTTGATATATATCAAGTACGGTATAACTCACTCCATTGCTATCATTTATGTAACCAATTTCATTTGCAAAAATCTCAAGATTATCATTTTTATCAGGGCATTTATCATTATATACATCATCTGTGGCAACTATAAGATTTTCATAATAATCTCCATCTAACATTACTTCTCTATGTGCTTCAAAATACACATATTCCTTACCATCTATGATTATATTTCCCTGTCGGCTACAGACATCATAACCATTAGAATATCCTGATTCTCTCGCCTGGGCACTAGCCTCTACATATTTGTCCCACTGTACTTCATACACAATCCATACAGTTACATCAAATACTATTAGAAAAGCTAATGCTACCAATATTATATAACCAAAAATTTTCCATGGTTTAGTAAGCTTTTTCTTTTCCATTTTTTCCTCCTTATTAAATGAATCAAAACAATAAAAGTTTTTCTTTACCTAGAACTCTCGATTTATTTTGATTATCTAAGGGTCCCTGAAATTTTTCTTCATTTCCAGACCCGAATCAACGTCTTTCACTTATGTTTTTTTTAATATTTTTCCTTTTTTTCACTACACGTGGGTCTATAAAAAATTCGTTTTTCTCCTATATACCCAAACAGGTTGTTCTTGATAATCATTTTCAACCTTTCCTCCCACTATATTAACCCAAAGAGAACTTTTATTCCTTCCTCTATTCTTTCTTGGTTAAGTCCTGAATAATTAATTACAACTGTATGACTTTTCGCATTACTTTTATCGTAAAAATATTCACTTAAAAATGCAATATTCACTCCAGCCTGTTGGGCCTTTTTCTTTAATTCAGTATCGCTTAACTTTGTTTCTATTTCCATAAGAAAATGAAGTCCTGCATGTTCTTCACTTATTTTAACTTTATTATATGAAGACTGTTTTTTTATACAATTAAGCAAGGTATCCCTCTGGGTTCTATAATAATTTCTCATTCTATTTATATGCTTTTCAAGGTGTCCTTCATCAATAAACCTCGCTAAAGTATATTGGTCAAAATTAGATACTGTACAGGAATAAAAGCTAAGTTCTTTCTTGTATTTTTCCATAAGAGGCTTCGGTAAAACCATATAGCTTATTCTTATTGTGGATGAAAGACTTTTTGAAAATGTATTAATATATATAACCTTATCAAGAACATCTATACTTTGTAAGGATGGTATAGGCTTACCTAAAAATCTAAACTCGCTATCATAATCATCCTCAATTATATATCTTTTTGAACTTTTAGATGCCCATGATAATAGCTCGTATCTTCTACTGATTGGTGTTACAAAACCTGTAGGGAAATGATGTGCCGGAGAAATATGAAGAACATCTGCACCCGACTCCTCAAGCTTATCAATACTGATTCCACCTTCATCTAAAGGAATGTGCACGCATTCAACTTTATTTGCCCCATAAATTCTTGCTATCTTTTCATATCCCGGATCTTCAACACCGAATTTCATATCCTGACCCAAAAGCTGTATTATAAGTCCATAAAGATATTCGGTTCCTGCTCCAACTACTATCTGCTCTGGTTCTACATTCATACCACGGAACTGATACAAATAGTCTGCAATGGCATTTCTAAGTTCGTCCACGCCTGCAGATGGGGATCTGACCATAAGCTTATCCGAGGAATCTGACATTATTTCTCTCATTATTTTTGACCATACAGTAAAAGGAAAACTATCCTTTGACATAGAATTGTTCACAAAATCTGCCACATATTTTTTTTTATCCGTCACAGGTTTTGTTACTCTCTGGGGTTTATCTGCTGACATAGGTTTAGCTGACGAAATATCACACACATAAAAACCACTCTTTGGAACAGAATAAATATAACCTTCGGCTATAAGCTGGCTATATGCATTTTCTACAGTAATAATACTTATATTAAGATTCTTCGCCAAAGCTCTCTTAGAAGGCAGTTTCTCATCCGCACTAAGCTTAAAGCTTATAATATCCTGCTTTATCTGATTGTATAAATACTCATATAAAGGCACTCCGCCTCTATCATCAAAAGAATATGTAAGCATATTTTCTCCATCTGACCTTATTAAATATTATCATTTTGATTATTTTTTTATGGTCACTTTTTAGTATAATAATAACAATCGCTTGTGTCAAGCCATGTAAACATATGTATTATGGTTTACACACGTTGCTAAACACATAAAACAATAAATTCTGACATACCGGAGGTTTTATATGAAAAGAATTGTAACAATACAGGATATATCATGCGTAGGTAAATGCTCTCTTACAGTTGCACTTCCTATCATCTCTGCTATGGGAGTAGAAACTTCTATAATACCAACAGCAGTTTTATCTACACACACAATGTTTAACAATTTTACATGCAAGGATTTAACAGAGGAGATTAATCCTATTACAGAGCATTGGAAAAAAGAAGAAATAGGTTTTGATGCAATCTACACTGGATATCTTGGTTCTTTTGAACAGATTGACATTATTGCAAATTTATTTGACGATTTTAAAACTCCTGACAACATAATTTTAGTTGACCCAGTTATGGCCGACAACGGAAAGCTCTATCCAGCCTTTGATGAAGCCTTCGCTAAGAAAATGGCTACGCTCTGCGCTAAAGCAGATATCATTGTTCCAAACATAACTGAAGCCTCATTTATGACAGGAATGGAGTACAAGGAAGTCTATGACGAAGCCTACATTAAGGAAATGTTAGGCAAATTATCTGAGCTGGGAGCAAAAATTTCTGTGCTTACAGGTGTAAGCTTTAAAGAAGGCACAACTGGTGTCATGGGATACGACAAAGAAAACAACGAATACTTCTACTACTCAAACGAAAGATTAAATGCTTCATACCATGGAACAGGTGATATATTTGCCAGCACTTGCGTAGGTGCATTAATGAATGGTCTGAACTGGAAAGATTCTCTCAAGATAGCAGCAGACTACACTGCAGAGTGCATCCGCCTTACTATGGAAGACCCAGCTAAGCCATGGTACGGAGTAAACTTCGAGGAAGCTATGCCTTACCTCATGAAGCTCATTAACAAGTAGTACTAGTAGGCTTGTCAAAGCTTGTTAACATACAACATAGTATAAAAATACAGACTTGTAAACACATGACAATTACAATATAACATAAGGGCTACACTATAAATTATACAAACAACCTGCAACGCGCTGCCGAACTAACCAGCAACTCCGACTAAGTCTCTCAGGAATGCCTTCGAGCCTAAGTCTTCGTAACTGGTGGATTTCGTCAGTCGCTAAAAACGCAGTCTAAATGTTTGTATATATTTATAGTGTAGCCCTTATGTTATATTGTAATTGTCATGCCGTACCAAGTCTGTATCCTTATACTGTGTTCCAAAATTCTAAGTTTTGACAAGCCTACTCCTGCCAACCCAATCTTCCATATAGGCTAGCCATTTTTCTAAGTCGTTGCATTAGGTCGTAGCTTAAGTCTTTCTTGGATATGCGCCATCTCCAGTTTTCGCCTACGGTGGATGGAGTATTCATTCTTGCTTTGTTATTCAGGCCCAAGTAGTCTTGTATTGGAACTATACAAAGTTTGGCGTTACTTTTCATTATGCTTGCTATAAGTGGCCAATAAAGTTCGTATCCAGGTGTATATCTATCACTCAAATAATCTCTAACCCCATTTCTTTCATCTGGTGATATTGTGCTTAACCAGCCTGTCAATGTTTCGTTATCATGTGTTCCTGTATATGCAACACAATTATTATTGTAATTGTGGGGAAGATAATCTTTAGCACTTCCTGTATCACGGGAATCAAAGGCAAATTCCAGTACTTTCATACTTGGATAACCACTGTCTGATACTAGTTTTCTTACCGAATCCGTTACATAACCAAGGTCCTCAGCAATAATTTCACAGTCTCCTAATGCACCTTTTATTGCATTGAACAGCTCTATTCCAGGACCTTTTTCCCAATGTCCGTTTACTGCTGTCGTCATTCCATAAGGTATTGAATAGTATTCGTCAAAGCCTCTAAAATGATCTATTCTTAATACGTCATAAAACTTGTAACAATACCTTACTCTTGATATCCACCAGTCATAGCCTGTGGCTTTATGATAGTCCCATGAGTACAGAGGATTTCCCCACAGCTGCCCTGTTGCCGCAAATCCATCTGGGGGACATCCGGCAACTGCTATAGGGACATTTTTTTGATCCAGCTGGAACAACTCTGGTCTAGACCAGACATCTGCACTATCCATAGCAACATATATTGGAATATCTCCAATAATTCTTACTCCATTTTTGTTGGCATACTCCTTTAAGTTCTTCCACTGCTCATAGAACTTAAATTGTATATACTGATAAAATTCTATGTCAAAATATAGCTCTCTTCCATAGTAATCCATGGCACTTGCATATCTAAGTTTAATATCCTCTGGCCAATGTGTCCAAGGTGCTCCGTAAAACTTATCCTTTATTGCCATAAACATGGCATAATCATTAAGCCACCAATTATTTTCTTCTATGAATTTTATATATTCGGAATTTTGACTTATATTACTTCTCTCATAGGCTTTTCTCAGCAGAGGAAATCTACCTAAATATAATTTTTTATAGTCTATATCTTCAACATCTTTACCGAAATCTACTTGGTCACATTCTTCCTTTGTTAACACACCTTCTCTTATTAATTCCTCCAAGCTTATAAAATAAGGATTACCTGCATAAGTTGAAAAGGACTGATATGGAGAATCTCCATAGCTCGTAGGAACAAGAGGAAGTATCTGCCAATAGCATTGTCCTGCCCCTTTAAGCCAATCAACAAATGCATAAGCACTTTTTGAAAAACATCCTATTCCATATTCCGACGGCAAACTTGATATATGCATTAAAACACCAGCTGTTTTACTCATTTTAACCTCCAATTATTCATAATAAAATCTTATCATTTTTGTTTTATTGATAATTTGTTTTTATCGTATCGAAACACCTTATAAAATGTCGTTTATATCGGATTTCAAGACGTCAGCCTTAGGTCCATATATAGCTTGAACCCCATCACCTTTTCTGATCAGACCTAAAGCACCTTCTTTTTTCCAGTCATCAATATCCTTTACCTTGTCTATATCTTTAACAGAAACTCTAAGTCTTGTCATACAGGCATCCACTAAAACTATATTTTCTCGTCCACCTAAAAGAGAAATGATTCTCTCTGCCTGAGTATCCTCTCTTCCCTCCGCTACAGTCACTCCACTACCTCCAACTGCTTTTCCACTTTCTACGTCAACATTATCGCTTTCATCTGCATAATTTCCAAGTCGACCAGGAGTTGCAAATTTAAATTTTCCAATCATGTAGTATGCCACCAAATATCCTATTATAAAGAAAGCAACTACACATATTAAGAAATTAATTATGTCGCCAAGTAGACCTGCTCGAAGTGACATAGGCACACGCACTATATATTCAATATTTCCAAAGGAATGCTGTCTTAAATTAATTACCCCTGCCATAGCAAATGCAATTCCCTGAATCACAGCATAGACTATATAAAGTGGCACTGCTGCAAACATGAACATGAATTCAATAGGTTCCGTCACACCTGTCAGAAAAACTGCAAGAGATGTTGAAACAAACATAGAGCGATATCTTTTTCTTCGCTCCGGTTCCACTCTCTTATACATAGCAAGTGCTATTCCTAAAAGCAGACCAGTTGCACCTATCATTTGTCCCACCTTGAATCTTGCAGGAGTCACAGTTGTAAGAAGAGTTTCATAGGCCACCATATTTCCACTTTCTTTTAAATTTATCAAATCTGTCACCCAGGCAAGCCATAATGGATCCTGCCCAAAAACTGTACTTCCTGCATTGACACCACTTTGAACTACATACGAGCCACCAAAGGAAGTATAATTCATAGGTATGGTCAGCATATGATGAAGACCGAAAGGAAGTAGCAATCTCTCCAGGGTTCCATAAACAAAAGGTGCAAGGATTGGCGACGTATCAGCTGAGTTTGCAATCCAAACACCAAAGGAATTAATCCCCGACTGTATTAAAGGCCATACTATGGATAAAACAACCGACACTATAACAGACCATAAAATAACAACTAATGGTACAAAACGCTTACCATTAAAAAAAGATAAGGCATCTGGAAGCTTTCTATAGTTATAATATTTGTTGTAGGCTATGGCTCCCACAAATCCCGATATTATACCCACAAAGACGCCCATATTAAGAGCGGGTGCTCCAAGGACAGAGGTAAAGTATCCATCTACCAATATCTCTTTTCCAAAGAGAGTCCTAACGGTCGCTTCACCATCAATAAGCATATCATTTGTCACGCCAAATATAGCTCCAGTTATACTATTTATTAATATAAAAGCTACAACAGCTGCAAATGCACCTCCAGCTCTATCCTTCGCCCAAGAACCACCAATTGCAACTGCAAACAGTATATGAAAATTATTGATTATTGCCCAACCAATATTCTCCATTATGCTTCCTATGTTTGCTATTATTTCATAATTACCACCTGACATCTGCACTATCTTTCCTAGACTTATCATAAGTCCTGCTGCTGGCATAACAGCAATAACAGTCATCAATACTTTGCCAAGTTTCTGTAACAAATCAAATTTATTTTTCTTGTCTTTTTTGACAGCATTCTTCTCATTGTCAACAAACTTTTCTGTTTCATCTCCCGTACTTACATCTCTTAAAATAAGAACTGTGGTTTCCCCAGCAAAACACTCACCTTGTACATAGACTATTTCCATATTTTCTTTATCACTGCTTACAACAATAGGTGTAATAGGGTAACAATCATTCTTATATAAGTAATCTAAATCAACAAGAGCAATTACATCTCCTTTATTTACCTTATCTCCAACCCTAACCTGTACATCAAACCCTTTTCCATTAAGCTTGACTGTATCAATTCCAATATGAATCAAAATCTCAAGCGGAGAATCCTCTCCAATCCCATTATCTCCTGACATCCTTATCCCTATGGCATGTCCGCTTTCCGCCACAGCCACAACTTCACCATCAACAGGAGACACAAATTTCCCTTCTGTTGGAATAACTGCAATACCATCACCTAACACCTTATCCGAAAATACTTTATCAGGGACCTGATTGAGCAACACTGTTTTTCCATTAACAGGAGCAACAATAGATATTTCTATATTTTTCATATTTAATCTCCTAAAATATTTCTTTTAATCTATTGTGTCCTAAAAAACATATATTATTTAATTCTTGGAAATTTCATATAATTCAAAAACAAAGAATGTACAAAACACATTCTTTGCTAACCAAAAAAAGCTTTGATACCTAAAAATGTATCAAAGCTTTTTTTATCTAATCTTCTTCTATATGCTCACGTCCCTGAGCAATAATTGTTTTAACATGGTCATCAGCTAGAGAGTAAAATATTGACTTGCCCTCTCTTCTACTTTTTACCAGCTTACTTTGTTTTAATATTCTAAGCTGATGAGATATTGCT
This sequence comes from Lachnospiraceae bacterium, assembly GCA_015057525.1. Lineage (GTDB taxonomy): Bacteria > Bacillota > Clostridia > Lachnospirales > Lachnospiraceae > Coprococcus_C. Next base: position 23,515 of record SVEE01000001.1, on the reverse strand, counting down.
GACTGAGTCATCTTCAATGTTTCTGCTATATCACATACACAAAGTTCTCCACTGTAAAGAACAAATAAAATTCTTATTCTTGTAGAATCACCAAACACCTTAAAAAGCTCTGCTAAATCATACAACTCTGTCTCATCCGGCATCGTTTCATTGACCTTCATTACCAAGTCATCATGTGAATGCACATGACCACAATGTTCTGTTTCTTGGTTACTTTTCCCCATATATTCCACCATCTTTCATTTTATAGTTTCTTTACAAACAATGCTCTTATAGCATTTAATATAGCAAGCACCATAACTCCAACGTCTGCAAATATAGCAAGCCACATATTAGCTATACCAACAGCACCTAAGACAAGACAAACAAGTTTTATGCCAATAGCAAAATAAATATTTTGATACACAATACTAATACATTTTCTTGATATCTTAATAGCCTTCGCTATCTTCAATGGATTGTCATCCATAAGCACAACATCTGCGGCCTCTATAGCTGCATCTGAGCCAAGAGCTCCCATGGCAATTCCAATATCCGCTCTTGAAAGCACTGGTGCATCGTTTATTCCATCACCTACAAATACAAGTTTATCCTTTTCTGACTTATTTGACAAGAGTTCTTCTACCTTTTCAACCTTATCTCCCGGAAGAAGCTCACAAAATACTTCGTCAATGCCAAGGTCTGCGGCAACCTTATCCCCAACCTTCTTTGAATCACCTGTAAGCATGACAGTCTTTGTCACACCAGACTTTTTCAAGGCATCAATAGCCTCTTTAGCCTGTGGTTTAACAATATCAGATATAACAATATGACCTGCATATTCACCTTCTATAGCAACATGAACTATTGTTCCAACACTATGACAATCCTTATAATTGATAGACAACTTATCCATCAGCTTGTTGTTACCTGCTGCTACCTGTTTGCCATCAACCTTAGCAATAACTCCGTTGCCACTAATCTCCTCAACATCAGTCACCCTATTCATGTCAATTTTACTACCATATGCCTTCTGCAGGCTCTTACTAATAGGATGAGATGAATGGCATTCTGCCAAAGCAGCATATTCTAAAAGAAGCTTATCTTCCATCTCATTGTGATGTATTCCACTGACCTCAAACACGCCCTGGGTCATAGTTCCTGTTTTATCAAAAACCACATACTTAGTCTTAGCTAATGTCTCCAAATAGTTAGAACCTTTTACTAAAACACCTTGATTACTTGCTCCACCTATTCCAGCAAAGAAGCTTAATGGTATACTGATTACAAGAGCACAAGGACAGCTAATTACAAGAAATGTAAGGGCTCTGTATATCCATTCCCCCCACATAGGTGATTTATTTAAAATCATAAGTACTATAGGAGGAATAATAGCAAGGGCTAATGCTCCGTAACAAACAGCTGGTGTGTATATCTTCGCAAACTTAGAAATAAAGTTCTCAGACTTTGACTTTTTAGAGCTTGAATTTTCCACCAAATCAATAATCTTAGATACTGTTGATTCTCCAAATTCTTTTGTAGTTTTAACCTTAAGGACACCAGATAAATTGATACATCCACTAATTAACTCATCACCCTCTGACACATCACGTGGTACGCTTTCACCTGTAAGTGCGCTTGTATTAAGTGTTGATTTTCCTTCTAAAACAATTCCGTCAATAGGAACCTTCTCACCTGGCTGAACTATAATAATTGTTCCTATCTCTACTTCATCTGGATCAACCATCTCTATAGCACCATCTACTTCAATATTAGCATAATCAGGTCTTATATCCATAAGTTCACTAATATTTCTTCTACTCTTTCCTACAGCATAGCTTTGGAAAAGCTCTCCTATCTGATAGAAAAGCATAACTGCTACACCTTCTGTATATTCTCCCAAAATGATAGCTCCAACTGTAGCAACTGCCATGAGAAAATTCTCATCAAAAACCTGCTTATTAATAATCCCTTTTATAGCCTTTCGCAAAATATCATATCCAATCACCAGATATGGAACCATAAAAAGCAGAAATCTAACAGTACCCTTTAAAGGAATTATAGATAAGGTAATCATCAATACTGCAGCAATAATTATTCTAGTTAAAACCTTTTTCTGTTTCTTATTCAAGGTATTCGCCTCCTACCAAAACATGGTTAAAACAAACTATTTTCCAATTAGAAATATATCTCGCAGTCGTCTTCAACCTTCTTACAATTCTTAAGTACTTCCTTCATAACTGCCTTAGGGTCTGCACCCTCTTCAAATTCTACTATCATCTTAAGTGCCATAAAATTCACTGTGGCATCCTTAACACCAGCAGTTTTCTTAGTAGCATCCTCCATCTTATTAGCACAGTTAGCACAATCAACTTCAATTTTATATGTCTTCTTCATAATTAAAACATCCTTTCATGTTATATTAATATTTTTCTTTCATATGAACAATTATTCATATGTTTGATTTTATTATATCATTATATATTCAAATGTCAACACATAAAATTGCTTTCTTTTTTTAAAATTGCATTACCCTTAACAATATGCTATATTAAAACTAGTAAGTAAATATTTTTCATTTAGGAAAGATTTATATTATGAATAACATTTTATTTAGTGATGAATTTAAGAAGTTCTGGTCTTACATCAACGATGACTACGATAATATGAATGTATTCTTCAGTAGACTTCACAAGGCCATGCCATTTATAGCGGATTCTCTTTGCATAGGAAGATTATCTGTTTCTTTCTCATGTCCTAATATCTACACTAAATCCGTGAACAGTGTTTCCAAGGAAATATATTCTAGCTTAGATGGATATATTGATATACCAATAACAAAAAAATATACAACTGTAGACAAAGCAACTTTTACCATCCAAATCTGTCCGTGTGCAGGGGAAATTTGGACTGATACTATTAAAGAACAGTTGCTTTATTTTATTGATGTTATTTTCAAATTAGGCAGCCGTGTACATATTACCAGTGCATTCGAAAAATCTATGTATATGGATAACCAAACTGGTATATATAACGCTGCAGGACTTACCAAATTTGCAACTAATCTTTCCATGAAAGGTGAGTTCTACAAATACACAAGTTTATATTTAAATATAAAGAATTTCAGATATATTAATAAAAGTTATGGCTATAGAATCGGCGACAAGGTTCTTATAGCCTATGGACATAACTTAACTAATTTTATTGGTGATAACGGAATTATAGCCCACCTTGGTGGAGATAATTTCTTTGTTCTTATTAAGGATGATATTGTCAATGCATTTCTCAAGCATATATCTTCTTTGACAATAAGCCTTGATTACACAAGTGGAGCAAGATCCTTTGAGCTTTCTACTTGTGCAGGAATATATTCTATTGAAGTTAACAGTACTGTAGGTGATATGATGAACAATGCAAATATTGCTTACAAAGCAGCAAAAGAATCTATTCACAAAACATATATGACTTTTAGTGCTGATATGCTCACTAAAATAATGCACAAAAAAGAAGTTCTTAGCCTCTTTCCTAAGGCACTTGATAACAATGAATTTGTTATTTACTACCAGCCAAAGGTAAATATGGTTACAAATGAACTATGTGGAACCGAAGCCTTAGTAAGATGGATTAAAAACGGAAAAATTATACCACCTCTTGATTTTATTCCAATACTTGAAGATGAAGGAAATATTTGTCTGCTTGATTTTTATGTATTTGAGCAGGCATGTCGCGATATAAGAGCTTGGTTAAATATGGGGATTGAGCCTGTCCGTGTTTCGACTAACTTCTCACGAATCAATTTAAAGGATATTGATTTTGCTGGAAATATTTTGTCTATAATCAAAAAATATGATATAGATTCGAAATACATTGAAGTTGAACTTACAGAAATATCTAACTTGGCTTCCAATGAAGAATTCATAAACTTCTTGGCAATTATGAAGAAAAATAACATCTGTGTATCAATAGATGATTTCGGTTCTGGTTACTCTTCACTTAAGCTCCTTAAGGACTTGGATGTGGATATGATTAAATTAGACAAGTCCTTTGTTAACGACAAGGATAACAGAACAAAGAACGAAGAAGCTGTAGTAAAAAACATCGTTAATCTAATCTCAGAGCTTGGTATAGAGGTTATAGCCGAGGGCGTAGAAACCCAGGAACAAAAAGATTTCCTTAAAGGTGTCAACTGTATGTTGGCTCAGGGATACTTATACGATAAACCTATGCCAAGAGAAGATTTCGAAAGAAAGCTTATCAATGACAGAATATACAAATTAAACTAATGAGGAATACAATGAAATCTATATTAAAATTTATCAAAGAAGAAGTAGTTTTTACCATCGCATGCATATTGGCATTTATATCGGCATTTATTGTCACTCCTTCCTCTGAATACATTGACTATATAGATTTCAGAACCCTTGGATTATTACTCGCTCTCATGCTTGTAGTTCAAGGCTTTAAAAGCTGTGGAGTTTTTGACACATTAGTGAGACTTCTCACTAATTTTGCCAACAACAGACGACAGCTTTCTTTTATTTTAGTACTACTCTGTTTTTTCTTTAGTATGCTAATCACAAATGATGTGGCATTAATAACTTTTGTTCCCTTTACAATTTTAATTCTAGACATAATAGATGACCCCAAATTTAGTATTTACATCATTGTGCTTGAAACTGTTGCAGCTAATCTTGGAAGCATGTTTACACCTATTGGCAACCCACAGAATTTATATCTTTATTCTATCTCAGAAATGAGCATACTCTCATTTCTTAAACTCATGCTACCTTATACAATTATATCTTTTGTTTTACTTGTGCTTGCAATTATGCTAGTAAAACCTATACCACTGGACATAGATGCTACTAACAATTCTTCTAATACGCAAAATTTCACTAAAAATAGTTTCAAAACTACTATTTCCTTTGCAATATATGCTTTTTTATTCTTATTGAGTATTCTTACTGTACTCCATATTTTGGATTACAAAATTATGCTCATTATTGTTTTACTTTCAATAGCTATACTAAATTATAAACTCTTACTCAAGGCAGATTATATTTTACTTTTAACATTTATAGCCTTCTTTATTTTTATAGGCAATATTAAAAATATAGAAGCAGTTAGCAACCTTCTTGCTTCATTGGTAGAAGGAAGAGAATGTTTCGTTGCAATTGGCGCTAGCCAGATTGTCAGCAATGTACCTGCCGCTATGCTTTTGTCAGGCTTTACATCAAAGTTTGACCAGCTCATTATTGGAACAAACTTAGGTGGTCTTGGAACATTGATAGCTTCCATGGCAAGCCTTATCTCATATAAATTTTACGCAAAAATGAAAGCGAGCAATATCAAAAGATACATACTCGCTTTCACATTAATAAACATTATATTTTTAGTTGTTTTAATCGTAGCTTACATATTATTCTAAATAACAATCAATACAACTATTTTGTATTTTGGAATTAATCTATATAATCTTCGAAGTTAAAGTCTGACTCTTCTTCCTGCTGGCTATACTGACCAGGTTTCATTGTAATGTTATCATATGAATCATCAGATGCATATACCTCTACTTCAAATGAGTTTGGTGTGAAATAGAGATAATAATCTATATATGAATGTGTAGTACTTGTTGTATATACACATAACTCTGCTGAATCAGAATATAAATATGAATATGCCTCATCTGATGCTGTACCAAACTCTGAAGATGAGAACGATACTGTATACTCCTCATCACCTTCCTCTGTGATAGTTATACCCATTGTTACAACATCTGCATCTTCAATGTACGTTCCTGCTAAATTCCATACACATTCAACATTATCCTCATCAATGTATGAATATGAATAGATAATAGTCTTCTCTTCATCATCATAATATTCATCAAAAGACATTTCCACTACAACACTTCCTGATACAGTTGCATACAAAGCATCTGCATCAACATCATACTCAAACTGATAGTATGTAGATTTCTTCTCTGTTAAATCCTCTTTAAATGTAGCATTTGCATAGCCATTTTCAACTAATATAGCTTCAGCATATGCATGCTTAACAACCATCTCGGCATCATCAGAATACTCATAGGAATCTACTTCCCATTCTCCATCTTCTTTTTCGAATTCCATTTCACAGTAAACTGTTCTCTCGAAATAATCATCTACTAATACGATTTCGCACTCAAGTTCTTTGCTTGACTTTTTATCAATAATAACAACACTTTCAACTGTTGATTCATATTCTTCTCCATCAAGAATATAGTTTGTTATCTCCTCTGGAAGTGCGGCTTTAATCTCCTCTTCATCAGGTGACATAGACTTGATTATAAAGAATACTCCAACGCCTATACCAGCAAGTAATACAAGAACACCTATAATTATTCCTGCAATTGCTCCTCCTGATAATTTTTTCTTATCCTTCTTAGGTTTCTTCTGCTTAGCAGGCTTTGCTGGTGCCATCTGTGGTGCCATTCCCATTGGTGTTCCCTGTGGAGGCATTCCTGGTGTTACAGGCATCCCCTGCATTGGTGCTCCCTGTGGTGCCATTCCCGGTGTTACAGGCATCCCCTGCATTGGTGCTCCCTGTGGTGCCATTCCCGGTGCTACTGGCATTCCCTGCATTGGCGCTCCCTGTGGTGCCATTCCCGGTGCTACTGGTGTTCCCTGTGGTGTCATTCCCATTGGTGCTCCCTGTGATGAAAGGTCGAACTTGACTGGTTCATCAGTTATAAGCACTGTAGCTTCGCTATCTCTTTTTAATTCATCTGCCATTTTTCTTTCTCCTTATTATATATTTATAGTTAATGTTTTACTCATGCAACTTGCTACATTATAACCTTGATTAATTTATTTTACAATAAATATATTTGCACATTAGCGTGTAAACTCATCTATAAATATGGATAAATTTCATCAATATCTTCCATAATATGATTCCTTCTTTCACCAATCAATAAAAGCTCACTATATTTTTGATAATCTGTCGAACCAAATACAGACATATACTTAGAGCTAAATTTGCCAGCCGTAAGCTCTGTAACAAGTATAAGCATCTCGTTACCATTGTTAAATGCTCTGTCAGTAAATTCAAATAAATTATGAATATGCTTATCACTAAGAGAAACTTTCTGTTTCATATCTATTACACTTTGATTATATTTTTCTTTTATATAATTAAACCCTTCTTCTCCAAGGACTCTGTTATTTAAAATACAAGTTTTTGATTCACATAAAAATCTGACTATTTTCTTATGCTTTTTCTTATCTGTTACAGAAAGTGCGTTAGCTTTACCCAGATTATTCAATAACTTGTTTCTATGGTTTATGTTCTTATCTAAAGAATCTATAAGATCATTTTCAGTATCTAAAGTTATTAATATGGTTTTAAGTTCTGTAAGATATTCCGATTCTTCAATTACATCTTTTATTTCTGATTGAACCTTATCCAGAAGAATTCCTAGCAGAGAAATTCTTTCGTCAAATTCCGCTTCCATGGCTTTTTTAACGGCATCCTCTGTATTTTCTCCCTCTAATATTTTTTCTAATTCATATTGCTTTTTGTACTTATTAAACAATTCGTAATATGCAAAAAATTCCTTAGACACATTTTCATTTCTAAGATATTGAGAAATAAGATTTTCTTCTACTAAAAGTCCTTCCTCCTCGTACATATGTATAATTTCAGAAAGGTCCTCCCAGCCTCTAGCTGTAACATATGACCTTCCTTTAGCAGTAGTCTCCATATGATAAAAATATTCCTTTTTTATTTCAAGAAAATTTATTATTGCGCTATGAATATTTCTTTCAACAGCGTAAGTTTTCCATGTAGGATAGTCTGCTTCCACAGTAAGCACCTTTAACCTATCCATAGTTACAACATCAAATTCCTTAACTGATTTGTTATACTCAGGAGGATTTCCTGCAGTTACTATTACCCATCCATCTGGAACCTTGTGTTTCCCAAATACCTTGTACTGCAGAAACTGTAGCATGGATGGTGCTAAAGTTTCAGACACACAATTTATCTCATCCAAAAATAGTATGCCCTCTTTAACACCACTATTTTCCATAATTTCATATATGGATGCAATAATCTCACTCATGGTATATTCAGATACATCATACTCCATTCCCTCATAGGACTTATGTTTGATAAAAGGAAGCCCTAATGCCGACTGTCTTGTGTGATGAGTCATAGAATACGAAACAAGAGCTATGGAAAGTTCCTGAGCAATTTGTTCCATAATAGCAGTTTTACCAATACCTGGTGCTCCCAATAAAAATATAGGTCTCTGTCTCACTACAGGAATTCTATAATCTCCAAATTCGTCTTTTTTCAGATATACCTGTATAGAATTTTTAATATATTCTTTAGCCTCGTTAATATTCATCAAGCTCATCCTCCATTATAATTTTTATAGCCCATCCAGGAACATTTCGTTGTGCTTCATCCTCGTCTAAAAATGCAAAAATAACATCATAATCCGGAATATTTTCTGGATAAATCCCATATCCATCGGTAAAATAAATAAGCCCTTTTAAATTCTCAAACTCGCCATTATTTTTAAGTTCCTCTACGTGTTTAAATACAGGTCGAAAATCGGTAGCACCATAGCCTTTTATTTCACCTTTTTGTATAAAATCATGAAACTCCACTTCGCTGCTTATTTTTGTATCCATTTGTATATTGGAATCACACTGAATAATATGTATATTAATTTTATTGAAAAAGTTTTCTGTACTCTTTAATATATTATAAGTTTTTGTAATAAATCTATTTATTAACTCACCACTGCAGGATGCAGAAGTGTCAATAGCTATAACAAACTCCTTTACCTTCTTTACTTCCCTATATTCCAAAGGTTCTATCAGTGGCATATTGCCATAATGAGTAAGACCATATGTATAATATACATAATCAAACTCATCCTCACTTGCGATAATCTCCTCGCCCAAAACAGTAAATCTCTCTAATATTTGTCTGTAATCATATCTGTCAGCATTAGCCTTTGACAGATTCTTTTTTAAGCTCTCTGAAATTTCTTTACCCTTTGAAAAATTATCAATTTCTGATTTGATACGTCTGCTTATTTTTTTCCATTGTTCTTCGGTTATTATAAGCTCTGATTTTTCCTCTTTAGCCCACCAATCATGCATATCTACAGCGAAAATATTTCCATACCTTTCTTTAACCTCATTATCCAAAGGAGTAGTCATAAATTCTCTATATATTTTATCTGCTGTTAAATTATTTACTTTTCTTTTTATTTTTTCTATTTCATTTTTCTTCACAGAATCGTTGGATAAATTAGCAGGTTGAAATTCCAATTCCAATATAATATTTTCAACGGCTATATCTGTGGCTAAATCCCAATATTCTCTATCTAATCCATCATATCTAAACTGATGCATAAAAATACAATGCAACAACATGTGAAGGATTCCTCTTATCCCTATTCCTGGTTCTTCCATATACTTCTTTAGTATAAATTTGGCATCATAGTATATGTTGTCTCCATCTGTATAAAATCCTCCCAATTCATTTTTTGAAATGAATTTTACCTTTGATAAGGCAACATCTAAAAATCTAAATCTTACAGTTATAGTGTCCTGTGCCAATTTAATCAAATCTTTAGCAAGTTTCTCTACTTTATCTATATTTAATTCTTTGATATTATCTTCGCCTTGAATCACTATTCCTGACACCTCGCATTTTCTACTCCTAATTATATAAAAACACCGTTAACATATCAAATAAAATATAGGTTATTTCTATATCATTTATCTACACTTTTGTGTTATACTATATTCAAAGAATTTTGACTTTTTTGTCTGTATTTCTTTACATATTTTTCAAAAGAAAGGATATGACTTTGTCATAAAAGGTAAGCGGCCATGAATAATGTACACATTCTAGATCACCCTTTAATCAAGCACAAGATTTCTCTTTTACGAGACAAGAACACAGGCACCAACGAATTTAGAAAACTTACAGATGAAGTGGCTATGCTTATGGGCTATGAAGCTTTTAGAGATTTACCTCTCGAAGATATCAGAATAGAAACCCCTATTGAACCTTGCATGTCACCAATTCTTGCAGGAAGAAAACCTGCCATCATACCAATACTCCGAGCAGGCCTTGGTATGGTAAGTGGCTTACTTGCCCTTCTTCCAGCAGCTAAAGTCGGTCACATAGGTTTATACCGAGATGAGTTAACTCATCTCCCACAGCAATACTATTGCAAACTTCCACAGCCAATTGCAGACCGCCCTATAATCGTTACTGACCCTATGTTGGCAACTGGTGGTTCAGCCATAGATGCCATCTCAAAAATCAAAAACGAAGGTGGTTCCAACATCAAATTTATGGCAATAATAGCTGCGCCAGAAGGTCTCAAAGCCTTATCTGAAGCACACCCTGACATAGAAATATACATCGGACAGCTTGACCGTGAATTAAACGACGACGCCTATATTTGCCCAGGTCTCGGTGATGCCGGCGACAGAATCTTCGGTACAAAATAATCATCCCTCTGGGACTTTGGTACTGCAGTATATGATATCTTATGACACCCTACACTTCCCGTTGTATGTAATTGGTTTGTATATCCGTGGATAGATTTTTGAAATATCTATTATTTTGATTTTCCGATGTTTGATTTACACCGCTTTGGTATGAACTCGAGATTGCCACATAGGCTAAGGCATATATTAGTTCTAAAATGTTATTTTCAAAAAATTTTTCTGTAATATCATCATAGTTAGGTTTACGATTAATACTTTGCGTTTTGAGTGTTTGAGTGCTGAGAATAAAAGGCTCCCCATAAATTGTTTCACAAATTTATGGGGAGTCTTTATTCTGAGTACGAGTTTCAAAACGCAAAGTTTAATCGAAAATCGTAAACCAACTATGATAGATATTACAAAAATTTTTTGAGTAACATTTAGAACTAATATATGCCTTAGTCTATGGGCAATCCCTCAAACATATACCACGCGGTGTATTTCATCGGAAAATCAAAATAATGATATTTCGGAAAATCTTCCACCAGGATATGACAAACCAATTACATACAACGGGAAGTGTAGGGTGTCAAAGAATATGCAGTTAGTTGCAGTACCAAAGCCCCAGAGTGGATGATTATTTTTCTACCTTTTCGAAGTCTGACGCCGGATGCTTACAGAGTGGGCAAATATAGTCGGCTGGTAATTCGTCGCCTACATATTCGAAGCCACAGATTTTACATCTCCATATGGTTGCACCTTCAGGAGTTGTTCCCACTTTCTGCATATCCTCTTTTATATGTTTGTGGTAGTAATCGTATGTGGCAGATGGAACATCCGAGAGAACTTCACCATCTACAACTCTACATATGAATAATGTGTGCGTTTCTAAATCTAAAGTGTTTTCTACATATAGAGAAATATGTCCGTTAGTTCCTTTAGTTATGCATTTAACATCGTTAGGTGTAGTTATACAGAAATTCATATTGTCTGCCATCCACTGACCTGATGTTGTACTAAATTTATTAACATCCTTTCCTGACTGGAAACCAAAATGCTTGAATAAATCAAATTTTGCATCTTCACTAATAATGGAAATATTACATTTCTTTGTTCTCATAACCATGTCATGAGTGTAATTAAGTTTGTTGATTGCTACCATTATTCTTAATGGATCAGCTGTAACCTGCATGACAGTATTGATAATACAACCATTATCCTTGTCACCCTCTTTAGCTGTACATACAAATAGACCGTATGATAATTTGTTAATTACTTTTTCGTTCATAAGTGCACCTCCTAAAATATAGTATTGTATATTATAAAAAAATTATCCAAGAACAACATCAAGAATCATCATGAGTACAAATCCTATAGCAAAGCCTATTGTTCCTATATTAGAATGCTCTCCTGCAGCTGATTCAGGTATCAGTTCTTCCACAACAACGTATATCATAGCACCTGCCGCAAAGGCTAATAAATATGGCATTATACCAACAAAGTAGCTAGAAAGCCATATTGTAAGTAGCGCACCTAAAGGTTCAACTATACCTGATAATGTACCATATAAAAATGCTTTACCTTTGCCCTCGCCTGCCGCACAAACAGGCATGGATATAATTGCACCTTCAGGGAAATTTTGTATGGCAATACCAATAGCAAGAGCCATTGCTCCCATAAATGTGATTGTGCTTTCTCCTGATAACATACCAGCAAAGGTTACACCTACTGCCATACCCTCTGGAATGTTATGAAGCGTAACTGCTAAAATAAGCATTGTTGATTTTTTTAATGAAACCTTTGGACCTTCTGCTTCCTCTTCATTGACATGCAAATGTGGTATCAGTACATCTAACAGAAGGAGAAAAAATACACCTAACAATAGACCAACTGCCGCAGGCACAAACGACATTTTGCCCATACCATTTTCGTCGGCCATATTCATAGCTGGTATAAGTAACGACCATACGGATGCAGCAATCATTACACCTGCTGCGAATCCTGATAAAGCTTTTTGCACCTTATCATTAAGTTTATCTTTCATAAAGAAGACACATGCTGAGCCTAGTGTGGTTCCTAAAAAAGGAATCCAAACCGCAAGCATTACTTCCTTCATATAAATCACCTGCCTTATTTTAATATAACGTACTTTTATAAGTTTATGTTTAATTCTATTTACTCATACATATTTACTATATATGGTTTTACCCAATATTTCCACCATTTTTCTCATTTTGATACATTTTATCAAATCCATAGCATTAAATACGTCTTTAATAAAAAAAAGCTTACAGATTAGATATATGTCCATAATTCCGAATACATATCATAACCTGTAAGTTTTTTTATTACATAACCATAGAAAGAAAACTCTTAAGTCTGTCACTTTGTGGATTATCAAATAATTCTTCAGGAGTACCCTCTTCTTTGATTCCTTTTTCATCAAAGAACATAACTCTATTTGCAACCTGTCGTGCAAATCCCATTTCGTGAGTAACAATAACCATTGTCATTCCATCCTTGGCAAGGTCCTGAATAAGGTTTAATACCTCTTTTACCATCTCAGGGTCAAGAGCTGATGTAGGCTCATCAAACAAAATTACTTCTGGATTCATAGCAAGGGCTCTAACTATGGCAATTCTCTGCTTTTGACCACCTGAAAGGGTATCTGGATATGCATCCGCCTTATCCGCAAGCCCAACTCTTTCAAGAAGTTCCTCAGCCTTCTTATATGCCTCCTCCTTGCTCATCTGCTTAGTCTTTATTGGCGCAATGGCAATATTATCCTTTATTGTAAGATTTGGAAACAAGTTGAAATGCTGGAATACCATTCCCACCTTCTGGCGCATCTTATTAATATCAACCTTCTTATCCATTATATCAACACCATCAATTAAGATGCTTCCTGAATCTGGTACCTCAAGAAGATTTAATGTTCTTATAAATGTTGACTTACCACATCCTGAAGGACCGATTACTGCAATAATGTCTCCGCGTTGCACCTCGGTATTTATATTTTCTAATACTGCATTATCACCGAAGGCTTTGCTCATATTTTCTACTTTAATTATACATTTATTATCGCTCATTTTTCTTCAAACTCCTTTCAAGCTTATTTACACCTGCTGAAAGCACAAGAACTATAATCAGGTAAATTATAGCCACCGCAATGAGTGGGAAAAATGCCTGGTAAGTATTACCACGTATAATATTTCCTGCCATAGTAAGGTCCATAAGACCAATGTATCCACTGATTGATGTTTCCTTTATTAAGACTATAAATTCGTTAGCCAACGCTGGCAATGTATTTTTAAAGGTCTGTGGAAGTATTATGTGCACCATTGTCTGAGTATGAGTGAGTCCTAAACTTCTTGCTCCCTCAAACTGTCCCTGGTCAAGAGACATAATACCACCTCTTATTATCTCAGCTACATACGCACCTGAGTTGATACCAAAGGCAAGAGATGCAACCAATATTTTACTTATATTTGATGATGCAAATATAACGTAATATATGATAAGCAGCTGAATCATGGTTGGTGTTCCACGAATAATTGTGATATATACCCTGCAAAGGAAATTAAGTATTTTTAATCCCCCTGTCTTATCATGTGTAGCTCGAATTACAGCAATTACGAATCCGATTATTACACCGAGAAGTACTGCCAAAAGAGCAATTATTATTGTATTTCTTAAACCTGATAAAATATATTCATATCTATCATCCTCGATGAAGTTCTGATAGAAGCTATCCTTGATAGATGTAAATGTTGCATCTTTACCATTTCTTACAACAATAACCTGTTTAGCTATTGTATAAGGCTCAGAGAAATTAACATTTTCAAGTCTATCCTCTGTTATAGTCATTCCTGCAACACCTATGTCTGCCTTACCACCCTGAACAGCTGTTATAATTGTATCGAATTCCATATCCTCGATAACCAGCTTCATATTGAGCTTGTCCGCAATAGCTTTAGCCATATCAGCATCAATACCTACAATTTCGCCTTCTTCATAATACTCATATGGTGGGAAGGATGCATTTGTAGCCATTACAAGCTCACCATTTGAATAATCAAGTCCTTCAGGGCTAACATACTCGTAACCGTCATCCTCGTCTGCAAGATAATGAGATATTATTTTGTCCAGTGTTCCCTCTTCCTTTAACTCAGCAAGTGCAGCATTGAAATCATTTAAAAGCTGAGTATTTTCTTTAGCTATACATACAGCATATTCCTCAATAGTGAATTCTTCTTCCAATATACTAAGGTCTGGATTTCTTTTAACAAATGCCTTAGCTGGCTCTTCATCAATTACAACGCAATCAATTTTTCCATTTTTTAAAGATGATATTGCATCATTACCCTTGTTGTATCTTTCTACAACTGTACCTGCCTCATCTCCCTCATAATCAGATACATAGATATCACCTGTGGTACCAATCTGTACACCTATTTTTTTGCCATCCAAATCTTCGATTCCGTGTACATCTGATGCTTCCTGCTTATTACCACAGCCTGTTAAAACAAAAAGCAACATAAGAACAAGAAATGTAAGTAAATGTTTTTTCTTCGTGTGTTTGTTCATTCTTCTCTCCCTAATAATTTCATGTCTAAGTTTTAACCAATTATCTTACAATGATATCTCTCAAATTGGTGTAATCTACAACTGTATAGTTCATTTTATATCTGCCAGATACTTCAATCGCATCAATGTCATAGCTAACAACATCTTCTGTGTACGCGTCATCGTTAGTGTATTTGTCCATATCTACTCCGAACCTAGCAAGAAATGGTGTCATCATATCTGTTTCCAAATCATCAGGATTGTAAAAATCTTCATATGTTCCTGATTCATCTTCTGCAAATGTCCAACCGTAATTCACTTCGTTACCACGTCCATATCTACAAACCTTCTTTATGTCATTATCTACCAATTTATAAAGATGAATTACTCTTCCCTCTGTATCAGAGAAAATAGAATATAACTGAAGTTCAAACATTATATAGGTATTTTCATCAGTATTAACAACTGATATATCCATGAACTGAGTATATGTTACAGAATCCATAGTAAATACAGTATGTCCATTCTGTTGACTGTAATATAATTTATCTTCTGTAGAAATCAAATTAACCTGGCCATCTGTAATTCCGTACACGTCCATAATGACTGCATATGACCCAGCTTCCTCAGCTGGTTCAGTACGAACAATTAAGAGTTCCTCTAAACTATCTCGATTTAAGTCAATTATTTTAGCTGAAATGATTCCTTCTGTACCATCAAGCAATCTCTCTATATCCGGAATCAAAAGATCTTCACCACATACGGAAGATTCTCTATAGCTTATATCTGATAATTTATCCTGTGTAAGCAAGGTTTCTGAAATATAGGTGTAGTATAATCGTTCTGTTTCTGAAAGATTTTCGTAAGGTGACTGTTCGGTTGTTGGTTCTTCTGTTGTTGCCTCTGTTGTCACTTCTGTTGTAGGCTCCTCTGTTGTCACCTCTGTTGTTGCCTCTGTTGTCACATCAGTTGGTGTTGAATCTGTTTCAGATGCCACATCAGTTTCATCATTTTTTGACTTATCATTTTTGTCACCAATATTCTTAGCTATAACTACACCAACCACAGCTAATATCGCTACAATTAACACTCCAATTATGATTTTAACAGCTAGTGGAAGTGATTTTTTCTCTTTAACCTGAGCAACAGGTGTTGCTCCCTGTACCATATTATTCCCCTGTACAAAGTTGTTTTCTTGTGTAGCAACATTTATAGGTATATTTGCATTCTTTTGCACACCTGATGCTTCTATTGTTTCCGGAATCAAAGAATTAATATGAGCTTTCGCAGCATTTTTAGTAATAGTCTCAATCCATTTATAGAAGAAATCCACATCTGTAACCTCTCCTATTCTTTGATATACCTCGTTGTACACCTTTACAATAAGAGAATCAGCAGCCCCCTTATTCTTCACACTATTAATTAAAATGTCATACACAAAAGGAGAAGTCATATAATAAAAATCTTCATATGAGCTAAAATCTCCACCTTGCATTTTTTTAATTTCGTTTAACAATTTTTCATTATCAGGCATTTTAATTCCTCCTATCAATACCTACTCTTCAACTCCATAAACTGCTTCATCTATATACCTATAGTAATCATTTTCGCAGATTTTTTCCGCCATACTGAATTTGTTCTTAACTACCGCCTGTATATATTCCACATAGGACATATCTATTTGAGAACCATCAATACTTCTTACTTCTCCGGTATTTGCATTGTAAGAAACTCTATCTGTAATAAAGCTTCTGTCATTAAACATTACAAGTCCTTCGCTGTCTGACAATATATCCTGACCAACTAACATTCGGGAATCGTAAGGAAGTCCCATAAGATTAGAAACTGTTGGAAGTATATCAAGGCTTGAACAATATTTGTTAACTGTAACCGGTTCTTCCATGGATGCCGACCATATAATAAGGGCGTTCTCATACCATTCAAATGTATTGTCAAGTTCTTTACCAGCCAGTTCATCTACTACATCCTTATTATCATAAGGAACGTGATCCGCTGTAAGAACAATAAGGGTACGGTCTGCAACACCGGCATCTTCCAATTTCTGGATTAATGATGTCATGGCAAGCTCAAGCTCGTACTGACATGCAATATATGCTTTTGTTGTTTCAGAATACTCAAGGTCAGCAAACTGCTCTTGATGGCGTTTAGCCATTTCATTTCCACCAAAATTATACATAACATGACCGCTAACCGTCAAATAATATGTGTGGAAGGGTTCTTGATTTATATACCCATCAAAAGTTGTATCTATTAAATGTAAATCTGATTGTGGCCAAAGCTGAGTTCCGTCTCCGGCCCTTTCAGGTTCATATCCGTTACCTGTACCATACCATTCATAGCCTAGGTTAGTATGTGAAATATGTCTATCATAATATGTGTATTCGTTATTGTGATAGCCCTTCACTGTATATCCCTGTTTGAGAAGCTGCTTACTTAATGTAAACATCATATCATTGCCATTTGCACCAGATTTATACATACTAAGATAACTTCCGTTCTTAGGCATAAGACCTGTTAAATCAGCATACTCTCCACCTAATGTAGAGCCATACCAAAGTGGTGTGTAATAATTTTTAAAAACAAACCCCTTTGTGCTAAGTTCATACAAGGTTGGAGTTCTGTGTCTATCTATGGAATAACCCGAAAAACCTTCTGCTACAACAAATATAAGGTTGTAGCCCTCAAACATTCCTGTATATTCATTTTTATTTGTAGGTGTAATTGTACTTATATACTCATGCAATGCAACAATATTGCTATTAGTTTCTTCAGCAATTAAAGTATCAAAATCAACATCCAACACATTAGGAGATGTATCTATAACTTCTTCTGTAGTTATTTCCTCTTCTCCCAAGGCATCTCCCATTGTTGCTACTGTTGTGGTCGATTCTGTAGTTACTTCTGTTGTATAGTCATAGCTTTCTACAGCAAATGATACATCATCACTTTCTACACCAAGCTTATCCTTAATCGCAAATTTGGCATCTAAATATAAAGACTCTAGAACACCCAATTTCTCAACAGTCATATCAACAGATGTATTACTCTTATACACCTCGTAGGCAGAATATACAGAATCATTATTTTTCTTCATCAATGTAATATTTATAAGAAATGACAGTATGGTAAGAGGGACACATACTGCATATATTTTAAGTTCGTGTCTGTTAAAATTAATGTGCTTTCTTAGCCATATAGAAAGAGCTATTATAGGTGCAAGCATGATGAGAAGAACCCACCATTCTCCAACTACAGCCTTCCATATAACATCTGTAAAATCCAGTGCCTGTGTGGCAACTGCTATTGTTCCAAAGAAGGATAAATATGTGGCAAAAACGCCACTATATATAACCTGAGCAATAAAATATATAGTTATAATTATTGTAAATACAAACGTCAAAACCTTTGATATTTTCTCCGGAAACAGGTTTGTCACTAAACCAATTATAGCCCCAAAGAAAAGGGCAAAGAGAATCTTATAAAAAAGATTCTCTCCCGTTAATCCTAGTCTTATAAAATGAAAAAATGTTTCAAAGAAAATTATCAAAAGTATGAAATACATTTCAACTGAAGAAAATATTTTCTTTACAGTCTCCAAAACTTTCTCTTTCATATCTTTTGTATATCCTTATTAATTAAAACTGTGGTAATGTTGCTGCAACCTTTGCGATTTCCTCATCTGTAGGAATGTAGTCTGCCATAACACCATCGTTAAACTTCTGGTAAGATACCATATCAAAATATCCTGTACCTGTTAAACCGAATACTATATTCTTAGCTTCACCAGTCTCCTTACACCTTAATGCTTCATCTATAGCAACCTTAATTGCATGACTACTCTCAGGTGCAGGAAGTATACCTTCAATTCTTGCAAATTCCTGCGCTGCTTTAAATACCTCTGTCTGCTTAACGCTTGTAGCCTTAAGTATGCCCTGATCATACAACTCAGAAACTATTGAGCTCATTCCATGATATCTAAGTCCACCGGCATGATCCGCTGATGGGATAAATCCACTGCCAAGAGTATACATCTTAGCAAGAGGACAAACCTTACCTGTATCACAGTAGTCATAGGCATATGTACCTCTTGTTAAACTTGGGCAAGACTTTGGTTCAACAGCAATAAGTTCATAATCTGCTTCTCCTCTAAGCATTTCTCCAGCAAATGGAGAAATAAGTCCTCCAAGGTTTGAGCCACCTCCAGCACAACCAATTACCATATCTGCCTTTATTCCATATTTGTCAAGTGCAGTCTTAGTCTCAAGACCAATAATAGTCTGATGTAATAATACCTGAGAAAGGACTGAACCAAGTACATACCTGTATCCTTCCTGGTTAGTTGCTGCTTCTACAGCTTCTGATATAGCACAACCAAGACTTCCTGATGTACCTGGGAATTCTTCATTAATTTTTCTACCTACATTAGTAGTCATAGATGGTGAAGGAGTTACCTTTGCACCATATGTTCTCATAACCTCTCTACGATGTGGCTTCATCTCATATGAGCACTTAACCATGTAAACCTGACAATCAAGGTCAAAGTATGAACATGCCATAGAAAGAGCTGTTCCCCACTGACCTGCTCCAGTCTCAGTAGTAACACCCTTGAGTCCCTGCTGCTTAGCATAATATGCCTGAGCAATAGCTGAGTTAAGCTTATGACTACCAGATGTGTTATTACCCTCAAACTTATAATAAATATGAGCTGGTGTTCCAAGCTTCTTCTCAAGACAATAAGCACGAACAAGTGGTGCTGGTCTATACATTCTATAGAAATCTCTAATCTCAGTTGGTATATCAAAGTATCTTGTTGTATCGTCTAATTCCTGCTGGGCAAGCTCTCTACAAAAAACTGATGATAAGTCATCAACTGTAGCCGGCTTAAGTGTACCTGGCATTAAAAGTGGAGCCGGTTTTTTCTTCATGTCTGCACGAACGTTATACCACTGTGTAGGCATTTCATTTTCTTCTAAATATATCTTATATGGAATTTCTCTCATTTTTCTTCCTCCAAATCATAATAATTTATTTTAGTTGTTGAAATATACGGTGTCAAGCATTCATTGTAAATGAAACTAGAAAATCCCAACAATAATTTTAACTACAAATGCTACTATCCAAGCCACAAGACATTGACCAAATGCAATAATAGCTGCCCATTTACCTCCAAGCTCTCTTTTAACTGCCGCAACAGCCGCTACGCAAGGAGTATAAAGCAAACAAAATACCAATAAGGCTGCGGCTGCAGATGGAGCAATAACGCTAAGCATAGCTTCTGTACTTCCAAAGAGAACTGATATTGTGGAAACCACACTTTCCTTGGCCATAAATCCTGCAATCAACGAAGTTGAAACTCGCCAATCACCAAAGCCTAGTGGTGCAAATATTGGTGCTATAAATCCTGCAACCATAGCAAGCATGCTGTCCTTAGAGTCAGCCACCATATTCAATCTAAAATCAAAGGTTTGTAAAAACCAGATTACTATAGTAGCTACAAAAATAACTGTAAATGCTCTTTGTAAAAAGTCTTTAGCCTTTTCCCAAAGAAGCTGAGCAACATTTTTAATACCTGGCATTCTGTAGTTCGGAAGTTCCATAACAAAAGGAACTGCCTCACCCTTGAATTTTGTATTTTTTAATATAAGAGCCATTAAAATTCCAACCACTATTCCAAGGAAATATAATCCAACCATCAAAACAGCCGAATACTTAGGGAAAAATGCTGCAATAAGGAATCCATAAATCGGAAGCTTTGCAGAACAGCTCATAAACGGCGTCATGAGAATTGTCATTTTTCTATCTCGCTCAGAAGGCAGTGTTCTACTTGCCATAACACCTGGCACTGTACATCCAAAACCCATAAGCATAGGAACAATACTTCTGCCAGACAATCCGATTTTTCTGAGAAGCTTATCCATAACAAAGGCGATTCTCGCCATATATCCTGTATCTTCCAACAAAGAAAGGAAGAAGAACAAGATTACAATAACAGGTAAGAAGCTTAGTACACTTCCCACACCGTTAAATATTCCATCAATAATAAGGGACTGTAAGCCCGCATTTGCTCCCCAGCTTGTAAGAGCATTATCAACCACATTTGTCAGAGCTTCTATTCCTGATTCTAAAACTCCCTGAAGCCATGCACCGATAACATTAAATGTCAAATAAAATATCAATGCCATAATCAGTATAAATGCAGGAATAGCAGTAAACTTACCTGTAAGAATTTTATCTATCTTAATACTTCTCTCTCGTTCTTTGCTCTCCTTAGGCTTAACCACTGTTGCGCCAACCATTTTCTTAATGAAAGCAAATCTCATATCTGCAATGGCGGCAGACCTATCAAGCCCTCTTTCCTCTTCCATTTGGCAAATAATGTGCTCTATGGTTTCTTCCTCATTAGTGGAAAGATTTAAACTCTCTAATATACGTTTGTCACCTTCAACAAGCTTTGTTGCTGCGAATCTTATTGGAATACCTGAACTCTTCGCATGGTCCTCAATAAGATGCATAATACTGTGAAGACATCTATGTACTGCACCACCATTATCAGTTTCATCACAGAAATCATTTCTTCCTGGGCACTCCTGATATTTGGCCACATGGATGGCATGATTAACTAATTCCTCTATACCCTCATTCTTAGCCGCAGAAATAGGTACAACAGGAATTCCAAGCATATCCTCCATCTCGTTAATATCTATTGAGCCACCGTTGCCCCTTACCTCATCCATCATATTAAGAGCGAGTACCATAGGAATGTTTAGTTCCATGAGCTGCATAGTGAGATACAAGTTTCTCTCAATATTTGTTGCATCAACAATATTAATGAGGCCTGTTGGTTTCTCATTTAAAATAAATTCTCTAGAAACAATTTCTTCACTACTATAAGGTGAAAGGGAATAAATTCCAGGCAAATCTGTAACCTCTGTATTGGAGTAGCCCTTTATATTTCCACTTTTTCTATCTACAGTTACACCCGGGAAATTACCAACGTGTTGATTAGCGCCAGTAAGCTGATTAAACAAGGTTGTCTTACCACAATTCTGATTACCAGCCAAAGCAAAGGTTAACTTGCTTCCTTCAGGCAACGGATGCTCATCAGCTTTTACGTGATACTTACCACCCTCGCCCAATCCAGGATGCTCCTTCTTATATTTTTTATTTGATTTTGCTACTTTGCTATCTATAGCTGTAGCTGCTGCTTCGTTCTTTAATATTTCTATGTTTTGTGCATCTGCCACACGAAGAGTAAGCTCATATCCGTGAATCATAAATTCAATAGGATCTTTCATAGGAGCATATTTAACCAACGTTATTTCCGCCCCGGGAATAATTCCCATATCAAGGAAATGCTGTCTTAGCTCACCTTCTCCTCCAACAGATGTAATTGTGCCAGTTTCACCTATAGGTAATTCATTTAATGTCATTTTCTTGTCCTTCAATTCATTCTTTTGTATTAATTTACAACACTGATATATTATAAAATAAGGTGGCATAAAATGCCACCTTATTTTAAGGAAAATCCCTATATATCTATAATAATTCAAACATATTACTAGAATTTAAAGTTAATAAATGTATCATCTTCATCTCTATCACGAAGCTTTCTTTCCTCTAACTGCTTGCAAGCCTCATCTATCTGTTCCATCATAGACTCTGTAATTCCAGTTTTCTCATCATAATTAAGATAGCCTAAAACAGTAATCATCTCAGCCTCGCTGTCAGTGAAATATCCTGTTCCTTCCTGTCTCATATCACCAACATTCTTAACCAATTCATACATTTTATTAGGCAGGGTTCTGTAATCCCAAGCGCCGCCTTCTCTTTCGCCACCTAAACCTAACATAATTGTCCCCCTTATCTATACTAAAAGTTTGTGTTACATATTTTTGTCATGTAATTACTATATATATGCATATATTGCATTTATATTTTGTGTGATTGCTATATACTTTAATTTATGATTAACATTAAAGACTCACGTGTAATAACATTAAATGTTATCCTTCTTTCTCACTATATTTTACTAATGTTTTAGTAATTAGGCAAGCTTAATTATATTTTATTTCATAGTCATTAGAATATAGCATATATTTTGTGAAATTGTCTTCGACAATTTACTTCTAGGGAGTTTTTACAAAACATCACTTGCAAAAATTACATCTTTGGGTCTAGGCAAATTATATTCTCCTGAATACCCATTGAAACCAATTTTCGAAAAATTTTGTTTTGATTTTGAAATGTTGTGGCTCTATGGAGAAAAAACATTGTCCAAGACCCCGCTTTTCATTAAAATATGGGTATAGAATGACACTTTTTAGTCAAGTCCATTTTTGTGTGTAAATTCCTTTCGGTTAATTAATTCATGTGCTATGCAGCACCTCTTATAGCAAGTGTTCTTTTGATTTGTGGAGCCTTTTCAAAATATTCACTCATATCAA
>SVEE01000010.1 GCA_015057525.1 Lachnospiraceae bacterium | reverse complement strand
AGTTTGGGGAATATTGTGAAGTAAATTCTACGGAGAGATGAATATGAATAATCCATGGAAAGATATTAACTTATCTGATTATGAAAGTCATATGGCACTGGATTCAGTCCGGCAGCTACAAGCAATGAATCAGATGATGCAAGGACAATTGAATAAATATGATATAAAATCTGTTATGATACTTGGCATTGCAGGTGGAAACGGCTTGGAACACGTTGACGCCACGAAGATAACTAAGGTTTATGGCGTCGATATAAATGCTGAATATTTGGCAACTACTAAAGAACGGTATAAGATGCTATCCGGTATACTGGAATGTCTTTGTGTAGATTTAAATAGTGAGACTGAAAAACTTCCACAAGCAAATCTTTTGATAGCAAATTTGCTGATTGAGTACATTGGATATGAGTGTTTTCAAAAAGTAGTAAAGATAGTAAATCCGCAATATGTATCATGTGTTATTCAGATTAATACGGATGAGAGTTTTGTGTCAGATTCTCCATATTTGCATGCATTTGATGGATTGAAGTGTTTTCACCATCAGATGGAGGAACAAGAACTGCAAAATAGTATGGAAAGGATAGGATATCAATTAATTCAGACCTTAGAGTATTCGTTGCCAAATGGGAAGAAGCTGGTGCAATTAGATTTTGGTAAATAAAGTTTTGTAGGAAGTGCGTTTATGAAAGAAAAAATCACCCTATGCGGAGACAATTGCATAGAATGTCCCAGATATAATGCTCATAGTGAGGAAGAACTCCAGAAGGTGGCAGAATTATGGTACCGAGTAGGCTGGCGCGACCACATTGTATCCAATGAAGAAATCAAATGCGAAGGATGTTCTTCCCATAAAAAGTGTACATATCAATTGGTAGAATGCACAAAGGAGCATAATGTAGATAAATGCAATCAATGCGGAGAGTTTCCTTGTGAGAAGATTAATAATATGTTGGAGCGTTCTAAAAAATATCAGAAACGATGCAAAGAGGTATGTTCGGATGCAGAGTATGAGATGCTGGAGAAAGCATTTTTTGATAAGGAAAGTAATTTGAGAAAGTAAAAGGATTTGTTTTTTAAGACGGAGAGTTTTGAGGTATAAATGGTAGGAATATATTTTAGTGGAACCGGCAATTCGAGATATGCAGTGGAATTCTTTTGTAATGAATATGATGAAACAGCTAAAGCATTTTCTATAGAGGATGACAACATTATACAAGCAATAAAAAACGACGAAATGCTTGTATTTGCATATCCTGTGCAATATAGTACAGTGCCGAAGATACTGCGTGATTTTATAATTGAAAATAAAGAACTTTGGGAGAATAAGAAAGTTTTTGTTATCGCCACAATGGGATTGTTTAGTGGTGATGGAGCTGGAATTCTAGGGCGACTTTTACAGCAATATGGAGCAGAAATAATAGGTGGATTGCATTTGAAAATGCCTGATAGCATAGGCGATGAAAAAGTGCTGAAGCGTCCGCTGGAAAAGAACAAGGAGCTTGTGAAGAAAGCGGAGCAAAAGATTAGCAGGTCAGTTCATCGTTTGAAAGCAGGGAAACCAACTAGGGAGGGAATTGGTATATTATATCGCTTGGCTGGTTTCTTTGGACAAAGATTGTATTTTGGACATAAGACTAAGAATTATTCTGATAAACTGCGTGTGGATGAAGATAAGTGCATAGGGTGTGGCAAGTGTGAAATGTTATGTCCTATGAATAATATTAAGATTGTTGATAAGAAAGTGACACAGAATAACCAGTGTACCATGTGTTATAGGTGCATCAATAATTGCCCGAAGCAGGCGATGACGTTGCTTGGGAAAAAGGTTGTGGAGCAGAGTGTGATTGAGAAATATCTATGATGAGGAGAACGTAAATGATACTTTTAGTAGTGGATACACAGAAATTAATAACTACACCAGATTTATATAATTTCAAAGCATTTGAAGATTCTGTTAAAACGTTAATTGCAGCAGCCAGAGAGAATAATGTTGAGGTTATTTATGTAAGACACGATGATGGTGTGGGTGCGGAGTTGACGAAGGGAACACTGGGTTTTGAAATATACGAAGGTTTTCAACCTCAGAAGAATGAAAAAATATTTGATAAGACAGTAAACAGTTCGTTTAAAGGTACTGGCTTATTGGAGTATCTGCAAGAAAAGAAAATTCATACAGTGGTAGTTGTAGGATTGCAGACAGATTACTGTATAGATGCAACAATCAAGTGTGGGTTTGAGCATGGTTTTAAAATGATTGTTCCTGAGAATGCAAATTCTACATTTGATAATGCTTTTATGACGGGGGAACAGAGTTATAAGTATTATAACGAGTTTATGTGGAAAGGCAGATATGCGGAGTGTATTTCTGTGGAGGAAACGATTGAGAAAATGAGAGGGTAATGGCGAAAATGACAATTCAATGCATAAAAGGCGACATAACAAAAATTACAGACGTGCAGGCTATAGTTAATGCGGCAAATACTTCCTTGCTTGGTGGTGGCGGTGTTGACGGGGCAATCCATCGGGCAGCAGGTCCTAAGCTTTTGGAAGAATGCAGGACTTTGAATGGCTGTAAAACAGGCGAGGCAAAAATAACAAAAGCATATAATCTTCCTTGTGAGTATGTTATTCATACTCCGGGACCAATATGGTTTGGAGGCGATAACAATGAAGAAGAGCTTCTTAAAAACTGCTATCTGAACTCCTTGAAACTAGCTTTGGAAAATAATATCCGAACAATAGCATTTCCGTCTATTTCAACTGGTGTTTATCGTTTCCCGATAGATAAAGCAGCAAAAATAGCAATTAAAACAGCGACAGAATTTATTCGTGCTAATCCAGACAAATTAAGTTTGGTAAAATGGGTTCTTTTTGACGAAGCAACATATCAAAAATACATTGAGGCGAATAGTTTGTACGGAATATAGAAATAGTATCACCAAAATAAATTGTAATCTGACATATAATAAGATATAATTATTGTGTGTTAGATTGCAATTTTTTTATTACATAAAAATATTTTATAAATATATAATAAACAGAATAATTATAAGGAGAAACAAGGTATGAAAAACAAAGTTCGCGGATTGAAACTTGGGGTAAAAATAACACTTACAACTATGTTGATTGCTATAGTAGTCAGTCTTATGATAGGAGTTATCAGTATTAACTATATGGAAGACAGCTTGCTTAATGCTAGTCGTGCCCAGTCTATGGCTATGGCGGAGTCGGCAGCAAACACAATAGATGGTGATCAGATAGCCAGAATTCATGCAGGCGATGAGGGTACTGAGGATTATGAAGTGGTGCTTGCTCAGCTTAAGGGTTTTCTTGTAAGCGATGATATTGAGTACATATATACTATGAGAGAAGCTGATGGAGTTGTTCAGTTCGTAATAGATGCAGACACAGAGGAAGGCGCTGCTATAGGTGAAGAGTATGAAACCTACGACAAAATAGATATAGCTTTAGCTGGTGAAACATCTATGGATGATGAGGTTACCACTGATGAGTGGGGAAGCTATTACAGTGCATTTGCACCTATATTTGACAGTGAAGGAAATGTTGTTGCAATAGTTGGTGTTGATTGTTCTGTAGACAGTATTGATGCTAAAATAAATGACATGACTAAAACATTAGTTATCATTGTAATTATCTGTATAATCGTAGCTTTTGTTATTTCAATGCTTATGGGTCGATTAATGGCTCGTAATGTTCTTACTATTAATCGTAAGATGGAAGAACTTGCAGGTACAGATGGAGACCTTACTCAGGAAATTCAGATTCGCAGTGGTGATGAGATAGAAAATGTGGCAAGTAGCTTCAACTCATTTATGCTTAAGCTTAGAAATATGATGCTTTCAGTTAAGGATAATGGTGATAAGCTTGAGAAGGCAACTAATAAAACCAACATAGAACTTCAAGAAGCTACAGATGAATTAAATCAAATTTCAAATGCTTTAAATGACATGACCCAGTCAATGCAAAATACAAGCGAGTCTATTTTAGAAATAGAGGAAGCTGCTATGACAGTCAAAAATATGTCTGTTGAATTATATGCTCAGACTAAATCAGGTGCAGAATATGCTAGTGGCGTAAGTCAGTCTGCAAATGAAGCAAGAAACACATGCCAGGAATCTAAGGCACGTATGTATGAAATTGTTGGTGAGATGACTGAGGTGCTTTCGGATAAAATTGAGGCATCAAAACAGATTGCTAAAATTATAGATCTTACAAAGGACATACTTGCTATATCAGAACAGACACAGATGTTAGCACTCAATGCAAGTATAGAAGCTGCCAGAGCTGGAGAAGGTGGAAAAGGTTTTGCAGTTGTTGCAAGTGAGGTTAGCAAGTTGGCTGATGCTACTACACAGACTGCCATGGAGATAGAGAATATTAATCTGTTCACTGTAGATACTGTAAATGAATTAGTAAGTATATCAAGCGATTTAGTTGGATATGTTAGGGACGTAATTAGTGCCGATTATGATACTATGGCAGGAATTAGTGAGGCATATCATGATGACACAGTAGAATTCAAGGATAAATTCGAAAAATTCTGCGAACTCGCTGAACAGTTATCCGATAGCATGGATACAATAGAAGGACATATAAGAACAATTACAGATGTAATAGAACAAGAAACAGCAACAATCACAAGTGTAGCAGAAGTGTCAGATAAGATATATGGACAGATGCAGACAGTAAGTGCTAACGGAGAAATTAACGAAGAAATTGTTGGTGAGCTAGGTGATATGCTGGATAAGTTCGTAGTATAAAGAATTTCATATATACCACTATATAAAATAGGCACAATAATTTATATAATCGCAAACATACTGCAACGCGCTGACAAACTAACCAGTAATTACGACTAAGACTCTCAGGAATGCCTTCGAGCCTAAGTCTTCATAACTGGTGGATTTCGTCAGTCGCTAAAAACGCAGTTCAAAATGTTTGCTTATTATATAAATTATTGTGCCTATTTTTATATAGTGGTATGATAGTTGTTTCTAGAATTCTTTCTTCTTCATTATCTTAACAGATACGAGGTAAGATATAAATAATATCAATACTAATGCTACAGCCATCACACTAACAAGTAGTACTTCAAGCCCTTTTCCTGAAGCAGGAAGCTTAGCTAATACATCAGCGATGAGTTTGTTCACATTGATATCTAAGACTTCAGTTAAGAGTTTATAGATTCCAACACCTATTACAGTGATGGCAACAACAGCACTTATCATAGCAACACGGCCTTTTTCTGCACCAAATTTAAATTCAAGAGGAATGGTTATTGACAGCATAAGGCCCATACCAAGACAACTGCCTACACAAGTTGAAATTAAGGAATCCCACTCAATTGTAGTGCCTTTTGCTACTGCGAATAAAGCACACACTAAAATTGAAAATACACATGCAAGAAAAAGATTGATAAATGCAAAAACATATTTTTCTTTAGTATAAAGCTTTCTGGTAGTAGGCAACGTGAGAAGAAATGCCATTCCACCGTTGAATTCATCATAGCTTATTGTTGTGAGTGTAAGCATAGAAGTGAGAAGTATTATATAAGTTGCGGCAAATGTTATATCGTTGCCAGACAATGTAAATAAAGCAGCAAATACAATAGCCACTATAAAAAATTTCTTCTGCTCTGCGATGATTTTTAAATCTTTAATAAGTAATCCCTTCATATTATTTTCTCTCCCCTTTAACCATTAATATAATAAAGTCATCAATATTACCCTTTTCGATGGCAACACTTGGATAGTTCTCCATGTAAAAATCTTTTTGATTTGTAAGGCATAAATACCCAAATTTCTCTTCTTTTACGGAAATGATATGTGTTTTATCGAGGGAATCAAACTGCTCTTTAGTAGCCTTTATAATTCCATATTCAGAGAGAAGTACATCTGTCTCTTCGTGCATAACAATTTTTCCGTCTGATATCATGTAAAGGTCGTCACAAATACCTTCCAAATCAGTAGAAATATGTGAGCTAATAAGAATACCTCTGTTGTCATCCTCCATGTAATCTCTAAGCATATCCAGTAATTCATTTCTCATAATAACATCAAGACCTGCTGTAGGTTCATCTAATATTAAAAGCTCAGCATCATGAGATAATGCGAGAATAAGCTTAAGCTTAGCCTTCATACCTGTTGAGTATTCCTTAATAGGTTTATCCATAGGTATGTTATATTGTTTGCATTTGTTTAAATAGTCCTCTGCTGAAAACTTCTTATACATGGCTTTCATTATTGAAACAAGGTCCTTAGCTCTAAGTAACTCATTTACATTAGCCTCTGTTAAAACAACGCCTATTTTCTCCTTGTCTTCAATAGAAATATCATTGACATTCTTACCAAACATCTCAATATTTCCACCATCTGGGAAAATCAATCCTAAGATTGATTTGAAGGTTGTACTTTTGCCGGCACCGTTACTTCCTATGATACCGGTAACCTGACCTCTTTTAACCTCCATTGAACAATCAAGTGAAAAATTACCATAATTTTTCTTTACATTTTCTAGCTTTAATAACATTATAAATCCCTCCAAGTTCTTCCTTCATCTAGAATTCGTTTAATACAACTTCGAACAAATCCCTTATGTCATCCATTGACATACCACATTCTTTTCCCAAGCGAATGCCTTGTTCAAAGATTTTTTCTACTTCTTTTTGTTTTTCTTCAATGGCAAGATTAGGATTAATGTTAGCAACAAAGCTTCCTTTGCCGTGTACTGTAACAATATAACCTTCTTGTTCCATTGCATCATATGCTTTCTTTACTGTAAGAGCACTAATCCTTAAATCCTTAGAAAGAGTTCTTACAGATGGAAGCATGGTATCCGGCTTGAGCTGTCCGGAAATAATTTTTTCTTTCATCTGTGAAACTATCTGCTCATAGATAGGAGTCATAGATGAGTTATTAATAATTAGATTCATAGGTTAACCATCCTCCTGTGATAAACAGTATATAACAGTATCAAACTGTTGTCAACTGTTTTATACTGTTTATTTTAAAAAAGTTTTGTGACAAAAATGTCACCCAACAATTCACTTATATGTCATATAATGGATTTAATATATGTTTATAACGTAGCTGGTATGATTAAAGAACGTAGTATGGCGGTAGATATAAGGTGTTTGAGGCAAATATTTCGACTGCGTTCTTAGTGACTGACGAAATCCAACAGTTACGAAGACTTAGGCTCGAAGGCATTCCTGAGAGACTTAGTCGAAGTTACTGGTTAGTTTGTCAGCACGTTGCAGTTATTTGCGTTAAACACCTTATATCTATTGTCATACTATGTTCTTTAATCATACTTACTATATAGAAGAAGGAGAAATAATATGGAAATATTAAGATGTGAAAATTTAACTAAGGAGTATGGTGAGGGAAACACCAAAATTAAAGCACTTGACAACGTAAGCTTCAGCGTAGAAAAAGGAGAATTCGTTTCAATCGTTGGACCTTCAGGAAGTGGAAAGTCAACATTACTTCATATATTAGGAGGAGTTGATAAACCTACAAGCGGAAAGGTGTTCATAGAGAACACAGATATACATGGTTTAAATGAAGACAAACTTGCAATCTTTAGAAGAAGACAAATTGGACTAATATATCAGTTTTACAATCTTATGCCGGTATTAAATGTAGATGAAAATATAATGCTTCCACATTTATTAGATGGAAGAAAAATGGATAAGGAAAGACTTGATAACATTGTAGAACATTTGGGACTTGAGGAAAGAAGAAACAATCTTCCTAGTCAGCTTAGTGGTGGACAGCAGCAGAGAGTATCAATAGGAAGAGCAATGTTTAACAAGCCTGCAATAGTTCTTGCAGATGAGCCAACAGGAAACCTTGACAGAAAGACAGGAGAGGAAATAATGAAGCTTTTAAAAGCTTCTAACAGGGAACAAAAACAGACATTATTACTTATAACACATGATGAGAGCATTGCACTTCAGGCAGATAGAATTATCTACATAGAAGATGGAAAGATAACAAAGGACGAAAGAATAAGAGTACTTGGAGGGAACTAATAATGGGGAATAAAAAAATAGTATACCAGGTAACAAGGGAATACATGAAGAAAAACAAAAAGAGAACAGGTACAACTCTTTTTGGAATAATATTTATGGTAATGCTCATGACTTGCGTATTCGTGGGGAAGGATACTGCAGTTAATTATCTCCAGGAGCTTGCGGCAAAAAGTAAGGGAAAATGGCATGAATGTATTTATGACATAAATAAGGAAGAATATAACCAGTTAAAAGAGCTTGATGGTGTAGAACAAATAGTTATATCCGATGATTATGACTACACAGAATTTGATGCTTCGGCAAATCTTGAAAGACCATATTTGCAGATAAAGGTATATGAGGAAGAAAGCTTTGACCTTATGAATATAGAGCTTGCAGAGGGCAGACTTCCTAAGAACCAAGGAGAAATTGTGTTAAGCATAGATGTTCTTAATGATGGGGCAGATGTAGAAATTGGGGACACTGTATCTGTTGACTGCTTTAAGAGATATATTGTTAAAGATGCGTCTTGCAAGGAAACAACTATATTTCCATATTATGGCTTTGAGATTGCACCAGGCGAAAGAAAAGAGGCACCTCAAGGTTTTCCTTACTATGAAGCAAATAAAGATTTTTACGAGGAACGCGAAGTGACAGGTTTTACAGCTGAGTACGAGGTGGTTGGCTTTATTGAGGCACCAAATTACGAAAACAAAGAGGCTGCTGCATATACAGGAATCGTTTTAGTTGATGAACTTGTACTTACAGATGAGTTTAATGTAGCACTTACATTTGATTTAGATAAGGTTGGAAATTATTATGGTAATACATATGATATAGTTGGTGATGATAACACTATAGAATATAATGGTATGCTTTTGTCTTTCTCAGGCAATTCGGCAGATAATACAATTAATCGAATGGTTTTAATTATGACAGTATTCTTTGTAACTCTTATCATAATTGCATCGGTTATTCTTATCTACAATGTGTTTAATATATCTTTTGACGAGAGAAGCAAATATCTTGGTATGTTGTCATCTGTAGGAGCAACAGGTAAGCAAAAGAGAAGTAGTGTATATTATGAGGCGTTTTCATTACTTACATTAGCATTGCCTTCAGGATTTGTTTTAGGACTTGGTGTGGTAAAGCTTGGAATGAAGGCTATAAAACCATATTTAGATACATTTCTTGGGATTTATTCGGGAGTAAGCATTGATAAGGTTGCCCTTGACATATCACTTACAGGTGTGCTTTTTACAGCGATATTTGCCGTATTTACTGTTTGGATTTCAGCTTATTTACCTGCAAGAAAAATTGGGAAAATCGGACCTATTGAGTGCATTAGAGGAAATGTATCAAAAAAGAAAAAGACACATAAGCTTAACGAAAGAGTAATTAAGCTTTTCGGTGCAGAGGGAATGCTTGCAAACAACTCTATTAAGAGAGAAAAGAAGAAAACAAAAGGTATAGTTGGTGCGGCAGCAGTATTTATAATTATTCTTATTATTACGTCCTTCTCTACAAAAATGCTTACAACCATGATTACATATATTATGGTTGATGATGGTACTATGAATGTAAAATTTGACTATGATTACGGAATTTCCTCATATTATAGCGATAATTATGAACAGTATGACTCCATCAAGGAACAGCTTATGGCAGATGGAAATGTTGAAAGAGTTACAGAATTTTATGATGGCATCTTCATGGGTGTTACAGACCAGTCTATAATTAGTGAGGAGTACCTTGCAGCTGATGAAAAAATAATGGATGCATATGGTCTCACAGAGGAGGAGAAGGCAGAGAATAGAAAATGGGCAACTCAGTATACTGTTAATGTAATAGGTCTTGATGATGCTACTCTCAAGGAAGTTGTCGAAAAGACTGGTGCGGACGAAAGCATTATGTATGATGAAAATGTAGCTCCTGTTATAGTTGTGCAAAGTGGTGAGCTGTCAACAGACAATATGAGATATGGTGACGAGGCTGATTTTAAATTCTATGAGATTGAGAAGATGACTGATAAAAAGGTGGGAGAAAGCTTTGATATAAATATTTATAATCCTGACTCTCGGCAAAGCGAAATGTTTCCTGTCACTATTGCCGGATTCGCCACAAACGAGAGCTTAGAAGGCTACTTTGTATTTCACTCACATACGATTTGGGTTATAACAGATATTGAGACAATTATGGAAATGGATGAAATTTCAGCCTGCGTAGAAGAAGGATATACAAATATTTCAAAAGTTATGTATGTAAAATTTAATAATACGGATTGTGAACTTTATAAACAGCTTGGGGATATGGCACTTATGACAATGAACTCAGATAATAATGCACAGCTTTTTGTTTACAGTGGTGCTGCTCTTGATATGGAAAATATTTCTAAGGCAATTAATTCAGTTATTAGAATTCTCCTCATATGCTTTGTGGTACTTACATCAGTAATTTGTATGCTCAATTTATATAATTCGATTAAGGGTAGAATCACTACTCAGAAGAAGGAATATGGCATATTAAGATCAATGGGTATGACAGATAAGCAGTTTGGTAAAATGCTCTTACATGAGTGTATAGGAATTTTAACTAGAGGTATTTTGATAGGTGTCGTAATTGCAACACCAGTTATAATACTTATAAAAAATAAACTCGTAGGGTTATATGGTTATATAAAATTACCTATTCCATGGGATATATATATACTGTCTATTGCAATTACAATTGTTGCGGTATTTGTAATAACATTTATATCGTTCAAGGCAGAAAAATCACAAAATATCCTTGAAGATATACGCAGAGAAAGTGTATAATGAAAAAAATTAAAATTGGCTCCAGCGCAGGATAGTGGTGGAGCCAATTTGTGCTTTTATATTAAGCCAGGGGGGATAAAATGACTGTTTTAATTGTAGAAGATGATACGATTATATTAGAGGGATTAAAAATTTCATTGGAACAGGAAGGATATGAGGTTGTAAGTGCATCTACTATGAAGGATGCCTTTGAGATAGTAGCAACTAAGAATGATATTAACATATGTCTCCTAGATGTAATGCTTCCTGATGGAGATGGATACCAAATATGTAAAAAGGTTAGAGAGAAGAGCCAGATTCCTATACTTTTCCTTACAGCCTGTGATGATGAGGTACATACGGTTCTTGCTCTTGAACAGGGCGCTGATGATTATATTTCGAAACCATTTCGTATAAGAGAGCTTATTGCCAGAATGAAAGCAATATTAAGGCGAAGCGGTCAAAGTAACACCGATGAAAGACAAGAACAGTCTGTAATAATGGTTGGCGATAATCAGGTTAATATACAGTCAGCTAAGGTGTTTAGAGATGGTGAGGAGATAGTTCTTACCGCTATGGAATACAGATTGTTGCTGATATTTATTCAAAATAGAGGTCAGGTGCTTACGAGACAACAGATTTTGAATAATATTTGGGATTCAGCTGGGGATTTTGTCAATGACAATACCCTTACAGTATATATAAAAAGACTTAGAAGTAAGCTTGGAGATTTAGAAGACTGTAAGCTTATTGCAACTGTAAGAGGTTTAGGATATAGGATGGACTAAGGGTTTTAAAATATGGAATTAAAGCTACAGATTATAATAATTGGACTAACTTTTATATTATGTTTTGTAAACGGCGATGTAAATGCGACCTGCTTTTTATTGGGAGCTTGCGTTTTATTGATTTTTGTTGTATCAGTTGTCTTTCACAACAAAAGAGAAAAAGAAGTTGAGAAAATGATTACATATCTTATGAAGGTGCAAGATGGGTTGGAGCTACCAGAGCTTTCCCAGATGAAAGAGGGAAGACTTGGGATATTGCAGAGTGAGATAT
Source organism: Lachnospiraceae bacterium (assembly GCA_015057525.1). GTDB lineage: Bacteria > Bacillota > Clostridia > Lachnospirales > Lachnospiraceae > Coprococcus_C. Next base: position 70,924 of record SVEE01000010.1, on the reverse strand, counting down.
ATAAGCTGGTTGCCGTGCTTAAGGAGCAATATTCAGGGGAACACAAGCAAAAGAAATATCTTGTGGATTTACTTTCTGATATTTCACATCAGGTCAAGACACCTATGACAGCCATAACACTTATGAGTGACCTTATGAAAACTCCTAATTTATCTGAAGAAAAGCGAATTGAGTATATACATAAAATAGACAGTCAGATTGATAAGATTACTTGGCTAATAAGGAATCTGCTCACATTATCACAGCTTGAAGCAGATATGTTACCTCTTAAATCAGAAACTGTAAGTGCGGAGGAATTAATTAAGCCTGCTGTTGCTGCATTAGAAGTGATGGCGGATGTTAGAAATGTTGAGTTATCCTCAAAAATCGAACCGAATATAACATTAAAATGTGACAGGCAATGGACAACAGAAGCTGTTGAAAATATTATAAAAAATTGCATCGAGCATACCAAAGAGGAAGGTTGGGTAGATATCAATGTATCTCAGAACAACATTTACACACAGATTGTTATAAAGGACAATGGAGTGGGAATATCTAAAGAAAATCTGCCATATATATTTGACAGATTTTACAAGGCTCCCGGTTCATCAAATAACAGTGTGGGAATAGGTCTTTCTATGTCCAAGCAAATTATTATGCGACAGAGTGGCATAATCGATGTTAAAAGTGAACCGGGCATTGGAACAGAGTTTACAATCAAGTTATATCGTAAATAGTATATTTATAATATTTCCTCTATAAAAATAGTTCTTTCTTTGCCTAGGTCAACGATTTTATCTTCTGTAATTGGTCTGTTGACCCGGTTATAATATATTTTGATGATTGGTCGTGGTCCGTTGTTTTCTCTTATGTTTGATACAATACCAACCTCCTTTGTGGAAAGTCTAACCATAACACCAAGAGGGTATATTGGTATGTTGTTTACAAATGCATTCACAACTTCTGGATCAAAATATAAACCACTGGTTCCATATAATTCTTCTACGGCCATGTATGGTGGCGTATTTTTAATAAGTAAATCAGAGTAGTGTGAACAGACACTTATTATACGAGCAACCATTGGTATATCTTGACCTGAAAGTCCCTTTGGATAACCGGAACCATCAAAACGCTCATGGTGATAATGGATGCATTGAGCTACAAGCTTTGGAATATTCTTTTGCACAGCAAAGTAATATCCATATGTAGGATGTTCCCGCCACAAGCTTTCCTGCTGTGGAGCACGATTCTCCACATTGATTAAAAATGGCATCTCGGCAACACCTATGTCATGTAAAAGTCCAGCAATAATAGCAGCAATTATTTCGTCGTTGGATAAACTCATAGTTCCTGCTACTAACCCACTAAATACAGCAGTGTTAATTGCAGAGTCATACAAATATGTTTTGTTTATAATTCTAAGTTGTACTAGAAAATCCAGTATATCTTCACTTTTTGCTATCTTAAGAATAATCTTCTCCAAATAGTCAGCTATTTTAACAACAAAATCATTTTTGTTCGCTTCAGGATTACGAGGAGCAACTGAGCGAAGTTTGGTTGTAAAGTCAGAAATTAGCATTTTTTGCATCTTATCGTGAGGTGAAATAAAAATAGTATTTCTGTCTTTGATATATACCTCAGTGATGCTAAGCTCTCGTAATTTTTCAATATTTTTAATACTTAAAATTGAACCTGATTTAAGTAAGCATTGTCCGTTTTCAGGTGAGATAATTGCTCGCTCAAGTTCCATACCAGCAGTTACATCATAAATATTTAATAACCCCATATAACCTCCTTAGTATAAAATTAAACCAATTCCATATTTTCATTATATATAATATAATTAACTGTGGCAATAGAAATTATTTGATGATAAAATATTATCGTATATGTATAGTTGTTTTTATAGGAGTGGAAAATGAAACATAGAAATATAGCTGTTCTTATGACTGCATTGGATACTGATGCACCGGCGAAGACCTTGAAAGGCATAGAAGAATACGGTAAGAAAAATAATTGTAATATAGCTGCATTTTCATGGTTTACAAGTGCCTTAGAAAGAGAAAAACATAACTTAGGTGAAATAAATATAATATCTTTACCTGATTTAAGCCTGTTTGATGGAGTGATATTGTTTGCAAATACATTGCATTTAGATGACAATAGACGCAAGATTGAAGAATTAATAGCTCCACTTTCTTGTCCCGTTGTTTGTGTGGGTGAAAAAATTGATGGGGCGTATTATGTTGGAACAGATAACTATACAGCTATGAAGAATTTGGTTGAGCATTTGATTGTGGACCATAAGATGAAAAATATACATTTTGTCAGAGGTGTCAAAGGCAATAGAGATGCAGAGGCAAGATTTAAAGCATACGAAGATGCCCTTAATGAGCATGATATACCTGTTGTGCTTGATAGGATTACCCAAGGTGACTTCTATGTTACAGGAGGAGAGCTGGCTGCTAAGGAAATTCTAAGATCTAACTTGCCACTCCCTGAAGCAATTGTATGTGCTAACGATACCATGGCTCTCACTGTATGTGACATATTTATGGAAAGAGGTTACAAGATACCTGAGGATATAGTTGTAACTGGATATGATTACACCGATGAAGGAAAACAACATTTTCCAACTATAACAACAATAAGAAGTAGATTTAATGAGCTTGGTCAGGCAACATGTAAAATTATTTTGGATGTTTTAGATGGTAAGGAAGTGCCAGAGGAAATATCCTTACCAGATGAAATTGTGTATGGAGAGAGTTGCGGATGCCATGACAATAATATTGAGCTACGCAAACATAAATCCTTTAATAGTTCAGAAATAGGTCAGCGTAAGTTTATACATCAAATGATTCTCATGGAAAAAAGCATAATGGAAAGCGTGGGTTACGATCAATGGATTGATTCCATTAAGGAATTTATCAGACAGATAAACCCAACAGAGTTCTATCTTTGTGTTAATGAAAACTTCGTTGAAAACATTTTTGAACTTGATATGCTTGAGCAAGAGGAATTGTCTGTAGAAGAGAAACTTGCCTACTCTCAGACCATGAATGTAATAATTGCATATAAGAACGGAGCGTTTATAAAGAAGAATCCAATTGAGTCCAGAACCGGTTTTGATGAATTGTTTTTAGATACAGAGAGAACTAAAGAGTATGTGTTTTCACCATTACATTATCTTGATAGAACCTTTGGCTATCTTGTGTTTGCAGAAAGTACATTTACCATGGAGAATCCGCTATATATCAGTTGGCTCATGTACATGGGAGATGCTATAGAAAATATACGAAAACAAAGCCTATTAAAGTATGCCATGAACAGACTGGATGAAATGTACATAAGAGATTCTCTTACAGGTGTATATAACCGTTTTGGTATGGAACGTTTCTTTGTGGAAATAAAAAGAAAATATCTCATGTCAAGAGTGAAACTACAGCTGTCTTTTGTAGATATTGATAACCTTAAGCAGATAAATGACTTATATGGTCATGAAGAAGGCGATTATATTATTAATTCTGCTGCTAAGATTTTACAGAAAAAAGCAGGTAAGAATTACGTTATAAGATATGGTGGTGACGAGTTTATTGTTATGGGCATAGTCCACAACGAGAGTGAAATAAAGAAATTCTGGGACGGTATATCTGAAGAAATAGAACAATATAATAGCACGAAAAAAAGACACGCTGAGTTATCCATGAGTTATGGATATGAGATGTTTGATATAGATGCTAAAACCTATTTGGAAGATTGCATCAGTGCAGCAGATAAGAAAATGTATGTAGATAAGAACAATAAAAAGGCTTTAAAAGATTAAAGGGAGTTACACATGAAAACAAGAAAAATATTTGCGATAGTGGTTAGCGTTATATTGATATGCAACTTTCTTTTCGTTGTGCCAATTAGTGCACAGGAGAGTAACGATGGTGAAGAAGGTGCCTACGTTGTAACTACCTATGACGATAGAAATGGTCTGCCTACTGGCGAAGCAAATACAGTTTTGCATTCTTCCGATGGTTATATATGGATAGGTAGTTATGGTGGACTTATACGAAGCGATGGAACAACATTTAGAAATTATAGTGTTGAAGGTTTAGTTAATTCTTCGTCAATACGTTCACTGTTTGAAGATTCAAAAGGAAGAATTTGGATAGGAACTAACGATGCAGGTGTAATATGCTTGGAAAATGATACATTTACATCTGTTGAAACGCCTGAAGATTTTTCTTTTTTATGTATTAGGGATTTTGTAGAGACCAGTGACGGAACAATATATGTAGCCTCAAACTCAGGTATTGCATATATATCAGACAATAAAATAGTACCTATAGATGATGTTTTTGGAAGTACTGTATATACTTTGGGTGTGGACTCCTATGACAGATTGTGGGGTGCTATGGACTCAGGTCGTATTGTAGTTGTTGAAAATAATACAGTTGAAAAATATTTTGAATCTTCAGACTTTTTTACTTCAGAAGAAGTGTATTCCCTTACTTGTCATAATAATCAGGTTCTTTTAGGAACTAACTCAAATATTGTAGCTAGAATAACCTTGATGGATGAAAGCTTGGAGGTAGCTAATTATAATATTGAAAAGTTTAGTACCCATGAAGTAACTACACACAATAATATTTCTATCACTGATAATGGAGATATATTGATTAGTGGTTTAACAGGTTTTTATATTGTATTTATAGATGGAACAACTATGCAGTTTGATGAACGCCATAATACAACCTCAGTCAATGATGCTGATATGGATTATGAAGGAAATATTTGGCTTGCATCTTCTAGTACAGGTGTTATTAGATATTCTCATAGTTACTTCCGAACTCCAATAAAGGCGAAATTGGATGATAAGGCATTAAACTGCATAACTAAGGCAGGAGGATTGTATTTTGTTGGTTCCGATGATGGGGTGAATATATATACCGAAGGTTGGGATGCTGTTCAAAATAGCTTGTCTGAAACATTGGAGGGAGTTCGAGTTAGAGCGATAGTAGCCGATTCAGATGATAAGGTTTGGTTTGCAACGTATTCAGGTGTATTTTGTTATGAGATATCAAGTGATAAGGTTACTGTTTTTAATCAGGAAAATGGAATTCTAAACGACAGAACAAGATCTCTTGTTGAATTATCTGACGGTAGCATTGCTGTTGGAACTCAATCAGGAATAAATATAATTAAAGATGGTAAGATTACAGCTAGCTATGATGCAAAGTCGGGTTTGGTTAATCCATCAATTCTTTGCTTGTATGAGTCTGATGATGGAGTTATATATGCGGGAAGTGATGGAGATGGAATATACACAATTAAAGATGGTGTGATTACTAATCATGGCTTTGATGAAGGGTTGGAAGAAGGTGTAATTCTTCGAATGTTACCTGATACGGACAATAATGCATTCTTTGTAAGTGCAGGTAGCAGTCTATATTATTGGAAGGATAATGAATTTACTAAGTTAACTAATTGGAGCAAGGCAGCAGGAAGCGTTTTTGATATATACGATATAAATGGAAAACTTTGGATGCTTCAAAACAATGGTATTTTGTCTGTGGATAAAGAATCCCTTTTGTCCGGGGAAATGGCTGATACAATAACCTATAGTTTTAATCATGGACTTACAGGTTCTCTCAATGCAAACACATGGCATTACATGGATGAGACAGGAAGACTTTACATGGTTACCAGAAATGGAATCAGTATATTTGGGTTTGAAGAAATTAATAATTCAGAACCTAAAGCCATAATACACAATGTTGAAGTTGATGGAAAAATATATGAACATCCAAGTGAAATTGATATTTCAAAAAAATCAAATCGTATTACCTTTAATTTTGCTGAACTTTCTTATTCTGGCACTTCAACACTTGTGATGGAATATCAGCTTGTGAATTTTGATGAAAAACCTATATTTTTTGGAACAGATCAGGAAGGTAGCGTGAGTTATACAAATCTTGCTGGTGGAGATTACACATTTGTACTTAAAATATATGACTCGAAAAATCCAGAGGATTGCCGTAGTTACACAGTAAAGATACATAAAGCAAAAAAGCTAATTGAATATCCGGCTTTTTGGCTCATTGTGATAATGCTGGGAATATTTACTGTTGCAGTTGTAATCTATTTATTCTATCGAAGAAAAATTAATCGTTTAAAACAACATCAGGAAGAGTATAAGGCGATTATTGAGCAATCCTTACAGACATTTGCTAAAACCATTGATGCTAAGGATAAATATACTAATGGTCATTCAATAAGAGTTGCTAAGTATTCTAGGATGATTGCCAAGCGTATAGGACTTTCAGATAAGGAGCAGGAGCGAATTTATTATCTCGCTATGCTTCATGACATAGGTAAGATAGGTATACCTGATAATATTCTTACTAAGCCTGGTAAATTAACAGACGAAGAGATGGCAATAATTCAAACCCATCCTAAGATAGGCGGAGAAATACTGAAGGATTTTACAGCATTAGAGGGAATTACCGAAGGTGCAAAATATCACCATGAAAGATTTGATGGTACTGGTTATGGTGAAGGCTTGAAAGGTCTTGATATACCTCTTGTTGCACGAATCATAGGAGTTGCAGACACCTATGACGCAATGTCCAGCGACAGGTGCTATAGAAAGGCTCTATCTAGAGAAGTAATATTACAGGAGCTGGAAAATGGTAAAGGAACTCAATTTGATCCGGAAATTGTATCTGTGATGTTAAAGATGCTTGAGGAAGAAGAACTTTCATAGAAAGTTTAGTGTTTAAGTCTTATAGCTAAAAAAGCAGAGTGAATTAATGTATGGAAATTACATGTATATTCATTCTGCTTTTTTATGAATTTTTTTTTAGAACCCAACCTTTTTAAAAAAAAAGAATCTTTATATATGAGGCATATATGATAGAATGTATCTGTATGTCAATACATATAGGAGGAAAAGTATGAATAATTTAGAAATGAAAGAACTGATATTGCTTGTGGAGCAGGGGAATCAGGAGGCATTTACAAGACTATATGAGGAAACAAGTAAAACCGTATATTTCATATGTATAAGTTTTTTAAATAATGAGGAAGATGCAAAGGATGTGATGCAGGATGTTTATATCACTGCTTATAATCATTTGCCACAATTAAAGGAAAAAGAAAAATTTCAAGCATGGATAAATCAAATTGCAGTAAATAAATGTAAAAGATTTTTGATGAAGGATACTGCTATTCCTATGGAGGATGAGGATTTAAGTAGTTTAAAGTTGGAAGACAATGAAAACTTTCTTCCAGAGGAGTACATAAATAAAAAAGAAAAGAGAAAAATTGTTATGAATATAATGAGAGAACAACTTTCAGATATCCAGTATCAGACAGTTATACTCTATTATTTTAATGGACTTACCATAGATGAAATTGCAGACATTATGGAATGTCCACCAGGAACAGTAAAATACAGATTGAGTGTTGCCAGAGGCAAAATAAAGGAAGGTGTTCTAGCGTATGAAAATGCTACAGATGACAAGCTCTACTCGTTTGCTACAGTGCCGTTCCTTGCGAGCTTACTTGCAGCAGAGGCTGGTGGGCTTGATGTGCCAAATCTAGTGCCCCAGATTATTTCTACATTAATTCAGAATGCAACAGTGGGTGTGTCAACTGCTGTAGCAAATGTTACAAGTACAACAGGAAATGTTGCAATGACACAGGCAAGTATTACAGGTTCAGGAGTAGTTTCTGGTGTAGGTACAGTAACTAAAACAGGTCTTGCTGCACTTAAGGTGAAGATAGCAGTTGGTGTTGCAGCGGTTGCATTAGTAGGCGGAGGTATAGCCGCATTAGTTATACATAATAACAATAAGGATGAAGATGGAAAGAGTACAGAGAACATTCAGGAAGAACAAGAAGAAATAGTAGATGGAGAAGTTTCAGGAAATGAGGCAGGACAATCTGAAAAACCTGAGGGGTCTCAAACAACCTCACAGGAAAGTGATATAGGTGGCCAACATAACGAAGAGTGGATGAAGGCTGACGAGATGAGAGATATGCTTATTAATGAGTTTGGGTTTACATATGACCCGGCAGAACATGAGTATTTGTATGAGGATAAGAGCGAAGCAAGATATCTTCTGAGATATAATAAAGATGGCGTAGACGTAGAGTTGTATTTACAATACTACGTTGAGTGGAATCATCCTATGGCGATTGATATGTATATGTCTTATGGTCAGCCTGGAAATTATCAGCTTTTAATAGATGTATTTTGTCGCGTGTGTACCACTGATGAGGGAAAAGAATTGATAAAAAGTTATGCTGCTGAGACTCCTGTTTCTGACACAAATGGGTTATATGATAACGTGGATATAGGCAATGAATTTCTTACTATATGGCCAGAATCATATACTGATGACGTTATTGAGGAAATCGCATACGGAAAAGGAGGAAGCATATCATTTGCAAAGTGGTTTATTAATCAGTAAAAGAATTTAATTTTGGATACTTGTTACAAAACCTAAATTTAAAATAGCAACGGTCATATTAGTTATAGTTTGGATATGGCAATTCGTAAGCAACATAATAGATATAATTAATGGAAGAAAAATTTTTATAAAACCCCAACCTTTTTAAATTTGATTCCATCTATATATATGCTACAATCCATTTTAGGACTGTACAAATTTAAATAATGTTGAGACTATAAAGAACAGCGCATTTATATATACAGAAGTAAAAACCTTTGAACTCTCAGAAAAATTGACTACATTAGAAGGTGTATGGTGTGATTATGTTGATGGATATTATGATAAAGGGGCAGTGGTATTAATAGTTCCATCGGGTTCTTATGCAACAGAATATGCGGCAGATTATAATGATAATAGTGAAGGTGCAACATTATTTGAGGTTCATGAGAAATAAATAATATCCTTTGTGAGGGTTATGTAGATTTTTTGCATAGCCCTCTATTTTTAGGTAATAAAACTTCATATTGTAATTATTTCAGGTTATGGATATAATGGAAATAATTAATATATGATGAGGTAAAGTGGTGTGGAACAAACAGGATTAAGTAAGAAGGTTTTAGAAGAAATTGTTCAGGTAGCAAAAAAATACAATTTAGACACTGTGATTCTGTTTGGTTCTAGAGCTAGAGGAGATAGTCATTCCAAAAGTGATATTGATTTAGCAGTTAGAGGTGGCGAAAAGTTATCATATAGCTTTTGGCTGCCTTTTATATAACTACATATGTTGGTGTAGGGAAAAAATAGTACATTTTGTTTTTTGATAAAGTGTTTATGGGTCTATGTAGAAAAAAGTGCTCGTCAGACCCTTGTTGATGCAATAGTATATATAAAATTTATATATAATGTGGTTGTGTGGGTCTATACAGAATTTTTTACTGTGTAGACCCAGTTTTATGTATAGATGTGGGTGTTGTGATAAACTTTTTTTATCTGTACCCATAATAAGTCAAAAGAGTTTACATAATGCAAAAACTTGACTTGGAATGGGTCTCAAAGATAACTTTTTTTGTATATACCCCAAAAAACATGAGGATAAAAATTCGACTAATACTTATAGTAAGCTTGCTGAAATTATTATATATGTATATTATAATGTATCCATGAAATTAAAACGTGTATAATTTATTCCGCAGTAAGTATATGCAATTTTTTGCATAAATGTTATAATAAAGTTTGAGGCACAAAGTAATTAATATAAATAAAATAATTAATTTTTTAATCTAATTTTAATCTTCTTTATATTTTAGATTAATTTTACCTATGTATTATACAACCATAAGGTGAACGACAGAAAACATCTTAAATAAATAGAGGATTTCAAATTAGAAAGGAAGAATAACTATGGACAATTTAGAAAAGGTTGAAAAATTAAGAGAGAAAGCAGGCGTTACTTACGAGGATGCTAAGAAAGCATTGGAGGCATGTGAATACGATATGTTAGATGCACTTATCTATCTTGAAAAGTTAGGTAAGGTTGATGCACCAAACATGTCAAGTTACACAACAACACCAGACAATATGCCTTCTAAGGAATTTGAGCAGGCTCAGACAACATATGAGAATGACTGCAAGGGTACATCTTTTGGAGAATATTTTAGAAAGTTCTGTAGATGGTGTGGGGAGCTTATAAGAAAGGGTTGCGATACAAACTTTAATGTTATGAAACACGGAAGAGAGATAATCTCTATGCCGGTAATCTTATTGGTATTATTAGCAATATTCTTTACAGGACTTGTAGTACTTTTATTCGTGATTGGTTTGTTCTGTGATTGTAAATACTACTTTGATGGTCACAGCAACGCAACAGTAGAGGTTAACAAATTTTGTGACAAGGCCTCAGAAACATGTGAGAACATGAAGAACGATTTTCAGGGAAAATAATTATTAGGAGTGCTTATGGCAAATAGAATTCTTATTATAGAAGATGAAGTTAAAATAGCGAGATTTATAGAGCTAGAGCTTGTACATGAAGGTAATACAGTTGACAAAGCACATGATGGTAGAGAGGGTCTTGATAAGGCCCTCTCTGAAGACTTTGATTTGATACTTTTAGATGTCATGCTACCTAAGCTCAATGGTTTGGAGGTACTTAGACGAATTAGGATGGAGAAGGAAACTCCAGTTATTATGTTGACTGCAAGAGATGCTGTTATGGACAAGGTGTCAGGTCTTGACGCAGGTGCAGATGATTATATTACGAAGCCTTTTGCCATAGAAGAACTTTTAGCGAGAATCAGAGTTGCTCTTAAAAAACGTGGAAATGCTGTCTCCACTACCCATACCATGGAAATCAAAGGCGTGGTACTGGATGAAGATAGACATGAAGTCACTGTAAATGGTGAGATTGTAGAGCTTACCAATAGAGAGTTTGAATTATTACATATGCTCATGCGCAACAAAAATATAGTATTAGACCGTGAGAAACTTATGAATGAGGTTTGCGGCTATGATTATATTGGAGAGACCAATATAATTGATGTGTATGTCAGATATCTCAGGACAAAAATAGATGATAAATATGGTATTAAACTCATAACAACTGTACGTGGTGTAGGATATGTCATAAAGGATAATTAATATGAAAGATATCTTAGAAGAAAACAAAACTGAAAACAGAAATGCCAACAAAAGAATGACATCTATAGCCAGAAGAATCAATATGACCTTCTGGCTAAAGCGTTTTTGGGATGTTGTTTTGACAGACCTTTTTATAATTGTTCTTATTTTATGTTCATTTACATATTGGAGATGTGAGCAGCTTCCCAAAGGAGAACATGTAGATAAAATATATTTGACAGAAAAGACGTCATATAAGGAAACAGAATTTATAATAAGAACTGAGGAAGGAAATAAGTATCCATATCTTATACATGAATTTGTGGATTATTTGATTACTCCAGGAATTATACTTTTGTCAGTTCAGGTTATAGGACTGTTTTTTGCGTTGTTTAACACAGGACATATAAGAAGACGATTGAGACCACTCAATGAACTTGCTAAAAAAGCAGAGGCGATAAGCTCAATACCTCTTGATGCTTCAAAATTTGAACATTTGGAACAGGCTATATCAAATGTTTCTCCAGATGCACCAGACTCGAAAATATCAACTGGGGATAAAGACTTGCAAAGCATAGAGGTTGCATTAAATAATTTGCTGTACCGAATGAGAGAAACTCAAAAACAACAATCCAGATTTGTATCAGATGCATCTCATGAGCTTAGGACACCTATATCTGTAATACAGGGATATGTAAATATGCTTGACCGTTGGGGGAAGGAAGATGAGAGTATCTTGGAAGAGTCCATAGAAGCACTTAAGCATGAGTCCGAACATATGAAGGAACTTATAGAACAGCTTTTATTCCTTGCAAGAGGAGACAGTGGAAGAAATACTCTAAATCATACAAATTTTGATCTTAATGAGGTTATAAAAGAGGTGTGGGAAGAATCTCTTATGATTGATGAGAAACACACCTATACCTTTGAAAATTCTAATGGACAGGCGGTTAGTCCAGATGGAGAAATACTCAATCCACCAGCCATAATGAATGGAGATATGGCCATGATAAAACAGTCAGTGAGAATATTTGTGCAAAATGCGGCAAAATATTCAGATGACGGAAACAACATAAAATTTATGGTCAAATGTGCCAATGGTAAGGTAAGTTATGTAATACAAGATGAGGGTATTGGAATGGAAGATTCTCAGGTGGTTCACATATTCGAGAGATTCTATCGTTCTGACGAAGCCAGAAATGGAGAGACAGGTGGCTCAGGACTGGGGCTTTCTATTGCAAAATGGATAATAGATGCCCATGACGGAACAATAGATGTACTTTCAAGGACAAATCTTGGAACAAGATTCACAGTTACATTTAAGGCGAGTGAGTAATTCGTAGTAGTGATAGTATTATATTGAATATATTTTTATATGAGAATATAATAATGGTGATATGTGATTAGATGGTTTGATTTGAAAGGAGTTGAGTGATATGAAAATTTCTGTTTTAGGAGATAGTGTTTCTACATATGCAGGATTTTCTAACAATGTTGTCGGTTCTGACCCATGGAGCAATTATTATCCCAATACACAGATTAATGATGTAAATAGTGTAACGAAAACTTGGTGGTGGGAAGCTATAAGGCAATTAACAGGGAATACAGAAGCAAATATATTGGTAAATGATTCAATTGGAGGAACGTGTGTTGCATATTATGATGAAGTTATTGATAATGTAAATCATTTGGGCTCAAAATGGTGTATGAATAATCAGGCGAGAATTGATGATTTAGGAGATCCAAGCACGTCCTCGGTTAATCATCCTGATATTATAATGTTTTTTGGTGGATTTAATGATGCTTGTCAATTGAATTTTAATTCAAATACTTTTTATAATCAATATGTGGAAACTCTTAGAAAAATGTTTAATACTTATTCAAATAGTATTACAGTATTGTGTATCACACCGTTTAATTGCGAAGTTATGAGTTTGAATTCGCAAAAATATAATGAGGTATGTAATAAAATTGCTGCTGCAGTTAATCATTTTAGAACGTATGGTTATGATTGCAAATTGGTTAGCCTTATGGATATAAATTTAGTATATAACAATGGAGCAGATATAAATAGTCATCCTAGTGAATCGGGGATGAGACAAATAGCAGATAGAGTTGCTTATGTGCAGCAATATGGATACCAATAATATATTTACTAGTGGAAGGGGGAATATATATGAAAAAATCAATTAGTATTCTCATAATTTTAGTATTATTGTTTGATCCTCTTAAATTAAAAGCTGCAGAGTGGAATAATGTAATATCTACTGAGCAAAATGACGAAAATGTCGTTTTTTCAAGGGATGCAGCAAGAGAAGTTCCCCACTATGATATTAGCAAGATTGGGGGAACCTGGGATGGTACATATTACTATTTGCCTGATGGAGAACTTGCAACAGAATGCTTCTTCTGCGATGGAACATACACATATTATCTCCAAAATGACGGAACTCCAATGAAAAACAGATTAACCTATCATCCTGATGGAGAACATGTAATATACTTTGACGAAGAAGGTCATGAGGCATTTGATTCTATGGAACATATTGAGGTAAGTATTTCGGGAGAAGCTGTAGATGATTATTGCTATTTTGGAACTTACGGATATATGTATGTAGACGAATTTGCTTTCACAGGTCATATGCCACGTTATTTTAATGCTTATGGTGTACTTGAAGATAATGGCTGGTTTATGTCTGGAGATGGTAATTATGGATATGCAACTGAAAATGGATACCTTATTAAAGAGCAGTTTGGATATAATCCTTATGGTCAAATTGTTTTTTATCATTGGAACGGAATGGTAGCAAAGGGGATTATAGAAGATGATAATTTTTACTATTACATGAATGAGATTGATGGACATTTAGAAGGAATTCAAAAGAAGGTGAATGCATCACAAGATGCCATTTCACTGACTACACCTGCATATATACCTGCAGATGCATATGACATGTGTGTTTTAGGTGATAATTTCATGACTCAGGGAGTTAAAGATAATAATTTCATTAATTATATGGAAGAAAAATACTCTCCATTGGAAGACTGGTCATTATGGATATATCCTGATTCACAAGGCAAAATAATTAATAGTGAAAATTATCAAGAAGAACTTTTTATAACTAATAGAGGTATAATGGTTGGTTCCACTAAGGAAGATGTACATAATGCTTATGTGAAAGACGATAATAATATTTCTGAATATACTATCATAGATGGTGAATTAACATCTGGATACGTTTCATCTCAATATGAGAATATAGAAAATTCACAGCCTGGCGTTGCAAATGTTTTGAAAAATGTAGTTAGCTATGAAGAAATTGGATGTGATATGACGATGGCAGACAGATATCCACCTGCACCGCTTCATTTATATGATATAGATGGTATCAGATTTTTCTATGATTCAAATGACAAAGTAATAATGATTGAATATTTTAGATATGCAATGGGCAATCATTATATATGGCCATAATAAAAATAATATTGACGAACAAAAAAACATATAGTAAACTTTAACGTGACAATATAAAGGGGCGCTGGTAATTGAGCCGGCTGAGATAAGATGTGGTCATCTTGAACCCGTGAACCTGATCTGGATAATGCCAGCGTAGGAATAGCTTATTTGTGAATGACAAAGTTTTTTCATGTGCTCGGGATATATCCCGGGCACTTTTTTATACCCGGGTAACACTTTGCCAGGCAAAGAGCAAAAATCAGGCTCATAATTTTTGTCCTAGCAAGATTTATATTTTAAACAAAAATTTCAAGGAACGCAGATGGATGCATGTACAAAACATATAACATGCAAACATATAAACTGCGTTTTTAGCGACTGGCGAAATCCACCAGTTACTTAAGACTTAGGCTCGAAGGCATTCCTGAGAGACTTAGTCGTAGTTACTGGTTAGTTTGGCAGCGCGTTGCAGTTGTTTGTTTGTTATATGTTTTGTACATGTATCCGCCTGCGTTTTGAAATTTTTACAAATATAAATCGTAACAAAAGAAAGGAGAGTATGGAAATCCATACAAAAAAATTATGAACGCAAATGTTGCAATCCAAGTATTACCAAAGAGTGATAGTGATGAGGCCCTAATCGAAATAGTCGACCAGGTTATAGCCTACATCGCAAGCACCGGCCTTAGCTATTATGTTGGGCCTTGTGAAACATCAATTGAAGGAGAATATGACCAGCTTATGGAGGTCATAAAAGAATGCCAGCATGTGGCTGTAAGAGCAGGTGCAAAAGAAGTATCTGCATATGTGAAAATAAACTATAGACCTGAAGGAGAGGTTTTAACCATTGAAAGAAAAGTCTCAAAACATCACAAATAAAATATGGTCTTGCTCTGCCGTGATATTACTGTTGGTAATATGGCAGATTATATCTGTAGTGGGAGTAGTGGAAAGCTTCATGCTTCCGTCACCAGTGCAGGTAGCAAAGGCATTTGTTGATGAATTGCCCATATTGATGGAGCATTCTCTGGTTACACTGACAGAGGCCTTTGTGGGGCTTGCCATGGGAATAGCTTTAGGATTTATAGTGGCAGTTTTGATGGATAACTTTCAAGGACTTTACAGAGCATTTTATCCTCTGATTATATTATCACAGACTATTCCTACAGTTGCTATTGCTCCTCTTCTTGTATTATGGTTTGGTTATGAAATGACTCCAAAGATAATACTTATTGTCATTACAACATTTTTTCCAATAGCCATAGGACTGCTCAATGGATTCAAGTCCGTTGATAAGGATGAAATAAATTTGCTTAAATCTATGGGAGCCACTAAAATACAGATTTTTACATATATAAAATTTCCTGCATCCCTATCTCAATTTTTTGCAGGCTTAAAAATATCAGCCTCCTATGCTGTTGTTGGGGCTGTAATATCTGAGTGGCTTGGTGGATTTAAAGGGCTTGGTGTATATATGACCAGAGTTAAAAAGGCTTTCGCCTTTGATAAAATGTTTGCAGTTATTTTTCTCATTTCTATTATAAGCTTGTTGCTTATGAAGGGAGTAGAATTGCTTCAAAAAAAGTGTATGAAGTGGGAAAATACTAAGGAAAACAAAAGATAGTCAAAGGAGAAAATTAATGAAAATATATAAAAAAATAATTGCTGTAGTTATGTCAGCCATAATGCTGATGTCTCTCGTTGCATGTGGTAAGGATGATAATAAAATAGCTGATGGCGAATTGACAAAAATAACATTTGTTTTAGATTGGACACCTAACACAAATCATACAGGACTTTATGTTGCACTTGAGAAAGGATATTTTGAGGAAGCTGGACTTGATGTGGAGATAGTACAGCCACCTGAGGATGGAGCAGAAGTTTTGGTGGCATCAGGAGAAGCCCAGTTTGGAGTATCATTTCAGGATACTATGGCTGCGGCTATATCAGGAGATAATCCTCTTCCAATAACAGCTGTGGCTGCTCTTATTCAGCATAATACTTCCGGTATTATATCTCGCAAGGGTGAAGGTATGGATACACCTAAGGGTATGGAAGGCAAATCCTACGCAACTTGGAATGGCCCTATTGAGCTTGCTATGATGGAACAGGTGGTCACTGCTGACGGAGGAGATTTTAGTAAGGTAGAGCTTATTCCAAGTACCGTAACTGATGAAGTTACAGCTTTAAAAACAAACTCTGTTGATTCCATTTGGATATTCTATGCATGGGCTGGTGTAAAAACTGAGCTTGAGGGTCTTGAGACAGACTATTTTGCCTTTAAAAATATTGACCCAGTGTTTGATTACTATACACCAGTAGTTATATCAAACAATAGCTTCCTTGAAGACGACCCTGAAACTGCAAAGGCATTTCTCGAGGCCTTAGGTAAAGGTTATGAGGATGCTATAGCTGACCCTGAAGGCGCTGCTGATATTTTATGTAAACATGTGCCGGAGCTTGATCATGACTTAGTTTTAGCCAGTCAGAAATATTTGGCAAATGAATATAAGGCAGAGGTTTCTCAGTGGGGGTACATTGACCCTGCCAGATGGAATGGGTTTTATAATTGGTTAAATCAGGAAGAAATTTTAGAATCAAGCATACCTGATAATATAGGTTTTTCTAACGAATATCTTCCTAAATAGGTGAGAAAATGGGTGTTTTAGAGGTAAAGAATGTATCTAAAAGCTTTGATGAAAAAAAGATTTTAGATAATGTATCCATAAAATTAAATAGAGGAGAAATAGTTTCTCTCATCGGTTCTAGTGGTTCCGGAAAGACTACGCTTTTTAATATTATCGCGGGTATAATGAAGCCTGATGAAGGAAATGTTATTCTTGAAGGTGAGGATATAACAGGTATATCTGGCAAGGTGAGTTATATGCTTCAAAAGGATATGCTGTTGCCTTACAGGACAGTTCTTGACAATGTAGCTTTACCTCTAATTGTACGTGGTATAGGTAAAAAAGAAGCGAGACAGGAAGCTGTTGCATTGTTTGAACAGTTTGGAATTGCCGGATATGAAAACAAGTATCCTGCCATGCTTTCCGGAGGAATGAGGCAAAGGGCTGCGTTGCTTCGAACTTATCTTTTTTCAAGTCATGTTGCGATTTTGGATGAGCCATTCTCTGCTCTTGACATGATAACAAAAAGAGAAATACATGCATGGTATTTGGATATAATGAAAAATATAAATCTGTCCACTATATTTGTAACCCATGATATTGATGAGGCAATTCTCTTATCTGATAGGATATATGTATTGTCTGGTGTTTCGGGGCAAATAATTAAAGAAATAATTATTGATGAGGAAAAACCAAGACAGGTGGATTTTAATCTCACAGATAAATTTTTAAGGTATAAAAATGACATAATAAAGCTATTGATGTAATTAAAATACCAAAAATTGATATGGATTTTACCAAAATTATCGTTGATAGTTTGTTTCTAAAAAGATATAATAAAAGGTAGGGCAATAATAGTGTCCTAGATATATGAAACAAACCACCACATGTTTTTAAGAATCGAGGTAAAAATGAGAAAAAAATCTCACATATCACTAGCTAAGGGAGTTATTCACGGGTTGGATATAGGTGAAAGAGTTAATCACCGTCTATCCTTTTTTGTGGGAAGTATATGGCCGGATTGTACACCGTCATTTCTTACAAAGCGTCATTGTATAGATGATACATTTGATATAATGGCCAAGAAAATGGACAAGTTTATTTCCAAATATAATGCAAATAAAGATATGGGAATAAGTTCAACATGGCGTATGGGAATAGTGCTTCATTACATTGCGGACTATTTTACATATCCGCATAATAGCAATTATCCAGGTGGCTTTAAGGACCATTGTATATATGAGGAAGAGCTTAAGCACAGAATGTACAAATATGTGGCAGACTTGAAACAGACTGCTCCAAAGCAGGATGTGCCGGTATTTGCCAGTACAAAGCAAATTCTCGAGTACATTAAAAATATACACAACAAATACATGCAGTTAGATGGTCGTGTTGATTACGACTGTGGATACTCTGTAAGAACCTGTATGTCAGTTATGGCATCATTACTATATATTGCAGGTAAAAAGGAGATGGCATTGGCTGCATAGTATATGTATATAAAAAGTGTTTATGCATATGAATAATTTTTCTCATTTGAGGAATACTTTTTGTGTAGAATTAATTCTAAACAAGGAGGAGTGTAATATGCGTAGCTCAGAAAAGGTTTATAATAAGGTTGCTGAAAGATGTAGTGCTTATGACAAGAAAAGTGGCAAAGACTCTCTTAGCAATATGACATCTGACTCTGCAAAGAGCTGTCTTAACTGTAAGCACTTTGCTTCAGATGAGCATTGTAAGCTTGACTTATATGATGATATAGCTAAAAATTTATAATATAATTTTAGACATTAAGACCAAATTCGGTAGTATGCCGGATTTGGTCTTTTTTGATTCGCTTTTTAACTTGACACGAAAAGTCACTGTTGATATACTCAAGAATGGTTTATTATGTGTGAAAATGCTTTGTTTTCACCAACTCATTAGAAAGGATTATAGATATGATAAGTGCAAGTAATGTAACATTAAGATTAGGTAAAAAAGCTTTATTCGAAGATGTTAATATAAAATTCACTGAGGGTAATTGCTATGGACTTATAGGAGCTAACGGTGCTGGTAAGTCTACATTTTTAAAGATACTCTCAGGTGAGCTTGAGCCAACAAATGGCGAAATAATTATGAATGCAGGAGAGAGACTTTCTGTATTGCAGCAGGACCACTACAAGTATGATGACTGTGTTGTAATGGATACTGTAATCATGGGTAATAAGAGACTTTACGAGGTAATGAAAGAGAAGGATGCTATCTATATGAAGGAAGACTTCACAGATGAGGATGGTATCAGAGCATCAGAGCTTGAGGCAGAGTTTGCTGAGATGGACGGCTGGAATGCTGAGTCGGACGCAGCTACACTTTTAAATGGTCTTGGTGTAGAGACAGATATTCATTATAAGATGATGAGTGAGCTCGATGGTAATCAGAAGGTTAAGGTGCTTCTTGCACAGGCACTTTTTGGCAATCCTGATGTACTTCTCCTCGATGAGCCTACTAACCACCTTGATTTGGATGCTATTGCATGGTTAGAAGAGTTCCTTATTAACTTCAATAATACAGTTATCGTTGTATCTCATGATAGATACTTCTTAAATAAGGTATGTACTCATATAGCAGATATTGATTATGCTAAGATTCAGCTTTATGCAGGTAACTATGATTTCTGGTATGAGTCAAGCCAGCTTATGATTAAGCAGATGAAGGAAGCCAATAAGAAGAAAGAAGAGAAAATTAAGGAATTACAGGAATTCATTCAGAGATTCTCGGCTAACGCTTCTAAGTCTAAGCAGGCAACATCTCGTAAGAGAGCACTTGAGAAAATTGAGCTTGATGAAATTAAACCATCAAGCAGAAAATATCCATATATTGATTTCAGACCTAAGAGAGAGATTGGTAATGAGGTACTTACAGTTTCCAATATTTCTAAAACAGTTGATGGTGTTAAGGTATTAGATAATATTTCATTTACAATCGGACATGATGACAAGGTTGCTTTTGTTGGTCCAAATACAATTGCAACAACTACATTGTTTAAGATTCTTGCAGGTGAAGAGGAACCAGATGAGGGAACATATAAGTGGGGTGTTACAACTTCGCAGGGCTATTTCCCTAAGGATAATACCAAGGAATTTGACAATGATCTTGTAATCGCTGATTGGCTTGCACAGTACTCAGAGGAGAAGGATGCAACATATGTAAGAGGTTATCTTGGCCGTATGCTTTTCCCAGGTGAGGATGGAGTCAAGAAGGTTAAGGTATTATCCGGTGGAGAGAAGGTTAGATGTCTCCTTTCGAAGCTTATGATTATGCAATCAAATGTACTTATCTTAGATGAGCCTACTAACCATCTTGATATGGAGTCAATTACTGCTTTAAATAATGGACTTATTAAATTCCCTGGTGTTGTACTTTTTGCATGTCAGGACCACCAGTTTGTACAGACAACTGCAAACCGTATTATGGAACTTACAAATACAGGTCTTATAGACAAGCAGACAACCTATGACGAATATCTTGCAAGTGATGAGATGGCTAGAAAACGTCAGGTTATGAATATGAATAGAGAAGATGAAAACTAATCTTTAATGGTAATACACCTGAATAGGTTCTGAGTAGAACCTTCGGTTAGGAGGAACAAAATGTTAGATGGAAAAAAAGTAATGATGTCAGGTATGCAGTCTACAGGAATGATAACTCTTGGAAACTATCTTGGCGCATTAAAAAACTGGGTTGATTTAAATGATGATGAGGAGTTAAAGTGTTTTTATGGAATTATGGATTTGCATTCCATTACTGTAAGACAGGATCCGGCAGAACTTAGAAAAAGTGCCAGAAATCTCCTTATGTTATATATAGCAGCAGGACTTGACCCTGAGAAGAATTGCATATTCTTCCAGTCTCATGTGTCAGCACATCCTGAACTTTCGTGGATACTTAATTGCTACACTTACATGGGTGAGATGAACAGAATGACACAGTTCAAGGATAAGTCTGCGAAACATGCGGACAATATTAACACAGGACTTTTCACATATCCTGTTCTCATGGCTGCTGATATTCTTCTTTATCAGGCAGATTTTGTTCCTGTTGGAAAGGATCAGATGCAGCATCTTGAAATAACAAGAGATATTGCTGCAAGATTTAACAATATATATGGAGATGTATTTACTATTCCAGAGGCATATGTGGGCAAAGCAGGTGCTAAGATAATGAGTCTTCAGGAACCTACTAAGAAGATGTCAAAGTCAGATGAGAATCCTAATGCAAGCATATTCCTTCTTGATGACAAGGATACAGTTATGAGAAAGTTCAAGCGTGCAGTTACAGATTCGGATAACTGTATAGCTTATAGCGATGATAAACCAGGAATTAAGAACCTTATTGATATATATTCAGCTGTGACTGCTAAAACACCTGAGGAAGCTGTTAAAGAGTTTGAAGGACTTGGATACGGTAAACTTAAGGAAATAGTTGGAGAGGCTGTTGCTACAGAACTTGCTCCGTTGCAGGCTAGATTCAAGGAGCTTTCATCAGACAAGGCGTATATCGATAAGATAATTAAGAATAATGCTGACCAGGCTTCTTACTATGCTAATAAAACACTTCGCAAGGTTAAGAAGAAGGTTGGTTTTACAGAATTACCAAGAATTTAATTTCTAAACAAAAAACACTAAGCATGTGCTTAGTGTTTTTTGTTTAACGTGTATATTTCTGATTAAATTTAGATTTCTATATCCAGATTAAATATAAGCTTAAGGATTCTTCTTCTGTTTCCTATATTTCTTTCTCTGATATCACTTTCTGCAGAAACACTGGATGGGAAGCAAATATAAACTTCGTCATATCCTACGTTCAAATTCTTAATAAATTCGTTGTTGGATACATTTATGGCGTAATCAACATAATCGTTGTTATAGTTTGGTGCAGTTGTTATATCCTTGGCAAAGTCTGTGTAAACAATACTGTATATATCATCTGATAAGGCCATATCAAGTGGCTCAATAACTGACTCTGAACTGCAATACTCAAGACCGGCCTTGTCGGTAATAATTATATCATAATAGCCATTCCAACATAAAAGAGGGAATTGGGAGTAATCTGTATTGTTATCAATATTACCCTGCTCGTAAAGCTCGTTGTATTGCTTCATACTCATTTGGATGTCGGTGGCTGATGTGATTTGATAGCCATTGGTGAAATTATAACACTCCATATATTCGTCGAAGACATCCTTATTTATATAGCCTGGTTTAGGACTGTTGATAACAGCATAACCAAGTGCTACAGGACGAGTATTTTTGTATACAGATATAGAAACATATACAAGTAGGAAAATGAGTAGTGCAGATATAATTACGGGCCATTTGTAGTAGTAAACGCAATAGCTTATTTTTTCTTTGGTGGACATGCCTTCGGTATTCTTTCTAAAACGTTCCTTTTTGGCTTTCATCCTATCTGAGAAGTTCATCTTGTGAAGCTCTAGATTATCCTCCCCTGTAAATTCCTTGCTATCATCTTTTTTGTTATCTTCATTTTGTGACTGTTGTATTTCTGTATCATCGGATTCTGCTTGCTTTGATTTGGATGCAGTATCTTCTATGATGTCTGTTTCCTGTTTGCTCATAAGTACTCCTTTATATGGTAAATTAAACAATGAACATATTCTAACACAGAGAGGGACATATAAAAAGAGAAAAAATGTGAAATTTTTCTAAAACTATTTACAAGATGAGCTTTCTTTATTATTATAATATGGTGCCTTTTGGGGTGGTTACTATGCTGTAAAGGGTTACAAGGCTTCTTATTATATATAGTTTGTGATATGGAGAATTACCGATGAAAGAAAAAACAAGAAAGTTTTTGCATAACTTCTTTAAGATTTTTATTATATTTTTGCTTGCCACAGGTGTGATTAATGTATTGTTGTTTGGATTCATATACCTTAATCATAAGAACAAACTTAAGGATGAGGCAGCGGTTCTTAAGATGCCTGGACAGTTGGTGTCAGTTAACGGACATGATATGCATGTTATGCAACAAGGAAATTTAGACTCTGATGTGACACTTGTATTTATGCACAGTGGAGATATAACTGATGACTCTATTGCTTTGCAGCCACTTATGAAGGAACTTTCAGATTATAATCTTGTCTATGTAGATAGAAGCGGAACAGGTTTCAGTGAAGTTAGTGAAAGTCCAAGAGATATAGATACTATATTAGAAGAAACTCGTAAAGCTCTTGAACTTTCAAATGTGACTGGACCATATGTGCTTGTTCCTATTGGTACAGCAGGAGTGGAGGCTGTGCATTGGGTTAACAAGTATCCGGAAGAAGTAGAGAGTATTGTTGGTATCAATATTAACTATCCAGATATGTTTAAGGCGACTACTGCTGATGAATATTGTGGATTTTTTGAGTATCTAATGGTTTACTTCTATAATATTGGAGGACAGAGATTTATTTCTGGACTTTATCCGGAGAATAGCTTTGGTGTATATTCCGAAACTCAGATGACCATGAGAAAGGCTCTTATCTCTAAGTCGGGTTATACACAGGATATGTATAATGAAGACTTAGTTACAGTAGACAATGCTGCTTTAGTTGCGGAGGCGGGCTGGCCGGAGGATGTGGATATGTATCTTATATATGCCAATCCTTTAATGGAACCATACCTTAGCGATGATGCGGCTGTAAAAGAAAGATATGAAGCGGCTGTTGCAGAAAATTCGGAGATTGATTTGGTGGAAGCATATAATCAGACAATACGTGATTATTTTGCAGACAAAGAAAATGTAACTTTAGAGGAAATGTCTGGACCTGCTAGGATATACACATATGCCCCAGTAGAGTTGGCAGATAAAATAATAGGATATATCGAGTCACAAATGTTACAATAGTATTACAAAATGTCAAAAATTAGTAAAGTTGTACAAATAAACAAATAAAAAATGAAAAAGTACTTGCAAAATTGTTTAATATGTCCTATAATTACCTTAGTCACGACGAGATAGTTGTGTCTTTATGTTTTAATTACGGAACCAACAGTCCTAGACTGATTATGAATAGGTTCATAGAAGTAGTTCTATTCGTAGTACATATTTTGGATACAAAGTTCATGTTGATTGGTATTTATCTTCGGATATATGTCATGATGTATGTATGGAGTGGAAGAAGCTTGGAATCGGATAAGAACACAACACACACATTATAAAAGGAGGGTTTTTTTGTGAAAAAATTCAAAAAAGCAATGGCGTTATCTTTAGCACTTGCAATGGGATTATCTCTCTGTGCTTGTGGTGAGGATGATAAGGAAACAACTTCAGCTCCTGCTGCAGACGATACTACTGCTGCTGCAAGCGATGCTGATGCAGACACTGAGACTGAGTCACCTGCAGTTGAGAGTATTCCAGAGATTACTGTTCCTTCAGCAGACGGTGCAGCTATCCAGGTTTACTCTTGGAACGACGAGTTAGGATCAAGACTTGATACTCACTTCAGAACTAAGTATCCAGAGCTCTCTGACTTAGTAGTTTACAACAACCTTGATATGTCAGGTACTTCTGATGAGTACTCTGCTAAGTTACAGGCTGCTGTAGATGCAGGTGGTGAGATGGTTCCATCTATCATCGCTGCTGATAACGATGTTGCAGTATCTTTCATGATGAGAGATTATGTAGTACCTGTATCTGAGATCGGTATTACAGCTGAGATGTATGCTAATGCATACGATTACACTGTAGAGTATGCTACAATCGATGGACAGCTTAAGGCTGTTACATGGCAGGCAACTCCTGGTGTTGTTGCTTACAGAACTGATATCGCTGAGGAAGTTCTTGGATTCTCTGATCCAGAGTCAGTTCAGGCAGCTATCGGAACTTGGGATGATTTCTTTGCAGTAGCTGAGAAGATGAAGGCAGCTGGAAAGTACATGGTTTCAGGTCCAGACGATATCAAGTATGCTATGCTTGATCAGAGATCATCAGCTTGGGTTGTTGATGGTGCTCTTAACATTGACCCAGCAATCAACACTTACTTAGAGTACTCTAAGAAGTTATATGACAACGGTTATACAAACAAGACTGCTATGTGGTCTTCAGAGTGGACAGCTAACATGGCTGGCGATGTATTCTGCTACTTCGGATGTACTTGGTTCATTCCATGGTCACTTTCAATCGAAGATACAGATGCAATGGGCAAGTACAATGTTGTAACTGGTCCATGCTCATACCACTGGGGTGGTACTTACCTTATGGTAACAAATGCTTGTCCTAACAAGGAGTTAGCAGCACTCGTTCTTTACACTATGTGCTGTGATGTTGATACTATGTACAACATCTTCGATATCGATACTGACTTCTGTAACAACAAGCAGGCAGTTGCTAACCTTATCGCTGATGGTAAGGGTGCACTTGATAAGCTCGGCGGACAGAACCCACTTGAGGCTTATGATGCAGGTGCTAAGGGACTTAGCTTAGATATGGCTACTTCATACGACGCTACTTTCAACTCATACCTTGACTCAGCAGCAGCTGGTTACAATGCAGGTGACTATGCTACAATTGATGACGCTATCGTTTACATCAAGGAGCAGGTATCTTCAGCTTACAGCGATATCGTAGTAGAGTAATCATTACATTATAGTAATTAATAAGCTATTACTTGTTATGCACCGGATTCGTCCGGTGCATAATTTTAAAAAAGACATTTATCACTGTTGGACATTTTATAAGGAGCACCGCGATTTGATGCTTCTTATAAAATGTCTAACGGAGGATACGTGAAGAATGTATTTTTAAAATTATTTTAAAAAGGTTGGGGAAGTGAAATCATGAAAAGAAAGACAGTTGAATATGGAAAATATGGATACTTATTCATTGCTCCATTCTTCTTAGTATTCTTAATTTTCCAGTTATATCCACTTTTATATACCTTCTACTTAAGTTTTGTAGAGTACAGAATGTCTAACGGTCAGTGGAACACACCAGAGTTCTGTGGCTTTGACAACTTTATGGCTATGCTTACTAAGAAGGATTTCAAGAATGGTGGTACAATTTGGTTTGATACATTACCAATGAATTCTATCAAGAATACTATGATTATTTGGGTCGTAAACTTTATTCCACAGGTTCTCTTAGCATTACTTTTGGCATCTTGGTTTACTGACACAGTAGTTAAGCTTAAGGGACAGGGTGCATTCAAGGTTATGATGTTCTTACCAAACATCATCACTGCATCTTCTATCGCTATCTTATTCTACAACTTATTTGGTAATAGTGGTCCTATCACTATTTTATTACGTAATATTGGCATTATTGCAGAGGACTACAGCTTCCTTGAGAGTGGTCCAGCAACAATCGGATTAATCGGTTTCATGCAGTTCTGGATGTGGTATGGTAATACTATGATCGTACTTATTGCAGGTATCCTTGGTATTAATCCATCACTTTACGAAGCAGCCATGGTTGATGGTGCTAGCTCAAGACAGCAGTTCTTCAGCATCACATTACCATTACTTAAGCCTATTATCCAGTTCACATTGGTTACATCGGCTATCGGTGGTCTTCAGATGTACGATATTCCATCGCTTTTCAACGTTGTAAACGGTGGTATCGGTGCTCCAAACCGTATTTCTCATACTGTAACAATGCAGATTAGAGAGTTCGCGTTTGCAGCTAATAAGGATTATGGTAAAGCAGCAGCTATTTCCGTTATTCTTTTTATTGTAACATTGATTATTAGTTTGGTATTCTTCGCTTTAACTCGTGATAGAGAGCCAAAGCAGAAGCATGCTGTAATTAGATAGGGGGTGCGTAAATAATGGCTAATGTAGATATGGTTGGTGTTGACGCAAGCTATTCTGCCAAGATCAAAGCTAAGAAGATCTTTAGAACTGTTATTTGCGTAATACTTTGTTTCATAAGTATATTCCCATTTTATACAATGATCGTTAATGCTACTCATGAGTCAGCAGTAATCGAGAGAGGTATCAAGCTTATTCCTGGTGGAGAGCTTTTTGATAATATTTCTGGTCTTCTTGAAAGAACTAAGGATAAGGGTACTAACGTGTGGGAGGCTATGCTTCACAGTGTTATTATCGCTGTACCAGCAACTATCCTTCAGGTATACTGTGCTACTTTAACTGCTTATGGTCTTACAGTATATCAGTTCAGACTTAGAAATATGGCTTGGTCATTCATTATGGCAATCATGATGATTCCTGCACAGGTTTCTATCATTGGTTTCATGAACTTCATGATCAAGGTTGGTCTTTATGACACTTATATTCCACTTATTATTCCAGCTGCTGCAGCTCCTACTACTGTTTACTTTATGAAGCAGTACATGCAGGGTGCGTTGTCAGTTGAAATTATTGAAGCTGCAAGAATTGATGGTTCTGGTGAGTTTGCTACATTCAATAGAATTGCACTCCCACTTATGAAGCCAGCGATGGCAACTCAGGCTATCTTCGCATTCATTGCTTCATGGAATAACTTATATACTCCTAACATGATGATTACAGATCAGCATAAGTATACACTTCCTATGTTCGTTCAGGGTCTTAGATCAGACGTTATCAGAACTGACTATGGTTTCGTATATGTAGGTCTTACTTTAACAGTATTCCCACTTCTTGTTGTATACTTCGCTTTATCTAAGTACATCATTGCCGGTGTTGCACTCGGTGGTGTAAAGGAGTAATATCCATATTGAATTATAAGGCTGTGGTCTTTGACCACAGCTTTTTTTATTCTTAAAAAACTGTGAAATATATTGACGTAACGTGAAAGGTAGACTAAAATATAACAGTATTTATTTATACTGTGGAGGAAGATATGAAGAAGATTAAATTTTCAAAGAGAATACTTGCTGCTGGCTTAGTATTAGCTCTTTGTCTTGGAACAATAACAGGATGTCAGGAGAAATACCCAAGCGGAATCGTTAAAGAGGGTGGATTTACTCAGGAAGAGGCATCGTCTACTAAGGTTATGGTAATTGGAGACTACGATATATTTATGGATGAGATACTTATATATGCTTTTCAGGATGCCTATATGAATGGAGTAACATCTGATTCATGGGAGTCTAAGGATGCTACTCGTAAAGAGGCTATACTTTCATCTATAAGAGAGGGTAAAATACTCTATGATGTTGCAATTCACAATAACTGTGAATTAGGTGAGAGCGATATAGAGTTTGTTAATACGTCTGTTAATAACTTCAAGATGACCATGGGTGATGATATACTTACAAAGTACGGTATATCTGATGAGGTGATTAATAAAGTCTTTACTGAGCAGGCTATCGTGTCTAAATTTGAGAACGATATGCAGAATGATATGGGCCAGACTATTACTGATGATTTAAATGAGGCATACAAGGATTATCAGTTCTTCTCGTATTATTATATGATGTTCCCTATAGTAGAGGTTAATGAAAATAATGAGCCGGCTACTAATGAGGACGGAAGCTATATTTACCTTTCTGATGCAGAGAAGGAACAGGCTAAGAAGAATGCGGAAGAGGCTATAGCTAAAATTGAAGGTGGAGCTACTCATACAGATGTTGCTGAAGAATATGGTATAACTCCATATTGCCTTGATAGAGTTGGATATGTGGATCCTAATGTGGAGCTCGATGAGTATACTGCTTCAATTAAGGATTTAAAAGATGGAGAGTGTTCTGAGGTTATAGAGAATACACTTGGATATATTGTAGCTGTTATGCTTGATTCGGATGATGAGAATTTACGTGAGGGATATATTTCTTCTATGGCATCTGAGGGCGTTAGCAGTGAATATGAGAGCCTTAGACAGCAGTGGCTTGCAACTATTCCAGTAGATGTGGAGAAGGATATGGAAGGTACTGTTTGGACTGATTTTGATTTGAAATCCGTAATTGTTGATATGGAGACAGGCGGAATAATATAATTTAATAAGAATTGATTTAAAACGCAGAATGCTGTTTGATATAAAAATGCATTCTGTGTTTTTTTATTTTTATAAAAGGAGTTTTGAAAAAAATGTAGAATAATATATTTGGAAGTGTTAACTTTGTTTGATAATGGGTAAATTTATGGACAAATTAAATTTAAGAGAATATTTTGAAAAAAGAGAACATGATATATACAGACCTTGCGCAGCCTTTAGTGATGAAACAAGAGGCAGAGAACGCAAGGAAGATAAATGCGACATAAGGACTGACTATCAGAGAGATAGGGATAGAGTTATACATTCTAAGTCTTTTCGTCGAATGAAGCACAAAACCCAGGTGTTTTTAGCACCAGGTGGGGATCACTATAGAACTCGACTCACCCATACTTTAGAGGTATCCCAAATAGCACGAACCATTGCAAGAGCTTTGCGACTTAATGAAGATTTAACAGAAGCAATCGCTCTTGGCCACGATCTTGGACATACGCCTTTTGGGCATGCTGGTGAGAGGGCTTTATCTAAGTGCTCAACTATACCTTTTTATCATAATGAACAGAGTGTACGTGTGGTTGAGAAGCTTGAGAAGGAAGGCAGAGGTCTTAATCTTACTTGGGAGGTTAGAGATGGTATTCTTAATCATAAAACCAGTGGTAAACCATCTACTTTAGAAGGCTGTATAGTACGCATTTCAGATAAGATAGCCTATGTTAATCATGACATTGATGATGGCATTAGAGCAGGTATTTTAACTGAAAGCTCATTGCCTGTTGTGTGCACAGAATTATTAGGACATAGCACGAGAGATAGAATAAATAACCTTATACATGCATTAGTGTCATACAGTCAGGACAAGGATATAATAGCCTTACCTAAGGATTATGAAGAAGCTCTTTCCGAACTGAGAAGCTTTATGTTCAAAGATTTATATACCAATCCTCTGGCGAAGAGCGAAGAGGTTAAGGCGGAACGGGTTATCGGCATGTTGTATGATGAATATATGAGCCATATAGATAAGATGCCTGAAGAATACATAGAACGTATAGAATTAGGAGAGCCAAAAGAAGTTATTGTTTGTGATTATATCGCAGGTATGACGGATAACTATGCAGAAGAAAGGGCAAAGGAATTGTTTATACCTAGAGCATGGCAACATTAAATTCTTTAGGATTTGGGGAGGCACCACAGGATGTACTATTCTGATGATATAATTGAAGAGGTTAGAAGCAGAAACGATATAGTGGATGTTATAGGTGGTTATGTAAGCCTTAAACATAAGGGTAATACTTTTTCAGCATGCTGTCCGTTTCATCACGAGAAAACACCATCATTTCATGTAAGCCGTGATAAGCAAATGTACCATTGCTTCGGTTGTGGAGTGGGTGGAAATGTATATACTTTTATAATGGAGTATGAAAATTATAGTTTCCCAGAGGCAGTTAAGCTGCTTGCTGACAGGAGTGGAATTTCACTACCAGAACAGGAAATGTCAGCAGAACAAAAAAGCAGAGAAAACTATAAGGTTATGCTCAAGGATATGAATAAGACTGCTGCAGCATATTTTCATTATCTGTTGACTAAAACAGACAGAGGCAAGAAGGCCTTGGAGTATTTGCAGAATCGAGGCCTTAATGAAGATACTATCAGTCGTTTTGCACTGGGCTATTCAGATATTTACGAAAATGATTTATACAAATACCTTAAGAATAAAGGTTATACAGATGCACAGATGAAAGATTCCGGACTTGTAGAAATACATGAGGGTAAGGGCGCCACAGATAAATTCTGGAACAGAGTTATGGTACCTATATTAGATATTAATGGTAAGGTAATTGCCTTTGGTGGTCGTGTTTTGGGAGATGGCTTACCTAAGTATATTAACACTAAGGAAACTGCTGTGTTTGATAAGAGTCATAACTTATTCGCTATGAATCTTGCCAGAAGATCTAAACGACGTGGAATAATTATATGTGAGGGATACATGGATGTTATTTCCATGCATCAGGCAGGCTTTGATAACGCTGTTGCCTCTCTTGGAACTGCATTTACCATAGGACAGGCAGGGATAATTAAGAGGTACACTGATGAGGTTTATTTGGCATATGACAGCGATGGAGCAGGTACTAAAGCAACTCTTAAGGCAATAAGCATTTTAAGGGAGATTGGATTAACAACACGCATAATAAATATGCAACCCTATAAGGACCCGGATGAGTTTATTAAGAATCTGGGCAGTGAAGCCTTCGAAGAACGATTAAAGGATGCGGTGACAGGTATAGTCTTTGAGATAGACACTATTGCAAAGGATTACAATTTGAAAGATCCGGAAGATAAAATTAAGTTTTCAAAGGATGCTGCTAAGCGTATCTCTGCAATAGAAGAAATTGTTGCTAGGCATAGTTACATTGACGTTGTCTCAGACAAATATAGTTTGGATAAAGACGGCTTTAAGGCCATGGTTACTAAATATGGAACCCTAGGCATTTCTGAGAAGGATACAGCTGTAATCGAACCACAACAACCAAAGCAACAAAAGAGCACTGCAGATGATGTTAATAAGCCACAGAGGCTGTTACTAACTTGGATGGTCAATGATACAGGTTTATTTAAAATTTTAGAAGACGTAATATCTGAGGAGGATTTTCTTCAGGAGGATTATCGCGCAGTTGCTGATGAACTATTTAGACAGTATAGAAGTACTGGAGAGGTTAAACCGGCAGCAATAGTAGATATGTTTGATGATGTGGAGAAACAAAGATTAGTTGCAACTATTCTTCAAACAGAACTGCCCTTTGATATTACAGCCGAAGAAAAAGAAAGAGCAATTAATGATGTAATCAAGAAAACAAAACTTTCAAGGATAGATTGGGAATTAACTCAATGTGCTAATGACATGGTTAAGTTCCAACAGCTTATCACTATGAAGGCTAATGTTTCAAAAATGCATATATCAATAAAAAATGGATAGAATATAATCACCATGGGAGGATAAAAAATGGAAGAGAATAAGGCAAAAGACCAGCAGGCATTGGAGGAGAAGTTTGCAGCTAAGTTAGCTGAATTACTTGAGCTTGCCAAGAAGAAGAAAAATGTAATAGAGGATACAGAAATAATCAATCATTTTAATGACTGTAAAGAAATAGAACTCACTACAGAGCGTATGGTTGCTATTTTTGAGTTCTTAGATGAGCACAGTATAGATGTTTTAACTATAACAGATGACGATGAGGAACCAGATGACATCCTTATTGATACTGATGATGAGGATGTAGAGGTTGATATAGAGCATATAGATTTATCTGTGCCTGACGGTGTAAGTATAGAAGACCCTGTAAGAATGTATCTTAAAGAGATAGGTAAGGTGCCTCTTCTTTCTGCTGAGGAGGAAATTGAACTTGCTAAGCGTATGGAGGATGGAGATGAAGAAGCTAAGAAGAAATTAGCTGAGGCAAATCTTCGTCTTGTAGTTAGTATTGCAAAGCGTTATGTGGGTAGAGGTATGCTTTTCCTTGATCTTATTCAGGAGGGTAATCTTGGACTTATTAAAGCTGTAGAGAAATTTGATTACCGCAAGGGCTATAAGTTTAGTACTTATGCGACTTGGTGGATAAGACAGGCTATAACAAGAGCTATCGCTGACCAGGCAAGAACTATTCGTATTCCTGTTCACATGGTTGAGACAATAAATAAGCTTATCAGAGTATCAAGACAGCTTCTTCAGGAATTAGGTAGAGAGCCTCTTCCAGAGGAAATTGCAGCTGAGATGGATATACCAGTAGAGAGAGTAAGAGAGATTCTTAAGATTTCTCAGGAACCAGTATCTTTAGAAACACCAATTGGTGAGGAAGAAGATAGCCATCTTGGTGATTTTATTCAGGATGAGAATGTTCCTGTTCCAGCAGAGGCTGCTGCATTTACACTTCTTAAGGAACAGCTTGTTGAAGTTCTTGGAACATTGACAGAAAGAGAACAGAAGGTATTAAGACTTAGATTTGGTCTTGATGATGGAAGAGCTAGAACTCTTGAAGAGGTAGGAAAAGAATTCAAGGTAACAAGAGAGCGTATTAGACAGATAGAGGCAAAAGCCTTAAGAAAGCTCAGACACCCAAGCAGAAGTAGAAAGCTTAGAGATTATCTTGAGGACAACAACTAAGATAAGGACAAAATATATGTCAGAAATAAAACTATCAAAAAGAATGCAGGCCGTTGCAGATATGGTGTCCGGTGAGTATGTTGCGGATATTGGTTGTGACCATGCTTTTGTTTCTGCCTACTTGGTTCAAACAGGCAGAGCTAGAAAGGTTATTGCTATGGACGTAAAAAAAGGTCCAGTCAATATTGCTAAAGATAATATTGCTACATATGGATTGGTTAATCAGATTGAAGTGAGATTGTCTGATGGCTTTGACAAGCTGGAAGTAGGAGAGGCCGACTGTGCTGTTATTGCAGGTATGGGTGGTCCTCTTATGGTGCGCATTCTTCAAAATGGAATAAGACATTTAGAACATGGAATAAAGCTTGTTCTACAGCCGCAATCAGATGTTGGACTTGTGAGAACTTTTCTGCTAGAGTGTGGATATTGTATTGTAGACGAGAATATGCTTATAGATGAAGGTAAATATTACACTGTAATCAAGGCAGAGTCCATTGGACAAAGGGAAGTTTTGTATAGTGAAGAGGAATTGCTGTACGGTCCAATATTACTAGAAAAACAAGATGTTGTACTAAAGGATTATTTGCTTAAACAAGAGCAGACTAATCTTCAAATTATAGCAAATCTTGAAAAAGTATGTACAAAGAAGTCTAATAATCGAATAGATGAAATAAATATGCAAAATAAGGTGATTAAGAAAGCCTTACAAAAATATACTTAGAAGGATAAGTGTGATAATTATGTTGTGTCAGGATATTATTAAAATATTAGAAGAACAATCGCCTCGAGAGTATGCTCTTGGATGGGACAATGTAGGTCTTTTGGTAGGAAGAAGAGACAAAGAGGTTAAAAAGATTTTGTTGGCTGTAGATGCAACAGTTGAAGTGTGTAATAAAGCAATCAATGAGAATGTGGATATGATTATAACGCATCATCCAATGATATTTTCAGGTCTAAAGCGTATCAACGGAGATACGGCTGTAGGTGAGAAAATACTTTCATTGATTGAAGCTGGTATTGTATGCTATGCCATGCACACAAATTTTGACACAAAGGGTGGTATGGCAAAGCTAGCTGCAAATAAGCTTGACCTAGTTAATCAAGAGGTTCTTGAAGAAACCTGTGAGGGTGAAGGTATTGGTCAAATTGGTTTTCTTGAAGAACCTGTTACAGTTAAAGAATTGGGTGTTAAAGTCAAAGAACAATTTGATTTGAATAATGTGATGATATATGGAGATATACAACAAAAAGTAGATAGAATAGGTATATGTCCAGGCTCTGGAAAGAGTGTAATCGATGTTGCAATTAATAAAAATGTGCAATGCCTTATTACCGGAGATATAGGTCATCATGATGGAATAGATGCTGTGGATGATGGATTGATTATTATAGATGCCACTCACTATGGCATCGAGAAAATTTTCATGAAGTACATGTATGATTACTTAACTAATCTTAAAATTGATGCTAAGATACTGATGGCGGATGTTGGTGTGCCGTTCGTAGTGGTTTAAAAAATGTGAAAAACTGTAAATATACATTGTTTAAGGAGGTTACACTATGGAGAAAATTAATGTTAGCGTGGGCAATGAGACTTATTCGGTAGATAAATCTACTACAATTGCAAAGTTTATAGAGGAGTACTTTGTAGCGGATAAGTATAACTATGTTTTGGCAATAAAGGATGATAAGCTTTGTGAGTTAGGCAATGCAATTGATAAAGATTGCAAGCTAGAGCTTGTTTCAACAAGTTCGGTTATGGGTATCGAGACATATAAGAGAAGTTTGACGCTTATATTGGTTAAGGCTTTTGCTGATGTTCTTGAGAGCAAAACTAATCACTGTGTAAACGTAATGTATTCAGTTGGCAAGGGATATTTCTGTAAGCTTATTTCTGATGAGGTAGCTCTTAGTGCTGAACTTCTTGATAAGGTTAAATCGAGAATGGATGAACTGGTTGCTCAAGATATAGCCATTGTTAAAGAATCCGTTGGTACTCAGGAAGCTATTGCAAGATTTGCAGCTCAGGGTATGAAAGCAAAAGAGAGGCTTTTCAAATACAGAAGAGCATCAAAAGTAAATATGTATGGCTTAGATGGATATGTTGATTATTTTTATGGTTACATGGTTCCATCTACTGGTTACATAAAGCTCTTTGATCTTATTATGTATGATGACGGATTTGTTCTCATGGCTCCTAAGAAGGAAAATCCAAGTGAATTGCCTGCATTTGTTCCACAGGAAAAACTTTTTAATGTTTTAAAGACATCTGATGAGTGGAGCAAGACATTGGATGTTAACAATGTAGGAGAATTAAATGATTGTATAACTGATGGTGGAATTAATGAGCTTATGCTTGTTCAGGAAGCGCTCATGGAAAAACAAATTGCTCATATTGCAGATATGATAGAGGCGGGAGAGAAAAAGATTGTTCTTATTGCTGGACCAAGTTCATCTGGTAAAACAACATTTTCTCATAGATTAAGTGTACAGCTCAGAGCCCATGGATTAAGACCATACCCTCTTGCTCTTGATAATTATTTTGTAGATAGAGAGTTTACTCCGAAAGATGAAAATGGCAATTATGATTTTGAATGTATAGAGGCTATGGATTTAGAACTTTTTAACTCCGATATGAGCAAGCTTTTAAAGGGTGAAGAAGTTGAGATTCCAACCTTTAATTTCACAATTGGAAAGAAGGAATACAAGGGTAAGAAAATGAAACTTAACAAAGGTGATGTTCTCGTTGCTGAGGGAATTCATGCTTTAAATCCTCGTATGACTAGTGAGCTTCCTAACGACAGTAAATTTAAGGTTTATATAAGTGCTCTTACACAGCTTAATGTTGATATACATAATCGTATTCCAACTACAGACGGAAGACTTATTAGAAGAATTGTAAGAGATGCGAGAACAAGAGGTAACAATGCTAAGGATACTATTGCAATGTGGCCTTCTGTAAGAAGAGGAGAGGAAAAATATATCTTCCCATTTCAGGAGGAAGCAGATGTAATGTTTAATTCTGCATTGATATACGAATTAAGTGTTATCAAGCAGTTTGCGGAGCCTTTGCTTTTTGCAGTTCCAACTGATTGTCCAGAATATTATGAGGCGAAGAGACTTCTTAAGTTTCTGGATTATTTCCTTAGTCAGGATGTAACAAATGTGCCTAAAAATTCTATTTTAAGAGAGTTTGTAGGTGGGGGATGTTTTGATATCTAAATTAATTTTGTTCTACAAAATTAACTCATAAAAATTTGGGAAATTTTACTTAAAATTCATTAAAATTTAGTGACATTTTATATGAATTGATTTATAATTATATATATGAAGAAGCCGGCTTGATTGGGGGATCGGGCTGGCTATTTTTACTATATAGGATAACTTGTTGACAGTGGTATGGGCGAAAGGAGGAGGGCCTATGGAAAACGGAAACAAGATTAACTTATTACAAATGCAACAGTACTTTGAAAAAAGAATGGACTCATTGAAGATAATCAGTGATTTGGAGCTAACTGAGAATGAATTTAGAAGTCTTGGGGCTAAATTGAGAGCTTTGACTTTCTTTTCAGGTAGTGAAAATGACATTGAAGACTATATGCTTTCAGTGGTTGTTTACAACATTTATTCCCTCATATATGCTGAAACAGCTGATGACTTTGATGCGGCCATGTGGATGGTCATAAATAAGAGCCAGTATATGGAGAGAATGCGTCTTCAGATGTATAAAGATGTTTTTCATATATATGGACTTCAGACCTTCGATGTAACTACTCCTGATTTAAAGAGCTATTGTAAGCAACTTACGGCTATTCATGCAGGAATACCTAATCAGGAGAAAAATCAGTTTTTTGAATTATTAGAGCAACATTTAGATTGTGAAGACGGTGATGATTTATATGCAGAGATGTATATTAATCTTCCGATTAGAACACGTTTTATTTTTGGACTTATGGATGCTTCTTCAAGGAAGCAAATTTTTGTAAAATATCGAAATATGATGATTGATGTTCTTAGTGGTAATTATACTAAAGAGCAGTTGTTTGAAAAATACCAGAAGATGTCTAAGAGTGCTATAGAAAGATGTCTTACATGGAGTAATGCGAAGAAAACCAGTTGTGCTGTGGCGTATGTATAAGATATGGCATGGCGAATCGTAGATAATTAGATATATTTTTATAAGTGGTAAGCCAGACTATAAGCCGGGTTATGTCGAGAGTGATTATCTATCTAGATCTTATGTTACCATAAGACTCAAGCGACCTACCTAAAGACCCAGCGGGCAACTGCATCGTCTTATATTTGGTCTTGCTTCGGATGGGGTTTACAGAGCCAGCCCTGTTACCAGGACTGCGGTGAGCTCTTACCTCGCCTTTCCACCCTTACCAGCATATGCTGGCGGTATATTTCTGTTGCACTAGCCTGGGAGTCACCTCCACCGGACGTTATCCGGCATCCTGCCCTATGAAGCCCGGACTTTCCTCACCTGCCTTGTGGCAGCCGCAATCACTTGTCTGACTTACGCAGGATTTAGAGTAACATATTTTAAATATACTTTCAAGAAAAAATACACATCAAAGGAGATTATAATGAACGTAATAGAATGTATTAAAACAAGAAGAAGTGTTAGAAGATTTTCAGATGAATTGATTAGCAAGGAATTATTTGAAGAAATCATAGACCTTGCTAGAATGGCACCTACATGGAAGAACACACAGACACTTAGATATATGCTTATTCAGGACAAGGAGATTATCAATAAAATATGCGAGGATTGTCTTCTTGGATTTGAGCATAATAGTAAGACTGTTAGTAAGTGCAATAACCTTGTTTTATTATTACAGGTTAACGGAAGATGTGGATATGAGAGAGATGGAAGTTTTACCACTAGTAAGGGGACAGGTTGGGAAATGTTTGATGCAGGAATTGCGGCACAGACATTTTGTCTTGCAGCTCATGATAAGGGGATTGGAAGCGTTATATTAGGTATATTCGATGATGCTAAGATTGCAGAAGTGGCTGAAATTCCAGAAGGACAGACTGTAGCTGCTGTGATTCCGATTGGTGTGCCAGCTTTTATGCCAGAACCAACACCACGTAAGGAAGTATCCGAACTGGTATCGTACAAATAATCACATAGTGAATTTTGCATTTTAATCAAGGTTTTTGTCTATGTCATGATATGGTATGGATAAAAACCTTGATTTACGTTAAAAAAGATTGTATTATTTTCTTTGTTCACATTATGAGTTACAGGAGTATATTATGGAAAAAGGAAAATCAGAACAGATAATTGAGAGATTGATAGATGTGGTGGAAAATGGACAGAGTGTACCACTTTCCATGGGCAAGGTTGCAATTAACAAGGATGAGACAATTTTAATGCTTAGAGAGCTTGAAAATATTGTTAATGGCGAGCTCAAAATGTATAGAGAATTTAATGACAGAAAAGGTAAGATAATTAATGATGCTAAGAAAGAGGCTGAGGATATTGTATATGAGGCAGAACAGACTGCAAGCCGAATTCGTGTGACTAAGGGGATGTCATCAGTTGGTTCCGGCTTTAAGATGGAGCGTATGGATGAGTCTGATAAGATGGTACTTAGAACGGCTAACGATATATACGCGGCATCACTTATATATACTGATGAAATGCTTACAGAGGTTAATGATGTAGTAGCTCAGGCCTATGAGATGATTAATAATCAGTATGGCAGAATGGTTCAGGTTCTTGAGGAGAAAGCAAAGCTTATAGCTGATAATAAGGCTGAGCTTATGGCTAGCCTAAAGGAGCTTAGCGAGGACGATAGATATGCACAGATTTTGGAACTTGGACAGTTGCTTTCTTTTGAGCTTTATAATGAAAGAATGAAGCTTAGACAGCTTGAAACAAGAAATCAGATAAAAGCATTTGAGGGAGAAACCGTTGATGAGAGTGTTGAAGGTTTCGAAGACAGTGCCTTTTCTGAAATGCAAGAGAAGGAAGAAGTAACAGACAGTGCCTTTTCCGAAGTGTCAGGGAA
Organism: Lachnospiraceae bacterium; assembly: GCA_015057525.1. Classification (GTDB taxonomy): domain Bacteria; phylum Bacillota; class Clostridia; order Lachnospirales; family Lachnospiraceae; genus Coprococcus_C. The sequence goes on along the minus strand of SVEE01000010.1, from coordinate 31,697 downwards.
GAAAGAAGTAACAGACAGTGTCTTTGCAGAAGTGCCAGAGAAGGAAGAAGTAACAGATAGTGTCTTTGCAGAAGTGTCAGAGAAGGAAGAAGTAACAGACAGTGCCTTTGCGGAAGTGCCAGAAAAGAAAGAAGTAGCAGATAGTGTCTTTGCTGAGGTTGCGGCAACGGAAGTAAAATCAGCTGAAGAAAATTTACGACCTGAAGATGCTGTTTCAAGAACATTAAATATGTTTAAAAATTACAAGCCAAATAAATAGGCTAATGGAGTAAAAAGATGAAAAATAAAAGATATTCATATTACGAAAGAAAAATAAATTATTATGAAACTGATATGATGCAGGTTGTTCATCATTCTAATTATGCAAGGTATTTAGAAGAAACACGTATAGACATGCTTAATTTTTATGGAATACCCTTCGATATGTTTGATGAAATGGGATATGTGATTCCTGTGCTTGATTTAAAATGCAGATTTGTTGAAAGCATAAGATATGGTGAGACTGTGAAGATTGTTCCAAAGTTATACAAGATGACGCCGATTAAATTTTATTTTTCATATGAAATATATGATAAATCAATGACTGTGTTAAAGCATGTAGCAGAAACCTCTCATTGTATTTTGGATAAGGAATTTAAACCAGTTTCTCTTAAACGCAAGGAGCCGGAATTGTATGAAAAAATGTTGGCTATGTTAGATGAGGAGGATAAAAATGATTAAGCATACAAAGGACAAAGTTATATTTTCTTGTGAGGTTTTTCCTCCAAAGCGAGATGATGATATTTACGAAATATTTAAAACATTAGATAAAATAAAAACATTGAAACCGGATTTTATCAGTGTTACCTATGGTGCCGGTGGTAGCAATAGTAAGAAAACAGCCACAATAGCTGCGTATATTCAGCATATTTGTGAGGTTGAAGCTTTGGCACATATGACAGCTGTTGGAATGGACGATGAAAAGCTTCACAATATTTTGGACGAGTTGTCATCTAAGCAGATTCATAATATACTGGCTTTAAGAGGAGACAAGCCTAGAGATATGTCAGACGAGGATTTTGTTAATCGTAAGTTTAAGTATGCATCAGACCTTATTCCTGAAATAAATAAAGCAGGAGAATTCCTTATCGCGGGTGCCTGTTATCCGGAGGTTCATCCAGAATCATTGAATCAGGAAGATGATTTGAAATATTTAAAACATAAGGTGGATATGGGCATGAATTGTCTTATTACACAGATGTTTTTTGATAATAACGTATTTTATGATTTTATGGATAAGGCTGGTAAGGTTGGGATTAATGTTCCAGTACATGCGGGTATTATGCCTATTACAGCTGCTAATCAGCTTGGCACAAGTGTTAAGCTTTCCGGTTCATCAGTTCCTCAGGAATTAAGTAATCTTATTGCTAAATATGGAGACAATCCTGATGATATGAAGAAGGCTGGAATAGAATACGCAGTGAATCAGATAAAAGATTTAAAAAATAATGGTGTAGCAGGTATTCACCTCTACACCATGAATAAGGCCGACACAACTGTGGCTATTTACAATGAAACCTTCGCTTAGAGCGAAGGTTTTATTATGTTTGTTCTCTTGTTCTTTTTGTTTTCGTACAATGCAGTGTCAGCATTGTGAAGAGCTTCTTCTATGTTCAGTGTAGGCGTACAAGTAAAAGTACTGATTCCTATACTGATGTCGATATAATATGGCTTTCCGCATGTATCATTTAATTCCTTAGATAATTCAGAAATAGTAGCTCTTATGTTGCTAGGTTTCTTTGGGTCATCAAGAAAAGCAAAAGCAACAAATTCGTCACCGCCAATACGTCCGATTATATCGTCCTTATCAAAACTCTTAGTTAAAATTTGAGATATGCTCTTTATTGCAAAATCACCATCTTTGTGGCCAAAGATATCATTTACCTGTTTAAGGTTATCCATATCCGCGAAGACAAGCATAGCGTGTTTACCCTCATTGAAGTGAGAATTAACCTGCGCTTGCACACTGTCAAGGAATCCACGACGATTGTTAATTCCTGTGAGTGCGTCTGTTATGGATAACCTGTTTAACAGTTTGTTTTTCTCGTTTAACTCTGCAGCAGATATAGCAAGCTTTTTCTGGGTAGAAAGCTGCTGCTTCATGAGAGAGATAAAGTTAAGTGACATAGCAAGCTGAAGAGTTGTTGGGTAAATATTGCCAAAGAATTTTATGTCTATTTCACCTATAAACAAGCCGTATTGAATGTTATTTGTGAACAATGGAGTGATTACCATTGTTCTACGTCTGTCCTTAGGTGTGTATTCGTTGTTGAAAACTTTTTCTGATGAAATAAGTCGGCTGTCACCCGAAAGGTAGGTTATCATACCGTTGTCATCACAAGCCTGTAAGTATAATGTCTTTGGTATTTTCCATGAACCGTTAGGCATCAACATAACAGGGTCTTCATAAATGTATATGAATGAACTGTCAAAATGCGATTCCTCAAGCTTCTCCATAATAAGCTTGAAACAAGATTCTTCGTCATCGCTATATGTAAGGGTATCTCTAGTGATGTACATAGATGACCATATGCTGGACTTGTGCTGTCTTACAGTGTTATACAATCTGTTAGAGGTGTGCAACAAGATTGATGACATAATGTGTGCAAATAATTGTGATATAGCATTAGACAATGTCTCATTAGGGGATAACTGAAGAAACAGGTTATTTAATCTCTTGATTGCGTAGGTGAACTTATCTGTATTGAAATAGTTTACTATCAAATCAGAATCTAAAAGTTCTCCTAAATAGTCTGTTATTATATCTTTATCAAATTTTAAGTCACCTTTTACAATGATTGGTTCAAGTATTAATTTCAGTAAAGGATTGAACTTGAGGATAAGTTCGTTGTAGTAAAAAGCGTCAGTATAATCTTTGAATAAGTATTTGTTGATTTTTGCAATTTCTTCGTATATGTCTTCTGTTTTGCCAAATGTAGCATTTGAATCAGCTATCTTAAGGAGATTAAAATCGCTACATCCGCATGAAGAACGAACAATCAGACTTGAATTTAAAACCGACATTGAAGTGGAACCTGTGTTGATAAGATTAATAGCTTCATAAACAGAATGGTAACCCATATCCATAATCTGATTGTGTACAGTAGTAAGCATTGGCTCAAGGACAATGGATGCAGGAGAGTTATCATAGCCAACCACAAGAATATCCTTGCCTATTTCGAGACCACGAGCTTTAATTGCTGTGTATCCGCCTATTGCCATCTGGTCGTTGGCGAAAGCAATAGCCTCTAAGTCTGGATTACGGTCTAATAAATCGTGAACAATATTTTCTGTGAATTCAGAAAAGTCTCCATAAACAACTTTATTGCCGTCGTAAGGAATATTATTCTCCTTGAGAACCTGTTTATAAGTCTCAAGACGCTCTTTTGCGTCGGCATTCTCTTTACGACCACTTACAAAACCAATTTTAGTTTTGTTGTGTTCCTTGATGAGATGTTCTATTGCCTGACGCATACCAGTTTTACCTTCTGTATAGACGCATGGATATCCTGGTATTTCAATTTCTATAGTGATTATTGGTATGTCGAAATTCTTGAGAAAAGCTATCATGTCGCTTTCAGAGAGAAAGCTACCGATAGAACCAATGGAAACAATAAGTGCATCAAGCGTATGTTTTGACGCATAATAAAAGATGGAATTGTACTGGTAATCAAATCTTGCGTTCTTCGGATCGTTATATGATGCGTTCATATACATTCCAGGGAAGACAACTAAATTAACATCCAATTCCTTAGCTGCGTAATCTACACCTTTACATACTTCATATGCATAATCGTTATCTAGATGACATGTAAAAAAACCTATATTGAGTCTTTTGTTTTTCTTTTGTCTCACGATAATACCCCCTATTTCAAATAAAAACTTAACCCCAAACTATATTTTAACATATTTGAAATTGGCAATCAATAAAATATGTACAAAAATAAAGGATTTAATCGACTTTTTTTGTGTGGTTTAAAGTTAATTTGCAGGTTTACAAACTGTTCTATTTACACTATAATAAATGAGATGAAAAATCATTCTAACATTTAGGAGGAATTAAAAATGGATTACAAAAATGCCGGAGTTGATATTGAAGCAGGATATAAGTCAGTTGAGCTTATGAAGGAACACATCAAGAAGACAATGAGAGAAGAGGTTTTGACTAATATTGGTGGGTTCTCAGGTGCTTTTTCAATGGAGAAGTTTAAGGGTATGGAGAAACCTACATTGGTTTCAGGTACTGATGGTGTAGGTACTAAGCTTAAGCTCGCATTTATTATGGATAAACACGACACTATAGGAATTGATTGCGTTGCCATGTGTGTTAATGATATTGCATGTGCAGGTGGTGAACCATTATTCTTCCTTGACTATATTGCTTGTGGAAAGAATTTCCCAGAGAAGATTGCTACCATCGTAAGCGGTGTTGCTGATGGATGTGCACAGTCAGATGCTGCTCTTATTGGTGGTGAGACAGCTGAGATGCCAGGATTTTATCCTGAGGATGAGTATGACCTTGCTGGATTTGCAGTAGGTATCGTTGATGAGAAAGACCTTATCACAGGTAAGAGTATTAAGCCAGGTGATGTTCTTGTTGGTATTGCATCAAGTGGTGTACATAGTAACGGTTTTTCTCTTGTTCGTAAGGTGTTTGACATGACAGCAGAGTCATTAAATACATACTATGATGAGTTAGGAAAGACTCTTGGAGAGGCTCTTCTTGCTCCAACAAAAATTTATGTTAAGGCTCTTCGCTCAGTGAAGGAAGCTGGCGTTACTATTAAGGGTTGTAGTCATATTACTGGTGGTGGATTCTATGAGAACATTCCACGTATGCTTCCTGATGGTGTAGTTGCTTCAGTTAAGAAAGATTCTTATGAGGTACCTGCAATCTTTAAGCTCATGGCTAAGAAGGGAAATATCGAAGAGCAGATGATGTACAATACATATAACATGGGTATTGGTATGGTGCTTGCAGTTGATCCTGCGGATGTAGATAAGACTATGGAGGCTGTAAAGGCAGCTGGTGAAGATGCCTTTGTTATTGGTGAAATTAAGGCCGGCGAAAAGGGAGTTGAATTATGTTAAGAGTTGTAGTTATGGTTTCAGGAGGTGGAACCAACTTACAAGCTATAATTGATGCAGTTAATACAGGTGATATAACTAATACTGAGATAGTTGCAGTGATAAGCAATAACTATGATGTTTATGCTTTGGAACGCGCAAAAAAAGCAGGTATTGAGGATGTGGTTGTCTCTCCTAAGGATTATTCTGACAGAGCAAAATTTAACGAAGCTCTTCTTGATAAAGTAGATAGCTATAATCCTGATTTAATTGTTTTAGCAGGTTTCCTTGTTGTTATACCTGAGGCTATGATAGATAAGTATGAGAACAAGATTATCAATATTCACCCATCTCTTATTCCTTCTTTCTGTGGTACAGGATATTATGGACTTAAGGTTCATGAGGCAGCTCTTGAAAGAGGGGTTAAGCTTACAGGTGCTACAGTGCACTATGTAGATAAAGGCACTGACACAGGTCCAATTATCATGCAGAAGGCTGTTGAGGTTAAAGAAGGAGACACACCAGAGATACTACAGCGTAGAGTTATGGAAGAGGCAGAGTGGAAGCTTTTGCCAGCAGCCATAAATAAAATTGCGAACAATAAATAAGAATAACAAATTAACAAATTTTCATAAATGTACGGAAGGAGCACAATATGAAAGTACTTATAGTTGGTGGCGGCGGAAGAGAGCACGCTATTGCATGTAAATGTAGCGAAAGCAAGAGAGTTTCTAAGCTTTATGCAGCACCTGGTAATGCTGGTATTGCTGAGGTTGCAGAGTGCGTAGATATATCAGTTATGGATGCACCTGCTCTTGTAGCTTTTGCTAAAGAAAAAGAGATAGATTTAACAATAATCGGACCAGATGATCCACTTGTAGCAGGTGTTGCTGATGCGTTTATGGCGGCTGGAATGAGAGTGTTTGGACCCGCTAAGAATGCTGCTATTATTGAAGGCTCCAAAGCATTTTCAAAGGATTTGATGAAGAAGTATGGTATTCCATCAGCTGCATATGAAACATTTGACAATCCAGATGCAGCTCTGGCTTATCTTGAAACAGCTAAGATGCCTATAGTTCTTAAGGCAGATGGTCTTGCCTTAGGTAAGGGTGTTCTTATCTGTAACAACCTTGAGGAGGCAAAAGAAGGCGTTAAAACTCTTATGCTTGATAAGCAGTTTGGTTCAGCTGGAGACAAGATTGTAATTGAAGAATTCATGACAGGTCGTGAGGTTTCTGTTCTTTGCTTCTGTGATGGCACACACATTAAGCCTATGGCATCTGCACAGGATCACAAGAGAGCCAAGGATGGTGACCAGGGTCTTAACACTGGTGGTATGGGTACATTTTCACCTAGTCCATTCTATACAGATGAAGTAGATAAGTTCTGTAAGGAAAATATATATCAGGCAACAATGGATGCCATGAAAGCAGAGGGAAGAGATTTTACAGGAGTACTTTTCTGTGGTCTTATGCTTACAGAGGATGGACCTAAGGTTCTTGAGTACAATGCAAGATTTGGCGATCCTGAGACACAAGTTGTTCTTCCTCGTATGAAGAATGATATTATAGACGTGTTTGAGGCATGTATTGATGGCAAGCTTGATGAAATTGAACTTGATTTTGAAGATAAGGCAGCAGTTTGTGTAGTTCTTGCCTCTGATGGTTATCCAGAGCATTACGAAAAAGGTTTTGTGATTAATGGATTAGACTCCTTCAAGGATAAGGATGATTACTATGTGTTCCATGCAGGAACTAAGGCATCTGATAAGGGAGTTCTTACAAATGGTGGCCGTGTATTAGGTGTTACTGCTAAGGGCAGTGATTTGGTGGAAGCAAGAGCCAATGCATATAAGGCTACAGAATGGATTGATTTTGAGAATAAATATATGCGTAACGATATAGGTAAAGCTATAGACGAACAGTAATTTTGTTTTATGATTATTTAAAATGTAAGATATGGGTATATATATTGTAAAGGTAGCAATGTATATACCCATATCAGGTATATGAAGGATAGTCATATGTAGAAAAGAGGGATAGGTATGCTTATTTCCATTGATTTTAATAGTAATGAAGCAATTTATATGCAACTTAGAAATCAGATTGTTATTGGAATAGCGCAAGATAAAATTAAAGATGGAGATTCCTTGCCCTCGGTAAGACAATTGGCGGATGAGTTGGGTGTTAACATGCATACGGTTAACAAGGCTTATGCCATACTTCGCAATGATGGGTATTTAAAGTTGGATAGACGAAAAGGGGCAGTGGTTTGTGTGTCTGTTGAGTCAAAGCCAAAACACATTGAAACTATGAATGTGGGAATGCGTATGATGGTGGCAGAAGCTATATGTAAGGATATTAGCCTTGCTGAGATGCATCAGATTATTTCAGATATGTACAAAGAATTTGATGACATTCAAAATGGAGGTATTTTATGAAACTAGAGTATACACTACAAGCTAAAGAGGTTTTAGATGTTGCGTTTGAAACTGCTGAGAGCATGAAACATAGCTATATTGGAACAGAGCATTTATTATATGCACTGATAACATATCCTGCAGGCTCGGCTTGGAAAATTCTCAATGAAAATGGAGCAAAGCCAGAGGTGGTTAGAGAATACCTTGTGGGCAGTCAGGAGATTTCAAGAAAGAAATTAAAACCAGATGCTTATTCTGAAAAATTAAAAACTCTTCTTTCTTTAAGTGAAAAAGAAGCTAAAAAAACTCATACAGACAAGATTGGAACAGAACATTTTTTGATTGTTATTTTAAAGGCTAACGATTTGGCAGCTACTAAGCTTCTAAATTCTATGTCAATGAACATTCCTAAAATGTATATAGATATAATGAGTGCTTGTGGAATGGACCCAGTTGCAGCCAAAAAAGAATTTGCTGCGATAAAGAGCCCTACATCCAAGAAAAAAACACAGGCATCTACTTTAAGTCAGTTTAGTAAGGATATGACAAAGGCTGCAGCTGATGGAGATTTGGACCCTGTTATAGGCCGCAACTCTGAAATTGAGAGAGTTATGCAGATTTTATGTCGTAGAATGAAAAATAATCCTTGCCTTGTCGGCGAACCAGGTGTAGGTAAGACTGCTGTGGTTGAGGGTTTGAATCAGCTCATTGCTGCAGGAAATGTTCCTGAAGTGTTAGCAGATAAGAGAATTGTTAGTCTCGATTTGTCTGCTATGGTGGCAGGTTCTAAATACAGAGGTGAGTTTGAGGAAAGAATAAAGAAAGTTATTGGTGAAGTTAAGAGTGCAGGTAATATAATTTTATTTGTTGATGAGCTTCACACAATTATTGGTGCAGGAGGAGCTGAAGGTGCTATTGATGCATCTAATATTTTAAAACCTGCTTTATCTCGTGGTGAAATACAAATGATAGGTGCCACCACAAGAACAGAATATAGAAAATATATTGAGAAGGACGCTGCTTTAGAGAGACGTTTTCAGCCGGTATATGTAGAAGAACCTACGAAGGAAGAAACTATAGAAATTCTTTACGGTTTAAGACAAAAATACGAAGCACATCACGGAGTTCAGATTGATGATTCAGCTGTTATGGCAGCGACAGAATACTCAATCAGATATATTAATGATAGATTTCTTCCTGACAAGGCTATAGACCTTGTAGATGAGGCTGCATCAAGAAAGAAGTTAGGACTTTTTACAAAAGATAAATCTATTATTAAGGCAGAAGAAGAATACAAGCTTCTTCAGGAAGAATTGGAGGATGCTCTTGTAGAGGGAGATTTTGAAAGGGCGTCCCAGACCAAGAAAGCCATAGATAAGGCATCTAAAAAAATAGAAAAGGCTAGAGCTAATTTAAAAGAAAAAGAAAATCAGGGCTTAGTAGTTACAGATGATGATGTGGCAGACGTTGTATCTGTTTGGACTAAGGTTCCTGTTAATAAGATTACTCTTTCGGAGTCTGCAAGACTCCTCAAATTAGAAGAGATTTTACACAAACGAGTGATTGGTCAAAATGAGGCTGTTGACGCTGTTTCTAAGGCTATAAGAAGAGGTCGAGTAGGACTTAAGGATCCTAAGCGTCCTATTGGTTCGTTTCTATTCCTTGGTCCAACAGGTGTTGGTAAGACAGAATTATCTAAGGCACTTGCTGAGGCTATGTTTGGCAATGAAAATTCACTTATAAGAGTTGATATGTCTGAGTACATGGAGAAACATAGCGTGTCTAAGATGATAGGTTCGCCTCCGGGATATGTAGGTTTTGAGGATGGTGGTCAGCTCAGTGAGAGGGTGCGTAAAAATCCGTATTCAGTGATTCTTTTTGATGAGATAGAAAAGGCTCATCCGGATGTGTTTAATGTGCTCTTACAGGTTCTTGATGATGGACATATAACAGATTCGCAAGGCCGTAAGGTGGATTTTAAAAACACAGTTATAATAATGACTAGTAATGCAGGTGCGCAGAAAATTATTGACCCAAAACAGTTAGGATTTTCAGGTGCTAGTAATGATGATAAAGACCATGATGACATGAAGAAAAATGTCATGGAAGAGGTTAAACGAATGTTTAAACCTGAGTTTATCAATCGTATCGATGATGTAATTGTGTTTAGAGCACTCACAAAAGATAACATTAAAGATATTACATCTCTTATGCTTAGAGAACTTAAAAACAGAGCTAAAAAGCAGATGGGTATTACTCTTTCTTATGGGGATGTTCTTAAGAATTTCATTTTCGAAAAAGGTTATGATAAAAAATATGGTGCAAGACCACTTAAGCGTACTATTCAAAATGAGATAGAAGATAAGCTGGCTGAGGAAATTCTAAAAGGGGCAATTAATGGGGACAACAAAGTAAGTATTTCCGTTGTGGAAGGACAGGTAAAGTTCACTAAATATTAAGTAAAAATATGTAGAAAAAAAGTGAGTGTTATTGTATAATAAATACATGTATATGATTTGATTGTACGGACTCAAAAAATACGATGGAGGAACAGGGATGGCAGTTATTGACGATTTAATTCGCGAGGAAGAGAATGGCTCTTTGAGCTTTGGTAATTACCAGCTTACAAGCAAGACTAAAAAAGATGGCTTTAATTACAATGGTGACATTTATAAGATAAAGACTTTCAATGAGATTACAAAATTAGAGAGAAACGGAATGTTTGTTTATGAATCAGTACCAGGTACTACAGTACATGAATTCAGAGCAACAGACAAGGCGGTTAATCTTATTGTTGAAGGTGCTGCAGATGCACAGGTCACATTAGAGCTTGAAGCAGAAAAAGAATACAAAATTCATATTGATAAAGTATATGCAGGAAAGATGAAGACAAACCTTGGTGGTAAGCTGAATCTCAGTGTAGAGCTTGGCGCAGACAAGAAAGTAGATATTCTTGTTGAGAAGATTTAATAAAAAACCATAGGTTATAAAGGAGATTATAGTGGCTAAAGAAAAACAGATTTTTTACTGTAAGGAATGCGGCTATGAATCTGCCAAGTGGTTAGGCCAATGTCCAGGGTGTCGTTCCTGGAATACATTTGTTGAAGAGAGGATTACAGTAGGCGCAAGCAAGCATACTTCTATCAAGAAGGATGCTGTTGCGCCTACTAGTATTTTAAGGGTAACTACTGCAGATGAAAGTCGTATAAAAACAGGTATAACAGAATTAGATAGAGTTTTGGGAGGCGGTATAGTAAAAGGCTCCCTTGTTTTGGTTGGTGGAGACCCAGGTATAGGTAAGTCTACCATACTTTTGCAGATGTGTAGAAATCTTGTTCACTCAGGAACAGAAATATTATATATATCGGGAGAGGAATCTTTGTCTCAAATAAAGATGCGTGCTGAACGCATTGGGACATTTGAGAAGGATATGATGCTTCTTTGTGATAATGACATGGACAATATTGGCACTGCAATTCAAAAGAGTAACGCAGCAGTTGTTGTAATAGACTCTATACAGACTATGGTTGTGGACGAGATAAGCTCTGCACCTGGTACAGTTACTCAGGTAAGGGAAGTAACAGCGAGACTTATGCAACTTGCAAAACAGCAGGAAGTTGCCATATTTATTGTCGGTCATGTTACAAAAGAGGGAACTGTGGCTGGTCCTAGAACCTTAGAACACATGGTTGATTCAGTACTTTATTTTGAAGGTGACCGTAATAATGGTTTTAGAATACTTAGAGGAGTAAAAAACAGATTTGGTTCTACCAATGAAATAGGTGTATTTACCATGACAGAAAAAGGTCTTGAGGAGGTAGATAATCCTTCTTTGGTTATGCTGAACGGAAGACCGCAAGGGGTATCAGGCTCAGTTGTAGTTTCATCTATAGAAGGTACAAGACCTATTTTAGTAGAACTGCAAGCCCTTGTCAGCCAGACCAATTTTAATATGCCTAGACGTACTTCTGTAGGTGTGGATTATAACAGAGTAAATCTTATTATGGCAGTTATGGAAAAGAGAGCAGGATTAAATTTATGGGGCTTTGATGCATATGTTAATATAGCTGGAGGTATGCGTATAAGTGACCCTGCTATTGATTTAGGCATTGCATGTGCAATAGCATCAAGTATGAAGAATATTCCTATAAGTGATGAAACCATGATTATTGGAGAAATAGGATTAGCAGGCGAAATCAGAGGTGCAACTAATATTATGCAACGAGTGAAGGAAGCTGCAAAAATGGGATTTTCCAGATGCGTAATCCCAAAGTCAAACTACGATAAAAATATGAAAGAATTGGGAATTGAAATAGTTTGCGTTGCTTCGCTGGTTGAAGCTTTAGAAGTGATATTTAATTAAAAACGATAAACAAAGACAGGTAAAGATTTCACCTGTCTTTGTTTATGTGAAACTTTTTATACTCAAAAATGGGCTATTTTTACGCAAAACCACTTAATTATTTACGAGCGTGATATAATTACACTTGGGAAATTAGTTATTTATATAGATTTCAAATCAAGAAAAAAAGAGGTACGTAGCATGAAGAAAATCGCCATTATATCATTAGCTATACTTTCAATTATCATTGTAGGTATATTTTTTATTACAGGAAGATATCTGAATCAAGAGCAGGAAATAGGAACCACCAAGGTTGGAATTTTGTACAATGGAGAAGTGGATGATAAGGGTTGGGGACAGTCTCATTATGAAGGAATTAATAAAAGTGCCAATGACTTAAACTTTGAGATTATATATAAGGAGAATGTACCATATGATGAAAGCTGTATGGAAGTAATGGAGAATATGATTAATGAGGGCTGTGAAGTAATTATCTGTAATTCCTTTAATTATGGAGAATGGATAGTTAAGGTTGCAGAGAAATATCCAGATGTGGTTTTCTTACATGCAACAGGTACTGAAACTAGTGATAATATTACTACATACTTCGGTCGTATATATCAAATGAGATATCTAAGTGGAGTTTTGGCAGGATTGCAGACCGAGTCGAATGAAATAGGGTATGTTGCAGCATTTCCTATATCAGAGGTTAACAGAGGTATTAATGCATTTACCATAGGGGTAAAATCAGTAAATCCAGATGCCACAGTTCACGTGATTTGGACAGAGTCTTGGACCGATTATAACATGAACAGGCAGGGAGCAGAAATACTCGTTGATGAATGTGGTGTAGATATTATTGCTATGCACTGTGATAGTGTAGCACCTCTAGATGTGGCAGAGGAAAAAGGAGTGTGGTCCATAGGCTACAATATGGATAACAGTAGTCTTTATCCTAATAGTTTCCTTACAGCTCCAGTTTGGAATTGGTCAGCGTTTTATACTCCTCAGATTGAGAAGTATATGCAGGGAAGATACTATTCTGAAAGTTATTGGTTAGGGTCTGAGTCTGGACTTATAGAACTAGCACCATTAACTGCTAATGTTAAGCCAGGAATTGCAAATGTTGTGTCGGAAAAGAAGGCAATGCTGGACGCGGGAACCTATGATGTGTTCTACGGTCCGGTAGTTGACAATGAAGGGAATATTAGAATACCGGAAGGAGAAAATATGCCGGATGAGGTAATGCTTAATTCATTTGACTGGTATGTGGAGGGTGTGAAAATATATGAAGAATAAAAAATTAAAAAACATCTTGCTTATATTGGCAGTTGTTATCTTTGTTGTAACAGTGCTTGTGATTATTACCTTTGAGGGCCGTGGTAAGAAAGAGGATGATGTTATAAAAGTAGGTTTTGTAATGTCTGGCTCAGCTAGTGAGGAGGGCTGGAATGGACTTCATTATGAAGGGGTTAGTACCGCCTGTCAGGAACTTAAGATAGACCTAATTGTTAAAGAAAACATTAAAGAAAATTGTGGACAGTGTGAAGTAGCTATTAGGGAACTGGCAGATGAAGATGTGGACATTATTATTTTGTCAAGCTATGGATATGCGGCAGAGGTGGTTGATGTGGTTGAGGAATATCCAGAAATTACATTTTACTCTGAGTCCTTTGATTATTATGGAGATAATTTGAATTGCTATTTTGCAAGAGTTTATCAGGCTAGATATCTAGCAGGAATTATAGCTGGATATATGTCTGAAACTGATACGGTGGGATATGTTGCTGCTATGCCAAATAGTGAGGTGAATAGAGGAATAAATGCGTTTACCTTAGGTGTAAAAAGGTCAAATCCAGATGCGAAGGTTATAGTGGCTTGGAGTAATTCATGGAGTGATCCAGATAAGGAAAAGCAACTTGCTCAGGAGCTGATAGATAATGAAAATGTGGACGTATTAGCATATCACCAGAATCAGCCAAATGTTGTGGAAGTGGCAGAGGAAAATGGTGTGTATTCTATAGGATATCATGAAAGCTATGAGGGAGCTAGTGACAACTTTCTGGCTACAGTGGAATTTAGATGGGATGTAACATATAAAGAATTATTAGCTGATTATGTTCGTGGCAAATCAGATGTGGTAAATGTATATTGGTTTGGCTTGGAAAAGGATGCTATAGGCTTGAATGATATGTCTCCGATTGTAACCCAGGAGGCATTGGCAGATATAGAAATAGCTAAGCAAGAAATTTTGTCGGGTGATAGAATTTTCTCAGGGATTATTTATGACAAAGATGGAAATATTCGTTGTAATGAAGATGAGATAATCAGTGATCAAGTACTTATGAATGGTATGGACTGGTTTGTAGAAGGTGTTGAAATATATGGGGAAGAATAGAAAAAGATTTTCAAATTTAAGAACAGTTATTAGTGTAACCTCGTTGTTTGTCGTGATGGTTTTCGTAGGAAGCTTGCTTGCTATGAAATTAAATCAACTTCTTATAGAACATATGGAGAAGCAAGTGACAGAGCAGTCTACATTAATATCTGAGCAAATTGATCAGACTATTAGTATTCAATTCGTTCAGCTAAATAATATAGCGAAAGCGTTGGAGAACAACTGGGATAATCCTGAAGAAGTTCTTCGAACTGTAAAACAAGAGCAGGAGGGTATTTCTGTAGGTGTATTAAGGTTGGACGGAAGCGTGCTTACAGGTGCACCCTTAGATATGAGTTTGTATGAAGGTGTAAAACGTTCCTTTAGAGGAGAAGCGGTAGTTTCCTATGTTGAGGATGGAGGAATGGTTTTTTCTGTGCCGGTGTACCATGGAGAAAATGTAAAATTTGTTCTCTATAAGCAGTATGCTCAATCTGTTTTATCAAAAACCTTTGGAAGAGATTGTTATGATGGAGAGGGTCATGTGTTATGGGCTGATACTGATTTTAAGATAGTAATTCCCTTTGTGGATTCCAAGTATAGTGGTGAATTCTTGCAGCAGGAGGAAATACAGCAGGGATTTAAGGTGATAAAAGAAAAAATGGATGTGGATACGGCAGCTAGTACCTTTGTAAAATGTGACGATGGTAGATATTTTATGTTTGTTTCTGAGGTTGCAGAGCATGGAATATATGCTGTAGGTGTGATTCCTGAGGCTGCGTTGTCCGATGGAATAATGTATATTACAACCCTTGTGCTTTGGGTGTTTGGATTACTGCTTGTGCTTTTTGCTATTATAACAGTTTACCTTTTTATCACCGCAGAGAAGGCTAAAGAAAGTGACGAATTAAGAGAGGCCAAGGAAGAAGCAGAGAATGCAAATAAAGCAAAGAGTGAATTTTTAGCAAATATGTCTCATGAAATTAGAACCCCTATCCATGGAATTATAGGTATGAATGAAATGGTGTTAAGGGAGTCTCAGGATGAAAATATTCGTGGATATGCTAAAAATATTAAGCATGCTAGTGAGAATCTTCTTGAAATAATCAATGGTATACTTGATTTCTCAAAAATAGAAGCAGGTAAAATGGAAGTGGAAGAGGGAACCTACGCTTTAAATAGTCTACTGAATGATGTGGTAAATGTGATAGAACCAATTGCCAGTGAAAAAGGACTTAAGTTCAATGTAAACATAAATGATAAGCTACCGTGTGAGCTTCATGGTGATGTGAGCAAGGTTAGACAGGTTATGATTAATCTGCTCAATAACGCAGTAAAATACACAAAGGAAGGTATGGTTACTTTGTGTGTAGATGGAAAAAGAGATGGAGATAATGTAAAGCTTAGGATAAAAATAGAGGATACTGGTATTGGAATTAAAGAAGAAAGTTTGGGTAAGTTATTTGATGATTTCGAGAGAGTTGACTTAGAAAAGAACCGTAATATAGAAGGTACAGGTTTGGGTTTGGCTATAGTTAACAAGCTGGTACAATATATGGGTGGAAATATTAAGGTGTCCAGCGTGTATGGAGAAGGAACCGTATTTACAACTATTATATCTCAAAAAATTATAAATTCACAGCCTATAGGAGATTTTAAAGCTATAGACGAATCTGTAAATGATTCCATCCATACAGAAAGTTTTGTGGCACCTGAGGCAAGGATACTTGTTGTTGATGACCATGAGATGAATCTATTAGTTATGGAGAATCTACTTAAGGAAACTCAGGCCATGGTTACTACTTGTAGCAGTGGTAAAGAATGTATAGAACTTATGAGACACAACTCCTATGATGTGGTTTTTCTGGATCATATGATGCCAGAGATGAACGGTATTGAAACCCTCGAATGTATCACGGAGATGGGCTTAAAGAAAAATGCAAAAATTGTTGCTCTTACTGCAAATGCTATTGTGGGAGTAAAGGAAATGTATATTTCAAAGGGTTTTGATGATTATTTGAGTAAGCCTATTGATACAAAAAGGCTAGAGAGAATTTTAAAGAATTTTGTTCCTAAGGATAAGCAGAAGAAAATTGCGGAAAAGGATATTGATATAGAGATAAAGTCTGAGAATAGGATAGATGTTCAATTAATAAACCAATCCATAGGACTTAAGTATAGCTCAGGAAGAAAGGATATGTATAAGTCCTTCTTAGAAATCTATTGTAACTTTGCAGCTAAGAAGGTAGAGCAACTTACAACTAGCTTTGAATGTAAGCAATGGGAGAACTATGTTACGTATGTTCATGCTGTTAAGTCTACATCCTTGAATATAGGAGGAGAGAAACTTTCTTGGTTTGCGGCTGATATAGAGGAACAGGGGAATAAGTATTTAGCGGGAGAGAAAAAAGCTTTGGATTACTTAATATCTACCCATGACGAATTTATGAAATTATATGAGGATACATACCAAGAAGCGAAAACTTTAGTTAAATGTCTTGAGTAGAATATAAGTGTTTTTATTTTGTTGTGTAAAAATAGGAAGTATTTATGAATAAGATTAATAATAAGTGGTATTTATTAACTGTGGTTTGTGCCATTATAGCATTATTTGTAACAGGCAAAAATATATTAGTATCCACAGGTGTATCGATTTTACTCATAGTGTTCTTTTTTGTTTCTTATTCGAGTAAAAGTAAATCTATTCGTTTAGAACAGGAAAGCAATGATAAGGTTGAGGATATGAATCGCAAGATTATTCAAGCTTTAGCGAAAACTATAGATGCAAAGGATAGATATACAAACGGTCACTCCTTAAGAGTTGCTGAGTATTCTAAGGAGATAGCCAGAAGATTGGACAAGTCCGATAAAGAACAAGAAATTATTTATATAGCGGGTCTTCTCCATGACGTAGGTAAAATTAGAATACCTGTCGAGGTAATCAATAAAGCTGGGAAATTAACAGATGAGGAGTATCAACAGATTAAGATTCATCCAGTTGCTGGATATCATATATTAAAAGATATATTTGATGACCCTAATATTAAGAATGGTGCCAAATTTCACCATGAGAGATACGATGGAACAGGATATCCAAACGGATTAAAGAGAGATAATATTCCTGAAATTGCAAGAATAATCGGAGTGGCAGATTCCTATGATGCTATGGCAAGTAACAGAAGCTATAGAAAATATTTATCACAGCAGGTTATTAGGACAGAGATAGAAAAGGGTAAAGAAACCCAATTTGACCCTAAGATTGCAGATATAATGCTACAGATGATAAATGAAGATAAGAATTATACTATGCGCGAGATCAAAAACTTACAAAAGAAGATACTTGTAGTAGATGATGAGGATATGAATATCAAGATGGTTGAGGTCATACTCAAGGATACCCCTATGTATCAGGTTGTTGGAGCAACCAACGGCATGGAGGCGTTAAAAATTCTTGAAAACTGTGATATTGATATGATTCTTATGGATGTAAAGATGCCGGGTATGGATGGTTTTTCTGTCGTGGAACTCATAAGACAAAAGTATGATATGCCTATAGTTCTTATGACAGGTGATAGGAAAATTGAGACCATTGAGAGAGCTACAAAGCTTGGCGTGGATGACTATTTAACTAAACCATTCTTGCCGCTAGCTTTAAAGGAAATTATACATAGTACCTTAAATTAGTTATAATGTGTGTTAATATATAAAGTCCACCCTATGCGTTTGTAGGGTGGACAATTATAGCTCTTTGTTAAACCAGTAATCTGTCCATACAGTACGGACTTCGTTACATATTTTTTTGCTAAAGAAAACATTAAAGTCATCTTTGAAAAATATTTCATCGTTGCATACCATGGTTATCTGAGAAAGGTTTATAACATTTCCTGTTCCGCATTTCATGAAATGTTTATCTTCAAGAAGCTCCTTGGTGGCTTCTGCAAAAGGAACTCTAATGTATATACTTTCTACAGATGAACCGTCAGCAAGATGATATACTAGGATTCTCTTGCATAATTCTACATATAATATGCTGCTTGTAGAAATACGAACATTACCATCTTTTGTTTTGACGATGATGTTTTTATCAACTTTGCTAGATATGTTTTTTATTGCATCATCTAAAGTAGAATAAAGATCTTCTGGTATAACAGGTTTCAGTATGTAATTAAATGCTTTGGCTTTATATGAATCAATAGCGTGGTCTCTGCTTGATGTGAGATAAATTATAAGGCCATCATATCTGCTATTTCTAAGCTTTACTCCAAGTTCAATACCACTTACTTCAGGCATCACAATGTCTAATATACAGATATCGAAGTTGCTGCAGTTTTGTATTGTGTCTAATAAATCATGACCATTTGTAAATATGGAGACAGAAAGGTTGGAAATATCCTTTCGCGTAGCATATTCTTTCAGCAATATATTAAGTATTTCGCAACTTTGCTGGTCGTCATCGCATATGGCAATGTTCATTATCTCACCTCTTTTTGCTTTGATATATAAAATGTAACACAAAATGTAATAAAAAACATCAAAAATTAATAAAAAACCAGTAAATTATACGCAAAAATGTTTAAATTACACGCATTTATACACAGAACCATTATAATATGCTATGATAATAGTACATTTATGAAAAAACACAGAAAAACAACTTGACAAATATAAAAAAATAATGTAACGTAATATGGTTACTCAAAAACAGTAACCGTACTATAAAACCTTGTTTTTAGGGGGATTAAAATGAGAGAAAGAATCAAAAAATTTATTGCAACTATATTGGCTATTGTAATGGTTAGCCAATTGCCTGGGGTTGAAACTTTAGTTGTTCTAGCAGCGTTGCTTTCTGATAGTACGAATTTAACTGTTTCGACAGACACATCTGAGGATTATATATTTTCAAGTGGTGGAACAAACAGCTTAACTATTGGAGATTCTATTTCTGTTAGTGGAACAATAACTGATTCTGGAAATGAATCTGCAAAAAATACTGTTACAAATAATGGTTCAATAAATCAATATATAGTTAATGGTTCAGCAACTACCACTGTTAATAATTCTGGAACTATACAGGGATTGTCAATAGAAGGTGGAGGAGCAGTGTCTGTAACAGGTGGAGAAATCACAACTGTAAATGTTGGAGCTGGCGAGGGAACTGTTACTATAAATGGCTGTACAATAGGAACTATTTTGGCTGAGACGTCGGTTACTTTTGAAGGTAGTAACACTGCTGCAATAGCAAGCTTAGCTGGAACTGATGGTACAGGAAGTTTATATGTTACAGATGATTTAACTATAAATGGTGAATACGTAGCTATGGATATTGCTACATTATCCGTTGATAGAGACACGGCTATTTTTTCGGATAAGGCAATTTCGGTTATGTGCGAGGGAAAAAGCTATTCCATATCTGCAGGATTTGATAGCACTATATTGGAAGAATACGGAATGGCTTTAGCGATAGCAATTGAGGATGCTAGTGTGATGGCTTCCTCTGAGAATAATTCAGATAAGGTATATTGGTTTGATGAAACATCTGATACGTTTGTGTTTAATGCTGCAGAGGGATATTATTTTGAAGAAGACTATGCAGATGGAATCACAAGCGATGGTAACGGAACAATAAATGCAACTCTCGTTGATGATACAACTCTTAATTTAACATATACGTTTGCAACTGATGATGAAGGTGAAGTTATGATTAATCTTCCGGTAGCTACTTTTAAAACTATAGATGGATCTGGAAATTTCGTTGTTCCTGATTCTAAATATGGTGAAGAGTATACTTATCTACTTTCTTCAACTACAAACAAAGTAGATGGGGTGATTGTAGAGTACAAGGTAGCTGGAACTGATGATGCTACCTACACAACCACAAAGCCTATAACACCAGGCAATTATACAGCTAGAGCTATTTTGCCAGGTGACGCAACGTATAAAGAATTGATTTTAGAAGATGATTTCTCAATTTCAAAAATAAATGGAAACGCAACTTTTGGAATTAATGACATATATTATGGTGGTACAATTGTAACAGAGGTTAACTCAGATACACATAATGTGGCTACTGCTCAGATAGAATATAAAGTGGCTGGGGCAGATGATTCTACATATACAACTGTGAAACCTATATTGGCTGGTAATTACACAGCGAGAGTGGTGTTGCCGGAAAATGAAAATTATTTTTCTATAACAATGACAGATGATTTTTCTATATTTAAATATGCAGGAAGCGGAGTGCTTAATGCAAATGATAGTTATTATGGCGGAGCATTTACAATACAACTCACATCCGATACAAATGATATAACAAGTGCTGTTTTCGAATATAAGGTAGCAGGAGCTAGCGATGACACATATACTACAGCTAAGCCAGTTGTTGTGGGTAATTATACAGTTAGGGTAACTTTGCCAGCTAATGATGCATATGGTCAGGTTGTTTTGACAGATGACTTCCGTATAAGCTTTTTACCTGCACCTAGTTCACCATACAGCATAAGTGGAACAACAGGAGACAATGGATATTATATCACGCCTGTAACTATAACACCAGCGAAGGGGTATCTTGTATCTGATAAATTGGATGGTAATTATACAAATAGTTTAATAATAGATTCTTCTATGACTGAAGGTGGTTTTTATTTACTGAATACTGCTACAGGAGAGAAGACAGCAGGGATTTTTACTGGTGCATTTTACATTGATATTGAGCTTCCTTTCATTGATGCTATAGATGATAACGTGTACTATGCAGAATATGTTGAGATTTCAGTTAAGGATGAGAATTTAAGCAAGATAACAGTTAACGGAGAAGAAGTTGTAAATATTTCTAATGGTACTGCAGTTTTAAAACTTAATTCTGAAGGTGGTTTAATGCAGTACAAAATAGAAGTTATTGATAAGGCAGGTAACCTTAAGGAAATAACTGTTGTAGTTGCAGCGGCATGGGCAAAGTCAGGTGTTGTACCTGCAGGTAAGAGTATTAATTTGTTGAAGGATTATCAATACAATCTTGGGGAAGGGCAGTGGCAGTTAGAAGGAGATTCAACAAATTATAACGGAAATATTACGTTCTACATTAAAGAAGAAGGAGAGTACACTTTTGTTAAACAGTAATAGTGTTACTAGGAGGGGAAAAATGGAAAATAAAAAAACTAAGAGAAATATCATTATTGCTACTTGCTGTGTTGTGGTTTTAGCTATAGTTGCAGTTGTATTAGTGTTGATTCTGGGAAAAGATGACGCATATAGAATCATAAAGGTTTATGAATATGAAGGAGATGGAGTTGTCTCTAGAGAATCAATTGGTGACATAGAACCATATAATAACATGGTACTTGAATCTGGAGATAGGGTTAGTCTCAATACCGGAGAGATGACTTTAAAGCTTGATGATGACAAGTATATCTATGTTGAGGAGAATACAAAATTTGTACTTACTGCAACAGGATCAAGCGATGATTCTAAAACAAAAATTGAGCTTCTTGAAGGTGCAGTTACTAATGATATTCAGAATAAATTAAATTCAGAATCTTCATACGAAATCAATACTCCAAACTCAACAATGGCTGTAAGAGGTACAACATACCGAGTAGAAATTTATTATGATGAGGAGAATGTTTGCTACACAAAAGTTTCCGTATTTGATGGAGAGGTAACTACAAGACTTATTTATCCAGATGGAAGTGTTGCTAAAGAAGAAGTAAGTGTAGCAAAAGGCAAGGAAGTTATCATTTATGAAAATGATACGACAACTGATTATTTGGGTGGTGTAAGAGATATCAGTATAGATGAACTTCCGGAGAATGCTGTTAATACATTAATAGAGTTAGGATATATA
This sequence comes from Lachnospiraceae bacterium, assembly GCA_015057525.1. Classification (GTDB taxonomy): domain Bacteria; phylum Bacillota; class Clostridia; order Lachnospirales; family Lachnospiraceae; genus Coprococcus_C. Next base: position 9,613 of record SVEE01000010.1, on the reverse strand, counting down.
GATGATGTGCCATCAGAGCATGTTGTAACATTTATGTACAATGGTATGGAGTTTGGTAAGCAGACAGTTAAACATGGCGAGTGTGCACAGGTTCCTACACTTATGCCTGCACAAACAGGTGATTGGGATTATGATTTTACTGTACCTATAGAGAAAGACACAGTTATTAATTGGAAGTAGGTGGAGCAAATGGATTCAGAGGTATTAAGAAAAGTTCCGGCGATACAAGAGTTTTTTAAGATTGATCCTGATAAAGAATTGGCGGAGGGAACAAAACTTTTTCTAGAAGCCATGACAGAAGTACATATTCCAGCAGGGACAGATGTTGTTACCTATGGAGCAGAATGTAATGATGGGATGTATATTGTTTTAGATGGTAAGGTTGATGTGCTTAGTCAAAAGGGTGATTTGATTAATACATTGGGCGTTGGTGACTTTATAGGTGAACTTGGATTGATAAACGACGATACAAGAGGCGCTACCGTTCGTGCTGCTACAGATGTAAAATGTGCCAATATTTCCAAAAACCTTTTTGAAGAAATTGCTGCTGCAAATAGAAAAATATATGGCACGTTTATCAACATGCTTTATACAAAGACAACTAAGCTTATCACTGAACAAGAAAGAATAAAATCAGAGCTTGCTATCGCAACACAAATTCAAGAAGGATGTCTTGAACATGATTTTACAGAATTTAATCGATTAGAGGATGTTAAAATTACTGCCCATATGAGACCTGCAAAAGAGGTTGGTGGTGACTTTTATGATGTGTTTAAAATTGACGATAGACATTTTTGTTTTCTTATTGCTGATGTATCAGGCAAGGGCGTTCCGGCTGCTATGTTTATGAGTATGGCTAAAACTCATATTAAGAACTATGCTATGTTAGGGTTGCCACTTGGTGAGGTTGCTACAAGGACTAACAATCAGCTTTGTTACAAAAATGAGGCTGGTATGTTTGTTACTGTATTTATGTGTGTGTTGGATTTAGAAACTAATGAAGTCACATTTATTAATGCAGGGCATAACAAGCCATTTATCCAGAAACAGGATGGAGATTTTTGTATGATTGAAGCTAAGGCAAATCTTGTTTTTGGTATGATGGAGGATATGCCATATAAGGAACAAAAGCTTGTGTTGGAAAAGGGCGATTGTCTGTATTTATATACTGATGGAGTTACAGAGGCAATGAATCCAAAGGAAGAATTCCTCGGAGATGCATATTTGGAACAAATTTTAAACAAGCGAAAAAGTGATTCTGCAGACGTTGAAAAATTTGTAGAAGATATGTATGAAGAGGTTGATGAATTTGCTGATGGTGCCATGCAAGCAGATGATATAACTATGGTATATATAAGTAGAAAATAAGATGCGTTTTTCGCGAGGTGGGGAATTTGAAAAAGTTATTACGTGACATTATTGAATCTATTTTTGTAATATTGTTGGTGTTCATTCTGACAGTTTTCAATATATTTTCGTCATTAGATTATATGTTGAAGGATGCATTGTATCAGCGCCCAAGAGGTGTAACTACGGATATTAAGATAATTGCTATTGATGAGAAAACGTTAGAAGAACTTGGACCAATTAACACTTGGTCAAGACAGTATTATGCAGATTTAATAAATGTGCTGAATAAATATGATGACGCAAAGCCTTCGGTTATTGCATTCGATATTGTTTTTTCGGGTTATTTTGGTGAAGGAGCAACTATTTCTGATGGAGATATTGCTTTTGTAGAAGCGGCAAAGGAAAGTGGTAATATCGTCGTTGCGTCCCAGATAAAGTACAAAGAGAAGGTAGAGACTAATGCAGAGGGTTTGTCGGAATTCCCTGTAGAGGCAGTTTATTATCCATATGAAGAGCTTAGGGAAAGTGCAAGTGTTGGTTATGCTAATGTCGCTCAGGATTCTGATGGCATCGTAAGAAGAATACTTCTCCACGAAGATTTTCAGGGTGAAGAAATGAAGATGTTCACCATGAAAATATACGAAGAATATTGCGTTAAAATGGGCATTCAGCCAGAAGATATTATTACTGATAAATACGGGAAAACACTTATTAATTATTCTGGAAAGCCAGGCGATTATGAGTATATTTCTATGGTGGATATACTAAATGGCAATATAGATAGTCGTGTGTTTAAGGATAGTATAGTTCTTGTGGGTGCATATGCTACTGGAATGCAGGATAATTTTAATGTACCAAATGGCTATAGTAAGCAGATGTTTGGAGTGGAGGTTCATGCCAATATACTTCAGGCATTTATGCAGGGTAGATTTTCTATAAACGGTAATCCATATTTGTTTGGAATCATATTTGGAATATTGTGTGGAATCATACATTTTATATTTAAGAGAATAAAAATATGGCGTGCAACTTTATTATTAATTGGAGCAATTGGTATAGAACTTTTTGTGGGTGCCACATTAAATAATAATGGAACAGCAATTAGTTTAATATATATGCCAATAATACTGATAATATCATATATGTATTGTCTTGCCATAAGGTATATCTTAGAAACAATAAAACGTAAAAAAGTTATTAATGCTTTTAAGAAGTACGTTGCTCCAGAGGTTGTAGATGAGATAGCTAAAAAGGGTGATTTCAAGATCAAGCTTGGTGGTGAGAATAGAGATGTTGCGGTTCTTTTTGTAGATATAAGAGGATTTACAACGATGTCAGAAATTCTTGAACCAGAGCAAGTGGTTGCCATATTAAATAATTATTTAAATTTAACTACTAATGCCATATTTAAGAATAAAGGGACATTGGATAAGTTTGTTGGCGATGCCACAATGGCAGTATTCAATTCGCCATTTGATTTAGATGATTATGAATTCAGAGCGGTATGTGCGGCTATGGATATAGTAGAAGGTGGAGCTGCCCTTGAAGATAAGCTTATGAAGGAATTTGGTCGTAGTGTAGGCTTTGGTGTAGGTGTAAACTGTGGACCTGCCGTTGTAGGAAATGTGGGATGTGAGACACGTATGGATTTCACTGCAATAGGTGATACAGTTAATACAGCTGCAAGATTGGAAGCTAATGCAAAGAAAGGTCAGGTTCTTATTAGCGATGCTGTATATGAAAGAGTTAAGGATAGAGTTGAAGTTGAAGAGGTTGGAGAGATACCATTAAAGGGTAAATCAAAGGGTGTTTTTGTATACTCTGTAACTAGCGTAAAAAGAGATTGATTTATAAAATCAGGAGATAAGTAATGAAAGTAAAAAAGCTTTTGATAATTCCCGACAAAGATAACCTGGAAGCATATTTAGAAATAGCTAAGAATAATAATTTGGGTTTTGAGTATAATGATTTTTTTCTTCCACATATACTGGATGATGAGAAAAAAGTTGCTGATACAATAAACTATTACAAGAGTCAAATTGATTTGCCAGATTATTGCACAAGTCATGGTGCATTTTTAGATGTGACAATTTTTTCTGATGATAGAAAAATATATGAAGTATCGGATTGTAGAATTGAACAAAGTTTGAATATTGCACAGGAGTTAGGTGTTAAAGGCGTAGTATTTCACACTAATTATATTCCCAACTTTACACTGGAATCATATCGTAAATCCTGGGTAGAGCGCAATTATTTATATTGGTCGGAAAAGCTTCGAAAATATCCTCATATGAATATTTATATGGAAAATATGTTTGACACAGATTGGGAGCTTCTTGCTGAGTTGGCAGAAAAACTTTCTGTATATGATAATTTTGGAATATGCTTTGATTATGCTCATGCTCATGTGTTTGGAGATGAGAAAAAAATTGATTGTTGGGTAGAGGCATTTGCACCATATGTTAAGCATATTCACATTAATGATAATGATTTTAAGAGTGATTTACATCTTGCATTAGGGGAAGGAATTATAGACTGGAATAAATTCAAAGAACATTATGAAGGGCATTTTTATGATGCAACTGTTTTACTTGAATTAAAGGGAGTAGACAAGGTGAAGGCATCTCTTGAACTACTAAATAATTTGTAGTTGTTCATAAGTATGGAGGGGAAGGCATGGATAAAATATTAAAAGAGATAACTGTACCTGCATCCTTGGAAAATCTAGACACTGTCATTGGAATGATAGAGGAAGGTCTTGAGGAGGCGGATTGTCCGTTAAAACTGATAATGCAGATAACCGTGTGCGTGGAAGAAGTGTTTGTAAATGTAGCAAATTATGCATATGGTGGTGAAGCTGGTGAATGTTTTCTTAAATTAGAAATTGAAACCACAGATGAAGTAAGGAAGGCTACCATATGTGTTACAGATTCTGGTGTTCCGTTTAATCCCCTTGAGAAGGAAGAACCAGATATTACTTTATCGGCAGATGAACGTCAAATAGGTGGATTGGGAATTTTTATGGTAAAAAAGACAATGGACGAAATTTTTTATTCCTATGAAGAAGGAAAAAATACATTAATTATGGAAAAATCATGGTAATCATGGTAAAATAAAGGATGTTATGAATGTTGAAGGAGGTTACATATGGAAATTACTAAAACACAAAATGGGACAGAACTTGTAATGGCGATTAATGGTAGACTTGATACAAATGCAGCACCTAAGTTAATCGCTGAGTTAGACCAGGTACTTGTTGATGGTGTGGAAAAGTTTGTGCTCGATATGGAAGGTTGCGACTATGTGGCAAGTTCCGGATTAAGAGCAATACTTGGAGCTCAGAAAAAGATGAATTCTCTTCAGGGAACAATGATTGTAAAAAATGTTGTGAGTGATGTTATGGAAGTTTTTGAAATGACAGGTTTTGCAGACATTTTAAACTTTGAATAAATATTGTGACAGAAGGAGGATAAATATGGATTTTAATAACGAGATAATTAAATTTGTATCCGATAAAGTAGGTGGTGTTTTAATAATCGCAGAAGGCTCGGATGAAATCGTTTATGCTGATTCGTATTTTACCAAAAAATATGGGGAAAGCATTGTAGGTATGGATGCTACTAATGTGTTTTTATGGTTGGAAGAGTGTCCAGAACTTGAATTAGATGGTGATGCCGTAGAATGGGAGAATATAGATACAGATACACAGAAGTATTATAGATTCCACTCAGCTTTATTTGAGAAGGAAGGAAAGAAGTACAAGATTCATCTCATGACAGATATAACTGAATACATGGGACTTAATAGAGATATCACAAAGTATATGGGATTTTTCAAAAAGCTTTCTGCTTTCCAGACAGCAGTTTTGGAGAAACTTTCTAATACATTTTATGAGCTTCTTCCTATGCTTGTAGATTATTTCAAAACTAGCAAAGCGTATTTTCTTATTCAGCGCGAGGGTAATATGGATATAATTACCTACAACAAAATGGGAAGTGTTTATAGTAATGACCGTATTAATTTAAATGCAAAGGTTGAAGAGGCCTTTACAATGTCTGCCGATGACGACATTTTATTTGATAGCTTTGCTCCTGAAATTCAGGAAGTAATGAAACTTAATGGTGGTAGTCAGGACAGTACATATAAGAAACTTTGTAACGGAGCTGTATCAGGACAGAAATATGCAATATATTTCAATGTATGGCCGAATATGGATCGTGATTCAATGAAAGAGAATACACTTCTTTCAGTTATCCGTCTCTATGTGGAAAATGGTATCATGAAAGAGAAACTTCTTTATGAAAGTGAGCATGATCGTTTAACTGGACTTTACAACAAAGGCAAGTACCTTGATATGGTAGAAAAAGAATATACTAATCTTGATTCTATAGGTATATTTAACCTTGATGTTAATAACCTCAAGGTTCTTAATGATACAAAGGGACATGAAGCTGGAGATAAGCTTTTAATCAAGGCTGCAAATAGTATAAGAAAAGTAACAAGCAATAAAGTGCATGGATATCGTATGGGCGGCGATGAGTACCTTTTGGTTGCTTGTAATGTAACTAAAGAAGAGGTTGATGTATTAAAGTCACGTTGGGAAGCAGAACTTGCCAGACTTAATACATTAGATGATGGTATAGATTGCGTTATCGCTATTGGTGTTGTATATGGTGAGAAGGGATATGACTTCTCAGAACTTATGCATGAAGCAGATAAGCTTATGTATGAGGACAAAAAGAGCAAGAAGAAACCAGGGGAAGAAATAAGATAATAAAAGGAGAAAGAATATGGGATTTGTAGACATAATTGAAGAAGCAAAGGCACAGAAAGCATCGGATGTGCATATTACAGTTGGTACTGCAATGGCATTCAGAAAATTTGGTAAACTGGAGATTTTAAGTCCAGCACCAACTGCAGAAGAGTCAGAGGATTTAATTCTTGAAGGATTAACTGAGAAGCAGAGACAGAAGGTTCTTAATGGAGAAGACTTAGACTTCGCAATGATGATAGGTGGAACAAGACTTAGAGCGAACATTTATCATCAGAGAAATAATCTTGCAGCTACATATCGTATTTTGCAGGATAGAATACCTACCTTTGACGAGTTAAATTTACCTGAAGCAGCAAGAAAGCTTATCAATGAGCCAAGAGGACTTGTTCTTATAACAGGACCTACGGGAAGCGGTAAGACAACAACACTTGCATCTATGATTGACTATGTTAATAAGAAACAGGCAAAACATGTTATGACAATCGAAGACCCTATTGAGTATGTATATTATCATGCTAAATCCATGATTCATCAAAGAGAGGTTGGTAAGGATGTTGATACCTTTGCCACAGCTCTTCGTTCATCTCTTCGTGAGGACCCAGATATTATCCTTGTTGGTGAGATGCGTGACTATGAAACAATCAGTGCAGCGATTACAGCAGCGGAGACAGGACACTTAGTTCTTTCAACGTTACATACAACAAGTGCTCCTCAGACTATTGAGCGTATAATTGACGCTTATCCACATCATGGACAGTCTCAGGCGAGAACACAGCTTGCTAACGTATTAAAGGGTATTGTAACTCAGCAGCTTATTCCTCGTGATGATGGAGAGGGAATGGCAATTGCTACAGAGATACTTATCAATACAGAAGCAATTGCTAACCAGATAAGAGAAAATAAAACTCATCAGATTATATCATCTATGCAGGGATCATATTCTCTTGGAATGCACACTATGAACTCTGATTTAAGAAGACTTGTTAAAGAACAGAAGATTACAAATACAACAGCTCTTAAATACTGTTCAAATGTAAAAGATTTTGAAAACTTAAGATAGTATTAGATGCATCATAAAATAGGCTATATGGAAGAGTAGTATCCTCTCCAATATAGCCTGTTTTTTTAATTTGCTTATATTGATTTTGCATATTATTTGATGTTTGGTGATGAAATATGATGGTAAAATTTAATTTTTTAATATGTAAAGTAAATGACGAAAACCATCACGTAAAGTACGTAAATGAGGCTTTCGCGGAGAATTACTTTTTGAAAGTGTAGTGGGAACTTCTTTTATAACTGCTTTGGATTTTGTGGACTTTGCGATGATTTCGGTGGCAAATTCCATGCCTGTCGAAGTAAGATTAAGATTTAAAGCATAATCTTTCTTAAAGCCTCTCAGCCCACAATGAAAATCTCGTATATTTGTTTTGTATTTAATTCGTCCCATAAAAGATAAAAAAGGTACTCCTAAATACTGGTGAGAAAAAGGCATAGCACCCTTCTCAATACCACCGGCATACCTGTTGCCAATAACAAAGTCAGCCCCATTTCTAAGCTCAGATAGAAACGGCATAAGGTTAGTGAAATCATAAGTAGTATCGCAGTCACCCATAATTATATATGTGCCAAGTGCTGAGGAAATTCCACGTCGCAATGCGTTGCCGTATCCTTTTGTTGGCTCGGATATAACTCGAGCTCCTAAATCTGAAGCAATTTTTATAGAGTTATCGGTGCTGCCGTTGTCAGAGATTAAAATTTCTCCTGAGATATTGTTGGCAGTTAGAAAACTCATTGCCCCATTTATTGAGTCAGCAATATTTGCTTCTTCATTTAGGCAAGGCATCAATATAGTTAATTCTAAATTGGTTTTTTCCATATTGTAATCCCTTTTTAAGTTTGTTTATTTGCTTCTTTATCAATTGTTTATCAATACCAAAGGTAATCAATAATCCTATACAAAATATAGTTGTCATTTGCGCTCTATATGTAAAGAAATAGTGTATATAAGAGTGGTTTGCCAATATAAAATATCTTAAATAAGGCACGCAACCTAACATCAATAAAAAAGAAGACAAATAAGATTTTTTTTGTGATTTAAATAAATAATAAATCACAAATATTATTCCCAACGTAATATTAAATAGAAAGAATACGTTCTTTTCAGTCCAACTATATGGGAATAAGCAGGTTATGTTTCTGATAATAGCTGAAATGTTTTTTGCTAAGCCGCTTATAGTGTCTGTTTCTCCAGATATTCTATATTGAGCCTGTTTTAATGCCATGGAAAACACATTTTCTTTAAGTATAACAGATGCTAGGGACCATTTTATAAGCCATGCAGAAACATATCCAACTCCCCATGCGAAAAACATGGGGAATGTAAATTTTATACTAGATTTTAGGGAATCCATATTTTCCCGATTATAAATCAAAAGAATAATCAAAGGAATCATTAGGGTGAGGGTTTCTGTTGTTAAAAAATCCAAATATGCTGTAAAACTACCTATTACTATAAATAATGAATATAGAACAGTGGTGTTTTTATCTCTTAATACCAGAGTGAGTATGCATGCAACAAGCATTAATAATATGGTCCAAGTATATTCGAGAGAAAATGGTACATACCATATGGAGGTTGCTATCATACTAATGCTAAGGCAAACAGAAACTGCTGTGCCGAGATATTTTTTTATAAGTAATAATGTTGATATTATTAATATAAAAAGAACTATACCGTTAAGGATATATATTTCTTTTATATTAAGTAACGTTAATAGTGGTCTGAGTATCACATTAGAACCGTGCCAGTATCTGATATAATCCAATGTGGGTTCTACATTGGATGTGACTGTCGTGTTGAGGTTCTCGTTTTCGTTGTGTGTACTTGTGAAGTAATAGGAAGAACTCATTACTGATATAATGGGGTGTTTACTATCATAATTATAGGCTATGTTTAGCAAGATTGAATCCGCATATCTGTCTATGTATGAGGAACGGTCTTCTTCATTTAGATAAAAAAACACATCCTTTTCTAAAAGATAGCTAGCTGATTCATTCATGTTTGATTGGATAGCAGAGCGCGGAATTAAGGCTACGGCAACTAGAAGCCCCAACTGGATAATAGTAGATATTAATATAACTAATGTATATTTTATAATTGTTTTGTGGCTAAAAACCTTTTTATTCATATAACTCTCCATCAAATAAAAACTACATATATTATACACTTAAAAAATAGGCATGTCATCAAGAATGAGGGCAATAAAAAAATATGTCAAAAAATCTCCAAAAAGGTGTTGACAAGATGAGTTTTAAATGATATTATTACAAAGCTGTCGCTTGAAACGACAGATAATAAAAAGAACATTTGACAACTTAATAACATGTTAACCCTGAAAATTCTTTAAGAGATTTTCAGAGGATTTTACTAAAATCCTTATTCCAAGAATGGAAACACAAAACAGTAAGTAAGGACAGTAATTATAA
>SVEE01000021.1 GCA_015057525.1 Lachnospiraceae bacterium | reverse complement strand
AATGAGGTGGCATTTTTAAGAGACACATCATTTTGTAATATAAATGCATAATGGAAAATTATGTGTTTGTAAGGGTGATGTATGATGCAGCTAGATTATTTTATAGGGCACCTGACAATGTTTGATAAAGCATTGTCGGTGCCTTTTTCATTTTGGTTATTCCGATTAAATGGAATAACTGTTGCGATAAACCGAGTTAAGAATTTGATGAATATTCCATTTTGATGGAATAGGTATTCCAACAAGATGTAATAGCGTTTGGAGTAAAACTGCACAAATTCTTACTCGGTAATTTTTTTTCATTAGTCTACATAGGTGAACCCTTTGACATGTATATTCTCACATACAGGAGGTAGAAGGGTATTGTATCAGGATGCTTTAGGAACCATAGATAGAAGATATGAGATTTATGCTTATATAAAGGTCGCAAAAACTACGAGCTATGCGGAGCTAATGAGGATGTTTAACATATCACGTACCACGGTTCGCAGAGACTTGGATTTTGTAGAAAAGCATCTATTACTTCCTATAATAAGAACGCCGGGAAATGGTGGTGGTATTTCTCTCGATGTAACAAAGAGAATTGAACCGACCTATTTTACCCTAGAGGAAGCTCTAATCATAATGACTGTAATTAGTAGCTTAGATGGGGAGAGGCGTAATCAGATGGAAAGCATACTTGCAAGGCATATGGATATAAGTCAGTTGCCAGAAGAGTGTCAGAGAGCTTTTCATTATTTTTGTTGCTAATGGATATATGTTTATTTGCTTACAGAAGAATAAAGGATAACAACAAAGCTAGCTTTTGTTTGCGGATGAATGTATGCCTTTGCATAAATCGTACCTTGATAACTAAATAGTACATTGTAATTGGGACGTGAGAATACAGGGAGCCACTAGGCGGATACGCCATAAGGTGTCTCTTTTTGTCGTAGGCAAAATGAGAACCTTGCGAGTAATATCTGGCAAAAAATGCTTGTCAAAAAGTGTTGGCGATGAGCTGTGTTTGTAATAATGATACTTCCGGATAATATCCGGTCACAAGATGACGGTGCAAGACCGATGTGGGCAGAGTAATGAACTGCCACCCTTTTATGATAATTTGTCTGTCAATCAAAGTGTAGCTTATGGCTGCTTTTTGATTGACAGATAAAAGCCGTATAACTTTCTCATAAAATGGAAAGATTTAACAGTAAGGAGGGATGCCATGATATGAAGATAGAAATAGATGATAAGATTAAACATGTATATGTATGGCTTACCAAGGAAGAATCGAAGGATTCCTTAGTTATGGAAGAAATCAAACCGATGTTAGATGAATATAAGGATAACAAATATAAGTTGATTGTATTCCACTCTGGAGAAGGAGACCTTATTGAATTGACTAAAGGATTGCTTAGTCATAACAAGAATTTAGCATTAAATAATACAGTGTAAACATTGATATTTTCGTCAAAATGTGTTACAATGTTATCTGTAAATAGTAATATTTATATAAATAAAAAGGAGAGTATAATGGAGAAAGTAATTGATGCCCTCTTAGAAGAGGAAATAAGCGGATATTGCAGAATCTCTTTTGATGAGGAGTTGGATAGAGACAATACATCTATCGAGAATCAGAAGGACATTATTAGTGATTTTGTTCGTAAGAAGTTTCCGAAGTGTAAATTGTCATTCTATGAAGATAGAGACCGCTCCGGATATACTTTTGAACAGCGTGAAGGCTACCAAAAGCTTAGAAAAAAACTTTTAAGCGGAGAGATTAAGATATTAATTGTAAAAGACTTTAGTCGATTTTCAAGAAGAAACAGTAAAGGACTTGTGGAACTTGAAGATTTAAGGGATGCCGGGGTACGCATCATCAGTATAGGAGATTCAATTGATTATCCGACATATGATGACTGGATGGCGATACAGTTTCGTTTTCTGATTAATGAAATGCCAGTAACGGATGCCAGTAAGAAAGTAAGAAATGTTATCCGTAGAAGACAAGAGGATGGTAAGTGGGTTGTAGCAGTTCCGTATGGATATGTTATTACTAATATGAAGACTCAGGAAATTGAAATTGTACCTGATGAAGCGGAAGTAATTAAAAAAGTTTTTTCCTTATATAATGAAGGTTGGGGATATAAGAAAATTGCCAACTATCTAACCGAGCAAAATATTCCGACTCCGAGAATGAAGGAGAAGGAACGTATTGAGGCAAGGGGAGAGGAATATAAGAGAAAGAAAACATACCCTGTATGGAGCATAATTACAGTACAGGGAATTGTTACAAATGATTTTTATATTGGCACGTTACGTCAGCATAAATATAAGAGAAAAAAGATTAATGGAGCTGATATAAAGATAGACAAGGATGAGCAATTTGTTTTTGAGAATCATCATGAGCCGATAATAGATACTAGGACATGGCTGATTACACAAGACATGTTAAAGCAAAGAACCAAGTCGAATTATCGAGGCGTTAAGAAGTATGACAATGTATATTCCGGGTTTATGATATGCGGTGATTGTGGAGCTCCTATGTTTTCTATGAGTAGAAGTGATATTGCACCAGCATATGTGTGTGGTACTTATCATAGACGAGGACTAAAGGGATGTACTTCACATCATACAAGAATTGACATGCTTGATAGTATTTTGAAGAAATATTTGCTTCAAGTAAGAGATAATTCAGAGGGTATGTTAAAGCAACTTGAGGATTCTATCAGAAATGAGTCTAATGCCATTATGGAAAATGAAAATACCGTAATGATATTGGAAAGACATTTGCAGGATGCGAAGGATGAATTAAAAGCCATAAAGAAACGTAAAATCAAGGAAATATCAAAACTTGAATTACAACTTGAAAAGAATCCTGACGTAATAGACCAGATAGAAATTCTTGAAGAGACATACACTGAATTGGAAGAAGAAACAACTCTTAAGATAAGTGGTTTGCAAAATCAAATTTCACTTACAAATAACAAGAGAAATGATATAATAAGGATAAATCGAATGGCAAGAACGGTGATTGATGTATTTAATGATATTCTCAAAAAGCCGAAGCTAGACAGATTTGATTTACAGCTTATTATAGATAGCATCGTAGTCTATGAGGATAGATTGGATGTGAAGCTTAAGGCAGATATAGATGCTTTGCTCCATGCAGAAACAGATGCAAAGGAGAACAAAGTCTCAAATTTTAAGTCTGGCAGTAAAGTTATATCAAAAAGCAGAAAATTCAAAGCTGACCTATCTTTGGAAGGTGGCGATGACTGCTCCACTACAAAGGTTCGGTTGAAGACTCGCAATCAACCAGAACGACTCTTTACTGTCAATGTTATCAGTAGTGGTGACCCCCTAGAAATATTTACAGACAAAGAAGGAGAAATTATTTTAAAGAAATATTCCCCGATAGGAGAGCTTAGTGCTTTTGCTCAGCAGTATGTG
>SVEE01000018.1 GCA_015057525.1 Lachnospiraceae bacterium | reverse complement strand
TCTAAATTTTTTAGAAAATTGTCCTTTTAACGTACATAAATTTGTCGTACTCTTGTCGTATCCTACGCTCAAAAAACTCTGAAGCCCTTGATTTTACTAGGTTTTATTTGTCTAATGACTTCATTGTAGGGAACAACAATACATCTCTAATCGCTGGAGAATCAGTAAGTAACATTACCAATCTATCGATACCGTATCCGATACCGCCTGTTGGTGGCATACCGATTTCAAGTGCGTTAAGGAAGTCTTCATCTGTTGTGTTAGCCTCTTCATCGCCCTGAGCAAGCTGCTCCTCTTGAGCCTTAAAACGCTCTCTCTGGTCGATTGGGTCGTTAAGCTCTGAATATGCGTTACACATTTCCCAACCATTCATGAAAAGCTCAAAACGCTCAACCTTGTTTGGATCATCTGGTTTCTTCTTAGTAAGTGGAGAAATCTCGATTGGATGGTCCATAACAAATGTAGGCTGTATAAGGTGTTCCTCTACAAACTCCTCGAAGAAGAGGTTGAGAATGTCACCCTTCTTATGTCTATCCTCGAACTCTACGTGTTTTTCCTTAGCTATGGCACGAGCTTCTTCTAAAGTCTCGATAGCATCAAAATCAACTCCTGCATACTGCTTAACAGCCTCAGTCATAGTGATTCTTGCGAAAGGCTTTCCTAAATCCATCTCAATGCCATTGTAAGTAATAGTTGTAGTACCAAGAACCTCCTGAGCAACATATCTGAACATGTTCTCTGTAAGGTCCATCATTCCATTGTAATCAGTGTATGCCTGATAAAGCTCCATAAGAGTAAACTCTGGGTTGTGTCTTGTATCAAGACCCTCGTTACGGAATACTCTACCAATCTCATATACTCGCTCTAAACCACCAACAATAAGTCTCTTTAAGTATAACTCAAGAGAAATACGGAGCTTGAAATCCTCACCAAGGGCATTGAAGTGAGTCTCAAATGGTCTTGCTGCTGCGCCACCTGCATTAGAAACAAGCATAGGTGTCTCAACCTCAAGGAAATTCTCACCAGCAAGATACTTTCTTATTGCTGCGATAATCTTTGAACGGTTGATAAATGTTTTCTTGCTTTCCTCATTCATTATGAGGTCTACATATCTCTGACGATAACGTGTATCTGTATCTGTTAAACCATGGAACTTCTCTGGTAAAATCTGTAAGCTCTTAGTAAGGAGTGTCATCTCCTCTGCGTGGATAGATATCTCGCCTGTCTTTGTACGGAAGATATATCCCTTAATACCATAAATATCACCGATGTCTGATTTCTTGAAATCTGCATAAACATCTTCACCCACAACATCTCTTGCAACGTATACCTGCACCTTGCCCTTGATGTCCTGGATATTACAGAACGATGCCTTACCCATAACACGCTTAAACATCATACGTCCTGCAATGGATACTCTTATTGGGTCAGCATCCATAATCTCACGTCTCTCATTGTAATCCTTGTTGATTACATCTCTTGCCTCTTCCTCAGAAAGGCCCTCTACTGAAGGTGCAACTCTTCCTGCTAAAAGCTTAGCCTCGTGAGCGTCATATAAATCTCTTATCTCATCTGTATGATGCGTCTGATCATACTTAGTTATTTCAAACGGATCCTTGCCTGCTTCCTGCAATGTCTGAAGCTTTTCGCGTCTAACCTTGAGAAGCTGATTGAGATCCTGCTGCTTATTCTGGTTATTATTATCAGCCACTTTAAATATCTCTCGCTTTCCTGTATAAATTCTAATTAAATACCAAGAAATTAACCTCTCTTGATATCAACAATCTTGTACTCGAAATTGCCATCTGGTGCCTCAACTACTACCTTAGCACCAACTTTCTTCTTCATAAGTGCCACACCAAGTGGAGACTCATTAGAAATCTTACCCTTAAGAATATCAGCCTCTGTAGAACCAACAATCTTATAAGTAAACTTTTCATTTAAATCTTTGTCAAGAACTGTAACCTCTGAACCAAAGCTAACAGTCTCATGATCGAAATCATCCTCATCGATAACTTCTGCATTCTTAAGAATCTTCTCGATTTCTTCGATTCTTGCTTCTATATCTCTTTGCTCATCCTTGGCAGCATCGTACTCAGCATTCTCCGATAAGTCTCCCTGCTCTCTTGCTTCCTTAATCTTCTGAGCAACTTCCTGACGTTTGTTTACCTTTAAATCCTGTAACTCGTCCTCTAATTTTTTAAGACCTTCGTAGGTCAGCATATTTTTCTTCTCTGCCATGTTATTTGCCCTTTCTACATATAAAAATTTACCCAAACCAATATTTGAGCACAGTTTGTTAAATTATACATTAACGAACATTCAATGTCAAATTGATAATGTTTTCTATGGTGTTTATGTATGTTCATACGCTATATAGATATATAATACGGATAAACAAACAATTTGGTTCTTATTCTCCGTAATATTCATTAAATCTCATCCAAAAGTAATTTTAAAAATAGCACAGAAACTTATTTATTTTTCATAAGCCTCTGTGCTAGATAAAAACTTACTCCCTAGTGATGGAATAAACGAATTCCTGTAAATGTCATTACCATATCGTAGCTGTTGCAGCACTCGATAACAAGGTCATCTCTTACTGAGCCACCTGGCTGAGCAATATACTTAACACCACTCTTCTTAGCTCTCTCAATGTTGTCTGAGAATGGGAAGAATGCATCTGAACCAAGTGTTACGTCCTTGTTGCCTTCAAGCCAAGCCTTCTTCTCCTCACGAGTAAACACCTCTGGCTTAACCTTGAATCTCTTCTGCCATTCACCCTCACGAAGTACATCTTCGTACTCATCTCCGATAAATACGTCTATAGCATTGTCTCTGTCTGCTCTTCCTAAGTTATCAAGGAACTGAAGTCCTAATACCTGTGGTGCCTGACGGAGATACCAGTTGTCCGCCTTCTGACCTGCAAGTCTTGTACAATGTATTCTTGACTGCTGACCTGCACCGATACCGATTGCCTGACCATCCTTTACATAGCATACTGAGTTAGACTGAGTATACTTCAATGTGATGAGAGCAATCTTCATATCGATAAGAGCCTTCTCTGGAATTTCCTTATTCTTAGTAACAATATTCGAAAGAAGGTCACCGTTAATATCAAGTTCATTTCTTCCCTGCTCAAATGTAATACCATAAACCTGTTTCTTCTCAAGTGGATTTGGAACATATGAAGGGTCAATCTGAATTACATTGTAGTTACCATTCTTCTTAGCCTTTAACATAGCAAGTGCTTCATCAGTATATCCTGGAGCGATAACACCGTCAGAAACCTCTCTCTTAATAAGCTTAGCTGTGTCAGCATCACATACATCTGAAAGTGCAATAAAATCTCCAAATGAAGACATTCTGTCTGCACCTCTTGCTCTTGCATAAGCACATGCAAGCGGAGATAATTCTCCTAAATCATCTACCCAGTAAATCTTAGCGAGAACATCATCTAATGGAAGACCTACAGCAGCACCTGCTGGTGAAACATGCTTGAATGATGTAGCTGCTGGAAGACCTGTAGCCTCCTTAAGCTCTTTAACTAACTGCCAGCCGTTAAATGCATCGAGGAAATTGATATATCCTGGCTTACCATTTAACACTGTAACAGGAAGTTCACTTCCATCCTCCATGTAAATTCTTGATGGCTTCTGATTTGGATTACATCCGTATTTTAACTGAATTTCGTTCATAATATCCTCCGTAAATTTGTATATTATAATTTAAAAGCTTCTGTACTCTGACAAAATCACCCGTCAGAATTACTGATTTTTGTTAACAATACGAGTATCGTATTTGCCTGTAGCAATATCTATGTATCTTACAAAAAGTGAAACCTTGTTATCTTCGTTAAGTGAAGTCCACACAAGATTTGTGAACTCATCTATATCATCTGGAATAGACACCCACTTAGGCTCTCCCTCAAAGCTTGGAAGCGGATTATCATCATGCATATATGTGTGAATAAAATGTCCCTCTCCGGCAACAGGATTCTCATAAGCAAAAGTATATCTGTTGCAAGCATCAGGATTGCCATTGTTGCTCTTCAAAATAGACATAGCATAGTTGAATGTAGCATTCTCTATATGCATAACACCTGAAATTCTTGGAGTGTAGTTAGGACCATCTGGCTCAAACTCTCTAATTCTTAAAGACTGCTCAAAAGTAAGCTGCTTGTCCATTCCATCATAGATAGTATCTGTCTGATCACCGTTAGTTACAATAGTCTTGTTGCCAAGAACTCTAACAGGAGCATAGATAATGAGACTTGGGTCTTCAAGCTTAGATGGGTCAAAGGCTTCTGTACGGATTCCCTCACCCTCAGTAACAAACACACGGTTTCTGCTGTTTGAGCTTCTTCCCATAATAAAATAAGCTGTTACTGCCTTTGTTCCATCAGCAGACTTACCGATTACAATACCTCTTCCTGGGTATGAATTCTCCTTTAATTCCTGCTCTAAAGATAACATTTTCATCTTTGTTTCCTCCATTTGTATTATTAATAAGCTAACACCTAGGTAAGCTCATTATGATTTATATTTTGCATACATATAAAATATATGAACATGCTTATTTTTTCAATCCCTATTTTTAAAGAATAAACAATTATTTATCATTAGTTACATTACCGTCACCATTTAAATCAATGTGATCACCTAGCATTGTTGGCTCAGGTTTAAAAATGCATTTGACAAAATCCTTAGCAATGGCAAGGACTTCTCTTACATCTCTAAGAGTCTGCCCTTTGTATTCTATATCCTCAGTGGGAACACCATACGCATCAAGACCAAGCATATCTGCAATGTAAAGTGCTCTGTACAAATGATATTCCTGGGTTACAATTATAACCTTGTCCGCCTGGAATATTTCCTTTGTTCTGTACATGCTCTCATATGTTGAAAAACCTGCATGGTCCATAAAAATATCTTGAGAAGGTACACCCTTATCTATGGCATAATTTTTCATTACATTGACCTCATCATAATAAAGTCCGCCATGGTCACCACTCATAAGAAGCTTAGGTGAAGCACCTGCATAATATATTTCTACGCCCTTATCTAGTCTGTCTCTAAGCATAAGGCTTGGAGTGTTAGCATCTATTACTGATGCACCCAAAACAACTATACAATCCACACCTTCTAAATTAGTTGCTTCTTCCATAGTTATAATTCTATCTTCAACCTTATTCTTGACGTACATATTAACCCCTGCCACAAAAACACAGGCAACTAACGCAATAATTCCTATTACAACCATAAATCTTTTTATAAATTTCAAAAACTTTTTCATAGAGTTTATCCAATCAATAAGATATGTCCCTGCCGTATTACAGCCGGGACATACTTATATTATAATTAATATTTTTAAAATAATTATTTTTTGTCTACGTAATCGTATTTAAATACCATCACTGAAAGAGGAGGAATATTAAGACTTATTGCATATGGCATTCTGTCACATGGCTGTGGCACTGCCTTAACTATTCCGTTAGAGGTTCCTCTACCACCAAACTCCTCGGCATCTGAGTTTAATATTTCCTCATACTTGCAAAGACATGGGGCACCAACAAGATGATTTGTTCTTTCAACTGGAACAAAGTTACATACAAAGAGTAACTGTTCCTTAGCTGTCTTACCTCTTCTAATAAATGCTACGATACCTTCTTCTGCATCATCACACTTAATCCACTCAAATCCCATAACCTCGTTATCATTATAGAAAAGTGAATCATATTTAGTATACATGTGATTCAATGCCTTAACATAGTTCTGCATCTTGCTGTGAAGTGGCTGGTCGAGTAAGAACCAATCAAGACTTCTCGCTTCACTCCACTCTCTAAGCTGTGCAAATTCCTGTCCCATGAAAAGAAGCTTCTTGCCAGGATGTCCGAACATGAAACCGTATGCAGCTCTTAAGTTTGCAAATTTATCAAACTCAAGACCTGGCATCTTATTTAACATAGAACACTTCAAATGTACAACCTCATCATGAGAGATAACAAGAACATAGTTCTCTGAATATGCATATGTCAAACTAAATGTAAGTCTGTTGTGATTAAATGATCTAAAATATGGGTCAAGCTTCATGTACTCAAGGAAGTCATTCATCCATCCCATATTCCACTTGAATAAGAATCCAAGTCCCTTAAGTGATGCTGGTGCTGTAACACCTGCCCAAGCTGTTGACTCCTCAGCTATAAGATATGCACCTGGATTTCTCTCTTCCATAACAGTATTAATGTTCTGAAGAAGCTCTATTGCATCATAGTTCTCATTACCGCCGTCCTTGTTAGGTAACCACTGACCACTCTGCTTACCATAGTCAAGATAAAGCATAGATGCAACCGCATCAACACGAAGAGCATCAACATGGAACTTCTCTACCCAGAAAAGTGCATTTGAAGTAAGGAAGTTGGAAACTTCTTTTCTACCATAATCAAAGATATATGTTCCCCAATCAGGATGCTCGCCTCTTCTTGGGTCTGAATGCTCATAAAGTGGCATACCGTCAAATCTTCCAAGACCATGAGCGTCTCTTGGGAAATGAGCTGGTACCCAGTCAAGGATTACACCTATACCAAGGGAATGCATGTAATCAACAAAATACATAAAGTCTGTTGGGCTACCATATCTGCTTGTTGGAGCATAATAATTAGTTACCTGATATCCCCACGAACCATCAAATGGATACTCTGCAATACCCATAACCTCTATATGAGTGTATCCCATATCTACTACATAATCACCTAACATCTTAGCCATGTCGCGGTAATTATAGAATCCAAAATCCGAATCCTCGTGCTCCTTCTTCCATGAGCCAAGGTGTACCTCATAGATAGACATAGGCTTTTTCATTCTGTCAACTCTGCCAGTCTTATCTCTTTCCTCAACCCATTTTGCATCTGTCCATTTGTATTTACTTAAATCAGCAACAACGTTAGCATTGTCCGGTCTCATCTGTGCCTGATTACCATATGGGTCTGCCTTGTATAAAATCTCACCATCTCTTGTGAGAATCTGGAATTTATATACAGCTCCCGGCATAACATCTGGAATAAAAAGCTCATATATACCTGATGCAGGATGAATCTGCATAGGATTTAACGCACCATCCCACATATTGAAATCACCAACAACGCTAACTCTTCTTGCGTTAGGTGCCCATACAGCAAAGTATGTACCTTTAACACCATCTATTGTCATAGGGTGTGCACCTAATTTCTCATATATGTCGTAATTCTTACCCTCAGCAAAGAGATATACGTCATAGTCTGTTATAAGGGAGTCAAAAGCGTAGCAATCTGCACTTGTTACAGTTGTACCATCATGATATTCAGTCTGGAAACGATATTTGTTACCCTTATATTTTTTCTTATCAAAAAATGCACCGTAGAAGCCATCCCCTAACTGTTCCATCTCCACAGGACTCTTACCTGTAACAGAAGTTATGGATACCTTCTTAGAGTGTGGTTTATACGCAGTAATAACCTGTCCATCACCATAGTCATGAATACCAAGAAGATGTTTAGGTGCATTAAGTTCACCCTTAACAAGCTCATCATACAAAACCCAGTTAACCCAATTCTTAAGTCTGTAATTCATACCTTACCTCCATAGTAAAATGTATTTTTTCAGGCCGTGCCTGTATCATTCTAAAATTTATGCGGTCTGCCAAGATATACAATAAATTGCCTGAGCATAACCATCAATAAAATTAAAATCACTGTAAATGCCACATAGGCGATTGCAAGCCATCTTGCATATTCAGGTGGAAAGAGTGAAAGCAACACATCGCCCTCCACAAAATACCCATAGTCTTTCTTGAGTATCATATTTCTTACAGCCGATATTACTTTATTATCAGATAGCATCAGCACCAGAAAATTAACCGATGTAATAAAAGCAGCCAACACACCACCATATACAAAAGGCATATACATACGCCTTCTGGAAATAAACCATATACAGTAAGCACCTGCCACTAGGGATACTAAAGCCACCAAACAAGACACTCTGTAATAGCTTTTTAGCTCGTTGAGATTATCCTTGTTATCCTTGGTAAGTTCATATCCTGAAATCTCGTAATCCTTTCCAAAGAAATCTGTAAATGAGTCCGACAACTGTTCATAATAAAGCGCTACCTCAGCAGGACTTTTTACAGGCATTCCCTCTTCTGTAGATTGGTTTTCCTCATAATATTTCTCATAACACTTATTATATATTTTATTATCATGTGCCAATATCTGCACTGCCGTACTAATAACAAATAAAGCGATACAGATGCTGGCTATAATCTGATACTTTATATATCTATCCATAAATCTACCCAAGCAACCCTTGCTTTTTATCTATTCACAAAACTTCACATACTCTGTTATTGTACCATTTTTACATACTTCTGTAAAGAAAGCTTTATGATGTTTTTTGCTTGCTATAAAGCACATTTTAGAATATAATATTTTTGTATAATTATGGGGTTTTTATGCTATTTTTTATATACTATTTCATTATTTTGTTAAGGGCGGTGAATCAGCATGGCATCATCTAATTTCGTAAGTGGCAACGACGTTGCAACCTTTGTCTTAGAAACAGACGCACCATATAATATATTGGATTTCGACCAGGGTCTTTGTACTATGACAGGATACTCTCCTCGTGAGCTTTCCAAAAAAATATGTACATTGGACAATCTTCTCTTCGTAGAGGATTTCACCGAAGCTATCGCTTCAATCAACTACCAGCTTAGTATTTCCAATTTAGTAAGCTTACAGCATAGAATTGTCACAAAAAGTGGCAATGTTCTTACTGTGCTTTGCAACGGACAGGCTTTTTCTTTAAATGATGGTCGCGATGTTCTCCAATGCGTATTTACAGATATCACAAACTTAGAGACAGCCGCAAGTGAAACAGCTAAGGCTAAGACTGATTTGGAAATTTTCTCCAACACAGTTCCAAGTGGTATAAGCAAGCATCTTTTGGACAACAACCTTACCCTTACATGGGCTAATAACTACTTCTACGATATGTGTGGTTATACCCCAAAAGAATATAACGAGCACTTTGGCAAAAGTACTCTTCCTATAGTTTTAGCAGAGGACTTATCCATTGTTATAGATGCTTTAGCGGACCTTACAGAAGAATCAAACTCTAAGATTGTTAACTTCCGCATCAAATGTGCAGATTCCAGTGTCAAATGGGTTAATGCAATTTTTGCCCGCGCAGGTGAAATGTCAGCAGGTTTTCCTGTTGTTAACCTCGTTATGTCTGACATAACAAACCTCAAAATAGCAGAGATGAAGGCCATGTTGGAAGAACAAAAATACCTTATCATCTCAGATATTTCAGAAGAGCTTCCTTACGAATATGATATCGAGGAGGATATAATAACTTTTGCAGAGAAATTTAATCACATTTTTGAGGGGCAATCCATAATCCAAAACCCTGCTAAGAACATGGTTAAGGATGGATTGGTTTCTAATGATACCAAAGAAGCTATCGAAGAACTTTTCTATTTGGCAGGAGCTGGAACAGAGTACCACTCTACTGAGTTCAAGCTCAACACTAAAAATGGTGGTTACCAGTGGTATTTCTCTACATTTTCTACAATCTACGATGAAGATGGTCACCCACTTCGTGTAGTTGGACTTTTGCGTAACATTCACGTCCAAAAGGTTGAACAACAAAAACTACTCACTAAGGCCGAAACAGACCTTATGACAGGGCTCCTCAATAAAGCTACTACAGAAAGCAAAATCAAATCCCACCTTCGCGAGCTTAACGGCAATAACTACAATGTTCTTATGCTGGTGGATATTGATGATTTTAAGAATATAAATGATACATTTGGTCACTTAAAGGGTGATGAGGTTATTATTGACATAGCCAATGCCCTTATGGACATTACAAGCGAATATGACTTAGCAGGACGTTTAGGTGGAGACGAATTCTGTGTATTCTTCAGTAATCTGTTAGATACTCAGGTTGCATGTGAGAAAGCTACCTTAGTTGCAGACAGACTACGCGCTCTTTATCCTGGCGACAAGGATTCATGTAAAGTCACACTCAGTATAGGTATTGCTTCAACCAATGAGCAGATTCCTTATAACATTCTCCTTGAAAATGCAGATACAGCCCTCTATCAGGCTAAGCTCAATGGCAAGAACTGTTACTACTGCTACAAGGAAGATATGAAGAGAGGAAATTATGAGAATTCACGTGGGGAAAAAGACAAAACTTCCTCAGCTGACGAGAAACTTATTAACGAATTACTCACAACCTTATTTAGCAGTACTAACACATATACAGCTATCGAAAAGGCTTTAACTCTCATTGGTGACAGCTATGATATAGATAAAATAAGCATCTGGGAATACAGCTACAACAAGAGTTTTGTTGACTGTACTCATCAGTGGTGCGCCAAGGGGATTAACAACGACCGTGCAGTCAAGCAGCATACACCTGCTACAGTTTTTGAAGAACTGGACTCTATGGGCGCAGATGGTATTGTTTATTCATCGGACACAACACTTATTAAGTTGAATTCTGCAAGTATGAGCCCTATGTCAGAGGGTATACGTCGACTTATCCAGTCTCAAATTGTTTTAAACGGAAAAATAATAGGATACATCGGTTTTTACTCTAAAGACGCATCAGGAACCTGGTCTGCTGCCACACTTTCAGCATTCAAGCTTTTATTTAAGCTTTTAGGCGAAGCTGTTTGTGCAAAACAAAGCCAGAAGAACCTTTCTCTTCTTAGAGAAGATACAATAAGAGCTTTTGATATTGTTCAGGACCCAATCATAATAGTCGATAAAGATACTTATGAAATACTTTACTTTAATGACATAGCTATAGACTACTACCCAAACCTTACCTTGAACGGCAAATGTCACAGTAATATTTATCAAGAGTCAACCCCTTGTAAGGATTGTCCACTTCACAAGATGTCTGATGGCAAGCCTGCAAGATGTACTAAGCAAAACAGCTACATAAAAGAAATGGTAGATATATCCATGACGCCTATTAAGTGGAACACAGGAAGCAACGCATTTCTTATTGCAACCTCTGCCCACAAGGAAACTAAATCAGAGCGTATTAAGAAGGAGCTGGAGCAGAATATCGCTATCGAAAAGCGTATTGCAGAAGCTTCTTACAAAGATATAATTACCGGTTATGGTAACTTCGAGAAGTTTAAGCTTGATGCACAAGAAATTCTCAACAATAATCCTGAACAGGATTATGTTATGTTCTACTTCAACATTAAGAATTTCAAATACATCAACGAAACCTATGGTCACAACGTTGGCGACCGCACACTTAAGACAGTTGCCGATGTAATGCATAAATATTTGTGCGAAGGTGAAACATTCGCAAGAGTTATCAATGACACATATATTATGTTGATTCACTACAAGAATCAGGATGGCTTCATGGACACATTTAACAATATCAAAAATGAGGTTCATGATGCATGTCGTATGATTCAGGACAGATTCGTAATCGACTTTACAACAGGTATTCTCATCATCGATGAAAACATGCACTCTTACAGCATAAATCGTCTTGTTGACAGAGCAATGATGGCTGGCAAGTCTATTGACCAGACAACAGGCATCACATATGCATTCTATGATGACGAGTACCACAAGAAGATATTAAACGAAGCACAAATCGAAAACAGCATGCACTCGGCTATGGAAAACAACGAGTTTTGTGCATATGTTCAGCCAAAATACGATATTGCTTCAAATTCTCTCATCGGCGGAGAGCTTTTAGTTCGTTGGTTATCTCCTTCAAAGGGATTTCTGGAGCCTGCAGCATTTATCCCTTCCTTCGAGAGAAACGGCTTTATTTACAATATTGACTGTTTCATGCTTGAAGAGGCATGTAAATCTCTGAGAAAATACTTAGATAATGATATCTACGTACTTCCTTTCTCAGTTAACATTTCTCGTATAACTTTGTCACACCCTTCTTTTATTAGTAAGGTTCAAGACATTGTAGAGAAATACTACATACCTCATCACTATTTGGAATTTGAAATAACCGAGAATATTTTCTCTGAGAATTATGCCCAAATGATAGATGTTTTAAGAAAGCTCAAGGAGTTAGATTTCCTTATCAGTATGGATGATTTCGGTACTGGATATAACTCCCTTACATTACTCAGAGATTTACCTATCGATGTCATCAAGCTTGATCATGATTTCCTTTCACGTTCTGCAGATGATGACAAGAATGCAATATGTATTCTCAAGAGTATTATTGACATGGCTCATGCCTTGGATATCAAAATTGTCAGCGAAGGTATTGAAACAGCTGAGCAGCTTGATATGCTCAAATCTATCAACTGCGAAATTGGTCAAGGTTTCCTTTTTGCAAAGCCTATGCCTATTGGTGATTACGATAAACTTATACACGATAATTCTTCAATTTAAGGCATATTTTTACCAAGTTTTTCAGAAAACTATTGACATTAATTGACCTTTTTGCTATCCTATGTTTTGCGTGCGTTTATTGTACGAGTGATTTATTCGCATTGGTCCAACTTGTCTAGTGGTGTGGGTGAGTTGTACGTGTCTTGACCAAGGTGATGATTATATAACTTTATTGAATATTATTTTTGTATGGAGGTGTCTGATTTGGCTAATATCAAATCTGCAAAGAAGAGAATTCTTGTAATCGAAACTAAAACTTTAAGAAACAAAGCAATTAAGTCTAAGGTTAAGACTATGGTTAAGAAGGTTGAGGCTGCTATCGCTGCTGGCGATAAGGCTGCTGCTGAAGCTAGTCTTAAGACTGCTATCTCAGAAATCAACAAGGCTACTTCAAAGGGTATCTACCACAAGAACAATGCTGCTAGAAAGGTTTCTCGTTTAACAGTTGCTGTTAACAAGATGGCTTAATTAGTATAGAACAACAAAAAACAAGAAGCGTAACGCTTCTTGTTTTTTTGTTGCTTTTATTTCTGTAATAGTTTAATTATAAGCATCTCAACTGCCATATTGTCTTTCATAGCACCAGTTTTAATAGATGTGTCAGCTTCCTGGCACCAGTTCACCCTATCTAACAACTGTGAACGAGTATATCCCTGACATTGTGCAACATATTTTTTAACTGTGAAAGGAGGAACCTTCACAGCTGATGCTATTTGAGAATAATCCTTATTACCCTCAATAGCAACCTTAGTTTTAAGTAGGATATTATATTGTCTTGTTATAAGATAAAGAAGTCTCATAGCTGGTTCTCTCAGCATAAGTAAGTCGCTATATAAATCAATAGTTGCCTTTTTATCTCTTCTGGAAAGCGCGTCCATCATGTCAAATATTTTGCCCTCTATCTGATTTATACTTAACACTTCCACGTCTTCTATAGTTACAGTGCCCTTTTCCAAACAATATGATTTAAGCTTTTCAGCTTCGTTATAGAGGGTATTCATATCCATTCCTACACCCTCAAGAAGTCTATATACAGCACCATCATCTATCTGAATATTATCTTTCTTGAACAGGGATTTGAGCCACACCAGAAGAGTTTTCTCATCAGGGGTCTCAAAAATAGCCACAGTACCAATCTTAGATACTGCCTTATACAGCTTACACCTTTTATCTATATTAGTCTCACAAAATACTATGGTTGTCGTTTCTGGAAGTTCTTCAAAAAGCTTCTCTATATCCTCATCACCTTTTTTGAAGAAATCACTATCCTCAACCAAAACCACTCTTCTATCTGCAAAAAAAGGCATAGTCATAGCAAAGTCAACAATGGGATTAGCTTTTGCATTTTCTCCCTTATACACCACATAATTCATGGTGTCACTAGTATCTACTAATGCATTTATTAGATTGTCCTTATATTGAGAAAGAAGATATTTCTCATTTCCACCCAAAAGATATATTTGCGAAAAGCTACCATCTTTTATATGGGAATTAATAATAGACATTGCATCCTTTTCTGCCATAACTACTCCTACCAAACATTTCTTGCTTACACATTTATATTTCAATAAATACTTCTATCAGTATATCAAAAAACTGCTACTCTGAAAAGGCGAAAGAATAAAAATTGCCCCCTCATTTTTTGTCATTAATATACTGCAATTTGAATCTTCCAACTCCCGCAAGGTCTCTTGATGTGGATGTCCATAGATATTATCTTCACCACAGGAAATCACCCCATAACCAGAAACACGAGAATATAAACTTTCGCATACAGAGTATTTTGAACCATGGTGAGGAACCTTCAAAACATCATATTGACTTTCTAAAACATTGTTTTCTTGTTCAAGCATTGCTTCACATGCTTTACTATCCATGTCACCAGTAAAAAGAATTTTCAAATCACTGGACACATAGCTAAGTGCCATGGAACCTTGATTTTTATCCTCTATTTCAAATTCTTTATAAGGGAAGCAGCAGCTAATAGCAAATTCTCCATCTGTTATTTGTTCGCAATAATCAAAATATATAATATTTATATTTTCATTTACAGCCAAGGCAAGCAGATTCTCCAATTCTTCATCCCTATATATATATTTCGAAACCACAAGATTATTTATTTTAATGCCAGTCTTTTTTCCTTTTTCTAAAATGTATTCCAAACCACTTATATGATCATGGTCTGCATGTGTCACAAACCAATAATCTATATTTGACATAGCCATATATTTTATAGCTGGCATAAGCACATACTCACCAAGTTCATCATTTGATGAGGAACCACCGTCAATCACCATATTAGTTCCATTCTTAGTTCTTATCAGAATTCCATCCCCCTGACCTACATCCAAAAAACATATAATTTCCCTTTTGTTTTTTACATGAGTCAAGGCTATGCCAAATCCAAATAGACCTACTAAAAACAAATTAATAACAATCAATAAAGTAGCCCATTCCCGTTTATCAAACCAACGTCTTGTCCGCTTATATATCTTTTCCTTTAAATATTTTTTTATTTTCTCAACAGATAAAACAAACACTGTTAATACACAAAGATAATATAAAACTACCTCCGTAGTGCTTATAACTCCTACATTTACAGTGCTATAGGGAAATTCCAAAAATAAATCACACAGCCACTCGTAAAACTGTAATATTTTCTCTCCATGATAAATCATAAACCGTGCCATTTCTAAATTGATGCAAGACATAACAAGGCTTAATATTCCTAATATCACGACTAGTGTCACAAGTGGAATAACTATGAGATTTATTACTACTGAATATAATGGGAATTCATAATACAGATTTATAATCACAGGAAAGGTAATTATATTTATAGAAATTGTAATTATTATAGAATTAATGAAACTATATATATAAAATCTCTTTTTCTTCAACCTTTTTAATTTCTTTAGGCAAAATATTTTCTTGGATACATACTGTCCCAGCGCGACCCCCACCACAGCAAGAAAACTCAATATAGCTCCACCGTCATAAATTTTGTATGGATTTGCTATAAGCATAAATATCATGGCAACACCCATTCCTGTAAGCATGTCGTAATTTCTCCCCAAAATTTCACCTATCAAATAAATGACTATCATAATTACTGCTCGTATGGTAGAGTTGCTGTTTCCAGTCATTACTCCGTAACTTAAGACAATACCTATGGAGAATCCACCTGACAAAAGAAACTTAAAACCTATTCGCCTAAGGAGCTTGTAAATCATTCCTCCAACTAAAGTGACATGCAATCCTGAGATTGCCAAAATATGAGCTATTCCATTGATTCTATACA
Organism: Lachnospiraceae bacterium; assembly: GCA_015057525.1. Classification (GTDB taxonomy): domain Bacteria; phylum Bacillota; class Clostridia; order Lachnospirales; family Lachnospiraceae; genus Coprococcus_C. The sequence continues at coordinate 6,505 of SVEE01000018.1, read as the reverse complement.
ACATCCTCACATCTGATTTGAGATTGCTTCTTTCTCCCAACAAAATACTCTCAAAGACACCAACAAATTCTTCAGATATGTAAGCCCTCATCTTGACAAGCAAATCCTCACGCCAATCATAGAGTTTATTCTTATAGGCATAAAACATATTCTTAAAACCATTTTTGCTTGATTTTTCCGAGTTATAAATTTTCACATTATTCATATAAAAATTTATTCCTTTTGAACGATAATACATTTTCATATCAAAGCTACCAGGATTTCTAGCTTGTTCAAAAGTTTCCAATGTACCCTGCACCTCGCAAAAGTCTCCTATACTGTATACTTCTTCCACCCCATAAATTATGACCTTTCCTATTTTGTACTCCTCACCATCACAAAAAACAGTATCTACAAACTCCACAGTATATGTAAATCCGAATTTTCCTTCTTTCTTATCCACTATTATAGAATTTCCCGAAATATGATACCCATTCTCCTCCTTCAAGAGGGTGTTGTTTATCCTGCACACATTTAGCATCCCTAAAACAAAACACAATGTAAGCAATATTTTTTCAGATATACTTATGGATACAAATTTTTTCACACAACAAATAAGCATAATAAAAATTATGCTTATTGCAATTACTTTTCCAGCAAACATGTATGTCACCTCTCCAAGTGCAAACATCACCGCAAACCAAAGTAATAATCTTTTCATTTTTCATTCCTTATTTATGGGATTATATCGTAGAAATAAAATGAATCAGGCAAATATAATGCATCGTCCAATACACTGCCTTCGTTATCCATGATTTTAATTTTAATGCTATTGATTCCTTCTATCTGAAATAATGTTTCCGTAATGGATGCCTTAGTCAAAAGTAACTCTTCCTTGGTCATCTCTTCTGTTAATACAAACTCTAAAGCAACATTATTCTCTGCATCAAGCATATAAGTATGATACTCTAATCCTGTATCAATCTTAGTGACAAGAACAGCCATAGCTTCCTCAAGAGAGGCAGATACAGAATCCGGTTGTTTAAGCTGATATTTTTCTTTATCTTTAACAACCTGGTCGCCATCCTGATAATATATATCTATGGTATTTGCAGACGCTTCATCTATTACAGAAACTTTATCCTCTTTCCCACAGCCTGTGAGAGAAAATGCAAGTATACATATTAATATTGTTTTAAAATACTTTTTCATAACCCTAACTCTCCACACGCTTAATAGGTATTTTAATAGTAAATGTAGTTCCCTCTCCTGATTCGCTGTAAAGCTTTATACTTCCCTTGTGCATAAGAATTACATTTCTAGTTATAGCAAGACCAAGACCTGTTCCTCCTGTATCTCTGCTTCTAGCTTTATCAACTCTATAGAATCTTTCAAAAACCTGTTCCTTACAGTCATCTGGAATACCAACACCGGAATCCATAACCTTAATATGGAAATTCTTATGATCAGCATTAAGGGTAACCTTTACCCAGCCATTATCCACGTTATATTTCACTGCATTTTCTATGATATTAGTAAGCGCTAAACTAAACTTAACCTGATCAATATCTGCCGCCACATCTCTATAGCTCTCATAGGATATATCGATTCCTCTGCTTGATGCAATAGGGGTTACTCTCTTAATAATAACTTCTAGTAACTCATTAATATTGATTTCTTCTATATTCATTTCAGCTGAAGACTTATCTGTTTTAACCAAAGTTAAAAGGTCGTTAATTATTTCGCTTTCACGCTCTATCTCAGCAGCAATATCTGTCATAAATTCCTTATACATCTCAAGGTCTGCATCTTCATTCTGAATGAGAGAATCAGCAAGAACCTTCATGGATGTTATAGGAGTTTTAAGCTCATGGGACACATTTGACACAAACTCCTGACGGCTAGAATCAATAACCTTAAGTTTATCAATGGTATCGTTATAATTATCTGTCAAAGCCTGGAATTCTTTAAAACCTCTTACTGGTATTTTGTTGTCAAAATGGCCTTCCTTGGCAACCTCCATATGTTGGTTTATAAACTTAATTCCTCTAACACTACCTCTGCCAAAAATAATAGCGAAAATTATACAGCATACTAAAATCACAATTATAATAACATTATTATATTTGCCCACATTATTTGTTATTGAATCAATGCTTTCTGTAGATGCATTAATCATAATAAGCCCAAGTATGCCTTCCTCAGACACAACAGGATGAATATACTGAACATATCCTCCTACTACCTGTAAAAGTTCTTCCCGGTCTCCTGTCATTACCGATATAACATCCTCTCCAACAATGAAAGAATTCTGGTTCGCCGTTGAAGAATCCTTAATTATTCGGTAATCAGAATTAACTATCATAACACGACCATCAAAGAAGGTTGCAACTGTATCTATATTAACATTTAAATCTATAGGTTCTTCCACATTAAACCCGTTTGCTAGTAAGCTTTCCTCTAATCGCAGACACTGTTCTCTCATATCTTCTATAAGCTCATCCTCGTACTTCTGATAGTGAGCTCTTCCCACAAGAAAAGAGTACAACAAAAGAATAACTGCACTTGAAATAATAAAAATTATTGTAATAAATGCAGCCAAGCTTATCTGTGGTTTTTTTACACTAAAATTCTTCAAGTCATTATCTCCATTTCAAATAACTGCTCCCCATATCATAACACACCTATTTTATCCATTCAAGACACTTGTTAAATAGGATTTTCATTGATACAATATATAAAAAAGGAGGTGCCTTCATGAGTATATCAGATAATATTTTCAATTATATTAACTCAATACCAAAACTCGACCTTCACTGTCATATGGACGGTTCATTTTCTATTGATTTTGTCAAAAACACTCTTAGCTTAAAGGAGGACTTTGAGACTCTTTCAGATATGCTTAGGGCTCCTAAGGATTGCGGAAGTCTAGCTGAATATTTAACCAGATTTGACCTACCAATCAAATGCTTACAGACAAAAGAAAATATTACAAAGGGCGTTCTTGATGTGATTGCAAACTCCAAAAAGGAAGGTGTCAAATATCTAGAACTTCGATTTGCACCAAGCTGTAGTGTCAATGAACAACTTAATTATCAAGATGTTTACGAAGCTGCTATAGAAGGCTGCAAGATGGGCAAGGATAGGTACGCCATTGACTCAAATATAATATTATGTGCCATGCGTCACCATGATATGGAAACCAATCTAAAGGTGCTTCACACAGCCATGGACTATTTAGGCCACGGAATCTGTGCTCTCGATTTAGCAGGAAATGAAGCTGGCTTTCACAACAGCCTTTTTAGGGATTTATTTAAAGAAGCAAAACGCTTAGGAATGCCTTTCACTATTCACTCTGGAGAATGCGGCAACTACGAAAATGTTGAATTAGCATTGGAATACGGTGCTAAAAGAGTTGGACATGGAATAGCCCTTGCTAAGAACAAAACATTAATTGAAAAATGTAACAAGGCTCGTTTAGGACTGGAACTATGCCCAACATCAAACTATCAAACAAAAGCTGTTACACCAGACGAATCATACCCATTAAAATTCTTCTTAGATAACGGACTCTTAGCCACCGTTAATACTGACAACAGAACTGTAAGTAACACAACTATAACTAATGAATTGTTATTAAGCTATAATAATCTTGGAATTAATGAGGATGATATATTAACCCTCTATAAGAATAGTGTGGAGATAAGCTTTGCTGATGATAATATAAAACATCGTTTATTGACACTTGTATAAGACTCAAACTATATCAACAAAGATGCACAAAAGAATTCAAAGGTTACCGATAAAAATCGGTAACCTCTTATTTTTATTATTCGTGGAAATAGTATCCTACTCCCCACTTAGTATGAATATATTTTGGTTCAGCCGGTGTAGACTCAATCTTTTCTCTTAAACGTCTAACGTGAACATCAACAGTTCTAGCATCGCCAGGATATGTGCTTCCCCAAATTGTTTTTAGGAGCTGTTCTCTTGAATATACCTTATTAGGATTAGACACAAGAAGATATACTAAATCGAATTCCTTGGCAGTGAGATTCACTTCCTTTTCCTCTATGTATACTCTTCTTCCATCAACGTCTATTTTGATACCTTTAGTCTCAATTGTTTTTGTGTCTGTCTTCTCGCTAGTACCCTTTGAATTACGTCTGAATATAGCCTTAATACGAGCTTTAACCTCTAATATATTAAAAGGCTTAGTAATGTAATCATCTGCACCATACTCAAGTCCAAGAATCTTATCCATATCCTCGCCCTTAGCAGTAAGCATTATAATCGGCACATCGGAGAATTCACGAACCATCTGGCACACCTCAAGTCCTGAATATCCAGGAAGCATTATATCAAGAAGAATAAGATCATATTCATTAGCCTTAGCCTTCTCAAATGCCTCTTCTCCATCATAAGCTACATCAACCTGCATATCATCTTGCTCAAGGCTGAACTTTATTCCTTTAACTATTGATTTTTCATCGTCAACAACTAATATCTTTTTCATGTAAAAACACCCTAATCTACAACAATATTATCTTTTATTTTGTTGTACACTCCTTCTTTTATCCCATTTATATTCATAATCTCTTCTATACTGTCAAATCCACCATGCTCTTCTCTATAAGTGATTATATCCAAAGCCTTACTCTCACCTATACCAGAAAGAGTCATGAGTTCATCTTTGGTTGCCGTATTAATATTAATTTTATGAGAATCATCACCCTGAGCATCTTCTTGTTCATCAAGAGGTGAATAGTCTGGTTCTAGCTCTGCTTCATAAGGAAAATATATCTTTTCCCCTTGATAAACTGGTTCTGCCAGATTCACATAGGTATTAGATGCCCCTTCTGCGAAGCCCCCAGCCTTATTAAGTGCATCCCGCTTAATGGAAGTAGCAGAAAGTTCATATACACCTGGAGCCACAACAGCTCCACATACATAAACAGTGACCACATCAGCTTGGGACTCAATTTCTTCTAGCTCAGCTAAATCAGATTGACTAAAAGTCCCAATATCTGTATCGGAAACATCTCCACTTTCCTGAACTGTATCCTCATTATTCTGTTCTGCATTACCCTCAACTAACACGGTTTTAGTTTTGTTGTTACCACAACCACTTATACAAAGCACAAGAGTAATCAATCCTGCAAATACGATTATTTTCTTATTTATAGCTCGTAACATATGAAACACTCCCTTCACGACAACTAACATCCATCAAAGTATTTCATAATGCTATAGCAAAACACAAATTCATTTTACAAAAATTACAGAAATATTACAATAGTATAAATGTAAAATTAATATTTAATATTTGCATTTTATTTGTCACTTTTCCCACTTAAATATAATAAAGCCCACAATAGACACTACTATACCTATAAGTTTACTCCATTGAAAGTCTACCTTTTCCACTCCAAACCAACCTAGTAACTCTATAAGATATGCCACAAGAAGCTGACATATGACTATGGCAAGCACTGCCTTAGCTGGACCTAACGACGACATACTAGTAATAACTGTCCATGTTATAAAGGCACCTATAACACCTCCCAGCAACATATATTTGTTATCCACTTTAGTAAGACTCATTATACCAGCCTGCTGCCTTTCAAAAATTGCCCAAAGTACAAAAGCAACAACAAATCCAGAAAAAGCCACCCATGCAGACGCAAGCCAAGTGGAAGTCTGTTTAGTAACTCCTGTATTAAAAACACCTTGAACGCTCATCAAAGCACCCGAAATAAGTGCCACAATCAATCCCCACATAATATCCTCCATAAAAATAAGTTTATATTTTTCTTGGAAAATATTATTAGTAAATTTTGAAATAATATACAAAAAAGCAGAGTATATAACTCTGCTTGGGATGTATCGGCATGGCTCATATTTTATGTGTTTGTGGGCATGACTCATATTTCATGTGTCTGTAAGCGTGGCTCATATTTCATGTGTCTGTCGGCAGGACTCGTACACAAACTCGTACGGATATACTACTCAACACATAGAAATTATCCGTATTTTTTGTAGTCTTCCATACTCTTTTTATACTACGAGCATCCTTCTATACGGATAATTATTCACATTTATTCCTTTCACTCCGTATTATTAATGAATTTATATTGTTTTTTTAGATTTTTTATCATAATTTTACGGATAATTTATATATATTAAATTGTTTATCCGTAATCTTCTACTATTAATCTTAATATTCTTTGTTATTGTCATCTTTTATACGGATAAAACAGTAAAAATTCACCTTTAATCCGTATAATAATAAAATATTATCGACTTCAGATTCATCTCTCAGTTAAACTCACCGGCTTACTGAAAGTTTCTACTCCTTAAACTCCATAAACCACCATGCCTGCTACAGCTGATAATACAATCAGAATGATAGGCGATAATTTCTTTTTTGCGATATGCTTATATCCAATCATCAATAATATTAGCACTGCGGTAATAGTGATGGCTTGCACACTTAATTTAACATCGCTAATCGCCCCAACACAAT
>SVEE01000017.1 GCA_015057525.1 Lachnospiraceae bacterium | reverse complement strand
CAGCTACTGAAAGGATGAGCCATAATGGATCATCTGAGAAGTCACCACCGATATCGGCGTTACCCTTCTTAGTAAGTGGCTGATACTGATGGTAGCATCCACCATCTGGGAACTGAGTTGAAGCAATATCAATAATTCTTTCTCTAGCACGATCAGGAATCTGATGAACGAAACCAAGAACATCCTGGTTAGAATCTCTGAATCCCATTCCACGACCGATACCTGACTCGAAGTAAGAAGCAGAACGTGAAAGGTTAAATGTAACCATACACTGATACTGATTCCAAATATTTACCATACGGTTAACCTTGTCATCTGGAGTCTCAACATTTAAGATACCGAGAAGCTTGTCCCAAGTAGCCTTAAGTTCTGCAAGACCTGCAGCAACCTTCTCAGGAGTGTTGTACTTGTCCATCATGGCAAGTGCCTTTGTCTTGTTAATAGTCTTTCCATCAGCCTCAAACTTCTCATCAACAGGCATCTCAACATAACCAAGGATGAAGATAAGAGTCTTAGTCTCGCCTGGAGCAAGAGTAATCTTCTTGTAGTGTGAAGCGATTGGTGCCCAACCATCTGCAAATGAGTTAGTAGCCTTACCTGCCTCTACTGCTTCTGGGTTGTGGAAACCGTTGTAAAGACCGATGAAAGCATCTCTGTCTGTATCATAACCATCGATAGTATCATTAACAGTATAGAATGCGAAATGATCACGTCTATCTCTGTACTCTGTCTTGTGATAGATAGTTGAATCCTTAACTTCTACACGACCTGTAGAGAAGTTTCTCTGGAAGTTTGTGCAGTCATCCTGTGCATCCCAGAGACACCACTCAGCAAATGAGAATAAGCTGAAAGTCTTCTCAGCAGAACCTGTGTTAGTAAGTACTACCTGCTGAACCTCACCTGCGTAGTTCTGTGGTACGAAGAAAGTAACCTCAGCCTTAAGGTCATTCTTTGAACCAGTGATGATTGTATAACCCATACCGTGACGACACTCATATGAGTCTAAAGTTGTCTTAACTGGTGACCAACCTGGATTCCAAATTGTTCCATTATCGTTGATATAGAAATAACGACCACCCATATCGATAGGAACATTGTTATAACGATAACGAGTGATTCTTCTAAGACGAGCATCTTTGTAGAAGGAATATCCTCCTGCTGTATTAGAAATTAAAGAAAAGAAATCCTGTGTTCCAAGGTAGTTAATCCAAGGATAAGGAGTCTTAGGTGATGTGATGACATATTCTTTATTGGCGTCATCAAAATAACCAAATTTCATGTAATGTACCTTCCTTTCATAAAACACTGCCTTCATTATATAATAAAAACAGCTAAAACACAACAAGAATTGTTGATATATCCATACAAAATACACAAAAAATAATAAAGCTTTCCAGTGGGAAAAACTTGAATAAAAAGCCCTATAAATATATAATAAACTAATAACAAAAAGTCTTAAGGATTTCTTAACATATGATTTGTTAATATGTGAGTACAATTTATGTGGTATATTGTGATAAATTTTATTGTAAAAGGAGAAAAACTATGAAAAAAAAGGTTGCTATTGTGGTGCTAATATGTTCGCTTTTTCTTTCGGCAGGTATCATAGCGGTTGTGTTGTTTGTAAAAAATATTGATTTTAAGAAAGAGGCAGTTAAAGCAAGAGAATTTGCTTCAATAATGGATGATGAAAATTATGAGATAATAGATGTTACTGCTCAATATGAATCTTATGGAATTGATGAAGCCTATGTGGCAATTGAGGAGAATCGAGACTATCAAATAGAGTTCTATGAGCTTTCAAGCGAAAGCAAAGCCAAGAATATGTTTGAAACAAATAAGGATTATTTTGAAGACGGTGCAGGAAATTCAAAAATTACGTCATCTTATAGTATCGGTAATTATAATATATATTCCCTTACATCAAACGGAAACTATCAGTACTTGTGTAGGGTAGATAATACATTATTGTACATAGATGTTGAAGATGAATACAAAGATGAGGTTAAAGATATCGTAGAAGAATTAGGCTACTAATCAATTATAAAACTATAAAAAGAAGGCTTATACAAGCAACATAGCATTTGTATAAGCCTTCTTTTTTATGATTAATTACATTGTGTAAAGCTTTTCGCTTATTGTCTTTGATTCACCTGGAGCAAGCTCTACATAGCCTGACTCGTCAGCAGGAAGTGGCTGGTTAGGTGCATCAATAATCCAAGTACATGGTTCTGGACAGAAGAATCCTTTTTTACCTTGGTCATTCCAAACAATCCAGAATTTGAAATCGCGACATACTTCGTAGCAGATACGTTTTCCAGACTTTATGTCTGTAGCAACAGCACCATAGAATGGCTTATCATCTAAGGAACCTTCCTCAGCAAAAAATACGTCGTTGTCTATATTGTGAAGAACAGGAACCTGTGAACCTGTAATATACTGTCTGTCGTGATTAGTTATAGGTAAAAATTCACCTGTAGGAATACATGACTTAGAAAGCTCCCACTTCTCACCAACAGGAATGTAAAGTCTCATGTCAAGACCATCGCCGTCCTTTGTAAATGGACCATTAATAGCAGTATGGTTACATACTCCAAAAGGAAGCTGCTTGTTGGAAGTGTTAGTCATTGTGAATTCGTAGTTAAGTCCTTCATCAGAAAGAGTAAATGTGAATTCTGCCTTAAAGCTTACAGGGTAAAAAGAGAAACATTCGTCCTTGTCATCATATACGAAGGCTGTCTTAGCAATAGCCTTATTTCCTTCAACAGTTGCACTCACAATTTCATGCTCACGCTTGTGGAGGAAACCGTGAATGTGATTGCCAAGTGGGTCATTTACAGGGAAATTATAGGTTGCATCTGAAACCTTTAAAATACCTTTTGCAAGTCTGTTTGGAAGATAGAGAGTTGGGAGACCGTAAACCTCAGCTGAAGCTTTAAGCTCCTCAATAGAAAGGCTCTCATCATATCTAAGTACTTCTATATCTGCTTCTGTGTCCTGCATACGTAATACATTACTACCAAGAAATGGTGCAATAACAGCTCTGTATTTGCCCGCTACCAATTCGATAGTGTCCTTACCTTTGTAATCAACGATATTTGCAGAATAACTCATGATAATCCCTCCTTGATATATAAATGTGAATAAAAATTTACCAAAATTAGAAATGTTTAGTAAAGAAAATAATATCATATTGAAATAAATGTGTCTAGCTTATTTCGAGGTTGATTTTTAAATACATGAATGATATAAATATTTATGGAAATAATACGATTAAGATGAATGGAGAAATGAAAAATGAAAAAATTGATATATACTGGTGCAATGATAACTGTAATGGCTTTAGGACTTACAGGATGTGGTAAGGATGAAGTTAAGGATGGCAATAGCGAAACTACAACAGCTACCACAGAACAGTCTGCTGTTGAAGAAATTTCTGAGGAAGCAACAGTGGCTGATGTAGATGCAAAAACTGTAGCTGATGCTCTTCTTGCAGAAGGAGATTTTAAGGATAACCTTGCCGAAGTGGATACAACAATGGCCCTCACAAGACTTTATGGTTTGGACCCAGAGCAGATTGAGGATTCTATGTTTTATACTAATTCTCAGGCAACAGCTGAGGAGATAGCTGTAATTAAAGTTAAGTCAGAAGATTATGTAGAAACAGTTAAGGCTGCGTATGAAACTCGAATTGCCGACCAGAAAACAGCATGTGAAAGCTATTTGCCTGACGAGATGCCTAAGCTTGATGCTGCAGTAGTATATTCAAATGGAAACTATGTTGTGTTATGTGTATCTAACGATAGTGATAAGGCTACAGAGATTATTAAGGCTAACTTGGAGTAATTAATCACAGTGTACATGCCAGTGGAGTATACTAGTGTATGTGGAAGCTTTATGCAACCGTGAATCAATATAAACCATGTTGCTATTTTGTTCCCGTTAAATCCCTTGTTAAAGTACGAATTTATACCGGTTGCTTCAAATAAAAAAATCCCAGCTGTTATGCAGTTGGGATTTTTGTTTTATAACTTGAATTTAATTTGTACAGGCTCACTTAGAGACTGACCACCCTTTGAACGAACCTTTGTGGTAATAACTAAGTGATAGTATTCTTCGGTTGCATAAGGCTCTAGTGGCTCTATTTCAATGACTTCATTTTGAATATCGTATTTGATGAATGTACGAAGTCGCTGATTGGCAGAATTAAGTACATACATAGTATCCTGATTCACAGTTTTAGGATCCAATGGAATATTGAATTTAACTCGCCATACAAAATTACCTGTTTTAAATTTTAAATCTTGCTTCACTCTGCTGGCAAGATGTGGTGGGATATCTTCAATGTCAAGATGATGCTTAGCCATGTTACACCTCTTTTATATTATAGTTATATGTAGTTTAGCACATAAAAAAATAATATACAACATTGTATTTGGCATAATAATCCTGTTTTTGTCGACAAAAAGAATGTGAAAAAGCTTTACACAGATAAGTGTTACAAGTAAGATGTAATTGTTACAAAAATGTTACAAAAAATAGTTGGGAGATGGTTAGGTGGATGACTTAATTTATTCCAACAAAAGAAAAATTCTGTGGTTAACAACAGTTTGTATATGCGGATTGATGATGTGCTGGGCTTATAGAAATGGAAGATTAAATGAGACATTATATATACAATTAGAAAAGGCAAAGCCGGGCATGTTTTCGGAGACGACACAGACAATGACAGGTTTAGAAAAATATTATGAACCTTGCCAATATGTTTATGTGGAGGATATGTATAAGGGTGAAGTATATGTTAAACAGGAAGGGACAGCAGGGGACAAAAGTGTAACTGTAATGTCGGTCTATGTAAATGGAGAAGCCGTTGAGGAAAAAATTATAGAAACAGAGATTGTCACTGAGGCAAAGCCAAGAGTTGTATATGTAGGAACCAAGGAGCCAGAGGAATATATTTGTCCTCTTGAGCAAGGGTATATTGTTACATCCCTATATGGTCCAAGATGGGGAAGAAATCATGATGGAGTTGATATGGCAATAGAAACGGGTAGTCCTGTGTATGCATCTAAAACTGGTACTGTAATTCTTGCACAGTGGTATTATGGATATGGGAAATGTATAGATGTGGATCACGGAGATGGTGTGGTAACAAGGTATGCCCACTTAGACTCCATAAATGTAATAGAGGGTGATACAGTATTTCAAGGTCAGATAATTGGAGAATCAGGAAACACGGGAAACAGCACAGGCCCACATTTGCATTTTGAAATCCGAATAAATGGTGAGTCCGTAAATCCAGCGGATTATATTGATATGTGACTTAAGAAAACACCCAACTTTGTCGATAATCTAAGTAGAAATTTACAGATTATCGGAAGGCTGGGTGTTTTGTTATGGGACAGAGAGTTGATAATGGATTAAACAACATAAATATAGCAGACAATTATATTAAAGAGCAGAATTTTGCTGCATGGAAGGATAATGATAATAAGATTAATACTCAAGCTACAGGTGAAGCAGGTGGCTTGGGTTATAGTTATGTTCATGGAGAAAAATCGGACAAATTAAAAAATACAACCATGGACAACTTCGAGGAATATCTTCGCAACAAACAGGATAAGGCGAAGGAAGCAGGTGTAGACCAGGCTTCACAAAATCGTGAAGACAAAGAAAACGCAAAAGAAATCACAAGAAATTTATCCAGTGAGGAAATTAAACAGCTTAAGATGATGGGTATAGATGTATCTAGTGCTTCTCTTGATGACATTATGGGTATGGTAAATACTATGCGTGGCAATGCCCATAGAGAAGAAATGCAGGCTATGATGGCCCAAATAACTGCTGGCAATGGGGACATGGATGGAGTAACTGTTGTGGGTGGCAGTGTGAAGGTAGCAGGAACTGATATTAAGCTGGATAATGTAAGTGTGGTTGATGTGGCAACAGCCGAGACAGAATTTTCTATGAGTGATAATGATATTGTATATATTATGAAGAATGACCTTCCCCTTACCAAAGAGAATTTGTACAAGGCACATTACAGTGGAAGCAAGGCGGAAATAAATCCTATGTCTCATAAGCTTATGAAGGATATGATGCCACAGATAGAGAAAGTGATTGAGCAGGCGGGCCTTCAGGTTGATGAGGAAAGTCAAAAAGGGGCTAAGTTCCTGATTGACAACGAGCTTCCAGTGACAACAGATAACCTAAAGAAATACATAAATTATCAGGAATATCAGGGCAAGGATGTTGGTGAGATTGACTTTACAACGGTGGAAATGCCTAAGCAGGATAAGGCGTTGAAGCTTTACAATGATGTGAAAAATATTCAACCGGTTGTTGCTTATGAAATGGCTACGGAGGGCAAAACTATCACTATAGCCAGCATGACAGCATATATGGAAAGTCATAAGATAAAGGGGTATGACTTAGCAGAGTTTGAGCAAGGCGATGTGAAAGCTATAACTGCAATGAGACAGGTGGAAGAAATTCGTCTTTCCATGACTATGGAAGCATCGGTTCGCTTGATTAATCAGGATTTTAATATAGATACAAGAGAAATTTCCAAGATTGTTGCTCAGTTAAAGGATATGGAGCAACAGATGATAACAAACAAGTTAATAAATGCCCAGGTGGAGCCTACTGAAGCTAACATTTCTTTATATCAGGAAATGAATACTAAGGTGCAGAGTCTCGGAGAGCTTCATGCAAGAATTCTCGCATCCCCAATTAAGGGTGGAGATTTCACTGTAAACGCTCTTCACTACGAAGCAAATATTACAGTTAATCCGGATAACTTTGAAGCTGTTAGAAGAAGCTATGAGGCAGTGGGAACTGCTCCGAGAGGGGACATGGGTGATAGTATAGCCAAAGCATTTTCAAATGTTAAGGCTATCCTTGGAGAAATGAATATGCCTGTTAATCCTGAGACAGAAAGAGCCGTGAGAATCCTTGGATATAATTCTATTGAGATTACAGAGGCAAATATTAACCAAGTTATGAATATTGACAGACAGGTTAATGATTTGATTAATACTTTTTATCCAGAGGCAGTTCTAGGTATGATAAAGGATGGAATTAATCCTCTTGATGTACCAATAGACGAATTAAATAAGAAGATAAAAAGTAAAAATTATAACAAGGGTGTTTCAGAGGCAGATAATTTTGCTTCATATCTTAGAGATATGGAAGCCATGGGCGAGATTAGTCCAGAGGAAAGAGAAAGCTACATAGGAATATATAGAGTAATAAATAAGCTGGAAAAATCTGGTGACAGAGAAGCGGGATGGCTTTTTGCAAATGGCGAGAGATTGACAGTTAGAAATCTTGTATCAGCTATGCGTAGCCGTCGTGCATCAGGTATGGATATTACGGTTGATGAAGGATTTGGTTTCCTTGAGCAAATAGATAAAAAGGGAAAGGCAATTGATACTCAGATTGAGAAAGCATTTGTAGGAGATAATGCATCTATCGAAGAACAGATTGAGGAAGCATCCGCTGAGTTAAAAACTTTGGCTGATGTGACCGAAGCAGTAGAAGAGTTCATGGTGGAAAATCAGATAGAACTTACAGCTATTAATGTATCTGCCTCAACAATCATGATGGATGGTTCAGGAGGTATATACCAGTTAGTATCAGACATTTTATCTAAGATGAAATTCGTTTCCCACAGTAAAGATGACATGGTGGATGAGGAAACAGAAAACATGACAGACTCTATGTCAGGTGAGGATGTGTCAGTTGATTTTTCTATGGATAGCATACTTGAGAGCTTAAGAGGCAGAGAGGAAATGTCTCTTAAATATGAGGACCTTCGTGATAAGCTTACTGAAATGATGTATGGTGCAAGTATGACAGGAAGCATTACAAGCAAGGATATTTCTGCTATTAAGATGATAAGTGCAGGCTTTAATATTATGAGTGGTATGGCTAAGCAGGCTAAGTATCAGATTCCTGTATCCACAGAAAGTGGAATTAAAGTTATGAATCTTACTATTTCTCATGATACTACAAATAAGGGTATGATTGACATTAGTGTAGCTGTGGATGCCATGGGACAGATAAATGCCAAAGTAAAGGTGGCAGAGGATGGAAGCATTGTTGGATATGTTACTTCATCTACAAGTGAGGGCAATTACACACTTATGGATTATGCTTCTAAGATAGTTGAGGATTTGGCTTTGCAGGGCTTTGATGGTGAAGGTATTAAGCTTGGAGCTTACGAAAATATTTCGGATGATATGGCTACAGCGGGAGAGGAAAATCTTTACAGAGCTTCAGTTGCTATGGTTAAAGTATTGAGTGAAGTAATCTCATAAAATATTAAGTAAAAAAGCATTTGGACCGATAATATAAGTAGTTCAATAAATGAGTAGACGAATAGATTTTACATAGAACGGAGGAAATATTATGAGAGTAAATCATAACTCAATGGCATTAAATGCTAGCCAGCATTTTGCAAAGATTAATAAAAACATTTCCAAATCCATGGAGAGACTTTCTTCTGGATATAGAATTACAAGTCCAGCGGATGATGCGGCAGGACTTGCAATATCTACTAAGATGAGTGCGCAGATAAGAGGACTTGACAGAGCGTCGAAGAACTCTAACGATGGTGTATCTGTAATTCAGTCGGCAGAGGGTGGTCTTGAGGAGATACATTCAATTCTTGGACGTATGAGAGAGCTTGCAGTTCAGGCAACTAATGATGTTAACAATGAAGAAGATAGAGATGCAATTCAGGAAGAGCTTAATGCTCTTGTAGAAGAGATTAATCAGGTTGTAGAGACAACTGCTTTCAATGAGCAGAAGCTTCTTAACGGTGACCTTACAAGAAGAACAATGTCTTCGGAGTTTACTATGGAAGCTACATATATTTCTCAGGAGGTTCCAGAAGGATTATATGAGATTTCCGTTACTGCGGATGCTACACAGGCTTTGTATACAACAGCCTTTGCTTATTCTGGTGCTACAGTTACTGCGGAGCAGGAGGGTACAATCACTGTTAATGGTTTCCTTATAGAATTTAAGGAGGGAATGACAATGACAGATGTGTATGAGAGCTTACAGACACATTTGTCTAAGATAGGAATAGATGTTATGGCATCGGCAGATGGTGGCGTTACTAAGGAAGAATTTTCTTCAGGTTCACCGGTTATATTTAAGAGCAGAGAATACGGCTCAGATCAGAGAATAGAAATTGGTGTTACTAATGATGAGTTGGCTGCTCTTCTTGGTATTGGTGACGGAGACGTTGTTTATGGAACAGATTGCGAGGCTAGTCTTACAGTTACAGATGAAGGATTCACATCCACTGCATCTCTTACAACATCTGGCAATGATATCAGTATTGTTGACAGAAATGGATTTGAGATGGAGGTTACTGTGGAACCAGGTGCGGCAGCTGGTGGAGCTGTTGAGACAACTATAGAGGTGTTCTCTGCAGGAACCATGATTGTTCAGACAGGAGCAAATTCAGGAGAACAGTTAGAAATAGACATTCCAGATGTCAATGCTGACGAATTAGGTGTAAGTAATCTTATATTATATACACATGAATATGCATCAGATGCTATTGAAGCTATAGATGCAGCGGTAATTAAAGTTTCAAATATCCGTTCCCAGCTAGGTGCATATCAGAATAGATTAGAGGATGTATATGATAACCTTGAAGTTCAGGAAGAAAGTATTACAGCAGCGTACTCTCGTATAATGGATACAGATATGGCGGAAGAGATGACTAATTATACTCAACAGGATGTTTTGTCCCAGGCAGCTATTTCCATGATGACTAAGTCTAACGAGAGACCTGAATCAATTTTACAGTTGCTTCAGTAATTTCTTCGTATAAATAGGAGGAAGTATGACAAAGGAACAGATTAGAGACTTTACACTTAGAACCACTCAGTCAAATCACAGCGGACTTATTCTTGTGATGTTCGATGTGGAGCATGTGTATCTTACAGATGCAATCACATCTTATGAACATGATAACATAGAGGATTATCTTAAAAATGTTGAACTTGCTAGAAAGGTTTTAAACGAGCTTATGGCAAGCTTTGACATGAGGAATTCTTTGTCGAGAAGAGTGGTTTCAATACTCAGATTCATATACAAACAATTAGTGGTTTCCCTTGTCAAAAGAGAGCCGCAGGAACTTGACAGATGCATTAATATGATGGATAATCTCCGTAATAGTTTTGTCCCTCTTCATGAACAGGATGACGAAGGACCAATTATGAAAAATACCCATCAAGTATATGCTGGACTTACTTACGGTAAGGGAGTACTTAACGAAAGTATAGAAGGCGTGAATTATTCAAGTAGAGGATTCAGAGCTTAGCAGGGTAACAAGGAGGTTAACATGGTTAAAGACGATTGTATTTTTTGTAAGATTTCTAAAGGTGATATACCTTCAGCAACAATTTATGAAACTGCTGATTTCAGGGTGATTCTTGATGTTGCACCTGCTAATAAAGGTCATGTGCTTATTCTTACTAAAGAGCATTTTGATAACATTTTCCAGATGGATGCAGAAACTGCCGGCAAGCTTTTTTCTTTAGCTACTGTTGTTGCTAGAGCAATCAAAGAGGAAACAGGCTGTGATGGACTTAATGTTCTTCAGAACAATGGAGAGGTAGCAGGACAGACAGTACATCATTTCCATCTTCATCTTATACCTAGATTTAAGGATGACGAAGTTGTAATTAAGTGGGAGCCTAAGGAAACTGTTGCAGAGGAGCAGCAGGCTTTGGCTAAAGCTATTAAGAAATACATATAATATTTAACAAAGTATTGATTATTACAAAAATTCCTATATAATATGAAAATGTTGAGAGGATTCATTTGATTGAATCCTCTTTATTTGGGTATAAATAGTTAGTTTAATATATAAACAGGAGAAAAGTATGCAGAAGAATCAAAAAAATACGGAAATATTTAGAGATGCACCAGTGCCAAAGGCTGTAATAAGCAATGTTATACCGTCCATTGTCAGTATGATAATGGTGCTTATATATAATTTGGCGGATACGGTTTTTATTGGCCAGACAGATAATGCTCTCATGGTGGCAGCAGTATCAATCGCTACACCAGTATTTCTTTTATTTATGGCAGTAGGTATGCTGTTTGGTATAGGTGGAACATCTCTTATATCGAGAATGCTTGGAGAAGGTGAAGAACAAAAAGCAAAGAGAATTTCTTCTTTTTGTTTCTGGACTGGTCTTACTGTTGGTGTAATTTCCATGATTGCTATTTATATTTTTGCAGAACCTATATGTATGAAGGTAGGTGCTAGCGCAGAAACAATCGGTTATGCAAAACAGTATCTTCAGATTGTATCATTTGGAATTCCATTTCTTATAATAAGTAATTCCTTTAGTAATATTATTCGTGCTGAGGGTAATGCCAACATTGCAATGGCTGGTATGATAATTGGAAATCTTATTAACATAGTTTTAGACCCTATTATGATTCTTGGGTTTAAATGGTATGTTGCTGGAGCAGCAATGGCAACTGTAATAGGAAATGTTTTTTCAGCTGTGTATTACACATCACATCTTGTGTCGAAGAAAACAATCTTATCAATAAAGCCAAAGGATTATCAGGCTAGGAATGGTATTTTAACAGGTGTTTTTGCAATAGGTGTTCCTGCATCCTTAAACAGTGTCTTGATGAGTGCATCTAATATAGTAATTAACAATGTTATGATGGGCTTTGGGGATATGGCCGTTGCAGGTCTGGGTGTAGCCATGAAGGTAAATATGATTGTTGTTATGCTTCTTATTGGTCTAGGTACAGGGGTACAACCATTGCTAGGTTATTGCTTTGGAGCAGGTAATAAAAAGAGATATATGGCAGTTTTGAAGTTCTCTCTTATACTTGCGTTATGTATGAGCCTTGTTATGACAGTTATCTGTTATGTATTTGCAGGAGATTTGGTAAAACTTATATTGGATGAGCCAGATGCATTTGGTTATGGAATGTCATTTTGTAGAATATACATTATTTCAGGACCGATTATGGGTGTTCTTTTCGTAATGATAAATGCCATTCAATCAACAGGGGCGGCTATACCATCTCTCATACTTTCAATAAGTAGACAGGGGCTTCTTTATATGCCTATATTGTTTGTATTTACAAAGGTGTTTGACGAGGCAAGAATGATGGCGCTTGCTCAGCCAGTAACAGATTATCTTGCAGCTTTTCTTGCGATTATTTTGTTTATGACAGGTTGCCTTAAAAAGTTCAAAAGAATTGAGGAGCAGGGTTCTTAAAGTCTTCTTAATAAATTATTAAATCATTTTAGTTTGACACAGTTTAAATATCGTTTTATACTAGATACACTATTGGGTAAAAATTGACACTATGTTGTATGGGATTTTTTAGGAGAATTTGTATGGGTGATAACAAGGGAAAAAAGGTTGACAACAAAAAAACTGATAATAAAGTAAATAATAAAAAAATAGATAAGAAAGTAGATAAGAAAGTAAGGTCTAAGAATAATTCAAAGAAAGAAATTGCAAGAATTATTCTTATGTATATAGGTTTTGCCATATGTGCAGTACAGCTGGTTTTAGGTATAGTGTTAACTGTACAGGTTAAGAAGCTTAATGTATTACCAACAGGATTGCTTGTGGTTATTGGGGTTGTTTTCACATTGATTACAGTATGGCTTGCTGTTATGCAAAGATGGCTTGTGCCAGGTATTGTAGCTAAGGTTATTTCCATTATGCTGATTGTTGGAATTTGTTTAGCTTCTACATATGTTAAGGCAACTAATGATGCATTGGCAAGAATGACAGGAATAACAACTCAGATTGACAATGTGCATGTATATGTTTTAAAGGATGCAATGGCGGAAACCATTGAGGACGCAAAGGATTATAACTTTGGTGTTTTAGAATCATTAGATAGAGAAAATACAGACAGTTATGTAGCAGACATTGAATCACAGCTAGGTCAGACTCTTGTGATAACTGAGTATTCAGATATATTTACTCAGGCTAGAGCTTTGTATAATAAGGATGTTCAGGCGATAATTCTTAATCAGGCATATATTGGTATTCTTACTGAACAGGAAGAGTTTGCGGACTTTGTAGAAAAAACGAAATCTATCGATAGCAAGAAGATTGTCTCTGAGGTTGAAGAGACCATTAATGATGAATATCTTTATGCAGGAGAAGATATATTTACCATATATATAAGTGGTATTGATACAACAGGTTCTCCAGAAGAAAATCATAATAGTGATGTTAACATTCTTCTTACAGCCAATCTTGAAACAAGACAGATACTTATGATAAGTACACCAAGAGATTATTATGTACCACTTTCAATTTCTAACGGTGTTAATGATAAACTTACTCATGCAGGCGGATACGGAATTGATGTATGTGTTGATACCCTTGCTATGCTTTACGAGGTTAATATTAACGATTATATCAAAGTTAACTTTACAGGATTTACAGATATAATAGATGAATTAGGTGGAGTTAATGTATATTCGGACTATGAGTTCTCTATAGAAGATTATCATTTTGAACAAGGTTATAACATGCTTAACGGTGAGGAAGCTCTTTTCTTTGCAAGAGCAAGAAAATCATTCATCGATGGAGACAGACAGCGTGGTAGAAACCAGATGGCGGTTATAGAGGCTATTATCGATAAGGCTATATCAACAGAAATGTTGCAGAATTACACTGAGGTTCTTGATGCAGTGGCAGATAGTATGATAACAAGCATGACACAGGACGAAATTACTGACCTTGTACAGTTCCAGTTAAATGACATGCGAGGATGGGATGTTGTAACTTATGATGTTAACGGATATGATGGAGCAGGAGTTACTTACTCTGGAGGTAGCCAGGAATTGTATGTAATGATACCTGATGAAGCATCCTTAGAGCAGGCTAGAGAGTATCTTAGACAGATATATGCAGGCCAAAGAGTGGTTATACCAGAATCTGTCCCAGCACAGTAGCAGGTAATTATAAAGTTATTGGTAAAATATAAAAGTCAACAAAAAATATTGACAACAAAATATATATAGAGTATTGTTAGTTTGTGTCTAGATGTTAGTATTTAGGCTAATTTATAGGTTTCTCTTATTCAGAGCGGTGGAGTCAGAAGGGACTGTGAAGCCGCGGCAACCCCGTAGAACGCGGAAGGTGCCGTCCTGAGCGAGTACTTTTTAGTAGTCGAGCAATAAGGGATTTGAGCATAAACATATCAAATCCGGTTGCGAGACAGCCGGATTTTTTTTACAAATTTTTTAGCAAAACGGAGGAAAAAATGGAAAAATTATTATTCACATCAGAATCAGTAACTGAGGGACATCCTGATAAAATCTGTGACCAGATTTCGGATGCAATTTTAGATGCTTTACTTGCACAGGACCCTATGAGTCGTGTGGCTTGTGAGACAGCCGTAACAACAGGACTTGTTCTTGTTATGGGTGAGGTAACAACAAAAGCACAGATAGACATCCAGTCAATTGTTCGTGAAACAATTAGAGAGATTGGATATGATAGAGCAAAATATGGATTTGACTGTGATACATGTGGTGTTATCACAGCTCTTGACAAGCAGTCTACAGATATTGCTATGGGTGTTGATAAAGCTCTTGAGGCTAAGGAAAACACTATGAGTGATGATCAGATAGAGGCAATTGGTGCTGGTGACCAAGGTATGATGTTTGGTTATGCTTCGAATGAGACAGAGGAGCTTATGCCATTCCCTATTTCGCTTGCACACAAGCTTGCACTTAAGCTTACAGAGGTTAGAAAGAATGGCACTCTTAACTACCTCAGACCAGATGGTAAGACACAGGTGTCTGTAGAATATGATGAGAATGGTAAGCCAGCACGTCTTGATGCTGTAGTACTTTCTACTCAGCATGGCGAGGAGGTTACTCAGGAGCAGATTCATGCAGACATTAAGAAGTATGTATTTGATGAGGTACTTCCAAAGGAAATGGTTGATGAAAATACTAAGTTCTTTATCAATCCAACAGGAAGATTTGTTATTGGTGGACCTAACGGTGACAGTGGTCTTACAGGACGTAAGATAATCGTAGACACTTACGGTGGATATGCTCGTCACGGTGGTGGAGCATTTTCTGGTAAGGACTGTACTAAGGTTGACCGTTCAGCAGCTTATGCAGCTAGATATGTTGCTAAAAATATTGTTGCTGCAGGTATTGCAGATAAGTGTGAAATTCAGCTTTCATATGCTATTGGTGTTGCAAAGCCTACATCAATCATGGTAGATACATTTGGAACAGGTAAGATAGCTGATGATAAGCTTGTGGATATAGTTAGAGAGAATTTTGATCTTCGTCCAGCGGGAATAATTAAGATGCTTGACTTAAGAAGACCTATTTATAAGCAGACAGCTGCCTATGGTCACTTCGGTAGAACTGACATTGAGCTTCCTTGGGAGAAGACAGATGTAGCAGATAAGTTAAAGGCTTATTTATAGAAGGTTTTGATTTTTGACACGAGGGTAGAAAGGAAGAACCAACATGAAAAACATGCTTAATTTCAAAAACTTTTCAGCGGATGAGCTTAAGGAGATATTAGACCTTGCGCTTGATATGAAGAAGAATCCTGAAAAGTACAGTGAATCCTTAAAAGGGAAAAAGTTATATACATTATTTGAGAAGACTTCAACAAGAACATTTTTATCATTCACTACTGGTATAACTGAGCTGGGTGGAACTTACTATAACCAGCTTTGGAGTAATTCAAACTTTGTCCTTGGAGAGCCAGTTTCAGAGATAAAATATGTATGTAGAAATATAGATATAATAATGGCACGTCTGATTAAGAATGAGACAGTTGAGCTTTTTGGCGAGCATGCTACAGTTCCATTTATTAATGGCTGTGATAACTCTTACCATCCATGCCAGATTCTTGCAGATGCTCTTACGCTTATGGAAAAGTTTGGTACTCTCAATGTCAAATTCCTTTACATTGGTGCAAAGAACAATGTATTTAATTCATTGGTGGAATTTTTCTCTAAGATGAAGCAGGGTACTCTTTACGGACTCACACCACTTGTTAATGACACAGTTTGTGGTGATGACTTCTATGAGGAGGCTAAAGCAACAGGATATTATGTGGAGCTTGATCCAACCATGTCTATGGAGGAAGCAAAAAAATATGTTAAGGACATGGATGTCCTTTACACTGATACATGGCTTGATATGGAGTTTTTCAATGACCCAGCTTATGCAGATAAGAAGGCAGAGATTATGGGCAAGATGATGCCATATCAGATTAATGATGAGCTTTTAGAAGGAAGTAATGCAATCGTTCTTCATGATATGCCTATGCATGTAGGTTTTGAGATTTCTAAGAGTGTGGAGGAAAGATTCATGGAATGTATCCTCGACCAGGCAGAAAATCGTCGTCACGCAGAGAAGGCTGTAATGTACACTCTTCTTAAGTCGTAAATAATATAAAAATTTTGGGTTAAAGAGTTTGCATTGCAAACTCTTTGCCTTATAATATAAAAGGATTAAGATATGGATGTTTGGATTGGCGTCTTAGGCTTTGTTCTGTTTCTTGGATTTGGTACAGCGGTGAAGATATGCATTTCCACCATTAATCGTCAGAACGGAATTATTATTAAAAGCCGTATTAGACATAAAATTAACAATTCAGAAATTATATATGCTAATTTAGGGTTGATTGTGCTGGCAGTGTTACTGTATTTTCATTACTTTGTGTTTGTGCCAGCAGTCCTTATGTTTGTGTTGTTCATTATTTTATCAACAAGGATAAATAGCGGTATTACAGAAGAAGGCGCTATTGTTGGAACAACATTTATAGAGTGGGAATTTATGAAAGGCTATAAGCTTGTTGATGACAAGGATGATAGTAATGTAATTATATTAAAAATACGTGCCAACAGAAAACAGTATGTATTGGTTTGTGACAGAAAAGACAGGCATGAAATTAAGAAACTTTTTAGCGAGAAGAAGATTAGAGTAACAGAGGTTTTAAAATAAATTATACGGGAGGCAAGTCATGAAACATTTAATAGATCCAACAGATTTAACCGTTAAGGAAATCGATGATATTATTGAATTGGCACTTGATATTATTGAAAATAAAGAAAAATACAGCGAGGCTTGTAAGGGTAAAAAGCTTGCAACCTTATTCTTTGAACCGAGTACGAGAACTAGACTTAGTTTTGAAGCTGCTATGATGGAGCTTGGAGGTAATGTACTTGGTTTTTCTTCTGCGGATTCATCCTCTGCAACTAAGGGAGAGAGTGTTGGTGATACTGTCAAGGTAGTTAGTTGCTATGCGGATATTATTGCTATGAGACATCCTAAGGAAGGTGCTCCACTTTTTGGTTCTATGGTATCGGATGTGCCTATTATCAATGCTGGTGACGGTGGTCATAACCACCCTACTCAGACATTAACAGACTTGCTTACTATTAAGAGGGAAAAGGGAAGACTTAATAACTTTACAATTGGTCTTTGTGGAGATTTAAAGTTTGGACGAACTGTACATTCTCTTATTAAGGCATTATCAAGATACGAGGGAATTAAGTTCATATTAATTTCACCGAAAGAATTAAAAGTTCCAAGTTATATAATCACAGAGGTGTTTGAAAAGAATAACATAGAGTATGAAGAAGTAACTACTATGGAAGAAGTTATGGATAGACTAGATGTCATATATATGACTCGTGTTCAGAAGGAGAGATTCTTCAATGAGGCTGACTATGTAAGATTAAAGGATACTTACATTTTAGATGCCAGCAAGCTCAAGAATGCTAAGTCAGACCTTTCTATTATGCATCCACTTCCTAGAGTTAACGAGATATCTACAGAGCTTGATGATGACCCAAGAGCATGTTATTTCCGCCAGGCTTTAAATGGTAAGTTTGTAAGAATGGCTCTTATACTTAGTATGTTGGAGGTAAATGTATAATGAAGATAGATAGCATTAGCAACGGAATTGTATTAGACCACATTACTGCAGGCAAGGCACTTCAGGTTTATGATGACCTTGAGCTTAGGAAATTGGATTGTAGTGTTGCAATATTACAGAATGTAAAGAGCAACAAAATGGGCAAGAAGGACATTTTAAAAATAGACAAGGAATATGATATTAATCTTGATGTATTAGGATATATAGATCCTAATATCACAGTTAGTGTTATTAAGGATGGTCAGACTATAGAGAAGAAGAAACTTGCGCTTCCTAAAAAACTTGTAAATATTAAGAAGTGTAAAAATCCTAGATGTATTACATCAACAGAGCAGGGTATACCACACATGTTTAAATTAACAGACGAGGAAAATAGAGTTTACAGATGCGTATATTGCGAAGCTGATAAGTAAAATGGGCAAATTCTGCAAAAAATATATTTAGAGTTTACTTTTTTTCTGAATGTGTTATAATTTATAAGACTATGTATAATGTCCAGAGGTGTGGAATGGAAAAGTATGTAATAAAAGGCGGCCAGGTCCTTGAGGGCGAGGTTACCATTGCTGGAGCTAAAAATGCGGCACTTGGTATCTTGGCGGCAGCAGTTCTTACAGATGAGGAATGTATAATCGAGAATGTTCCTTATGTAGAAGATACAAAAGTACTGCTTAGGGCGATTGAAAATCTTGGCGCTAAAGTTAAATATATAGATACCCATACAGTTTCAATATGCGGAGGCACTATTGTTAACGATGAAGATTTATGTGTGGATGATGAGTACATAAGAAAAATCAGAGCATCATACTATCTTCTCGGTGCATTGCTTGGTAAGTTCAGATATGCACAGGTAGCACTTCCTGGTGGTTGTGAGATTGGACTTAGACCAATTGACCAGCACATAAAAGGCTTTGAGGCTTTGGGAGCAGAAGTTAATATTGTTAATGGCGGTAACATTGTAGCTAAGGCAGACCAGCTTGTTGGTAACCATGTATATATGGACGTGGTAACTGTTGGTGCTACTATTAATATAATGCTTGCAGCAGTTCTTGCTGAAGGTAAGACTACCATAGAGAATGCGGCTAAGGAGCCACATATCGTTGATGTTGCAAACTTCCTCAACAGTATGGGAGCTAACATCAAGGGTGCAGGAACAGATGTTATTCGTATCAGAGGTGTTCAGAAGCTTAAGGGTACTGAATACTCGATTATTCCTGATCAGATTGAGGCAGGAACATTTATGACTATGGCTGCGGCAACCAAGGGTAATGTCCTCATTAAGAACGTTATTCCTAAGCATTTGGAGGCTATTACCTCTAAGCTTAATGAGATTGGTGCGCACGTTATAGAGTATGATGATTCTGTGCGTGTTATGGCAGATGGAAGATTGAAACCAACTCAGATAAAGACTCTTCCTTATCCGGGATTCCCTACAGATATGCAGCCACAGATGGCTGTAACTCTTGCTTTATCTCAGGGAACAAGCGTTATAACAGAGAGTATATTTGAGAATAGATTTAAATATGTTAATGAGTTATCCCGCATGGGTGCCCGCATCAAGGTTGAGGGTAATTCAGCAGTAATTAATGGTATTGATGGTTATACAGGAGCTAATCTTGTTGCACCTGACCTTAGAGCAGGAGCAGCACTTGTAATTGCGGCACTTTCAGCAGAGGGCTTCAGTACTATCGAAGATATCAAATATATTTTAAGAGGCTACGAAGATTTTGACGGCAAGATTAGAGAACTTGGTGGTCAGATTCAGGTAGTTGACTCAGACAAAGAGTTACAAAAGTTTAAACTCAGGGTTGGCTAGAGATTATATCCCTGACAGCATTTGCTGTTAGGGAATTTTTAGTAATTATGAGTTTTTACAAATAAAATCATTCCTGATCATATATCGGGGAGAAGTAGGAGGGCTACATTTTATGGCAAAGAAACCGTATTACATTACAACCGCTATTGCTTATACCTCAGGTAAGCCTCATATAGGTAATACCTACGAGATAGTTCTTGCGGACAGCATCGCTAGATACAAGAGATTTGTTGGCTACGATGTTAGATTCCAGACAGGTACAGATGAGCATGGCCAGAAGATTGAGATTAAGGCATTTGAGAGCCTGTCAACTCCAAAGGAGTTTGTTGATGATGTCTCAACAGAGATTAAACGTATCTGGGATTTAATGAATACTTCATATGACAAATTCATTAGAACTACAGATGAGTATCACGAGAAACAGGTTCAGAAAATTTTCAAGAAGCTCTATGACCAGGGCGATATATACAAGGGTGAGTACGAGGGTATGTACTGTACACCTTGTGAATCATTCTTTACTTCCTCCCAGTTAGTTGATGGTAAGTGTCCTGACTGTGGAAGAGAAGTACAGCCAGCTAAGGAGGAGGCATACTTCTTCAAGCTTAGCAAATATGCAGACAGACTTATTGACCATATTAAGACACATCCTGATTTCATTCAGCCAGAGTCAAGAAAGAACGAGATGATGAACAACTTCCTTCTTCCTGGCCTTCAGGATTTATGTGTTTCAAGAACATCTTTCAAGTGGGGTGTTCCTGTAGATTTTGATCCTGGACATGTTGTATATGTTTGGGTTGACGCACTTTCTAACTATATCACAGGTCTTGGATATGATGTTGACGGTGCTTCAGATGAGCTTTATAGACGTTATTGGCCAGCAGATCTTCATTTGATTGGTAAGGATATTTTAAGATTCCATACTATTTATTGGCCTATTATGCTTATGGCACTTGGCGAGCCATTACCGAAGCAGATTTTCGGACATCCATGGCTCATTCAGAGTGATGGAAAGATGAGTAAATCTCGTGGAAATGTTATTTACGCAGATGACATGGTTGATTTCTTTGGCGTAGATGCAGTTAGATATTTCCTTCTCCATGAGATGCCATTCGATAATGACGGTGTTATTTCTTGGGAGCTTGTAATTGAGAGAATCAATTCAGAGCTTGCTAATACATTGGGTAACCTTGTTAACAGAACTATTTCTATGGCTAACAAGTACTTTGATGGCGTTGTTACAAATGCTGGAGATAACCAGCCAGTTGACGATGACCTTAAGAAGGTTGTTACAGATACAAGACTTAAGGTTAATGCTTGTATGGACAAGCTTAAGGTTGCCGATGCAATGACTGAAATTTTTGCTCTCTTCAAGAGATGCAATAAGTATATTGATGAGACTATGCCTTGGGCACTTGCTAAGGAAGAGGATCAGAAGGACAGACTCAACACAGTGCTTTACAACTTAGTTGAAGGTATCGTAGTTGGTGCATCTTTATTAGAGCCATTTATGCCAGAAACTTCTGAGAAGATTTTAAAGCAGCTTGGCACAGAGAAGAGAAGAGTTACAGAGCTTTCTACTTTTGGGTTATATCCATCAGGCAACAAGGTTACTGCTGAGCCAGAAATTCTTTTTGCAAGAATTGATGCTCCAGTTATGTTAGAGGAGATTGAGAAGAAGTTCCCTTCTAAGGTTGTTGAGGAAGAGCCAAAGGAGGAGAAACCTAAGAAGGCTCCAAAGAAGGTTGAACTTAACATTCCTACAGTTGACGCTGTTGTTAAGGAGCAGATTACTATTCAGGAGTTCAATAAGATGCAGCTTCAGATGGGTGAGATTTTATCTTGCGAGGCTGTTGAGGATTCTAAGAAGTTACTTTGCTCTCAGGTACAGGTTAACGGAAGAGTTCTTCAGATTGTTTCAGGTATTAAGAATTTCTATTCACCAGAAGAGATGGTGGGCAAGAAGGTTGTTGTAATTACTAACCTTAAGCCAACTAAGCTTGCAGGTGTTCTTTCGGAGGGTATGCTCCTTTGTGCAGAAGATTTCGAGGGTGACCTTGCACTTCTTACTGCTGAGAAGGATATGCCAGCTGGAGCGATGATAAGTTAATTTGAGGAATCAAAAGTTGAATTGGCATCACATGATTTTCATGTGGTGCCTTTTTTGGTGGTCACATGCATGTCAGATTAAATGATATATTCGACAGATAAAAGTAAATCATCATATATTGCTTATTAATTGTTCTCGGATATAAGAGTTGCTAATGTTTGGGTATAGGTGTTTGTTTAATGCGGGACCGCCGCACACCGGACATCCTGTCCAGTGCGGCTATTTTGACATCCTTGTCAAAATGTCCCTAGGTTTTTGTTCAAACATAATCAACTCTAAATATCCTGCGAAATATTAATAATCAATATATGATGACTTATTTTCATCTATCATAATAATCATTTAATTGGACATGCATATTTTTGATTTATCGAGCACCACATAAAAATCAAGTGATACCTCAACTTTTGATTACGCTTGCAGCGTGTATATAGCTAAGAAGAATGTCTTAAAGATGGGGATGTGGTTATTGTGGTACAAGTACGGTGGAATTGTGAAGATGGAGTTTTCGGATTGAAATTGTTGGGATGGAGTTGTTAGGGTAGAGTTATTGGGGTGGAGTTGTTGGTTGGAGTTGTCTGTTTGGGGTTGTTAATTTGGTGATTTCAGGTGGGAATTGTCAACTTGGGTCTATAGGAAAAAAGTTGGATAGAGCCCTTATAATGGTGTAAATTCAATTGAATAAAAAATGAGCACATAGCTCAACTTTCGGTTAAAATGTAATCACCACAAAAACATTAATTCGAAAGGATGTTGAAACTATGGCTCAATT
>SVEE01000009.1 GCA_015057525.1 Lachnospiraceae bacterium | reverse complement strand
ATTTCATCATGTGTTATCCATGCTTTCTTTTCTACACAATTATTCTCTATCATTGAAATCATGGCATATCCACCGCCAAAGGTAAATAGACCTATCTTTACAAAAGTAAAGAATAATTCCATCAAAACACTCATTCCTACTTTCTCACCTCATCTGTATTCTCAATATACAACTCTGCGTAAACTTCAAATTCTCATCTCCCATTCTAGCACTTACGCATATTATATTCCATCCATATTTTCTACAACATTTATAAACGCTTATATTTCTACAAGACATTCTATCATCATAGGATGTTCGTAGAACTTTCCTATGATGATTAGGGTAGCAAAAAGGTCATATCTGAACCTCGTATAGCATATGGGCAATATAATATATAAAAGCAAACTTTTGAACTGCGTATCTAGCGACTGACGAAATCCACTAATTACTAAGACTTAGGCGCGAAGGCATTCCTGAGCGTCTTAGTCGCAGTTATTAGTTAGTTTGTCAGCGCGTTGCATTTGTTTGCACTTATATATTATATTGCCCATATTGCTATACGAGGTTCAGATATGACCTTTTTGCTACCCTACTTCCAAGAAATAGGAAACCTCTTAGAACAATGGCTCCTTAAGAATAGCTGTTCCGATACCCTTTTCTGTAAAGAACTCAAGGAGTAAGCAATGCTCCATACGTCCATCTAACATATGGACTCTTGATACACCATTCTTCATTGCTTCAATACAATTTGAAAGCTTTGGAAGCATACCGCCACCAACAACGCCATTATCTATAAGCTCCTGAGCTTCGTTAATATCCATTTCTGAGATAAGTGTAGACTTATCCATTGGGTCTACAAATACACCTTCAATATCAGTTAAGAAAACAAGTTTTTCCGCATCAATAGCTGTTGCTATAGCACATGCCGCATCATCTGCATTGATGTTGTATCCATGGTAATCTTCTATTCCAAGACCAATAGGTGCAATAACAGGAACAAAATCATTTTCAATGAGGGTATCAATAATGCTACTGTCAGCTTCTACTACCTCACCAACATATCCTATGTCTTTGCCTCCTGAAAGCTTCTTCTTAACCTTTAAGAGACCTGCATCTTTACCACTTAAGCCTACAGCCTTAACACCTAACTGCTGCATCATTGCAACAAGACTCTTATTAACCTTTGAAAGAACCATTTCAGCTACATCAAGAGTCTCTGCGTCAGTGACACGAAGTCCGTTTATAAACTCTGTTTCCTTGCCAACACGCTTTAACCAAGAGCTTATTTCCTTACCACCACCATGAACAATTATAGGACTAAGTCCAATTAATTTAAGGAGTGCAACATCTCTTATTACATTATATTTGAGATTGTCATCGAGCATAGCACTTCCGCCATACTTTACTACAATCTTCTTGCTATTAAATTTCTGAATGTATGGCAATGCCTCACTAAGAGTCTGGGCTTTAGCCAAAATCATTTCCATTGAATCATTGTTTACCATGTCAATTTCCTTTCTCACTATACGTACTACGAACGATAATCAGCGTTTATCTTAACATAATCATATGTCAAATCGCAACCCCAAGCTGTAGCTTTTTCTTCACCTGACTTAATATCAGCCTTAGCGATTACTACCTCAGGGGATAAAATCTCTGTTGCAATCTCCTCATCAAAGGCTGTAGCTTTACCATTTTCTACAAGCTTAATCTCGCCTTTTTCGCTGGAAATTGTTATATCTACCTTGTATGGGTCGAACTGTGCACCAGAATATCCCATAGCACAAAGGATTCTACCCCAGTTTGCATCTTTGCCATAAACTGCACACTTAGTAAGATTTGATGTAACTATAGACTTCGCAAGTACCTTCGCAGTCTGTTTGTCAGGTGCACCCACAACATCAACCTGGAATAATCTTGTGGCACCTTCGCCATCCTGTGCAATCTGCTTAGCAAGGTATGTATTTACCTCCTTGAGCACTGCCTTAAATGCCTCAAAATCTGCATCCATAGATGCAATCTTCTTATTTCCTGCCATACCATTAGCAAGAACTACAACCGTATCATTAGTAGATGTATCTCCATCTACAGACACCATGTTAAATGTATCCTCAATAACTTCTTTTAATGCTTTCTGAAGCAAAGGCTGGTCAATATCTACATCTGTTGTAATAAAGCCAAGCATTGTACCCATATTAGGATGTATCATACCAGAGCCCTTGCACATAGCTCCCATAGTACATACTTTTCCATCTATTTCGAATTCTACAGCGTATTCTTTCTTATGAGTGTCAGTTGTCATTATTGCTGTTGCTGCATCAATCGCTGACTCTCTTGTGTCAGTTATCATATCCTTAAGTAAATCTATTCCATGGGCAACTGCATCCATAGGAAGGGTAAATCCTATAACTCCAGTAGAAGCTACAAGTACGTGGTCAGGATTTACATTTAAAGCCTCACCAGTAAGCTTAGCCATCTGTTTTGCATCCTCATATCCCTCGTCACCTGTACATGCATTAGCAATTCCGCTGTTTACAACTACTGCCTGAGCAACTCCTCCTTCAACAACCTTCTTGTCCCAGAGAACTGGTGCCGCTTTAACTACATTTAACGTAAATGTTCCTGCAGCAGCCGCTGGTACTTCAGAATATATCATTGCCATATCTTTATTTGTTTTTCCCTCACGAATTCCTGCGCGAGTACCTGCTGCCTTAAATCCTTTTGGTGCCGTTACACCACCATCTATATTTTTAATAGTTGCCATATTAATCATCTCCTTAAATATGCTCTATCATTTTTCACAAAACATTATGCTAAAATTCACATAAACTATGGGAACATAGGAGGCATAAGTAATCCCTCTGTCTCAGGAAGTCCCATTATAAGGTTCATATTCTGTACTGCCTGACCTGCAGCACCCTTAACAACGTTGTCAATAGCGCCCATAACAACAACTCTCTTTGTTCTCTCATCAACAACAAAATTAATATCTACATAGTTGCTACCCTCAACCCATCTTGTTTCAGGGCAAACACCCTTCTTTAATAGTCTAATGAACTTTTCATCACCATAATATTTCTCATATACAGCCTTGATGTCTTCATATGAATAATCACCTGTAAGCTTTGCATATGAAGTTGCAAGTATTCCTCTATTCATAGGAACAAGATGAGGAGTAAAATTAATTGTAAGAGGAGTTCCCTCATGAGCATATCCAAGCTGCTCCTCAATCTCAGGTGTATGTCTGTGAGAAGCTACACCATAAGCCTTTATACTCTCGTTTACCTCGCAGTAAAGATTTGCTACCTTAGCACCTCTTCCTGCACCAGAAGTACCTGATTTGGCATCAACAATAATTGTATCTACATCTATCATCTTTTCCTTAACTAATGGATAAAGTGAAAGTATTGAACATGTTGTATAACATCCAGGATTAGCAATAAGTCTTGCCTTTTTAATATCCTCTCTGTTTATTTCACAAAGTCCATATACAGCTTCTTCAATGTACTGTGGACTCTTATGCTCTATACCATACCATTTTTCATATGTAGCAACATCTTTAATTCTATAATCAGCTGAAAGGTCAACTATCTTGGCATTAGATAATACTTCTTCATTAACTAAAGATGCACAAAGTCCCTGTGGAGTCGCTGTAAATATTACATCTGCCTGCTTACTCAACTCTTCCATATTATCATCCATGCACTTAGCATCAACTATTTTAAACATATTTCCGTATACATCAGAATAATCCTTATCAATGTAGCTTCTCGAGCCATACCACACAATTTCTGCATCCTTATGACCAAGCAAAATTCTTACTAATTCTTGTCCTGCATATCCTGTTGATCCAATAATACCAACCTTTACCATATTAAACGCCTCTTTCCTTTTTAAACTATTACCGATTATACAACCAAGTACAATAATATGCAACAAATACTTGGAAATATTAGAATATTTTTTGCATTTTATACATTTTTATGTATTTTATACAGCATTTTATGCATAAAATTCTAAAAATACTTATTGCATAATCACAATTTAAGGTTTATACTGATGTCAGTGCAAAAAAGCGTACTATATTTATGCTTTTAATTATTCTAAGGAGGATTATTTATAATGAAAGAAAGAGTTATTCTTGCGTATTCTGGCGGACTTGACACTACTGCTATTATACCTTGGTTAAAAGAGACTTACGGTTTCGACGTTATATGTGTATGTATTGACGTTGGACAGGAAAGCGAGCTTGATGGTTTAGAGGAAAGAGCAAAGTACTCTGGCGCTGAGAAGCTCTATATCTTAGATGTTGTTGATGAATTCTGTGACGATTTCATCGTTCCAGGTGTTCAGGCTAACGCTACATATGAGAACAAGTACCTCCTCGGTACTTCATTTGCAAGACCTCTTATTGCTAAGAAGCTTGTAGAAATCGCTAGAAAGGAAGGAGCTACTACTATTTGCCACGGTGCAACTGGTAAGGGTAACGATCAGGTTCGTTTCGAAATCAACATTAAGGCTTTAGCTCCAGACCTTAAGATTATTGCAACTTGGAGACAGCCAGAATGGACTATGCAGTCACGTGAAGACGAAATCGAGTACTGCAAGCAGCACGGCATCGACCTTCCATTTGACGCTTCTACTTCATACAGCCGTGACAGAAACTTATGGCACATCAGCCACGAGGGACTTGAGCTTGAGGATCCTAGCCAGGAGCCAAACTGGGATCACCTTCTTGTTCTTGGTACACATCCAGAGAAGGCACCAGATGAAGCAGAATATGTTACTATGACATTCGAAAAGGGTGTTCCAAAGTCAGTTAACGGCAAGGAAATGAAGGTTTCTGACATCATCCGTGAATTAAACAGACTTGGTGGCAAGCATGGTGTTGGTATCGTTGATATCGTTGAGAACCGTGTTGTTGGTATGAAATCACGTGGTGTATATGAAACTCCAGGTGGAACAATCCTCATGGAAGCTCATATGCAGTTAGAGGAGCTTATCCTTGACAGAGATACACTTGCATACAAGAAGCTTATTTCTGACAAGTTTGCAGATATGATTTACGAAGGAAAGTGGTACTGCCCACTCCGCGAGTCTCTTCAGGCATTTATTGAGAAGACTCAGGAAAGAGTTACTGGTGAAGTTAAGTTCAAGCTTTACAAGGGTAACATAATCAAGGCTGGTACAACTTCTCCATACTCAATGTATTCTGAAGAGCTTGCAAGCTTCACAACAGGTGATTTATATGACCACAAGGATGCAGAAGGATTTA
Source organism: Lachnospiraceae bacterium (assembly GCA_015057525.1). Lineage (GTDB taxonomy): Bacteria > Bacillota > Clostridia > Lachnospirales > Lachnospiraceae > Coprococcus_C. The sequence goes on along the minus strand of SVEE01000009.1, from coordinate 92,080 downwards.
TTAATCTCTTCGGATTATCTATGAAGGTTCGTGCAATGCTCGACCAGAAAAGAGACAACTAATATATAATTAACAAAAGGCGGTTCATTATGAACCGCCTTTTTTATTACCTAATCTATAAATATTTTTAGTAGAATACATGATTACCTATAATTGTATAAGAGCCAAGTGAAGCTGTATTAACATTCCATGAAGGTTTAAAGCACATATAGTTACCTACATTATTCTTACCAGCCGCTGCCTCTGTAGCTGCCTGCACACAACTTGCTGGAGCACCATTAGCAATAAGACCTTCCATCTCTGGACTAGATACTACTGTAAACTGATATGGTGCATAAACAACATCTGAAATCGTACTTCCATAAGCACCAGATTTAAGTCTTGTAATAATAACGTTAGCAACTGCCAACTGACCTTCATATGATTCTGAACCACTTTCAAGATATATCACAGCTGCCATAAGATTAATATCTTCCGCACTAAGGGACACAGCATCTCTATATGTTGTTTCTACAGAAACCTCATTACTATCTGTTTCCTCTGCTGGTTGTTCAGGCTCCTCTGCAGGTGTTTCCACCACAGGTGCCTCCGTAGTTGGAGTTTCTACTGGGGCTTCTGTTGTAGTTTCCTCTGGTTCCTCAGTGCTATCATCCTCTGAAGTCTCTTCATCAGATTCCTGTTCAACAGTCGTCGCTGTTGAATAGCCTTCCTCCAAGGAAACATAATCTGCACTTATATATCCCTTTACATCATCCGAAAGATATACACATACCCATCCTTCTACAGTAGCTGTAGTTGCACTGTCTACATCAAAAGTATCACCAGCATTTGCAGAACCTATTACTTCTGATTCTGTAGATGCCTCTTCTCTAATAAACACACCCGACTCTGTAACTACACCTTTAACAATCTTATAATCAGCAGCATAGTTATAGGCATCATCTCCTGTTAAAACAAACTCTGCCTTAACATATCCTGTGACGTCTCCTGATTTTATGTTTAACCATTCACCGTCTGATGAAATTATATCGCCAACATCGCCTGTATTAAGCGTTCCAACAATATCTGACTCTGTAGTAGCTTCAGCTCGTACATTAACATTAGATTCAATTGCTACAAAACGAGAATCAAACTCTCCAGTTGACTCTGAAACCATCTGTGGTTCGTTGGCTTCTACACCGGTTTCGTTAGATGCTTCTATTGAAGTCTTAAGCTTAGAGATAGATTCTACATCCATACTTACAGATTGATATGTATAAAGAGTCATCTCCTGTGCTGTTGACTCTGCAACTTCTTCAGGCTCTTCCTTATTAACATCAATCATCATAATCACTCCTGCAATAACACCCACAAATGTAATAAGAAGTGTGGCTGCAAGAAGATTCCTAACAATATACTTGCTGTTAAATACATATTTAGTCATGAACATTTGCATATTTTTGATTTTTAATTTAGTACGTTTATTCATCTCAAGTAGTAAGCCTAAAACACTATAGGCTAATTCCTCCATGTTTATGCGAAAAAAATACTCTCACAACAAATTGTTACACATTTGTTACGAAAGTATTTTAACATTTTACATATTATATGTCAAGTTTTACAGTGTTTTGTAATATTTGGGTAGAAAATGCACCTATTTTTACATAGGAAGATATGCTATAGCCGCCATTCCTGAACCAACATGCGTTCCAATAATCGGACCAATTGGGGCAATCATAATATTCTCTTCCTTCATACCTGCTTCTATTACCATGGATTTAATCTTTTCAGCCTTGTCTATAGCATCTGCATGACCAATTACTGCAACAAGTTCTGAAAGGTTTTTGCTTTCCTCACCTGGTTTATTAACCAAATAGTCAAGTGCCTTATTTACACCTCTTGTCTTAGCCTTAACAACTAGTTTACCTTCTTCATCAACACTAAGAATTGGCTTAATCTTTAAGGCACTACCAACTACAGCCGAAACTGCCGAAAGTCTTCCTCCTCTATTAAGGTGGAATAAATCCTCTACCATAAACCAATGACTCACCTTGCCTGCATTCTCATTAACCCATGCTACAAGTTCATCTATGCTTTTACCTTTTTCTTTAAGTTTTGCGGCCAAATAAAGGAATACACCTTGTCCAACTGATGCAGCAAGAGAATCTATTATCTCAATTTTGGCATCTGGATACTTCTCCAAAACAGCATTTCGCGCAATAAGGGCTGATTGATAAGAGCCACTAAGACCTGAAGTGAAACTTAAATATAATACATCCTTTCCATCCTTTATACACTTCTTAAACTCATCCTCATATGTCATAGGATTAATCTGAGATGTAACTGGCATTGCGCCTTCCTTAAGATTGCCATAAAATTCATTTATATTACCATCTCTCTCATCCAGATAATAATAGTACAAATCATCATTTATCGAATATGAAAATGGTATAATCTTAACATTTAATTCTTTTATTACTTCTATTGGTAAATCTGCTGTAGAATCGCTTATCAATATATAATCCTTCATAAAAAACCTCCATTGGTAAATTTAATTATTAAAGTAGCTGTCTATACCATCAGCCAATCCATCAACAACTTTTATCTTATATGAATCTAAAATAAGATTTGATTCATCCGATTCATTACTTAAATATCCAAGATTAATAGCAACCACAGGTATATTACTCCAGTTGATAAGAGTCATCTCATCAGTTTCGTATATACCATGATTAGAAGCTCCTGTCTGCAACATAAGGTGTTGCAACAAACGGGTTGCCAGTACGTTACTCTCTGTATAAAGCTGGCTATTATAAGGACTCTGTTTTGTCATAGTAATTGCCATAACTCCTGACAATTCACTGTTAGAGCTATAATTCATCTGTAATCTAATCAAAATGTCGGCATCTGCCTGATTAGCAAATTCAGCTCTTGCTTTATTGGTTAAATCAACGCTATTACTCTCTCTGGTAAGAACAACCTCATAACCTCTGCTTTCTAATTCAGCTTTTAGCATCAAAGCGTATTCCAAATTAAGTTCTGATTCACTTGTTCCCTGCATTACACCTGTAAAGCCATCAGAAGCTCCCATCTTTGTTTCAGAGCTATCAGGTCCCACAGGTTCCATAACCATATTTGCATTGGCCTGTTTACCTGGGTCAATAACTATCCTCTTAGGTTCCTCTGAAGCATCACTAGATGTTGCTATGTCGTCATCAAAATCAGCAGGTGCTTCGGTTTCTACAACATAGTCTGCATAAATATAAAAATTTTCTCCATCTATAACTACTCTACACCATTCCGAGTTATATCCTGAACGCTTTACAACCTCATCGGGTCCAAGCAACATATAAATATTTGAATCCGTAGAAGGTTCAACTCTGACATTAATTGTCTCGCCAACAGTTTTTACATAGTCACTTGTAGGATAAAATCCCGAACTATCCATCACCTGTTCTGCCTCGGTAGTGACAACCTCTGGCAATTCTGGTACAGGTACTGCTGTGGTTGCTATACCTGCATCAGTTGTAGTGGATACTGTTTCTGTACTTTCAGTGGTTTTATCACTTCCGCAACCCACAAGACAAAACATTAATGCACATACAACGAAAAATAAAATATATCTATTTTTAAAAGGCATATTGCTTATCTCCTATAATAAATCATTACGAATAATTATAACATTAAAAAAAGAAAGGTACAAGATACATAATTATCCTGTTCCTTTCTTCAGATATTCTTAATTAAATTTAAAACGAAACAACCACACCACCACTATTCTCATACATAGTTGTAACACCTTTGCCATTGAGAATTTCTACATTTTTAAAATCAAATTTATCCATAAGAATTTTCTTAATATTCATACATCTTTCTCTACTGTTACACTGGGAAATTATAACCTTACGAGTTTTATCGTAACCCTCTTTTTCTATATGCCAAAGTAACTTGTTCAATGCTTTGTTCATTCCTCGAGCCTGATCAAGCTGACGAATCTCTCCGTCTACAGCGTATAACACAGGTTTTATATTAAGTATATTAGCTGCTATGGATTTGACCTTGGACATCCTGCCATTCTTACGCATAACCTCCAAGTCATCAAGAACAAAAATTGTTCTCATGCCCTTTATATACTCATCAACGGTAGTTATTACATCCTTATAATCCATGCCAGCCAAAGCACATTCCTCTATCTTTTCGCAAATCAAATGCTCACCTGCAGCAGCTGACTTAGAATCAAAAACATGTATATTCACATTTGGATGATTCTCAAGATATATCTGTCGCGCAACAAGGGCGCTGTTAAATGAACCACTTAATTTAGACGACAATGTAACTATATAAATATCATCTGCATCTTGAAACTTATCAATATAAGCATCCGGCGATGGACATGCCGACTTAGGACAAGTTTCACAATCTGACATAAGCTTTAGAAAATATTCCTGATTAAAATTTTCATCGTCAATTATATCAACATCCCCAACAGTCAAGGTTAATGGAACACTGACAAAATATCCTTTAGCAAGGTCTTCTTTTGTAAAATCACAGCAACTATCTCCGATTATCCTGAATTTCATCCTATTACCCCCATGTAGTTTTGATTACTACATATAGTAGCACACATAATCACGTTTTGCAATAACGATTACAACATTATTTTCATTATTCACATATTTATTATTACTTATACGAATCATACTCCTAATTTTTTCGTTGATATTTTTATAACCCAAGAGTATAATTATCAACTGTACGAAATAAACCTAAAAACATATTTTATTAAGAAAGGGATTACCTATGAAATTTATTATTGATATAATTAAAGGAATTTTTGTGGGTGTAGCAAATGTTATTCCAGGCGTCAGCGGCGGAACCATGGCCGTATCCTTTGGCATATATGACAAACTACTTTCCGCTATTTCAAACATTATTAAAGACTTTAAAAATAGTGTGAAAACATTATTTCCAATTGCAATTGGCATGGTTATAGGAATAATAAGCTTTACATTTATTATTCCTCTTTTACTCAAAAATCAACCTTTTATTACTTCAGCAGCATTTACAGGTCTTATCCTTGGGGGTGTACCTATGATGTTTGCCACATTAAAGGATGGTTGGAAGAATGACACCAAGAAATCTCTTCCTGCATGTGTAATTGTATTTATAATATTTACAGCTATTGCTCTAATTTTTTCTTTTGCAAGTGGTAATGAGGATAACGGTGTTCTTCTCAACGCAAACCCATCAACAATGGTTACAGTATTTTTTATGGGCGTAATTGCTGCAGCTACCATGGTTATTCCAGGGGTCAGCGGTTCACTTGTTCTTATGATTTTAGGATATTATTTTGGAATCCTATCCTCAGTAAAGAATTTTATTACTGCATTAAAAGACTTAAACTTTGCAGCACTTTGGGATGAGTTTTTAATTCTTTGTCCATTTGGAATTGGATGTATAATTGGTCTTATCTTTATTTCAAAGATTATCCATTGGTTCCTTAAGCATTTTCCATCAGCTACTTACTGCGGAATTTTAGGACTTATCATAACTTCTCCTGTATCTATTTTCTACAAGGTACAGCAGGAATATGATATGTCAGGAACATCTGTGCCTCAAATTCTTTTAGGAATTGTTTTCCTTGTTGCATGTATGGCATTAACATTATTCATAGGCAAGTTGGACCAGAAACAAGAGGCTGAAAAAGAAGTAAAAGAAGCATAAACATGAATTACACATATATTATAAAATGCAAAGATGGTTCTCTCTATACCGGCTGGACAAACAACTTAGAAAAGCGACTTGAAGCACACAACAGTGGCACTGGAGCAAAATACACTAGAACAAGACATCCGGTAGAATTAATGTACTACGAAACCTTTGATACTAAAGAGGAAGCCATGAGCAGAGAGTACAGAATCAAAAAATTAAGCAGAGCTGAAAAGCTAAATTTAATAAATAAAAAAGAAGTATAGTTAGCTATACTTCTTTTTTTGTAACCAATCCTTTTTCCACAAGCCTAATAGGCTGGTATGATGTTTTTGCATGTCTAAGTCCCGGAATATCCATATCTTCTTCACGATTCACATAAGTGTACTCTCCCAGTTCACGCCTTACAAATTCACGATTTATCATAGGATATGCTCCCTGAATATCCGAATACGCCTTCTCAAAATGTATAACAAAGGTGTCCTTCGTCAGAGGTTCACCCAACGTAAAAGCTACCACCTTCCCCCCAACTCTAATAAGAGCACCCTTAAGCCCCAGAGCATCTCTATTTTTTAATGCGTAGGTCAAAGCTTCTATTTCGTAGTTTTTATCTTCTTCATTATCTGGATTATTTTGTTTTTCCCAATCTTCAGATAATTGTATACATTCGAAGTAATTATCTTCGTTTATAACCTCATATTCATAGTCTGGATAATTTTCAAGAAATCTGTTTATATGATTTCTCTTGCCGTGAAGTTTTTTTCCAGCCAAATTTTCCAAAGTTTCTCTCAAATATAAATAATCCGCCTCACCTCTACTATATTTTATTTCATATTCTCCTGGGTACCAGCTTTCAATTAATTCAAACATTGCATCTTGTACCAAATACATCTTGAAAGGAAGATTATTTTCTTCAAAATATGCTTTTATTACTTCAAAAACTTTCTTTAAATCCCCATTGCCAACAGGAAATGACATCATAACAGGCTTACCTTCATGAAGCTTACAAAAAACAAGCATATCTTCTATTATAGTAAAGCCCGTGTCATAATAATTTGACCATAAAATATTATTGGCTGCGGATAACTCGCAGCCAGGATATTTGTTGTATGCTAAATACTTATCTAGCAAATATTTATTTTTTAAATCAGGTTTATATATTTGCATTATACATCTCCATCACGATAGATGAATATACAACAAAAGATTACTTACCTTCTATTAATATATCAACATCGCTTCTACCATATTCGTATAACATATGTCTGATTTGCTTATATGTTGACTCATCAGCATGCATTTCAATAATATCAAAAAGCTTATCAACGTAACCACACCACTTCTCATATATATTTACAAGATCCTGTGTAGTTGGTTCCTTTTTCTTTACCTGTTTAACATAATTGCTATTGCCTGATGTAAGAATTTCCTTAATAGATACTGCTCTAGGCTCAATACCATAAGCAATATATCTTATCTCTTCAGTTCTAACTAAACCACAATCATACATCTCGATAAGAAGATCTTCTATACAATCCTTAGGCAAATTGAAATGATGATAATACATATCTATAGTCTTGTAGGATGGTCTCTCAGCCGCATCTACCTTATTAAACCAGAAGAAATCATCTGTTGGTTTAGCATATGTGACATTATAATTGTGTTGCTTACCATGGCCTCTACCATGCTTCTTAACAGGTGCCATTTCCTTTTCAGCTATAGCAGCCGTTACATCCACTAATGAACCTGTCATTCCTGTCACTGCTGCTCCCATTGCCTCAGCCTCTCTCACAGAAGCTTGTATTGCCTCATCCGAAAGCACAGGAATTCCTGTATCAACAAAAGCACTATCTGTAAAAGCACTGTCATCCATAGAATCATCATCAAAAGCACTATCACCAAATGCACTGTCACCAAATACATTATTCTCATACTGTGTTTCTGGCTGTGCATACATCATCTGATCTTCTGGCACTACCGGTTCTTCGTACATCGGTTGCTGTACTGGCACTTCTGGCTCCTGATACATTGCCTGCTGTACTGGTACTTCTGACTCTTCGTACATTGCCTGCTGCACTGGCACTTCTGGCTCCTGATACATTGCCTGCTGTACTGGCACTTCTGGCTCCTGATACATTGCCTGCTGTACTGGCACTTCTGGCTCTTCGTACATTGCCTGCTGCACTGGCACTTCTGGCTCTTCGTACATTGCCTGCTGTACTGGCACTTCTGGCTCCTGATACATTGCCTGCTGTACTGGTACTTCTGGCTCCTGATACATTGCCTGCTGTACTGGTACTTCTGGTTCTTCATACATAGCCTGCCCAGTTGATGCTATTGCTTCTTCAACCATCACTTGTTCTGCCGGCATCTCGTTCATTTTAATCATATCAGAATCAAGTTGCTCCTCAGATTCATCTGACGCTTCAAGCTGTTTTGCCTCTTGTCTCTGCTTTTTAATTTCTTCTTTAACTTCCTGCTGTGGCAACTTCTGAGTTGTATCCTGCGGTAACGAAACCTTCTTCACTGGCTGTTCTGGTTTCTCCTCCACAACCTCAGCCTTCGGAGCATCCACGAATGCACTATCGGCAAATGCACTGTCAGCAAATGCACTATCACCAAATGCGCTATCTGTAAATGCACTATCTCCAAACGCACTATCTGTAAACGCACTATCTGTAAACGCACTGTCACTAAATGCACTATCCTCTTCTACATTATATGATGCCTCAGATTCTTCTTCCTCATACTCATCATCTTCAGATTCTTTTTCTAAATCATCAAAAAATTCGTCCTCTTCATCATATTCATCGTCTTTTTTCTTTTTGCTGACAATCAAAGTCACTGTCATAACAATCAAAAGAACAAATAAAATTCCTAAAAAAACCAAATATAATATTGAAATCGCTGATCCACTCATGTCTTTTTACCAACCTTTGTCAAATATAGTATCAATCTAAAAGTATCCTAAAATTTAAAACGCATTTGTATTAGTATACTAAAAAATTATTCATTAATCAACTATTCTGTTGTAAATTGAATTTGACTTTGTTATAATTTCAAAAGAATTCAAGACAAAAAGGGAGATAAAACTATGTCAAAAGTTAGAACAAGATTCGCACCAAGTCCAACAGGCAGAATGCATGTAGGAAATTTAAGAACTGCCCTCTATGCTTACCTTATCGCTAAGCATGAAGACGGAGATTTTATCCTTAGAATAGAAGACACAGACCAAGAGCGTGAGGTGGAAGGTGCTGTAGATATAATATATCGTACTTTAGAAAAAACTGGATTACTCCACGATGAAGGTCCTGACAAGGACGGTGGTGTAGGTCCATATGTACAGAGCGTAAGACAAAGTCAAGGTATCTATCTTGAGTATGCCAAACAATTAGTCGAAAAAGGCGAGGCTTATTACTGTTTTTGCGACGAAGAGCGTTTAAGTACTCTCGTAACAGAGTTCGAAGGCAAAACCATTTCTCGCTACGACAAGCATTGCCTCAACCTTAGCAAGGAGGAAATCGAAGCAAACCTCGCAGCTGGCAAACCATATGTAATCAGACAGAACAATCCTCTTGATGGAACAACTACTTTCCAAGATGAATTATACGGGGATATAACTGTTTCCAACGAAGAACTTGACGATATGATTTTAATTAAGTCTGACGGTTTCCCAACATACAACTTTGCAAATGTTGTTGATGACCATCTTATGAACATAACTCATGTAGTTAGAGGTAACGAGTACTTATCATCTTCACCTAAGTACAATCGTTTATACGAAGCTTTCGGATGGGAAGTTCCAACATACATCCACTGCCCACTTATTACAGATGAAACTCACAAGAAGCTCAGCAAGCGTAGCGGTCACTCATCATTTGAAGACCTTTTAGAGCAAGGCTTTGTTACAGAAGCAATCATTAACTTTGTAGCTTTACTCGGTTGGGCTCCTGATGAAAACAGAGAAATATATTCTCTTGATGAACTCATCTCTGTATTCAACTACAGAAATATGTCTAAATCACCAGCTGTTCTTGATATGACTAAGTTAAAATGGATGAACGGCGAATACATTAAAGCCATGGATGACGCTAAATTCTACGAAATGGCTCTTCCATACATCAAAGAAGTAATCACTAAGGATATGGACTTAGCAAAAATTGCCTCTATGATTAAGACAAGAATTGAAGTCTTTACAGACATCAAAGACCAGATAGATTTCTTTGAAGCTGTACCTGAATACGATGTAGACATGTACACTCACAAGAAAATGAAAACTAATCCTGAAAACTCTCTCACTCTCTTAACAGAAGTTTTACCAGTGTTAGAGGCATCAGACAAATTTGACAATGATTCTTTATTCGAGGTTCTCCAAAACTTCGCTAAAGAACATGAGTACAAAACCGGCTATGTTATGTGGCCACTTCGTACAGCAGTTTCAGGCAAACAGGCAACACCAGGTGGAGCCACAGAGCTTATGTCCGTAATAGGCAAGGCCGAAACCATCAACAGAATTAAAGCCGCAATCGCTAAACTTAGCTAACCCCTAACCCAGGGCACATATGTCTAGGTTTGGGATGAGACAATTAGCCTGCTTAGCATGTTCAAATTTTGAAATTGCGATAAATTGCGCTGCGGGAGAAGTGTCTGAGTGGTACTTCTAAGAATAATATATGGTTTTTGCGCAGACAAGTAGTGAGTTACAAATACCTTAATTTTCAGACTTGTGATGACGGCCCTGCTAAAGCAGTGTTTGAGCTGCGCGGCAGAAAACAAAAAAGATGACGGAAAAGCTTTCGTTCTATGAAAGAATTTTTCGTCATCTTTTTTATTTTCTCCGAGCTGCGAGTTTGCGATAGCAGGGCCTAATAAGACCATCACAAGTCGAAAATTATAGTTATTTGCAACGAGCGTAGATTGCAAGCAAAAACCATATATTATTCTAGAAGTACCGCGAGTTTTCGTGGGCATCGCATAATCAAAAATCGCAATTTCAAAATTTGCAAACATCCTTAGCAGGCGTAGATTGCCATCCCAAACCTAGACATATGTGCCCTGGGTTATGAGTTAGCGAAATTATGCGATTGTGGCTTTAATTTGTTGAGGAAATGGAGGCCTGCTAACAGGGTTACGGCTAATGTGAATACATCCGCCACCGGCTGAGCTATTTGTATGCCTGTCATTCCGAATATTTGTGGTAATATGAGTAGCATTGGGATAAAGCATATGCCTTGTCTGCAAAGGGCAACTATGGATGCTATAAAAGCTTGTCCACAGGCCTGTAGCATCATGTTGCACATTACTATCCATGCATTTAGTGGGAATGTGATGCATTGTGCTCTTAACGCAAAGGTTCCTATGGCTGTAACTCTAATGTCGTCATCTCTGAAAAAGCTTACAATTTCAGGTGAGAAAATATATCCCAAAACTGCAATTGCTACTAAGAATAGGAAAGAAGCCTTAACACAAAACCAAAAGGCTTCCTTAACTCTATCGTATAATTTTGCTCCGTAGTTAAAGCTACAAACAGGTTGAAATCCTTGTCCAAAACCTATCAATGCAGAGTTAGCAAACATTGTCACTCGGGATACAATAGACATGGCAGCTATTGCAGCATCAGCATAAAGTTCCAAAGATACAACCGAAGACATAGTTTTAGCTGTCTCCATTGCAATTTCCTTTGCACATGTATTTAAAAGTATAACTGAAATACTGGCTATTCCCTGTCTACACAGAGAAGGCATACCACCCTTCACAATTTCCGGCAATACCCTAAAGCAAAACGGGTTTTTCTTCAATGAAATCTTAATGTTTCCACCGTATCTGGTTAATCTTAACAACAAAATAAAGCTAACTGCCTGGCTTATAATGGTTGCCCATGCAGCGCCCTTAATTCCCATATCCAATGTAAACATCAATATAGGGTCCAATATAATATTTATTGCAGCGCCAATGACTATACCTATCATTGCATATATGGCATTGCCTTGATACCTCATCTGATTGTTCAATACAAAAGACGCCATCATATATGGACAACCCAACAGAATTATTTTCATATAATCAACAGCATATGGCAGTATGGTTTTTGTAGAACCTAAAGCATAAGCTAAAGGTTCTACAAATATTAGTCCTAATATCATAAATATAAAGCCAAAAATCAAACAAAAGAAGAAGCCTGCATTTCCTATTATTTCAGCCTCCTCATTATCCTTTTCACCTAATTTTCTAGCCATATAGTTACCTGCGCCATGGCCAAACAAAAAACCTAAAGCTTGTATTATTGCCATAAGGGAAAAAACAACACCAACTGCAGCAGTGGCAGATGTGTTGATTTTTCCTACAAAGTATGTGTCCACCATATTATAAAATGCAGTAACCAGCATACTTATAATAGTTGGCACGGCCAATGTTCCCACAAGCCTTTGCACAGGTTCAGTTGTCATTTTGACATACTTTTCTTCTTGAGTCATGTAGTCCACCTACTTTTTTGTTCTAAGTTTATTTTTCTTAAGATAAAAATGTAAAATTAATTTTTCTGGTATTCTTTTTAATACAATCTGTATCTCTTCATGTTTTGCTATAGGCTGAACTAAAACACTTCTTATACCAGCATTATTAGCTCCCCATATATCAGTAAATATTTGGTCTCCTACAAAGAGAGTATTCTTACGGTCAGTTCCCATAATTTCCATAGCATTGTTATAGCCCTTTGCCAATGGCTTTCCTGCCTTATATATATACTTCGCACCAAGATTCTCATTGAAAGATTTCACTCTTTCCTCATCGTTGTTAGACAAAAAGCACACCTGATAACCCATGTTCATAAGCCCTTTAATAAGCTCTGTGGCTCTCTCATCTGCCGGAGCATCATGTTCTACCAATGTATTATCTACATCAAATATAACCGCTCTATATCCCATTTTATAATATTTGTTAAAATCAATAGAATATGTGGAATCAAAATATTCCTTAGGATAAAATATTTTAAACATGCTTTATTCCTCTCTTGTTATTAATTATGAAAAAATTCATATATATATTTAGCCGTACTTTCAGGAATTCCCGAAACCGCTGACAGTTCTTCCAAGGTAGCTACCCTGATTGCTTCCACATCCTTAAAATGCTTAAGCAATGTTTTTCTTCTCGCAGGACCAACTCCAGGTATTTCATCTAATATTGAGTGTACCTGATTCTGTCGTCTCAGCTGTTTATGATATTCAATAGCAAATCGATGTGCCTCATCTTGAAGTGCGGTAACCATAAGTAAAGCCTCACTTCCTTTAGGAAACTCTATTTCCTCATTGTTATAATAAAGGGCTCTGGTTCTATGCTTGTCATCTTTAACCATTCCACACACGGGAATATCAAGACCTAAGCTATCTAAAACCATGGTTGCAACATTAATCTGACCCTTCCCGCCATCCATCATTATAACATCAGGAAGAACATCTAATTTGTCATCTGTAAATCTTCTACTTAAAACTTCCTTCATAGATGCATAATCATCAGGGCCTGTTACAGTAGTCAACCTAAATTTACGATATGCATTTTTCTTAGGTTTACCCTTTTCAAATACTACCATAGACGCAACAGCAAGGCAACCTGATATATTGGATATATCAAAAGCTTCCATCCTATCAGCACAAGCTATACCTATTGCATCCGCTATTTCTTTAGCCGCTCCCGATGTACGTTTCTCCTGACGTTTTATTCTTTCCATATCTTGTTTTAAGACCATAAGTGCGTTGTCCTTGGCCAGGTCTAATATTTTCTTCTTATCGCCCTTTTGTGGAACAATCATAGTAACATTACTGCCTCTGCGATTGCTTAGATACTCCTCCAATATTTCTCTGTCGTATACCTCAGATTGAAGAATTATTTCTTTAGGCAAATATGGTGTACCCGAATAAAACTGTTTTACAAATGATGATAATATTTCCGCCTCATCATCCTTAATATTTCCATTCATATGATGATGCTCTCTTCCAAGCAGTTTGCCATCACGAACAAAAAACACCGTAACTACTATATCCTGTTCATTAGCCGCATAAGCTATAACATCTCTGTCATCACCATAGTTCTTATTAATCTGTTGCTTATCAGCAATGTGTTTAACACTTTCTATTAAATCCCTTACCTCTGCAGCCTTTTCAAATTCCATTTCCTTGGCATATGTTTTCATATCCTCTGTAAGTTTATTGAGAATTTCTTTGTAATTTCCACCAAGAAATGTCATTGCCGCCTCTATATTTTTTCTATACTCTTCCTTTGAAATATATCCGTTGCACGGTGCATTACATTGTCCAATCTGATAGTACAAACATGGTCTATCCTTATACATTTCCTTTGGCAAACGTTTATTACAGGTTCTTATATGGTACAATTTATTGAGCAACTCTATAATATCTTTAACTGCTTTACCATTGGTATATGGACCGAAATATTTTGATTTATCCCTCTTCATAGTATGACTATAAAGAACTCTAGGATAATCCTCCTCAACAGTAACCTTTATATATGGATAACCTTTATCATCAGTCATAAGCGTATTGTACTTAGGTCTATGTTCCTTAATAAGATTACACTCCAACACTAAGGCTTCCATATCTGACGAAGTTACAATGTACTCAAAATAGGATATCTGTTCAACCATCTTAACAATTTTAGGGGAATTGTTATGTCCATGACCAGTCCTAAAATACTGTCGGACTCTGTTATGAAGATTAATCGCCTTACCTACATAAAGAATATCATCGTTGGCACTATGCATTATATATACCCCTGGTTTATTGGGGAGTTTTTTTAATTCTTCTTCAATATCAAATATTTTTCCCTGATTCATATACCCTCCAAAAAGGAAAGGAGGTATCATTACGATACCTCCAATTATGATAAAGGTTTTTTTGTGCCTTTTTATAATAAGTCAGCTCTAAGCTTTCTAATAACCTGAAGAGTCTTAGTTCTAAGTTCTTCAGCCTCATAGAGTGGAAGCATTGTATTCTTATCAAGCTTTGCTGCCACAACTGTATCAAGCCAGTCATTAACATATGCCTGAACATAAGATACATTCTCCTCTGACTTATCCTTGAGTGCAACAACGATGTTGTTAACATTCTCAATGATATTAGGAGCAAGTGAATTATTTGAGCTAACTGTAGACTGTGAACCTTCATCTGAAAGTTCAATAACCTTACCAGTCTTAGTAATGATTACCTTCTTATTAGGAGCTGATTCCTGCTTAGCAGAAGATGTACCCTTTCTATCAAGAAGCTTCTCAATTACCTTAACGAGGCATACTACACTGTATGTACTCTCTTCTGGTGTCTGAGAAACATTACCCTTCTCCTCATACTGATACCAGAGCCACTCTGACTTGAGAAGCATCTCCTCAATCTTAGTGTCTGATAAAAGTTTCTTAAGGTCTGGATCCATAGCAGGAGCAGAACTCTTACCAAAGAGCTTACCACCACTTTCTTTAACCTCTGCCTTCTTGTACTTAGCTGGCACCTGAAGTTCAGAATATGTCTTAATAAGATAGCGTTCCGCCTTCTTAGGATCATAGCTGTTGCTGATAATGTTAACACGACCACTGTTAAGTCCGTTAGTTACCATATCCTCAGCAGTCATGAATACAAGAGCTTTCTGTCTATCATCAATCATCTGCTTAATCTCATAATTTGTCTTAGACTTCTCAAGGATAGAGTTCTTTCTAACCTTGAATGCCTTAATCTTCTCCTTAACGCTGAAGAACAACTTAAGAAGTGTAGGATTAGCGTTAACATAGTTACCAATCCAAGTAAGTTCTACATACTGATGCTCAATCTTATTAGATATCTCGTATACATTGTATCCATCAAAGATAACATTAAGAGTAGTATAAAGTAATTCTAATATCTCATACTTCTCTTCCCATGAGCGAGCACCCATATCCTGATTAACAATATCCTTGATTCCACAATCATAGAATACAAGATTGTACTCGTATAAGCCTTCAAATACGTTAGTCTTATCCTTCAAAGATGCACCTGCACCAAGAACCTGAATATTCTTCTTCATGTTAGGCTCGTTCTCTATGTACTGATATACCTTCTTAACGAAAGATGATACTTCTCCAATAAGAGTATCAATTCTCTTATTGTAAATCTCTTGCTTAGATATAGCATTGATAACGCTTCTGCTAAGTACATTAGTATTCTCAGCTGAATTAGTATTGCGGATAAGCTCCTTGAAGCTCTCGTAAACTGACATGTTATCTATTGGAATGTACTCTGCATTAAGTCCATAGAACTCAAATGCCTTCGAGAAATCCTTGTTGCTAATGTAAGCATTAAATAATCCAATACTAAACTGAATCTTGTAGTCGTTACCCACATGTGGATCTTCTACAACATAATCAAACAATACTTCAAGATTGTTCATATATGCATCGGAATTAGCTTCTTCTGCTGGAATACCCATCTCCATAATAACATTAATAAGATCAAGGTAACCCATAACTGCCTTATCAAAGTTCTTAGGTCTGTCATCATCCTCAAGAATCTGATAGCTTACGTTAATGAGTAATGGTGCAATTCTCTCACCAATCAATCTCATTGCGTCTCCAAACTTCTCTCTCTGATAGAGATAAATAAGCCAGATGCTGTAACGATAAATACCCGATGTACTAATAGGAGCATCGATATCTGATGGATCAATGTCACCATACACAAATCTGAATAATGGCTCAATCCACTCTTCAATCTCGTAGCGTCCAGTTGCTTTAATATTCTCGTCTACGAACTCTCCCAATTCGTAAAGCTTTGTACACTGAGCTTTAACATCATCATCAACCATCATGCCCGATAAGTCAAAGTTGCTATCCTTGAGATAGTCTATAACTAATGCATAGAAACCATCTTCAACCTGCTCATTAAGGAATCTGATAAGAAGACCCTTATTATTTGATGCAGCAATAGACAACACATTGTTATCTGAACCTGTTGTAATATTTGCTGGTAATGCCATAAAATCTAACCCCCTTATAAAATCTACTTAACTAGCTACAATTTTATACCATGAAGTGTCAAAGTGTCAACTAAGAATTTGGCACATTCGCATAATTGTCATTATGCATAATGCACAAAACTTTTCCACCAATTTTTTTGTCTTTTTTTGTGAATTATGCACACAGTGCCTCATTCGTCATTTTTAACAATTTTGTTCTAGCACATCAAATCCCGCCATTTTTAGTATGGCAAGTGCGTTTGTTGTCACGCATCGACCATCTTTTATTTTGTAATCAAATTTGAGTTCATTATTATCATAGTATTCTTCAAAATGATAGTTGGTTGCCCTATTACCTTTGTAATCCTCAATCTCACACAATTCAAAATCATGCGTTGAAACTATGGTTATACATTTGTCTCCCGCCAGTCTCGTTATGGCTTCCTTCGCTCCCACAATTCTATCTGCCGAATTAGTACCTTTGAATATTTCATCAATAAGACAAAGCATAGATTCATTATTTTTTCTATATTCAGCCATATCCTTTATTCGAAGTATCTCGGCATAGAATGTTGAAATACCTCCAGCAACATCATCCATTACTCTCATGGATGTAAAAATTTTCATATAGTTTGAAACAAGTTTTTTACCACATATAGGTGCACCCATATACGATAACGCAAGATTAATAGCCAAGGTTCTGAGGAATGTAGTTTTTCCCGACATATTAGAGCCTGTAACTATAGTTATACCTCCCAAGAGGCTTGCACTGTTAGAAACAACTTTGTCTGGTGCAATCAAAGGATGATAGATTTCCTCTGCCTCTAATGCTATCTTGTCAACATTATCAATATTGATTTCGCCCCATCCTGTATCTCTTACAATTCCAAGTACAGCAAAGCTCATCAACTCCTCTATTTTTCCTATGGATTTAAAACTTGTATCAATAACCATACCATATTTTTTCTTCCAGACGCTAATAGCATATGCCAACTGATAATCCCACAGAATAAGCCCGCTTAACACCTGATGAATAAGAGGGTTAAATGACAAATTATATGCCTGACTAATAACATTTAATTTTTTTAATGCCTTAAGAGCACCCTTGTCACTGCCTATAATATTTTTAATTTCACTTAAATATTCCGACTCAAATTGCTGCTTATCAATTTCTTCTAGCATAGAAATATAATCATCAAATATATTATTCATTCCATAAAATGGTTCTATTGCTTTCGCTGTGACAGTAGTTGTAAGCCATGAAAAAGAAAGCAGAATCAAAAATCCTATCAAAGGAATTCCGTAACCCCACACTCCAATTATCCATAAAATTATTAATACTATTTCAATCACTGGTAGTAATATTCTACATACATTCGCCCACTTAGGAATATTACCTATATTCTCGTCTTTGCAAAATGCACAAAGCTTCTTAGTATCAAATTTTTTGTTTTTTGATTCAAATCTTATTCCAGCCGACTCAAAATCAACATCAAATTCAAGAGAAGAAATAAGTTCTTCAACAGCAGGGCGTTTGCAGAAGTTTTCGTTAATGGAATCAAATTTAAGTTTCATATCATCCACAAGATAAATTTTACCGTACTCGGTATGACACACATTTATCATCTGATATAGCGAATTATCTCCCAGCAAATCTATATCCATGGAAACCGTATCTTTTTTATCAATATACTCTTTGCCAGTTTCTTTAAATTCTCTCCACTGGTCATCAAATCTCTTAATGTATCTTTCCACCACATTAAGTTTACTCTTTGCCACCTCTGTTTTTCTTACTACATCACTATGTTTTTTCACAAGATAAAAAAAGGCAACCAAAAATAAACCACCGGTTATTCCTGTCGCCATTTTGTCATCTGATATTCCAATAATGAGTAACGCCATACCTACTAAAAAGGTTATTATCCTCATAACAGATATTTGAGAGTATTCTTTTTCTAAATTTGATATTAACTTATCTAAATCATCTTTTTTCTTTTGAAAATAATCCAATTTGTTGATAGTTTCACTCATGCCCATCTATAATAATTCCTTACTGATAATTATTCTTCTGACTTTCCCTTTGCAATTTCGCTTATGCTTTTCTTTGGTGCAATCGATACCTGCTTTGGCTCACCATCTCTGGTTTTATGCATATATACTCCTATAATTGCAAACGCAACACCTGCAACTATACTAAATATACCCCATCCAGATTCTCCTATAACAACCATACTAATGCCTGCAATAAGCATTAAAACTGCACACTTAATAAAATTTTTTTCTGCCTCTGACCATGGTTTATTCATAACAACCTCCATATTATCATATATGTATAACAAAATTATATTTTAAACATTAACCGTTCATAGTATACCATAATATTTTTCTTATATCAAACTCACAGTCCTTAAATAATTGTGAATTCTTTATATATCTTGATTTTTATTTTAGTATGTATTAGAATAATATTTAATAATTTGTAGAAGAATAACTATGTAAGTAAAGGAGATTCACTATGGGTAAATTATTAAAAGGTGTCGTTAAATTTACAGTAGCTGCAGCTGCTATCGGTGGTGTTTGCTATGCATTTAAAGACCAAATAAAAGAGAGCAAGATCTACAAAGAGTATGATGTTGACACTAAATTAAACAAAGTTAAAACTACTATCAAAGAGAAGATGCCTAAGGTATTCGCAGATGAAGCTGATATCGTAGATGAAGATGAAATCTTCTTTGATGATATGGACATGGCTGTAGAAGACACAGAAAAGAATTACGTATCAATTGTTCCAGAAACTACATCTTCTGACGAGGAAGCCCCAGCAAAAGAAGCTGCTGAACCAGAAGCAGAAGAAAAAGAGGATTCTACAGTTCCTACAATCGAACTTTAATCATCAAAAAAGGAAGTGACCTAACAGCACTTCCTTTTTTTATTATTTAGATAATCTTTTTATGTCATTATAAAACTCCGGATAGGATATATCCACACACTCACTTCCTAAAATCTCAGTCTCACCATCAGCATTCATTCCTGCAATAGCAAAACTCATTGCAATTCTATGGTCAAGTTTGCTATCAATCACAGCTCCATGAAGTACTTTGCCTCCACTAATAATCATACCGTCATCTGTGGCTTCTATATCAGCACCCATAGCTTTTAGGTTGTTAACAACAACATCTATTCTATTTGATTCTTTAACCTTTAATTCTTGTGCATCTTTTATAATTGTCTCACCATCAGCAAAGCATGCAAGTATGGCTATAGCCGGAATCTCATCTATAAGAGTTGGTATAATATCTCCGCCTATTGTACATCCCTTTAGTGAAGAGGTTGATACTGTTATATCTGCTGTAGGCTCACCAATATCACCTGATGTTTTCTCAATGGTTATATTGGCTCCCATCATGCGACACACTTCTATTATTCCATCCCTTGTAGGATTAATACCCACATTCCTTATGGTTACGCAAGAATTAGGAGTTATAGCTGCTGCCACAATGAAATATGTAGCTGAAGATATATCTCCCGGAACAATAACCTTTCTTGCATGAAGCTCATCAGCGGGTTTCATAACTACTGTTTTGCCTTCGCACTTTATGTCCACACCATACTCCTCAAACATAAGCTCTGTATGATTACGACTTACTGCTGGTTCTGTAACAGAGGTTTCTCCATCTGCATAAAGTCCCGCAAAAAGGACAGCAGATTTCACCTGGGCTGATGCCACTGGAGAATCATAGTGTATGCCCCTTAGGCTTGTTCCATTAATAATAAGGGGCGCACAGTCATTGCCAAACTCACTTTTAATATCTGCTCCCATCATGCTAAGTGGAGTTATAATTCTTTTCATTGGTCTTTTTTGTATAGATGCATCTCCTGTAACTCGAGAGGTAAAATTCTGAGCCGCAAGTATGCCAGACATAAGTCTTGTTGTAGTTCCACTGTTGCCAACATCTAATGTTGACGCAGGCTCCTTCAATCCACGAAGTCCTCTGCCGTGAATCAAAACTATATCACCTTTATTTTCTATTTCTACACCCATTTTTGAAAAACAAGAAATCGAAGAAAGGCAATCTGCCCCCTGAAGAAATCCTTTGACCTCTGTTGTTCCCTTAGCTAAAGAGCCAAGCATTATACTTCTGTGTGAGATGGACTTATCACCTGGTACAGTCACTTCACCAGATAGTCCATTTATTTTATTTATTATCATTTTATTTCTCCATTTTCGTGCATAATAATCTTGCATAATAATAACTCATTCATCCAATCAGTGCAAGCTTGAAAGCACTTTGTATTTATAATATAATTCTATAATAAACGCTTTAGGAGGCACTATGAACCATTTATTTAATCTACTCAAAAAAGGCAAAACTCAATTTCATCTTGTGGACGAATCAATTAAATATTTCAAAGAAGCAGGTTTCGCTCTTCTCTCATATAAGGAGCCATGGGATATTACACCAGGAGGAAAATATATTGTATCACCATTTTCTTCAATGCTTGTTGCATTTTGTGTAGGTACAAACCCAACAAATCTTCGCGTTGCCGCTGCCCACACTGACTTCCCTATGTTAAAACTCAAACCAAATAACGAGATTCGTAAGAAGGGATATTTACAGGCCAACATCGAAACTTACGGTGGACTAATTAAAGAAACCTGGTTTGACAGACCTCTCGGCCTTGCAGGAAAAGTAGTAACCAAGGGCAAAGACCCATTCATGCCAGAGGTTCACTTTTACGATTCAGAAAAGCCTTTATTTATTATTCCTAATCTTGCTCCTCACCTAAAAAAGAACGGTTCTCAGGAAATGGATGTCCAGAAAGAAATGATACCAATTTTAGCAACACTGGATGGTAATTCCACATATTCAGAAGATATGCTTATGTCATATATAGCAAATAGCTTATCTGTTAAAGAAAGTGAAATTCTAGATTACGACTTATACCTATATATACACGGTGAGCCTTGTTTTGTAGGATTGACAGACGAACTTCTAGCAAGCCCACGTATAGATAATATTTCCTCTGTATCCGCTATTTCAGAATCACTTGCTTCATGTGTTTCAGATACATCAATAGCTGTGGCTGCATTTTTTGATAACGAAGAGGTGGGCAGTCGTTCTAAGCAGGGAGCTGACTCATTTATCCTAAAAAATAGTTTAGACAAGATATTCAACACAATAAAAGAGCCAAAAAATAGTTTTTGTATGTCGGTAGATGTTGCACATGCTACACACCCTAATTATCCAGAGAAAAGCGATATCACCAACGAGGTGACTTTAGGCGGGGGTGTTGTATTAAAATCCAGTGCTTCTCAAAGGTATGTTACAGACAGCGAGGCTGGTGCTGTATTCCAGGCACTGTGTCAGGAATATAACATTAAATTCCAACGAACAGTCAATCGCACAGGTGTAATAGGTGGCCAAACTTTAGGACCTATTATGTCAGCATATCTTCCAACTTACGCGGTTGATATGGGAATACCTGTACTAGCAATGCATTCCGCATGTGAAACAGCACATAAAAAAGACTATGAAGAGTTAGTAAAACTCCTCACAGCCTATTTCAATCACTAATATTCTTTCATAAATCTTTCAATCCAGTCAGACATAAGGGTATCATTGGCATTGTACATGATATCCTTTGTCTTATATGGGTCATCTGTTATTATACTATCCACATCAAGAAGCAAAAGGTCCTTTATATCTGTTTCCCTGTTAACAGTCCAAGCATATATTTTCTTTCCATTTTTATGAATGGTATTTACCATGGTAGAATCGATAAAAGTATGCTTTATACTAAATATGTCTGCATATTCTAGGTTTTCAAATTCTCCAAATGCCATAGTCATAATATAAGCTGTAGTTATATCCGGATTCAGTTTCTTCACATTTGATATTGCGTCATAGCTTATAGATGCAACGACACAATTATCAACATAATCATATGCTTCAATTATTTCCACTATTCCAGGCTCGTAGTTTTGGTCTGTCTTTGCCGGTTTAAGCTCTATATTAAGAAATATATCCTCCTCCACTGCATACGCAATAACCTCTTCTAAGGTAGGAATCTTTTCTCCCGCAAACTCCTCAGAAAAATACGAACCGGCATCAAGAGTAGCTATATATTCATAATCAACAGTTCCTACTCTTTTATCTACACCAGTAGTTCGCTTTAGATTCTCATCATGAACTAATACATACTCTCCGTCCTTTGTTTGTCTAACATCTATCTCTATTATGTCTGCTCCATTTTCATTGGCCATTATTATCGCCGCCATAGTATTTTCCGGTGCATTTGCCGAGTCACCTCTATGCGCCGTAATATCAACCCATGTAGAATAAGCCACATTTAAAGATACCCTGTTTGTTGCATTTAAAAATACATATATAATATTAATAACTAATACAGCTACCAGCACAACAACAAAAGAAATTTTATTAATTCTAGCCAGTTCTTCAGGAGTTCTCTCTTTTCTCTTTTTGTGCTTCCTCTTCTTCTCATGTTCCTCATACACATCGCTTTCTATTTCATAGAAGCATGCACATATATACGAATACACAAAAGGCGTAGAAACAAGAGATACAGATACATATACGATAAAGAAAATTACCTGTATAGATATATCTAAAACAAATTCCATTTTTTTGGAATTAATAAACTTTGAAATGAAACTAACCAACGCTGTAGTTATTGTTCCCTGCAATAAAATCAGCATAGCCGTAACAACAAGGTTGACAACAACTACACCTACAAAAACTTTTATAAAGTTCTTTTTAACTGATTTAATACTAAGACTTACTGAACGAGCATAGCTCATTTTAAAGTTTGTAAAATAATTAAGTGAAAACACAAGAAACATAGCTAAAAAACAAAGAAGAAAATATATAATCAAAATTTGACTAATATTTTTTTCGTATATGTTAATAAGCTTGTTTAGGAATTCTGGAAGACGCAAACCTACCAAAGAGCCGGAAAGCATAACAGAATAAGTGAAGGGCAAAACAAAAAGCATATACACTATAGCGCCCATGTTCTTTGGATTTATAATTCTCAAAGAATTAAAAAACCCCTTTATTAACATTGATAATGGATTTGTTTTTTCTTCTTTTCGTGAAGCCTCCATAGCGTATATCAGCGCCGAGGCATCAACAAGCAGGAAGATTGTTATAACTACCAACAGCACAAACAAAAGCACATAAGTTGGCGGCGATGTAAAATACAAAAGCACATTATCAGAAGACAAATATTTTATATCTGCCATCTTAATAGAATAATTGACTATCATATATAACAAAGGTGTTATTATAGCCAACGATATCAGTTTGTATAATAGTTCAAAGAAAAAAAGGGCGGAAAAGTTATGTTTAAACAAACGAATGGCACTTTTTAATGTCTTCATAACTTTTCCCCCTTTTTCTTAATACTTATAATATTATCATAGCATCTCCAAAAGAAAAAAATCTATATTTTTCTTTTACAGCAATTTCGTATGCATTCAATACTTTTTCTCTGTCATATAAAGCAGATACGAGCATTAAAAGAGTTGACTCTGGCAAATGAAAATTAGTAATAAGTCTGTCTACTATCTTGAATTTATATCCAGGATAGATAAATATATCTGTCCAACCACTACATGCCCTTATATTGCCTTCATCATCTGCTGCTGTCTCAAGAGTTCTTGTACTTGTTGTTCCCACCGATATAATTTTCCCACCATTTTTCTTAGTCTGATTTATTATATCAGCAGCCTCTTCATCTATTACATAAAATTCACTATGCATATGATGCTCTAACACATTTTCCACCTTTACAGGTCTAAATGTGCCAAGACCAACATGAAGAGTGACACGGGCAATTTTAACACCCATGTCCTCAACCTTTTTTAATAATTCTTCTGTGAAGTGTAATCCAGCTGTTGGAGCAGCAGCAGAGCCTGTATGCTTGGCATACACGGTCTGATATCTGTTTTTATCCTCAAGCTTATGAGTAATGTAAGGTGGCAGAGGCATCTGACCCAGTTCATCCAATACCTCTTCAAATATACCTTCATAATCAAATCTAATAAGTCTGTTTCCCTCTTCAACTACATCCAACACTTCACCTATTAGTTTTCCATTTCCAAACGATATTTTAGCCCCTGGTCTAGCTTTCTTTCCAGGTTTAACCAAAGTCTCCCATACCTTGTCATCATGACGTTTTAAAAGGAGAACTTCAATAGATGCACCTGTACCCTCCTTCTCACCTATAAGTCTGGCTGGAAGCACCTTTGTATCATTGATAACAAGGCAATCCCCTGGCGACAGGTAGTTAGTTATATCATGAAAATGCTTATGCTCTATATCACCATTTTCCCTGTTTAAAACCATAAGTCTGGAATCGCTTCTCTTCAGAAGCGGGTCCTGTGCTATAAGCTCATCAGGGAGGTCATAGTAAAAATCTTTTAACTTCATTTTTGTCTCCGTATTAGGCTCTGATTTCTATTCCCATCTTACCAAGCTCAGAAAGAATCTTCTCAATAATCTTCGAAACCTCTGCATCCTCGAGAGTTCTATCCTTTGCTCTAAATGTCATAGTGTAAGCAACTGATTTCTTGCCTTCAGCAACCTGCTCTCCCTCGTACACATCAAAGAGCTTACAAGTCTCAAGAAGCTTACCGCCACATTTCTTAATAACCTTCTCAATCTGGCCAACAAAGATAGTCTTATCTACAACAAGGCTCAAATCTCTTGTCATTCCTGGGAATTTAGCAATACCTTCATACTTTCTGTCAAATGTAGAAAGCATTGTTACTGTTTCCATGTCAAGAACTGCAAGATATACCTCGCCCTTGATACCATAATTGTCACCAACCTCAGGATGGAGCTGACCAATATATCCTATCTCAAGATTGCCCTTCTTAACATAAGCCTGACGACCTGGATGAAGGAATGGCTGTTCAGATGTTGGCTCGTAAGAACAACTATCACCAAAACCAAGCTTATCACAAATCTCTTCTACAACACCCTTCATTGTGAAGAAATCTCCATTGCCATACATTCCAAGAGTAAGTTTCATCTTCTCGTCTGGAAGCTCTGTAAGAGGAAGAGCCTTTGGAAGATAAATATTAGCAAGCTCGTATAATCTTACGTCCTTGTTTCTTCTGTTATAGTTTGTAGAAAGTGAAGTAAGTATTCCATTTAAAGGAACAGTTCTCATAATTGAGAAGTCCTCTCCAAGTGGATTGCTTATCTCAATTGCATTTCTAAGTGGAGAATCCTCTGGTAAAAGAAGCTTGTCAAATACCTTTGGACTTTCAAATGAATAGCATGCACCACCAGAGAAGCCATTGCCTTCAACAACATCTCTAACCACGTCATTTATTCTCTCTGCATAGCTCTTTTTACCAACAGTGGCTTCACCACGTGGAAGAGTTACAGGTATGTTGTCATAACCATAGAATCTTGCTACCTCTTCAGCAAGGTCTGCCATACAATTTAAGTCCTGTCTAAATGTAGGAATTGTAATCATATTTGTCTTCTCGTCATAAGAAAGACCTAATCTATCAAAATAGCTAAGCATCTGCTCCTTTGGCACATTTGTACCAAGAAGTGCATTCATCTTATCAGGCTCGAAAGGAAGCACCTTGTCTGATACAGGATTTGCATATGCATCAACAACTCCATCTACAACCTTACCGCAGCCAAGTTCTTCAATAAGCTGACAAGCTCTGTTAATTGCTTCAAGAGCAAGATTTGGATCAAGCCCCTTAACAAACTTAGCCGAAGCATCTGTTGAAAGACCAATTCTCTTAGATGAAAGTCTTATGTTTGTTCCATCAAAGCACGCAGCCTCAAAAAGAAGAGTCTTAATATTGTCAGTTACCATTGAGTTTTCACCACCCATGATACCTGCTATAGCAACTTCTTTCTCACCATCACAAATCATAAGGACATCCTTATCAAGTGTTCTTTCCTGTCCATCAAGAGTTACAAATTTATCACCGTCGTTAGCACGTCTAACAATAATCTTGTTACCTGCAATAGTATCAAGGTCGAAGGCATGCATAGGCTGACCATACTCTTCCATTACATAGTTAGTTATATCTACTAAATTATTGATTGAACGAATTCCCTGTGCTGCAAGTCTTTCTCTCATCCACTTAGGTGATGGTCCAATCTTAATATCAGTCACAACTCTTGCCACATATCTTGGGCAAAGGTCAGCATCTTTAACCTCAACTGAAATATAATCATTTACATTTCCACCATTACCCTTAACCTCTACAACAGGTGGGATGAATTCCTTCTCAAATGTAGCCGCAACCTCTCTTGCCATACCAATCATAGAGAAGCAATCTACTCTGTTAGATGTAATTTCATACTCTACAACTACATCATCAAGCCCAAGTGCCTTAACAGCATCATCACCAGGCTTCACCCCTGAATCCTCTGGGAATACATATACGCCATCTTCTGGTGCCTCAGGATAGAAGTCTCTTGAAGAACCAAGTTCCTCTATTCCACACATCATACCATTAGATTCAACTCCACGAAGTTTACCCTTCTTAATCTTAATTCCATCAGGGTACTCGTTGTTATCTCCATGGGCTGCAGCAACCTTACCACCATCGAGAACGACAGGAATCACGTCACCTACCTTAACATTTTTTGCACCTGTAACTATCTGTATAGTCTCAGTTCCAATGTTAACCTGACAAACCACAAGCTTATCCGCATCCGGATGTTGCTCCATAGTTTCAATCTTACCAACTACTATTTTCTCAAGGTTCTTGTCTTTTTGCTCATAGCATTCAACATGAGAGCCTGAAAGTGTCATCTTATCAACAAATTCTTTTATATCTACGTCCAAATCAGGAACATATGCTTTAATCCACGAAATCGGTGTATTCATTATTATTTCCTCAACTTTCTTATTTTTTACTATATTGCTCTGCTTCGCTAGAACTGGTTCAAAAATCTTTGATCATTTTCATAAAGAAGTCGCATATCATCAATCTCATACTTAAGAAGTGTTATTCTCTCAAGTCCGATACCGAAAGCAAATCCTGAATATACCTCTGGATCTATTCCGCACATTTCAAGAACATGTGGATGTACCATACCACATCCAAGAATCTCAATCCATCCACTTCCCTTACATACTCTACATCCCTTACCACCACACTTGAAGCATGTAATATCAACCTCTGCAGATGGCTCAGTAAATGGGAAATGATGTGGTCTGAATTTTGTTTTTGTCTTCTCTCCAAAGAACTCCTTAGCCCACTGGTCAAGTGTTCCCTTAAGGTCTGCCATGGTAATTCCCTTATCTATTACTAGACCCTCTACCTGATGAAAAGATGGTGAATGTGTTGCATCAACCTCATCTGAACGGAAAACTCTACCTGGGGAAAGTATTCTGATAGGAAGATTACCCTGCTCCATAATACGTGCCTGTACAGGTGAAGTCTGTGTTCTAAGTAAGATATCTTTTGTAATATAGAATGTGTCCTGCTCATCCTTCGCTGGATGATTAGCAGGTATATTAAGAAGCTCAAAGTTGTACTTGTCATACTCTATCTCTGGTCCAGATACAACCTCATATCCCATGCCAATAAATACTCTCTCTAAATCCTCAAGAGCTATCTGATTAGGGTGTCTGTGTCCCTGAATCTTCTTTACTCCAGGAAGAGTTACATCTATTGTTTCTCTCTTCATTTTTTCAGCTCTAATTGCGCTGTTAATTGCTTTTGTCTTAGCCTCAAGCTTCTCTTCAATAGCCTGTCTTGTCTCGTTAACCATCTGACCAACCTTAGGTCTGTCTTCCGGTGCAACATCCTTCATACTCTTTAAAACCTGTGTAAGCTCGCCCTTTTTTCCAAGAACTGAAACTTTGATTTCATTGATTACATTAAGGTCATCTGTAGCTTCAATCTTAGCTAATGTTGCATCCTTAATGTTTTGTAACATCTCTTTCATTTTGATTCCTCCATAATATATATCCTTTGAGTGCTAGGTAAAATTAAAAAAGCCCCTTTATCTTACGATAAAAGGGACGAATATACTCCGCGGTACCACCCAGCTTCGACTTATTAAAGTCGCACTCATTATGTGTAACGTACATAAACGACATACCCTACTTATATATGGCTATTACCATATTTTTGTTCAAGCATGCGGCTCCAGTGTGAAAATGAGATTAACTATATCTTAAGTAGGGCTTCCAGCCATGACCCCACATCTCTGTTAAGTGATGCTAATCCTTGTTGCACCTTCATTGCTTTTCTTTTAACTTTTACAAATAATTATTCTAACACAGTAAAGTTTTGTGTCAAGTTCTTTTCATAAAAAACAGCCAAAAATCTTGGATTATTACTATTTTTTAGGAGTTCACTCCTCTAATATAGGTCACTATATCATCAATCAATTCCTCGTTTGTAAAATCAACCTCATAAAAAAGCTTTTCTGGATTTGACATAGTAAGACGAAATACTTCTTTTTTATTTATTTTATAAAATTTGCTTTCAACTAAATTTTTAGAGAGATATTTAATGTAATCTAACTTTATTATATCCGTTTTATTTATATAATTAATCAACATATAATCTGTTGTAATATAAATATTACCCTTTTTAAACAAAAGCTTATTAGAAAGTTGCTCGTTAATCTCAGCAATAATATCATCTATTTCACCATAGGCCTCAAGCTGCTTTGTCTGAGAATGAAGAAGTGGATTCATCCAAATCGCAATCACATAAATTATGATAAGAATACAAACTATGATAGGTGAAGCAAAAAACACATAAACCATTGCAATATACGCATGAGGATAATCCGGTTCACTAATCATATATCCACAGCAATATTCAGTAAACATAGCCGCATTCAAATTGTTCTCTGCCGCCAATTGAGAAATAATATGCCCAACAGAAACATTGTCCTTAATAATTTTACCCTTAATTTCTATGTTATCATACTCTTGCTTAGGCTCATCTGTTTTAAGAAGAAACATATACATTTTGTTATTAATAACACTATAGTAATATGCACCCTTGATTTTGCCATCAACAACATAATCAAAACCAGTATATTTTACTTTTTCTGCCACATACTTCACACTCGTCAATTTTTCATTGTACATTGTTTCCATCTTTTCTTCTAAGTTTTCTACATTACCTATTTCATTACACTTTGCCTGTTCTAACATTCCAAACTTCAAAAACATCAAAATAAGCACAACAAAAAGTGCCATAGCTGGTAATGCTACAGAGAGGGTATTCTTTAATAAAATTTTCTCTAACTTTTTATTTTTCATACCTTTACCCTTGTCATGGACTTAGTTTTCTGATTAATAATCTTATCATTTATAATATTTCTAATCAACCCCTTAAAAAATAAACAAATTCTCTTTAACAAATTTTTCATGTCTGAATAATATAAACCATAACAATTAATCAGCGGAGGTTTTATCATGAGTGATTTATCTGCTACTCAGTGCGGTTGTGGATGTTCAAGTGGATTTGGCTTTGGTAACGGAAGCAGCTGCTCATGCATTTGGATTATAATCCTTCTTTTCTTATGTGGCGGCAACAACGGCAGCTTCTTTGGCAACGATGGCTGTGGTAATGGTGGCTGCGATTGCATCTGGATTATCCTTATCCTTCTTTTCTGCTGTGGCAACAACAACAGAAGTGGCGACTACGGCTGCGGATGCTAATCTGAAGTAATGAGAATCCCATAATGATTCTTGTTGCAAAGGTCACTGTTTATACAGTGACCTTAATTTAGAATAATTATTTATTTTTAAACATATATTTAGTAATAAAACCGGAGTTTAAGTATGGATAAATTTCAACGAATTCACCCTCTTGACAGATTAATTAAAGACGATTCTTTATTCATGCTGGAAGCTCTTGTGCCGTTCGTGGACTACCGCTTCAAAAAACTCCTTATTTTCTTCATCAAGTACAAGGAATTAATGTCCATAATGGAATCATTTTCTAATCCTTCCTACATATCAGAATGTGGTTTTGACTGCCATCCCAAAACAACTGATGATTTTATTTCTGACATATGCAACTTTCTTCCGGGGAATTTCGCTTCAACCATTAAGCAAATGAAGCAAATGCAAGGCATGATGGACATGATGAATGCATCAGACAGCAACTTAAATCACACATCATCTAACATGTCCCCTGAATCAATATTAAATTTACTCAATCAAAACCCTTCTAATTTTGAATCTACAGCAAAACAAAATACAACGAGCGAGCATCAAAAAGAAGACAGTCTTTTCGAAAGTATTGTTTCAATCTTAGACGGTAAATCTTAGCAACATTTGATATATAAAACATTAATTAAAGGAAGCATAAACCATGTATAATTATAATCCTAGACGTAACATAAACCAAACCAGTAACGCAGGTTCAAATAACTTTTTACAAAATCCAAAGCTTAAAAATGTTGACCCTTTAAAACTAAAAATTATTATGGAAATTCAGCGAAAAAGCCAAAACCGTTCCATGAACGAGCTTCTACCTGAAATCATGAAAATACATCAGGAATTAAACAGACGTAACATGGCATTTACAAAAGAAGAAACCGCAATTCTTCTCGAAGCCATAGAAGAAAACTTATCTCCTGAGGAAAAGAAAAACTTTGCAATGATTAAACAATTCTTTTAAAAAAGAACGCGATAAACATCGCGTTCTCTTTATGTCTCAAAACTTTTTATAGTTTTTTATTATTTCACAACTATATTTACAATCTTGTTAGGTACATAGATTTCCTTAACAATTGTCTTGTCTGCTGTTATTGCAACTATCTTCTCATCAGCCTTAGCAATACCAAGAACTAAATCCTTGTCTGCATTGTTAGGAATTACGATAGTAGTCTTAAGCTTACCGTTAACCTGAACACCAATCTCGATGTTAGCATCAACAGTCTTAGCCTCATCGTACTCAGGCCACTGTGCAAGAGAAGCAAAGCCTTCTCCTCCTAACATCTCCCACATTTCCTCTGAAATATGTGGAGCAAATGGGCAGAGAAGCTTAACAAATATCATAAGGTTTTCCTTAGATATATGTCCCACTGCATAAATGTCATTAAGAAGAGCCATAAGACTTGCTATAGCAGTATTAAACTTCATCTCTTCTATATCAAGAGTAACCTTCTTAATTGTCTTGTGCATCTTAGTCTCAAATGTAGACTCAACTGCCTCATCTGAAATCATATCAGTAAGTGCTGATACTCTTTCAAGGAATCTCTTACAACCCTTCATAGAGCTGTCATTCCATGGAGTTGCAACACCGTAATCACCCATGAATAACACATAAGTTCTAAGTGTATCTGCGCCAAATTCTGAAACTATATCAAGAGGATCAATTACGTTACCCTTTGATTTACTCATCTTATCTCCGTCAGGTCCAAGAATAAGGCCCTGTGCAGAACGCTTAGCGTATGGTTCTGGTGTGTTAACAGCTCCTAAATCGTATAAGAACTGATGCCAGAATCTTGAATAAATCATATGTCTAGTAACATGCTCCATACCACCGTTATACCAATCAACAGGCATCCAGTAATTAAGCTTATCCATATCAGCAAGGCATGTATCATTCTTAGGATCAATATATCTTAAGTAATACCATGAAGAACCTGCCCACTGTGGCATAGTATCAGTCTCTCTCTTTGCATCCTTACCACACTTTGGACACTTGCAATTTACATAGCTTTCAATTCTTGCAAGAGGTGATTCACCTTCCTGGCCTGGCTCAAAGTTCTCCATATTAGGAAGTCTAAGTGGAAGCTCTTCATAAGGCACTGCCACATCACCACAATACTCACAGTGAACTATAGGAATTGGCTCACCCCAGTATCTCTGTCTGTTGAATGCCCAATCCTTCATCTTAAACTGAACACCGCCTTTACCGATGCCCATCTTCTCAACTTCTTCGATGGCTCTTGCAATAGACTCCTTCTTGTTTGTGTAACCATTAAGGAAGCCTGAGTTAACCATCTCACCATCACCAGTATATGCCTCTACGGAAACGTCGCCACCCTTAATAACTTCTATTATATCAACACCAAAAGCCTTAGCGAAATCATAATCTCTCTGATCGTGAGCAGGAACAGCCATAATTGCTCCTGTACCATAACCCATCATTACGTAATCAGCAATGAACACTGGAATCTTCTTGCCATTTAATGGATTAATAGCCTCGATACCGTCAAGCTTAACACCTGTCTTATCCTTAACAAGCTGAGTTCTCTCAAACTCAGTTTTCTTATTACATTCTTCTCTGTATGCAAGAACTGCATCCATGTTGGCAATCTTGTCTGCATACTTATCAATAAGTGGATGCTCAGGAGCAATAACCATAAATGTTACACCAAAAAGTGTATCAGGTCTTGTTGTGTATATCTGAAGCTTATCCTCTATACCGTCAATATCAAAATCAACAAATGCACCTGTTGACTTACCAATCCAGTTAACCTGCTGCTGTTTAATGTTCTCAGGATACTCAACTGTATCAAGTCCCTTTAAAAGCTTATCAGCATACTGTGTGATTCTTAAATACCAAACATCTTTTGATTTCTGAACTACATCACTATGGCAAATGTCACATTTACCACCCTGGCTATCCTCATTAGAAAGAACAACCTTACAAGAAGGACAATAGTTTACCGATGCTCTGTCTCTATATACAAGACCCTTCTCAAACATCTTAAGGAAAATCCACTGTGTCCACTTATAGAAACCTTCCTCTGTAGTATCTACTACTCTATCCCAATCAAAAGAGAATCCAACCTTCTTTAACTGATTAGAGAACTTCTCAATGTTATTATCTGTAATAATACGTGGATGTGTATTAGTTTTAATTGCATAGTTCTCAGTTGGAAGTCCGTATGCATCAAAGCCAATAGGGAAAAGTACATTGTATCCCTGCATACGACGTTTTCTTGATACTACCTCAATACTTGAGTATGCCTTAATATGTCCAACGTGCATACCTGCACCACTTGGATAAGGGAACTCAACTAATCCATAAAATTTAGGTTTGTCCGAACCATCTACAGCATTAAATATTTTGGCCTCTTCCCAACGAGCCTGCCACTTTGGTTCTATCTTTTTAAATTCGTGTCTCATATATCCTCCATTCTGCCCTTTTTATTTTTATCACGGCAGTAATTTATACAAATTTTCCCAGTTCATTATTATAGGTATAACCTACCTTGTCAAGTTTATCCTCAATTTCTGTCTGACTTACTTGAAATTGTTTACACAACTCTTCCAAGGTGAGTTTCTCATCTCTCATTCTTGTATTAAGAAATGACAAAAGCATTATTGGATCCTGGGGTAATTTTTCTATTGCCATTACAACACCTCACCTGTTATAAGCCATGGCGATGGCTGAGTTACAAATACACTATTCTTATCTGTCTTTGAAACAGTAATCTGCGTAACCTCCATATTGCTTATGTTGTATTTAGCAAACAAATCCTTAATTCCTGACAATATATCAAGTTCAAGAGTATAGATCACAAACTGCATATTAGGATTTTTCTTGAGAAGTCTTTCAATATCCTCTTCAAGATGCTTATTTGCAACTATAAATGAAAGTCTTGGTACAGGAATTTTCTCCATGGATTCTGGGCCTAAATCAGGAACAATCATAACGTTGTGTACACCAAACTGTTTTACGTTGTCTTCCATTGTTTCCTTAGCACCCTTGTCATTTTCAACACAGATAATAGTTCCATCACCTGCAACAAACGCTGCCTCAATAGCAATACTTTCTGCATCTACAAGACATATTGTATCTTGAGAGTCAACCCCCAGCATACTCATAATCACAGCTCTTATTTCATGTCCTACATACTTAATAGGTCCCTTAGAAAACATTTCATTCTTCATACCTATACGATATGATTCTCTAGTC
The DNA here is from genome assembly GCA_015057525.1 of Lachnospiraceae bacterium. Classification (GTDB taxonomy): domain Bacteria; phylum Bacillota; class Clostridia; order Lachnospirales; family Lachnospiraceae; genus Coprococcus_C. The sequence goes on along the minus strand of SVEE01000009.1, from coordinate 57,486 downwards.
TTCTCATTCAAGATGAAAATAACTGTAGGCTCAGTAATTTTCTTATGGATAACTTCCTTGATTTTAACCTGTTTTATCTGTCCTGATTCCTCAAGGCCAGTGCCATACCACATATCATATTCACCGAATCCTGCTTCCCAAAAATCATAGAACAAATCCTCGTGCATTTCATCTGCAAATATAAGAACTCTCTTATGTGTCTCAACAAAAGGTATAACATTTTTAAGCTTTCCACAAATATCAAGAAGCTTTATCTTCTCTGGACTAACTCCCATCTCCTGTGCAAAATAGCCCATCCATCTTAGAATACTGTCAGTTGAATAACATCCCTTTGCCATAAGTAACCCTCCTTAGTTCTTCTTGTTATCTGAATCTTTTTTATCAATTTCATCATCAGCCATTGCATTGTCCGCAAGGTCAGATGCAAGAACTGACTCGTCCTCTATTCTGTCATCTGCAATAGCTTCTTTTATATTCAATTCATCTGATTCATTATCATCTGAAACCTTCTCACTATCAGTCTTACCAAGCCATAATTTTTTTGCCTTACGTTTCTTTTGTTTGATAGTTCTTCTTACATCCTGCTCGTCGTGATATATTGCTTCACCAGTAACCTCATCAAATCCTGAAAGCAACAAATAATCTTCTGTTTTTGAAGACATTTGTTTCTTTCTGAGACCATCTCGCAACATAACAGCAATAAATGCATATATACATGCAAATACAGGAACACCCATAATCATTCCCGGAACACCAAACAAATCACCAAATACAAGAATAGCAACAAGAACCCACATGCCAGAAAGACCTGTTGAATCTCCAAGAATAAGTGGTCCCAAAATATTTCCATCGAACTGCTGTAGCAATATTACAAAGATAACAAATATAATAAAATATGTTGGTGAATCCATCAGTGCAAGTAATGAGCCTGGTATAGCACCTATAAACGGTCCAAAGAATGGAATAACATTAGTAACACCAACTATAACGCTTATAAGCACTGCATATTTCATCTCTATAGCCGCAGTAAACGCAAAACACATAAAACCGATTATGATGGAATCAATAATCTTACCATTAATAAATCCACCGAATACTGAATTAGCATACGAGAGTCCTTCTAACACCTTATTGCCTGTCTTCTTAGAGAAGAAAAGGTATATAAATTTCTTACCTTGCGCGATTAATACATGCTTACTTGAGAGAAGATATACTGCAAATATAAGACCTATAAGGAAATTAAATATTGATGTAACACCTACAATAACTCCACTGGAAATATTGAGAACCAGTGTATCCATGTTAGGCACAATTTTCTCCTCAACAATAATCCAAATATTGTCCTCCACATATTTAACTACACTAGTGAGGTGCTCTTCTAGGAATTTATTTTTAGCAAAAATCTTCTCAATTAAGGCTTCTGCACTAGAAATATAGTCCGGCATATTGTATACAAGATCCTGTAAGCTTTCGTATATCTTTGGAATAACAAGCCACAAAAATCCAACTAAAAATCCTATAAATACTATAATAGTCAGTATAAGTGAAGGGGTTTTTACAAGGTTGTATGCTTTTTTGTAGTCTACTTTAAAGCACTTTTTTAGTATACTAGCAAGTCCCTTTCTTATGTATATCATAATCGGATTAAGCAAGAAAGCCAATATTAGACCTACAACAAATGGAGCCATAGCTCCCGATAATTTATCTAAAAATCCTGATATAGCGCTCCATCTTTCTAACAATGCACCAAACAATGCATAAATACATAAAGATACAGTAAGTACTACACCAAATTTAAGCATATTCTTGTCCCATTTATTTTTCATCTTGCACCTCCATATCTCGCCAAGCTACACTTTGCCAATATTAAATCATTATACCACCATAAAAACCATACAACAAGTAATCTTGCATTTATTTTTCCCATTTTTTTACTCTGTTGACACAGAAAACATTATTTAATAAAATATTATCATAATGATAATAAATTCTCATATTTTTTGAGATAGTTTAGTTCTCATAAGGAGATAAACATGTACAGAAATGTAATTAATGATTTTGCCGCTTGGTACGAAAGAGGACACAGACAAATTTTATATGTAAAAGGTGCTTATGGTGTGGGTAAAACATGGACCGTAAAGGATTTTGCAACAGCTTTTTTTACAGACCAGCTTTACATCGATATAAGTGACAACAAGGAACTTCTTGAATGTATTAATTCTTTTGATATCGATGGATTTAATTCAATTATCACACCGATGCTAGAAAATAAAGACTTGTCAAAAACCATTATAATTTTTGATGAAGTACAGACATCCAACGATTGCGGAGAATTTTTCTACACCTTCCTTAAAGCACATCGTAGTTATACCATTTGCCTTATAGCTTCTACTATGGCAATAACCGAATACGAATACCATCACAAGGATGTGTTCAATATAATCAGAATGAGACCTATGACCTTTGAGGAATTCCTCATTGCCAACAAATCTCATCCATTGATAGCAGCCATAACAAACAGCAAAGACACTCCTATCAACGACGTGGAGCTTGAAGGCATCAATCAAATGCTAAGAGATTTTCTTCTAGTAGGTGGTATGCCTGGAATTGTCAATGAATATATTAAAACCAAGGACTACAGTCTTGTAAGAGACAAACAACTTGAACTAATCGAAATGTACGAAGCTATCATTAGAAAGTCTTTTTCTTCTGCAATGTCACAAAGATGTCGCAGAGTTTGGAAAAGCATTCCTAAGCAGCTAATAAAAGACAATAAAAAATTCATGTACAACCTAGTTGATGAAAACGCTAGAAGCAGAGAATATCAGGAAGCGACTCAAAATCTCTGCAGTCTTGGTTTCGCCAGAAAACTTCCAAGACTAAAAGAAGGAACTCTTCCTCTTGAAGACCACGTTGACTATAAATCCTTCCAATTATATATTATTGATCATGGTCTTTTACGTGCATTATATAACCTTCCTATACAGGAAAATATTACTCTGGATGAAATTTTATCAGAAAAAGATGGTGCTGTTATTGAGCAATATATATTCCAAGAATTAAGCAATAAGCTGGGCAATATATATTACTGGATTTCATCGGCTACAGCCAGAGTACCCTTTGTATATCAGGGCATTGACACTCCAATACCTGTGGATGTGCGCTTCAAACCTAACAAAAAAGCTCAGAACATAAAAACCTTCTGTTCTAAAAATCCAAACACAGAGCTTTCAGTTAGAATTTCTCAGGAGCCAGTTTCTCTTGAAGATAACATTTTGAATATACCAGCCTATGGGCTTTGGAATATGTAAAAAAAGCATGGAAAACAAAATAATGTTTTCCATGCTTTTTTCACGAAATCTAACTTAGTTCATCTAGAGTCTTAGAGAATGACGGTATAAATTCTTTTATAAAGTCATTAATCTCTGGGACATTATCCGCCATCTCATTAAGAGATTTTTCTGTAGCTTCCCTAGCCTTTACAAACTCTCTATTGCCAGTCTTTTCTTCTTCAATACATTTTATGAGAGCGGACAGCTTGTCTGCAGCTTTAACCAGTTTCCATTCATAGGACATATCTTCAGTTTTAAAAAATATATCTCTGTATGCTGTTCTTAAATCCTCAGGTAATTGAGACAACAGTTGCTCGTTAGCTTCATCCTCTAAGGATTTAAACGCTTCTTTAATGCTCTTGTTATAATATTTTATTGGAGTCGGCATATCTCCTGTTATTATTTCAGATGCATCGTGATAAAGTGCTATAACAGCTGCTTTATCAGCATCTAAATTTTTATTGTATCTAACATTGCCGATGATGCACAGAGCATGGGAAATCATACTTACCTCTAAGGAATGTTCAGATAAATTCTCTGTTATTGTGTTGCGCATCAATGCCCAACGCTCTATATATTTCATTCGTGCTATAGTAGCATAAAAATTATATTCCACAGCTTAACTCTCCTCTTTTTCTCGAAGCTTTATCCCCTTATGCTCCTCAAACAATTCCATGAATTCTTTACCAGTTAAATTTTCTTTCTCAATGAGTACTTCTGCTATTGCATCCAATGTTGATATGTTAGTCTCCAACAATTTGTATGCAGTGTCATAGAAGGATTTCATCATTCGACCAACCTGTACGTCTATTTTGGTTTCAGTCTCAGATGAACAGTTAAGAACTCTTCTTCTATCTAAATACTCACCAGTTATTCCCTCTAATTGGACCATACCAAATTCTTCAGACATTCCGTACATAGTAATCATTGTTCTGGCTACATTAGTTGCTTTCTCAATATCATTAGCTGCACCGGTTGTAACCGATTCAAACTTCAATGCTTCAGCAGCTCTACCTGCCAGACAAATTACAATTTCTTCCTCTAATTCTGCCTTAGTCTGAAGCTGTTTTTCTTCATCAGGAACCTGCCAAACATATCCAAGAGCACCATCAGTACGTGGAACAATTGTAATTTTTTGGATTGGTAATGTGTTCTTCTGCAATGCAGATACTAACGCATGTCCTACTTCGTGGTATGCCACAATTTTCTTTTCCTTAGGACTTAATAATTTTTCTTTCTTTTCTTTTCCTGCAAAAACTATCTCTACAGAGGCAAGTAAATCCTTTTGTGAAACAAATTCTCTACCGTTTCTAACTGCCATAAGGGCAGCCTCATTAACTATATTGGCAAGGTCAGCACCCACCGCACCTGCAGTAGCAAGAGCCATCTCTTTAAAGTCCACAGTTTCATCTATTTTGACGTTTGCGGCATGCACCTTAAATGTGTCTATTCTTCCCTGCAAATCCGGCTTAGACACAATAATTCGTCTATCAAATCTTCCCGGTCTAAGCAATGCCTTATCAAGAACCTCAGGTCTATTGGTTGCAGCAAGTACAACTATTCCCTTAGAAGTATCAAATCCGTCCATCTCTGAAAGAAGCTGATTAAGCGTCTGCTCACGTTCAGAATCTCCACCTGTGTGCCTTGTATCTCTACTTCTTCCGATTGCATCAATTTCATCAATAAAAATTATACAGGGTGCCATGGAATTAGCTTTCTTAAACAAATCTCTAACTCTTGATGCACCAACACCAACATAAAGTTCTACAAATTCAGAACCCGACAGAGAGAAAAACGGAACCTTAGCTTCTCCTGCCACTGCCTTAGCTAATAATGTTTTTCCTGTTCCAGGAGGACCAACTAAGAGGGCTCCTCTAGGAAGTTTTGCTCCAATTTCAAGATATTTCTCTGGTTTTTCTAAGAAATCAACCATTTCGGAAAGAGATTCTTTAGCTTCTTCCTGACCAGCTACATCCTTAAAGGTAATTCCTGTCTCCTTTTGGACATACATCTTTGCATTAGACTTACCAACACCAAAACCTCCACTCTTACCGGCATTCTTCATAATTAACACCATGAGAATATAGAAGGCTCCTATCATAAGTGCAAAATAAAGCACCTCCATTATGATGGCATTTTTACCTTCATCAATTTCTTCAAATGATATTCCTGCCGAATACAAACGTTCAATTATGTTATAATCATCTGTTCGTATAACATAATACATGGTTTCGTAAGCTGCATTTTCATCCTGTACCTTAGGTTCAAAGGTAATCTTTGAATTGTAGATTTTCACATTATCTACTTCTCCCGCCTCAACCATGGAAATAAATTCATCATAACTAACTTTCTCCTGACCTGCACTCTTAAAAGCATCATAAGCTCTCCAAAAAACCAAGGTCAGAACCACAGACATAATAAGTATTATCACTGTGCCGGAAGGTTTCTTTTTATTATTGTTGTTATTGTTGTTATTGTTGTTTTGATTATTAGTCTTGTTATCTTGACTATTTTGATTGTTATCCATATTTTCTCCAATCACAAAGGCTGCTCATGAAAACATGCAGCAGCCTTATTTTTTTACTTTATAGGAAGTACTTGCTTCCTTTTATCTCAAGTAGAATTATGCGTATAATGGGTACTTATCTGTAATACTCTTAACAAGTGCCATAGCCTTCTCATTATCCTTATCGATAACAGCTGCCTTAATAGCATCTGCAATAACAAGCATATCGTCTTCCTTTGCACCTCTTGTTGTAATAGCTGGTGTACCAAGTCTGATACCACTTGTAACAAAAGGTGATTTAGGGTCATTAGGAACAGTGTTCTTGTTAGCTGTAATATGAACTGAGTCGAGAAGCTTCTCAACTTCCTTACCTGTTAAATCAAGATTCTGAAGGTCTACAAGCATAAGATGGTTGTCAGTTCCGTCCGAAACAATCTTAAATCCTCTTTCCTTAAGAGCCTGTGCAAGTGTTGCTGCATTCTTAACAACCTGTGCCTGATATGCCTTGTACTCATCTGTTAAAGCTTCCTTAAAGCAAACTGCCTTTGCTGCAATAACATGCATAAGAGGACCACCCTGAATACCAGGGAATACTGCCTTATTAAAGTTATATTTCTCATTAACTTCGTTGCTAGATAAAATCATACCACCACGAGGACCTCTTAAAGTCTTATGTGTAGTAGTTGTTGTAACATGAGCATATGGGATTGGACTCTCATGAAGGCCTGCTGCTACTAAACCTGCAATATGTGCCATATCTACCATAAGTACTGCGCCAACTTCATCTGCGATTTCTCTAAATTTCTTGAAGTCAATTGCTCTTGCATATGCAGATGCACCTGCAACAATAAGCTTTGGCTTACACTCTAAAGCAATTCTACGAACCTCATCATAATCTATAAATCCATCATCATTTACTCCGTAAGGTACCACATTAAAATACTTACCTGACATGTTAACAGGTGAACCATGAGTAAGGTGTCCACCATGAGCAAGATTCATACCCATAAATGTATCGCCTGGCTCCATGATTGAGAAGAATACTGCCATATTTGCCTGAGCACCTGAGTGTGGCTGAACATTAACGTATTCGCATCCAAAAAGCTCTTTTGCTCTTTCTCTTGCTAAATCCTCAACAACATCTACATGCTCACATCCACCATAGTATCTCTTACCTGGATATCCCTCTGCATACTTATTAGTAAGTGGGCTTCCCATAGCTGCCATAACAGCCTTAGAAACTATATTCTCTGATGCAATAAGCTCAATGTTATCATTCTGTCTGTTAATCTCATCAGTCATAGCTGCAGCCACTTCTGGGTCCATAGCCTGAACTTCTTCAAATCCGTACATTATTAATACCTCCAAAATAATTTGATGTTTAACTGTTAATCCAGTGATGTTAATTATCGCATATTCATTTTTTAGTGTCAACAAAATTAGCCAACTTCCGCTTTGTTACATAATAATTTATTTCAGCACCGTAAAAAATAATCTGCATCCCAATATATATCCATATAATAATAAGTATAACTGATGTCATACTTCCGTACATATAGGAATCCTTAGCCATGTACCTAATATAAAACGAAAATAATCTTGTCATTAAAATCCACGCAACTGACGCAGCAAATGCTCCCCAAAGTTCATGCTTAAACTGCCCCTTTCTACCTGGAAGCTGATAATAAAAAATCAGAAGCAACACAAATAAAATAGCAAAAGAAAACAGTCCCTTCATACTTAAAATCAAGGTTGTTGCATTGTCAAAAGCAGGCCACTTATTGATAATAGCCTCTGCTATCTGCTTTCCGAAAAGATAAATTATCATTATTGCAATGCACATAAGCAAAAATATTATTGTATATAAAATACTCATTAGCCTTGTTATCAAATAACCTTTATTTTTTTCCACTTTATATATTTTATTAAAGCCATAAGTTAAGGTTTGTAATCCTCGTCCCGCTGACCATATACACACAAGCGCTGTAATTACTGTAAATGAGTTGCTTTCAGAATACAATATATCTCTCATTATATACATCACAAAATCATTCAACTCATCAGGTACAATACCAAGAATATATGACACTAAAGTGGTTCTGGTAAATGATAATCTTGAAGCTACCCTTATAAGCAAAATAATAAACGGAAAAAAAGAAAGCAACACATAGAAGGTGGCCTGAGCCGCATATGCGGTCAGGCTATCCTGTGTTGCTTTTCTATAAAAGATTCTGATTTCTTCAATCACATTTTTCATACACTGATAATTCCCTAAATTATTCTGATTCTTCTGTATCTTCTGTAAAATCATATATACCAGAGAAATCTATATATGAATAATAATGTCTCAATATATATTTATAATTATACCCTTCATTTGCCAAAATAGTTGCACCATTTTGACTCATTCCTGCGCCGTGTCCAAATCCACCACCATGTATAACATAGCCTACATCCGTTGACTCAATATAGTAAAATGGACTAGGTAAAGATGTCCATCCAGTTAATGCTTTCTCGTCCTGACGTACTATCTGCTGATTAACAGGTGTAATAAGGTTTCTCACATTTGTCTGTCCTGTCACCTGAATCGTTGCTTCTGAGCCTTCAATCACCAGCGTTGTTACTACGCCACTGACACTTCTTTCAGTAACTGTTATAGAATTAACCTGACCTATATCAGTTATTTCACCTGATTCAAAATCGCCGTCTTCATCCATTATTTTTATGTTGTCTGCCGACATACTAATTCTTTCTTCCAGCATAGAATTAATCGCTTGGGAAATTTCTTCCTTTGTATAAGAAATTGACCATCTGTAAAACGGCAAATCCTTCTCTATTGTGTCGTACCCCATACTATCTTCCATAAAACTAATAAAATCTTCTTCCGCAGATAAATCTATGGTTTCTTTTTCCATAGTTTCAACATTGGATTCAAGATAAGGATACGCAGAACCACCCCATATCTCTTCGTTAGTACAAGTCATTCCGCAGGAAGTTGAAAAAGTTAATGGTACAATAACTGTGCCATCGTATACAGGCACTATGTTATATGTATCCTTCACCGCTTTAATTGCGTTATTTGACACCACCGCATCACCATAAAGCTGACACAAACTAGAGTCATCAAGATGTGCCTTGTAATCAGAAAAGCTTCCGTCTTTAAATTTAGAATATGCATATCCTCTGGCACAAACTGCAAGCGCCTTTAACGCTTCATCCGGTGTATCCGCTGATGCCATACTTGACACTACACTGTAAAGATATGTTTCAATGGATACAACATTAATAACATTTAAATATTCCGAATAAACATTAACTACAAGTCTTCCACTGTAAGTTGGATTCCCACAAGAGCGATTTAGATTAAGCACCTGCAATTTTCCATCTGGAACAATTGGTTCAATGGAAATAATTTGTCCATCCTCATAATCGCTATAATTTATTGTTAATACGTCACCTGCATTATAGTTTTGTTCTTCCTCAGCAGAATATACCACTTTAAAAGCATACTGGCTGGTAACCTGAACTGTTGAAAACTCATAAGAGCTATAGCTATCATTAGAAAGAATTACTCGTATTTCTTCTGAAACAATTTCTTCATCCACTATTGCAGCTATAGCTTTGTCACCTGACTTATATATGTTTACATTTTTATAGCCAGTGATAATAGGAATGGACGACTCACAATATGCCCCATTCAAATTATTGTAAATACGAAAGTTTTTGTCATATGTAAAGTTACCATGATTTTCCACAGACAATGATGTGTCACTTACAGATAATACTCTAGCCGAAATAACATCAGTCAATTCTTCTATTGCCACAACACCATTGTTATCCACGGTCACTTTAACAACACTACCTGGTTTAGCGTCTACAATTGACTCAGGCACAGAATCAGTTGGAGTAGCCTCCTGCATAGGTATATCAAAGTTCTTTGTCATATCATCATAAAGTATAGTGCATTTGTTCTCCTCTATGGATACTAAAAAGGCATTCTCAATAACATACTGACTATTTCCATATCCGTTAACTTTAAAAACTCTGTCATTTTTAATATAAACATCTATAATTTTATTTAAATATTGTTCTGAAACATCTATATCTAAACTATACTCTTCCAAACCATCAGAAATACTTTTTTCTGCTGTAACTTCATCTGTAATAATCTTGTACACAAAAATATCATGACGACTAAGACCATCTACCATGCCTGTATCAGCAATATTGTGGTATATCTCATCAAACTCACTTACAGTTACCAAAGCTTCATCAGCCTTATCTCCTAAAACTCCAGAGTATACATCTGTTGAAAGTTTAATTGTACTCACAACATTCTTTATGTATAAGACATTTATGGATTGACTTGCTGTTAAAGGATCTATCAATCGGTCAAGAGCTGCCTCAGTATCATCATCACTGGCAAGATGTGCAACCATATCCTCTACATCATTATAAGAATAACACGCTTCTTCAACTGAAGCCTCTGTAGTTACAGGACTTTGAACCGGTTTGTCATCCTTTTTTTTCGATATGACATTTTTGATTTCGTGAAACACTATTGTTACTAGTGAAAGTACAAGAAATACTATTAATATTGATCTAACTTTTTTCTTCATCAATAAACTCCCAAAAAAAAAGCAGTTTAGCTACTGCTTATTATAAATCATATATATCCGAGCTGCCGTTTCCTGCCTTTTGACTCCTAGCAAAGCTAGGTGGGCGACCGCATATAACCTTCTGCCTTCCACTGCAATCGGAGGCCTGACATCCAGTTACAAATATAGGAATCCCGTTTAAAGTAAATGTAGGTTCAAAATAAACAGGAGTTATCGAACAACCCAGATATATATGTAATGTACTGATTTATAAGATAATTATATATTAAGTATATGTTATTTTCAAGTAAATATTTATCCATTTTCTTCATTTATTCTCCTGTTTTTTTGACTTTTTTCGTCAAAATAACCAAATACCTTTTGCCATATAGCCTTTTATAATTTAATATGATATTCTTATAAAAAATCAAAGTGAGGAAAAACCATGAAAATGAATTGCTTAGTTGCCCAGTCAGGTGGTCCTACAGCCGCCATCAACGCTTCCCTTGCAGGAGTCATAAAGGGCGTTCAAGATAGTGACAAATATGACAAAATATACGGTTCAATACACGGTATACAGGGTGTATTAAGAAACAAAACCATAGACTTAACAGGCAAGGATCAAGATTTCATTAATAATCTGATTAAAACACCTGCAATGTATTTAGGGTCATGTCGTTTCAAATTACCTGACATGGCAGATAACAAAGACATATATGAAGAAATTTTTAATTTCTTTAATACAATGAACATTGGTGCGTTTTTCTATATTGGTGGCAATGACTCCATGGACACTGTTGCTAAGCTTTCCAAATATGCCACTTCAATTGGCAGCAATATTCTCATTGCTGGCGTACCAAAAACCATAGACAACGACCTTATTGAAACAGACCACACACCTGGTTTTGGCTCTGCGGCAAAGTATATTGCAACAAGCATCAGGGAAATAGCATACGATACATACATATATGATGTAGAAAGCGTAACCATCATCGAAGTCATGGGTAGAGATGCAGGATGGCTCACAGCAGCTTCCGCTTTAGCTAGAACAAATTTCAGTAAAGCCCCTCATCTCATTTATCTACCAGAGGTTGCTTTCGACAAAGAACAATTTATTTCAGACTTACAGTCTCTTTTACCTACAACACGCAACATAATAGTTGCTGTTTCTGAAGGTATACGAGATAAGGATGGCAATTATTTATCTGCAACTGAAGCTGCCGCAGACAAATTCGGACATGCTCAGTTAAGTGGAACTGGAAAGTGTCTTGAGAACCTTGTCAAAGAACGTCTCGGTGTTAAGGTTCGTTCTGTAGAAGTTAACGTGTTACAACGCTGTGCAGGTCACATGACGTCAAAAACAGATTTAGATGAATCCTTCAACTTGGGTTATTCCGCTGTTAAATTCACAGAAGATGGAAATTCTGCATTTATGACTTCTATAGTTCGTACATCTGATGCTCCTTACTCATGTGAAATTAAATTTACACCAGTTGCCAATGTAGCCAACAAGGCTAAGGAAGTCCCTCGCCAATGGATTAATCAAGAGGGTAACGATGTAACAGCTGATATGATAACTTACCTTTCTCCCCTTGTTAAAGGTGAAGTTGATACTAACTATAAAGATGGAATTACATCTTATTTAGATATTTCACATCTAATATAAAAGCAATAAAAAATCAGACCTTAGGTCTGATTTTTTATTGCTTTTATTCTGGTAAATAAGGTGTTATATCTATCTCCTGAGCTCCAACACCAGTCTCGTATTGAACAGATGAGCTTATATCTTGAACCTTCTGAGATGGAACATAGCTCTGTGTTCCAAAAAGGAATTCATGAAGAGCTGTTACATTTGATGTCAAATCCGCAGGAACCAATATAGAACCACTTGTAGGATGAGAATATGGATAATAAGCAAATGGGAATCCCGCAGTCTGGGAAATTTCATAATCTAATACATCTGTAACCATGTCGTAAAGTTCATCCTCACTGAAGCTTGTAAGCACATAAGGAAGAGCTGCATCAAGAGCATCATTGATTGTACCTAAATTAGATGACTTTGCCTTCTCCATAACTTTAAATATTACTTCTCTTTGTCTTTCAGTTCTTGTTATATCGCCCTGATCTGTACTTCTTATACGAGCGTAAGCTGTAGCCTGAGTACCATTCAAAATATAATCACCTGGTTCGAATATTCCATCGACATTCTTACCTGTTATACTTATCTGTTCTGTTATTGCTGCGTTAAGCATTGGAAGCTCATTACTGTCCAAATGTATAGGTATACCACCAAGCACGTCTATAGCTTCAGAAAGAGCCTGAAAGTTAACAGCAACATAATCTGTTATATGCAAATCAAGATTTGCATTTATAGTGTTAATGGCAAGTTCAGGGCCACCGTATGCATATGCTGCATTGACCTTAGTTAACCAAGAACCATCCTCATCCTCTATTTCAAGAAATGAATCTCTATACAAAGACACTATCCTTACTTCTTTTGTTTCATTGTTAATACTGGCAATCATTATACTATCGCTTCTGTTACCAGCCTGAAGCGCTCCAGAACCCATATCTCTTGCATCGAGTCCAAAAAGAGCAATGTTTGTATATGACTCTTGGTCTTCATTAATACCTTCATTGACAACAATGTCCTCTTCCTCTATTTCCTGTATATTAACTTCTGCAATTTTGGATTTAATCCATAAATTACCATAGCATACTGCCATTATAATAAGAACTATTATCTCAGCAACAAGGGCAATTCCCCACTTTGCATTAGAATTCATTCCTTTTTTTCTTTTTTTACTCATATTCATCAACCTTTCGTTAAAAGCCTTTATCAAACATACATCATTTTACATACTTTTATATAATACATTATTTTTATTTAAAAAACAACCTATTAATACTTTTTGCAACTATATGCGCACCTTTTGCTTTATTGTATTTTCATATCTACTGTGTTATACTTAAATGAATATTTTTTCAGAAATGTTTCAAATATATTCATTTATTGAATACTTTTCTGATTATTAAATATACTTTTATTATCATATTTTGTAAGACTGGATGTAATTTTATGAGTGACAAAAAAATATACTTATCAGTAATCATGCCAGCATATAACGAAGAAAATCATATCAAGGATAACCTACTGAAAACTTCCGAAATTATTTCTAAATTCGTAAAGAAGTATGAGATTATCGCAATTAATGATGGCAGTGCTGACAACACAAAACTAAAAATGGAAGAAGCCTCTGTTGAGGATTCACGAATTAAATATATATCTTATGAAGATAACAAGGGCAAAGGATACGCAATAACATCCGGAGTCAATCAAGCGAACGGCGAATATATTGCATTTTTGGATTCCGATTTAGAATTAAATCCTTCTATGTTAAGATACTTCCTTAAAGCATTACAGGCCACTGACGCAGATATTGCCATTGGTTCTAAAATGCACAAAAAATCCAAGCTTGACTATCCGCTTTCCAGAAAAATATTAAGCTTTGGATATTTTATAATTCTAAAGTTACTTTTTAACTTGAATATTAAGGATACACAGACTGGCATAAAACTGTTTAAAGGTTCTGTAATTAAGCCAATCTGTCATTCCCTTACAACCACAGGTTTCGCATTTGATATCGAAATTCTTGCAACTGCTGCAAAAAAAGGATACAAAATAATAGAGATGCCTATAGAACTCAAATTTTTAAGAGACCGTAGTGAGAAATCACGTTTCTCACCAAAAATAATTTTTAAAATTTTTAAAGATACACTAAAAATCAAAAAAACACTTAGGAACAAATAACCGATTTACATATTCAGGAGGTTTTATGAAAGAACAAGAAATACGTTCCATCCTAACTAAATATAATCAGGAACACCTACTAAATTTCTATGAAGAGCTTTCTGAACAAGATAAAAATAAATTACTCTCACAAATAGATAGTATTGATTGGAGTTTCACAGATTACCTATCTAACGGAAACAGAAAAAAAGAAAGCATCATTACACCTATCGACGCCGTCTCTTTGGACAAGATAGAACTTTCCAGAGATAAATATTATCAAATTGGTGTAGAAACAATAAAAAGTGGCAAGCTCTGCTTACTGCTTCTTGCAGGTGGTCAAGGGACACGACTTGGCTATGATAAGCCAAAGGGTGCATTTAACATGGGAATCAATAAAGATTTGTTTATCTTTCAGCTTCTCATAGAACATACACTAAAAATTGTCAACGAAACGGATACATGGATTCATCTTTTTATTATGACCAGCGATATAAACCACGACGACACAGTTTCATTTTTTAATGAGCACAATAACTTCGGATACAAAAGTGAGTATCTACATTTCTTTATTCAAGAAATGAACCCTGCAACTGATTTTAATGGCAAAATTCTTATGAGTTCACCATCATCTATTGCACTCTCACCAAATGGCAACGGTGGTTGGTTTTCCACAATGGAAAACGCAGGTCTTATAGATAAAATTACAGATTTGAACATAGAATGGATTAATGTATTTGCTGTAGATAACGTTTTACAAGGCATTGCCGACCCTGTATTTTTAGGTGCTACATTAGCTGAGAATAAAACCTGCGGTGCCAAAGTAGTACGAAAGGCCTCACCTGACGAAAAGGTGGGAGCAATTTGTCTCGAGAACAATAAGCCACACATAATAGAATATTATGAACTCTCCGAAGAAATGCGCAACCAAAAAAATCCAGACGGTTCACTTGCATACGGCTTTGGTGTCACCCTTAACTACTTATTCCCTATAAAAAATTTACATGACACACTTAAGCTTAAAATGCCTCTTCACAGAGTGAAAAAGAGCGTTCCATATATCGATTCTAACAAGAATATGATTCAACCATCCGAGCCAAATGGCTATAAATTTGAAACGCTTGCTTTAGATTTAATTCATGAAATGGATGACTGTATGGTCTTCGAGGTTGACAGAGAAAAGGAATTTGCTCCTGTAAAGAATAAATCCGGAGTAGATTCCATTGATACTGCAAGAGAGTTATTAACAAAAAATGGTTACGAGTTATAAATCTCGTAACCATTTTTTATTATTGTTTTGAAAGTTCTTCTCTCAAAATTCTATTTACTTCCCCTGGGTCAGCTTTTCCTTTCATAGCCTTCATAGTCTGACCAACAAGGAATCCCATAGCCTTTTCTTTTCCACTCTTGAAATCCTGAACAGACTTAGGGTTAGCCGCAACAATTTCTTCAATAGTTTTTCTTAATGTGCCTTCATCATTTACTGTCTTAAGACCGTTTTCTTCAACATATTTTTCAGGTTCTATATCATCTGTAAATATTTTCTCGAAAACCTCTTTTGCCACAGTTCCATTAATAGATTTAGACTCCACAAGGTCAATAAGTTTGGCAAGATTAGATGCAGAAAACTTCAAATCATCAGGGTCCATATCGTGTTCCTTCATGAGACGCATCGTCTCCACCATAAGCCAATTTGAAACCTTCTTCGGCGCAGCTCCAAGAGATATAGTTTCCTCAAATATATCCGCCATTCTCTTTGAATTGGTAATTATATCTATATCATATTCTGGAATGTCATATTCCTCTTTATATCTAAGTCTTTTCTCATCTCTTAACTCAGGCTGTCTATTACGTATCTCAGTCATCCACTCATCGCTGATAATAATTGGAACCAAATCAGGGTCTGGAAAATATCTATAGTCCTGCGCATCCTCTTTCGAACGCATAGCATAGGAATATTCCTTAGTGTCATCCCATCTTCTTGTCTCCTGAACAACTTCTTCACCAGCTTCGATAAGAGCAATTTGTCTCTGCTTCTCATTTTCAATAGCCCTTGCAATGGCCTTGAAAGAATTCAAGTTCTTCATTTCAGTTCTGGTTCCGAATTCTTCGGCACCAATTTCCCTTACTGACAAGTTGACATCAGCTCTCATGGAACCCTCGTTAAGCTTACAATCTGAAGCACCAAGATATTGAATAATCAATCTAAGCTTTTCGAGATATGCAATAACCTCTTCTGCAGAACGCATATCAGGTTCTGAAACAATCTCAATAAGAGGAACTCCCGAACGGTTATAATCTATCAAAGAACTATCTGGAAGAGAGTCATGCACTAATTTCCCCGCATCTTCCTCCATATGGATTTCATGAATACGGATATTTTTCTTATTTCCATCTACTTCAATTTCCACACTTCCGTTTCTGCAAATAGGATAATAAAGCTGGGAAATCTGATAATTCTGTGGGTTATCAGGATAGAAATAATTCTTTCTGTCAAACTTACAGTTCTTTGTTATTGTACAATTAGTAGCTAATCCAACTGCTACTGCTTTTTCTACCACACCTTTATTTAAAACAGGAAGAGAGCCTGGCATGCCTGTACACACAGGGCAGGTATGAGTATTTGGTGCACCACCAAACTCTGTGGAGCAACCACAAAAAATCTTTGTCTTAGTTGCAAGTTCAACATGAACCTCAAGTCCTATGACTGTTTCATATATCTTACTCATTTTATAACCCCCTCTCTTCAAGATAAGCAGGTCTTACGTAATTTCTAGTACATTCATAGCTATATGCCGCTCTAATAATAGTCTTCTCATCAAAAGCCTGTCCAAGAAGCTGTAAGCCTATAGGCATACCATCTTTATCATATCCACAAGGAAGAGATATACCAGGAATACCTGCAAGGTTAACAGATACTGTATAAATATCACCAAGATACATCTTAATTGGATCCGTAAGGGATTGACCAAGCTTAGGAGCTGTAGTCGGTGCACATGGACCTAAAATAACATCGTACTTTTCAAATGCATCATCAAATGCTTTCTTAATAAGCGCTTTTGTCTTGAGAGCTTTAACATAATAAGCATCATAATATCCTGAGCTCAGCACAAAGGAACCAAGCATAATTCTACGTTTAACCTCTGCACCAAAGCCTTCTGAACGGCTCTTCTTATACATATTGTGAAGATCTCTATACTCCTTGGTTCTATACCCATATTTTACACCATCAAAGCGTTCAAGATTAGAAGACGCCTCAGCTGAAGCAATTATATAATATGCAGGAATAGCATATTCAACCATACCAAGGTCAAATTCTTCTACTATTGCCCCCTTTTCACGAAGAACCTCTGCCGCAGCAAGCACACTACTTTTTACTTCCTCATCTATGCCTTCTGCAAAATAATCTCTTGGAATACCAATCTTCATTCCTTTTACATCATCTATCAATGCACTGGAAAAATCCTCTGACGCATCCTTGTAAGATGTTGAGTCTTTATCATCATATTTACAAATAATATCAAGAACCGCCGCACAATCTGCAACATCCTTTGCAATAGGACCAATCTGGTCTAAAGACGAACCATATGCCACAAGGCCGTATCTGGATACTCTTCCATATGTGGGCTTAATTCCTGTTACACCACAAAAAGCTGCTGGCTGTCTTATTGAACCACCTGTATCTGACCCCAATGCGTAAGGTATCTCTTCTGCAGCAACTGCTGCCGCAGAACCGCCTGATGAACCACCTGGAACCTTCTCCAAATTCCACGGATTTTTAGTGACACCATAGAAGGAAGTCTCTGTTGTACTTCCCATAGCAAACTCATCCATGTTGGTTTTTCCAATTATGACTGCTCCGGCGTCTTTAAGCTTCTCAACAGCCGTAGCAGTATATGTTGGGACAAAATTATTCAATATATTTGAAGAACACGTAGTGCACATACCTGACACACACATATTATCCTTAATAGCCACTGGAACACCTGCAAGTGGTCCTGTAAGTTCTCCTGAATCAATCTTGGCTTGAACTTCTTCTGCCTGCTTAATCGCACCATCTGAGTCCACAGTAATAAAGCTGTTAATCTCTTTGTCTAACACTTCTATTCTTTCAAGATAGGCCTTAGTTGCCTCAACGCAAGTAATCTCACCTGACTTGATTTTCTTTCCTAATTCAATTGCAGTAAGTTTCATTATATCCATACCCTTACCTCCTAATCAAATGTCTTAGGAACCTTGTAGCAACCATCCTTTTTCTCTGGCGCATTTTTAAGAAGGTTCTCTCTGTCATCACCATTTTCGACAACATCTTCTCTAAAAACATTATTTATAGGAAACACATGACTCATAGGCTCTATGCCATCAGTATCTAGTTCATTTAACTTACTAACATAATCTAGCATACTAGCCATGTCCTTTTTAGCCTGTTCTTTTTCTTCATCTGATAGTTCAAGCTTAGCTAATATACCCACATACTCTATTGTTTCATCTGTAATCTGCATATTTGCCTCCTTAATTTCTTATCTCCATGTAAACCCATTTATTAAACTTATTATAATCCACATTATCGCTGTTAATACAAATTTTTTCCTTTATATTTTTTTAATCCATTATATGTATATGCGAACATCATCATAAAAGATTTTATTTTTCCATATCCCGCATATCCATATGTTTTATAGGTCATAATAGCGGACTTAAATTTATTTCTTGATTTTCCTTCCTTTGAAAGTCTGTATTTCAAAAGTGGTACATTAATACCTACACCATACTCATATTCCTTAAGAATACGTAACCATGTGAGATAATCCTCATGAACTTCATCGTGCTCCATTGGGTATTTTTCCAAAGCTTCTTTCTTTACCAAAACAGATGAACAGTTTATATAATTACTTTTCTCTAGTTGCTTCAACGTAATCTTTTTAGGTGTTTCAATTATATTTCCTGTAGGGCTTTCATCTGAATTCACAAGCTCACGTCCTGTGTTACAAAGAACTGCACCAGTCTTCTCGAGCATCTTAAGTTGCCTTTTCAGCTTATCCTTCTCCCACCAATCATCAGAGTCAAGAAGAGCTATGTATTCTCCCTTAGATACTCTTACACCTATATTTCTAGTTCCAGCAACACCTATATTTTCTTCGTTTTTATATATACGCAATGGTGTGTCTTGTATTTCCCCACACCAAACCAAAGAAGTAGACAAGTCTTCATTTTTTTCACTACCTGTCAGCTCTTTGTTTAATATTTCAAATTCATTTTCAAGCACATCAACAAACCATTCAATTGTGCCATCCGTAGAACAATCATCAATGATTATTATTTCCTTGTCTACATCCTGACACAAAACTGACTGCACTGCTTTTTTTATATAATTTCCGGCATTATAAAGGGGAATTACAACAGATATCATATTATCTCCTCATACTATTTCTTATGTTTATCAAGGGCATCATCAAAAACAAGCTTCATGATTCTTTCTGTGGCGTGGCCATCACAGGCGCTCATGAATTTATCACGAAAATCTGTTACTATCTTTTTATTAAACTTGGTATCAATATTCTTTATATAATCCACCATTTCCTCACACTCGTAGATAATAGGACCTGGGACAAACTCCTTATAATCATAATAGAAGCCTCTCCAGTCATAATAATTATCCAAGTCATAAGCAAAGAATATCATTGGTTTTTCAAATATAGAATATTCAAACACTAAGGAAGAATAATCTGATATACATATATCACTTACGCAGAGCAATTCTTCTATATTCATACTTTCTGTCAAATCAGCAGCAAAATCCTTATACTCCTCTGGTACCTCTGGTCTGTTTTTAACAAAAGGATGATGCTTAAATAATACCACATATTCGTCCCCAAATTCTTTAGCAAACATTGGTATATCCAACTTGTCTGATGTCTTTGCCTTAGCTACTCTTCCTCTAAATGTAGGTGCGTATAATATAATCTTTTTTCCTTTAGCAGCAGGAAAAACTTTGTATAAATGTTTAAATGCCTTATCTATAACATCTTTGTCATAAAATACATCTGTACGTGAGGTTCCCACAGGTTTTACAACACCACTATTTTTCTTTAAGCCCATAGCTTCTTCGTAAGCCCACACTACCTCTGGAGAACTTACTGTAACATGAGTATAATTTTTATGATATGGGTACTTCTCCAAGGTTTTTCTATTATCACCAAACAATAAATCTGCAGTACTCATACCAAACTTCTTAAATGCTCCACATGCGTGCCAGAGCTGAGTAATTACAGTTTCTTTTCTAACCGGCAAATTAGCTATTACATTAGTCGATTCATTTAAGAAAATATACTTTGCATCTGCAATATCCTCCACCATGGCTTTGCACCTTTTTATATATTCCTTACGGGAAACAAAGCTGGTTCTAAGAAAATGTGTACTAATTTTAAAATTATAGTTGTCCTGCAATTCATTATAAAGGAGAGCAAAGCTATCACTTATCTCTGGCATTCTAACCTCAATGAAAACAACCTTCTTTTCATCTATAGCTTTCTTTTTACCCTTTTTATATATTCCAGGGAACAAAACCCTTAGTGTATAAAATCTATAAAATTTGCCTAAAACCTTTCTAACCATACGTCTTGTTTTATAATAGCCATTAAACAAAGGCTGATATATGGGTGTCTTCTTTAGTATTTTTTTAATTGTTCCTATAATCATGTTACATCCTCCTGCTGATAATACTCATAACCCTTTCTGTGGCATTACCATCACAGCCAAGCATATAATCCCCAATAAATTTATCTCTAATTTCTTTATATTCATCTTCACCAGAAATAGTCTTAATCACAGCTTTTTCCAGTTCTTCAAAACAAGTTACAACATAACCTGGCAAAGAATTATATTCAAGATAAAAACCTCTATCCATAGAATATTTATCATAATCCGGTGCAAAAAATATCACCGGAATCCCAAGCAACAAAGCTTCATAAAAAACGGATGAATAATCCGTAATAAGTACATCTACACATACCATCAATTCATCTGTATTCATAGTCTCCGAATCTTTTTTTTCAAGTAAATGTGGATGAATACTTTTTATAATATATGCATCTGATAATTTATCTGACTCACCAAGTTTATCAATCTCAGCTTCGCCAACCAAATTTGCCATCCCTGCATTTCCTCTAAATGTAGGTGCCCAAAGGAAAACCTTTTTACCTTTAGCTTTAGGATAGTACTTAGCAAATCTATCTTTGCAGCCAGTTATATATTGGTCATCAAAAAGTCTGTCAGTATGGCAAACTCCTGTATCTAAAACCTTACCATATGCATTCATAGCACTTTCAAAGTGAGGTATACATTTTTTCCCACTAACAGTAACTAAATCATAGTTTCTATAGACATTTCCTTTATAGCCCTTTGGAATGTCGTAAGTCGCATCATATCCAAACTTTTTAAAGGCACCACAGCCATGCCACAATTGTATCACCTTAGTTTCCTTTTTCTTTCTGCATGATGCCACAGGCAAAAAATTATCACATATAATAACAGTGCCACAGCTAGGATATATTCTCATAAAACCAGCCAGAGAAATTAAACCTCTAAGCGAACTAAGCTTTGAGATATCAACAAAATATTCTCTGACCTTATAATTTTTCTCTATTAACTTGTCTCGTATCTCAAGCATATGTGGCGGACAACTATCATGATGTGCATCCGCTAACACCACTAATTTTCCATCAACTTTTTTCCATTTATTTAGAAAATAAATCATTGGAAATATAATATGCTGAGAAAACATTTTAAAAAATTGTTTTACTTTAAATTTCATCTTATTTAATCATTTCCTGATATATTGGTGCAACAGTATCTATATCTCCGTATTCAACAAGCTTGCCTTTCTCAAGTATCATAGCTTTGTTGCAAATGCGCTTAACCTGATCAAGATTATGGGAAACAAACAAAACCGTAACACCTGTATCCATCATGTCCATAAGCTTCTTTTCACTCTTCTTTCTAAACTTGGCATCACCAACTGACAACACCTCATCAAGAATAAGAATATCCGGCTTTACAACTGTAGCAATAGCAAATCCAAGTCTTGCCTTCATACCAGAAGAATAGTTCTTTAATGGCACATCAATAAAATCCTTCAACTCTGAGAATTCAACTATCTCATCAAATTTTTCCTGCATAAATTTTCTTGAGTGACCAAGAACTGCCCCATATAAAAATATGTTTTCGGCACCAGTATATTGCTTATCAAAACCTGCTCCAAGCTCAATCATAGGCGCAATTACACCATTTCTTTCAACAGTTCCCTCTGTGGGTCTAAATACACCGGCAATAACCTTCATAAGCGTGGATTTACCTGCTCCATTCAAACCAAGAATACCTATTCTGTCTCCTTTCTCGGCAACAAACGACACATCCTTTAAGGCCCAGAACTCATCAAATTTAAGCTCACGTTTCAGGAGTTTAATAAAGTATTCCTTCATACTATCAACTTTTTCCTTGCTGAGATTAAATCTCATCCCAACCTTTTCAAGTTTAATTGCTTCTTTCACTTAACTACCTCTAAATATGCAAGATAAATTTATCTTGGTTCTTCTCAAACACTATAGCTCCAACTATAAGGCTTACAACAGCAAATATAGATGAATACAGAAGCATCCCCATATCCATAGCTTCACCAAACACACAGCTTCTAAAATTAGAAATAACACAAAACAACGGGTTGAACTCCAATATCCAACTCACATTGCTGGTGAGAATTTTTTCTGGATAATAAAATATAGCACATGTATACATAACAAGCATGAGACCCACATTCCAAAGATATTCTAAATCTCTGAAAAAAACTCCCACAGTTGATAAAATAAGTCCCGCGCCTACACAAAGCACAAAAAGTACAAGCAACGGTATAATAGCTAGAAATATTCTTACAGTTGGATATACTTTTAATATCAACGATACTCCTAGCAAAACAACTAGAGATATAAGGAACAAGATATAATTAAATACTATTCCTGATAAAGGGTATAACATCTTGGGAACATATACCTTCTTTATCATGCCCTCATTTTGTCTAATTGACTTAAGTGCTGTAGTAGTTGATTGAGAAAACAATGTGTATATTAAACGTCCCGCTAAAATATATACTGGAAATTCTTTGCCTGAATGTCCAAGCAAGGTTCCAAATACAATTGTAAGAACAATCATTGTAAGAAGCGGTTCTATCATGGACCATATCACACCAAGATATGACCTTCTGTATTTTAGCTTTATTCCTTTTCTAACAAGCTCAACAAATAAATTACCATATTTGTTAAACTCTCTAATCATCTCTCTCATAAAACTCCCTGAAATTATAAAATTTCACTTAAAACATCTATGGTATGCTGCAATCCCTTTTCAATGCCAAAATAGGATTTCCAACCTAATCCCTTGATTTTATTTATATCCAATGTTGCCTTCGTTGCCTTTGAATATCCAGCACTTTCCACTGCATCTGGCAATTCAAAAACCACCTGTTTTCCAGAGTAGTTGGCTATAAGTCCTGCCAAATCCTTAAGCATAATATCTGAATCATCAGAAGCCACATTATAAGCTCCCCCACACAGACCATCAAACATTAGCTTTAATATTCCCGAAACAGCGTCTGCAACATAGCAATAAGAAAATTCCTGAGTTCCCTCGCTCTTTAAAACAATATCTTCTTTGTTAACACCTTTTAAAATAAACTGTGATAATGCTTTAGTATCCGATGCAAGCATGGTAGGTCCATAAACTCTTGATAATCTTGGAATAACAATATCCATATTCATCTGTTTAATATATGCCTGACAAAGAGCCTCTCCAGTTCTCTTGCTTTCAGGATATCCGGCTCTCATAGTATTGCAATCAATATAGCCTAAATAATCCTCTGCAAACTTATCTGTATCCCCTTTATTTTCTCCATATATTTCAACTGTAGATAAAAATACAAATCTTTCGCAATTAAGTTTTGAAGCCCATAATAAAAGGTTGTTAAGACCAATAACATTAGCAGAAATAGTTCCAATAGGATCGCTAGCATAAGCAACTGGATGTGTATTACTTGCGCCATGAATAACATAATCTATATGTTTTATCAAGGCACCACCAACTTCTCCACATATAGGTTCATTAATATCCTGCTTAACAAAATTATAATATACAGATTTGCTATATTCACCAAAACGTTTCTTAGCCTTGGCTTCATCCCTACCAAAAACATATATATCTACATTCTGTTTACAATTAAGATTTCTGTACATGAGAACATCTACTAAAAAGCTGCCAATCATACCTGTTCCACCTGTTATGGCAACGCTCTTACCTTTAAGCATATCCCAGCTGTATGGCATTTCAGCAACTAAAGCTACATCCTTCATGTATTTTTTACTATCATATAATGTCATATTCTTACCTCATTATATTTTACTTAAGCCAATTATCCTTCTCTGCTGTAAGGTAGCCCTTGAAAATTTCAAGATCATCCTTTGTTGTAAGCTTAATATTTTTATCAGAGCCCTTTGCAAAATAAAGTTTTTCTCCTAATTCAACCATCATAGTGTTTGTGTAAGATGAACCATATATACCAATTTCCTCTGCAAAGGCCTTCTCATATGCCCACACAAGCTTGTCAAACTTATATGCCTGAGGTGTAGAAACTCTTCTCAAAGTTTCTCTTGGAATATATTTTGTAGTAGATATTTCATCATCAATTACAAAAATCTGCTCATTGTATGGTAAAGACGTTACACCATTTCCATACTCATTACACTTATCTATTACATCATTTAAAACATCAACATCAACTAATGGTCTGATTCCGTCATGGATAATTATATTATCCTTATCAGAGCAATGCTCCTTAAGATTATATACACCATTTCTAATTGATTCCTGTGCAGAGCCACCACCTGGTACAACCCACTTTAACTTATCTATATTAAACTGCTTCGCATAGGCCCAAAGAATATCCTGCCATCCCTCTATACATACAACTTCTATGGCATCAATCATAGGATGATTCTGAAAGCTTTCTAATGTGTATATAAGCACTGGTTTATCATAAACATTAATAAACTGCTTTGGTATATCTTGTCCCATTCTGTGGCCAGAGCCACCAGCTATTATAACTGCAACATTCATTTTTCTTTCTCCTTGTACTATTAATCCTGATTATCTTCCTTTAAGGCTGTAACCTGTTCCCTATCAACACCTTCCGACGACTCTTTTCTGAACATTATTCTAAATGTCATAAACATAAGCTTTATATCCATCCAAAAAGAATATTGCTGAATATACATAAGGTCCAGCTTCAACTTATCTATCGGAGTAGTATTATACTTACCATACACCTGAGCATATCCTGTTATTCCCGCTTTTACCTTAAGTCTAAAATCAAATTCAGGAATAGACTCCTCATATTTCTTAAATATCTCCGGACGTTCTGGTCTTGGTCCAACAATAGACATATCTCCCACAAATACATTAAAAAGCTGTGGAAGCTCATCAAGGTGAAGATTTCTTAAAATCTTGCCAACATGTGTAACTCTGTCATCGTCTTTTTTTGCTAGTTGAGCACCATCTGTCTCTGCGTGAACATGCATACTTCTGAACTTAAATATCTTAAATTCCTTACCGCCTCTAGTAAGTCTAACCTGTCTATAAAACACTGGTCCCTTATCAGTAAGTTTAATTAGAATGGCTATTATAAGCATCAATGGAGCTAATACAACTATGCCAAGTCCTGAAATAATTATATCCATAGTTCTTTTGACAAATCTCTGATCCACATGTAAACCTTGATTTCTTGAAAGAAGTAGAGGCGTATCAACAAGATATAAATCATCTGAACCCTTCATAATTATATCTGTAATCTTAGGAACAACATAAGTTCTTATTGAATGCTCATAACAATACTTAATTATAACGTTTCTTTCCTCAGCTGGAAGGTCATACAGAATAACTCCCTCAAAATCAAGAACGTCGTTACAGATTTTTTCATATCCTCTTTGATAATTAAGTATCTCACAGATTTCATATTTATCGTTTCTAGTGTTAAGCTTTCTCAAAAAATCTGCCAAAGGATAATTACCATATATAACAATCAATTTTCTAGGTGGATAAAAATGTAAATATACATGTCTTGTCAAATACACCCATAAGTTTGCAAAAAGCATTTGAACAATTGTCATAATTATTATTGGAACCGCATTCTCGTAATCGTGCCAAACCATACAGATAAATATATATCCCACTATAGCAGAAAATACAATTGCAATACAATGGGACAAGCACAAATCAATAACCTTCATATAGCTTATTTTGTATCCATTAAAGCTCTTCGTAATAAGATATACAAATACCATATACATACCTATTACAGCATAACGACCCCTCATATAGAATGGATCATCGTAATATGTAAGCCATACAAATCCAAATGAAACAATTTCAAAAACTAATATAACAAAGTTCGCTATTAAATTAAGTATTCGTTTTCTCTGTTCTTCAGCGTACATAGTACCTCCAATGTACTATCTTATATTTCTATAACACCATCAAAAACAACCTTTGCAGGACCTGTCATATATACAAGGTTGCTTGCTCTATCCCATTTAATTATAAGCTCTCCACCTAAAAGCTTAACAGTTACTTCATCTTCAGTAATACCATTTAAAATGCTTGCAACAACAGTTGCACAGGTTCCAGTACCACAAGCAAGAGTCTCACCTGAGCCCCTTTCCCAAACACGCATCTTAAGATAATTTCGACTTACAACCTGAACAAACTCAGCATTTACGCGTCTTGGAAAAATAGGATTAGACTCAAATTTAGGTCCAATCTTTTCTAATGGAAAATTATCAGTATCATCAACATAGGTTATGCAATGTGGGTTACCCATAGATACACAGGTAATATTATACTCCACACCATCAATATTTATAGGATAATCTTGAACAATATCAAGCTTTTCTCCTACATTAACAGGAACATCCTCTGGCTTAAATATAGGCTCACCCATATTTACAGTAACCATAGAAACTGTTCCTCTGTCTGACTCATCTTTCTTATCTATAACAAATTTAAGATACTTAATTCCTGCAAGAGTTTCTACAGAAATCTCTTCCTTGTCAATCAAACCATAATCATAAACATATTTACCGACACATCTGATTCCATTACCACACATCTCAGACTGCGAGCCATCAGCGTTATACATTTCCATAGTAAAATCTGCCACTTCAGATGGTTTAATAAGAATAAGTCCATCTGAACCTATGCCAAAATGTCTATCACTAATTTTTATAGAAAGCTCAGATGGATTAGGAACATCTTCCTTAAAACAATTCACATATACATAGTCATTACCCAATCCTTCCATCTTTGTAAAATTAAGTTTCATCTGTTGTACCTCGTTTTATTTTTGATGCTATCGATTATATCATTCTGTATGAGATTTTTCAACTTTACAAGATTCTCTGCTGAACGCTCTTTTTTTATAAGCTTTCTTAATTTTGATAGCATAGAATCAAATATGATATGCATTCATAAGCAACACTCCTGTCAAATTAAAATAGCGCTTGAAATAACTCTGGCGAAACGCCACGACAATATAAGAATTCAAGATTTATATTGAATACGTTTATTATATTTTTCACACACCATTTCTAGCTTTTCAAAATCTAAACACCTAATTTTTCCTTTATAATTAATGTCTTTTGTGCATAAATCATATAAATTCTTGGCTTTATCGGATATAATTTTTGACATATGTGGTTTTCTACAGTATTCAATCTCATTAATACACAAAGCTTTAAATGCTTTCTCTTCTGGAGAATCATAATGTCTAATCATTAAATCCACTTCTTGTATCTGTTTATCAGTAACAGGTATCATCAAATTAAAATTTAAAACAGCGATTAAATTCCCTTTCTTATCGTATATTTTGTCAAAATCAGCACATGGTTTCATTTTATAATGCTTAATTTTAACACTTGATAAAGGAATAATATATTTCTTGGTATTACATATTACAATAACACCAACAAACACTCTTTTATCTTTACAAATTTGAGGAGAAACAGAGTAAACTCTATCATCAACTCTATGTAAATCTCGTATATATTTTATATCAACAGTATATAAATTTAATTTTAAATATATCTCTTTATTCACAGCAACTCCTAATAACAAAAAAAAGACCATGTCATAAACATAGTCTTTTTTTGTTATTTCCCAATTAGCGAAATAACACTGCTATACTGTCCACTTATCGGCAGGACTTTCCATACAAAAAATATTATAGCAAATATCACGACTATGTCAAGCTGTTCTATCATTATACAAATCATGAAAATAGGCGAAACGCCACGGTAATATAAGAATTTAAGATTCATATTGAACACATTTATTATAATATATGAAACAAGTCTAGTAAAGCAATATAGTAAATAAATTTGTATACATTTTGTATACAAAAAAGGAATGCAGCCTCATAATGAAGTGCGTTCCTTATTAAATGAACAATATTAATTTAACACATTTAAAAATTCACTTTTTCAATTCTTTCTTCTATAGGTAATAAAAATCCTTTTCTATCCTGTTTAATTTGCTCCATATCACGCTTGCCAGAGCTTTTAATAGGAAATGCTTCACAGATTTTATATCCATGTGGAACGCAATTCTCAGGCAAATGTTCTACACAATAAGAATGAATATCTTTTATGAGCTGTTCCCCAGTCACTTTACAACTTTTCTCCATAATAATATGTGCAACTGGAACTTCATAATCTCCAACAGCTAATCCTACAACCTCACATTGTGCCACATTCTCATTGTTATATATCTGACTTTCCACATCAAAACAATATACTATTGCACCGTCCTCTGCCTTATATGTATCAGTAGCTCTACCAAGAATATATATAAAACCATCTTCATCAACATAACCTATATCTCCAGTACGACCCCAGAGTGTGCCATTTTCATCTTTGTGGAAGTACTCATTTGTAGCTTCTGGATTCTTAAAATACTCCTTCATATGAGCTGGTGAATCAACTCTTATCTCTCCACGCTCACTATATTTTAATTCTTGATTTGTAGTCATATCAAAGGCAGCTACAGTTACGCCTTTTATAGGAATTCCTGTCGACCCCTTTTTTCTAACTGTCATAGAATCAGTTGACACAGTACTTCCCAACTCACACATACCATATCCTTTCAACAACACTGACTCACATCTACATTTTTTCAAAAAGTCATTAATCATATTCTCAACTCGAGGTAAGATCAACTCACCCCCTGTAATAGGATATTTTAGTTTAGACATATCAACATTATCTAACACCCCCGAACTCAATGCATATAACCACTGAGATGTGGAGCCCAATGTCATATTAGGAGAATATTTTCTTATGTCTTTAGCAAAATTTTCATTATTGTAGACTGGTTCCATAATAACTGTAATACCTAAGCAAATAGGCATTAAAATACACAGAACCAATCCCGTAGAAAACCAAGCAGGAATAATCTGCAAAAACTTATCACCTCGATTATATGGAAAATCTGGGCTAAGATAATGGGATATGGTTGCATTTATTCCATCGTTAGTAAGGACAATTCCCTTAGACGCTCCTGTAGTTCCAGAAGAATATACCATAACCAGTGGCAGATCTTTTTCATATGTTACATCAGGTACATCTCCTACTGACTTGCCAGTTGCGATAAAATCTGACCATTTAATAATAGAATTACTGTAATCAATTTTTTTATTCAGCTTTATTGAGGCTACTAGCTTTGTTATGCCAAACATCTCATTACATACTGAGATTATGACAGTTTTCTTTATACATAAATCCTTAAGTATAGGCTGAATCTTTCCATAAAGCTGATCCAAAACCAGCATAACCTCTGCCTCGGTTTCGTTAATACGGTCTGTAATCTGCTCGGCTGTAAATACCGGATTAATCATATTGGCAATAGCCCCTATTCGACAAAGCGCAAGAGTAGCATATATTAACTCTGGCGTAGCAGATGTGAACATAATTACTCTGTCACCTTTTTTTACTCCATTTGCAATAAAAGCTTTCTTCACCTTTTCCACATTCTCAAATACTGTCTTATATGTAATTTTTCTACCAAAATACATCAAGGACACATCATCAAGATGCTTTGAGTTGATATCATAAATGCTTTCATAAACTGTTCTTTGTGGTATAGGTGCCTTTATCGCTTCTCCACTATAATATTTCAACCATGGCTTATCTATGGATGGGTAGCCGGTTCTATTATGTTCTGTAAGCATATTTCTTATCTCCCTTGCATGTCTATTTTTTCTTATTCCGTTTTTCTCTATCTTTAATCATTTTTTGTATTAATTTATCTATTTTAGTTTGCCACTGCTCTTGTTCCTTTATTTCTTTCGCACTAATCACAGTTAAACTCATTTCACAGTTCTTATTTATATCTTTAGCAGTACTGTCGCTCTTGCCAAAATTAACAGATTTAATATAATACGAGTTATTCCTATATGCCTCACATAAACTCTTCGCCTTGTTTATATAGTCTTCATACGGATTATCATCTTTATTTCTATATTGTTGTCTATCCATTATAATTTTGTTGCAATACTTAAAATTTATTATTTTTTCCAAGCCATGAATTGCGGCATTGTTAACATCTTCACGCCTATCATTTCAAACATATGATGCATTGCATTAGTTCCATCAGATACCATAAGCCCTCTTGAAGTGCCATAAATTCTAAATAATCCCATACTTTTATCCTCCGTTTATTACTTAGCTATACACACCCACACATTTCTTCCAACTTTCTATAATCCACTTTTCCAATCGGTGTCAGCGGCAAATCATCTATAAAAAATATTTCCTCCGCCTTATCTCTTTCAGGGAGCTTTTTGTTCATAAGATCTATGATTTCTTTTCTTATCAATTTCTCGCTATCATTGTATTCATTTTTTAATACAACATATGCAACAGGCCACTTACCGCTTGAGCCTTTGTCATCAATCATACCCACAACAGCCACTTTTTCCACGGCATTGCAACTCATAATCACATTTTCAATTTGAGAAGGAAATACATTATGACCGTCTGGTCTTATTATCATTCTTTTCATTCGGTCTATTATGAATATACAACCATCTTCATCTATATATGCAATATCCCCTGTGTGAACCCATTTATTTCCATCTTTATCTACTTCTATTACCTTATTTGTCTCTTCCGGATTATCCAGATAGCCAAGCATAATTGTAGGTGCCGAAATACATAATTCTCCCTGCTGTCCATAGGTTAATTCTTCGCCAGTCTCACAATCAACTATCTTTGCGGTATTTCCTATACATGGTATACCGACACTTCCTAGCTTATTGCAAAAATCTGTAGTAATAACAACACTTGATGACATTTCTGTCATACCGTAACCTTTCTGTATTTTCTTTGTGCAATTAGCATTTTTGAAGAATTCATTAACTTTGTTTTCCACTTCCACGCTCATTTTATCTCCACCCGCAATGGCACATTTTATAAAGCTCAAATCAACCTTCTTACTATAATTAGCTAACTCCTCAAAAAAAGATGGAACTCCAACAAAATGGTTTGGTTTGTACTTTAAAACAAGTTTTTTGAAATTTTCAGGTTTAAAGTTCGGAATCACAATTAATCTATTTCCTACAGACAATGGACCATGTATGCCACAGCATAATCCATATGCAATAAAAGGGGGCATAATTCCCAAGAAATCTTCTTGTCTTTCTTCGCCTATACATGTAGAAACTCTGGCAAACTCTGAGATATGATTTATTGCATCATCCGATAACATTGCTCCTTTGGGCACACCTGTTGTTCCACCGGTATACACAATAACCGCTGGTCTATTTCCATCATACGGTGCAGATGGTCCATTTTCAAAAGGAACTGTTCTTTTTAGGAATTGTTTCCAACTCTCATACATACTACCAAATGGTATCTTATTTTTCTTTCCAATAATTTGATATCCCGCTTTATAAACATAAGAGGCTGAGTCTATAGGGCTTACGACTATTATCTTTTTTAATTTTGTATCTTGCACAATGCTTTTAATTTTAGGATAGCATATGTCCAACATTACCATATATTCACATTCTGACATAAGTAGGTAATCCCTTATTCTCTCTGCATTATTTCTTGGTTCTAGCAAATTAACAGTGACCCCTAGCTTGTTCAATCCATAAATCGAATAAATAATCTCTGGTGTTGTCACAGAACAAACAGCAACTTTGTCACCTTCACAAATTCCCATGGAATAAAAAGCATTAGCTACCCTATCAATATTTTCAAATAACTTTTTATATGTGTATTTTTTTTCCATATAAATCAATGCCGTATCATCTAAATATTCCCTGTTTTTTTCGTATATATATTCATGTATCTTGCATTTTTTTACAGACCAATTTTTATCCTCATTACTGTAGTGTTTCATCCACGGCTTATCTATGGATGGGTAGCCTGTTAAGTTTTGTTCTATAGGCATTTTACTCTTCTCCTTTTCGTTTAATTAAAATAATTATTTTAGAGCATACGCTGTTTCACATATTCCTCGCCCATAGCTTCTAGCTGTTTGAAGTCATGCTTTGTATTTTTGTATGGTATCTTATCAATACATTCTATATACTTAGGAATCTCATAGTCTGGGAGTTCATTTTTACACTTTTCCATAATTTCAGTTTTTATTGAATTCTTCTTTGTTTCATCATCTGAATCAATTTCAACATATGCCATAGGAACAAATGAACCCTCATGTTCTATATCAGTAACACCGACCACAACACAATCTCTTACGGATTCCATCTCAAGAATTACGTTCTCAATAGTTTCAGGTGCTATTTTAAATGCTTCTCGCTTTATAAGGCGTTTTGCTCTGCCTGTTATATACACATAGCCATCTTCATCTACATAGCCTAAATCTCCTGTATGTATCCAAGGTAGTCCATCATCGTGGATTTGCTTTATTCGTTTAGTTTCTTCTTCGTTATTTAAATAACCTACAAATACACTATCAGAATGGATACATATTTCTCCTTCTTCACCTGTTTTTAGCTTATTAAATGTATCTGGTTCAAAGGCTGAAACAGTTATACCTTTCATTGGAATACCAACTGAGTCTGGTTTACTCGCATACATAGGCGAAATGATTGCTCCACCTGTAAGTTCATTATTTCCATAACCATTTACTATTGATGTCTGAAATAATTGCTCCATACATAATAATTCCTGAGCAGTAATTTTATCCCCTCCAGAAACAAAGCCTTTAACTTTCGCTAACTCTTTCATAATTATAGAAAGCTTGCGAGTTTCTATCTTATATTCTTTTGAATCTATTTCTCCTTTATTCTCTAACGCTTCTACCTTGCTTGTAATTTCAGTTACTTTCTTATGCAAGTAACGCAAATGGATAGGTGCCACAGCTCCAAATTCATATTTACCCAAATCATTATATAAAGTCGTCTCTGAAACATACGGAGTTAAATATGCTTTCAAGCCAAATACCAACGCAACATATACAGAACCACACAATCCATAAATTATAAATGGAGGTATAGCTGTATACATGGACATACCCACAGAAAATGGCAAATCTGTATATGCTTCCTTCTGCATTAAAGAATTAAAATTATATTCCGTATGCATAATAGACTTCGCTTTTCCTGTACTACCACTGGATTGTACTATAATCGCTGGTCTATCCTTCTGTAACGGAACTGGCTTTATCTTACTATTAACATCACCTGTCTTCAAAAAGCTCTTATATGTCCGAACTCTTTTGTCCTTAGGTATAATTACCTTCTTCCCCTCTTTCTTATCTTTCATATTTGCTAATGTTCTAATAAAAGGATTTAGATAATCCTTAGGGGACGCAACTAATACATTTGAAACTTCTGTCTCATCTATAATCTCCATAATGGCATCAATAACCTCATCAAACACAACCAACACCTGACAATTACTTTCATTAATGTTCTTAACCAAGTCCTTGCCCTTAATTCTTAAATCTATCCATTTTGAAGTTGCACCAATTTTGCTAAGTGCAAGTAGGTTTTCCTGCACAATAGGCATATTTATGGTACATATACCTACTGTATCACCTGCTTTAACACCTAATTTTATGTACGCATCAGCTAAACGGTCTACATTTTTTTTAAGCTCTCTAAATGTTATGTTCTTACCAAGAAAGCCTATGGCATCAACATCCATATTATTTTTGTTTTGTTTAAATACTGTTGTATATAATGTTTGATTTAAATCAAACTGACGAACCGGGGTGGTTCTGTGGTATTTTGATTGTTGTTGCTCCACAATCATCCTCCTTATCTTACTTTTATCTGTATACTTGCCATTCTATTTTCCATAAATACAAGTGATATATCTTTGTCCTCATCGAGCCACCAACTATAGTAATACATTTTTCCAACATCATTCTCACTTACATAATCTGGCTCTCCAAAATTTTCTAGTAAAAATGAATATACTAATTCAAAATCATTTCTTGCTTCTTCATAATTTGTTTCAAATGTATAATCTTCTTTTATCACATAATAAGATTCTCCCCAATTCAACCGGATTTTTTCATCGTTATCATCCTCCAAAAAGCAATTCGCCGTCACCGAATTTATATCTAATTCAAACCTTACACCATAATCATCCACCTCATAATTTTTTTCATTATACTTAGCATATTCTTTAGCCTCTGAATATGTAGATTCTATGTAATATAACAAATGTTCATCTGTGTCTACTTCTAATAACTCATTATTTTCATCAACAAATTCAATGACTGTAGCATCAACACTAACTATATCTAATTCAATAATTTTATCTTGATTTATATGTTGACCACCTTTACAATTAACGAGACTTACCGTTGTATTTTTTAAATCAACATCTCCATACTACGACATATTTATAACTTGGTATTTTATTCCCTTGTTTTCCAACATTTGTTGTGCAACTTCATAAGAGGTATTATCAATTTGTGGTACTACAATCAAATTTTTTGTATATATACACATTCCAAAGAAAGCAAAAAGCAATGCAACTACAGCTATAATGCTCTTCATATCAAATATATTCCGATCACCCTCTTCTCGATTTTTTGCCATTGTTCTAAGCAAACCTAATATAGACACACCTATGATACCCATTAATGCGGAAACAATTTCAATATTATCATTTACTCTATCAAAAAAATCCCATACATTTTCCATATTCCGATCTCCCTTCTCCATCAATTGTATTTAATAATTACTCCTCTAAATTATTTGTATTTTACAATCTCTATCTTTCTTCCATCGACAGACCGTCTCTTCTCCCCTACATCGGATATATAAACAACAGCTTCATCAATTATGTAATATCCCTTCTTATCATCTTTCAAACTTAAATAATCACGCTTTGATGTCACTGGATTAGTCCTAAAATTCTCAATAAATTTAACTCCAAGCAAATGCCTCATACCTGGTAAGTCAATAGCACATAATTGTTTTAAAACCTCTACAGTTTGTTGTTTATACTCAGCATTAAGCACCACAACCATAGCTGGATACTCATCCTCATTAATTTTAAACTTTATCACTTCTGCCTCAGCAACAGCATCAAGCTTTAAAATCTCCTCTTCAATATCATACATAGCAAAAGTTTCTCCTCCATTTGTGAAACAATCTGTACTTCTACCATATATCCTATACTTACCATCACTAAACCGCTCAGCAATATCACCAGTATTAATCCAACCATCTTGGGTAAATAATGAAACATTCTTTTCTTCCTCTAAATACCCTGCTGTAGCACATGGTGTTAGCTTTTGCAAAACACCTCTTGTATTATCAGGTAAGATTTCTCCTGTATTCTCATCCACAATTCTATACTCCACACCAGGAACAGGTGTAACAGACACATCTCCACCTGTAGAATCCTTATCAGAAACACCAGACATACTTCCTGTCTCTGTCATTCCATATCCATTTAGTATATATTCAACACCAAGTCTTGATGTAGTCTTTCTAAATTTCTCCATCTGGGCGGGCATTATCGCCTCTCCGCCTATAAATATGTATTTTACATGACTTAATGCACCATCATCTAAGCCAGACTCCTCAAGTGTTGCAACATGACTCGGTGCTACTATAGCAATCTTCGCCTTTGTATCTAACAAATCCTTTCCAAACGCGAATCTATCGTACTTCGGCTTATATATATTAGTGGCTCCTGACATTAATCCAGCATGTACACCATGAACAGCTCCTGTAGCGTAAAAGAGCGGAATAAAAACTGTATTCCTATCACCCACACCAAAATCAAACCACATTTCATCATATATTCGAGACATCTTTGTAATTCCGTCTGCATACAATTTTACGCATTTCGGAAATTGACTCGTTGTTGCACCAGTTAAGAAATATGCTGCTATCTTATTCTCTTCATAATCAAAATTATACTGTTTCTTACATTTCTTTCCATAATTAGTAAAATCTTTAAGGTTTATTATCTCCATGCCCCTTGGTAGAGTTTTATGTTCTTTAATGTAATCACCAACAATATCCTTTTTGCTTATCACACCCTTTCTTGTACCAATAAATTTAACAATAGGATTCATATAGTCTGTCACACTTGTAACTATAAGATTTTTTACACCTGCACTATGAAATTTATCTATCAAATCATTATCAATAAAACCATCAAACATAAAGACTGTTTTGCTATTTAAGTCTCTAGTATATTTTTCTGTATAAGAATGTAAGAATCCTGGACCAGTCATGTTTACAATTTTGTTTGCATCCATAGCTCCATAAAAAGCATTTACCGATGCTATTGTTGATGGACATGATATAGTTATGGTATCCTCATTCTGTCCATCTATCTCAATAAATGCTTTTTTATATTCTTCAAACATTTTAAATGTATCAGCATATGAATATTTATTACCAAAATACTCCCCCGCAACAATTTTCATATTGTCTTTATTACGAAGCTTTAAATCTTCTACTATTCTTCTCTTTGGATTTTCTATAGTCATCATTAATGTCTCCTATATTATATAAAAAGTTTTATCCCTTCCTCACACAACTCATCTCATACTCATAATCAAGCAACTTATATTCCTTAAGACGTCTTTGTATTTCTATGTCCCAGTAATCCTCTTCCACATTGCTTCTTCTACATTCAGGCAACATCTCCCATATATCCCATTTAAGCGTTGCTAGTACATCTCTTAGATACTGAATATATTCAGCCTTATCTGAGTCCTTATCCACAGTAATCACATCACCATATTTCACATAACATATATCATCAACATATTCCAAACACACAGGAACTATAGGTACATTAGCTGATTGAGCGATTTCTATAACGCCCCAATATAGTGGCAACATCAAAAGTGACGGTTCCAAATTCCATGTACCCTCTGGAAATATACATAAGGATTTACCTCTTGCTAACGTCTTTCTCATCTTATGCTTAGAAGCTTTTTTGCTCTTTTTATCTTTTCTGTCTACCCATATTATTCCATTCCACGTAAGCCCGAATCTGTCTATGAATTTCATACGCTGCTTTCCCGCCAGAAATGAAAATTCACCAGGTATCAACTCCATCAGATATTGCCCATCCCATTTACAAGAATGATTTGCTGCATATATGCAATTAGACTTTAAAGTTGGATGTTCATTTATCTCTTGAAATTTATGTATCCTTTGTCCTTTAAGTATCTTCTTAAGTAAGCTCTTAAACATAACAATCTACCTCTTCATCCCTAGGCGAAAACATATTCTTAAATTTTCCCTTACACAAAACAAAAGATGTTTCAAAAAGCAGACTTTTTGAAACATCTTTGATAAAATATTTTTATGTAATTTTTTAATAAAAAATATGTATTAAACAGAGACAAATTAGGTGTTTCATTGTGTCTACATTTTGTAACAATTTTCCACCTTTTCCTCATGTTCTCTTTTCTCTATACATCTACGATAAAAAGTAGAATAATTTATGCCTAACTCCTCCGCTGCCTTTCGCAGAGATATTTTATCCTTTCTCCATAACTGGTAATATTCTTCAAACTCCTCTGGAATATCCTTTTTCTTACAACCGAACTTGATTCCGCGTTGCTTTGCTGCGGCAATTCCTTCTGCCTGTCGTTGCTTGATAAAAGAACGCTCTGTCTCAGCAACATATGCTAATATCTGAAGAACTAAATCTGCGATAAATACTCCAGTCAAATCCCCATGAGATGTGTCTGTGTTTAACAGGGGCATATCTATCACACGTATATTTGCTCCTATTTCCTTAGTGATTATCCGCCATTGCTCTAATATTTCTTCATAATTTCTTCCCAGTCGGTCAATACTTTTTATAACAAGTACATCGCCCTTTTTTAGCCGTCTTCGCAACCTTAGATACTGTGGTCGTGCAAAGCTTTTCCCTGATATCTTGTCTAAATATATATTCTTCTGTTTTATTTTTTGCTCCTGCATAGCAATAAATTGCCTCTCAGGATTTTGATCCTTTGAGGATACCCTAATATATCCATAATATTCCATTGTCTTTTGCCTCCTTTATAATTATGATACACATTATAAATAGAAGGCATACTAGCACTTTTTAATAAAAATAATCCCCCACTACATCTCATTAATAAGATATAGTAGGGGTTTTACTATTCCTCAAGCTTTTGCTTTTCTAACTCAGCTATTTTTGCCTCATACTCTTCTATATAGTATTCACATATGGCATCAAGTACTGCTTGTGCATATGCATCTTTTCCTTCCGACTCAAGATGCAAGCCGTCTCCAGCAAAATATTCACCGTGTCCCTCGGAAATTGTAGCCCAGTCTACAACATGGAGATTGTCATAGCCTGCTGCATACTCAAAAATAGTTGAATTTGCACTTTTGTTATTTGAAGCGGTCACCCAAAATACCTGCCTGTCAGACAATGTCGCCATTATAATATCCTTGACGTCATTTGTACAATCACCGTTTGAACCACAGTTTATTACAACTATTTCACCTAAAACACCTCTTTCTTTCATGCCAGACAAAATAGGATCTATAACATATGCTGTTCTTCCAATTTCAGCGTCAATATAGCATTTACTAAAAACATCATATAAAACATCTGATGCACCAAGCAATACAGAATCACCTATAAAAGTCACAGAAGACTTCTTGGCTGTTTGCTCAACATTCTCTATTTTTTGTTCCAAAATCCCAATCTGATAATCTATATCCGCAATCTCATATTCCAGTTCCTCTAATCGTTCCTCTTCCTCTTTTCTTCGTTGTTCTTCCTCCAAACGAAGCTGTTCCTCATACTCTCGCTGTTTTTGTGCTTGTTCTTCTGCCAGCCTAGCCATTTCCTCCTCTAAAGCTTCCAATTCAGCCTGCAAATCAGGAGCCTTTGCATATCTATATCCACCGTAACCTGCACCAGAAACAAGTGCAAGTAATAATACAACTGTTACTAACGTAAAAGCTAGCTTCTTTCTCTTTGGATGAAGTGCCAAATTAACCAATACAGACACAAGAACTGTTATTATTGCAATCAGAATATGTTTTAATCCTACAGCTAAGTCTATACTTTGAAATATGTATATTA
This sequence comes from Lachnospiraceae bacterium, assembly GCA_015057525.1. Lineage (GTDB taxonomy): Bacteria > Bacillota > Clostridia > Lachnospirales > Lachnospiraceae > Coprococcus_C. Next base: position 17,596 of record SVEE01000009.1, on the reverse strand, counting down.
CAGGGTATTGCACAAGGAAAATTTCATAGCTGATATTTGAAAAATATCCTACAACATGTTTGGTTTTTTCTAGAAAATCATCATCTACAGATTTTACGCAAAACAGTATAATACACATGATAAATGTTGTGGCAATCATAGAGCCTAAATACAATTTAGAATCTGCAGCCGCGATTACAAATAAAATAGTTTGTACTACAATCAAGAAAACAGATATTAGTTTTCCATATTTACCCTCTATTTTTTCCAATATATAAGTATCTTCACTAGTATGATATAGACCCACAGCAATACCCGCAAACCAAGAGAAGCATCTTGTTAATGTGTCATAATATGCTGCCATAAGACCATCTGACTTATGTACACATATAAACCATCCTGTAGAAAAAATCACTATTATTACACAAAGCAAGATTGGAAATAATACATCAAGCTTTTTCTTCAAAAATTTTAAAACAATAAACACAAGAGGAAATACAAATTCCAATTGAAGAAGTATTGCCACATACCAGAGATGCATATATGGAGAATCCACATGTCTCGCAAAATAATCCATATTAGCAGACAACTGCCAAAAGTTATTTTTACAGAATATTATTGAGGCGACCTCTCGTTTCATACTTACCCAAATCGTATCTGGCATAAGAGTGATACATAATGCAAGGGATGCAAAAACCACAAGAACCATAGGTATATATACTCTTATAAATCTAGACTTATAGTATGACAGTAATGAAAATCTTTCCTTGTTTAATGCCTGTGCAGATAAATAACCACTAAGAACAAAAAAAGAGCATACAGCAAGATAGCCACCCTTTAATATTCCTATATGATATAGAAATATGGCGACACACAAATACACTCTTAATAAATCTATATAAATTAATCTGTCCTTCATCTTCTGTAACACCATTTCAATTTTTAAGGTCTACGATAAAGCCGTAGACCTTAATTCTTGCAATCCTTATATACTTAAGTCAAAATTTGCTCCAGCCAGTCCACTACCTAAACTAGTAACACTGTCAATAGCCTCGATATCAGCACTGCTTGTTTCAATAGGTACTACATTACTTACCTGTGCCTGTGCAAAAGCAGCTGAGCCAGTCCCTATATTACGTGCCGCCTCATCAGCTTCCTGATTAAGCTTATTCATCTTTTCTCTAAACTCAGCTTCCTCTTCCTCATCCCACTGAGACTCTTCGTTCTTTTTCTTCTGCTTTTCTCTTAGTTGAGCCATCATCTGAGCATTCTTTGCAGCCTGATACATTTCGTCATCATATTCCATAAGTTTTTTTTCATCACTCTGTGGAACATTGTGACCTTTACACATAAGCCTGAACACCTCTAAGATTTTAGCCATATCCTCGCCATACTTTTTTGCACCTTCTACTTGTGTCTTCGATGCCGCAAGCTGAGCTTCTGACATAAGCATACTACCATATTTTTCCCTATCCTTCACCAACTGTTTACTAGCTTTCTCTGTGAGTACTAGCACGCAGCCATCCTCTGTCTCAACAGACGGTGGCGCATCCTTTAGAATTTCGCTATCCTTAGGTATCTTGTAGGCTTCATAGGTGTTCATATAGCCTGTGAAATTATTTACATTAGATACATTCATAGCCATCTCCTCCTTGAAAATAAACATAGAAATCCTTTTCTATACAATATATCGGCTAATGTATTTAATTAGTGAATATTTCTGTGAAGTAACTTATGCTCCTTACCAGCGATGACATCTTCATACGCCTGTGAAAGAAGTGGATTATCTCCTGTAAATCTAACTAGTGATTCTCTATCTACCGCATATATTCCTTCTGCTCTGCTAGCTCTAGTTCTTGGTCCTATAGGAAGTGGCTGTCCACCACCAGCTATACATCCACGTCTACATGCCATAACTTCTACAAAATCGTATTTAGCCTCGCCAGCCTTAATTGCATCAAGAAGCTTAGCAGCATTTCCAAGACCGTTAACTACAGCAATCTTAAGTTCTCTATCTCCAAGCATAATAGATGTTTCTTTTATTCCCTCTTCACCTCTTACACCAGAGAAACTTATCTGTGAAATAACCTCATGTCCTTTACTTGCTGAAACATGACGAAGTACTGCCTCAGTAACACCACCTGTTACTCCAAAAATAGCAGCTCCACCTGAGGCTAAACCAAATGGCATATCAGGAGCTTCACTTTCTATCTCCTCAAACTTAATACCTGCCTGGCGAATCATTCTTATAACCTCTATAGTTGTAAGAACCTTATCTGTATCCTGTCTTCCATCTGTGAAATTATCAGGTCTTTCTATTTCGCCCTTCTTAGCAGTACAAGGCATAATAGACACTACAAATGTCTTCTTGCCCTCTTCTTCATCAGCCTTAGCAAAGTACTCCTTAGCTACTGCAGAGAACATTCCCTGTGGAGAACGACATGTAGAAATATTACCAGCAAATTCAGGATACTTAGTTTCACAGAACTTAACCCATCCTGGACAACACGATGTAAAGAGTGGTAAATTCTCATTCTTCTCTAATCTTTCAGCAAGCTCCTTAGATTCCTCTACAACGGTAAGGTCTGCCGCAAAGTTTGTATCGTATACCTTGTCAAAACCCATAAGTCTAAGCGCAGCAACAAGCTTACCCATAGTGTTTGTTCCCTTAGGGAATCCAAACTTATCACCTACAGCAAGTCTTACTGCCGGTGCAATCTGTGCTACAACTCTTATGTTAGGGTCTTCAATAGCCTGCCATACATCAGTTACATTTGTACGAACAGATATAGCACCTGTAGGACAAACAACTCTACACTGTCCACAGCCCACACAATCAGTCTCTGCTAAGTTTCTGCCAAATGCAGGAGTAACCTCCATCTTAGAACCTCTATATGCAAAATCAATTGCACCAACTGCCTGTATCTCATCACAGGTTCTTACACAGTCACCGCAAAGAATACATTTGTTAGGGTCACGTACAATTGAAGGTGATGATAAATCAATTGGCACCTGTTCTTTGTTGTTGTTAAATCTTACATTGTGAATTCCTACCTTAAAAGCAATGTTCTGAAGTTCACAGTTTCCATTTCTTGTACACACTGTACAATCTCTACAATGAGATGCAAGAAGAAGCTCTATAATAAGCTTACGATATTTTCTAATCTTAGTTGAATTAGTTCTAATTACCATACCAGGACGTGGCTGTTCTGAACATGATGCAAATATTCTGCCTCTGTCATCCTCTACAACACACATACGACAAGCACCGTATACAGAAAGTTCTGAATGATAACAAAATGTAGGTAAATCGATGCCAGCCTTACGAATAACAGCAAGAATATTTTTCTCACCTTCTATAGGTACACATCTTCCGTCTATAGTCATATATTCCATTAGTCCAGCACCTCCTTACACGATTTCGATTGCACCAAATGGACAATCACTTTCACATGCACCACACTTGATACACTTACTTGGGTCAATAGTATACGGACTCTTGATTTCTCCTGAAATAGCACCAACAGGACAATTTCTTGCACACTTTGAGCAACCCTTACACTTCTCTGGATCAATCTTATATGTTCTAAGTGCCTGACAGTTTCCTGTACGACATTTTTTATGTAATACATGTTCTTCGTACTCATCTCTAAATGTTCTAAGTGTACTTAAAACAGGAAGAGCTGCACTCTTACCAAGACCACAAAGTGCCGTATCAGTAATAGCAGTACCAAGTTCCTCAAGCATGTCAAGCTGTTCCATAGTACCACGACCAGCCACTATATCCTCTAAAATTTCAAGCATACGCTTAGTTCCCTCACGACAAGGGATACACTTACCGCAGGATTCATTCTGGGTAAAGTTCATGAAGAATCTTGCAACCTCAACCATACAAGTATCTTCATCCATTATAACAAGACCACCGGAACCAATCATAGCTCCGCGTTTTTTAAGTGAATCGAAATCAAGTGGTAAATCAAGATCAGTTCCAATAAGACATCCGCCTGATGGTCCACCTATCTGAACTGCTTTGAATTCCTTACCGTTCTTAATTCCACCACCAATCTCATACACAATCTCACGAAGAGTTGTACCCATAGGTACCTCTATAAGACCAGTGTTATTAATACTACCTGTTACTGCAAATGCTTTTGTTCCAGGACTCTTCTCAGTTCCGATGCCTTTATACCACTTGGCACCATTTGTAATAATCATAGGAACGTTGGCATAGGTTTCAACATTGTTAAGTACTGTTGGCTTACCAAAAAGTCCCTGTTCAACTGTTCGAGGTGGCTTAGTTCTAGGCATACCACGCTCACCCTCAATAGATGCAGTAAGAGCTGAACCCTCACCACAAACGAAAGCACCAGCACCACGATTTATATGAAGAGTAAAGCTATATCCTGAACCTAAGATATTGTCTCCAAGTAATCCCGCCTCTTCAGCCTGAGCAATAGCGATTTTAAGACGACTAATAGCAAGCGGGTATTCTGCTCTAACGTAAATATAACCTTCCTGAGCTCCAACTGCATAACCAGCAATTATCATACCCTCTATCATCTTATGTGGGTCACCTTCCATAACCGAACGATCCATAAATGCGCCTGGGTCACCCTCATCACCGTTACAAACCACATAACGAATTTTCTCTTCCTGTCTTGCTACCTGTTTCCATTTGTATCCAGTTTGGAAGCCACCGCCTCCACGGCCTCTAAGTTCAGAATCGTAAATCTCATTAATAATCTCGTCCTGAGTCATATCAAAGAGAGCCTTTTCAAGAGCTGAATATCCATCTAATGCAAGATACTCACTAATATGCTCTGAATCAATATGTCCACAATTTTTAAGTACTAATCTGGTCTGTTTTGCATAGAAAGGAATTTCTTCCTGCGTCTTGTACTTAACACCGTCCATCTCATAGAGAAGTCTCTCTACAGGCTGACCACCTAAAATAGTGGTATTGAAAATTTCTTCACAATCCTCTTCCTTAACCTTAGTATAAAGGAAATTATATGGCTCAATTCTTACAAGTGGTCCCATCTCACAAAAACCATGACAACCACTCTTCTTAACTCCTGCTGCCTCTACAAACTTCTTTGTAGGACATTCTCCATTATCACCGTGAGCTGCCTCCTCACTAAATTCTATTTCTACATTAGAATTTCCCGCAACAAGCTCACACATCTTATCGTATATTTTAGCTGAACCTCCTGCAAGACATCCTGTACCTGCACAGATAAGAATACGGAACTTCTCCTGTTCCATAGCAGCCTTTGCCGCCTGGCGAGCATTAATCAAATCTTGTCTATTATTTAATCTCATTAATTCTCACCTCTCAATTCTTTTATTAAAGCTGTAACCTTTTCTGGTGTCATAGATGCATGTACTTCGTCATTGACCGTAAGTACAGGAGCAAGTCCACATGCTCCAAGACATGAAACTGTCTCTACTGTAAACATCATATCATCTGTAGTATGTTTGCCCTTCGCAAGACCTAACTCCTTGTAAAGTCTATCAAGTATTCCTGTAGATTTACGAACATGACACGCTGTTCCATCACAAACCTTTATAACGTATTTACCCTTTTTCTCAAAAGAAAAATTCTCATAAAATGTAGCTACACTATATGCCTTAGCTTCTGTTATATTAAGTTTCCCAGCTATATATGTAAGCAACTCCGGTGGCAGATATCTATACTCAGCCTGAACATCCTGAATAATTGGAATTAACCATCTAGACTCAGTTCCATAACTTGCGATAATCTCATCTGCCTTATCATAATAAGACTGTTCTAACATATCCTTCCTCCTTGTATATAATAAAGTATTCTACTAATAAATGCATCAAAACACATAATTGCGTTAATTATACCATTTTATTACAGTCTTTCCAATAATTTTTCTCAATAAGAAATATAAAATAAAAAATGCTATGGAAATATCCATAGCACTTTTTACTAATATTCTTATTTCTTTAAAAAGCTTAATGCTTTTGCCTTATCTAAGTTGAACTTTGACATTAACTTCTCAACGAGTTCTTCCTCGTCTACCTTATCCTTTAATTTCTCTACCATCTCTTTGATAGCTGCTTCGTCTACCTTATCACCAATTCCATCTGCAATCTTCTTGCCAATTCCATCATCAAGTAAATCTTTTAAACCCATATTATTGTCCTCCATAAAACCTATACTTATACTGTAATTTTAATACACCACAAATTATGTACTACTCTAATATTTTATCACAACTTTACTTGGGTGTAAATTGATATGATTTATTCTGCAATAAACTTCTCCCCTTTATTTCAATAAAAAAGCACCGAACATTTTTATAGATTCGATGCTTTTATTAACTCGTAATTTAATTGCAATTATCCATAATCATTTCTTTGACGGTATCCTTATCCATGCCTGTTGCAATAGAAAGTTCTCCATACAGAAACTCTTCTGCCATCTTAAGATATCTTTCATCTGTTGCAGTAATCTTCTTGCCACTCTCTTCTCTTTCCTTTTTTCTAATAAGAAGAGCCTTTATAATTTGAATGGATTGTCTCAAATCACACTGTTTCATGACATTTTTGTAACTGTCATCTCTCATTCTGTCATTGGCTATGGTAAGCGGTTCTAAGGATTTCGTTTCCTTTATGATTGCCTTTGCCTCCTCAGCAGTTACCACCTTACGAAGTATTACCCTGTCATTATCTGCCGGGCAAAAAAGCTTACTATCTCTAGTTTTCTGTGGTACCAATACATAATACAGTCTGTCAGCATCTGCACCTGAAATGTTCGGATGTGTAATATCCACTACCTGACATATTCCATTTTGTCCATATACGATATAATCTCCTACGTCAAACATTTTTTCCTCCTAATTCATTAACCACAAATACACTCAAACTTTTCTTACTCTAATTTTCAAGTAAATTAAAAGAACCATTTCACAAAATACAGTTAAAATGATTCTCCCCACTTTTCTCGAACTATAAGCCAAGAATTTATATTTATATATTAACAAATTTATTTTTGAGATGTAAGCTTATTTTTAAGTAAAAAATATTTTCGGCACTTTGTTACAGTTTACCCCGTAGGGTTTTTAGCATTTTTGCCAATTGAACGCTTTAATCAATTAAACTTATTCTATATAGCCTCTAAAGCTTTTCTCTACTATTTTTCTTGATACCATAACTGAATGTCCACATTCCTGGCATTTCAGTCTAAAGTCCATGCCAACTCTCTGTATCTCCCAGCGATTTCCACCGCAGGGATGTGGTTTCTTCAATTTTATCACCTGTCCAACTGAAAATTCCATACTTCCTCCATGATTATTCAAATGTAAAATGTGATTTCTGTCATACATATTCAGTTGTACAATATATATACAAACTAACTGCAACGCGCTGACAAACTAACCAGTAACTTCGACTAAGACGCTCAAGAATGCTTTCGCGCCTAAGTCTTAAGTAACTGGTGGATTTCGTCAGTCGCTAATTACGCAGTTAAAATGTTTGATTATATATTGTACAACAGAACATATATGCCAAAATCAATTTTACAATAAAGACTAATCTAATATATACTCAACTAGTTCTTCTGCTGTATCTACTATTTGCATTGCTCCACATTCTATAAATTCTTCTCTCGTGCCATAGCCAAAGGTTACTCCAATATTATCGAGTCCAAAGGCTTTTGCTCCTAAGATATCAAAATATCGGTCTCCAACCATGACTGTCTGGGACATCATACCTGAAGTTTTTATTCCTGAAATATCTAAAAGATATTCTATAACTAATTCTTTTTTATCTCTTGTATTATCGAAAGTAGCTCCTGCAATTATATCAAAATATTCTGCTATACCCAGATTTTCCAGTATCTTCTTCGCATATTCCTCTGGTTTAGAGGTTGCAACATACAGATGACACCCAGACTCTTTTAGTTTTATTAATGCCTCTTTCATTCCAGGCATTATTTCATTTTCAATAAGTCCTCTATCCGAATAGTATTCGCGATAATGTTTTACAGCCTCTTCTGATTGTTCCTCTGTAAATCCATAAAACTCTTTAAATGAAGCTCTTAAAGGAGGACCGATGAACTTATATAAGCTCGACCGGTCCTCAACTTTAATGTCATATTTCTCAAGAGCATATATTATTGCGTTTGTAATTCCTTGGACTGGCTCTGTTATAGTACCATCCAAATCAAAAAATACATTTGCGTATCTCATATATACCTCTTATTTACTAAGCTCTAAAATTACACTCTTTCTTGTTATTATACCTATAAAGCATCTTCTATCATCTACTACAGACAAAAAGTTTCTATCTAGTATTTTCTCATAGACCTCACTCTTTGTCACAGTATTAAGTACTGCACCTTCCTCATCTGTTCTAACAATATCAGATACTTTGTATTTACCAAGATTATGTCTTCCTTCATCCATTACGATTCTAAGAAAGTCCCCCTCGCTTACAATTCCAACATATATTCCCGCATCATCTACCACAGGAACTGCCGTATAACCACTTGCAATCAGAAAATCTGCTGCATTATCCAGTGTATCGTTAGAATTTAAATATGTAAGCATCTGCTTAGGTACTAAAATATTGAATATATTCATTCAATTCCTCCGTAATTATAACTGCTCAGCCATATCAAGAAGAAGTTTCTCTGTCTTCTCCCATCCAAGGCATGGATCTGTTATAGACTTACCATAACATCCACCACCAATTGGCTGATTACCGTCCTCAATATAACTTTCAACCATTACACCCTTAACAAGATCCTTAATATCATCTGAGTGTCTTCTACAATGTAAAATCTCATTAACAATACGTGGTTGTTCATCCCACTTTTTACCTGAGTTGTTGTGGTTAGCATCAACTATACATGCAGGATTAACAAGATTAAATTTCTGATACATATCAAAAAGAAGTCTTAAATCCTCGTAGTGATAATTTGCAATTGACTGTCCGCTCTTATTAAGTGAACCTCTTAAGATACAATGTGCTAAAGGATTGCCATCTGTCTTTGTCTCATAGCCAGAGAAAAGGAATGTATGCTTTGACTGTGCAGCTACACATGAATTAAGCATAACATTGTAATCTCCACTTGTAGGGTTCTTCATACCAACTGGCACATCCATACCACTTGCAGTAAGTCTATGTGCCTGATTCTCAACACTACGTGCGCCGATAGCAACGTACGAAAGAATATCTTCAAGGTATGGCCAGTTATCTGTATATAACATCTCGTCTGCTGCAGTAAGACCAGTTTCTTTAATAGCTCTTATGTGCATCTTTCTGATAGCCTTAACACCTTCTATAAAATCCGGCTTATCTTCTGGATTAGGCTGGTGCAACATTCCCTTATATCCAGAACCATTTGTTCTTGGTTTGTTAGTATAAATTCTAGGAATAATTAACACCTTCTCAGCAACCTTATCCTGAACCTTGGCAAGTCTATTTAAGTAATCTAATACTGATTCCTCATAGTCAGCTGAACATGGTCCAATAATCGCAATAAACTTATCTGATTCGCCAGTAAAAATCTTCTTGATTTCGGCGTCTCTTTCCTCTTTTATTTTAATCAATGCTGGCTCCATAGGGAACGCTTCTCTAATCTCCTGTGGTCCTGGAACCTTTTTCACCATATGTAATGCCATTTTTCTGTCCTCCATTTATATAAAAATCTAATATGATTTATCGCTTTAACGCAATACACTAACTGATTATACTCCTATTATTAAAAATAATCAAACTGAAATTTTGCACAAGCAATGAGCCACGCGCATACGAACCGAAGGTAACTGCTGGGTGCTCGCACACAGGCAGGCGCATTCGAGCGAAGATGCATAGGGCGAATGCCGCGACACTGAGCGACGCGAAGCGTTGCGATGTGTCGGCATGGCACATATATATGCTCGTACGGATATACTACTCAACACATAAAAATTATCCGTATTTTTTATAGACTTACATACTCTTTTTATACTACAAGAATCCTTCTATACGGATAATTATTCATATTTACTCCTTTTAATCCGTATTATTATTGACTTTATAGTATTTTTTTAGATTTTTCATTAGAATTTTACGGATAACTTTATATATACTAAGTTATTTATCCGTAATCTTCTACAACTTATCTTATCATTCTTTGTTTTTTAAAATTTTTTACAGATAATTCAATCAATATTTACTTTTAATCCGTTCATCAAGAAGATACAATCAATTTCAAATAATCACGTGCTTTCAATCTCTCAGCAAAACTGAATTTTTTAAGCGTCCCGATTATTATATTTTTTATCTATGTAATAACCAAACACTCCCAACAACACATAAATCAACATATAAATAATATATGCTATGTCAGATACTTCATAAACAAATCTAGTTACAATCGCACCCGCTATGGCAAGAAACCACGCAATATACATTAAAATTTTTCCCATAAGTTATTTCCTCCTTAGTTTACATCTTTTTAGCTTTTATCCTTGCATGAGCAAAAATAAATTTTCCTGTTTTCCAGTTTATAGCAAATGTATGCATATTCCCAATAGCATCAACTTACTCAATAGATTTAAGGGACTCCGCCATGTCAATTGCTTCTATTTTGCCTCTCATAACCCAGTCAGCAATACGCATAAAGAGTATAACTAACACAACGGTCAAAAGATAGCTTATCGGGAACAACGTCTCCTTAATAATAAACATATCAACCTTAATTTGAGATATGATGAATCCATTCAGTAACACACCTAAAGGAATCCCTACAACTATACCCATAATGGTAAGTACAAGATTTTCTCTGAACACATATGCCCCTGTCTCTCTTGAATAAAATCCAAGAACCTTGATTGTTGCAATCTCTCTGACACGCTCAGTTATATTTATATTACTGAGGTTAAATAGTACAATAAACGCTAATGCACCTGCACAACCAATTACAAGCCATACAACTACATCTAACATTTTCATAGTATTAGAAATCATATTTTTAACTTCTTCTACTACTGTAATATTCAAAACATTTTCCATATCAGAAAGCTCAGTCGCTAATTCATAAGCATCTGCACCTGATTTAATATTTACATAAAGTGTATTGTCCAACGCATTTCCGTTGTCTAATTCGTCGCCACCCTTATTAAAATAAGCTTCATATGTCTCCGGATTTACATAGGCATAGTGCCATACATAATTTTTGTACACTCCCGAAATTTCCAAAGAAACATCATATCCATCATCATTAAATGTAATAACGTCCCCCACACTTAAGCCTGCTGCCTCAGCTAAGCCATCGCTTATCATAACCTGACCATAACCAGGATATTCTAACTCACCGTCCATGAGTTCAAAATTCATAACCGGCTCCATATTTTCCTTAGTCGCACTGCAAAGATACACTGATTTTACAGACTCTCCTGAAATATACTCAATAGTAGTTTTGTATAATGGACTAATATTTGTTGCATTATCACCAAGAATATTTTCTAACTCATTATAATCCTCATCTGAAATTTTTTCAGCAAATGTAATCTCCATATCGTATACTTCTATTTCATCATACTGGAATTCAGCTATATTTGAGACAGAATCCTTAATACCAAAGCCTGCCATGACAAGAGCTGTACAACCGGCAATACCCATAATCATCATAATCATACGCTTTTTAAATCGGAAAACATTTCTTGTAGTTATCTTATGAAGGAACTTCATACGTTTCCATATAAATGTTATCTTCTCCATAAAAATACGTTTTCCTGCCGCAGGAGCCTTAGGTCTAATAAGCTCTGCCGGCATACATCTAAGTTCATTTTTACACGCCAAAAATGTTGTTCCAACTGAACAAAGCAATGATACTAAAATTGTTATGATAAGCAATAATGGTTCAAAATAAAACTCCACACTTCTTCCGAAATCATAAAGCATTTTATAAGCTTCACCAATAGCAAAAGGAAATGCAAAGCATCCTCCAAAGAAACCAATTACACATCCTATTATGGCTGCACTTCCAGAGTAAACCATATATTTCCATATAATAGCTGTATTGGTATAACCCAAGGCTCTAAGTGTACCAATCTGACCTCTCTCATCGTCAATCATTCTAGTCATTGTTGTGGAACAAACTAAAGCTGCTATAAGGAAGAAAAATACTGGAAATACCTTAGCTAAGCCATCAACAATATTAGTGTCATTGTCATAGCACACATATCCTGTATTTGTATTTCTGTCTAAAACAAATATTTCTGGTTCTTCAAGCTCAGGAAACTCAATTTCACTTATAAGCTTCGCTATCATTTCATCTGCTTCATCCTGAGGATAAACTATGGCACCTGATTCAAGCATTGCCTGAATAGTTGCATCATCAAGACCACTTGCATAAAGTTCAGAATAAAAGGCCTCTCTTACCTGTTCATTAACCTCTCCTGTAATCTGAAATATAGCCTCTTCCCGTTGTAAATCTATGGATTCAAGCATTTCTTCATATCTTGACTCAACATTTTCAAGTGCGTCTTCCTCAACGACAGCTGTAAGACTTTCTATATAATCCTCATATTTCTCGTCATAGATGTAATATACATCCTGGCAATCTATATACATCTCTGTGTAATACTCAAAATCAAATCCCGCCTCAGGAATATAAACAAATCCGTTGAGTTTACCATTGCCAAGTGTTGTAGTTCCACGTTCATAGCTTAAATACAACGGAGAATACACCAGTCCTACCACTGTATATTCCTTATATTCAAAGCTAGACTTTACATCATCACTGTTTGTGTCAGCAATAGTAATCTTCGTCCCAATAACCTCACTGCCAAACTGAGTTGTATCAAGCTGGGATGCATCAATTACACATTCAGAATCCGACTGAGGCATTCTACCTTCTTTGAGCTCTATTAAATTAATATTCTTAGGCATAGATATTGCTTTTAAAACAGCTTCTGACTCATCCTTATCTACAAACAAAAAGTCAACAGAATATCCGCCTTCAGCCGACAAGACATAATCCTGTGATTGAATTTCACTAATTTCCTCACCAGTAAAACCATATGTAGATAAGACCTTAAAGTCATAAAAATTATTATCCTCATAAAATGTATTGGCACTTTCAATCATTGCTGACTTTGTAACCTTAATACCAGAAAAAAAACCTACACCAAGAGCAATGATCGCCATGATAGCAAAATATCTACCTTTACTTTTTCCAATTGTCCTAAATATATTTTTTATATATGCTTTATTCACCATAGTCACCTATAACAATTAATTAATAACATAAAATCAACATATCTATGCTTCTTACCACTCAATATTTTCAACAGGTACTACATTGTCATTCATTCTCACTGAAGATATAGCACCATTCTTAACTTTGATAACTCTATCTGCCATAGCTGTAAGCGCAGAATTATGTGTAATAATTACAACGGTCATTCCTGTTTTACGGCTACAATCCTGCAAGAGCTTAAGAATTGATTTACCAGTCTCGTAATCGAGAGCACCTGTAGGTTCATCACATAAAAGTAGCTTGGGATTTTTAGCTAAAGCTCTGGCAATAGAAACTCTTTGCTGTTCACCACCAGAAAGCTGTGCAGGGAAATTATTTCGTCTTTCCTTAAGACCCACCTGTTCTAAAACTTCTTCAGGATTCATAGGATCCTTTGATAACATAGATGCAATTTCTATATTTTCAATGGCTGTAAGATTTGGAATAAGATTATAAAACTGAAACACAAATCCTATGTCCTGTCTTCTATAAGTAGCGAGTTGTTTCTTGCCAAATTTAGAAACATTAACTCCATCAAGGAAAACATCCCCCGACGTAAGCTTGTCCATTCCGCCTAAAATATTTAACAGAGTAGTTTTACCTGCACCTGACTGGCCTACTATTACACAAATCTCACCTTTTCCAATTTCAAAGCTGGCATTCTTAAGAGCCTCAACTTTAACATCCCCACTCTGGTAAGTCTTGCATACATCTTTAAATGTTACATACGAACTCATATTTATCCTCCAAATATTATTTCGTTATTTTAATTACATTCCTAGTTATACAAATATTATACTTTTATGTTGAAAGTTCAAAATTCGACAATAAGAAGTTTATCACAGCTTCCAAAAAATAAAAAGAACAATATTGTCGATACACATTTTTTATAGAAAAACAAATAATGTTCCAAGTAACAATATTCCTATAAAACAAAATATCCGCCAATAAATGGCGGATATCTCCATATGAATCTATTATATATTATTTTTTGCTTTCTCCAATTTGGCACAAGCAACAAGGTAGGAAATAATTCCTGTTATCCATATAATTGAAACAAGAGTTACAGGAACAAGTCCAAATCCCATAAACATATCACCAATAAGACAAACTACCCAAAGAGTCATACACATACTTGTCATGGCAGTAAATGCTGTTTTTGCTGCCTTATATACCATAAGCTTCTGTGCTTCATCACAGCTATTTTCCCATTTTTCTGCAAACTTTACATCGTAAAGGCTACCTTCCTTCTCAGGATTCATATCCTTTGTTAAATCAAGTGCTTTTTTCTGAACAATAAATATTACAACAAAAGAGAAAATAAACACAATAAGATTTATAAGCATAATTACTTTTTCAGTGGATTTATCAAGTTCAACTTGCATGTCAAGGTTTACACATACCGCGAATAAGAACATATTAATTACCATAAGTACTGATGACAAGCTGAATGGTATACCAACTTTTTCTTCAATCTTATCTGCAAAATCTTCATCTTCTCCATCCCAGAGTTCATACTGTTTTCTTGCTTTAGAAATAAATACAAGTCCAAATATCAAAAATATAAGATTAATTCCAAAGAAAATTGCTGGCATAAGATATGTAACTGTTTCAATAAAATTGTCGCTTATATCAGGAAATGAGAAACCTGATTTTTCTAATTTACGCATACCCCATCCGATAAGAAAACCTCCCACTGCAGAAACTGCAAAAAGCACTATCATTATAATTAAATATTTTTTATCTTCTTTTTTTCTGGCAACCTTCTTCTGCTCTTCTTTTTTCACTATCTCTTCTTTTATCTTATCTGTACTCATCTAATTAATCCTCCTCATACTCAAAAATATCTTCTACTCTTGCATCACAAACCCTCGCAATCTTAAGTGCCAACGTAACAGACGGTGAATAATCTCCCCTCTCAATCTGACTTATGGTCTGTCTGGACGTATTCACTAAGCTTCCCATCTCCTGTTGATTAACTCCAAGTCTTGCTCTATATTCCTTTAAATGATTTTTAAGTGGCAAGGAATCATCTCCCTTCTATCAGTATATATTTCAAATTATTCTTTCATTTCTATAAATCATCATGTTTATTTATAAAAATACAGCTCATCACCGTTAAACTGTAACGTAGAACCCTTTGGTGTTTCCATAAGCACCTTATAAACATTATATAAATCAACACTGGGGCTTGTAAGTCCAATCATAGACATACCAAGCATTAATCCATTTATAGTTTTCATCTCATCTGGTAATACCAAAAATAATGTAATAGGTATAACCCCAAGTATCATTGGCAAAAGTGACATTGCTATAAATCTGCTTCTTCTTAATGGATATGCTGATAGCGCTACCGCAGCAAAGCATTTAGGATATATTCCTACATACACCGTAGCTTCTTTCGGAAACACTATAGCATGTAATATCTCATGAAGTATAAGTGCGAGAAAACCAAGGGCAAAACCTATAACTGTAAAAAATAGTTCAAACGGAAATTGTTCATTCAACATTACTTTTATATATACAGATACTGTTATGATAACTATTCCTATTACCTGAAATGGAATTGACTTTACCATCAACACATTCATGTCATCAGGCATATCCACTTTAATAGCTCCATCTGGCAAATTCCCTTTTTGATACCGACCCAGGTCATCTTTAATTATTCCCAACCATTTTATGTGAGGCATGCTTTTCTCCTTCTATCATCATATTACCTACATTTGACAATTATCATTATCATATTGACAACTTTTCTTGTCAACATGCATTATACACATGACAAGAATACTTGTCAATACTTTTTTGACAAATTTTCTTGTCATTTTACAATCAGCATATAAACAAAAAAATACCATATATAAGTTATGCCAAATCACCTATTGGCACAATTTACATATGGTACTTTTATTTTATATGTACATATCCTATTTAGTTGCGTTCTCTTTTATATCCTCAGAAAAAAGTTTGTCGCAAAGCAAATCATAATATGCTGTTTCCTGAGACATATTTTTATTCATAGTATCTGTTTCGTGCTTAAGAAATGAAACTATTTTATCTGTGGTTTTATCTATTATTGACTTTCTATTTACAATAATATATTCATATGCAGCGATAGAAAACTCATCAATATCTCTATCTGATTTATATAATATTTCGTCATTGGAGCTTTTTGAAATACTATAATGCTCCTGTGCAAAACAAACTACTACAACATCCTCTTCTTTATCAGTTATATTAATAGGAAATCTGATAACTGCACCATAGTGACTAAAATTATCAAGGAGTATATCTGCACATTCTGCAATTTCTGACATTTCTTCACAGAATTCCTTCATTTCTTCTTTTATTTTTTCATCACACTTTTTTCTAATTATAGACTTCTCTTCCTTAAACTTAGTGTATGCTTCTTTCGTTTTAATAAGTTCTGTACATGCTTCTTTTAATGTATTCATATTTTCCACCTTTATTCTCCCTTTCATAATTCAGGAAATACTTGTACACAGAACAATAGATGAACTGTATTTTGATTATATCATACTCGCATACAGTTTCAATAAAAAGACATAAAAAAGATGCCCAGAGCCGGAATCGAACCAGCGACACGAGGATTTTCAGTCCTCTGCTCTACCAACTGAGCTATCTGGGCATAATGTTTATCTTATGTAATTAGTAGCGGGGACAGGATTTGAACCTGCGACCTTCGGGTTATGAGCCCGGCGAGCTTCCAGACTGCTCCACCCCGCGTTATTAAAAAAAAGAAAATGGATGGAGGTGGATTCGAACCACCGAAGCAAGTTGCAGCAGATTTACAGTCTGTCCCCTTTGGCCACTCGGGAATCCATCCATAACATCATATAAAATGATGAAAAAGCCGACGATCGGAATCGAACCGATAACCTGCTGATTACAAGTCAGCTGCTCTGCCAATTGAGCCACATCGGCATATTTAGTTTTAAGTGGGACCTACAGGGCTCGAACCTGTGACCCTCTGCTTGTAAGGCAGATGCTCTCCCAGCTGAGCTAAGATCCCAGAAAAAATATATTATATATAAGCGACCCGGAAGGGGTTCGAACCCTCGACCTCCGCCGTGACAGGGCGGCGCTCTAACCAGCTGAGCCACCGGGCCTCGCATGTCGCGTAGATACTTAATGTACCTTCAGAACTTCACACAAACGAGATTATAACATTCTTCTAACAAATTATCAATACTTTTTTCCGTTTTTCTTAAGAAACCTCTAAGGATAAGCCCTCGACCTATTAGTACTAGTCAGCTGAATGTGTTACCACACTTACACTCCTAGCCTATCAACCTTGTAGTCTTCAAGGGGTCTTACTCCGAAGATGGGATA